>NZ_JBHYGN010000009.1:0-295829 GCF_051858995.1 Brevundimonas sp. | reverse complement strand
ACCCAAACCACCGAAGCGGCCCAACCATTTAACGCCCGGTCACGGCGGAGGCGGCTATCTAAGGAAGGCCGATCTCCTTGTCAACCGGGCTTTTCAGCCATTCTGCGGAGAGAAGATCGAGACCTTCAGACCGCAAAAAACCGCCGAGAGGAGAAGCCGAGAGGCTCGCCTCTGTGTTCGTTTCCGACGATTCGATTGGAGCGCGGAACCTAGCCAAACCGTCTTTCAGAAGCAAGAACTTTTTAGGTTCTTCTTTCCGATGGAACCCGGAGGCTTTCGTCTCCGTGGCCCCGGCGGCCGGCCCGTTTCCGAGCGAGGCGGCGATATACGCAGCGGCCGTTTGGTCCGCAACCTGAATCCGACAGTTCTGCGAACTTTCTCGCCGACTCCGGGTCGATGGAGACCGCCCATCCCGCGCCTATCCAGCCGCTATATAGGTTCTGAGGGAGTCCGCCTCATGTCGGGCCTCGGCGATCTGGCACTTCACCACATCCCCGATGGAGATGACGCCGGTCAGACGCCCGTCGTTCAGGACCGGCAAATGGCGGATTCGACGATCCGTCATCCGCTCCATCAGAATCGACATCGTCTCGGTCGGGGCCGCGAAGATGACATCCGCGGTCATGAAGTCGGAGACCGGACGCGCCAGACCGGCCTGCCCATGGCGCGCGATGGCCCGGACCACATCCCGTTCCGACAGGACGCCGACGACCTGTTCGTCGTGACAGACCATCAGGGCGCCGACTCGCAGGCGCTCCAGCTCCACGCACGCCTCCGCGAGGCTGAGCCCCGGCGGGATCGTGAACACGACGCTTCCCTTGTCCTTGAGAATCTCGGCGACCAGCATGGCGGCGTCTCCCCTTCCCTTGAGAGCGGCGGCCGCGGCGGGGCCGCATCAGATGGGAGGATCACCCGGATCCGCCCTCGAATCAAATCCGCTCCGCCCGCGGAAGATCCGCGCCCATGGTCCGATCGCCAGCAGGCCGAACAGATAGCCGAAGGCATGCGCCTCCCAGGCGACCGGCCCGGCGCCTCCGGGAAGCGTGCCGGCCAGTCCAAGGACCAGGTTCGCCACCATGAGAATCGCCGAAATGCCGAGCAGGCGTCGGTCCGTCAGGGCGCGGAGGCGTCCATCCCGTCGGCCCAGCAGACGCATCGCCGCCCCCGTCAGACCAAAGACCGCTCCGGACGCGCCAACCACGATATCGTGGCTCCCTATATGAAGGAGGCCATAGCCAAGGACCGCCGCGACGCTGCACGCCATATAGAAGAGTAGAAAGCCGAGCGCGCCGCGCACCCCGGGCATGAGCCGGGCGACCGGCGGGCCGAAGGCGATGGCGCCGGCGGCGTTCATCAGCGCATGGGTCCATCCCGCGTGCAGGACCATGGCGGTGAACAGGCCCGGCCACCATTGGCCATCCGCAAGCGACGACGGGCGAAACGCCAGGCTGAAGCCGCCGTCCGGCAACTCCCCTTGCACTATAAAGAGCGCCGGAATGGAAACGGCGGTCAGAATCGCCACCAACGGCGCGTTGAAGATCGGCTCCCGGCGCGGAGAACCGGTCATCGCCCCCGACGCTCCGGTCGAGGTCCCGTCGTCTGGCAAGTCATCCTTAATAACCATGTCCCAGATTGGCGCGCGGAGTGCTTAGCGCTCCGTAAACCGTGTCGCGTGGGAGAAGCGCCGCCATGACCGTCAGGAAGAAGGCCGCCGCCGTCGTCGTTCTCGTCGCCGTCGCCCTCCCCGTCAGCGCCCTTGCGCAATCCGCAGGCTCGTCGGGCATGGGGACCTACACGGCCGGCTACGGCGCCTCGCGCTACACCACCGCCCGCCCCCAGACCGGCTCGACCCGGGACGAGAACGGCAACCGCCTGATTGTCAACGGCATCATCCAGTCGGGCGCCAGCGCCTATTCCAGCACCTCGGGCGGCGTGGCCAACAGCTATGCCGGCGCGGGCGCCGGGAACGGCCAGACGATCGGCGGCTCCACCGCCATCGGCAACAGCCTGAACGTCGTCGTTCAGGGCAACCACAACACGGTCATCGTCAACTCCAGCCAGGTCAACAACGGCAATGTCACCGCCGGGACCGACCTGAACGGCACCCTGAGGCTTCCATGAGCACTGGCCGTTCCCTTCGGCTGTTCAAGACGCTGGGCGTCGCCTGCGCGGGCGCGGCCCTGCTGAGCGGCTGCATCTCGGCGAGCGCCGGTCCGCGTGGGACCTATGCGACGCCGATCGGTAATGCGCCGGTCACCGCCAACCCGACCCCCTATTCGGCGGCGCTGGTCTGCATGGCCGACTACGCCCGTCGCTATAACCTGCCCTCGCCCCGCCTCGCGGTCGGCCGGATCGCCGACTACACCGGCACCGTCTCCGCCGACGGCGGCCGCCAAGTCACCGGCGGCGCCTCGCTGATGGCCATGACCGCCCTCGCCAAGTCGGGCGCCCGTCTGGTCGAACGCTATGACACCTCCATCTCGGAAATGGAGCTGCGCTACGCCAACAACCGCTTGATCGGCGACGAGGGCGCGGGCGGCGCCGAGGACCTGCAGTATCGCCGGATCATCGCCGGTTCGGTGCCGGGCTCGGACTTCTACATCATCGGCGGCATCACCGAGGTGAACTACAACATTCGCTCGGGCGGGTTCGACATGGCCGCGGGCCAGGCGGACACCAACACGCCCCTCTCGGCGGCCTTCGCGGGCAAGGCCTTTGTGATGAACATCGCCATCGACCTGCGTCTGGTGCAGACCACGACGCAGGAGGTGGTGGACGTCGTCTCCTATCAGAAGCAGATCATCGGCCGGGAAATCTCGGCTGGCGTGTTCGACTTCCTGAACGGCAATGTCTTCGACATCTCGGCGGGCGAAGGCGCGCTGGAGCCGGTCCAACTGGCGGTGCGCGCCCTGATCGAGCGGGCCACGGTCGAGTTCATGGCCAATCTTTACGGCGCGCCCGGCCCCGAGATCTGCCTGCAGGCCGGTCAGGACCCGCTGGCGGGCACCGTCAGCATCACCGGCGGCTATTACCCGGCTTACCCCAACACGGAGACCAACAATGGTCAGACCCGTGCGGATCCGTCTCGCTGGCACGATCGCCGCGACGGTGATGTGCGCCGCAGCCGCTACTGAGGCCGCCGCGCAGACGCCCCCGCAGGACAACAGCCTTGTCCTGAACAACCAGCTTCAGCTCGGCGATGTCTTCGCCGACCAGACGCTGAACGTGGTCGATTCCCAGGATCAGGTGACCGTCGGCACAACCGCCAACGGCAACAGCGCCTCGGGCGCGGTCGAGAACGGCACGGTGACGGTCCGCTCGACGCAGGACATGCGCGGCGATTCCATCGCCACGACCTCGGTCACCCTCGGCGGCGACACCTCGGGTCCCGTCGCGGTCAACTCCAATGCGGGCGGCAACTATCTGGCGGTCAGCGGCTATGACGCCGACGTCACCGTCGAGGCGACCCAGCGCAACACCGGCGGTCTGGTCGGGGGCCAGACCGAGGTCGGCGACGAAGACGCCCGCCTTCTGGCCGGGGGCGTGGTTTCGGCCACGGCGAGCTCCAACACCACCTCCCTGTATGGCGAAGGCAGCTTCGTGCGGGGCACGGTCGAGCAGTCGTCCGACGCCACGGTGCGCGCCTACAGCCGTCTAGACAGCCAGTATGTTCCAGCCGCCGCTGAGGTGCAGGCCCAGGCCATGGGCAACGCCATCGGGGTGAACAGCGGCCAGACCTCGGGCCAGAACCTCGCCTTCGACCAGACCTCGACCGGCGACTTCATTGAGGCCGAGGCCAGCGCCAACACCGGCAACGGCTGGGACCTTGCCGCCCGCGCCCGCACCGTCGGCAACTACGCCAACAGCTATAACTCCGGCGGATCGGTCGAGGTCGGCTCGGCGCAGGACAACTCGTCCTTCATCCGCTCGGCGGCGGCGACCACCGCCTATGACTATGGCCGCGCCCAGGCCTATGCGTCGGGTGCGGGCAACCAGCTGTCGGTCGGTAACAATGACATCTTCGTCGAGATCGACAGCACCCAGATCAACACCGGCGGTGTCGACGTCTCGGCCAATTTCTCTGGGACCAACGGCTACGACGTCTATGTGGGCGCCGAGGCCACCGGCAATGCGGTCACCGGCTACGCCTGCTCGGAGTGCCAGGGCCGTCTGGACGCCCGCAACACCCAGACCAATTCGGGCGACGTCTCGGCCCAGGCCAGCACCGTTGTCGCAGGATCGAACCGCGCGGTGATCTCCAGCGCCACGGCCACGGGGAATTCGGCGACCTTCTACGTCTCGCGGCCCAGTCATTAAACTTCGGTAACTTGAGCCCGACGGCCCGGTCCCCGAAGGGTTGCAGCGGGGCGTCAGCGGTACTTCTTAAAATCGCGGTCCTTCCTGTTTGCCGGCGCGCCCGCATGGGCTGATCTGCGCCATCGGAGACGACCGACCATGCGTTCCGCCCGCCTTCTTCTGCTTGCCGCGGCTTCAGCCGTCGCGCTGACCGCCGCCGCCCCCGCGATGGCGCAGCAGGTCGCGCCCACCGATCCGTTCGCCCAGGCGGCCAGCGACATTCCCGCGGATTCGAACGTTCGCTTCGGCACCCTGCCGAACGGCATGCAGTACGCCGTGATGCGCAACGCCACGCCTCCGGGCCAGGCCTCGTTCCGCCTGCGCATCGACGCCGGTTCGCTGATGGAGAACGAGGACCAGCTGGGTCTGGCCCACTTCATGGAGCACATGGCCTTCAACGGGACGACCAACATCCCGGAGAATGACCTTCTGCGTATTCTGGAGCGTCTGGGTCTGGCCTTCGGCGCCGACACCAACGCCTCGACCGGCTTCGACCAGACCCTCTACATGCTGGAGCTGCCGCGCACGAACGACGAGACCGTCGACGCCTCGTTGCGCATCATGCGCGAGCAGGTTTCGGAAGCCCTGATGGCCGCCGACGCCGTTGACGCCGAGCGTGGCGTGATCGAGGGCGAAGAGCGCCTGCGCAACACGCCGGGCCTGCGTTCGATCAAGGCCCAGTTGGCCCTGCTGGCCCCCGGCCAGCGCATCTCGCAGCGCATGCCGATCGGCGACCTGAACATCATCCGCAACGCCCCGCGCGAGCGCTTCGTCGAATTCTATGAAGCCTATTACCGTCCTTCGCGCGCGACCTTCGTCGCCGTCGGCGACTTCGACGTGGACGTGATGGAGGCGAAGATTCGGGCCGCCTTCGAGAGCTGGGAGCCCAAGGCCGCTGACGGTCCGGAGCCGGATCTGGGCACGGTCGCCCCGCGTCAGCCGGAAACCCGCATCCTGGTCGAGCCGGGCATCCAGTCGAACATCCAGCTGAACTGGACCAAGGCGCCGGATCTGGATCCCGACACCGTGGCCGAGCGCCGCGACAACCTGATCACCAACCTGGGCCTGGCGGTCCTGAACCGTCGCCTCGACGAGATCTCGCGCGGCGACAACCCGCCGTTCACCTCGGCCAGCGGCGGCTCCTCGAACCTGGTCGACAGCCTCGAGATCGCTTCGGTCTCGGCCAGCTTCAACCCGGGCGGCTGGAAGGCCGCGCTGGAGTCGATCGAACAGGAACAGCGCCGTCTGGTTCAGTACGGCGTCACCGACGCCGAACTGCAACGCGAGATCACCGACTACCGCACCGCGCTGGAGAACGCCGTCGCCGGCGCCGCGACCCGCCGCACGCCCGCCCTGGCCAACGGCATCGCCGGCGCGGTCAACGGTCGCGTGGTCTTCACCTCGCCGCAGACCAACCTCGACCTGTTCAACGCCGCTGTGAACGGCCTGACCGCGGCGCAGGTGAACGCCTCGCTGCAAACCGTCTTCACCGGCGGCGGTCCGCTGGCCCTGGTCGTCACCCCGGTCGAGATCGAGGGCGGTGAAGCCGCCGTCACCGCGGCCCTGCAGGCCTCGCGTCAGGTCCCGGTCGCCGCTCCGGCGGCCCAGGCCGCTCTCGAATGGCCCTACACCCAGTTCGGCGCCGCGGGCACGGTGGCTGAGCGTCGGGAAATCGCCGAGGTCGGCGCCACGGTCGTCACCTTCGCCAACGGCGTGCGCCTGACGGTCAAGCCGACCGACTTCCGCGACGAACAGATTCTGGTCAGCGTCCACACCGGCATCGGCGAGCAAGGTCTGCCGACCGACCGTTCGACGCCGCAGGCCCTGGCTCCGGCCTACGTCGTTTCGGGCGGCCTCGGCCGTCTGACCTTCGACGAACTGAACCGCGTCCTGAACGGCCACGTCTATTCCGCCGGCTTCTCGGTCGGCAGCGACAGCTATTCGTTCTCGGGCGCCACGCGTCCGGCGGACCTTGGCCTAGAGCTGCAGGTGCTGACCGCCTATCTGACCGACCCGGGCTTCCGTCCGGCTCCGTTCCAGCAGATCAAGGGCCTGTTCCCGCAGATCGTCGCCCAGCAGATGGCCACCCCCGGCGGCGCCTTCCAGGTGCAGGCCTCAGGTCTTCTGGCGAGCGGCGACAAGCGCGAATCCTTCCCGACCGCCGAGGAAGTCGCCGCGTGGACCATCGACGACGCCAAGGCGGGCATCACCGCCGGGCTGAGCACGGGTCCGATTGACGTGGTCATCGTCGGCGACCTGACCGTGGATGACGCCATCGCGGCGGTCGCCCCGACCCTGGGCGCCCTGCCCCGTCGCGGTCCGGACGCCCAGCCCGCCCCGGGCGCCACGGAACTGCGCTTCCCCGCCGGGACGCCCGAGCCGGTTCGTCTGACCCACAACGGTCCGGCCGAACAGACCCTGGCCTATATCGCCTGGCCGACCACCGACGCCGTGGCGGACCGCACCGAAGCCCGCCGGGTCTCGGTGATGACCGAGGTGCTGAAGCTGCGCGTGCTGGAAGAAATCCGCGAGAAGCAGGCCCTGGCCTATTCGCCGGGCACCGGCTCCAGCGCCTCGGACACCTACCGCGGCTACGGCTCGGTCTCGATCCGCGCTGAAATCGCCGCAGACAAGGTCGATCCCTTCTACGCCGCCGTGCAGGAGATCGTGGCCTCGATGAAGAACGCCCCGCCCAGCGAGGACGAACTGAACCGCGCCCGCCTGCCGGTGATCGAGGCCCTGCGTCGCAGCCAGGCCAGCAATGAATACTGGCTGGCGCAACTGTCCGACGTGGCCGGTACGCCGACGGATGTGGAACAGACCCTGACCCACATTTCGGATCTGGAATCGGTCACCCCTGCTGACGTTCAGGCCCTGGCTCGCCAGTACCTGCGCGACGACACCGCCTGGAAGGCCATCGTGGTATCGGCTCAGGCCCAGCAGTAAGCGACAAAAAAGGCCCCGGTCCGTCATGGACCGGGGCCAGTTCCGCTTCTCAGGATCATCGGCGGAGAGCCGACAACCTCCGGACTCTAGGCCTTCCCGCCTGACGGCAGGCTGAACACGCCGTTCAACGGATCAGAAGACCCGCCCGCCGACGCCGCCATCCAGCGTCAGGGCCCCGCCGGTCACGGCCATCCCCGACTCCTCGATCACTTCCTCGCGGTAGGCCGTGTATGTCTCCTCGCGCATCCAGGTCAGGATCTTCACGCCCGCGCCATAGCGGCGCAGCAGCGAGCGCTCGTTGCACTCCCGTTCGGCGCGTTGGGCCCGGCATTCAACATTGTTTCGGCCGTACCAGAGCGCTTCGCCCTTGCGGCAGCTGATGGTCTCGCCGTGGTCGAAGCGGACCTGACCGTCGTATTCGGCCCAGGTGTACTGCAGGGCCGTACCGGCGATGCAGCGATACAGTTCGCCCTCATAGCCGCCGTCGACCTCGCGATCGGGACGGACCTGCGAGGCGGGGTGCGGAATGTTGCGGTCGTCGATGCAGACGGCCTGGATCACCACCCGCTTCTCCCAGCGACGGCGCTCCTCGTAGGGGACACGGACGACGCGGCGGACGCGCGCGCCCTCGACGTTCAGGCCGTTGACCGTAGTCGGATAGGGTTGGTCGACCGTGACATAGGCCGAACCGCCGCCGCTGACCCAGACCGAGCCGCCTGCGCGGGCGTTCAGACCGGCGGCGCCACGGGCCGACGCATTGGCGTTGGCGTTCGCCCCGGCGTTGACGTTCACATTGACGTTCAGATTGCCGCCGCCACAGCAGGACGGCGGCGGAGGCGGGTTGCAGCACACCGGCGGCGGGGGCGGAGGCGGAGGGGGCGGCGGCTCGCAGCAGGGCGGCGGGGGCGGCGGACAGCCGCCCGTGCACTGCGCCGCTGCATCGTCAGCGACCGCCGAAAGGGCCAGGAAGCCCGCGGCGGCCGGCAGCCAGGTCATGATCCGCACCCCCATGGGCCGACCTCCAGATGAGTTTCTGCGCGGTCCGCAAAGCACGCGGACCGTTCCAGCCTGCATCAAGACCCCAAAAGCCTTGCATTTCCGTTGCCTTCGCGGCCCGGGCCTTGCGGCATTCCGCCCCGAGGCGGACACCGTGTTTCATCCCGATACGACATTCCTGATCGACCACTGGACGGCTCTGGCGCGCGCGGCAGAGGTGCGAGGGGGGATTCCGGCCCGTTCAGCCCTGCGGCCGGAAGCGTTCGGGCGTCGCCTGCCCCGGGTGTTCATGGCCGAGCGCCGAAACGGCCAGACGATGCTGACCCTTGCCGGGACGGCGCTGGAAACCGTCTGCAAACAATCGCTTGCCGGCCGGCCCCTGACGGCTCTGTGGACCCCCCCATCGGCTGAACTCGTCGAGCAGGCCGTGACCCAGGCGATCCTGGAGGCCCGCCCGGTCGTGGTCGCCGCATTCACATCGGGCGAACCGGCCATGGCGCTGGAGATGGTTGTCGCGCCCCTGCGCGGGACATCAAACCGGCCGGACCGGCTGCTGGGCCTGTTCGCCCCCGCCTCGGCGTTGACAGCCGCGGGCGAGGACCCGGCGCGACTGGTCGCCCGGCTGGCGGTGGGGGCCGGAAGACCCGGTCGCCCTGCCCTCAGCCTTGTCGTCGAGCAGGGCCGCCGCATCGCCTGATAGCGGTCACACGATTTGACGTGCCATCGGTCCGTTACCTGACATAGCCTGTGACAAACCGCCCGTTTCGAGGCGGACGACGACAGCCGTCCGGGGGGACGCCCATGCATATGACGATGACCGAGATCTTCCTGATCGCGATGCTGCTGATCTTCAGCGTGCCGTATCTGGTCTGGAGACTCTTCAAGACCGACTATTGGGCGCCGCTGGTGGTGGTTCAAATCATCGGCGGAATTCTGCTGGGACCGGGCGTCCTCGGCGCCGCCTTCCCCGACTATTACAAGTTCGTCTTCAACAAGGACGTCATCGCGGCCCTGAACGGCATCGCCTGGTGGGCGGTGATGATCTTTGTCTGGATCGCCGGGATCGAGCTGGACCTGAAGCAGGCGTGGAAGCGCAAGGGTGAGACGGGCGTCACAGCCGGTCTGGCCCTGGCCATGCCCCTGGCCTTCGGCGCCCTGGCCGCCGTGGCCATGCTGACCATGAGTCCCGCGTGGGCGGGTCCGAAGGGCGAGACCTGGCAGGTGGTGCTGGGCATCGGCATGGCCTGCGCCGTGACCGCCCTGCCGATCCTCGTCCTGCTGATGGAGAAGATGGAAATCCTGCGCCAGCCCCTAGGCCAGCGCATCCTCCGCTACGCCAGCCTGGACGACATCGCCATCTGGGGCGTTCTGGCCCTGATCCTGCTCGACTGGGAGCGCATCGGGCGCCAAGGGGCCTTCTTCATCGGCTTCACCACCGCGACCATCGGCATCCGCATGCTGATGAAGCGCATCCCGCAGAAGGACCGCTGGTACGTTTCGCTGATCTGGCTGGCGGCCTGCGGTTTCGCCGCTGACTGGGCGGGCCTGCACTACATGGTCGGCGCCTTCCTGTCGGGCGCGGTGCTGGATTCAGACTGGTTCGACCAGAAGCAGATGGACCAGTTCCGCCACAACATCCTGCTGGCGGTCATGCCGGTCTTCTTCCTGTCCACCGGCCTGCGGACCCAATGGGACGTTGGGGGCCTGATGGTCTTCGGCGCCGCAGCCCTGCTGCTGGTCGCCTCGGTGGCTGGCAAGCTGCTGGGCGTCCAGATCGCGGGCAAGATCCTCAAGTGGGAAAAGGGCGAGGCCTCGATCATCGGCTGGCTGCTGCAGACCAAGGCGCTGATCATGATCATCTTCGCCAACATCCTGCTGGATAAGCAGATCATCACCAACACGACCTTCACCGCCCTGCTGCTGATGGCCATCGGCTCAACGATGCTGACCACGCCCATCGTGGCCCCGCAGTTGAAGAAGCTGCAGGGCCTGCTGACGAAGACGGGTTAACCCATCTCGGTCAGGTCGCGCACATAACGCTTCCAGTTCTGGACGTAGTGCGCGGCCGACACCCGCAACGCCTCGATCTGACCGGGTTCCAGCTCGCGCACCACCTTGCCGGGCTGGCCCATCACCAGCGAATTGTCCGGGATCACCTTGCCCTCGGTGATCAGGGCGTTGGCGCCGATCAGGCAGTTCTTCCCGATCTTCGCGCGGCCCAGCACCACGGCGCCAATGCCGATCAGGGTGTTGTCCCCGATCTCGCAACTGTGGAGCATGACCATATGCCCGACGGTCACGCCGTCGCCGATGGTCAGGGGCTCGCCTGGATCGGAGTGCAGCACGCTGCCGTCCTGGATATTGGTGTCGCGCCCGATGGTGATGGGATCATTGTCCCCACGGACGACCGCGCCGAACCAGACACTGGCGCCCGGTTTGAGAATCACATCTCCTGTCACCACAGCATTCGGCGCAACCCAGTATTCGCCTTCCGGCGGAAGCTGCGGTTTCTTGTCCGCCAACGCATAGATCGTCATAGAAACATCACCTCTTCTTTGGCGTAATCAGCTCTTTAAGCCTTCGTAAACCACGCTAGCATCAATCTGTTGATGCGATTCGAGGTCGCCATTTCGGCCCCGGATCCGTAACCGGATCAAGCCCGATCCGGTCAAGCAGGGGGAACGCGCGTGGTGCGTTCGGTTCGGCGGCTGCGTCCGCTGGAAGTTGGTCCTTCCTCCGACCCGGGCGGATGCGTCGCATCCTCTTCTCTCCTCCCCACGATCGTTCAAGGCGATGCTTTTGCGGCATCGCCTTTTTTCATGCCCTGGAGGCGTCCATGACCAAACGTTCGGCCCTGAAGCGTCAGACCCGCGAAGCATCCCGCGAGTTCGGTGTGCTCGATACGAGCCAGTTCATCCAGGACTCCAAGGTGCGGCGATTGCCGCCCCATGCCGGATGGTCGCCACACCCTTCGAACGATGAGCGGGACCAGGCCTATCTGAAGACGCTGAAGCCCAAGTCGGACGGCCAGGCCGAGCTGATGACGATGATCGATCATCACAACCTGGTCCTCGCCCTCGGGCCGGCAGGCACCGGCAAGACCTATCTGGCCGTCGCCAAGGCGGTCGAGGCGCTGGAGGCGGGCAAGGTCGGGCGCATCGTCCTGAGCCGCCCGGCGGTCGAGGCGGGCGAGTCGATCGGCTTCCTGCCCGGCGACATGGAGGACAAGCTGGCCCCCTATCTGCGCCCCCTCTACGACGCCCTGTCGGATCGCCTGTCGATGAAACGGGTCAAGGCGCTGATGGCCGAGGGCCTGATCGAGATCGCCCCCATCGGCTACATGCGTGGCCGCACGCTGAACAACGCCTTCATCGTCGTCGATGAGGCCCAGAACTGCACCTACGTCCAGCTGAAGATGCTGCTGACCCGTCTGGGCTGGCACTCGACCATGGTGGTCACCGGCGACCCGCAGCAGTCCGACCTGCTGCCGGGCATCTCGGGTCTGGCGGACATCGCCGAACGCCTGACGGCGGTGCCGGACATCGGCGTGGTCAAGCTGGCCGAGCGCGACATCGTTCGCCACCCGCTGGTCGCCTCGATGATCGGGGTCCTCTGACCTCAGGCAGACGTCTGAACGGAAAAGGGGCGCCGGATCGACCGGCGCCCCTTCTTCTTTGGTTCTGGCTCAGATCAGCGAGGTGACCGGCGGCGTCTCCTTGACCGGCGGCTTGGGCTTGCCGCCCAGCCGGTCGATGAAGGCGAAGACGAACGGGTTCAGCGAGATCGACAGCAGGGCCGCCGCCAGAATCAGGTTCTGGGTTTCCGGGCTCATGCCGCCCAGATCGACGCTCATCTTGGTCAGGATGAAGGAAAATTCGCCGATCTGCGCCAGGGCCGCGGCGACGGTCAGGCTGGTCGCCTTGTCCAGTTTGAATGCCGTGGTGATGACCAGCGCCGCCAGCGACTTGCCGACGATGATGATGGCCAGGACGCCCAGAACGCTGAGCGGACGCTCGACCAGAATATGCCAGTCGAACAGCATGCCGACCGAGACGAAGAACAGAACCGCGAAGGCGTCGCGCAGCGGCAGGGAGCGCTCGGCCGCGTTGTGGCCCAGCGGCGAGCTGTTCAGCACCAGCCCGGCCAGGAAGGCGCCCATGGCGAAGGAGTGGAACAGGGCGTAGGCGACCCAGGCGATGCCCAGGGCAATCGCCAGAACGCCAAGGGTGAACAGCTCCCGCGACTTGGTGTGGGCGATGCGGACCAGCACCCACGGCAGAACCTTGGCGCCGACGACCAGCATGACGGCGGTGAAGGCGGCCACCTTGAACAGGGTCCAGCCCATCGAGGCGGCCAGCGCGCCGCCGTTCACTTCCGTGCCCGGCTGGACCACCAGCAGCGGCAGCACAACAAGAGCGATGACGATCACCAGATCCTCGACGATCAGCCAGCCCATGGCGATCTTGCCGACATCGCCCTTGACCTGCTTGCGCTCTTCCAGCGCCCTCAGCAGCACGACGGTGGACGCGACCGACAGGGCGAAGCCCATCAGCACGGCCTCGACGTCTCCCATGCCCATCAGGCGTCCAAGTCCCCAGCCCAGCACCGTCGCGGCGGCGATCTGAACCAGGGCGCCGGGGATGGCGATCTTGCGAACCTTCATCAGGTCGTTGAGCGAGAAATGCAGCCCGACCCCGAACATCAGTAGGATCACGCCGATCTCGGCCAACTGGGGCGCCAACTCCTGATCAGCGACAAACCCCGCCGTGTGCGGCCCCACGATAACGCCGGCGACCAGATAGCCGACCAGCGGCGACAGCTTCATCCGATTGGCGATCATCCCGAATACGAACGCCAGCACGAAGCCCCCCACCAAAGTGAGGATCAGGCTATCAGCGTGGCTGGCGGCGTTGGTGGCGTGCTGGGCCACTCCGGCATGCGTCATCGGCGCTCCTTGAGGTGCGTGGGTAGAATCCTTGCGGGTTGAAGCTGGACATTTGGGGCCGGAACGCCTGCGGAACAAGGCAAAAGCGGGCTCCGCGACGCTGTGCCGCCAGAAAATCTCTTCGCGCGCAAGGCGGGGGCTGCTAACCCGGACCGCTCAATTTCTCAGCGAACCGAATGAAAATCCCCCGCATCGCCTACGCCGCCTACGGCTTCGCCCTCGTCGTCATCGTGCTGGACCAGATCACCAAGGCCTGGGTCCTGTCCGGGATGCACATGCTGGACGTGAACGGCGCCATGCTGGATCGCGAGCTGTGGGGCTATCGCTCGGTCGCAGTGCTGGGCGACATCTTCCGCATCACCTTCGTGGCCAATGACGGCGTCAGCTTCGGCCTGTTCGGCGATGGATCGGCCCGCTGGTTCCTGAGCGTCTTCTCGGTCGCCGTCGCGGGCTTCCTCGGCTGGTGGGCGCTGAAGGCGGACCGCCGCCTGCTGATCACCGCCATCGGCCTGGTCATGGGCGGCGCCATCGGCAATGTCATCGACCGCATCCGCTTCGGCTTCGTCGTGGACTTCCTCGATTTCTCGGGCACGGGCGTCTTCCCGTGGGTGTTCAACATCGCTGACAGCGCCATCACCGTGGGCGTCATCCTGCTGATCCTCGACAGCCTGCTGTCGGAGAAGGCCGCGAAGGTTGGCCTCGCCGCCGAAAAGTCGTAATCAGCCGCTTCCACTAGGGTTTACGTGTGCGCCGACCGGCGCGCCGCACCGAGATTGATCATGCGTCTTCGCACTACCGCCGTTCTGACCCTCGCCGTTTCGTCGCTCGCCCTGAGCGCCTGTGGCGGCCTGCAACGCAGCATCGGCCTGTCAAAGGTGACGCCGGACGAGTTCCTGACGGTCTCGACCGCTCCGCTGACCGTGCCGCCGGAATACGGCCTGCGCCCGCCGGCGCCGGGCCAGCCGCGCCCGCAGGAGCTGGCGCCGGAATCGGCCGCTCGCCAGATCCTTCTGGGCCAGCGCAACGCCGTCACCCGCTCGCAGGGTGAGCAGGTGCTGGTGGCGCAGGCCGGCGGTGACCGCGCCGACCCCCTCGCCCGCTACGTCGTGGACGACGAGTTCGGCGACCTGACCCACAAGGAAGAGAGCTGGGCCAACCGCATCATGTTCTGGCGTCGCGATGACGCCGCCAGCCAGACCGCGACCACGACCCAGACCTCGGAAGGCGCCGTGACCATCGACGCCGCCAGCGAGTATGCGCGCGTGCAGGCCCTGACCGGCGGTCGCGCCGGCATCACCATCACCCCGCGTCGCGATTCGGGCTTCAAGCTGCCGGGCCTCTAAGACCCGCTTCTGCGCGATACGAAATCAGGCCCGGACGTTCAGCGTCCGGGCCTTTTTCATGCTCAGGACTTGGCCGCGCCCGCACGCAGGCCGCGTTCGGCGATGGCCACCACGGCCACCCCCGCCATGGTCAGGGCCGCGCCGGTCAGGATCTGCGGCGTCAGCACATCGCCCATCATCGACCAGCCGATCAGGATCGAGACCACGGGCGTCGCCAGCAGATAGGGCGTCACCCGGCCGGCGGGCCGCTTCTGCACCAGCCAGAACACCAGGGTCGTGGCCAGCACCGACGACACCACCCCCGCCCAGATCAGGCAGGCCCAGATCAGGACGTCAGCCTTCTGCAGCGCCTCCACCTGTCCCCGCTCGAAGAAGGCCGAGGCGAAGGCCAGGGTCGGCAGGGCGACCAGCGCCAGCAGGCCCTGCATCTTCAGTGGAGGGATCGAGGTCGTGCGCCGCGCTATGACGGTGGTCATGGCCCAGGCGCTGGCCGCGACGACGCCGACGGCCACGGCCTTCCAGTCCTCGATGGCATGGGCGTCCAGCGTCATCCACGCCACACCCAGGAAGGCCACGCCCATGCCGATCAGGGCGAACCGCGACAGCTTCTCGCCCAGCACAAGGAAGGCGAACAGAGCCGTGAACGGCACCCAGAGCTGAGTCGCCACCGACACCGGACTGACGTCATGCGCCAGCCAGAAGGCGAGATAGACCAGCCCGTAATGCAGCGGGCCGCCGATGCAGACGATCAGCAGGAGGCTCTTCCAGTTCGGGAAGGGCGGGCGGACGAAGGGAATCAGGCAGAGCGCGGCGATGGCGAAGCGCAGGGCACCGGTCATCAGCGGCGGCAGGACCTCGGTCGCCACCTTGGCCGCGGCGTTGTTCACGCCCCAGATGACGATGATCGCCACGATTGCGGCGATCTCGAGCGGGCTCAGGGGGCTGTGGGGCTTGTCCGGCGTAATCACCGCACCGGGTTAGCCCGTGGACGTGTCGGACGCGAGACCCGCGCCCGACACTTCACATTTCGGAATGTGGCCGTCAGGCCGATCCGTCTCTTAGAACGGGATGTCGTCGTTCAGGTCGTAGCTTTCCTTCGGACCGGAAGGCTTGTTGGCGCCGCCGGTCGAGAAGCCCGACGAATAGTCGTCGTCGCCGCGACCGCCGCCGCCGTAACCGCCGCCGCCCGACGAACCGCCCTCATTGCGGCCGCCCAGCATGGTGAGTTCGCCGCGGAACTTCTGCAGCACGATCTCGGTGGTGTATTTCTCGACACCGCCCTGCTCGTATTTGCGGGTCTGCAGCGAGCCCTCGATGTAAACGGTCGAGCCCTTCTTCAGATAGTTCTCGGCCACCTTCACGATGTTCTCGTTGAAGATGACGACCCGGTGCCACTCGGTCTTTTCCTTGCGCTCGCCGGTCGACTTGTCGCGCCACGTCTCCGAAGTCGCGATCGACAGGTTGGCGACACGCTCGCCCGAGTTGAGGCTGCGGATTTCCGGGTCCTTGCCCAGATTGCCGACCAGAATGACCTTGTTGACGCTGCCCGCCATCATCGAGCTCCTTTAGCTAACCGGCCCACCGCGCGTTCCGCGCTGATTCAGGCCCTTCCCACGTGGCCTAGCGCGCTTTCGCGCCGCCGGGGCCGATTTGTCGTCGCAATCCACAGAACTGAGACTTGTTCCACCTTTGTTCCACACTGTCCAGTGCGGCGGCGGCCTTACTGCGGGGCGGGCGCCGCGCCCGGCCCCTCCACCTCTTGCTGGATCGCGCCGGGGATGGCCAGGCGACCGTCGCCTGTCCGGGCCAGCGCCATGAAGCGCGCGCCCTCCAGCGACTTGCCGAACGAAACGCCCGCCCGGTCGATGAAGATGAACTGACCCTGATAGGAGCCGATCATCTCGCGACGATTGCCGCCGAAGCCGAGGAAGCGCAGGCGCATCTCTTCGAGGCGGGCGGCGCAGAACTCGATCTGCGGCTGGTCGCGCGCGACGACGTTGAAGGTCGGCTCCGCGCCGTCCTTGCCCGGCTCGACCGCATAGCAGACGCCCGGATCGAACGGCGCCTTGGTGGTGTTCTGGCAGGCGCCCAGCGCCAGCAGGCCGACGCCGGCGACGAGGAAGAGAGAGGTACGCTTCATTAGCGGAGATCCGGGAACTGGCAGCGGCGATCCTGATCCGCCAGCAGGCGGAAGCGGTTGTTGTCAGGCGACTGCTCTACGCGACGCGGAACCAGACGCAGGGTGGTCTCGCCCCAGCGGCCATACAGGGCCTCGCCCGGACGGACGCAGGTGCCCGAATACAGCTCCTGCACACACTGGTTCAGGCTGACGCCGGTCGAGACGGTCCGCCAGTCCGAGCCGGTGTAGCGCAGGCAGGCGCCGCCGGAGGACGCCGGTTGCGCGGCGGGTTGGGCCGGCTGGGTCGATTCAATCGGGGTCGCATCCGGCTTGGTCTCGGTCAGTTCGACCGGCGGCAGCGACGGCGGCGGGGTCAGCGAAGCGGTCGGCGCGGCGACCAGGGCGCCGGTGGCGTCCACGCCGACATCCAGCGCGTCGGTGGCCAGGCCGTTGCGGCGCGCACAATCCGTCAGGGTCGCCATGCCGACGAACTGGCCATCGACGTAGCAACGCAGCTCGCGCGTGGAATCCAGACCGGGCGCGTCAGCCACCGCGACCGTCAGCCCGCCCTGGGCCGCGGGCGGGGGCGCTGCCGGTTCATCCTTCCCGCCGGAAACGAGCAGGCCGATGATGACGGCGATGACGACAGCCGCGGCGGCGCCGATCGCGATGAGGATACGATTGTCCTTGGGCATGAAAGGCTCGCGCGGATGGAGCGCCCAATAACCCCGGCGAAGCGGGGGCCGTCAACGCCTTAAGACCTAGCCGCCGGTCAGGCGTGCCAATGCCGCCTGATAGTTGGCGATCTGGGCGGTCAGATAGGCCGGAGCCTGACCACTGCTCGCCGAACTGGTGGTTTCGGGCGCCAGGGCGCGATAGGCGTCACGGATGGACTTCATCGCCGCCTGAACCTTCTCGCCTGCGGCCTTCACCGAGGCGGCGTCGGCCAGGCTCAGATTGGTCGGCATCCCCAGACCGAAGGTCGGGGTGACGTTGTCGCCCGTCGTCCTGCCGATATAGCCCTGCGACAGGCCCAGCCCGGCCAAGGCGTCGCGCCCGGTCTCGCCGGAGGTCAGCACGGCGCCCTTCACGCCGTCCCGCGCCGTGATCGACAAGCGTTGCAGGCCGGTGCGCAGCGCGCCGGCCAGTTCGCCGGGCTGGCCTTCCTTGGCGGATTCGGACGCCACGGTGACCTTCAGCTTCATGTTCGAGGCCTGCTCAATCTTGCGGGCCAGGGTCTGCAGCGTGTCGCGCGCCTCGATGGTGACCGCGATCGAGCGGCCTCCGTCGGCGGGCGAGACATAGAAGCGGTCGCCGACACGTAGCGAGGTGGCGTTGACCAGTGTCTTCGACTGGCTCTGGTCGATCTCGCCGTTGGGCAGGCCCAGCCGGTCCAGAACGCTGGCCCCGCCCGCCGCGACCGCCAGGGTCAGCGGCTTGGCCTGCTGGCCGTCGCCTTCCCAGTCCTTGCGGTACTCCACCGCGCCGGTCAGCGGGTCGATGCGTGACAGATAGGCCTTGGTCGGATCGGTCGCCTTGGCGTCCTCGGGTCGGTTGGCGACGCCGGTCAGCCAGACCTTGCCGTCCAGAATCTTCATGTCGGCGGCGGTGTCGTCGCCCTCCCCGCCGATATAGGTGAGCCGGTCGCTGGCCGAGGCGGCTAGGCTGGTGTCGATCACGGCGACGAAGGCGTCCTTGCCGCCATGGTGGGCGGTGGTGACCGTGGCGATGTCCAGATCGCCGTTGCGGGTCGTGCCGCTCAGGATCACCTTGCCGTTGTTCACGGCCAGCCCGCTGATCTCGCCGCTGGCCTCGCCGAGGTCGCGGGTGGCCGCCAGCGTCGGCTTGCCCTCGGCGTCCAGGGTGAACTGGCGCACCACGATGCGCCCGTCCTCGATCCCCGCCGAATAGAGGTTGTTCCCGTCCATCGCCACCGCGTCGACGCCGTCGGTTCCGGTGGTGCCGAACTGAACCGTGCTGATCGCCTTGGACACGATGGGAGCCGAGGGATAGGCCTGGGTCGAGGAATAAGCCTGCAAATAGCCGTCCCAACCGCCGACGCCGACCGCGCCGGTCATCGCCGACTGCGCCCGACCCGCGACATAGACCGAGCCATTGGGGCCGAAGGTGACCGAGGTGGCCTCGTCCGCAGCGCGGGCGCCCCGGCGCTGGGTCCACAGTTCCTGTCCATCCGCGTCGAACACGGTGACAAAGCTGTCCGCCACATTGGCGACGTCGCCCGCCTTACCCGCCTCCAGCGCGCCAGTCACCGAACCGGCGACCGCAACCTTGCCGTCCGCGTCCACCGCGATGGCGTAGCCGCTGGCGGTCGAGGCGGCGCCGATGGCCTGGGTCGTGACCACGCGGCCCGCCGAGTCGAGCTTGATCAGCGCGACGTCCTTCTGGCCCTTGATCGGCTGGTTGCCAGGGTCTGCCTTCAGGTCAGCGACCAGCCAGACCGAACCATCGGGGGCGGTGGCGCTGGCGCGCACCGTTTCCACGCCTTCAGGCAGGGCCGTCTGCGACGCCCTCCCCTCGATCCAGTGGGTCTCGCCGACGCCATTGATCGGCGGGGGCGCGGCGCCGCCGGTGTCGCTCTGGAATTTGAGCATCTGCAGGCCGCCCGCCGCGCCCGCGCTCTGCACCACATAGACGGCGTCAGCGGACTCGGCGGGGGTGAAGCTGACCTTCTCCGTCGTCGATCCGCGCACCACCAGGGCGAACTGGTCCGGTCCGGCGGGCAGGGTCACCTGCTTGCCGCCGACCGTCATGGTCTTGGGAACCGGCTTGACCACCTCGCGCCCGATCCGGGTCTCGATGCCCTCGGCTTCCAGCTGACCGTTGATGTGATCCAGCACATTGGTCAGCGTGCGCGGCTTGGTCATCTCGTTCAGGTCGATGCTCACCGACTTGGTGGTGTTGTCGCTCTTCTTGATCGAGATATTGAACTTCACATCGCCCGCGAAGGCTGGCGACAGGTCATCCGGCGAACCCTCGTGGATCGGGCCAGTGACCGAAATCCCGCTGTCGCGCGGGACGGCGGCGGTGGTCTTGCTGGTCGTGGCCGAGGTCCCCTGCACCAGTCGAATCGCGTCCAGATCGGCGGACGGCAACCACTTGCCCAGCTCGGTCATACCTGCCCCGAACCGCTTGTTCAGCTGCGACAGCTCGAGCGCGCCGACACCCTTGGCCCCCGCCCGGGTGACCAGGGCGTTCATGGTCTCCAGCCCCTGATAGAGGGCGAACAGCTTGTTGTAGTCGGCGGACGCGCCCTTCACGTCGAGCTGGGCGTTGCCTTCATTGATGAAGTTTCGACCGCCGAGGGCCGCGCGCAGCAGGGCGCTCTGCTCGGGCGCCTTGACCGTGGTCGACCATGGCGGGGTCGGCTGCTTCTTCGCCTGGGCGAGCACGTTCGCCGTCGCGTACGACGTGCTGGACGTCGACGTTCCGCCAAACAAACTCAGAAGATAGCCGTTGTTGATGGTCGTCACAGGGCGCTCCCGCCGGTCATTCTGGCGCCTGAGCCGTAACGAGGCCTTAACGACCGGGTTCGGAGCGACTTCCAACGCGACTCAGGGAACAATGGTCGTCAGCGCCCGTTGATCGCGCGTCGAATACGGAGGAGTGCCTGATGAGTGCCTTCGTCAACACCCTGATATCGCTACTCGCCCTCTACGGCTTCGGGTCGCGCGGCGTGCACCGCCGGCGACCCCAACCGATTTCCATCGGACGATCCGGAGACCGCCGACTGGCCTAGGGCTAGCCCTGGAACAGCGACAGGATGATCTGCGGCGCCTGGTTGGCGATCGACAGCGATTGCGCGCCCAGTTGCTGCTGGACCTGCAGAGCCTGCAGGCGCGCGCTTTCCTTGGCCAGATCGGCATCGACCAGATTGCCGATACCCGACTCCAGGGTGTCGACCAGCTTGGAGACGAAGGTGTTGTGCGCCTGGATCTGCTTGGCCTGGGCGCCGATCTCGCCGAGCGCGGCGTTCAGCTGGGTGATCGAATCGTCCAGCTTGGTCAGGGCGTTAGTGGCGCCGGTCAGGGTCATGAGGCTGTCGCTCAGCGACAGCTCGAGGATCGGCCCGCCCAGCGTCAGGTTCTTCGACGACAGGGTCACGAAGGCCGAGGCGTCGGCGTTGGCCAGGAATTTGATCCCGTTGGTCAGTGAGCCGTTCAGGATGTTGCCGCCATCGAAGGCCGCGTTGTCGACAGCCGACTTGATCGCCTTCATCAGCGCCTTGAAGTCGGCGTTCAGCAGCTGACGCGACTGGGTCTTCAGCGAGGAGTCCTTCGCCGCGGTGACCTTTTCCTTGAGCTGGTTCAGCAGGTCCGAGATCGATTCACCGGCGGACAGGGCCACGTCGGCGATCGAGGTCGCGCGGTCCAGGCTCTGCTTCACCGCGCCCAGCGCGCCGACATCTGCCCGTTGGGTCTGCGCGATCGCCCAGATGGCGGCGTTGTCCTTCGCGCCCTGGACCTTCAGGCCCGTGGAGACCCGGCCCTGCACGTCAGCCAGGCGGCTGTTCGTGGTGCTCAGGTTCTGCAGCGCGATCTGCGCGGCGACGTTGGTGTGGACGCTATTCGTCATCCGACTCAGCCCTTCGAGGTTTGGTCAAGGCTAAGACCGGAAGAGTGCACACATGGTTAACGGCGATTCACCACGCCGATTAACCGCGCGGATCGCTCCAGCGCGGCGGAAAGAACAGAGGCGGCAGTCTCAAGCGCGGGTGTCGATCACCGCGCCGGCGCTGTAGTCGGGGTTCCGCATCATCTCGACGACCTGTTCGCGCGGAAACTGTTTGACGACCTCTCCGGTCAGCCGGTCCATCGTCTTGTAGACAAAGGATCCGACCCGCGGGCCTTCCTCGATCACCAGACGGTAGCGAGCGGCCTCGTCGGCGTCTTGCTGGGTCCGGCTGTCATGGAAATCTCCGCCGGTGGGGGCGGAGGCGGCTTGGACGTCGTACGCGGCTACGGCACCTATTTTCGCATTGCTTTGCATGTCTCCTGCCGACGCATTTCAGGCGGCGGTTCCCTTCAATGGGGACTGGAGCGGTTAGGCGGGACCCGAAGGTCCCGCCCTTCCGATCGTTCCTTAGCGGAACAGTCCCAGCAGCATGGAGGTCGATTGGTTGGCGATCGACAGAGCCTGCACACCCAGCTGTTGCTTGGTTTGCAGAGCTTGCAGACGGGCGCTTTCCTTGGCCAGGTCAGCGTCAACCAGGTTGCCGACGCCCGCTTCGATGGTGTCCTGCAGCTTGCTCACGAAGTTCAGGTGAGTGCCGAGGGCCTTCGAGCCGGTGCCCAGACGGGCCAGCGAAGCCGACACGTTATCGATCGAGGTGTTGACCTTGGCCAGGTTGGCGGTGGCGTTGGTCAGGGTGCCGATCGAAGCGGTCGAGCTCAGCGTCACGACGGCGCCCGAGAGCGTCATGTTCTCGGCCTTGATGTCGATGGTGCTGGTGCCGGCCGAGTCAGCCAGGGCCTTGAAGCCGGCGGTGCCCGAGATCACGGCGACGCCGTTGAACTTGGCGTTCGAGACGGTCGAGGCGATCTGCTTGCGCAGGGCGACGAAGTCTTCGTTCAGGGCGGAGCGGGCGGCCGTGGTCAGGCTCTTGTCGGTGGCGGCGAGCGCCTTTTCCTTCATTTGCGTGAGCAGGTCCGACACCGTTTCACCGGCAGCGATGCCGACGTCCACAGCCGATTGGCCGCGGTTCAGGCTGTCCTTGACGGCATTCAGGGCGCCCATCTCGGCACGTTGCCCCTGGGCGATAGCCCAAACGGCGCCGTTGTCCTTGGCGGAGTTGACCTTCTTACCGGTATTGATGCGGCTTTGAACCGTCGACAGTTCCGAGTTGGTAACCGACAGGTTCTGGAGGGCGACCATAGCGCCCATGTTCGTGTTAACGCTGTTCAGCGCCATGACGATAGTCCTTGTTTCAAGGTGTCCGACGCCATTTTGGCTGCCGGGAGCATTTTGCTCGGAAGGTCTTGGAGCAAGGATGGGACCAGTCGCATTTCTGCCGTGCCAGCCGGGCGACCATTGTTTTTGCTACGTTAGTTCCTGTTAAGCACGTCGAGACCCCGGCAGATTTTGCCGAGCCCCGGCAGATTTTGCCGGGCAGGGCTGCAGAAACTGCCGCATCGCGCCTCAGCCGGGCCTCTTCCATCGGTCCTGCAGCGCCCGTTCGGCCTCCAGCGTCTCGACCGCCGTCCGTCGCGCCGCCTCGCATTCCACCAGCGCCCGCCCGCGCGCCATGTAGGACGCCTCCAGATCAGCCTGCGTCGGCGCATCCGGCAGGCGATCCAGTCGGCACGGCGTCAGGGCGATCCCCGGCAGCTCCAACCGGGGCGGCGCCACAGACGTCCGGGGCGATGCGGCACAGCTCACGATCATGGTCACGCAGGCGACCGATACGATCCGGATCAAGAGGGAGATGGGCGTCATCGGCTTTCCTTGCTTCGGCCTCGGCGGCGGCGGTGACCTGCGCCAGTTCGACAGCCTGTTGATGGGCGTCCTCAAGGCGGCGCGCCTGAACGCGGGCGCCCTCGACTTCCAGAGTGCGGGCGCGGGCGTCGGCGGTGGCGACCTCGGCCTGTTGTTCGACCCGCTCCAGTCGGCGCGCGTCGAGCCCCAACGGATCCCAGCGCAGGCCCAGGCCGCGCCCAGCCAGCAGCAGGGCGATGATCAGCAGGGCGACGCCCAGCCCGACGCCCGCGCCCGTCATGAACCGCGCGCTCACGGGAAGCCCTTCCGGTCGAGCTCGAAATGCGGGCCGTCGCGCAGGGTCGGCCAGTCGCCGCCCCAGACAATGGCGGTCCCCTGTCGCGCCGCCGCGGCCTTCATGGCGGCGGCGATGCGGGGATAGAGCGGCCAGTCCCAGCGGACCTGCCCATCGACCATCGCCGCCAGATCGACCGCATGTCCCGTCAGATGGCGCGAGGCCTTTGTTCGACTGGCCCCGGCGCGGACGAGGGCCGCCTGACGTTGGGCCGTCCGGACGCCTTCGGTGACCATGAAATCGACCGGCGTCAGGGTGATCGCCTCCTGCAGTACGGCGACGAGGCGCGGATGCACCCCGTCCAGCCGGGCCAGAGAGCGGGCGGACAGGCGGTAGGCCATCAGCGCCCCTCCCCGCCCGGCCCAGGCCGCAGCAGACGCAGGCTGGCGATCAGTTGCTGGGCGCTGGGCGCGACGAGATACAGCAGCATGGTCAGGGCCAGCAGGCTCATCAGGCCTTCGACCAGTCGCGGCGCCGCCTCGGCGGGCACCATGGCGATCAGTCGATCAAGCAGCATCCAGGCGACTCCGCTGGTGGCGAAGACATACAGCCGCCGCCACAGCCACCGTCCCTCGGCCAGCGGCGAGGTTTGTTCGGGAAGCGCGGGCTCGGTCACTGGTCATCCTCCATTTCGTCCATGCGCCAGCCGTGGCGGCGCCAACCCGCATCGGCCGACGCGAGCAACTCATCGCGGGTCAGGCGCAGCGGGATGTCCGCCGCGTCCGGATCGAGGGTTTCGGCCTCATCGAGCGGCCAGTCGGTGCGGGAAAGCAGGGTCATGGCGCGCCTCATCCCTGAGCGATCAGCCAGACGACGCCGGACGCGCCCGCGCCTCCGGCTCCGCCTGCGCTCACGCCCGCTCCGCCACCGCCGCCTCCCGCGCCGGACGCCCCGCCGGCGCCGCCCGAGCGACCGGCGCCCGAGACGACCGCGCCGCCACCGCCCCCGCCGCCTCCGGCCCAGTGAAGATGGTTCAGGGGCGCCGCCGCGCCCGGACCGCCGACAGCGCCTGTCCCGCCGCTGCCGCCCGGGGCCTTGACCGCTAGGACGCCGCCATCGCCGCCCGCGCCTCCGGAGCGCGCGACGCTGCTCGTATCGAGGCCGCCCCCGGCGCCACCACCGCCCGGCGCATCGGGACGGTCGAAGGCCTTGCCCGCCCCGCCCGCGGCCGAGACGCTGGACGCCCCGCCCGCGTTGGAGTTGGGAACACTGGCCCCGCCGGCCCCGGCCGCGCCGCTCGAACCGCCGCCCAGTCCTCCGCCCCCGCCTCCGGTCGCCAGCAGCAGGGCGGTCGAGCCGAGATAGACGACCGAGCCGCTGCCGCCCGCGCCCGCGCTCGCCACGCCTCCGGTCCCGCCCGCGCCGACCACGACGGTCAGGCCCGCCGCGATCTGATCCGCCGCCCAGATGGTTCGGCTGACGCCCCCGGCGCCGCCGCCACCGCCGCCATAGCGAGCGCCCGATGCGCCGAACGCCCCCGCGCCGCCGCCCCCGCCGCCACCGACGGCGATGGCCTCCACGCTGCGCGCCCAAACTGGCGGGGTCCACGATCCGTTGGCCGTCAGCACCGTGATCTCGCGACGGCCCGCGCCCTGGGCGAAGCTCACCCGCCCGGTCGCCCGATCCACGCTCAGCGCGGGACGCCAGACCGCGCCATCCGCGCTGACCTTCAGGCTCAGATCGTCATCGCCGATGAGGCCCAGTTCCGCCCGTCCGCCGTATCCCGACTGGAACAGCAGGGAGAGCACATCCACCGGGGCCTCCTTGTTCAGCGTCAGCCGCAGATCGCCGTCGCCGCCGGACGCCGCCTCCAGCGCCGTCCACAGCGCCTTATTCAGCTTGGCGACAAAGGGATTGGCCTCGTCGGCGGTCGCGCCCAGCCCCAGCCGCTCCAACGGCCCGACCTCGCCTATCCGGGCGCCGAGCGGGCTCCAGCCGTCGCCGTCGCGCACCACGAAGGCCGCCTCGTCCTCCACCCAGACCAGTTGACCGTCGGCGACCTCGATCCCCGTCCAGCCGCCGCTCTCGACGCGGATCAGCGTCCCCGCCGCGAAGGCGCTCCAGCCGGGACCCTCCGCCCCCTCCGGCAGGATGTAGAGGCGCCCGTCGTCCGGCGCCTCCGGCTCGGTCATGATCGTGCGGCTGGCGACCGCGGTCTGGATCAGGGCGTCCAGCCGGGTCAGCGCCTCATTGAGGGTCACATGCTTCTGCATCTGCCCCGCCGCCAGATAGGGCAGGCCGAGGCGCGCGGACTGGTCGTGGCTCATGGAAATCTCCGAAACATCGTCGGAGATCAGTCTGCGGGCGCCGCTTCCTCAGGCGGACATATGACGCTGAGGCCCTTTCGGCCCCAAGCCAATCAAGGCGTTAGGCACGATCCATATGATGGGAAAACATTAACTCCCGCGCTTTCTCAGTCGTGCAGATAGACGACCCGGCGCAGCTTGGGATCGGCCTTCACCTTGGCCAGGTGACGGTCATGCTCGCCCGACGCCCGGGCGTCCCGCTCGTTGTTCTCGACCCAGTGGGTGCTCTCGATGTCCTTCTGCAGCGCCCTGGCCGCCATCAGGTGGCCCGGGAACAGGACGTCGACGACGCTGGGCACGAAGTCGAGGAAGGGCACCTCGCCCACTGCCGTGGTCACACTGTCGAGGCCCAGATAGCCGAACATCCGCACCACGGTGCCCGGCGCGGCCTTGGCCCGCACCGCCTGAACGATCAGCCAGCCCGCCGCTCCGAGGGTGTAGGCGGTGCCCACCACCGGGATCCAGGTCAGCAGACCGTCCATCCCGACCCCGAACGGGCCGATGCCAATCACCCGGTCCGAGAGTTTCTTGATGCTCTCGACATTGGTCCAGATTTTCTCGATATCGCCGATGGTCCGTCTGGGCATTCCATCCTCCGACAGCGAGCAATCCAACGCCCCATGGAGACCGACGTTCACCATAAAGCGCAAGCGTCTTCTTCAGCGTGGGCGTTCGTGCGCAGATGGCTCGACCGACTGGTCGGCCTGGGCTTCGCGGGGATGACGCTGCTGGGCGGTCTGATCTTCGCCGGCGTCGGTCATCGCTGGATCGACATCTTCGCCCAGTTCACCGCCCCGATGTTCATCGCCAGTGCGGTGGCGACGGCTGTTTTGGCGGTCATGCGATTCCGGATGGCGACCTGGGCTGGACTCGTGACCAGCCTTCTTCTGCTCGTCGTCGTCAGCTCCCAGTGGATGACGAATGAGCCCGCGCCCGCGCCTGACGCGCCAGTCGTCCGACTGTACTCGGCCAACGTCTACTATCTGAACGACGACGTCGCCGCGATGCGCCGCTCCATCGAGACCGCCGACCCGGACATCGTGATCCTGATCGAACTGGGGCGCGGCCCCATGGAGCAGATGGACACGCTGCTGGCCGGATATCCGTATCGCGCCGGATCCATGCGGATGGACCAGACACGCGGCCCCTCCCGCTCGGTGATCGCCTCCCGCTGGCCCTTGCGGCAGATCGAGAACCGACCCGACGGGCTGCATTCCGTCGCCGCCGTGGCGCGGACGCCGCTGGGCGAGGTGAACGTCATCGGCGTCCACCTGACCCGGCCCTGGCCGTTCCAGTATCAGTGGGGCCAGATCAGCCAGACCATGGCGCTGGGCGACATCCGGCGCACGCTGGACGGGCCGGTGATCATCGCGGGCGACTTCAACAGCGTGTCCAACGCCCGCATCGGTCGCCAGATGAAGGATGATCTGGGCATGGCGCCCGCCACGGGCTTCCCCGGCACCTGGCCCAGCGACCTGCCAGCCCCCTTGGGCATCACCATCGATCAGGTGTGGCGGTCCCCGGACCTGACCTTCGTCAGCCGCAAGGTCGGTCAGCCCAACGGCTCGGACCACCGTCCGGTCGTGACCGAGTTCACCCGCGCCGGCTGATCAGGGCCGCCAGCCGTTCGGCGTGGCCCTCGGCCGGGAAGTCATCGGCGATCCAGCCATCCTCGAACACCTTCAGCAGCCGCCCGGTCTCCGGCCCCGGCATGAGCCCCAGCCGCGCGACGTCCTTGCCGCCGACCGGCAGACGCGGCGGCGTCCAGTCGCCCGCGATGGCCAGCAAGCGGGTCGCCTCAGCCGTTCTGGACGGCTCCCCCGCGAACCGGCGCAACACCGCATCCGCCACCGCCCGCCCGCCATGGCGATAGACGGCGGCGCGCGTCTGGGCGTCCGTCATGTCCAGCGACACCACAGGCGCCGCCATCGCTGACGCCACCAACCGGTCCCGCGCCGCATTGGGGAACCGCAGCCGCTCCGCCGCGCCCCGCATCGCTTCGGCATCGACCGCGAACAGGGTCATCAGCCGCACCACCGGATCGGCGCTCAGCGGGACCACCGCCTCGAACAGATCCAACGCCCCTGCCTCGGGCAGGACTTGAGCCAGAACCCCGGTCACAGCCATCGCCGACATGGCCGGACGGGGATCTTCGGCGGCCAACAGCTTCATCAGTTCCTTCGACACCCGCTCCGCTGACAGGCGGGTCATGCCCGACGCCAGATCGCGGCACGCCTCCAGCCCGACGGCGTCCGGCTCGCCCCGGCCGTACCAGGCGAAGAATCGGAAGAAGCGCAGAATGCGCAGATAGTCTTCCTGAATGCGGGTGCGCGGGTCGCCGACGAAGACAATTCGGCCCGCCGCGGCGTCATCGACGCCCTTCCCTGTCGGATCGAACACCTGCCCCTCACCGTCGGCGTAGAGGGCGTTCAGGCGGAAGTCGCGACGCGCGGCGTCCTCGGCCCAGTCATCGGTGAAGGCGACCGTGGCGTTGCGTCCGTCCGTCGTCACGTCGCGGCGCAGGGTGGTGATCTCAAATGGGGTCCGCTCAGACACCGCCGTCACCGTGCCGTGAGCGATGCCGGTCGGCACGGCCTTCAGCCCCGCCGCGCGGATCGCCTTCTCGGTCTCTTCGGGCTTCAGGGTGGTGGCGATGTCGATGTCGTCGATGGGCTTGCCCATCAGGGCGTTGCGCACGCAGCCGCCGACGAAGCGCGCGCAGCCCGGACCGCCCGCCGCCTCCAGCGCCGCGATCACTGACCGGGTCGCCGAGGCGGTCAGCCAGTCCTGTCCGGTCAACACGGTCATGCCGCATCCTCCCCGGCGGCGGCGGCCTTGTCGGCCTCATCGCCGTACAGCCGGGCGCAAAGGTTCCGCAGGATGCCCGCCGTCGCGCCCCATATGTAGCGCTGCTCATAGGGCATGGCCCAGAACCAGCGCACCGGCTGGCCTTCCAGCTGGTAGGAATCCCGCCGGTGATTGACCGGATCCATGACGAAGTCCCACGGCACTTCGAACACCTCAGCCACCTCGGCGGGCGACGGGGTGGTGGACGGCGTCTCTCGCAACCAGCCGACCACCGGGGTCACCAAAAAGCCGGTCCCGGTCTCATAGGGCTCACAGACGCCCAGCACCTCGACCGCCGCCGGGTCCAGCGCGACTTCCTCGAAGGCTTCGCGCAGAGCCGCCTCGACCGCCGTCTCGCCCGGATCCAGCCGACCGCCGGGGAAGGCGATCTGACCGGTATGGCTGGCCAGGCTGTCGGAGCGGCGGGTCATCAGCACGGTCGCGCCTTTGGGATTGGCGATGATCGGGATCAGCACCGCCGCCGGCCGCAGCGTCTTGCCCGAGGGGCGGGCATCCGGGTTCAGGTCGAAGTCCGAGCGTCCAGGACCGGCTTCCGCCGACCATTCGGACGCCGGCGTCAGCTTCGTCAGCAGGCGTTCGCGCAGACTGGCCAGGCTCATGCGGCGAAGGCTCCAAGGCTGAACGCCGCGCCGTTCGAGCGGACAATCAGCTGTTCGCCGTCCTGATCGGCCATTTCGACCAGTTCGTAGAAGACCGGTCGCGCGATCCGCGCCCACAGGTCCGCCCGCACCCGCACGCGCGGCGCGGGTTCGCCCGTCTCCGGATCGGTCTCGACGATCAGCGGAGCCTCCGGGCCAGCCACGGTCTTGTCGCCGACGTCGGTGGTGAAGACCAGGCTCTCGCCTTTCCGCTCTACCGCCACAGCGCGGAACGGCAGGTCCTCCACCGTGATCGACAGCTTCTCGCCGGGCGTGACCAGCACATGGCCGTCGGCGTCCTTGCGCAGGATGGTCGAGAACAGCCGCACCAGCTCCGGGCGGCCAATGGGCGAGCCCTCATGCATCCAAATGCCGTCGCGGCGGATGACGATGTCGATGTCGCCGCAATGTTCGGGATGCCACAGATGCACCGGCGGCAGGCCGCGCCCGGGCGCCTGTTTCACCGCCTCGGCCACGGCGGCCAGTCCTGTTGTCTTGTCGGCGTCGGCCATGGGGCCAGACTTAGGGTGTTCGCCCCCGCCTGCAAACCCGCTCAGGCGGGGCGGACGGGCCCGACGGCGTCGCCCTCGCCCAGCCAAAGGACGCGGCGCTGGTCCACCGGCCCCTGCAGGCGGGCTTCCGGTGCAGGACGGAAACCGAAGCGGCCGAAATAGGGAGCGTCGCCGACCAGCAGGATGCCGGTCTCGCCCGCATGGTCGAGACAGGCCTGCACCAGATCCGCGCCCAGCCCGCCCTTGCGGCTGTCCGCCGAGACGGTGATCGGGCCCAGGAACAGGGCCGGACGGTCCCCGACCGTGATCGACCACAGGCGAACCGCGCCGATCACCCGACCATCCTCGCGCGCGACGAACCCCGCCGCCACGCCCGCGTGCTCACGGATGCGTTCCGCGGTCTTGGCATAGCGGCCCGGGCCGAAAGCAGCCATGACCAGCGCCTCCACCGATGCGACGTCGGCGGGTGTTTCAGCGTCGATGCGCACGGTGGTCTGGAAGGCGGCTTCGGTCATGAGCGCGCGCACCTAAGGCCCGCGCGCTCGGGAATCAACCGGCTTTCGAGAAATCCGGCGCGCGCTTCTGGGTGAAGGCCATGAAGGCCTCCATCGCCTCGGGGCTCTTCATCTGGCTGCCGAAGGCCTCGCCCTCGCGCTGCATCAGTTCCCAGAGGCGTTCCGCGTCACGCATCAGGCGCTTTGTCTTGCGGATCGAGTTGGGGGCTCGGGCGGCCAGCTTGCCCGCCAGTTCGTCGGCCACGGCCTCGACCTGATCGGCGGGAACCGCGCGGTTGGCCAATCCCCAGGCCAGGGCCGTCTTGCCATCGATCGGCTCGCCGAGCGCAAAGATCTCGAAGGCGCGCTGATGACCCAGCACCTGCGGCAGCAGCAGGGACGACGCCGCTTCCGGGGCCAAGGCCAGATTGATGAAGGGCGCCGACAGCAGGGCGTCCTCAGCCACCACCACCATGTCGCAGTGAAGCAGCAGGGTCAGGCCAATGCCGACCGCCCGGCCGCGCACGGCCGCGACCACCGGTTTGTCCAGATCGGCCAGCGCCTTGAGGAAGCGGAAGACCGCCATGTCGGACGGATTTCCGGTCTGGGAGCCGATGGCGATGAAGTCGCCGATATCATTGCCCGCCGAGAAGCTGTCGCCTTCGCCCTTGAAGGCCAGCACCCGCACGGCGTCGTCTGTGCGCGCGCGCTCGGTAGCGTCAGCCATCGCCGCATACATGGCCTGGGTGATCGCGTTCTTCTTGTCCGCGCGGGCCAGGGTCACGGTCAGGACGCCGCCGGCCAGTTCAGTCTTGATGTGGTCGGTCATGCCGCCTCCTCCCCGTTTGTCGTTGAACGCCACCAGTCGACGCCGTCCGCATCGCGCTCGCGTACAGCTGTCCCCTGAAGCAGCATATAATTCAGATGAGCGATCGCCTCGCCCGTGGCCATGCCGCGCACGCCGTCCCCGACGGGGCGGGCGAACAGGGCCGGGAACACGTCGACCGCCCTTTTCGGCTCCTTAAGCGACCGCGCCAGCCGCTTCAGGGCCACGTGGTGGCCGCGGATCAGCGCCTCCAACCGGGTCTGCGCCCCCCGGAACACCTCGCCGTGCGACGGCAGGATCAGCACATCGTCCGGGAAGACGCTCTTCATCCGCTCCAGCGAGGTCAGCCAGTCGCCCAGAGGATCGGCGTCCGCCTCGGTCGGCCAGACCGACACATTGGACGAGATGCGCGGCAGGATCTGGTCCCCGCCCAGAACGACGCCGTCGTCCTGACGCCACAGGCAGGCATGCTCAGGGCTGTGCCCCTCGCCGACCACCACGGTCCAGTCGCGTCCGCCGATGACGATCCGCTCGCCCTCCCGGATGCGCTGATAACTGGCGGGCAGAGGCGATACCGCCATGCCGAACCGTCCGAACTCCTTGCGGTAGCGCTCGATCTGCTCTTCGTCCCAGCCCGCCGCGCGATAGAAGGCCGCCCCGCTCTCGGGCGCGGTCTTGCCGGTGTCCGCCAGCAGCATCCGCGCCATGACGTATTCCAGCCGGGTCATCAGCAGGGGCGCGTCGAAGCGTTCGCACAACCACCCTGCCAGTCCGATATGGTCGGGATGCATGTGGGTGCAGATCACCCGGGTGACCGGATCACCGCCCATAGGCCCTGCCAGCAGCAGTTCCCACTCGTCCTTCGTGCCCGGGATGGCCAGGCCGCAGTCGATGACCGCCCAGCCGTCGCCGTCGCGCACCGCATAGACGTTGATGTGATCCAGTTGCATCGGCATGGCGACGCGCATCCACAGCACGTCGTCGGCGACCCTGATCGCCTCGCCCGACGCCGGAGGTCGGGCGAACGGATAGGTCAGACCACGCTCGGCGGTCTTCGCCTCGGTTTCCGCCGGGATCACGCCGTCCGCCAAGTCCGTCTCCAATCGCAACGCAGGAGGGATAGCGCGAACCGCCGCCTTCCGTCCAGCGTCACCGGTCTGGCGACTTGACCCGGCCACCGCCGCTCGCCAAGGGTGTCCGCCGAAGATTTCCTTCCCGGAGTGACCCCGTGTTGAACAGAAAAATCCTCGGCCTGGCGGGCGCCTTCGTGGTGCTGATGGGCGTCGCCCAGCCCGCGCTGGCCCAGACGACCACGCCCGGCCAAACCGGCTCGTCCGACCGACGCACCGAAACCGACCGCGCCAGCGGCGCCTTCACCGGCACCCGCGTCCAGCCGGGCCGCCTGAATGACCGCGATCCCGCCGCGGGCTCGCCGCGCCAGCGTCCCCGTGGCCGCCCGGCTCCGGCCGCCGCCGCCCCGACGGCGGAGGAAATTCGCGCCGCCGCCCAGGCCCAGCTGACTGCCGCCAACCTGTCCTGCACCCTGACCGAAGCCGCCAATCCGGGCGTGATCGGCGAGTCGCAGGTCTATGAAGCCGCCTGCGCCAACGCCGAAGGCTACATCCTGATCGCCTCGACCCCGCCGCAAGCCTTCAGCTGCATCGAGCTGGCTGGCACCGCCGCCATCGCCCGCTCGCGCGATCCGAACGCCGATGTCGGCCAGCAGTGCGTGATGCCCGCCAACCAGAACAGCCTCGCCATCATCAGCGGCTGGGCGCGTGAAGCTGGCGCGACCTGCACCGTCGACGAGGCCCAGGCCATCGGCAAGAGCGACGAGAACAACATGGTCTACGAAGTCGGCTGCGCCGGCGCCGACGGCTACTGGCTCGAGAAGACCGCCGCCGGCTGGGACCTGAAGGACTGCCTGCAGGTCGCCAACATGAACGGCTCGTGCCGCTTCACCACCGCCGCCGAGCAGGCCCAGAGCTTCCAGTCCAAGCTGGCCGGTACGGACGCCGCGGACTGCGCCGTCACCCAGGTCCGCATGATGGGCCAGAACGCCAACGGCCGCTTCTACGAAGCCAAATGCTCGACTGAAGGCCAGGGCTACATCGCCCGCGTCAACAATGAGGGCGTGACCCAGCAGGTCTACGCCTGCGCCACCGCCCAGCGCATCGGCGGCGGCTGCACCCTGACCCCGGCTCCGGCCGCGGCTCCGGCGACCGGCGGTCGCCCCTGACGCCTGCGTCCTGACAACCCGCCCGACGTTCACGCGTGGACGCCGGGCGGACTCCGGACCCTGGATCGGCGGCGGGATTGCCTTGCCCCGCCTCGCGCGTATTAATCGCGCATGGTCCGCAACCGAGGCGCTCAATGACCCTGCTCAGACTCATCGCCGTCGCCGCCGCGACGCTTATCGCGTCCGCCCCAATTCTCGATCAGGCCCAGGCCGCCCCGCAGGAACGACGCGAGGAAATGCGGGGCTCCGGCGCCTATCGCCAGTCCGGCGACCGCCGCTCGACCGAAGACCAGGCCCGCATGCGCCGGGACCTTCAGCCCAACGCCACTCGCCGCGACCGCCGCGGCCGTGAGCAGACCCCCGAACAGGTCGCCGCCGGCGCCCAGGCCGCAGCCACCGCCGCCGGCCTCGCCTGTCAGGTGAACGGCTCGGCCCTTCTCGGCGCGACCGATGACAATGCCGACCTGTACGAAGTGAGCTGCGCGAACGGCGCCGGCTACATCCTGACCAGCGCCACCCCGCCGCAGACCTTCGACTGTCTGGTGCTGGCCGCCCAGGCGGATCAGGTCCGCGCCAGTGGCGGCGAAGTCGCCGCCAACTCGGTCTGCACCCTGCCGGGCAACCAGAACGCCGTGGGCGCGATCGCCAGCTACGCCCGCGACGCCGGCGTGACCTGTCAGGTGGACGCCGGCGCGGCCCTGGGCGCGACGCCTGAGGGCAACCTCGTCTACGAAGTCGGCTGCGCCGGCGCCGATGGCTATCACATCGAGCGCACCGCCCAGGGCTGGAACAAGACCGACTGCCTTCAGATCATGGGCTCGCAGATGACCTGCCGGTTCACCACCCCTGAAGAGCAGGCCGCGGGTTTCAAGCCTCTGCTGGTCGGCAGCGCCATCGACGACTGCGACGCTCAGCAGATCCGCATGCTGGCTGAGAATGACACCGGCCGCTTCATCGAGGTCAAATGCGCCGCCGGCGACGGCTACGTCGCCCAGGTGAAGGACAACATCATCAATCAGGTCTACCCCTGCTCGCGCGCCCAGCGCATCGGCGGCGGCTGCACCCTGACGGCTGTGGCCCCGGCGACGGGCGGCCGTCCGTAAGCGGAACCGCCCTAAAAACGATCAACGCCCCGGAGGACACTCCGGGGCGTTTTTCGTTGGCGCTTCCCTCGCTCCGCGACACGCCTTAGCTTCCGCTCTCATGCGTATCGCTACCTGGAATGTGAACTCGGTCAACGCCCGCCTGCCCACCGTGCTGGCGTGGCTGGAAGCCGCCCAACCGGATGTCGTCGGCTTCCAGGAGATCAAGTGCGTGGACGAGAAGTTCCCGCGCGAGGCCTTCGAGAGCCTCGGCTACAATGTCGAGGTCCACGGCCAGAAGACCTACAACGGCGTCGCCCTGCTCTCGAAATACCCGATGTCCGACGTTCTGCGCGGCCTGCCGGGCGAGGATCAGTCGGGCGTCGAGGCCGAGGGCGTCCATTCCCGCTACATCGAGGCGCTGATCGAATGTCCGCGCCCGGTTCGGGTCGGCTGCCTCTACCTGCCCAACGGCAATCCGGTGGAGAGTCCCAAGTTCGCCTACAAGCTGGGCTGGATGGAGCGGCTGGAGGCCCACGCCCGCACCCTGCTGGCGCAGGAGGAAGCCTTCACCCTGTGCGGCGACTACAATGTCATCCCGACGCCGGACGACGCCAAGGATCCCAAGGCCTGGGTCAATGACGCCCTGTTCCAGCCCGAGAGCCGCGCCGCCTTCCGCGCCCTGCGCTACCTCGGCCTGAGCGAGGCGGGCGAGCTCGGCAAACAGCCGCCCGGGACCTACACCTTCTGGGACTATCAGGCGGGCGCCTGGCAGAGGGATCACGGCATCCGCATCGACTTCCACCTGCTGTCGCCGCAGGCTGCGGACCGGTTCCGGGGTGTGGAGACGCACCGCGACGCCCGCGACATGGACAAGCCGTCCGACCACGTCCCCGTGGTCGTTGAACTGGAGGACTAGGCCTTGGGAGAGGTGTTCCGGGTGGTCCTGCTGGTGGCGCTGGCCGCGGCGGCGTTGACTACCGGGGCGCTCCTGCTGGTCTGGTGGATGGAGCCCGTGCGCCGGATGCGGCGGGCCCTGCTCAAGTCGCTGGGCGCTACGCCCGAGGCTGAGGCCCTGTCACCCGCCGAGGGCCGCGCCGCCGGTCTGGATTTCGACGGCGCCCAGATCGCGGTCCTGTGGAACCGGGGCGGCTCGGGTCTGGTCTACGCCTTCGAGGAGATCGAGGGCGGCGAGATCATCGTCGACGGCCATGTCGTCGCCCGGGTGCGGCGGGGTGAGACCCGCAAGTCGCTGGATATCCTGGCGCCCGACGCCGAACAGGTGGTGTTGCGGCTGATGTTCGCGGACGCCCGGCACCCGGAGTTCGAACTGGCCCTGTGGGACGCCACCGTGCCGGTGCAGACCGGCTCTCCCGGCGAGGCCCTGCGTCTGGGCCGACGCTGGCTGTCGCATCTGGAAGCGCTGTTGAGGGGCTAGCCGTCTCCTCCCCGCGAACTGGAGAGGTGGCTCCGAGCCTCGCGAGGAGGCGGAGGGGCTCTTGACCGAGCCCGCCGCCAGAGCCCCTCCACCGCTACGCGGTCCCCCTCCCCATTGCTGCGCAACGGGGAGGAGACTAGGAAGCCCCCAACCTATCTTGAGTAAGCCTGAAGGAGCCCGCCGTGGCCCGCCTGTTCGACGCCGTGATCATTGCTGACTGGACCGCCGCCGAGGGCAAGAAGCTGGGCGATCAGTCGGTCTGGATCGGCGTGGCCAAGCGCGACGTCCGCTTCCGCCTGTACACCGAGACCCACAACACGGCGACGCGCGCCGAGGGCGAGGCCCTGCTGAACAAGCTGATCTCGGAACACCGCAAGCGCGGCGACCGGGTGCTGGTCGGCTTCGACTTCACCCTGGGCTATCCCGCCGGAACCGCTGCGCGGCTGAAGCTGGACGGAACCCCGTGGTCGGCGATGTGGAAATTCATCGCGGCCAACATTGTCGACAAGGCCGACAACACCAACAACCGCTACCAGGTCGCGGCCAAGATCAACCGGCTGATGACCGACGAGGCATGGCCGTTCTGGGGCGCGCCCGCCAAGCAGGCGCAGCGCTGGCTGACCACGACCAAGCCCCCGGCGGGCGCCGGCGCCGACATCCCCGAGTTCCGCGCCACCGAGGATGCGGTCCGCAAGGGCAAGCTCCAGCCCAAGTCGGTCTGGCAGATGCACGGCGCGGGGGCCGTCGGCGGCCAGACCCTGATCGGCATCCCCATGGTGCGCCGCCTGTTGGAAAGCCTGGGCGACGCGGGGGCCATCTGGCCGTTCGGCACCGGCTGGCGCGCGCTGGACACGGTGGACGTGGAGCCCCTGTCGGCCGTCGTCGTCGAGGTCTGGCCGTCAATGTTCGACGCCAAGCCCGAGGCCGGCGAATACAAGGACCAGGCCCAGGTCCGCGTCACCGCCGAGGCATTGGCGAAGATGGACGACGCCGGTGATCTGGCCAAGGCCTTCGCCCCGCCCAAGGGCGCGAGCGAGGCGCTGATCCAGCATGTCGAGCAGGAAGAAGGCTGGATCCTGGGGGTCCAATAACGGGAATCAGCACATTAACCTCGCCCCTCGGTTGACAGCTTCGCCTTACAGGCGAAGCTGAGCCGTCACGCATTCCTGTGACGCGATCAATCAAGGAGAACGACGATGAAACTGCCGCGTATCCTGCTTCTGACCGCTCTGGCGACCTCGATCGCAGCGGCCGCCGCGAGCCCGGCGGCGGCGCAAACCAGCCACTACTTCGGCCCGCAGCCTTACGGCTACATGTACACCTACTACATCAGCGGCCAACTGGTCTCGACCCAGTACATGGGCTGCGATGGCTGGGAGCACTGGGACGGCTACAACGGCTGGCCGGACCTGACCCTGGGCGACTCCTACGACTACGTCGAATGGGAATGTTGATCCCTTCGATCTGAAGATGAAGGGGTGTCGGGCCTCGGTTCCGGCGCCCCGCTTCGGGCGTCACCGCCCTGTCGCCTGAGGGCCCTATGTCCGGCGCATGTTCCGGATCATTCTGACGGCCCTTCTGTTGCTGACCGCGAGCCCGGCCCTGGCCTCCCCTGACCTCATCATCATCGCCCATCGCGGCGCCTCGGGCGAACGGCCCGAACACACCCGCGCGGCCTATGAACTGGCCATCGAACAGGGCGCGGACGTCATCGAGCCGGATCTGGTGATGACCCGCGACGGCGTGCTGGTGGTCCGGCACGAGAACGAGATCGGCGGCACGACCGATGTCGCCGCCCATCCGGAGTTCGCGGACCGGCGGGCCACCAAGACTATCGACGGGCAGGTGGTGACGGGCTGGTTCACCGAGGACTTCACCCTGGCCGAGCTGATGACCCTGCGCGCGCGGGAGCGGCTGCCGGAGCTGCGCGGGACGGCCTTCGACGGACGCGAGCCCATCCTGACCTTCGAGCAGGCGCTGGAGATCGCGGCGGAGGCCGGGGTCGGGGTGGCGCCGGAGCTGAAGCACCCGCTGTATTTCGTCGGGATCGGCCTGCCGATGGAGGACGCCTTCGTGGCGGTGCTGGAACGGCGCGGGCTGACGGGGGCGGACGCGCCGGTGCTGGTCCAGTGCTTCGAGGTGGGGCCGCTTGAGCGGCTGAGCCGCCGGATCGAGACACCCCTGCTGCAACTGATGGCCCGGGGCGGCGGCCCGGCGGATCGGCCGGGCGTGACCTATGCGGAGATGGCGACGCCGGAGGGGCTGGCGCGCGTCCGGGCCTATGCGGACTGGATCGGGGCGGACACGGCGATGATCGAGCCGGAGCCGGGCGCACCGACCACGCTGATCGCCGACGCCCATGCGGCGGGGCTGAAGGTGGCGGCCTGGACCTTCCGCGCCGAGAACGCCTTCCTGCCGGAGGCGGATCGCGTGGGGGATGCTCCGGCGGGGCACGGCCGGATCGCCGAACGGGTGGCGCGGTTCGCCGGCTACGGGCTGGACGCGGCCTTCATGGATCAGCCGAGGTATCGCTGACACTCACCTCTCCGTTCGCCCTCAAGCGAATGGAGAGGACAGATCGGCGTCTTCGCCGATCAGGAGAGGGCGGCTCCGTCAGGGCCGGAGAGGTCTCGAACACCGGTGTCGGCGGCTACTCACCCAATGCCTGCGCCGCCCCCTCCTGACCGCTGCGCGGTCTGTCCTCCCCATCGCCTTGAAGGGGCGATGGGGAGGTGAGTCGGTGAGCCGGGGTTTAGCCCGCGATCTGGCCGAAGTCGGCGACGCGGCCCATGACGGCGCGGACTTGCCCGAGCAGCTTCAGACGGTTGTCGCGTTCCGACGGCACATCCGAGTTGACCATGACCTTCTCGAAGAAGGCGTCGACCGGCGCGCGGAGGGCGGCGAGCGCCCGCATGGCGGCTGCGAAGTCCTCGGTCTCCAGCGCGGCGTCGACGGCGGTCGCGGCGGCGGCGGCGGCGAAGGCGAGCGTGGACTCCTCCTCCGGCTGGTCCGGCAGGCCGGTCTCGACCATGCCGGTCGGCAGTTCGCCCTTCTTCTCCTCGGCCTTGAGGATGTTGGACGCGCGCTTGTAGCCCGCCAGCAGGTTGGCGCCGTCGTCGGTGGCGAGGAAGGCGTCCAGCGCCTCCACCCGCCGCACGATACGGACGAGGTCGTCGTCGCCCAGCGCGAACACGGCGGCCACCAAGTCGTGGCGTTGGCCTTGGTCACGCAGAAGGACGGTCAGGCGGTCGGCGAAGAAGGCGAGAAGGTTTTCAACGACGTCTCGGCGGGCGAGCAAGTCGGCACGGCGCGGGGTATCCGAATGAAGCCGGACCGGTGCCTCGCGAGGCACCTCAAGGAAGTGAACTGCTTCGTCTTCTTCAAAGTCGCCGAATGCTGCAGCGACAAATTCGTCGGGGTTCTCTGCGTCGAGGCTATGCAGAACTGTAGAGCCCACGCCGAAAGACATGTCAAAGCCGTCTTTAGTCTGAACAACGTCGTACAGGTCGAATGGCATCAGCCGGGGCAAACTACGGTACTGACGAGTAATCGCATCGACCCATACTCGTACGGTATGGCCGCGTAGCAGCTCTACCAAACTTATGGCTTTGTCATTCTCCAGCACCAGCCGGATCACCCCCAGCGCCGCGCGGCGCAGGGCGAACGGGTCCTTAGAGCCGGTGGGCTTCTCGTCGATGGCGAAGAAGCCGACGAGGGTGTCGAGCTTGTCGGCCAGTGAGACGGCCACGGTCAGCGGGGCGGTCGGGACGGAGTCGCCCGGGCCCTGCGGCTTGTAGTGGTCGCGGATGGCGTCGGCGATGGCGTCAGGCTGGCCGAAGGCGCGGGCGTAGTAGCCGCCCATGATGCCCTGCAGTTCCGGGAACTCGCTGACCATGCCAGACGCGAGGTCCGCCTTTGACAGTCGGGCGGCGGTCTCGGCCTGATCCGGGTCGGCGCCGACCAGCGGGGCGATCTCACGGGCCAGGGCGGCGATGCGTTCGACACGCTCGGCGAGGGTCCCGAGCTTGGCGTGGAAGGTTACGCCTTCCAGCTTCTTGAGCCAGGGTTCGAAGCCGACCTTCTGGTCCTCGTCCCAGAAGAAGCGGGCGTCGTTCAGGCGGGCCGACAGGACGCGGCTGTTGCCAGCGGCCAGAGCCTTGCCGCCATCGGAAGCCTCGACGTTGGCCACGACGACGAAGTGCGGTGCGAGGCCATGCTTGGCCGGATCACGGACCGCGAAATACTTCTGGTGCACCTTCATCGACAGGCGGACCACTTCGGGCGGCAGGGCGAGGAACTGCGGGTCCATGCCGCCCAGGATCGGGGTCGGCCATTCGGCCAGGCCAGCGACCTCGTCCAGCAGGCCGTCGTCGTCGACCAGAGCCAGACCCTTGTCGGCGCAGACCTTCCGGGCGGCTTCGAGGATGCGCAGCTTGCGGTCGGCGACGTCCAGCAGGACGAACTCACGCTCCAGCTTCTGGCGGTAGTCGGCGAAGTCCTTGACCGTGAACGGCTGGCCCGAGCCGAGGAAGCGGTGGCCTTCGGTCAGGTCGCCGCTTTCGATGCCGTCGATCTCGAACGGGACCACGGCGCCGTCGAACAGGGCGACGATACGCTTCAGAGGACGCACCCAACGCAGCGTGCCCGAGCCCCAGCGCATCGACTTGGGCCAGGGGAAGGTGCGGACGATCTGGTCGACCATGGCCGGGATCAGGGCGGCGGTGGACTGGCCCTTCTGGCTGATGACGGCGAACAGGACGCCGTCGCGCTCGACCAGTTGCTCACGGGTCAGGCCGGTCTTGCGCAGGAAGCCTTCCAGCGCCTGTTCCGGAGCCGTGGCCTTCGGGCCTTTCAGCTCTTCCTCACGGTCCGGCGTGGCCGACGGCAGGCCGTCGATGACCAGCGTCAGACGGCGCGGCCCGCCATAGGTGGTCAGCGCTTCATAGCTCAGGCCCGCGGCCTTCAGCCGGTCAGCGACCATCCGCTCAAGATCGCGCGCCGCGCCCTGCTGCATGCGGGCCGGGATTTCTTCGGAGAAAAGTTCGAGGAGGAGTTGGGGCATCTAGTTTTCGTCATCTCGCACCCACTGATCGCGGGCACGCCAGAGAGCCCTTCCCCCTTGATGGGGGAAGGGTTGGGATGGGGGTGAGGCGATGGCCGAGCGGATCTCGGTCAGAACGGTTTCGCGATCATCGGTGACCCGCTTGTTCGAAAAGCGCAGGACCCGATACCCTTGGCTGTTCAGCCATTCGGTTCTGGCCGCGTCGTGGAGTTTCGCTTCGGGCGTATCGTGAAGCGGACCATCGACCTCGATGATCAATCGACTTTCGTGGTGCACGAAATCAGCGACGAAGCGGCCGATGGGCGCTTGGCGTCGAATGTTGAGCTTCAGCTTTCGCAGATCGGCCCAGAGGAGCTTTTCCGGGAGGGTCTGCTCGCGACGGAGATGACGAGCGCGTGCGACCGCGCCGCTGCGATGCCGCGGCTTGGCGGACAGGGTATCACCCCCATCCCCAACCCTTCCCCCATCAAGGGGGAAGGGAGTCTGATCGCGCCCTTCGATCAAGCTTCCGCTCGCTCCCGCTCGACGTAGGCCGTGGCACACGCCTTACACAGCTCGCGGATGCGGCCGATGTAGCTCTGGCGTTCGGCGACGGCGATGGCGCCGCGGGCGTCCATCAGGTTGAAGAGGTGCGAGGCTTTCAGGACCTGATCGTAGGCCGGGAGGACCAGCGGCTGGCCCTGCGGACCGGTCATGGCCAGAAGGCGCGAGACCTCGGCCACCATGTCCTCGAAGCGGCGCTTCAGGCCGTCGACGTCGTAGCCGTGGAAATTGGCTTTCGACTGCTGGCGCTCGTTCTCGAGGAAGACCTCGCCGTAGGTCGTGCCTTCCTTGGTGAACTTGAGGTCGTAGACGTTGTCGACGCCCTGGACGTACATGGCCAGACGCTCCAGCCCGTAGGTCAGCTCGCCCGAGACCACATCGACCTCGATGCCGCCGACGCCCTGGAAGTAGGTGAACTGGGTCACCTCCATGCCGTCGCACCAGACCTCCCAGCCCAGGCCCCAGGCGCCCACGGTCGGGTTCTCCCAGTCGTCCTCGACGAAGCGGATGTCGTGCAGGCTGGGATCGATGCCGATGGCGCGCAGCGAGCCGAGGTAGAGCTCCTGCAGATTGTCCGGGTTCGGCTTCAGAAGTACTTGATATTGATAATAATGCTGGAGCCGGTTGGGGTTTTCCCCATAGCGGCCGTCGCCCGGACGGCGGCTGGGCTGGACGTAGGCGGCCTTCCACGGCTTGGGCCCCAGGGCGCGCAGCACGGTGGCCGGGTGCAGGGTGCCCGCGCCGACCTCGATGTCGTACGGCTGGAGGATCGCGCAGCCCTGATCGCCCCAGTATTTGTGGAGCGTCAGGATGAGGTCCTGGAAGGCGAGCGGTTCGGTCGTCACGGCGGGTTATTTCATCCGGGGAAGAAGGCCGCGGACCCTAGACGGCGGGGGTTTGCGGGGCAAGGCGAGGCCATACGGTTCCTTAAGCGCGAACCGGTATTCGTGGCCCCATGAAGCAGATCGACCAGATGCGGCGGCGCGCCGCGCGGTATCTCGATGTGGAGGCGGTGACCATCGCCCCGGCGAAGGGCGTGTTTTCGCTGAGCTTCGACGATATTCCGGCGACGGCCTGGACCGAGGCGGGGCCGATCCTGGCGGAGCACGGGATCAAGGCGACCTACTATGTCTGCGGCGGACTGGCCGGCGGACGGAACATGGACCGGGACCAGTTTCAGGTGCGGCACCTGCAGGAACTGCACGCCGCCGGGCACGAGGTCGGGTGTCATACGTACGGGCACACCAGCGTGCTGCGGATGGATGCGACGGCGCTGAAGCTGAGCCTCGACGCCAATGCGGCCTGGGTGAGTGAGCGGCTGGGCGGCTATGAGATGACCACCTTCGCCTATCCGTTCGGCGACGCGACGCTTAGCGCCAAGCGGTATGTGCGCGGGCGGTTCGATCTGGGGCGCGGGGTGCGCGACGGGGTCAATGCGGGGCGCGAGGACCGGGGGCTGATCAAGTCCATCGGGCTGGAGAGCCGCCGTCTGCCCCACTACGACCTCGAGGGCCTGATGGCCGAGGCGGCGGCATCGAGCGGCTGGCTGACCGCCTATGCCCACGACGTGTCGGACGACCCGACGGACTATGGCTGCACCCCCGACGATCTGGACCGGGTGATCCGGCTGGCCAAGGCGGCGGGGCTGGAGGTGCGGCCGGTCGGCGAGGCCTGGCGGTCGATTATACCCGGGTAAATATGTGATCGAGACGGCGGAGACTGTCGAAATACACCGTCTATACCGTCTATGGCGTCTATACCGTCTATTAGATTCGTCGGGCGTTCAGTCAGTGTTGGCGGGGATTTGCGGATTCAGCCTGTCCGGTGGGCGGAAATATTATCCGGGCGATAGTCTATCAGTCAGAGTGAAGCGATACGGCTCACTCTAGCAGGCCGATGCGTCAGAATTGGACGTGCGCCCGACCGCTGAACACCTGACGATCAGGAAAAGGGCGACACCTGCCAGACCAAAGACTTGGCGACGACGTGGAAGCGGGACTTCCGCAAGTCTTCCATCGTCGCGGGCGCTTCGTCCCCGAGATCCCCAAACTCGATACCAATGAGCCCATCCGACTCCAGAACGTGGAGTCCGTAAAACAGGACATCCAACGAGACTTGGTTGTTGCGATGCAAAACTATGCTTTCGCAGTCCGCCAACCTGAGGGTGATCAGGCTGCCCTTCTCATTCTCGGCGTCTTGGACCTCAATCTCGAACTCAACAAACTGCTTATCTTGCCGGACGCCATGCTTGTAGGCCCATGCGTCCTGCGTTCCGAACCGCCAAGAGGTCACCAAGCCGTCGTTGAAGTTCTCAAAGCGGTCCATTGCCGCGACGAGATCAGACGCTCCAAGCGCGAAAGACTCTGCCCCAACAGTCATGCGGCGTCGGCCAACTGAGCCTTCCGCGCGTCCGCCCATTTGATGAGTGCGGCGCGGGGCCAAGCGACGATCCACGAGCGGGCGGTGTATTCGCCCTTTTCGATCAGGGCGGCGCGGGTGGGGGAGCTGGTGGCGGCACGTTGGGTGTGGATTTCGCCGGGCCCCTGATGGATCAGGAAGGCGCCGTGCTTGAGCGGGTTCACGCGCAGATAGGCGAGGCGCGGGCTGATCTGCTCCAGCGGCGGGTCATAGAACCACGACGAACCCAGCATGCCCGCCATCTCCGGGCGGCGCTTGAGGATTTCCGCGGCGGTGGCCCAGGCGCGGTCCCAGCCGGCCTCGTTGAAGTCGCTGAGTTCGCGACTTTCGGTGTGAACCTCCAGCCACGGCTTCCATGACTGGGCGGCGGCGTAGGCGGGAATGACAGACCAGCCCCAGCCCTCGCGGGCGTGACGCAGAATCTGGCCCGGCCCCATGGGCGAGCTCAGGTCGATCATCTGGGTGCGGGCGCCGGGCACGCTGAGGACCAGGGAGATGCGGACGTCCTTGGCCCAGAAGTCGCGGTCGTAGGGGTCGGCGCCCTCGGTCAGGAAGGCGGCGAGCCGGTCGATCCATTGCGGATAAAGCTCAAGCGAGGCCGACGGCAGATCGGCGGCGGGGACGCGGGCGGGCATCTCCAGCGCCCAGATGGCGACCAGCGCACGGCGGTGATCGTCGGTCAGGGCGGGGCCGAAGGCGGCCTGCAGGGCTTCCTCGGCGCGATGGCCCGGCTGGTCGAAGTCCCAGTGCGGGGCGGAGGCGGCGGCCGCGTCGGCGGCGGCGTCCTTGAGCGCGTGGAGGCGAGCGCGGTCCTCGGACGGGACACGGTTCAGAACGGCCTCGAACGCGGCGATGTGGGCGGGCGTGAGCGTTTCCATGCCCGTATCCTGCACCACCACCGGTTTGCCGACGGTTAAGCACGCACGAGAAAGGGCGGGAGCCGAAACTCCCGCCCTTCAATCAGGCTATGGCCCGGATTAGTTCGGCGTCGGGGTGGGCGCCGGGTTGGCCGGATCTTCCTGGTCATCGACCTGACCGTCGGTCGGGTTCTGAACCGGAGGCGACTGGACCGTGGTGGTCATCGCCGACGGTTCACCGTTCGGAGCGGTCGCGCCCGGCGAGGCCGGACGGGTGGTCTCGGTGACGCCCGTGGGGTTCGGCGTCGGGGTCTCGGTCGCGGCCGGAGCCTCGGTCGAAGCCGGAGCTTCGGTCGGAGCCGCCTCGTCAGCCGGGGCCTCGGTTGTGGTCGCGGCCGGAGCGGCGGCTTCCTCGTCACCCATGGCGGCCTGCGACTGGGCCGGGTTCAGCACCTTGTCGATGACGTAGACGCCGCCGTTGGACGCGTCGATGTCGGCGTTGGTGACGGTGGCGCCGTCGACCTTGATGGCGTCGCCGGTGCCGTCCAGCAGGACCTGGGTGCGGGCTGCGGTCTCGACGCCGCCGCGCGCGCCGGCGATCTGGCCGGCCTGAACGTCGGCGACGATCACGTGATAGAGCAGCAGGCTGCGCAGTTCCTGGGCGTTGGCGGGGTCCAGCAGACGGGTGCGGTCCGCTTCCGGCAGGGCGGCGAAGGCCGCGTCAGTCGGGGCGAAGATGGTGATCGCCGGGCGGGTGCTGAGGGTCTCGGTCAGCTGAGCCTGATCCAGAGCGGTCAGCAGAGTGGTGAAATTGCCCTGAGCGCGCAGCACATCGACGACGTTGTTCGCCTGGGCGGCGGCGGGAGCCGGCGTGGCGGCCGGCGCCGGAGCGGGCTGAGCCGCCGGAGCCGGGCTCTGGGTCGCCTCCTGCGCGAAGGCGGGGCCAGCCAGCAGGGCGGTGGCGGCAGCGGCGGTCAGCAGTTTAGTGCGAAGCATGACAGTATCCCTTACGATAAATTTCCTGGCCGCCGGGGGAGTCGGTGACGGCCTGAAGTACGCTTGACTGCAGCGTTGAAGACCCAAGCAGGGCCTTGAGTTCCATGTAGGGACTGACCTTTCGATGTTCACCTAAACGGCCAAGGTATTGTCAGGGCCATTTAACGGCGGTCGGCACATTACCGGCGCCATGAGAGCAAGAAGCTCAAATATCGCCCTATATCAGGCGAGTATCGTCGCCTTTACCCACCAATCGGGGCGTTGATCTGACAGTTGATGCGCAGCTGCGGCGGCGGCGGCGGAATTGTCGAACAGGGCGAAGACGGTCGCGCCCGACCCGGACATGCGGACCAGCCGGACGCCCGACAGGGCCTCCGCCTCGGAGAGGGCGACGCCGATAGCGGGCTCAAGCGCGACGGCGGGCGCCTGCAGGTCGTTGCGCTGCCGGGCCAGCCAGTCGATGACGGCGCCCAGACTCCAAGACGACGGCGAGGCGGGACGGTCCGCCGTGGCGGGCGGCCCCGCGTCATAGGCGCGGTAGACCGCCCCGGTCGGCGACGGCGCGCCCGGATTGATCAGGACGGCGGGCAAGGGCGGCAGGGCGGGTTCGAAGGTCAGGATGTCCCCTCGCCCCTCGGCCCAGGCGGGGCGGGCGTGCAGGCACATGGGGCCGTCGGCGCCGACGAGGGCCGCGACCTCGGCCAGGGCGTCGTCGTCGAAGGACAGGCCGAGGGCGTCGCGGGCCAGCTTCAGGGCCGCGCCCGCGTCCGACGACCCGCCGCCGAGCCCCGCCGCGAGGGGCAGGCGCTTGTCGAGGGTGAAGGCCAGGCCGGGCTCGGCCACGCCCGCCTGCGCGGCGAGAGCCCGGACGGCGCGCAGGACCAGATTGTCACCCTCCCCGGCCAGCCCGTCCGCAAAGGGGCCGGTGAGCGTCAGGGACAGGCGGTCGGCGCGGGCGACGCTGACCCGGTCGCCGACGTCAGCGAAGGCCACGAGGCTGGCCAGCGGGTGGTAGCCGTCAGCGTCGAGCGGCCCGACGTGCAGGAACAGATTGACCTTGGCGGGCGCGAGCGCCGGGGCGGCACTCATGGATCAGGGCTGGCTTCCGACCACCGGGGTGGGCTCGGTCAGGCCGTTGGCCAGCTTCTGCTCGACCTCGGCGCGACGCTCGGCGTCGGGGTCGAGGGTGAGGACCCGGTTCCACTGCCACGTCGCCTCGCGACGACGGCCCACCTGCCAGTAGGCGTCGCCGAGATGGTTGACGATCTCGGCGTTGCCGGGCTGTTTGGCGACAGCGCCTTCCAGAGTGGTGACGGCGACGTCGTACTGGCCCTGCCGATACTGGGCCCAGCCGAGCGAGTCCTGGATGTTGGCATCATCGGGCTGGGCGGCGTGGGCGCGGGCGATCATCTCGGCGCCCTGCTCGACCCGGCGACCGCTGTCGACCCAGAGGTAGCCGAGGTGATTCAGCAGGACCGGGCTGTCGGGATGGGCCTGAAGCGCGGTCCAGAGCTCGGTCTCGGCCTCGTCGATGCGGCCCATGACCTCCAGCACGGCGCCGCGCATGAAGCGGACGTCGGCGGACTGGTCGGCGGTGTTCAGGTCAGGGCGGTTGAGGACGGCCAGGGCCTCCTCGTTGCGATCCATGGCCATCAGCTGACCGGCGAGCGCCAGGACGATGCGGGTCTGCCCCGGCGCGGCGGCCTCGGCGCGGGTGAAGGCGGCCAGCGCCTCGTCAGCCTTCTCCTCGCGCTGGTAGCTGAGGCCCATGTTGTACTGGGCGCCCGCATGGATGATGGCGTTGGAGTTTCCGACACGGGCGAAGGCCTGCCGGGCGGGCTCTTCCTGCCCATCCGCCGCCAGCGCCATGCCGAGACGAAGGATGGTCATGTCCGTCGGACGCAGGGCCTCGGCGAGGCGAAGCAGGATGGCCGTCAGCTTGTGATCTTCCCGCTCGTTCGCGACGATGGAGGCGAAGTCGAGGGCGGCCGCGACGCTGTCGCGCGGGGTCGGGGCGGGCGGCGGACGACGACGAGCGGCGGCGCGCTCCAGCCCTTCAAGGGCGGCGGGGTCGGGCGAGGGACCGGTCAGGGAGGCGCGATACTGGGCGGCGGCCTCGTCACGACGGTTCCGGCGCTCGAGGAACTCGCCATAGGCGACGCTGTATAGGCGGGAGCCGTTGGGCTGGGCCACGAGCGTCTTGTACTCGGCGTCGGCCTCATCGAAGCGGCGGCGGCCTTCCAGAAGCTGGGCGCGCTGGAGGCGGAGCACCAGGCTGGCCGGGTCCTGGGCCGAGAGCTCGACCGGCTTGAGGGCGGTGTCCCAGTCCCCGGCGGCGGCGGCCACCGAGGGGGCGATGAAGATGCCGATCAGGGTGAAGGGCTGGCCGAGCGGACGCCCGTTGAGGTCGGCCCAGGCGGCGCGACCGTCGCGGCGCTCGACCGCATCAATGATGGAGACCAGCCGCCCCGCCTCGGCCAGTTCGGGCGTGGCCGACATGGTCGAGGTCAGACGGACGACGGTGTCGAGGTCGCCGTTGAACAGGCTGGTGAGGAAGGTCTCGCTGTGGAGCAGCGGCTGCTCAGGCGCCAGCGCCTGGCTTTCGGAGATCAGGCGGGCGGCCTCCGAGCCCTCGCCGCGGAAACCCGCGATGCGGCCTGACAGATAGAGGCCATAGGCCGACTGGCCCCGCCCGTTGACCGGAACGGGCGCCCAGATGGCCGGAATGGGGGGCGCGGCGGGCTCGGCCTCGGCGACGGGCTCCTCGTCCGGGACGACGGCGGGCGGATGCAGGTCGGGCGTCCGTTCCGGCGTGACAGCCGGCGCGGGCACCACCACCGGCGGCTCCTGCGCGAGGGCGGGAGACGTCAGGGCGAGAAGGGCGCAGCCGGACAGGAGAAGGCGAAGCGAGGAAGAGCGCATGACGCGACCCTTCCCGCTTTATGCGGCGGCGACAAGGCCTGTCGGGGCGCCCGAGAGGTTTTTAGCCCCCCCTCCCCCGCGCTGAGCGCCGGGGAGGATTACATATTCGGATAGTTGGGGCCGCCGCCGCCTTCGGGCGTGGTCCAGACGATGTTCTGCGACGGATCCTTGATGTCGCAGGTTTTGCAGTGGACGCAGTTCTGGGCGTTGATCTGGAAGCGCGGGTTGGACTTGCCGTCCTCGTCGTACAGCACCTCATAGACGCCCGCCGGGCAGTAGAGACGCGCCGGTTCGCCGTATTTGGGCAGGTTGACCCGGATCGGGATCGACGGGTCCAGCAGCTTCAGATGGGCCGGCTGGTCCTCGGCGTGGTTGGTGTTGGAGATGAAGACCGAGGACAGCTTGTCGAACGACAGTTTCCCGTCCGGCTTGGGATAGGCGATCGGCTTGTGCTTCGCGGCCGGTTCGGTCGAGGCGGCGTCGGTCTTGGCGTGCTTCATCGTCCCGAACAGGGAGAAGCCGCCGAAGATGGTCTGGAACCACATGTCGAACAGGCCGACGGCGCCGCCGATGCTGGTGCCGAGCTTGGACAACAGGGGCTTGGCGTTCCGGACGAGCTTGAGCTCCTTGTAGACCCAGCTCTTCTCGTAGGCGGCCTGATACTCGACCAGTTCGTCGCCCGAGCGGCCTGCCATGACCGCGTCATAGGCGGAGTCGGCGGCCAGCATGCCGGTCTTCATGGCGTTGTGGCTGCCCTTGATGCGCGGGACGTTCACGAAGCCCGCCGAGCAGCCGATCAGGGCGCCGCCCGGGAAGGCCAGCTTGGGCACCGACTGGAAGCCGCCTTCGGTGATGGCGCGGGCGCCGTAGGAGATGCGCGTGCCGCCCTCCAGATGCTCGGCGATCGAGGGGTGGTGCTTGAAGCGCTGGAACTCGTCGAAGGGCGAGATGAAGGGGTTCTTGTAGTTCAGGTGAACGACGTAGCCGACGGTCACGTAGCGGTCGCCGAAGTGGTACAGGAAGCTGCCGCCGCCGGTGAACTCGTCCAGCGGCCAGCCGGTCGAGTGCTGGACCAGACCGGGCTGGTGCTTCTCGGCCGGAATCTGCCACAGCTCCTTGACGCCGATGCCGAACTTCTGGGGATCGGAGCCGTCGCACAGGTTGTGGCGGGCCATGATGGTCTTGGCCAGCGAGCCGCGCACGCCCTCGGCGATGAAGACGTATTTGCCGTGCAGTTCGATGCCGGGCTGGAACTCGCCGGTCGGCTTGCCCTCGCGGTCGATGCCGAAGACGCCGGCGACGACGCCCTTCACGCGACCGGTCGGCTCGTCCCAGACGACGTGGCTGGCGGCCATGCCGGGATAGACCTCGACGCCCAGGGCCTCGGCCTGCTCGCCTAGCCAGCGGGCGACATTGCCCAGCGAGGCGATGTAGCAGCCGTCGTTGTGCATGAGCGGCGGGAAGGCGAACATCGGCAGGGGGAGCGTGCCCTGCGGCCCCAGCAGCAGGAAGCGGTCTTCCCTGACCGGCGTCTCCAGCGGCGCGCCGCGTTCCTTCCAGTCCGGGAAGAGCTCGTTCAGCGCCTTGGGATCGATGACGGCGCCGGACAGGATGTGGCCGCCGATCTCGGCGGACTTCTCCAGCACGGCGACGGAGATCTCCTTGCCGTCCTTTTCCGCGCGCTGCTTCAGGCGGATGGCCGCCGACAGGCCCGCGGGGCCGCCGCCGACGATGACGACGTCATATTCCATGACCTCGCGCTCGACGCCCGCCAGAGCCTCGGCGGGCGGCAGCTTGTCGATGACCGCTTCCTGCCAGGCGTTCTTCGCCCCGCCCTCGATCGCTTCCTCGGCCATGCCCGATAGTCCTCGTTGTTCGTATGGTCTTCCCTGTGTTCGCTTATCGGAAGGTGACGCGGGGGCGGTCAAGCAGAACCCGCGACGAACGGCCCTCTAGAATTGGCGTTCCACGTCCATCCGATCGTGCAGGATACGGATAATCGCCGCGCCCCAGGGTTCGGGGCGGAAATAGAGGACGTGACGCTGCACCGTCCGGCGACGGTAGCCGGGGCGGATGTGATCGCAGGCGACCGCCGCCAGAGGCGCTTGCGTCGCGGCGATGCAGGCGGCCTCGATCTGATCGATGTAGCGGAAGGCCTGAGCCACGCCCCATTCGGCGGCGGTGTAGTCGAAGATGGCTTCGAGATCGTGCCGGGCGGCCGGCGAGAGCCGGTATTCAGCCTCGCTCATCGGCCTTGCGCCGCTTGAAGTCGGCGAAATCGAAGGCCTCGGGTTCGCCGCTGCGCTCCCCCTCGATCAGCGCGCCGCGAATCCGCTCGATCTCGACCGCCCGCGCCTGCTCACGGCGGATCAGATCCCGGATCGCCTCGCTGTCGTTCGTATAGAGCCCCGCCTCGACCTGGGCGGAAATCCAGGCGTCCTGTTGCTCTGTCAGGGTGATCGTCTTGCGAACCGCGCCCATGGAAGAAGCCTTTCGGGATATTGATCATACTATGGGTGCAGATACGCACAACTAACCAGCCGTCGCAACCTGTCGCCATTCGCGCTACACCCGTCCTGTGAACGCCCAAGCCCTCGACACCGCAGCCGCTGAAAGCCTGCTCGCCTTTTGGCGGGATGCGGGGGTGGACGCCTGCTATGAGGACGCGCCGATCGACCGCACCCATGTGGCCCCGCCGCCCGCGGTGAAGGCGGTAACCAAGGCCACGGCCTCGGTGGTCGCCCTGCCGGTCACCGGCGATGCGGCGGCGGAGGCGCGCAGGCTGGCGGCGGGCGCGGACACGCTGGAAGCGCTGGGCGAGGCCATCGCCGGGTTCACCGGCTGCCCGCTGCGGGAAATGGGCGCCAAACAGGCCGTTTTCTCACGCGGGAACCCGCAGGCGCCGGTGATGATCATCGGCGAGGGCCCGGGCGCGGACGAGGACGACCGCGGCCAGCCCTTCGTGGGCAAGGCGGGGAAGCTGCTGGACCGGATGCTGGCCGAGGCCGGGCTGACCGACCGCGTGTTCATCACAAACACGGTGTTCTGGCGGCCGCCGGGCAACCGGACGCCGAGCCCGGCGGAACAGGCGGCGTGCGCGCCTTTCGTGGAGCGGGCCTTCTTCCTGCTGAAGCCGAAAGCGGTGCTGCTGCTGGGCGCGGCGGCGGCCAAGTCGGTGCTGTCCACCGACGAGGGCATCATGCGCCTGCGCGGCAATTGGAAGGACTGGCGCCTGCCCGAGGGAAATGTCTCCGCGCCGGTGATGCCGACCTTCCACCCCGCCTTCCTGCTGCGCACCCCGATGGCCAAACGGGCGGCCTGGGCCGATCTTCTGGCCCTGACAGCGCGACTGGACGCCGCGGACGCCTGATCGGCGCGTTAACCTCCGCGACGCAAAACCGCCCCAAAACCAAGGCAAATCTTGACATGGGTCGAAGGCGTGGCGCCTTTTTGGCCTGACGACCGAACGAACAGCGGCATACGGATCGAATCGAGACGATCCCGAAACCGCTCTCAGGGGGGCCGCCTCAGTGCCTGTATCCTTTCGCCGCGCGATCCTCGCGCCGACGCTGGCTCTTGCGCTCGCCGCCATCGGTGGGATCGCGCATGCCGCTGCCGACGACGACCGCCGCGCGCCGAGCGCGCTGAGCGCCGCCGACCGGCTGAGCTACACCAACGCCTTCGACGCCCTGCGCCGTGGAGACCTGGAGGCCGCCCGCGCCTCGGCCCGCGCCGCGCAGGATCACGTTCTGCTGGGACAGGTCGAGTTCGAACGCCTGTTCCACCCCGACTACACCGCCACCTACGAAGAATTGGCGGCGTGGCTGGAGGAATATTCCGATCTGCCGTGCGCGGACCGGGTCTATAATCTGGCCATGCGTCGCCGCCCGGACGGCGCGCCCGAGCCGCGCAGCGCCTCGCGCTTCTCGAACCGCAGCTGGGCCGCCGCCTCCGCCGCCGGTCAGAACACCGAGGGCGACCCGATGAAGGCCGCCCGCGTCGCCCTGAACCGCGACGATCTGGCGGGCGCAGTGGTCATCGGTCAGGAGATTGGCGACTGGTGGACCGTCGCCCTGGCCCAGTACCGGCTGGGTGAGTTCGGCAGCGCCGCGAACGCCTTCGAGAAGGTGCTGGACGATCCGACCGAGGACAGCTGGGTCCGCGCCGGCGCCGCCTTCTGGGCCGCGCGCTCGGCCGCCCGGTCGAGCCAGCAGGACCGGGTGCAGCCGCTGCTGCGCCGCGCCGCCGTCTGGCCCGCCACCTTCTACGGCCAGATCGCCCTGCGTCAGCTGGGCGAGGAGCCGAACATCGAGAACATGGGGCCGCGCCCCTACGGCGCGGCGACGCTGCAGACGGCGGGCTATACGCCGGATGAGCCGCTGGGCGTTGACCGAGACGAACTGGAAGAGTTCGTGCGCTCAGAGCCTCGCGCCCGTCGCACCGTGGCCTTCTTCGAGATCGGCCGCCGCACCGACGCCCGCGATGAACTGCGCACCGGCATGCGCTCGGCGGTCACCGATCAGGGCCGTCGCCTGTGGGCCGCGCTGGGCCGGGCGCTGGGACCGCGCATTACCGGATCGGACGCCGATGTCCGCCGCGTTGACGCCAACAACTACGCCCAGCCGGTGATCGAGCCGGTCGGCGGGTTCACCATCGAGCGCTCGCTGGTCTATGCGATCGCCCGCAAGGAAACGAGCTTCAACGCCCGCGCCCGTTCCGGCGCCGGGGCCTATGGTCTGATGCAGGTGATGCCCGGCACCGCCGCCGAGCTGTCGGGCGACCGCGGCTTCGTCAGCTCGCCGGAACGGCTGTTCGACCCGGCCGTCAACGCCCGCCTCGGTCAGGCCTATGTGAACCGCGTGCTGGCCCTGCCGGAGATCAACGGCGACCTGCTGCGCGTCGCGGCCTCTTACAACGCCGGGCCGGGGCCGATGATGGCCGCCGTGCGCAAGCTGGGACCGGACGCCGATCCGCTGCTGCTGATCGAGACCATCGATGTGCCGCAAGCCCGCGATTACGTGGAGAAGGTGGTCGCCGCCTACTGGATCTACCAGCGCATGAACGGTCGTCCGCTGAACACCCTGGACGCCGTGGCGTCGGGCGCGACGCTGGTGCCGCTGAGCCTGGACTATGTGCCGCCCCCTCCTCTGCCGGCTCAGCCGGTGGAAGTGGCCGCGGTGGCGACGACCGGAAGCTAGAGCCCCGCCAGCAGCAGAGCCGGAAGGCAGCAGGCGACCACGATCAGGAGGCCGTACACCAGCAGGCTGGGGCGGCGGGCGGCGACGGGCTGTTCGGCTTGCAGCGACATGACGGACCTCGAACGCCTCGATGCGCTCAGGTTTCCATGAATACCGCCGTTGTCTTAAGGTCGGGTTCGGGTGTGCGGTTAACGCAACGCTGACGCCGACCACTCGAGGAAGTCGGGCTGAGCCAGGAGGGCGTCGCAATAGGCCTGGGCCACGCCGTCCTCGTCGCCGAAGTCGGACAGGTTGACCTGGAAGTGGCGGAAGCGGGTCGCCACCGGGGTGAAGAAAGCATCCGGCACCGACCACTCGCCGAACAGATACGATCCGCCCGCGCCGAAACGGGTGCGCATCTCGCGGAACAGGGCGACGAGGCGGCGAATGTCGCGCTCCAGCCCTTCGCCGGTCGGCAGGGGCGAGCGATCCGGCCCGACCATGGTGTGATCCGGCCCCATGCCGCAGTGGGTGCGCAGGGCCATGAAGCCGCCGTGCATCTCACAGGCCGCCGACCGGGCCAGCCAGCGGGCGTGGGCGTCGGCGGGCCAGAGTTTCGCCTCCGGATAGCGTTCGGCGCACCAGACCGAGATGGCCATCGAATCCCAGATCGTTTCGCCGTCCACTTTGAGCAGCGGTACGAGGCGGGAGGGGGAGATGCGCTCCAGCTCGGCCTGACCGGCGGCGGAGTAGATGTCGATCTCGGTGGTGGTGAAGGCCGCGCCGCAGCGCTTGAGCACCAGCCAGGGGCGCAGGGACCAGGTCGAATACAGGCGCGGCCCGATGATCAGTTCCATTTGATATCCCTCCCGGTTCGGGGCCGTTCATAGGGCCTGACGCGGGCGGATGCGACCGAGATTGATCGCGCGAAACACAAGCGGCGCTTGACTCGGAGGCCCCATCACCCGACACGGCGCGTCCATGATCACGCGCTATTCCCGCCCCGACGCCGTCGCCATCTGGTCGCAAGAGACCAAGTACAAGATCTGGTTCGAGATCGAGGCCCACGCCGCCACCAAGATGGCCGAGCTGGGGGTCATCCCGACCGACGCCGCCGAGGCCATCTGGGCCAAGGGCAAGGACGCGGTCTTCGACGCCGACCGGATCGACGAGATCGAGCGCACCACCAAGCACGACGTGATCGCCTTCCTGACCCATGTGGCCGAGATCGTCGGCGAGGAAGCCCGCTTCCTGCACCAGGGCATGACCTCCTCGGATGTGCTGGACACCTGTTTCGCGGTCCAGCTGGCCCGCTCGGCGGACCTGCTGATCGGCGGCGTGGATCGCGTGCTGGCCGCACTGGAGACCCGCGCCAAGGAGCACAAATTCACCCCGCAGGTCGGTCGCAGCCACGGCATCCACGCCGAGCCGATCACCTTCGGCCTGAAGCTGGCCGGCTACTACGCCGAGTTCCAGCGGGCGAAGCGCCGCCTGATCACGGCCAAGGAAGAGATCGCCACCTGCGCCATCTCGGGCGCCGTGGGCACCTTCGCCAACGTCGATCCGGCGGTTGAGCAGTACGTCGCCGACAAGATGGGCCTGCAGGTTGAGCCGGTCTCGACCCAGGTGATCCCGCGCGACCGTCACGCCGCCTTCTTCGCCGCCCTGGGCGTCGTCGCCTCGTCGATCGAGCGTCTGGCCACCGAGGTCCGTCACCTGCAGCGCACCGAGGTGCTGGAGGCCGAGGAATTCTTCGACAAGGGTCAGAAGGGCTCGTCGGCCATGCCGCACAAGCGCAACCCGATCCTGACCGAGAACCTGACGGGTCTGGCTCGTCTGGTCCGCTCGTCGGTGGTTCCGGCGATGGAGAATGTCGCCCTGTGGCACGAGCGGGACATCAGCCACTCCTCAGTCGAGCGCGGCATCGGGCCGGATGCCACGATCCACCTGGACTTCGCCCTGCATCGTCTGGCGAACGTGGTCGAGCGGCTGAACATCTATCCGGAGAACATGCAGAAGAACATCGATCTGCTGGGCGGGCTGGTGCACTCGCAGCGGGTCATGCTGGCGCTGACGCAGGCGGGGGTGAGCCGCGAAGACGCCTACGCCGCCGTGCAGGAGAACGCCATGAGGGTCTGGCGCGGCGAGGGCCGGTTCCTGGACTTCCTGAAGGCCGACGCGCGGGTGACCCTGCCGGAAAGCCAACTGGAGGCGCTGTTTGATCTCGGCTACCACACCAAGCACGTGGACACGGTGTTCGCGCGAGTGTTCGGGAACTGATGGAGCGCAAGCGCGCCTTCGCTCCGGTCGTTGACGCGAACACGCGCCTGCTGATCCTTGGCAGCCTGCCCGGCGAGGCCTCGCTGGCGGCGGGACAGTATTACGCCCACCCGCGCAACGCCTTCTGGCGGCTGACCGGCGCGGCCGTCGGGCGGCCCGATCTGGCCGATCTGGCCTATGAGGCCCGTCTGGAGACGCTGCGGGCTCACGGCGTGGGCCTGTGGGACGTCATCGCCGAGGCGGTGCGGGTCGGGAGCCTGGATACCGCGATCCGCCTGCCGACCCATGCGGACCTGAAGACGCTGATCGCCTCCCTGCCCCATCTCCGCGCCGTCGCCTTCAACGGCGGCAGGGCGGCCAAGGAGGGCGAGCGGGTGCTGGGGCCGGACACGGGGGCGTTCCGCCGGATCATCCTGCCGTCCAGCAGTCCCGCCCTGGCGAAACCGCTTGCCTGGAAGGCGGAACGCTGGGCCATCATCGGGGAACTCGGCGCCACTCTTCCCCGGCCTTCATGATTCTGACCCTCTCCTGCCCGGACCGTTCCGGGATCGTCGCCGCCGTGTCCGGCCTGCTGTCGGACTGCGGCTGCAATATCTCCGACGCCCAGCAGTTCGGGGACCGGTCGACCGGGACCTTCTTCATGCGGGTGGTGTTCGAGCGCCCCGAGGCGATGGACGCCGAGGCCGTCCGCGCCGCCTTCGCGCCGCTGGCCGAGCGGTTCGACATGGACTGGACGCTGCGGGGCCCGGCGCCGCGCCGGGTGATGATTTTGACCTCGCGCTTCGACCACTGCCTGGCGGACCTTCTTTACCGCTGGCGGGCGGAAGAATTGCCGATGACCATCACCGGCATCGTCTCCAACCATCCCCGGGACCAGATTGGCCACGTCGATCTGGGCGACCTGCCCTTCCATCACCTGCCCGTCGTCGCCGCGGACAAGGCGGCGCAGGAGAGGACTCTGCTGCGGCTGATCGAGGAGACGCAGACCGAGCTGGTGGTGCTGGCCCGCTACATGCAGATCCTGTCCGACGGTCTGGCGGGACGGCTGGCTGGGCGGTGCATCAACATCCACCACTCTTTCCTTCCCGGCTTCAAGGGCGCCAAACCCTACCATCAGGCCCATGCGCGCGGGGTGAAGGTGATCGGCGCCACGGCCCACTATGTCACCGCCGATCTGGATGAAGGTCCGATCATCGAGCAGGACGTCGAGCGGATCAGCCATCGCGACACCCCGGACGATCTGATCCGCAAGGGCCGCGACATCGAGCGCCGGGTGCTGGCCCGGGCCGTGTCGCACCATCTGGAGGACCGGGTGCTGCTGAACGGCTCCAAGACGGTGGTGTTCGCAGACTGACGCCCGTGGGACCGGCCCTGATCGCGGCGCTCTGACGCAGCCTTCATCCACGGACACTCCCCACGCGTACTTGCTGATGACGCCGCCCCCCGAGCGTCAACTCAGGAAGGAAACAAGATCATGAAGCTCACCGCTCAAGCCGCCCTCCTCGCCGCCGCCTCCACCCTGCTGCTCGCAGCCTGCAGCAACGCCGAAGAAGCCCCCCCGCCGGCCGAGGCCGCCCCGGCCGGCGCCATGGCTCCCGCCCAGACCACGGAAGCCGGAACCATCGTCGCCGTGGCCCAGGCCGCGCCCGATTTCTCGACCCTCGTCGCGGCGGTCCAGGCCGCCGATCTGGTCGCCACCCTGAACGGCGCCGGTCCGTTCACCGTCTTCGCTCCGACCAACGCCGCCTTCGAGAAGGTCCCGGCGGCGACCCGCGAAAGCCTGATGGCTCCGGCCGGCAAGGCTGATCTGACCAAGATCCTGACCTATCACGTGGTCCCGGGCCGCGTGGACGCAGCGACCCTGACGCAGCAGATCCAGGCCGGCGGCGGATCGGCGGCCCTCACCACGGTCGAGGGCGGCACCCTGACCGCCCGCGTCGGCGCCGGCGGTTCGGTGACCCTGACGGACGAGGCGGGCAACGTCTCCACCGTGACCCAGACGGACATCGCCGCGTCGAACGGCGTGATCCACGCCATCGACACCGTGGTGATGCCGAACTAGGTCGGTCGCACGATAAACGAGAAAGGCCGCCTCTCACGAGGCGGCCTTTTTTGTAGGGCGGTCCTGAAGCGCTTACTCGCCGTTGCGGATCTGCTCGCGGGCGACCGACGACAGCTCGTCCATCTTGCGGCGGATTTCACCTTCCGAGACAACAAGGCCCGAGCCTTCGAAGTCCTGGGCGACCTTGCGGAAGACGTCTTCCTCGCCCGGCTGCTCGAAATCGGCGCGGACGACGGCGGCGGCGTATTGCGCGGCGCTTTCGTCGTTCAGGCCCATCTTCTCGGCGGCCCACAGACCCAGCAGCTTGTTCCGGCGCGCGGTCGCCTTGAACTCCTGCTCCTCATCGAGGGCGAACTTGGCCTCGTAGCCCTTTTCGCGGTCGTCGAAGGTGGTCATGGGCGTCTGCAGGCTCCTCAAACGACCGGGTGGTGGCCGCGTCGCGCTGCTCTAAGCCGCGAGGCATGCGAACGCAACCGGAACCGAACGGTTGCGGCGGCTTGTCCTGATTGCTGTGGATTCCGCCACGCCGTTTGTATCACGGGACGGGTTCCGCTAAGGAGACCGCGACGATTTTACCCGCCCGCCCGATTCCGGAACCGCGCTGCCCAGACTCCCCGCGCTGGCCGCGCGTTTTTTGTTTCCCGCGTGGCCCCGCCTGGACGAGACCCCATGAACGTCAAGCGCAAGAAGCTCTACGAGGGCAAGGCCAAGATCCTGTACGAAGGACCTGAGCCCGGCACCCTGATCCAGTACTTCAAGGACGACGCCACCGCCTTCAACGGCGAGAAGAAGGCCCAGCTCGAGGGCAAGGGCGTCATCAACAACCAGATCAGCGAATTCATCATGTCGCGCCTGAACGGCATCGGCGTGACGAACCACTTCATCAAGCGTCTGAACCTGCGCGAGCAGCTGATCCGCGAAGTCGAGATCATTCCGCTGGAAGTCGTCTGCCGCAACGTCGTGGCCGGTTCGATGAGCAAGCGCCTCGGCATCGAGGAAGGCACGCCCCTGCCCCGGTCGATCATCGAGTTCTACCTGAAGAAGGACGAGCTCAACGATCCGATGGTGACCGAAGAGCACATCACCGCCTTCAACTGGGCCTCGACGCAGGAGCTGGACGACATCCTGGCCATGACCGTGCGCGTGAACGACTATCTGTCGGGCATGTTCGGCGCCGTCGGCATCCAGCTGGTGGACTTCAAGATCGAGTTCGGCCGCATCTGGGAGAATGACTTCGCCCGCGTGATCCTGGCCGACGAGATCAGCCCGGACAGCTGCCGCCTGTGGGACACGACCACCGGCGAGAAGCTGGACAAGGACCGGTTCCGCCGCGACCTGGGCAATGTCATCGAAAGCTACACCGAAGTCGCGCGTCGCCTGGGCATCATGAAGGGCATGCCGACCGTCATCCAGGGGGGACTGCACTAATGGCCAAGGTGAAGGTGCATGTGTTCCTGAAGCCCGGCGTTCTGGACGTTCAGGGCAAGGCCGTTGAGGGCGCCCTGGGCGGTCTGGGCTGGGCTGGCGTGTCGAACGCCCGCGTCGGCAAGCTGATCGAGTTCGACTTCGCCGGCGAGGGCGACCCCGCCGTCGAGGCCAAGAAGATGTGCGAGACCCTGCTCGCCAACACGGTGATCGAATCCTACCGGATCGAGGTCGCTTGAAGCGGATCGGCAAATTGCTGATCGTGCTGTTCATCCTCGCCGGCTGCGTGGTGTTCGCCTCCGCGCTGGCCGGCGGGTTGATGGACGACAGCGCCTTTACACAGGCGGCCAAGGACGCGGCGCACTAAAGCTCGTCTTCCGGGTGACGGAAACGCCGCCGAGGCGTTAGGGTCCCGCGCCATTTCGCGGGAGACGCCCATGACCTTCACCCTCACTTCCAACGACATCACGGACGGCGGCGTGCTGTCCGACGCGCAGGTCAAGGCGAAGGGCAACACCTCGCCACACCTGTCGTGGTCGGGCGCGCCCGAGGGAACGAAGAGCTACGCCGTCACCGTCTATGATCCCGACGCCCCGACGGGCTCGGGCTTCTGGCACTGGACGGTGGCCAACATCCCCGTCGATGTGACCGAGCTGAAGACCGGCGCCTCGTCCGCCGACCTGCCCGCCGGGGCGGTCGAGGGACGCACCGACTACGGCCCCGCGGGCTTCGGCGGCGCCGCCCCGCCTCCGGGCCACGGCCCGCACCGCTACATCTTCACCGTCTTCGCCGTGGACACGGACAAGCTGGACGTGACCCCCGACAACTCGGGCGCCGTGTTCGGCTTCAACCTGCATTTCCACACCCTGGCCAAGGCGACGATCACCGCCACCTATGAGGACACCGGCCAGGGCTGAGTCCGAAATCTCCACATAAGTGATTATTGATCACCTGTCGGGTTGAAGGGGGAAGGCGGCGACCTATGTTGCAGCGCAACATTCCTTCCCCCGAGTAAGCCTATGACGCCCGTCGACGCCACCAACCTTGAGACCGACGGCGTCGAACCGGCGAAAGTCCTCAAGCCCGGCGCGGTCGCCCTGCTGCTGACCGCGCTGGGCATGGGCGGCTTCGCGATCGGCGTGACCGAGTTCGCCGCCATGAGCGTGCTGCCCGACTTCGCGCGCGGACTGGGCGTCGATGAGCCGACCGCCGGGCACGCCATCAGCGCCTATGCGGCGGGCGTGGTGATCGGAGCCCCCATTCTGGCGGCGTTCGGGGCGCGGCTGCCGCGCTGGATTCTGCTGATCGGGCTGATGGGCCTGTTCGCCGTCGCCAACACCCTCAGCGCCCTGTCCCCCAATTTCGAGACCATGCTGGTCTTCCGCTTCCTGAGCGGCCTGCCGCACGGGGCCTATTTCGGGGTGGCGGCGCTGGTCGCCGCCTCGGCGGTGCCGCTGAAGTTCCGGACGCGCGCGGTCTCGACCATCCTGATGGGCCTGACCATCGCGACGGTGCTGGGCGTGCCGGTGGTCAATCTGGTCAGCCAGGCCCATGGCTGGCAGTGGACCTTCTATATCGTCGGCGCGCTGGCGGTGCTGACCATGACCTTGGTGGCCCTGTTCGCGCCGCGCGACGCGGCCCATCCCGGCGCCAGCCCCCTGCGGGAGTTGAAGGCGCTGAAGAACCGGCAGGTCTGGCTGACGCTGGGTGTCAGCGCCATCGGCTTCGGCGGGATGTTCGCCGTCTACGCCTATCTGGCCTCGGTGCTGCGCGAGGTGACCCACGTCGGCCACGACGTCCTGCCCTGGGTGTTCGCCGTGTTCGGCGTCGGCATGTTCGCGGGCAACCTGCTGTGCGCCTGGGCCGGGGACAGGTTCGGCTTCAAGGCGGCGGCGGGCGTGCTGATCTGGAGCGCGATCTCCCTGGCCCTTTACCCGCTGGCCTCGCAGCACCTGTGGTCGATGCTGGTCATCGTCCTGTTCATCGGCTTCGGCGGCGGACTGGGCTCGATTCTGCAGACCCGACTGATGGACGTGGCCGGCGAGGCGCAGACGCTGGCGGCGGCGCTGAACCACTCGGCCTTCAACACGGCCAATGCGCTGGGGCCGTTGCTGGCCGGGACGACCGTCGCCGCCGGTCTGGGCTGGGCCTCGACCGGCTGGGTGGCCGTGGGCTTGACGCTGGGCGGGCTGGCGATCTGGGTGTGGGCGTGGCTGGACGGGAAGCGGGTGACGCAACGAACTGCAGCTGCGACCTGACATTCTCCGCGAACCCTGCTAGGAGCCCGCGCCATGAGCGCAGCCGTCATCGTCTTCCCCGGTTCCAACTGTGATCGCGACTGCAAGGTCGCCGTCGAACGCTCCACCGGCGAACAGGTGCAGATGGTTTGGCATGCCGAGACCGAACTGCCCAAGGGCCTGGACCTGATCGTCCTGCCGGGCGGCTTCTCCTACGGCGACTATCTGCGCTGCGGCGCGATGGCGGCGCAGGCTCCGATCATGCAGGCGGTGAAGAAGGCCGCTGACGACGGCGTGGCCGTGGTCGGCATCTGCAACGGCTTCCAGATCCTGTGCGAAGCCGGGATGCTGCCGGGCGCCCTGCTGCGCAACTCGGGCCTCAAATACGTCTGCAAGCCGATCAGCCTGACGGTCGCCAACGGCCAGACCCGTTTCACCTCGGGCTATCAGGGGCAGCGCGAGGTCGTTATGACCCAGGGCAACGGCGACGGAAACTACTTCGCCGACGCGGAGACCCTGAAGCGGATCGAGGGCGAGGGCCAGGTGGTCTTCCGCTACGTCGACAATCCGAACGGCTCGGTCGCCGACATCGCCGGCATCCAGAACGAACGCGGCAATGTGCTGGGCATGATGCCCCACCCGGACCGGGCCTTCGAGGCCGAACTGGGTTCGGCCGACGGCGCCACCCTGTTCCAGAGCATCTACAACGCTGCCTGATCCGAAGGGCGATCAGCCCTCGAGGTCATCCTTGATATTGCGCACGACCGGGTCGCCCGGCTCATCGACTTCATCGACGTCCGGGGTGGCGATGCCGCCCGGATCGCGCTGAGCCTTGAGCTCGCGCTCGCCGAGGCCCAGCCCCTGTTCGCGGGCGCGGTCGGTCTCGACGAAATCGGTTTCGAAACGGGGTTTGTCTTCGGCCATCGGTCGTCTCCGGATGTGTGGAGGTGGAACCGGCCAGAAGCGCGGCGGTTCCGGTGAACCAAAGCGCGACGCCGGACGTAAACCCGGTGTCAGTTCGCCCGGAGCCCCCATGTCCTCAATCATCCGTCCGACCTCCGATCAGATGACCCGCCGCCTGATCGTGCTGGCCTGCGCCGTCTTCGCGGTGGTGATCGCCCAGGCGCAGATGCTGATGGGCTGGGGCCAGACGCCGGGCGAGTTCGCGGCGGACAGCGACGCGACCCTGAAAGTGGCGGGCTACACCTTCGCCATCTGGGGCGTGATCTATCTGGGCCTGCTGATCTATGCGGTCCGGCAGGCCCTGCCCGCGACGGGCGAGAGTGAACTGCTGTCCCGACTGGGCTGGCCGTCGGTGCTGGCCTTCCTCGGCATCGGCTGGTGGATCGTGGCGGCGGCGTTCGATTGGGAGCTGGGCACCATCGTGCTGATCTTCGGATCACTGCTGGTGTTGCTGGTTCCCCTGCTTATGAATGCACGAGCGATCCGCGCCCTGCCCCGCGCCTCGCGGGAGCGGTGGATGGTGGTCTGGCCGCTGGCCATGCTGGCGGGGTGGCTGGGGATCGCGGCGCCGGTGAACCTGCTGACCGTGCTGACCGGCAATGGCGACCTACCTGCGGCCCTGTCGCCGACCGTCTGGGCCCTGCTGGCCGTGGTGGTCGTGACAGCGAAGGCGCTGGCGGTGACCTGGGTGCTGCGCATGCCCGCCTTCGCCCTGCCGATCGCCTGGGGTCTGCTGGGCGTGTTCGTGGCCGAGATGGAGCGCAACGCGGTGCTGGCCGGTGGCGCGGTGGCCGCATCAGGCCTGACGCTGGTCGGCGCCTTCATCCTGACCTTCCGCCTGAAGCCGCCGGTCGAGAAGCCGGACTAGAGCTTTCCGGCGAAGGGCGGGTCGCCCGGCTCCGGGTGCTCCGGATCCACATCGGCGGCGCCGACGTCGAAGGCGCCCGATTCGTCGAAGCCGACGCTGCCGACGCCGGTGGCCGAGCCGGTCAGGCGCTGGCGGCGGCTGGCCATGGCCAGTTCGGGCGCGAGCGCCTTGAGGCGGGCGGCCTCCTCCGGATCGTTGGACAGATCCATCTGCTGGTGGTCGGGGGTGATCTCGTCGCGGCTCCGCATCAGTCGTCCCCCTGTCCACCGTCATCATTGGCCGCCTCACGGGCTGCGCGCTCCGCCAGGGCCGAGGCTCCGGCGTCATCGGCGGCGATGCTCGGGGCGTTCGGATCCTCCGGCGTGGCCGCCGGATCAATGGGTTGGTCGGGCATGGGAAGCTCCTTCAACTGGCCTTCCCGGATTCAATGGTCCGATGGCGGCGATGTTCCGCCCGGAAAGGCTGACAGAAGAGCCTTCTCCCGCTAGAAGGCGCGCCCATGAGCGCTCCCGAAAAGACCATGGCCGAGCTGGCCGCCGAATACGGCCTGGCCCCGAACGAATATCAGGTCGTCCTCGACCGGCTGGGCCGCGAGCCCAACCATGTCGAACTGGGCGTCTTCTCGGTGATGTGGTCCGAGCACTGCTCGTACAAATCGTCCAAGATTCACCTCGGGAAGTTCCCGACCACCGGCGACCGCGTGATCTGCGGACCGGGCGAGAACGCCGGGGTCATCGATATCGATGACGGCGACGCCTGCATCTTCAAGATGGAGAGCCACAACCACCCGTCCTACATCGAGCCCTACCAGGGCGCGGCGACGGGCGTGGGCGGCATCATGCGCGACGTCTTCACCATGGGCGCGCGTCCGGTGGCCCTGCTGAACGCCCTGCGCTTCGGCGATGTGGAGCACGAGAAGACCAAGCGCCTGGTCTCGGGCGTCGTCTCGGGCATCGGCGGCTACGGCAACTGCGTCGGCGTGCCGACCGTGGCGGGCGAGACCAATTTCCACGCCGGCTACAACGGCAACATCCTGGTCAACGCCATGTGCGTGGGTCTGGCGAAGTCGGACGCCATCTTCTACTCGGCCGCCCCGGCGGCGGGCTTCTCGGTCGTCTACTTCGGATCGAAGACCGGCCGCGACGGCATCCACGGCGCGACCATGTCGTCGGCGGAGTTCGACGATGAGTCGGAAAGCAAGCGCCCGACCGTGCAGGTCGGCGATCCGTTCGCCGAGAAGCTGCTGATCGAAGCCACCCTGGAGCTGATGGCCTCGGGCGCGGTCGCCGCGATCCAGGACATGGGCGCCGCGGGCCTGACCTCGTCGTCGGTCGAGATGGCCGGCAAGGGCGGCGTCGGCATCGAGCTGAACATGGACGCCGTGCCCCAGCGCGAAGAGGGCATGACCGCCTATGAGATGATGCTGTCGGAATCGCAGGAGCGGATGCTGGCGGTACTGAAGCCGGGCCGCGAGGAAGACGGCCACCGTATCTTCCAGAAATGGGGTCTGGACGCCGCCGTCATCGGCGTGACCACCGACACCGGCCGTCTGGTGCTGAAGCATCACGGCGAGACGGTCTGTGACGTGCCGCTGGCCCCGCTGTTCGACGACGCTCCCCTGTATGATCGCCCGTGGGTGCAGCCGGAGCTGCAGCCGCGCCTCGATCCGAAGGATGTCCCCGCGCCGGAGAGCTGGGTCGACGCGGTGCTGAACGTCCTGACCTGCCCGGACATGGCGTCCAAGCGCTGGATCTGGGAGCAGTACGACCGCCACGTGATGGCCGACACCCTGCAGGACTCGTCCACCGGCGCCGACGCGGGCGTGGTGCGCGTGCACGGCACGGACAAGGGACTGGCGGTCACCTCGGACTGCACCCCGCGCTATGTGCAGAACGATCCCTATGAAGGCGGCAAGCAGTGCGTGGCCGAGGCCTGGCGCAACCTGACCGCCGTCGGCTCGCGTCCCATCGCCATCACCGACAACCTGAATTTCGGCAACCCGCAGCGCCCGGAGATCATGGGCCAGATCGTGCGCGCCATCGACGGCATGGCCGAAGCCTGCCGCGAACTGGACTTCCCGGTCGTGTCGGGGAACGTCAGCCTCTACAACGAGACCAACGGCGTCGCCATTCCGCCGACCCCGACGGTCGGCGCGGTCGGCCTGCTGCCCAACTATGACGTCACGGTCGGGTTCGGCGGCGCGGTCGAAGACGACGTGCTGGTGCTGATCGGCGAGACGCACGGCGAACTGGGCGCCTCGATCTACCTGCGTGAAGTGCTGGGCCGCGAGGACGGCGCGCCGCCGCCGGTGGACCTGAAGCTGGAGCGCAAGACCGGCGACTTCGTGCGCGGCCTGATCGAAGGCGGCGAACTGACCTGCGTCCACGACCTGTCCGACGGCGGTCTCGTCGGCGCGGCGGCGGACATCGCCCTGGCCTCGGACATCGGCATCGAGCTGGACGCCACCTCGGCGGCCCACGCCCACGTCTTCCTGTTCGGCGAGGATCAGGCCCGTTACCTGGTGGCCGTGTCCGATCCGACCGAGGTGATCGCCAAGGCGCAGGCCGCCGGCCTACACGCCTCGGTCGTCGGCCGGGCCAAGGGCCGCGACTTCCGCTCGGGCGAGCTGTTCAGCCTGCCGGTCGATCACCTGCGCGAGATGCACGAGGGCTGGATGCCCAAGTGGATGAACGGCTGATGCGCCTTCGCGCCGCTGTTTTCGGAACGGCCTGTCTGCTGACGCTGGCCGCCTGCGACGGCGGCGGCGATCCGGTGCAGCAGGCCCTGCGCGAGACAGCGGCGGCGAACCAGTCCGCCACGGTCGCCTACGATCAGGTCGAGACCGCCGCCACGCCTCTGACAGAGACTGAAGCGGCCTACGCCCGGACCCAGCTCCAGCGGAACCGTGAGGCGGTCGCCGCGGCGCGCGCCGTTCTGGCCGAGGCGCGGGACGCCCGGGTGCGCCGTTCGGCCCAGGCCGTCGTCGACAGTCGGACACGGGAAATCGCCGAGCTTGAGGCGCTGGTCCCGGGCGCGCCCGCGGAATGAGGATCGCCATCGTCCTGCCTCCGGGCGGCCTGTTCGCGGCGGACCAGCCGAACTCCATCGAGACGGTGATCCGGACGCTGGCGGCGGAAGCGGGCAAGGACGAGGTCCTGAAGGTCTTCTGCGACGAAGGCGCCCAGACGCACGGCGACCTGCCGATGCACGTCGTCCCCAAGGCCGGAGACAGGCACGCACAGTTGGTCGAGGCGCTGGAGGCGTTCGCGCCGGACATCATCGAGTTTCACCAGCACACGATCAGCGCCGCCAAACTGGCTAAGCATTTCCCGAACGCGGTGCGGCTGCTGTACCGGCACAATGACGTCAAACCGCCCCGCAATCCGTTTCATCGGTGGCGGTACGCCCGGCGTCACAAGGCGTTCGACGGGCTGATCTTCGTCAGCGAGGCGTCGCGCGACGCCTTCGTGGCCGCCTATCCGGCGTTCACGGACCGGGCCTTCGCGGTGCGCAATCCGATCAACGCCGACCTCTGGTCCGCCTCGCCGGAAGAGCGGGAGCGGCTGATCCTGTTCGCCGGTCGCGCCATCCCCGAGAAGGGGCTGGACCTGCTGTGCGAGGCTCTGCCGGAGGTGCTGAACCGGCACCCGAACTGGCGCGCCGTCCTGTATCTCGGCGACTGGCACAAGCATGTCGGCTGGGGCGGCCCCCACGTCAAACGGATGCTGGCGCGGACGGATCAGGTCACCACCCGACCCAACGCCCCGCTGGCCGACGTGCGCGAGGACATGAAGACCGCGGCCATCGCCGTGGTGCCGTCGGTCTGGGCCGAACCGCTGGGTCTGGCGGCGCTGGAAGCCCATGCGGCGGGCGCCGCGCTGGTGTCGTCGGGCCGGGGCGGCCTGCGCGAGGTCAGCGGCCCACACGCCGTCTATGTCGAGCCCCTGACCGCCCAGTCCCTGACCGAGGCCATCGAGGGTTTGATCAATGCCCCGAAGCGGCGGCTGGACCTGGCCCGCGCCGGGCAGGCCCATGTGATGAAGACCCACACCCCCGCCGCCCGCGCGGCGGAGCTGTCGGCCCTGCGCCGCCGCCTGCTGGACGCGCGCCGGGCCGGCTGAGGCTCAGTCTTTTTCGGGCGACCGCCGGAGGTGGGCGACCAGGGCGTCGAAGTCGCCCTCGAACAGCCGGTCGACCAGATCGCCGATCTCATTGTCCAGCCAGACGTCACGTTCGAGGACGGCGTGATAGCGCTGGCGACCGTCTTCCTTCTCCGAACGGACGGCGCCCTTCTGCATCAGGCGATGCAGAAGGGTCTTGATGGTGGCGTCGCCCCACGGCTGGCGCGACTTCACCTCATCCATCAAAGCGGCGGCGGACAGCGGCCCGCAACGCCACAGGGCGGCGAGGACGGCGCTTTCCGCCTCGGTGACGGCGATCCGGGTCAGGACCGCAGCACCGCGCGGTCGATGCGCGCCTCGACGACCCAGTTGCAGATGACCGCGACCACGCCTGCGATCAGGCCCAGCACGAAGATGAAGGCCGCTTCGGCGAAGCCCGGCGCCATGACGGGGTAAGGCGGCTGCTCGCCGACGTTGGCGATGGCCAGATTGACCATCAGCACATTGTAGGCCGCGCCCAGCAGACCGATCAGCGGACCGCCGAGACGCAGCGCCTGCAGATAGGCCGAGCCGCCGGTCAGTCGCGGGCCGGACAGGACCTTGCGCGCCGCGACCACGATGGCCGCGAGGCTGGCGACCAGGAGAAGAAGCATGATGGCCTGCATCGGCAGGGCTGCGTCCTGAAAGACGACGGCGGGCGCGAGCTTGGGACGGGCCTGAGCCAGTCCGGGCGGGAGAGACGCGGCAGCGCCGACGGCAAGGAGACGAACAGTCAGCATGACGCCCCCTAATTACATTTGTAATCCAGTTAGATTACGCACGTAAACCGATCCATCAATCCCTGTCAGACGACCGGGATCGCCTGGCTGAGGCGACCGCCGACGCGCAGGGGCTCGACGCGGGTGGCCAAGCCGGTGCGGTCGTCGGTCTCGACATAGACGCCGCAGATGGTGGCCGGGCCATGGGCCGGGGTGTAGCGACCGCCCGACAGGCGGGTGGTGAAGCGCCGCAGGGGCTCTTCCTTCTCGTTGCCGATGACGGAGTCATAGTCGCAGCAGCCGCCGGCGTCGGTCTGGTAGGCGGTGCCGCCGGGCAGGATCTGGCAGTCGGCGGTCGGGACGTGGGTGTGGGTGCCCACCACCAGAGAGGCGCGGCCGTCGCAGAAATGGCCCATGGCCATCTTCTCGGAGGTGGCCTCGGCATGGATGTCGACGATGATGGCGTCGGCGGCCATGCCCATCGGACAGGCGGCCAGTTCCTTCTCCACCGCGCTGAACGGATCGTCCATCGGGTCCATGTGGACGCGGCCCAGCACGTTCATGACGAGGATGGTGCGGCCGGACTGGGTCTCGAACAGATTGGCGCCCGCCCCCGGAGCGTCCATCAGGCGCGGATAGTTGAGCGGCCGGATCAGGCGCGGCTCGCGCACGATATAGGTCAGGGCCTCGCGCTGGTCCCAGCTGTGGTTGCCCAGCGTCAGGCAGTCAGCGCCGGCCATGAACAGCTCGTTGGCGGTGTGCTCGGTGATGCCGAAACCGCCCGCGGCGTTCTCGGCATTGACCACCACGAAGTCGAGCTTCAGGTCGCGCTTGAGCGCGGGAAGATGGTCGGACAGACCGTCGCGGCCGGACTTGCCGACCACATCACCGAAGAAGGCGAGACGCATATTCAGAGTACCTTTCGGGCGGCGGTATAGCCGACCTCGGTCAGAACGCCATGCAGGCGTATGTCGTGCCGTTCCACCGGCAGGTCCTCGACCTGCTGTCCGGCGTAGGCGAAGCCGATGCGGATCGCGTCCGGAAGGGCGGCGAAGGTGCGGTCGTAATAGCCGCCGCCCTGACCCAGCCTGCCGCCCTCAAGATCGAAGGCCAGCAGGGGCGTGAGGATCAACCGCGGGATCACCGTCTCGGCCAGCGGCAAGGGCGCGGGCACGCCCGCCTGATCCAGCTCCAGCGGTTCGCCGGGCGACCAGCGGCGGAAGATCATGGCGGCGTCCGTCTGAAGCACCACCGGCAGGCAGAGCGTCCGCCCCTGACGGATCAGGGCGAGACCGAGGGCGTCGGTATCCAGCTCGGATCCGATGGCGCGATAGACGGCGACCGGATCGCCGGTCGGCAGGGTGTCGATGTGGGAGGCGGCGCGCTGGGCGGCCTCGGGGTCCAGACCGGCCAGCCGCTTGCGCCGGGCGCGGGCCTCGGCGCGCAGGGCGGGCTTGTCGGGGAGGGTCAAAGCGAGGTCCGGGCGTCCGAACGGTAGGTGACGGCGATGAAGCCGAGGAAGACCGCCAGCACGACGCCGCGCGCGATCCAGGCGGCGAGACTGTCGCCCGGCTGAACCAGACCCGTCGCGCCCATGGCCAGGACGAAGACGCCGGTGGCGACCCAACCCTGCCACGACGCCGGAGAGGCGCCCCAGCCGAACACCTTGGGTCCGAACCAGCCGCGCTTCATCGTCAGCTCCTGCAGGGGGAAGAGGGTGGCGGCGCCGTAAGAGCCGTGAAGGACGGTTTGAATCCTCTCGAGCCTGGGTAGCCAGGTGGGCTCCGCGTGCCCAACCCCACGAGGTCGGACAGGGGCAGATCCCTTCGAGTGAATTAAGGCCGCGAGGATATGTTGCCTTCGACGTGAGCCACAGCATGACCCGCCGCCTGACAAGATAGTCGTTTGCCCCTCTTCACGCCAGTGGCCGGACGCGCGCGGGCGCCGACGACGGCGCGGAGGGCGCCCTCGATCTCCGGATGGCGGAAACGGAAGCCGGTGGCGAGGGCCTGACCGGGCAGGATGCGCTGACCGCCCAGAAGCAGTTCCTCGGCGAAGTCGCCGAACACCAGACGCAGGGGAGCCGCCGGCGCGGCCAACAGGGCCGGACGGTTCAGGACGCGCCCAAGGGCGCGGCTGAGATCGCGATTGGTGACGGGATTGGGCGCCACGGCGTTCATCGGGCCGACCACGCGCGGCTCGGCGACGGCGTGCAGGATCATCCGCACGCAGTCGTCCAGGGTGATCCACGACATCCACTGGCGGCCACAACCCATCGGCCCGCCGACGCCGAACTCGAACGGGGTCAGCAGCTTGGACAGCATGCCGCCGTCGGCGCCGAGAACCAGTCCGATGCGGAGCGTGACCACCCGGACGCCGAGCGTTTCGGTGCGCAGGGCCGCCTGCTCCCAGGCATGGCACAGACGATGGCTGAAGCAGGGGTTGGCCGGACCGGTCTCGTCCAGCGATTTGTCTCCGTGGAGACCGTACCAGCCGATGGCGGAGCCGCTGACCAACACCTCGGGCCGGACCTTCAGACGGGCGGTCAGGCGGCGAACGTCCTGGGTGACCCTGAGCCGCGACCGCAGGATGCGACGGCGTTTGGCGAGGGTCCACGGGCTGTCGCTGATCGGCTCGCCCGCCAGATTGATGACGGCGTCGATGCGGGCATCGTCGGCGATCTGGGTCAGGTCGGTGACGATGGTGATGGGCGCGGGCAGGTCGGCGGTCTTCGGATCGCGGACAAGGGCGATGACCCCATGGCCCGCGCCGGTCAGGGCCGCGATCAGACGACGGCCGATAAAGCCGGTCGCGCCGGTGACCAAGACCCGACGGCGGCCGGGTAACTCACCTCCCATGATCGCAGGGTCTGGCTGGATGAGGCGATCAGAACGCGCGCTCGCGGCCAGATCGCGCAGGCCGAAGACGAAAACGCCCAGGGCGGCGGCGCTCATCATCAGGCTCCACAGACCATGGGAGACAACGACCAGCCGGGCGGGCTCCGCCGTCCAGCGCAGCAGCAGCGGAACCAGAAGGGTCAGGATCGCCCCATAGTTCAGCGCCAGCAGGGTGTGAGTGACGCGCTCGGAGGCGGGAAGGCGGCGGGTCCGATCCTCTTCCACGAAGTCGGTCAGGGTGATGACGACCTCAACCGCCAGCAGGATCAGGATGGCGACGGCGAGCGCGCCCTTCGGCTCGGCCCAGCCGATCAGCAGGAAGAGGGCGGCGTAGATCAGGTTGCGGACGCCGTGCAGCCGAAGCTCGGACTTCTGCGACGGCTTCCATGCCAGTCGCTCGGTCAGTTCGTGATGGAACAGGGTGTCGAAGGCGCCCATGGCGATCTGGAGCGCCACGAGGGTCCAGAGCAGGTCGGTCATTTCAGGCCTCGTCAGCCGGGGGATCCCGGAAGATCGCGTGCTGGCCCAGGAGACGGCCAAACCACGGATGGTCCAGCGCGAGAGTGAAGGCGAAGCGGCCCTGCCCCAGATCGCGGTGGGTGATGGTCAGGGCGCCGGGCTCGGCCCAGCGCGGGAAGCGCACGCGGAGGCCCAGCAGGGTGGCGAAGTAGAAGGCGCTACGGAAAACCAGCGCGCCCTCCTCCGCCGTCACCTTCAGAGCCATGCCGACGCCGCCGCCGATATGCTCCTCCAGACCGGTCGGGCCGGCGAAGCGCTTGGCGCTGTGGATCACCTGCGGGAAGCCGTCGGCGCGGACGTACATCCGGCTCCACACCTGCCCCTGACCGACCGCGTCCTCGGTGACGGTGACGACGCTGACGCCAGGATTGAAGACCAGAGGCAGGGGCGCGCCGATCAGACGGCAGGCCTGGGCCAGAAGGCGGCCCATGAGGTTGGCGTGCACGCTCTCGACCTCGCCGCGATAGACGATGGTGGCGCCGGGCCTCATCCGCTTGCTGAAGCGATGGCGCACGGCGAGCGGGAGGGCCGCCCAGTCGTCGGCGGTCAGGAGGGCGCGGAAGCGGAGGTCGGCCAGTTCGGCGTCTCCAAGCCGATCCTCGATCCTGACTGCAGCGACGGCCCCCATCGTCCCCTCTCCTCTCTCTTCTTACTTGCCGCCGGGAATGAGCGCCGCGATGCGGGCGCCCAGTTTCAGCAGCGCCATCAGCTTGGGGCGGGCCACGGTGGTGATCTGGCCGTACCAGCGGTCGATGGTGTCGGTGAACTCCAGCATCTCCTTCAGCCGCTTCAGCGCGACCGGATGGACCGTGGGGTCATTCTCCGCCTCGGCGACGCAGGCGCGCAGGGTCTCCAGCGCCGGGTCGATCTCCTTGGCCTTGCGCCCGGCGGCTATGCGGCTGGCGACCTCCCAGACATCGACCTCGGCCTCGAAATGATCGCGACGGTCGCCCCGCACTGGCACCCGACGGATCAGGTTCCAGGCCAGAAGCTCCTTCAGCGAGTTGGAGACGTTCGACCGGGCCATCTCCAGGGACACGGCGATGTCCTCGGCGGTCGTCGGCTTTTCGGCCGTCATCAGGAAGGCATGGATCTGGGCGACAGAACGGTTCACGCCCCAGAAGCCGCCCATCTCGCCCCAGTGCAGGACGAAGCGTTCGATGGGCGCCGGAATTTTCTCTATTTCTGTCATGACAGAAATATCAGACACAACAGATCGAGAGTCAAGCGCCTGCCCGATGGACCGGTGCCAGCTCCGTCCGGATCAGCTGCGGGGGATGGTCTGCGGGGCTGGTTCCTCGACGCGATAGACCTCCATCACCTCACCGGTCAGGCGGGTGCGGAGCCGATCGTCGGTCCCCTCGACCGTGAACAGATTGTCGGTGTTCAGGGGCGTCAGGCGGTAGCGGTCGCCGGTGCTGCGACGCCAGAACAGGACGCCGTTCTCCAGTTCGATGATCCGCCCGCCATAGTTGCCGGTCAGGCGTTCGAGGCTTTCGGGCGCGAGGGTGACGGGGTGCAGCCGCGCCTCGGCGTTGACAAGGGCCCACTCCCATCCGGCGCGATCCACAGGGTCTGCATCAGCCCGCTCCAGCAGGCCGGTCAGGGCCAGGGCGGTCGCGGCTTCCAGAGCGGTTGTGGGATCGATCGCGACATCGGGGCTGACTCCGACACCTTCCCAGTTGGTCCCGGAGACGGGGTGAACGGGGCGGCCATAGGAGACGCTGAGCATGAAGCCGGGCGCGATGGGGACGAAGGTGTTGTTGTTGGCCGCCCCGCCCGTGACGCCGCCGACCAGCTTGCCCAGCCGGAACTGTTGGACGTCATAGGCGAAGGCCTCGGCGGCGGAGCCGACCTGACGGCTGGTCAGGACATAGAGCGGCTTGCCGACCAGACGGCCCGCCGGGAGGTGGTCGAGGGTGCGGGACTGGACCGGCTCCTCCCCCGCCTCAAGGAAGGTGATGTCCAACTGGTCCGGCTTCATGAAGTGGCTGAGCAGGTAGCGGACGGCCGCGTGATCACCGCCGCCGTTGCCCCGCAGGTCGATGATCACCGCGTCCCCGTCGCGCAGGAAGCGCATGGCGTCGTCATAGGCCTGGCCCGTGCGGTCCTGAACCCAGTGGAACTGGCTGATGCGCAGATAGCGGACATTGCCCGGCAGGATGCGCATGTCGGTCAGGCCGTTGTTGCTGCGGCGCGCGGCGGCGGCCCAGATGGCCTGAAACTCGGGATTGTCGAACACGTCGCCCTGGGTGGTGATCGCCGCCGCGTACTGGGCCGGATCATTGTTCAGATACATGTGCCGGTCTTCGCTGGCCTCACGCAGGTCGTTGGTCAGCCGCTCGGAGAAGACGCCCCGGTCGGGCGTGTCGTAGCGACCAGACGACAGACCCTCATTCAGGCGGTCGCGGATGACGGCCACCCGCTCGGGGAAGACGTAGCGGGTCTCGACCGCGGCGATGATGGCGGCCACCGCCCCGGCGCGCTGGGCGGCGGTGAGGGGCGCAACGGCGGTCCGGGCCACGGCGACGGCCTCGGCGCGCTGGGCCATCACGGGCGTAGCGGCCCCGAAGGCCAGGGCGCAGACGGAAAGGGTCAAGCAGAGGCGGGTCATCAGTGGCTTTCCTTGGCGTTGGCGGACAACGCCGCGAGGCGGTCCCGGAAAGGGCGTTGGGCGAGAACGTCGAGGGCGCGAGCCAGGACCTCGGCCAGGGGCTGGCCGATATCAGCTTCCAGCTCGGCGGAGGCCGCGGCGGTGGCGGCCCAGCAGGCCTCCAGCCGGGGAAGTTGCTCGAGGGCGAAGGGCGTCAGGGCGACGATGCGCTCGCGAGCGTCCTTCCCCGGCTCCAGCGAGACCCAGTCCCGCGCCGCCATCTGGCTGACCGTCTGGCTGACGGCGGAATGGGTGACGCCCGTCCGCCCTGACAGGGTGCGGATGCTGGCGGGACCGTCGTTCAGAAGCGCCCGCAGGATGGGAGTAAAGCGGGGTCGATAGTCGAGGCCAGCATCCGCATAGGACTGCTCGACAGCCCCATCGAGGTGATCGATCAGGCGGCGGAGGAGAACGCCGTGGGTGCGCTGCGAGTAGGCCATGCGTGACGATGTACAAGCGCTGTTACATCTCAGCAAATGACAAATGGGACAGATATTCCGGACCTTCAGAGACCTTGGGCGATCTTTTCGAGGCGGGCGGCGACGGCGTTCAGCGCCTCGGCGACGCCGTCGGTGGTCGGAGCCGCGGGCTCGACGGGCGCGGCCCCGCCGTTGGTCCGCGCCTCGTGCAGTTCGTCGGCGAGCAGCAGCCCGGCCATCAGGAACAGGCGCAGGTCGCCGACATGGCCGACCTCTCCCGCCACCTGACGGACGTGGCCGTCGAACTGACCGGCGAGGGCGCGAACGCGGTCCTCCTGGCCGTCGGCGCAACCGACGGCATAGGGACGGCCGTTGATCTCAACCGTGACGGTGGCCATCAGCGCCCCTCCTGTTCGGACAGGGTCTCGCGAATCGCATCGGCGGCCCGCGCGAGGGCCTCGGCGGCGTCGCGACCGGCGGCCTCGAGCTCGTGAATCCGCGCGCGATCCGTCTCGCTCGACGGCTGGGGCGCGAACAAATCGTCCTCAGGCACGCGGCTAGAGCCCGCAGCGCGGCTTTTCAGGTCGAGCAGGCGGCGTTCGAGCAGGGCGAGAGCCCGATCAACGCGATCCTTTGCGGCCGATGCAGCATCCATCCGGTCGTAACCTCCAGAATCCGTATAGAACCCGCGCGCGCGCCGGGGTAAAGCGGCCCGCCTCCCTTTTTCCGCCTCCCGACGAAAGGTCTCCACAGTGACCGACGCCAAAGCCGTATCCGCGAAAGCCACCCCGAAGCAGATGGCGGACGCGATCCGCGTACTGGCCATGGATGGCGTAGAAAAGGCGAAGAGCGGCCACCCGGGCATGCCGATGGGCATGGCGGACGTCGCCACGGTCCTGTTCTCCAAGTTTCTGAAGTTCGACGCGAGCCGCCCCGACTGGGCCGACCGCGACCGCTTCATCCTGTCGGCCGGCCACGGCTCGATGCTGATCTACGCCCTGCTGCACCTGACCGGCTACAAGGCCGCGACCAAGGAAGAGCTGTCGAACTTCCGTCAGTGGGGTTCGAAGACGGCGGGTCACCCCGAGTACGGCCACATGCCGGGTGTTGAAGTGACCACCGGTCCGCTGGGTCAGGGTCTGGCCACCTCGGTCGGCTTCGCCCTCGCTGAGCGTCACCTGGCCGCCAAATACGGCGCCGATCTGGTTGACCACCGCACCTGGGTCGTCGCGGGCGACGGCTGCCTGATGGAAGGCGTGTCGCAGGAGGCCATCGCGTTGGCGGGCCGCCTGAAGCTGAACAAGCTGCACGTCCTGTGGGACGACAACGACATCACCATCGACGGCAAGGTCTCACTCTCGGACGTCACCGACCAGAAGGCGCGCTTCAAGGCCGCGGGCTGGGCCGTGAAGGCCGTCGACGGCCACGACATGAAGGCGGTGAAGTCGGCCCTGCAATGGGCGACCAAGCAGGACAAGCCGACGCTGATCGCCTGCAAGACCAAGATCGGCAAGGGCGCCGCCACCATGGAAGGCAGCCACAAGACCCACGGCGCGGCGCTGGGCGCGGCCGAGATCGCGGCGACCCGTCTGGGTCTGGCCTGGGATCACGATCCGTTCGAGATGCCGGAGAACGTGCTGTCGGCCTGGCGCAAGGTCGGCCGCAAGGGCGCCAAGGACCGCAAGGCGTGGGAAGCCCGTCTGAAGGACTCGGCGCAGGCCGCCGACTTCACCCGCGCGATGAAGGGCGACCTGCCGGAAGCCGCCTTCGCCAAGCTGGACGCCAAGATCGCCGAACTGGTCGAGACTAGGCCGGCGCAGGCCACGCGCCAGTCGTCGGGCGCGGCGCTGGACGAACTGTTCGCCGCCATCCCGGAACTGGTTGGCGGCTCGGCCGACCTGACCGGCTCGAACAACACCTTCGTCAAGAACACCCCGATCCTCGACGCCCCGACCTATGAAGGCCGCTACATCAACTACGGCATCCGCGAGTTCGGCATGGCCGCAGCGATGAACGGTCTGGCGCTGCACGGCGGGGTGATCCCGTACGGCGGCACCTTCATGGTCTTCTCGGACTACAGCCGCCCGGCGATCCGCCTCGGCGCCCTGATGGGCGTGCGCGCGGTGCATGTGCTGACCCACGACTCGATCGGTCTGGGCGAAGACGGCCCGACCCACCAGCCGGTCGAGCATCTGGCCGCCCTGCGCGCTATTCCGAACCTGCTGGTCTTCCGCCCGGCCGACACTGTCGAGGCAATGGAAGCCTGGAAGGTCGCGCTGCAGACCAAGACCGCCCCGTCGGCCCTGTGCCTGTCGCGCCAGAAGACCGCCGCCGTGCGCGTCACCGCGTCGTCGGAGAACCTGACGGCCAAGGGCGCTTACGAACTGCGCGCCGCCAAGGGTGAGGCCAGGGCCACCCTGTTCGCCACCGGCACCGAAGTTCCGCTGGCGCTGGAAGCGGCCGACCGTCTGGAGGCCAACAACATCCCGACCCGCGTGGTCTCGGTCCCCTGCTTCGAGCTCTTCTTCCAGCAGCCCAAGGCCTATCAGGACAGCGTCCTCGGTCGCGGCACCGTGCGTGTCGCCGTCGAGGCCGCGCTGCAGCAGGGCTGGGAGCGGTTCATCGGCGAGGACGGCGGCTTCGTCGGCATGACCGGCTTCGGCGCCTCGGCCCCGGCGGAAGTGCTGTACGAGAAGTTCGGCATCACCACCGAGGCGGTCGTCGCGGCGGTCAAGGCGCGGCTCTGATCGCATGAGCCGCCTTGGCGCCGTCAGCCTTCTGGTTCGCGACTATGACGAGGCCATCGCCTTCTATGTCGGCACGCTGGGTTTCGGCCTGAACACCAACACCGATATGGGCGGCGGAAAACGGTGGGTGACCGTAACGCCGAAGGGCGGGGACACCGCCCTGCTGCTGGCCAAGGCGACGACGCCGGAGCAGGTCGCGCGTGTCGGCGATCAGGCGGGGGGGCGGGTCTGGCTGTTCCTTGAGACGGACGACTTCGCGCGGGATCATGCGGCGTGGACAGCGGCGGGCGTGACCTTCCGCGAGGCGCCGCGGCATGAGCCCTATGGCGTGGTCGCGGTGTTCGAGGATCTGTATGGCAACGCCTGTGATCTGATCCAGCCCGTCGGAGAAGCCGCCTGATGTTCCGTGTCGTCGCCGCCGTGGCCGTCCTGGCGTTCGCTGGTCCGGCGGTAGCGCAGACAGTCGAACCCACGCCCATCGTGATCGGCCAATCCTATGCCCTGCCCTCGCAGACCTATGGCGTCGCGCGGGAGATCAATGTCTGGCTGCCGCCCGGCTATGCGGAGTCGGACCAGACCTATCCGGTGCTGTATCTGCTGGACGGCGGACAGGCGCAGGACTTCCACCACATCTCGGGCATCGCCCAACTGGGGACCATCGTCGGCACGACCCGCGATGTGATCGTGGTCGGCGTCGCCTCGGTGGATCGCCGCAATGAACTGGCCCTGCCGACCGAGGATCCGAACCTTATCGCAGAGTACCCGACGCAGGGGCATTCGCTGCGCTTCCGCCAGTTCCTGAACGACGAGGTGCTGCCGTTCGTCGAAGCCCGCTACCGCACCAATGGCGAGACGGCGCTGATGGGCGAGTCGCTGGCGGGCCTGTTCGTGGTGGAGACCTTCCTCAAGGAACCGCAGATGTTCGACGCCTATGTCGCCGTCAGCCCCAGCCTGTGGTGGGACGGCGGGCAGCTGGCGCGGCAGGCGGGCGCGCATCTGCGCGACCACTCCAATGATCCGCGCACCCTGATCCTGACCATCGGCGACGAGGGCGGAGCGATGCAGTCCGCGATGGACGTGCTGGTCGGCAATCTGCGCGACTTTGCCATGCCGGGCGTGACCTGGACCTATGAGCCGCGTCCGACCGAGAGCCACGCCACCATTTATCACGGCGCGGCGCTGGACGCCTTCCGGCGGCTGTACGCCCTGCCGCCCGCCAACTGACCGGAGACTGACCCCATGCGTATCGGCACCCCGCTTTCCGACTCCGCCATTCGCGTGATGCTTCTGGGCTCGGGCGAACTGGGCAAGGAGGTGGCCATCGAGCTGCAGCGGCTGGGCGCCGAGGTGATCGCGATCGACCGCTATCCCAACGCCCCGGCGATGCAGGTGGCGCACCGCAGCCACGTCATCCCGATGACGGATCCGCAGGTGCTGAACGGCGTGATCATGGCCGAGGCCCCACACATCATCGTGCCGGAGATCGAGGCCATCGCCACCGACGTGCTGGCGCGGATCGAGGAAGCCGGGATGGCGACGGTGATCCCGACCGCCCGCGCGACCCAGCTGACCATGAACCGCGAGGGCATCCGCCGTCTAGCGGCGGAAGAGCTGGGCCTGCCGACCAGCCCCTACGCCTTCGCCACCTCGGCCGAAGAGCTGGCCGCCGCCGCAAATCAGATTGGCCTTCCGGTGTTCGTGAAACCGGTGATGTCGTCCTCGGGCAAGGGCCAGTCGATGATCGAGGCCATCGAGGATGCGGCCAACGCCTGGGCCTATGCCCAATCGGGCGGACGGGTCGAGACGGCGACGGTGATCGTCGAGGGCCGGATCGACTTCGATTTCGAGATCACCCTGCTGACGGTGCGGTCGAAGGCGGTGGACGGATCGATCCGCACCGACTTCTGCGCCCCCATCGGCCACCGGCAGGTGAAGGGCGACTATGTCGAGAGCTGGCAGCCGCAGGCGATGACCGCCGCCGCCCTGGCCTCTGCGCAGGACATCGGCCGCAAGGTCACCGATGCGCTGGGCGGTCTGGGTGTGTTCGGGGTCGAGCTGTTCGTGAAGGGCGATCAGGTCTGGTTCTCGGAAGTCAGCCCGCGTCCGCATGACACCGGACTGGTGACGCTGGCGACCCAGACGATGAGCGAGTTCGCCCTGCACGCCCGCGCCATCCTGGGCCTGCCGGTCGACGTCAGCCAGCGCGAGCCGGGCGCCAGCGCGGTCATCTACGGCGGCATGGACGCCGTCGGCATCGCCTTCGAGGGCGTGGCCGAGGCCCTGTCGGTGCCGGCCGCCGATCTGCGCCTGTTCGGTAAACCCGAGAGCTTTGAGCGGCGCCGCATGGGCGTGGCTCTGGCGCGAGGCGCGGACACCGATCAGGCCCGTGAACGCGCTCGCGAGGCGTCAGGGAAGGTCCGGCCGGTCGCCGGCTGAGGCCCGCACGGCGAGCAGGGCCGCATCCAACGCGGGATCGCGGCCCTCGCGCACGGCGCGCCAGTCGTCGGCCACGACGATGTCGGGCGTGACCCCGACCTTCTCCAGGTTGCGACCGCCTGGCGTGGTCATGACCAGCATGCCGACCCGCAGCAGGCCGCCGTCCGGCAGGTTGATCGCCCGAGTGCCGGTGACGGCGCCCCGCGTGGTTCCGCCGACGATGGTTGCCCTGCCCTTCTCCTGAAGCACGCCGGCCAGCAATTCGGCCGCGCTCGCCGAGCCCGGCCCCGTCAGGATGACGAGCGGCCCCGTATAGGCGCCTTCAGAGGCGGTCACGCGCAGGCGGCGATCGATGAACCGCCCCTTGAGCACGACATAGTCCTGCGGGTTTTCGAAGAACCAGGACGTCATCGCCCCCTCGATATTCAGCAATCCACCGCCGTTGGTGCGCAGGTCCAGGATCAGTCCGGGCGGCGGGTTTTCAGCCAGTCGCTCCATCTCGCTTTTGAAGTCGTCGTAGCGGGCGCGATCGAAGTCATCGAAGCGGATGTAGGCGACGCCGTCCTCCAGCGTCCGGGTCTCGAAGCGCGGGATGGGCGGGGTCAGGACAGCGGTCAGGTCCATGGCGTGCTGGACGCCCTCTTCGTCGAGGAAGACCACGCGGTCGGTGCGGCCGACCACGGGCGGCGCGGCCAGCAGGGCCGAGCGCCCGCCGATGGTCTCGATCTTCCAGCCCGGCAGCACCCCGGCCTCCGCCGCGGGCGTGCCCGGACGCACCAGAGCCACATAGCGATCATCGCCGCGCGGGGTGACGACGATGCCGAAGCCCGCCCGCGCCTCGCCCTGCTCGCGGGCGCGGACCATCTCGCGCTCGACCGGGCTCAGGGTGTGGGTGTGGTCGTCGTCGAGCAGTTCGAGCAGTTCCGTCAGATGGGCGTAGAAGCCGTCCTCGTCCGACTGGGCCACGGCGTCGGCGCGACGCGAGGCGGCGGCTTCCGGGAAGGCCACGCCGCCGAAGTCGGGCTTGTAGAACAGCCGCTCCGCATAGCCGACGGCGGCGTCATAGACGCGGGCGTTCAGGGCGGCGCGCTCGGGAGAACCGTCGGCCACCCTGACGGGCGGCGGCAGTTCGTCCTGCTTGGCGTACGGAATAGAGGCGCAGGCCGCCAGGGACAGGGCGAGGGCGGCGACAAGCGCGCGAAGGCCGGTGCGGATCATACGCCCAAGCTAGAGGGCCGGAACGGGCTCGGCCAAGGCCGTTTCGCCATGCTGTTCGTCGGCGAGGGCCGAAATCGCCGCCTGCAGGGCCGGATCGCGCCCGGCGCGACGGTCCTCGCGGCTGACCGCCGCCTCGCGGTCGGGGGTCACGCCGCGCTTCTCCAGCCGGACGCCGCCCGAGGTGATGAAGTCCGCCCGGCTGAGGATCAGGCGACCGCCGTCAGGCAGGCGAGTCTCCTGCGAGATCAGGACGGCCCCGGCGGTGCGTTCGCCGACCACGACGGCGCGACCGGCCTCCTGCAGGGCGGCGGGGGTCAGTTCCGCGGCGCTGCGGCTGTTGCTGTCGACCAGAACAGCGACCGGATTGGCCACCGGTCCCTCCAGCGCGCCGCACCCGCCGCCGGTCCGCATGACGATCTCGCGGCCCGACCGGGGCGTCCGGGTGGCCCAGACCTGATCGCGGGGCAGGAAACAGCTGAGCACGGCGTCGGCTTCCAGCAAGCGTCCGCCGGGATTGCCACGCAAATCGACGATGACGTCGGTGTCAGGCGTCAGATCCGCCAGCTCCTGCCCCATCCAGCGACCGAGCCCGGCCTCGAAGCCGTCGACGCGCAGGACCACTACGCCGGGGCGCGAGCGGTCGGCGACGAAGGCCGGCTGGGGCTCCATGACGACGGGCGTCAGGTCCAGGGGGCGCGGACGTCCCTCTTCATCGATGAAGTTGACCGTGATGGTGCGGTCCGCGACGACTTCCTGGTCCGGGCTCCACAAGCCTTCACCGGTATGCAGGCGCCAGCCCTCGAGCACGCCCGCGGCCTCGGCGGGGGAACCGCGACGCACGCTCTCGATGGTATAATCGCCCGGCTGATCCGGATCGGGACGCAAGGTGACGCCGATGGCGGCGCGCCGCTCGCGCAGGCGATCCTGACGGCGGGCGACGGCGGGTGGCGCGGCGCCCGCATGGTCGTCGTCCAGCAGACCCAGCATCTTGTCGAGCACCAGATAGAGGGCGCGGTCATCCGCGGCGGCGATCGCCTGCGGACGATAGGTGCGGCGGGCGGCGTTCCAGTCCACGCCGTGCAGGCGCGGGTCGTAGTACTGGGTCCGGACCTCGCTCCAGACCTGATCGAACACTCGCTGGTTCATACGCGCCCGGTCGCGCGAAGGACGCGCGGGCGACAGCGCCACGGGCGGCGTGGTGACCGCCGCGGCGTCTTCCGCGGCGGGCGTGGCCGCAAACGACGGAGCAGCGACGAGCACAAGGCCCATCGCGGCTGACACGGTCAGTCGTGACACCAGACGACGGAAAGACATCACCTTACGTTAGGGCGCCGTTCCCGTGACCGACAAATCACGAAATCGCCGGGTGCGGATCACTCCTCGTCCCGGGTCTCGAGGCGGCGGGTGAAGACGTGCACCTGATTGCCGCCGCCGTGTTCGCCGTCCTCGATGAAGCCCGAGCGGTCGGCGTCCATGCGGGCGAAGGCCTCGCGCAGCGGGGCGAGGAATTCGGCCTCGCTGATCTTTCCGTCGCCGTCCTTGTCCAGACCGTCGGATCCCTCGCCAGAGATATCGGAGGCGCGAACCACCACGTGGCCGAGGCCGTCGCCGGCCGGGCCGCGACGGAAGTGGACGACGGCGGGGCCGCCGCGCGGCAGAGTGCGGACGATGACGCGCGAGTCCTCGTCACGGCCTTCGGGGCCGACGAAGACCATGGTGCGCTCGCCGTCGCGCTCGAAGCGTGCCCCGCCGGGGCCGGGGCGACGCAGTTCAAGGCGCTCGACATCGCCGCCGCCGCGACGACGCACGGTGACGTTCACGTCGGCGTCCTCGCGACCGGAGGGCAGTTCCTCGGCCGACAGGCGGCCGTCGCCGTCCTTGTCGAGCTTGGCGAAGGCGTCGTTCAGGGGAGCGGCGAACTCCTCGCGGGTGATCTGGCCGTCGCCATCGGCGTCCAGACGCCCGGGGCCGGCGCCCGTGAAAACGAGGTGGCTGCGCACCTCGACCGGCGGGGGCGGCGTCGGGGCCGACGGGTCCTGCATCAGGACGGTTGAGAAGGCGATGAGGGACAGCATGGAGGAAGACCCTTCCGGAGTTGCGATACCCGTTTGGATCACGCTGGCCTTGCACCCATATTTCCGCGTTCGCGGACAATGTTTCAGCGCTGAAATGACGCCGCCTTGAAGGCCGGGCAGAATGAGGACCATGCAAACCGAGACGTCCCGCATTCTCGTCGTCGACGACGACCCCGGCATCCGCGAGGTGCTGTGCGACTACCTGATCCAGCACGGCTATGACGCCGTGGGCGCCGGCTCGGCGACCGAGATGGACCGGGCCATCGCCGGTCGCGCGCCGGACCTGATCGTGCTGGACCTGATGATGCCGGGCGAGGACGGCCTGTCCGTCTGCCGTCGCCTGTCGGGCAAGGGCACGCCCATCGTGATGCTGAGCGCCATGGGCGAGGACACAGATCGGATCATCGGGCTGGAGCTGGGCGCCGACGATTATCTGGCCAAGCCGTGCAATCCGCGCGAGCTGCTGGCGCGGGTGCGGGCAGTGCTGCGCCGCCCGCGCGAGGAGCCGGGCGCGACCGGACCAGCGCTGAGCTTCGCCGGATGGCGACTGGACCTGCTGCGCCGGGAACTGACGCGACCGGATGGAGAGCAGGTCGGGCTGTCCGCCGGGGAGTTCGCCCTGCTGCGCGCCTTCGCCGAGAGGCCGGGCCGGGTGATGACCCGCGACCAGTTGCTGGAACGCGCGCGCGGCGCCGACGCCGACGTCTTCGACCGGGCCATGGACGTGCAGATCAGCCGCCTGAGGAAGAAGCTGGATGACGGCTCCGGGTTGGAGATGATCCAGACCCTGCGTGGCGAAGGCTATATGTTCGACGTGAAGGTCGAACGGCAGCGGGCCGCGAATTGAAGCGTCCCTCGTCCTTTCCGGTTTTCGTTCAGGTCGCCGCGCTGGCCGCGGCGGCGCTGGTGCTGTCGCAAGCCGTGACCTTCGCCCTGGTCGTGCTGACGCCCGAGCCCAAGCCGGTGGGCTTCAGCATCGACTCCGCAAGCCGAGCGCTGAAAGGGGAAGCCGCCGAGACCTCGGACGGACGGCCCCTGCGGCGTCGCATCACCGATGAGCCGGTCCGGCGCAGCGACCGCGACACCCACGACCCGATCGCCATGGTCATCGCCGGGGCGCTGGCCCAGCGGCTGGAGGTCGAACCGAACAAGGTGCGGGTGTCGGTGGACCGCCCCCCCCGACGTGGAGGACCACGCCCCGACCGTCCGCCCCGGAGCGACAGGGACAACACCGTCCGGGTCCGGGGCGACGCGAACTTCGTCTTCGTCCGGCCCGAGGGCGGCGCCGCCCCATCCTCCGTCCCGACGGAGGTGACCGGCGGAACGACCTCCACCACCGAGACCGTCACCCGCTTCACCATGCGGGGGCAGGCCGGGGGACGGGTGATCGTGAGCTCGTCCGCGCAGCCCTTTACCATCCGCGCCGACCGGCTGACCTTCGCGCCCTTCACCGCCTCGCTGCAGTTGGATGACGGGCGGTGGGCGACGGTGGAGCCGCCGCATGGTCTGCTGTCGCCGTGGCAGCAGCGGGTGCTGCTGGGCCTGCTGATCTCCATGCTGCTGCTGGCGCCGTTGGTCTGGTGGATGGCGCGGCGGCTGACGCGGCCGATCCGGGTGTTCGCCGACGCCGCCGAGCGGCTGGGCGCCAACCCCGACGCCGAGCCGCTGACGCCGTCTGGCCCCAGCGAGGTCCGAACCGCCATTCACGCCTTCAACGACATGCAGGCGTCGCTGCGCAACCATATGCGCCAGCGCACCCAGACGGTCGCGGCCATCGCCCATGACCTGCGCACCCCCCTGACCCGGCTGCGCTTTCGGGCCGAACAGGCGCCGGCGGCGGTGCGTGACCGGATGGCCGCCGACATCGAGGAGATGGACGCCCTGATCGCCCAGGCGATGGCCTTCGTGCGCGGGGAGACCACGCCGGAGCGGCGCGAGGCGCTGGACCTGAACGCCCTGGCCGCCGACTGCGCGGACGGGTTCACCGAAACCGGTGCGTCCGTCGCTTTCGAGGGCGGTCCCGCCCTGCCCGTCCTGTCCGATCCGGCGGCCTTGCGCCGGGCCCTGGATAATCTGATCGGCAATGCGGTGAAGTACGGCGGCGGCGCGCGGGTGAAGGCCTTCATCGCCGACGGTGTGGCGGTGGTCACGGTCGAGGACGACGGCCCCGGCCTGCCCGACGACGAACTGGAGGCGGTGTTCGAGCCCTTCCATCGCGGCGAGCGGTCCCGCAACCGCGAGACCGGCGGCGCCGGGCTGGGCCTGACCGTCGCCCGGCAGGCGGCGCGGGGATCCGGCGGGGATGTCACCCTGTCGAACCGGCCCGACGGCGGACTGATGGCGCGTCTGCACGTGCCGCTTCGAGCGGGCTGACCGTCCCGGCGTTACAGTTCATCACGTCTTGTTACAGCTGCGGGGTTGTATCGCCGCGCTCTGGGTCTCATTGAAGCGCCGACCTATATTCCGGCATCAGCCCAAGGGAGCCCCGCCCATGACCATCCGCGTCGCCATCAACGGTTTCGGCCGCATCGGCCGCCTCGTCCTGCGTTCGATCGTCGAGCACGGTCGTCGTGACATCGAGGTCGTGGCGATCAACGATCTGGGCCCGGTGGCCACCAACGCCCACCTGCTGAAGTACGACTCGGTCCACGGCCGTTTCCCCGGCACGGTCGAGCACGGCGATGACTGGATCGACGTCGGCCTCGGCAAGATCAAGGTGACCGCCGAACGCGATCCCGCGAACCTGCCGCACAAGGAACTGAACGTCGACATCGCGTTCGAGTGCACCGGCATCTTCACCGCCCGTGACAAGGCCGAGGCCCACCTGAAGGCCGGCGCCAAGCGCGTGCTGATCTCGGCTCCCGGTGAGAACGCCGACAAGACCATCGTCTACAAGGTCAACCACGAGACCCTGACCGCCGACGACATCATCGTCTCGAACGGTTCGTGCACCACCAACGCCCTGGCCCCGGTGGCCAAGGTGCTGAACGACCTGTTCGGCATCGAGCGCGGCTACATGACCACCATCCACGCCTACACGGGCGACCAGCCGACGCTGGATACGATGCACAAGGACCTGTACCGCGCCCGCGCCGCCGGCCTGTCGATGATCCCGACCTCGACCGGCGCCGCCAAGGCCCTGGGCCTGGTCCTGCCGGAACTGAAGGGCAAGCTGGACGGCTCCTCGATCCGCGTCCCGACTCCGAACGTCTCGGTCGTCGACCTGAAGGTCGTGGCCGGTCGCGACGTGACCGTGGACGAGATCAACGCCGCCCTTCAGGCCGCCGCTGACGGCCCGATGAAGGGCGTGCTGTTCACCACCAATGATCCGGTGGTCTCGCACGACATGAACCACATCGCGGCCTCCTCGACCGCCGCCCTGCCGCAGACGCAAGTTGTCGACGGCAAGCTGGCCCGCGTGCTGAGCTGGTACGACAACGAGTGGGGCTTCGCGACCCGCATGAGCGACACCGCCCTGCAGATGGCGAAGTTCCTCTAAGACCCCGCTTCTCCTCCCCGTCGCGGCGCGATGGGGAGGGGGACCGCGAAGCGGTGGAGGGGCTCTTTCCGCCGTACTGAATACCTGGGGCTCAAGGCCCCTCCGTCACGACGCAAAGTCGCGTCGCGCCACCTCCCCATCGCTGCGCGACAGGGAGGAGACAGGGAAACGACCATGACCTTCCGCACCCTCGACGACGCCACCGATCTCGCCGGGAAAACCGCGCTGGTTCGCGTGGACTTCAATGTGCCGATGGAGGCCGGAAAGGTCACCGAGGACACCCGCCTGCGGGTCGCCCTGCCGACGATCAACAAGTTGCGGGACGCGGGCGCCAAGGTGGCGCTGCTGGCCCACTTCGACCGCCCCAAGGGTCAGCGGGTCTCGACCATGAGCCTGAAGCCGGTGGTGGAGCCGCTGGAAGCCCTGCTGGGCGCGCCGGTGCGGTTCGCCGATGACTGCGTGGGCGATGTGGCCAAGGCCGCGCTGGAGGACTTGGACGCCGGCGGCGTGATCCTGCTGGAGAACGTCCGCTTCCACGCGGGTGAGGAGAACAATGACCCGGCCTTCGCCGCGCAGTTGGCGGAACTGGGCGACGTCTACGTCAACGACGCCTTCTCGGCGGCGCACCGCGCCCACGCCTCCACCGAGGGCTTGGCCCGCCTGCTGCCCGCCTATGCGGGCGAGTCGATGCGCCGCGAGCTGGACGCGCTGAACGCCGCGCTGGGCAATCCGCAGAAGCCCGTCATCGGCATCGTCGGCGGCTCGAAGGTCTCGACCAAGCTGGACCTGCTGAAGAACCTCGTCGGCAAGCTGGATCGCCTCGCCATCGGCGGCGGCATGGCCAACACCTTCCTGTTCGCCGAAGGACACGATGTCGGCGCTTCGCTGTGCGAGAAGGACCTGGCCGACACCGCGCGCGAGATCATGGCGGAGGCCCAGGCCAAGGGCTGCGAACTGCTGCTGCCGGTCGATGTAGTGACGGCCAAGGGCCTGACGCCGGGCGTCGAGCCGGACGTGCGCGGGCTCGACGCCATTCAGGCAGATGACCGCATTCTGGACGCCGGTCCGGAAACCGTCGCCCGCCTGATCGCGGCGATGGACGCGTCGAAGACCCTGATCTGGAACGGGCCGCTGGGCGTGTTCGAGGTGCCGCCGTTCGACCGCGCCACCGTGGCGGCGGCGAAGCACGCGGCGGAGCTGGCCAAGGCCGGGACGCTGGTTGCCGTGGCCGGCGGCGGCGACACCGTCGCGGCCCTGCACCACGCCAAGGTGGCCGACGACATGACCTTCGTCTCCACGGCGGGCGGCGCCTTCCTGGAATGGATGGAGGGCAAGCCCCTGCCCGGCGTCGAGGCATTGCAGGTCAAGTAAGGAGCGAGCGCCATGGCCGGGACCATCACCATCGAGGATCGCGGCCATGTTCGCCTGATCGGGCTGAACCGGCCCGAGAAGCGCAACGCCTTCACCTTCGACATGCTGGCCGAGCTGGCGCGGGCCTACACCGATCTGGCCGATGCGCCGGACATCCGGTGCGGCGTCCTGCACGCCCACGGCTCGATGTTCACCGCCGGGCTGGATCTGGCCGACGTCGCGCCGCGCATCGCCGCGGGCGACAGCATCACCGCCGGCGCCCGGATCGACCCGTGGGGCCTGTACGCCGAGCGTTGTCCCAAGCCGATGGTGGTCGCCGTCCACGGAAAATGCCTGACGCTGGGCATCGAACTGGCGCTGGCGTCCGAGATCGTGGTGGCCGACGGGACCGCGACCTTCGCCCAGATCGAGGTCGCGCGCGGCATCTTCCCCTTCGGCGGGGCGACCATTCGCATGGCGCAGGCCGGTGGCTATCAGAACGCCATGCGCTGGCTGCTGACGGGCGACGAGTTCAACGCCGAGCAGGCCCGCCGGCTGGGTCTGGTGCAGGAGATCGTCGCGCCGGGTCTGGCGCTGGAGCGGGCGGTGGAGATCGCCCAACGGATCGCGGCGCAGGCCCCGCTCGGCGTCGCGGCGACGCTGAAATCCGCCCGCCTCGCCCAGCAGGACCCGGAGGCCGCCGCCGCCCCGATCTACGATGACGTCCGCGCCCTGATGGGCAGCGAGGACGCCAAGGCCGCCGTGGTGGCCTTCGTGAACCGCCAGACGCCGGTCTTCACCGGCCGCTGAAGCCTTCACTGTAACAAGACGTGATGACTTCGTCCGCGTTCGGCGCTATGCCGCACGCAACTTACCAACTCAGGGGAAATGCGATGGATCTGGCGGCTCTGAATCAGGTGGCCGAAGCCATGGTCGCGCCCGGCAAGGGCATTCTGGCGGCTGACGAATCCACCGGCACGATCAAGAAGCGCTTCGACGCGATCGGTGTCGAGAACACCGAAGAGAACCGCCGCGACTATCGCGAGCTGATGTTCCGCGCCGAGCAGACGATGCGCGAGCACATCTCGGGCGTGATCCTGTTCGAGGAAACCCTGTACCAGGACGCCAAGGACGGCACCCCGCTGGTCGAGCTGATCTCGGCCGCCGGTTCGATCCCGGGCATCAAGGTGGACAAGGGCGCCTCGAAGATGGCCGGCTTCCCCGGCGAGACCGCGACCAAGGGTCTGGACGGCCTGTCCAAGCGCCTGCGCGCCCACTACGAGCGCGGCGCCCGCTTCGCCAAGTGGCGCGGCGTCATCGACATCGCCGACGGCATCCCGAGCTGGGGCGCGATCAAGACCAACGCCCACGCCCTGGCCCGTTACGCCCGCATCTGCCAGCAGGAGCAGATCGTGCCGATCGTCGAGCCGGAAGTGCTGATGGACGGCTCGCACGACATCGCCCGCTGCGACGAGGTCACCCGTCAGGTCCTGCAGGCCGTGTTCAACGAACTGTCGGAACAGCGCGTGGCGCTGGAAGGCATCATCCTGAAGCCGAACATGGTCATCTCGGGCAAGGGCAGCGTCCGTCAGGCGACGGTCGATGAAGTCGCCGAGCGCACCATCGCCGCCCTGAAGGCCACCGTGCCGTCGGCCGTGCCGGGCATCGCCTATCTGTCGGGCGGCCAGACGGACGAGCAGGCCACCGCCCACCTCGACGCCATGAACCGCATCGGCGGCTTCCCGTGGAAGATGACCTTCTCGTACGGCCGCGCCCTGCAGGCCGCGCCGCAGCGCGCCTGGTCCGGCAAGGCCGAGAACGTGGCCAAGGCCCAGGCGGCCTTCCATCACCGCGCCCGCATGAACGGCCTCGCCTCGCTGGGCCAGTGGGACGCCAAGCTGGAAAAGAAGGCGGCCTGATCCGATGTGGCGGGCGGGCGTGGCGGTGTTGATCCTCGCCGCCGCCCCCGCCGCAGCCGCGGCCGCCACGCCTGAGATCTTCATTGCTCCGACGGGCGCCCTGACACACGGGGCGCCCGTTTTGCTGCGGATCGGCTCCGGGGACTTTCCGACGCAGGATCACGGCGTCCGTCCGGGACAGGTGGCGCAGGTCCGGGCTCGCGCCGCCGGGACGCGGCTGGCCGCAACGCTTCCGGCGAACCCCGCCTCGCCGACGGTGACGCTGGAATGGCCAGAGACCATTCGCCCGCATCAGAACGGGGTGGTCGCCGCCGTCGATCTCGGGCCGGCGCTGATCGAGATCGAGGCCAACCAGATCGACGCCTGGCTGAACGAGATCGGCGCGGCTCCGGATGTCGCCGCCACGGTCCGGGCCGTTGTCGCCCGCGAGGGGCGGCTAAGCGTGACCGAGACCCGACATCTCAAGCTGATGAGTTGCGTCGCCGCCTGCGACGGGTTGGCGCCCGAGCGACCGTCCAGCTCAAGGCTGGAGTTCGTGGCCTCGGACGAGGCCTGGCGATTGCTGGAGGATGGCCAGCCGCGCATCGCCCATGCGGTCTTCGTCACCACGGCGGCGCAAGGCCGTCGCCGCCTGACGACCGACCGTCACGGCCGGGTTCTGCTGCCCGCCGATACGACGGGACCGGTCCTGCTGAGCGCCGTCGTCCTGATCCCGCCGACCACGCCGGACGGCCGCTTCAACAGTGAAAGGGCCGTCCTGACGATCGACGCCTCGGTCCGATAGGCCTACCAGGCGCCGTAGCGACGCTCGAAGCGGTAGCGCACGTCCCGGCTGTTGCTCTCGGCGTCGTCGAGCTCGTCCTGCGCCCGCCGCCAGTTGCGCTGGGTATCCTCGCGCTCGCGGCGGATTTCCTGGATGCGTCCGCGGATCTGGTCGCGCTGTTCGTCGGTCAGTCCCTGAGCGCGCAATTCGCCCTGCTTGGCCTCGATCTTGTCGTCCAGTTCCCCGAGCCGGTGGCGCAGGCTGTCGACGCTGCTGCGCGCGCTGGAGACCGCCTCTTCGGCTGCATGGACCAGTTGGCCGTCGCGATAGGCAGGCAGGAAGTCCGCTTCGAGGTCGGCGGGGCAGACGCCGTTGTAGGCCGAGCCCTCGCGGCCCTGAATGAAGCCGTTCGGAAGGGTGCAGTAGCGCAGCACGCCCTGGGCCCAGCCCGCGCGATAGGTGGAATCGTCCGGGGTTATGCCGTGCTTGGCGCAGGCCTCAGCATGTTCGCCGAGACGGCTCTGGGCGTAGCCCGCAGCGCCGTCCGCGAACCCGCGACCGCCCCAGTCGCCGGCCAGGCACTCTTCCTCGCTCATGGTCGCGCAGCTGCCCAGCAGGGTGCTGGCGGCGATCAGACCGATACAGAACAGAGCGGTGCGCATTGAATCCTCCGCCGAAGATGGGACGAGACTAACTTACGGTTAAGCTCTTTCCAACCGCCCCGGTTTGACGGCGGGCTCGCCGAACATGCTAGACGGACCGGACCGCGTGAGGCGGTGGAGCGCATGGTGGCCGACGAACAATCGCTGGAAGACGACGACACGACGGTGCTGGAGGCCCGCATCGAGACCGGCGGGGTGCGTCTGGACAAGGCCCTGGCCGACGCCTTCCCAACCTTGTCGCGCGCCCGGCTGCAGGCCCTGCTGGCCGAGGGCGCCGTCAGCCTGGACGGCGAGGCGATCGGCAGCGGTTCGTCCAAGGCCCGCCCCGGCCTCTACACTGTCACCCTGCCCCCAGTGGCGCCTGCGACGCCCCAGCCCGAGGCGATCCCGCTGACGGTCCTCTACGAGGACGCGGACCTGATCGTGATCGACAAACCCGCGGGCATGGCCGCCCATCCGGCGCCGGGCACCGAGAGCGGCACGCTGGTGAACGCCCTGCTGGCTCATTGCGGCGATAGCCTGTCCGGCATCGGCGGCGTGGCCCGCCCCGGCATCGTCCACCGGCTGGACAAGGACACCTCCGGCGTCATGATCGCGGCCAAGTCGGACCGGGCGCATGCCGGCCTGTCGGCCCTTTTCGCCACCCACGACATTGAGCGCACCTACATCGCCCTGACGCGGGGTGCGCCGAACCCGACGAAGGGCCGGATCGAGACCCAGATCGGACGCTCGTCCTCGGACCGGAAGAAGATGGCGGTGTTGAAGTCGGGCGGTCGCAACGCCATTACCGACTATGAGGTCCAGCGCACCTTCGGCGAGCCCGCGCGCGCTGGCGGAGCCCCGCTGGCCGGACGCGTCGCCTGCACCCTGCATACCGGTCGGACGCACCAGATCCGGGTGCATCTGGCCTCGAAGGGCGCGCCCATCCTCGGTGATCCGGTCTATGGCTCAGGCAGCCCCGCCGCCGCCGTCCGCGCCGCCGTCGCCGAAGCCGGCCTGACCCGCCAGGCGCTGCACGCCGCCGTGCTGGGCTTCGTGCATCCGGTGACCGGCGAGGCCCTGCGCTTCGAAACCCTCCCTCCCCCCGACATGCAGACGCTGGAAGCCCTGCTGTCAGACCTCTGAAAGGACCGCCCGTGCTCGATTCCGAGATCCGCGATAACGCCGAGGCCAAGCGCTACGAACTGCCCGTCGACGGTGAGATCGCCGTGGTCACCTACAATCTGTCGCCGCCCAATCTGATGATCACCGAGACCCTGGTGCCGGAGAAGCTGGAAGGCCGCGGCATCGCCAGCCGTCTGGCCAAGCATGTGATCGAGGACGCGCGGGCGCGGGGCCTGCTGATCCTGCCGGTCTGCCCCTTCTTCGCCGGCTATTTCCAGAAGCACCCGGAACACGCCGACGTCGTTCACCCGACGTACCGCCAGATTCTGGGCCTTCAATAGTGGGTATTGATTAAAAACTAACCATCCGCTATAAGCTCCCTCGACTGGCGTAGTGGCGCCCGGGCAACGGTCACGCTTTCGTGTGACAATCCGCCTCTGACAAAGACGGAAACCCGTCCCCATCTATCCAGTTGAGGGGTGAGGCGTCGGTGCACATTCGGTGGCCGATACCGTTGGACCCGCTCGGGAATACGGTCGGAGGGACCAAAGATTATGGCTTCCAATACTACGCTCGCGGTGATGTCGCCCGAACAGGGGCTGTCGCGCTATCTCACGGAAATCCGCAAGTTTCCGATGCTGGCCAAGGACGAAGAGTTCATGCTGGCCAAGCGCTGGACCGAGCACCAGGACCCCGAGGCCGCCCACCGTCTCGTGACCTCGCACCTTCGTCTCGTGGCCAAGATCGCCATGGGGTATCGCGGCTACGGCCTGCCGATCGGCGAAGTGATCTCCGAGGGCAACGTCGGCCTGATGCAGGCGGTCAAGAAATTCGATCCGGACAAGGGCTTCCGCCTGGCGACCTACGCAATGTGGTGGATCCGCGCGTCCATCCAGGAATACATCCTGCGCAGCTGGTCACTCGTGAAGATGGGCACCACCGCCGCGCAGAAGAAGCTGTTCTTCAACCTGCGCAAGGCCAAGAGCCAGATCTCGGCCTTCGAGGAAGGCGACTTGCACCCGGAACACGTCGAGGCCATCGCCACCAAGCTGGGCGTGACCAATGAGGACGTCATCAGCATGAACCGCCGCCTCGGCGGCGACGCCTCGCTGAACGCCCCGCTGCGCGCGGACGGCGAAAGCGAGTGGCAGGACTGGCTGGCGGACGACACCGCCGTCTCGCAAGAGACCCAGTTGGCGGAAGACGAAGAGAAGTCGATCCGCATGAGCCTGCTGCAGGAGGCCATGGAAGAGCTGACCGATCGCGAGAAGCACATCCTGACCGAGCGCCGCCTGAAGGACGATCCGGTGACGCTGGAAGAACTGGCCGGCGAGTACGGCGTCAGCCGCGAGCGGGTGCGCCAGATTGAGGTGCGCGCTTTCGAAAAGTTGCAGAAGGCCATGCGCGCCGCCGCCGAAGAGCGGAACCTGGTCGACGCCTGATCACGCTCAATCAGAGAGCGCCAAGCAAGAATGATGAAGGCGGGCTGGTTCAGCCCGCCTTTTTCATGGGCTGGGCCTGATGCATGGCCAGCAGGGCGCCGATGGGGGCCGACAGGGTTTCCTTGGTGCCCGGTCCCGAGGCCAGACTCACCTCCAGCGCGCCGACGGCGACCACAAGGCGGGTGTCGGCGACCTTCATGGCCACGCCCTTGAGCACGCCCGCCTGCTCGCGGATGGCGCGGACGGCCTGCATGGGGTCATGATCGAACTGGTCCAGCGCCGAAGCGAGGATGCGCATGGCCTGATCCTTGGCCGCGTCCGCGGCGGCGGCGGCGCTGCCCGCCCGGTCGCCCCTGCGCTTGGCCGGGCCAGTGTATTCCCCCGAGTTGAACCGACGCCGGTCGGGGCCGACGTAGCCGACGGCCTCGATCCAGTCGCGCGGCTTCAGGGCGACGTTCTCGACCCGCTTGAGCAGGTCGCCGCTGGTGAAGGGTTTGCGCAGGAACTCGTGCACCCCGGCGTCGCGGGCGCCCAGAATTGTGGTGGCGGTCGCCTCGGCGGTCACCATGATGATCGGGGCGCGGCGGCAGTCCATGTCCGAGCGGCGGATACGGCGCGACAGGCTTTCGCCGTCGAGCCCGGGGCCTGTGCGTTCAGTGAAGACGATGCCGGGCTCCAGCGCCGCGGCAGCCTTCAGTGCCCGATCCTCCTGGGCCTCGACGATGATGTCGCGCGCGCCCAGCGCCTTGACGATATCGGTCAGCAGCCGCGCGGCGTGCGGATTGGGGTCCACGATCAGGACCCGTTTCGTCACCGGTTCGATGCGGGCCAGGATACGACGATCAATTGCGAACACGCGCGGACCTCCTCAGGTCCGCCGACCATGACCGCACAGAGTTAAATTGCCTTGAACGCTAAGGACTTGCCCTTGGAGCCTGATCGTCTGAGGGGGAATCGCTGCGCGATTCCGAAGAGGCCGTGGATCAGGCTCCGGAATTGTCGCTTTAGCCGAGGAAGGGATCCCGCATCAGGATGGTGTCGTCGCGTTCCGGGCTGGTCGACAGCAGGGCCACCGGCGCACCGATCAGCTCCTCGATGCGACGCACGTATTTGATCGCATTGGCGTTGATGTCCTTGAAGCTGCGGACGCCGGCGGTGCTTTCGCTCCAGCCTTCCAGCTCCTCGAACACCGGCTCGGCGGCGGCTTGTTCCTTCAGGCTCGAGGGCAGGTAGTCCAGCACCTCGCCGTTGACCCGGTAGCCGACGCAGATCTTCAGCGTCTCCAGGCCGTCCAGCACGTCCAGCTTGGTCAGGGCGATGCCGTCGATGCCGTTGATCGCCACCGACTGGCGCACCAGCACGGCGTCGAACCAGCCGCAGCGGCGGGCGCGACCGGTATTGACGCCAACCTCGCGACCCACGGTCGCCAGATGCTCGCCCACGGCGTCGCTGAGTTCGCAGGCGAACGGCCCTTCGCCGACGCGGGTGGTGTAGGCCTTTACGATGCCCAGCACATAGCCGACCCCGCGCGGACCGATGCCCGAACCGGCCGCGGCCTGACCGGCCACGGTGTTGGAGCTGGTCACATAGGGATAGGTGCCGTGATCGACGTCAAGGAAGGCGCCCTGCGCCCCTTCGAACAGGACGCGCTTGCCCGACTTCTGCGCCTGATCCAGCACGCGCCAGGCAGGCTTCACATAGGGCAGGATCTTCGGCGCGATTTCGAGCAACTGGTTCAGCAGCGCCGCCGGATCGATGGGCTCCAGTCCCAGGCCCGCGCGCAGCGGATCGTGGTGCGAGCGCAGGCGGTCGATCTTGACTTTCAGGTCCTCGGCATTGGCCAGATCACAGACACGGATGGCGCGACGGCCGACCTTGTCCTCATAGGCCGGGCCGATGCCGCGGCCCGTGGTGCCGATCTTGGCGCCTGGCGCGCTGGCGGCGGCCTCGCGCGCCACGTCCAAGGCCGGGTGGATCGGCAGGATCAGGCAGGCATTGTCGGCGATGGTCAGGATGTCGGCGGTAATGGCCACGCCCTGGGCCTGGATCTTCTCGATCTCGCCGACCAGATGCCAGGGATCGACGACCACCCCGTTGCCGATGATCGAAGGCTTGCCCTGCACCACGCCCGAGGGCAGCAGCGCCAGCTTGTAGACTTTGCCGTCCACGACCAGCGTGTGGCCCGCGTTGTGGCCGCCCTGGAACCGCACGACCATGTCGGCCCGGTTCGATAGCCAGTCGACAATCTTGCCCTTGCCCTCGTCGCCCCACTGGGCGCCGACCACCGCGACGTTCGCCAAAGCACTTCTCCGCTGATCCGATTTCCGGAATGCGGGCGCAGCCTATAGCCGGGGAATCGCCGGGTGTCCTGCTCAGTCGGCGGAATATTCCGCCATGGCCATCGCGAAAGCCCAGTCCAGCCACGGCGTCAGGGCCTCGATGTCGGCCACATCGACCGTGCAGCCGCACCAGATGCGCAGGCCGGCGGGCGCATTGCGGTGTCCCTCGATGTCGAAGGCCGCGCCCTCGACCTCGACCAGCATCTTCATGTGGTTGACAAGATCACGCCGCGCCTCGTCGTCCAGCGCGGTCACGCGGGGATCGACGATCTTCAGGCAGACCGAGGTGGTCGAGCGAATTCCCGGCTCTTCCGCCAGATACTCGACCCAGGAGGTGCGCGAGACCCAGCGGTCCAGCGCCGCAGCATTGGCGTCCGTGCGGGCGATCAGGGCGTCAAGGCCGCCGACCGACAGCCCCCACTCGACCCCGTCGATCCAGTCCTCCAGCGTCCAGACCGAGAAGGTGTTCAGCATGGAGCCGGTGGCCAGCAGACGATCAAAGCCCTTGTCATCGCGCAGACGCAGCACCTTGGGCACGGGACGGGGCGGTTCATAGCGATCGAGCCGCTCGACCGCGCGCGGCGACAGGGCAGCCACGCCCAGCCCCGCTTCGCCGCCCAGCGCCTTCTGGAAGCTGAAGGTCACCACATCCAGCTTGGCCCAGGGCAGCGGCATGGCGAAGGCGGCGGAGGTGGCGTCGCAGATGACGATCCCCTCACGATCCGACGCGATCCAGTCCGCCCCCGGCGCCTTCACGCCCGAGGTCGTGCCGTTCCAAGGGAAGACCAGATCCTTCTTCGGATCGACCGCCGAGATATCCGGGAACTGGCCCCATGGCGCGGACAGCACCTCAGGCTCCAGCTTCAGATGGGTCCTGGCGTCGGTCGCCCAGACCTTGCCGAAATTTTCGAAGGCCAGAACCTGCACCGAGCGCTCGCCCAGCATCGACCACATCGCGGCCTCGACCGCTCCGGTGTCCGACCCGGGCACATAGACCAGCACCCAGTCCTCCGGGACCTGCAGCAGGTCCCGAGTCAGCTTCAGTCCATGAGCAAAGCGGGCGACGACTTCCGGCGCCCGGATGCCGCGGCCCAGCAGCTCATGCGGCAGGTTCTGCGACGACCACCCCGGACGCTTCGCGGTCGGGCCGGAGGAGAACCACGGACGTTTGGGCTTGGCGTTGGGCTTGCTGCTCATGCTCAACCTAGTCCCGGAATGGCCGGATCGGCCCTTCGTCGCGCGCCTTCTGGGCCAGTTTGGTCAGGGCGGCGTCACCCTCGGGCAGGACGATCATCAGCTTGGCCAGCAGATCGCCGCGCTTGCCGTTGGCGTAGGCCCCCCGCCCCTTCAGCCGCAGCACCTTGCCGGAACTGGACCCGGCGGGGATGGTCATGCTGACGGTGCCCTCGGGGGTCCGCACCGGCACCTTGCCGCCCAGCACCGCATCGTACAGCGGCACCGGCTGCTCCATGGTCAGATCGGCGCCGTCCCGGGTGAAGATCGGATGCGGGGCCAGTTTCAGCTCGATCAGCGCATCGCCGTTCTCACCGCCACGGCCCGGCATGCCCTGGCCCTTCAGACGGATGGTCTGGCCATCGCCCGCGCCCTTGGGGATGGCGACATCCAGCGTGCGACCATCCGAGAACTGGATGCGTCGCGTCGCGCCGGAGATGGAGTCTTCGAGGCTGATCTCCAGCGTCGCCCGGACGTCCTGCCCCTTGCCGGGGAAGCCGCCGCGCGCGCCACCGCCACCAGGCCGCCCACCGCCGAACATGCCGCCGAAGATTTCATCGAGGTCGATATTTTCAAAGCCGCCGCGCGCGCCGCCTTGGCCGAAGGGGTTTCCGCCGGGGCCACGACCGCCGGCTCCGCCGCCGCCGAAGCCGCGGAACTGCTCGCGACCATCGGCGTCGATCTCGCCCCGGTCGAACTTCTCGCGCTTGTCCTTGTCGCCCAGGATGTCGAAGGCCGCCGTGATACGCTTGAAGCGCTCGTCGGCTTCCTTGTTGCCAGGGTTCTTGTCGGGATGGAGTTCCTTGGCGAGCTTGCGGAACGCCTTCTTGATCTCGTCCTGGCTCGCGCCCCGGGCCACGCCCAGTTCCTTGTAGGGATCGCCCGCCACGTTCGAGTTCGCTCCTGCGTCAAATGCCGAGCGTTTCAGTTAGGCCATCCGGCGGATTCCGCAAACCTCAAGCGTGATTACCGGACGATTTCACAGGACAAGCGTCGCTTCCTCGCCCCAGCCGTAGCCCTCGCCCCACTGCGCCACCGCGACGATGACCCCGCTCGGCAGGCCATCCGGGAAGTCCGCAACAAGCATCGCGGCCGCATAGGTCGCGGAGGCGCCATCGACCTCAAAGGTTCGGATCAGGTCGTCGCCACTCAGCACCCGCAGCCGGTACCGCAGGGGATCACTGGCGACCACCTCCCCATTCCAGCCGTCGCCGTCCAGCCGAGCGCGCGGGATCCAGGTCAGGTCGAGACCGCCGTCCGACGCCGCCAGCGCCTTCAAGTGGGCCGGACGCCATGGACGGTCGCCAGCTCCGGTCGGCGTCCAGTACAGTTCACTGACGCCGGGACCTCCGGGCGCGCCCACCGGCCCCGCGCGCCAGATCAGCGGGGCGCCACGCTCGGCCTTCGGCGACAGCACCCGCACCCCAGCGACGTCCAGAAGGACCACGACCGCCCCCGGCTCAGCGCCCACCGCCATCGCCCGCTCCGTTCCTTGCTGTCCCCGTAGCAGTCCGGTCAGACGCCACAGGTCCTCGCCGATCAGGTCCGCTTTACGGTACTGGATCACCTCCCATCCGACGGAGGTCTCGACCGCGACAACACTTGCGCCCGCCAGCACGGCGAGGTCGGCGCGGCTTTCCGGCGGCCGTCCCTCGACACGAACCGTCAGCGCCGAGACCTCATCCCAGCGATAGAGCAACCCCGAAGTCAGCGCCGAGGTCAGTACGCCGACCGTCGCGGGACGCTCAATGTCCGCCCGTGTGGTGAGGGCGTCGACAGACGGTCCGGCCCTCACCTGCATCGGTCGCCAGGGATCGGCGGCCACCACCGCGATCGGTCCATGATCGTTCTCGGCGCCGGGCAAAGATGGCAGCTCAATCATCCGGAAGAAGGGCGCGCCGACGACTCCGTTTCCGCCCACTCCGCTCGGAACCACCGTGTCTTCATCCGGCCTGACCGCGTTGACGGGCTCGAGCGTCGCCGTCGCCATCTCCGCCACATCCAGCATCGACGCCCGCCCACGGTCTCGCTCCCGACGATCCGCCAGTCGGCGCCGCTGACCCTCAGCAGGCGTCCGACCGTCAGCCGCGGGTCGGATCGCCCTTCGGCGGTCTGGGTTTCCGTCGTCTCGGCTTCCCCGGCCTCGCCCCGACTTCGTCGCCGGACAGGACCGCCCCGTATCCAGACCGAGCCGATCCGCTCATAGGTCAGGCTGCGACCGCCATAGGGCGTCTGCGCCTCGACCACCTCGAACAGTTCCGCCAACCGCGGTAGGCGCGGGGCGCTCACAGCCGCACCACCCGGTACGGCGCCAGCCAGGCGTCAACGGCGGCCACCGGCATCCCGGTCTCGCCCCGCTCGAAGGCGCCGAGGATCAGCATCAGGATCGCCAGCCGCAGCGGCGCCGGCGAAGTGGACGTCAGGCTCAGCCCCACATCCCCTTCGACCCGCGCCCGGGCCGCGTCGATCAGTGTCTGGATCAGCCCGTCCTCCGCGTCGTGCTCGACGCGCAGGAACAGCTTCGCCTCGGTGAGAGACACCGGTGCGGTCATGGAAACCTCGATTGTCTGAAAAGGAAGGCGGCGGGCCCGACGCCCGCCGCCCGTGGTCCCGGCGATCAGGTCGCCGAGAACTTCATCACCTTGATCGCGTCGAAATCCTGCACCCCGCCGCCGACGCGCCGGGTCGTGTAGAACAGCACATAGGGCTTGGCAGAGTACGGGTCCCTCAGCACCCGCACGCCTGCCCGGTCCACGATCAGATAGCCACGCCGGAAGTCGCCGAAGGCGATGGCCGCGGCATTGGCGGCGATGTTCGGCATCGTCTCAATCTCGCTGACCGGATAGCCGAGCAGGGAGGCCGTCTCGCCCGCCCGCTGCGCCGGCTGCCAGATGTAGTTGCCGTCGCCGTCCTTGAACTTGCGCACCGCCGAGACCGTTCGCCGGTTCATCACGAAGCGTGCATTGGGCCGGTACTGAGCCTTCGGCGCATAGACCAGATCGATCAGCCGGTCGGTGGGATTGAGCGCCGCGAAGGCGCCGGCGCCGCCAGAGGCGACATAGCCGATATCGCCCCATTCCTGATCTGCGTCGGCCACGATGTCGTAGTTCAGGAAGCCGCGCGGCTTGTTGGCCCCGTCACCGGTCACGAAGGCCTGGGTCTCCTGCGCGGCGAAGGCGTCCTCCACCTCGGCGGCCAGCCATTCGTCCAGATCAACCAGCGCGTCATCCAGCAGCGACTGGGTCGCCGCCGGGCAGGCGTACAGGTCCGCCGACGGAAACTCGAGCAGGGCCAGGGTGGCGGGGTCGGTCTCGGGTCGCCCCGCCGTCTCTGCCACCCAGCCGGAGCCCACGCCGGCGATCGAGACCGGCTTGCGGAAGACGCCCGCCTGCACCGTTCGCACGGTCGCGATCTCGCGCATAGGCGAACCCGCCATCAGACGGCGCTCGATGGCGCGTTCGGTCTGTTCGGGCACGACATAGCCGCCCGAGTTCGAGGCGGACGACAGCCCCGCCTTGAGCTCCAGCCCGAAGGCGGTCCCGGCGCGCAGATAGCCGTCGAAGGCCGCCTTGGCCTCCGGCGCCTCGACGGTGCGGGGCTCGGCACCCAGCGGCGGCCGACGGCCCTCGCTGACCACCCTGTCGAGGCGGGCCTGGGCGCTGGCGACCGCCTGATCGATCCGCGCCACCTTCTCCTCCAGCAGCGTATCCGCCGACGCCTTGCGCTCGATCTCCTCCAGTCGAGCGTCATTGGCGCCTTTGAACGCCTCGAACGCCGCCATCATCTCGTGCATGGCGGCGCGCGCCTCCGGCGTGGCCGGGGCCTGTTTGGTCTCTTTCATGCTGTCTCCGGTTGAAGAACCGCCGATCGCGGTTAGGGTCGGGGCGTGGATCGCCCCGTAACTCATCGTCTCGTCGCCCGTCCGGCTGCTCCCTTAGGAGCCGCCCGATGAGCCGTTACACCCGCCTCGAAAGCGCGGTCATGGACGCGCTCGCCCACGATCTGCGCGCCGAAATCCCCGACCTGGCGGGCCAGTTCGAGGAAAGCCGTCCTAGCCAGCGCCGCAACTCCGGCTTTGGCCTGTTCACCGAGATGATCGTTGATCGGACGCGCCCCGTTCCGGTCTCCGGCCCCACCGGAGATCTCGGCACGGTTCACGCCATGGTTGGAGCCCTGCCCGATTCGATCGCCTTCAAGGCGCGGGTCCGACAGGGCGTCCTGCTGGGCCTCATGGGCGACAGCTACGGTCAGGACACCCGCGCCATCGACTTTGCGACCGTGGCCTTCGATCAGGTCTTCACCGTCGACGCCCAGGGCCGATCCATTCCGTTCGAGCCCGCGAAATACACGCGGCCCAGTCCCCTGCCGGACCTGCAACGCCACATTGATCACGCCCCCTCTCGCGCACCGGAACCGACGCCGCTGAAGAATGTGGGCGCGCTCCAGCGCGTTCAGGAGACCGAGCCGCCGGCGACCAACTTCATGGATGCCGTCTTCGGCCGCGCAGGATTGTCCGAACCTGAGCCTGAGCCCGAAGTGCGCACGCCCACGGACGCCACCTCCCTGCTGATCGGCCTGTGGGCCCTGATCGGCGTCATCGCAGTCCTCCTGGTGATCGTCTTTGACTTTTCGTTCGTCGCGGCCGTCATCTTCGCCATCTTCGCTGGTCGCGCCGTGAAACAGCCGTCCGTCCTGTCCGCCATCCGCAAGGTGTTGGATAATTGGCGGACCTCCCGCGTCATCCTGAAGGACTGAACCGCGCGCCCGGCAGCATTGGGAATGTCACAAGCGAGATCTCCCACAGCTCCACCTCGGTCAGCACCCGCAGGGCGCCATCCCGCCGCGCCCGCAAGGCGCGAAAGCCGATGGACAGGCCATCCATCGCCCCCGCCCTGGCCAGGGCCGTCGCGAACCGCGCCTCGGCGGACCAGTCCATGATCCGCCCGCTGACGAACAGGCCCCGCTCATCCTCGACCAGCCGGTCCCAGACCCCGACAACCGCGCGTCCCTCGTGCTGGTGCAGCATCCGCACTCCGGCAGGCCCAGTCTTCGCCAGTCCCGCGGCGAAGGCGCCCTTCGCCACCACGTCCCGGTTCAGGTCCGCCACGCCCCAGAGCGAAGCGTAGCCTTTGATGACCAGACCGGTCCGCGCCGCCACATCCGTCATCGCCTGGCCTCCAGTCGTCGTTCGATCCGATCCACCGCCGCCCACGTCGCCTCGCCCTGGGCCTCCAGCCGCGCCAGCCGTTCAGCCACCAGCCGCTGCTCCGCCACCCGCTCCTCCAGCGTTCCGATCCGCGCCGCAGCGCCACCGGCCCAGACCAGTCCGCCAACCGTCTGCACCACCAGCGCCGTGATCAGAGCGACCGGGACCTTGCGCACCGTCTCCATGCTCAGTTCCCCACCCCGGCCATCCGCCGACGCTCCTCATCGGTCAGGAAGCTCGCGGCCTCCAGCCGCGCCCACAGCGCCTCGCGTTCGGGCTGCAGCGCAGGCACCGCGTCCAGATCGGCCTCGATCCGAACATCCTCGAACCGCCCGCCAAGCCAGCCGGTCAGCGCCGCCGCCGTCTTGCGAACCAGCGGCGCCACCGTCCCGCGCCAGAAGGCGACATTGGCCTCGCGATAGTTGGCGTAGGTCGCATCGCCGGGAATGCCGAGCAGTTGCGGCGGCACGCCGAAGGCCAGAGCGATCTCCCGCGCCGCCGCATGCTTGCCTGCGATGAAGTCCATGTCCGCGGGCGTCCAGCTCAACGGCTTCCAGTCCAGTCCGCCCTCCAGAACCAGCGGCCGCCCCGCATTGGCCGAGCCGCTGTGCAGGTCATCGATCTGGGCCTTCAGCGCCACGAACTGCTCATCGCTCAGCCGCTCGCCATCCCGCGCCGAGAAGACCAGCGCACCGGATGGGCGGGCCGAGTTGTCCAGTAGCGCCTTGTTCCACTGGCCAGAGGCGTTGTGCACATCGATGGAGAAAGACGCCGCTTCCAGCGGCGAGAAGCCGTAGTGGTCATCGACCGGGTGAAACAGCTTCAGATGCAGCACCGGCATCCAGCCGTCGGCTTCCCGGCCCAGCGTCACCGTCCGCCCGTGCACCGCGTACTCATAGGCCTCGGGCCAGCCGCTACGCCCCGGCACCACCTTCATCCGGTCGGGTCGAAGCGACCACAGCTCGTCCGGCGCCGCATCTCCCGCCGCCTCGACATAGGCGTTCCCCGCCGTCTGCAGCGCGCCATACACGCCCTCCAGCCACTCGATCCCGGACTGTTCCGGATTGGGCCGCGCCAGCAGGGCCGCCAGCGGATGATCGTCCGCCCGGACGCCGCCCGCGAACACCGCCAGCGGCGTCGCCGCCGCCGCTTCCGCGATCATCCGCACACAGCGGTAGGCCACCGGGTTCTGGATGAAGCCCGCGGTCGCCAGGCTCGCATAATCCTTCGGCGTCCACCGCGCCCGCCCGCTGGTCCCCAGCGCGATCAGGGCTCCGGCCCGGCTGGCCTTCGCTTCGGGCGCGACGACGCGCCGCCGGTCCCCGAAGGGCCGTCGCCAGTTCAGCATCATGATCTCCATTGGCTCGGGACCGCGGCCGCCGCCGGTCGGTCTTTTCCGTCTTGCCAATAGTATGCGGCGCCAGCGACCGACCGCTGGAAGAAAGCGGATTCTTTTTTACAAGCCTCTGATCAGCTGACGTTTTTCTTCGCCAGTCTTGCTTAAGATTCAAATTTCGTCAGAGCCCGCGCTCATCGCGCCACTCCGGCGCTTCGAAATCCAGCGCGTCTTCGGCCTCTCTCAGCGCCAGTTCGGACACGGTCTGGCCGCGCACCGAGACCCCGGCCTCATGCACCGTCTCCCTGCTGCCTGAAACCAGATGGTGCCAGGGCGCCAGCGTCCGCCCCTCATGGATCCGGCGATAGGCGCAGGACTTCGGCATCCACTCCAGCGCTTCAATGTTCTGCGGCGTCAGCTTGATGCAGTCCGGCACATGCTTCTTGCGATTGGCGTAGTCGGAACAGGTGCAGCGCACCGGATCGAATAGCTTGCAATGCACCCGGGTGGGAATGACCTCGCCCGTATCCTCGTCCTCGAACCGGACGAGGCAACACAGACCGCACCCGTCGCACAGGCTCTCCCACTCCTGAGCGGACATCTGTTCGAGGGTCTTGGTTTCCCAGAAGGCGTTCATCGGGCGCTCCATACGCCGATCGTAACGCTGTGTCGCCCGGGCACTTCCCTGATAGCGCTGGTCAAGCTAGGGAAAATCGAGTGGCGTTCGGGGGATACGGGTGATCATCGGCATCGATCTGGGCACGACCAACAGCGCGGTCGGTGTCTTTCGCAATGGCAAGGCGGAGCTGATTCCGAACAGCCTCGGCCACGTCCTGACGCCTTCGGCTGTCAGCCTGGATGAAACCTCCGGCGAGGTCCTCGTTGGTCTGGCCGCGCGTGAGCGCCAGTCCACCCACCCGGACCACACCGCCACCGCCTTCAAGCGCTACATGGGCGCCAACCGGACCACGCGTCTGGGCAAGCGTGACTTCACCGCCGAAGAACTCTCGGCCTTGGTGCTCGGTCGCCTGAAGGCGGACGCCGAAGCCTATCTGGGCGAGCCCGTGACCGAGGCGGTCATCACCGTCCCGGCCTACTTCAACGACAAACAGCGCAAGGCCACCCGCCGCGCGGGCGAACTGGCTGGCCTCAAGGTCGAACGCCTGCTCAACGAGCCCACCGCCGCCGCGCTCGCCTACGGCATCCATGAGCTCGGCAACGAGAGCCGCTTCCTCGTCTTCGACCTCGGCGGCGGCACCTTCGACGTCTCCGTCCTCGAAATCTTCGAGGGCGTGATCGAGGTCCGCGCCTCCACTGGCGACAACCGACTGGGCGGCGAGGATTTCAACGACGTCCTGATGGACGAATTCCGCCGCACTGCGGGCAAGGACATAAGCGAGAAGGATCGCTCGGACTCGACCCTGCGCGAGCGCATCCGCATCGCCGCCGAGCGGGCCCGCCGCGCCCTGACCGAAAATCCCTCGACCACCATGTCCATTGTCTGGAAGGACAAGGCGATCGAGCGCCAGGTCACCACCGAGGATTTCGAAACCGTCTGCGCGGGCCTGCTCAACCGTCTGCGCGAACCGGTGCTGCGCTCCCTGCGCGACGCGGGCATCCGCTCCGAGGACCTGTCAGAGATCATCCTCGTCGGCGGCTCGACCCGCATGCCGGTGGTGCGCAAGGCCATCACCCGCATGTTCGGCCGCTTCCCCGCCAACGCCGTCAATCCGGATGAGGCCGTCGCTCTCGGCGCCGCCGTCCAGGCCGGGCTCAAGTCCCGCGACGTGGCGCTGAAGGAAGTCGTCATGACCGACGTCTGCCCCTATAGCCTCGGGGTGGAAATCTCCGAGCGCGGTCCGGGCGGACGCATCGCCAACGGCATCTTCTCCCCGATTATCGAGCGAAACACCGTCATCCCGGCCAGTCGGATGCAGGGCTACGTCCCCATTCACGACAATCAGCGCGAACTCGTCCTGCGAATCTATCAGGGCGAATCCCGGCACGTCATCGACAACGTCCACCTCGGTGAGATCAGGGTGCCGCTCGTCGGCGGCCGCGCTGAAGACGGCGCCACTGATGTCCGCTTCAGTTACGATATCAACGGCCTGCTCGAGGTCGACGTCACCGTGACCAAGACCGGCGAAACCCGCCAACTGATGATCGTCGATGATGACGTCGCCGCCGCGCCCGATTTCGAGAAGCGCCGGGCCGCCCTCGCCGCGCTCAAGCAGCACCCCCGCGATTCCGACGCGGTGAAGACCGTGCTGGCCCGCGGTCACCGCTGCTACGAGAACGCGTTGGGCGACACCCGCCAATACCTCGGCCATGAGATCACCCGCTTCGAGATGGTGGTCGAGGGGCAGGACCCGCGCGAGATCGAGCACGCCATCGGCCACCTTACCGGCATCCTCGACCAGTTCGAGGGTCAGACGTGGCTTTAGGCGGATCAATCTGGTCCACCCTCGGCGTCGAGCCGACCAACGACGAACGCGAGGTTCGTCGCGCCTATGCTCGACGGCTGAAGGAGGTTCATCCCGAGGACGATCCGGAAGGGTTCCAGGCCCTGCGCGAAGCCTACGAACGCGCCGTCGACATGGCCCGTCGCGGTTGGGCCGTGCCGCCCGCCCGCACCCGGAACCGCAAGAAGAAGGCCGAGCCCGTCACGGACGCGCCGTCTGCCGACACCAACTGGGCGTCTGAAGACGCCGACCGCTGGTCCGAGCCGGAAGCCGACGCTGGCGAAGCCTGGGACGACTCCACGCCCGAGCGCTGGGACGAGGCGCCGCCGCCCGAACCGCCGCCCGTGCCGGAGCTGTCCCCGGAAGTCCGCGCAGAGCTCGAGGCCGAGCAGAAGCGTCAGGATGCCCATACGGCGCTTTGCGAAGAGCTTGACGCCTTGCTCCGTCGGACCTCCGCCCCGTCCGACGAGGCGCTCAGCGTCATGCTGCGTCTCTTCCGCTCACCGGCCATGGACTCCCTGCGCGTCCACGCCAACACGGAATACTGGCTGGCCTCCGCCATCGCGCGGGGCGGTCCCGCGGCGGACAGCCTGATCGAGCCGGCGATCCGCTTCTTTGGCTGGGACGACGCCCGCATCGGTCTCGACCTGTCCCACGCCTACCCCGTCCTGCGGCGCCGCGAGGCCGCTCAGGCCATCGCCCAACTGGCGCGCCCCCTGACCCTCGGCCACGACGCCTGGAAGGCCCTCCGCGCCAAGCAGACCCCATTCCGACGCCTCGCCGATCGGCTCGATCCCTTCCTGTCACGACAGGTCGCGGACCTTCTGGACCGGGCGGCCCATGATCTGCCCGAACTCCAAGGGCACCTCGATCCGGACGCCGTCGCCGCTTGGCGAGCCCGGTTCGCCCGCCCCCGGTTCAGCGCGGTCTTCCTGCTGTCCCTGCTGATCCTTCCGCCCATTCTCTCCCTGGCCATGATCGCGGCCGGCCTATTCGGGCCTGCGACATTTCCCAATGTCATCGCCGCCTGGGTCGCCGCGCTGGCCGCCATGACCGGGATCGGCGCCGCCTGGATCGAAGGCGTGCTCATCCCTGCCCGCAAATGGAGGGACGGCCAGCCCTGGAGCGAACCCTTCTGGAAGCGGCTCGGCTGGGCGCCCGCCATGGTCGCCTTGGTGGTCATCGCCCCCTTCTTCACCGCCGTCGACTGGCTCTGGCCCGCGGTCCTGCTGACAGGACTGGGCATCGCCGGCTGGGCGAAGATCGTGACTTCGCACATTCCCGCGCCCCCGGTGTCCCGCTATCGGATCGCCGAGTTCGTCGGCGTCATTCCTATTATCGCCTATGCCTTGGTCATGCCGGGCTCGGCCTCTCAACCCTCGATGCTCGCGGCCCTGCTCTGCGCAGTCCTGACCTTCCGCATCGGCGGACACGCTATCTCACAGGCGTGGTCCTACGCCGACGTTCCTCGTCAGCGGAAGGCGTCGGCCGCCCTCCTTGGCGGCGCAGCCTTCGCAGGCGCGACCGGGGTCCTGTCCGCCCTCGCCGGCGTGCCCGGCTTGGCCATCGGCCTGGTCTGCGGCGTCGCCTTCGCCGACCGCGCGCTCGCCACCAGCCGGTTCGGTCCGGTCTTCAAACTCCGGCGGGGCTGGTTGCTGGTCGGCTGGATCGCCGCCCTTACGGTCGCGGGCATGGTCGGCGGCCCTGTCGAGCGCATCCTGCCGATCGCCGCCGGCGTCTGGTTGACGTTCGCGGGCCTGCTCACCGGTCTGGCCGCCTTCCTTCCCGCCCCCGGTCAAAAGCGGAAGAAGCGACGCGCCTGACGGTTCAGTGGCTGACCGACTTCGAAAACAGGTTGATCACCAGAACACCGCTGACGATCAGCGTCAGCCCCGCGATCGCGGGCAGGTCCAGCTTCTGCTTGAACAGGACCGCGCCGATGGTCGCGATCATCACAACGCCCAGACCGCTCCAGATCGCATAGGCCAGCCCGACCGGGATCTGCCTCAACGCAATCGACAGCAGGTAGAAGGCCGCCAGATAACACAGCGCCATGCCGGTCGTCGGCCACAGGCGGGTGAACTGCTGCGACATCTGCAGCAGGGTCGTCCCCGCCACCTCCAGCAGGATCGCTCCGGCCAGCGCCGCCCAAGTCACCGGGTTCATGCCGCCTCCATCAGCACATGGCCGGGGGTCAACAGCGACAGCAACGCCTGCCTCTGCTCGGGCGAGACCTGATAGACGCCGAAGATGTCCGACATCCACAGACCGTCTGCCACCAGTCGCAACAGCAGAGCGTCATCGGCGCCCACGGGATCGGTAGGGTCATCCGCCCGCGCCGCCGCCGTCGCCGCCGTCCAGCGATCTCGCAACGAGGGCTCGACCGCGCACGCCGCCAGGATCGCCCGACCGATGCTCGTGTCATCAGGGGTAATGGCGTCGTTTATGGTCACCCGCAGATAGGCCCGCGCCGACCGGCCATAGGGCTGCGGATCGCGCGCGGCCTCAGAAAGGATGGCGTCCGTGAACATCGCGCCGAGATGATCCACAACACCTTCCAGTAAGGCCATCTTCGTCGGGAAATGATGCAGCAGCGCGCCCTTGCTGACCGTGGTGCGCGCCGCCACGGCGTCCAGAGTGAACCCCTTGGCTCCAAGGGCGGCGATCACCTCCAGCGCCTTCTCGAGCAATTCGGCGCGGGTGGTGTCGGGGGCGCGGCGGCGGGTCAGCGTGTCCATTCGCCTTACATACCGTCTGGACGGTAAGCGTCAATCGTTCAAGGCCGTGGCGATGAGCCGCCCCCTCCTCTATATGGCCCGCCATGGCTGCCCGTCCCCCTCTCGTCGCCCTCAAGGATGTCCGTCTTCAGGACGGTCAACGCCCCCTGTTCGACGGTGTCGACATGGCCATCGAGCCGCGCACGCGCGCGGCGCTGGTCGGTCGCAACGGCGCGGGCAAATCCACCCTGATGAAGCTGGTCATGGGCCTGATCGAGCCCGACGCCGGCGACCGTTCGGTGCAGGCCGGCACTCGCTTCGCCTACGTCCCGCAGGAGCCGGACATCAAGGGCGAGACCCTTCTCGACTACGCCGCCTCGGGCGAGGCCGAGCGCTGGACCGCCGAGAGCTGGCTGACCACCTTCGGGCTCGATCCGAACAAGTCGACCGTCAACCTGTCCGGCGGCGAGACCCGCCGCGCCGCCTTGGCCAAGGCCTTCGCCGAGGAGCCGGACCTGCTCCTGCTCGACGAGCCGACCAACCACCTCGATATCTTGGCCATCGAACTGCTCGAGAACGAACTGCTCTCGGCCCGCTTCGCCGTTCTGGTCGTCAGCCACGACCGCGCCTTCCTGAACCGCGTCACCCAATCCGTGCACTGGCTGGAAGGCCGCAAGGTCCGCACCCTCGACAAGGGCTTCGTCGCGTTTGACGAATGGGCCGCCAAGGTCATGGAGGAGGAAGCCGAGTCCCTCCGTCGCCTGACCAAGAAGATCGAGGCCGAGACCTATACCTTCTACCGCTCCATCACGGCCCAGCGGACTCGCAACGAAGGCCGCGCCCGCGCCCTGATGGCGATGCGCGCCGACCGCGCCGAGAGGGTCAAGGATTTGCCGCGGGAGCTCCAGCTCGGCGTCGACAGCGGCGTCACCTCCGGCAAGCTGGTCGCCGACCTCAAGGGCGTCGCCAAAAGCTTCGGCGACCGGACCATCTTCAGGAACCTGACCACCCGGGTCATTCGCGGCGACCGCCTCGCCATCGTCGGCCCCAACGGCGCGGGCAAGACCACTCTCGTCAAGGTCCTCCTCGGCGAACTCGAACCCGACGAGGGCACGGTCCGCATGGGCGCCAATCTGGAGCCGGTCTATCTCGACCAGTCCCGCGAGGGACTGAAGTCGGACATGACCCTGTGGGACGCCCTGACGCCCGGTGGCGGCGACTCGATCCTGGTGCGCGGCCATTCCAAGCACGTCGCCGCCTACGCCAAGGAGTTCCTCTTCCAGGAAGGCCAGCTCCGTCAGCCGATCTCGACCCTGTCGGGCGGCGAACGGAATCGTCTGCTGCTGGCCCGCGCCCTGGCCAAGCCGGCCAACATGCTCATCCTCGACGAGCCGACCAACGACCTCGACATGGATACGCTCGAGAAGCTCGAAGAGCTGCTCGAAAGCTATGACGGCACCCTGATTCTGGTCAGCCACGACCGCGACTTCGTGGATCGCCTCGCCACCTCGACCATCGCGATGAACGGCCGCGGCGACATCGTCGAAACCCCCGGCGGCTGGACGGATTTCATCCGCCAGAACCCGGGCTTTCTGCAGCCGGGCGCCAACCCGCGTCCGCAGGACAAGGAGGCGGCCAAGCGGGCCGAAGCCAATCCCGCTCCGGCCTCTCTCAGCGCCGCGCCGAAGAAACCCGGCAAACTGTCCTTCAAGGACGTGCACCGCCTGAAGGAGCTGGAGGGCCTTCTTGAGACCCTCCCCGTCCAGATCGAGAAGCAGGATGCCATCCTCGCCGATCCCAATCTCTACAGCCGCGATCCCGCCGCCTTCGACCGCGCCATGAAGGCCGCCGAAAAGGCCCGCACCGACCTTGAGAACGCCGAGCTCGAATGGCTCGAACTGGAAGAAAAGAAGGCCGCTCTCGCGGGTTGACCGGCGTCCTGACGCCGCATCGTCAGGTTCAGTGAACCGCATTAGGTTGCACTCTCATGCCCGCTGTCGTTCGCCGCCTTGAGCTGACCCCGTCCGAACGCCGCGCGGCGGCCCGGATCAATGCGACCCTCGGCGTCATGCCGCGCCTCAAGCCCGACGGCTGGCGTCTTGAGGCCGGACAGTGGGCCAGCACGACCTTCGGCGGCGCGGCCCAGACCGTCACCGCCGCCTGGCTCCGCCGCCGGGGTGTCCGGGTCGAGACCTTCCGCATCCCCTCGCCCGATGGCGGCGTGCCGATACGTGTCCTGCATCCCCCCAAGCCGCCCCGTGGGGTGGTGCTCGACATGCACGGCGGAGGCTGGGTGGTCGGCAGCGCTGGCCTGAACGACCATCTCAACGCTGATCTCGCCGCCGAGACCGGCCTCGCCGTCGTCTCCGTCGACTATCGACTACTCAGCGAAAGCCGGGGCGTCATGCTGAATGACGCCATCGCGGATTGCGCCGCGGCCGGACGCTGGCTGATCGACAACGCCGCCGCCCGCTTCGGAACGATGGATATCTTCCTGTGCGGCCAGTCCGCCGGAGGCCACCTCGCCGCCCTCACCGCCATGACCCTTCGCGACGAGAACCGTGTCGCCGCCGTCCGGGGCTGCGTTCTGGTCTATGGCGTCTACGATCTGGGCGGCACGCCGTCTGTCCGGACCGCCGGGCGCGAGGCGCTGATCCTCAACGGCCCCACGCTCGCCGCCGACCTCGCCCGCCTGCTTCCTGATCGCGACGAGGCCGGTCGTCGCCGCCCTGATGTCTCGCCGCTCTACGCCGCCATGCGCGATCTGCCGCCCGCCCTTTTCGTCGCCGGCGATCTGGATCCGCTGCGGGATGACAGCGTGTTGATGGCCGAAGCTTGGTCCGCGTCCGCCCCCGCCGAATTGATAGAGGTCCCGCTGGCCCCGCACGGCTTCGTCCATTTCGGCGGCCCCGTCGCCGCCCGGACCTTGGCCGAAATCCGCGGATGGCTGGATCGGACCGTCCCGGGCTGATCGATTTCGGGGTCTTCCGGATCAAAATTGACCCTGTTTCACCGCCCTGTGCATAACGTCGCAATATCTTCACACGTCGAAGAAAATTGCCGATCTGGAATTGTCGATACAGGGATTGGACAAGTTTTATCCCCGATTTGATCCACAAGCGGAGCATTCCTGGTGCTTGCTGGATCGGGGGTTTGGAGCGAGCTTGATCAGGCCGAGGGACACGGCGGCGCGGAAAACCGGGGAGACCCGGGGCTCAAGGCGAACCGGCCCGGCTCTCTGACCCAACGCTTCGGGTGGTCTTCGGACCAGACGGGCGGAAGGCAGGATCAAGGCTCCAGAACGGAGACGGCTTCGGCCGGGGATGTTCACGGGGAACCGGATCGGGATCGAAGGACGGCGCGGGCCAGACCCGCGGAACGCCGGAGACCAGGAGCGCGAGAAGATACAGCTGACCATCGTCGAGGTTCGCCTCGCTGATGCCGAAGCCAGGGTCTGACACCTCAAAGGCCAAGTCCAACCCGGACTTGGCGAGGGGACGAGGAGCACCGGTTCGCCGGGGCCTTTCGTCCCCTCGCTCAATTCCGGCTCCCGGCATCCCTCTCTTCGCCCTTTCGCCGCCTGCGGCTTGGCCGTACATAAGGCCATGACCTCGCGTGGGAATCGCAGACTTGCGCCGAACCGCCGCGCCCTTCTGGCCGGGGCGGGCGCTATTGCCGCCAGCGCCGCGGTGGCCTCCTGCTTCAACAACAACTCCGAGGTCGAGCCGGACGCCGACGGTCGCATCCGTCTGCGCTTCGCCACCGACTGGCGCGCCCAGGCCGAGCATGGCGGCTTCTATCAGGCCGTCGCATCGGGGGCCTACGCCAAGCGGGGGCTGAACGTTCAGATCATCCAGGGCGGCCCGGGCGTGAATGTGCCCCAGCTGCTGGCCGCGGGCGCCGTCGAACTGGGCATGGGCTCCAACAGCTTCATCCCGCTGAACCTCGTCGCCGAAGGCGCCCCGGTGAAGGCCGTCGCAGCCTTCTTCCAGAAGGACCCGCAGGTCCTCATAGCCCACCCCGACCCGGCGCTCGAAAGCATCGCCGACCTCGCCGGGCGCCCCTTCCTTCTGGCCGACGCCTCGATCAACGCCTTCTGGGTCTGGCTGAAGGCCAAATACGGCTTCACCGACGATCAGGTCCGCAAATACACCTTCAACCCCGCGCCCTTCCTCGCCGATCCGCGCGCGGTCCAGCAAGGCTATCTGACCTCAGAGCCCTATACGATCCAGAAGGAGGCGGGTTTCGATCCCAAGGTCTTCCTGCTGGCCGATGAAGGCTATCCATCCTACGCCACCATGGTGCTGGCCCCGAACGCCTTCGCCCGGGACAACGGCGACGCCCTGCGCGCCTTCATCGCCGCCTCCGCCGAGGGCTGGCGGGACTACATCCAGGGCGACGGCAAGGCCGCGGACGAACTGATCCGCCGCGACAACCCCGAGATGACGCAGGACATCCTCGATCAGGCCCGCGAGAAGCTGCGCGCCAATGGGATCGTCGATAGCGGCGACGCCGCCCTCTACGGCCTCGGCACCATGACCGAGGAGCGCTGGCAGGCCTTCTTCGACGTCACCAGCCAGGCCGGGATCTATCCGCCCAATCTCGATTGGCGGCAGGCCTTCACCGGCCAGTACCTGCCCGGACGCGGCCGTCGTGGCTGACATCGTCGCGGCGCTGACCGGCGCCGTCGTCCGCTATCCGGACCGTCCGCCCATCGGCCCCCTGAACCTGTCCATCGCGGCGGGCGAGATCGTCGCCGTCGTCGGCGCATCCGGCGCGGGCAAGTCCACCACCCTGCGCGTGTTGGCCGGACTGGAACGCCCCTCCGAGGGACAGGCCGTCACCGCCCCGCCCGGACGCACCGCCTTCGTCTTCCAGTCGCCGACCCTGATGCCCTGGGCCGACGCCCAGACCAATGTCGCTCTGCCGCTGGAGTTGGCCGGAACGCCCAAGGACGAGGCCCGGGCACAGGCCGCCGTCGCCCTCGCCTCCGTCGGTCTGGGCGAGCGCCTGACCGCCCGCCCACGCCAGCTCTCGGGCGGCATGGCCATGCGCGCCTCCCTCGCCCGCGCGTTGGTGACCCAGCCCGATCTGCTTCTGCTGGATGAGCCCTTCGCCGCACTGGACAGCGTCACCCGACGCCACCTCATAGAAGACCTGCACAAGCTCTGGGCCGGTCGGTCGCCGCGCCCCGCCATCGTCTTCGTCACCCATGACGTCGAGGAGGCGGTCTATCTGGCCGGACGCACCGTCGTTCTGGACGCCGTCAGCGGTCAGGTGGCCGTGGCCCGCCCCACGCCGGGCGAGGCGCCGCGCCCCGCGGGCTGGCGCGCCGATCCGACCTATCGCGAAACCGTCGAGGCCTTGGCCGCCGCCCTCGCCCACGCCATGCCGGATCGCGTGGCATGAGCCGGTTTCTCGCCCCCGCCCTGCTGATCGCCCTGCTTCTGACGACGTGGGAGATCGCCTGCCGGGCGCTGGACGTGCCCGTCTACTTCCTGCCGCCGCCCAGCGCCGTCGCGCTCGCCCTCGTCGACCGCGCCCCGGTTCTGGCGGCCTCCGCCCTGCAGACCTTCCGCATGGCGCTGGAAGCCCTCGCCGTCTCGGCCCTCCTCGGCGGCGGACTGGCGCTTGCTGTCTCGCTCAGCCGCCCCGCCGAACAGGCTGTCCGCCCGCTGGCGGTCGCGCTTCAGGTCACCCCGGTCGTCGCCATCGCGCCCCTGGTCCTGATCTGGGCAGGCCTCGACCACGCCGACCGCGCCGTCGTCGCCCTGGCCGCTGCTGTCGCCTTCTTCCCGATCTTCTCCGGCGTGCTGACCGGCCTGAAGTCGGCGGAACCGGATCTGGAGCGCCTGTTCGATCTCTATGGGGCCTCGCCCTTGCAGCGGCTGACGCGTCTGCGCATCCCCGCCGCCCTCCCCTTCGCACTCGAGGGCCTGCGCGTCGCCTCCGGCCTGTCCGTCATCGGCGCCGTGGTGGCCGAGTTCGTCTCCGGCTCCGGCGCGACACAGGGGCTAGCCTGGCGCCTGCTGGAATCCGGCAACCGCCTGCGCACCGCCGACATGCTCGCGGCCCTGGTCTGCCTGATGGTCATGGGGCTGGCGCTCAGCGGGCTTGTCGGCCTGATCGAGCGCCGCGTACGCGCGCATCTTTCCTGATCCGCCCGTTAGTCACGGGTTAAGCCCGACACAGATACCGTGACGTCCCAAGCCCTGCCTTCGGAGACGCCCCTTGCGTCGCGCCAGCTGCCAGACCCTCGGCCTTGCGGTCCTCGCCCTCGCGGCGGGGGCGCCCGTCAGTATGGCGTTCGCCCAGAGTGCGGCCCCGACGCCCGCGCCGCAACGTCATCTGAACTGGGCCGGTCGCGGCGAGTTCGCCATGCCGGTCGCCGCGGCGCCGAACCAGCCGAACGCGCCGCACCGTCGATCCAATCGCGTCATCCCGCATGGCGTGGCCTATGAGGCCGCACCGGTCGCCCCAACCGCCGCGCCAGAGCCGCCCCGCCGCACCCTGACGCCCGCCAGCGCCTGGCTCCGCCCGGCCGCGCCTGCCCCGGCTCCCCCACCGGTTCCCGTCGCCCCCCAGCCGCAGCCGGCCCCGGTCGCGCGCACGGTCCCCGACTTCATTCCCGACCAGGGCGGACGCGGCCAGCCCGTCCCCGCCGAGATCGCCCAGCCCGCGCCCGTCGCCGCCGTCGCCGGTCCGGTGGACGATCCTATGGCTCCGCGTCGGGACGCCCCCATCTTCCGCATGCAACAAACCCCGGCGCCCGCGCCCGTCCAGGCCGCGCCGGAGCCCCAGGCCCAAGCCCAGGCAGCGCCCGCCGCGCCCGAGCCGCGCCGCGTCGCCACCGTCACGGCCAACCCCGCCGACCGGCCCGCCGCGCAAGGCGCCCGCTACTATTCGGTGCACCGTCAGGCCGGGCGGGAGCCCGACGCCCTGACCCTGCCCCAGCCCACCTATGTCGATGCCCTCGCGATCAGCACGCCCGTGACCATTGCCTCCCAGGATCTCGCCCAGCCGGAACAGGCTCCGACCCTGATCCGTGACGCCCAAGGTCGCGTCCGGGTCCAGCCCGCCGCGCCGGAAGGGGATTATCAGTGAGCGACGCCGCCACCGTGTCGCGCCTGCCCGATCTGATCGCCTTGGCCGAAGAAGGCTCCAGCGAGAAGCGTCGGGCCCTGCTGCGCGAACTGACCGAGCATTTCTTCGGCGCCCCGACCCGCACCGCGACCGAGGACAACCTCTACGGCGCCGTGCTGGCCAAGCTGGCCGACGACATGGAGATCGCCGTCCGCGCCGAGCTCTCCAGCCGCTTCGCCAGCGCCGCCGACGCGCCCCACGCCCTGATCCGCCGCCTCGCAAATGACGAGGCCTCGGTCGCCGGCGCCGTTCTGGCCCATTCGCCGGTGCTGACCGATGAGGACCTGCTGGGCGTCGTGCGCAAGCATGGTCAGGACCACCTGCGCGCCGTCTCCGCCCGCCCTTCGGTGTCTGAAGCCATTTCGGACGTCATCGTCGAACGCGGCGACGACGAGACCCTCGGGACCCTGCTGCGCAACGACGGCGCCCGCCTGTCGCGCAAGGCGTCCGAGACGGCCGTCGAACGCGCCAAGGCCAATCCGGGCCTGCACGACGCCACCGTCTCGCGCGCGGGCCTGCCCGCCGACCTCCTGAACGACATGTATTTCGTCGTCGAGGCGCGGCTGCGGAACCAGATCCTCGAACAGAACGCCCGCATGGATCCGTCGCTTCTGGACGCCGCCCTCGCCGCCGGTCGCGCCCGCGTGGCCACCGACGACGGCGCCCTGCCCGCCGACTATTCTGAATGCCTCGCCTACGTCGAGGAGTTGAAGGCCGCCGGGCAACTGACGCCCCAGATGCTGGCCCGCTTCCTCCGCTCGGGCGGCCGGACCTCTTTCCTGATCGCTCTGGCCCAGCTGTCGGACGTGGACTTCCACACCGCCCGCCAGATCGTGGATCGCCGCGAGCTAGACGCCCTGGCCGTGGTCTGCAAGGCCGCCGATCTGGATCGCGCCCTGTTCCTGACCTACGCCGTGGTCCTGCTGAACGATGACGGCGACGCCATGGCCAAGGCCCACGCCTACGCCCGCATGTACGCCGAGCTCAGCCGCGAGGCCGCGCTGCGCACCCTGCGCTTCTGGAAGATGCGACGCGGCGCCCAGGCGGCCTGATCCCCGGAGATCAATAACAAAAACGCCCGTCGGATCACTCCGGCGGGCGTCTTCGTCTGTCCTTGCGGACGCTTACTTCTTGGCGCGGGTGGCGCGGGCCGGCTTACGGCCGCCTTGGCCCAGACCCATCTGCTTGGCCAGGTCCGAACGCGCCTTGGCGTAGTTCGGGGCGACCATCGGATAGTCCTTCGGGAGGTTCCACTTGGCGCGGTATTCCTCGGGACTCATGTTGTACTTCGTGCGCAGGTGACGCTTCAGCGACTTGAACTTGCGGCCGTCTTCCAGACAGATCAGGTAGTCCGGGGTGATCGACTTGCGGACCGGCACGGCCGGCTCGCGGGGTTCCGGCTCCGGCTCGACCGCACCGGTCGAAACCTGTGACAGCGCCGCGTGGATGCTCGAAATCAGACCGGGAACTTCCGAAGCCTGCACGTTATTGTTGCCGACATAGGCGGACACGATGTCAGCCGTCATCTCGAGCAGTTGCGAATTCTCTTCCATGCTTATCCGGCCTGATATCTGTTGTGGATCGACTGAATCAGTCGCGATCAATCGTTAGCGCTTTGAATAGATACGTTCTGTTTTGAAAGCAATGCCGCGCTGCAGCATATACAAATCAGAAGAGGTGCGACGGATCGCGCCCTAGCGACCGAAGTTTTCCGCCAGAGCCAGCATCGCGGCGCGTTCTGGCGCAGAATAGTCGTCCAACGCCTCTTCCTCGCCATCCCGAATGGCCCGCAGCAGGGCGGGCGTCAGGGCCGAGGACAGCGACCAGTTCCAGTAACGCAGAACGGTCTGCGCCCGGTCGACCGCCAGCATTTCATAGGTGATCTGGACCCGTTCCCAGACCGGATCGACCGATCCGTCCGCCTGCACTTCCGGACGTCTCATGGATCGCCACAGCGACAACAGTTCAGCACGCCCCAGACCGGTCGCCTTGCACAGGATGGCCAGCGGCTCGCCGCCGGGATCGCCGATGATCTTGGCCCCGGTGATCGGCTTGACCCCGGACAGATAGGCGATCTCGGTCGCGATCTCGCGCGACAGCCCCTTCTGGCCGGCCGCCGTCACCGCCTCCTCCAGCCCGCCATAAGGGCTCTTGGCGATAGCCGCGCGGTTGCGCTGGCGACGTTCGATGAACTGAAGGGCCTTGCGGGACACCGGGTCCTGCCAGCCTTCCTCCGCGGCCATGGCGAAGACGTCCTCGGCCACCTCCTGCATCACCTCACGCGACACGGCGAAACGCTGCAGGATGGTCCGGCGATCCTCTGGCGGGCACCACCAGAACATCACATAGGCGCCCGACGGCCTCAGCTCCGGCCGCTTCAGCAGATGCGGACACAGGCTGCGCTCAGTCCGGCTCAGGCTGACGACGCCCTCGATCGCCACCTGGCTGAGCCGCGCCGTATTGTTGCGCAGAACCGCCTCGATGACTTGGCTCTCGCCGAAGCTCAGCAGCGTCTCGCTGACCACTTCCGACAGGCCGCGACGACTGGCCATCAGGAAGCGATGTTCGATCGTCGCGTCCCGCGCGCAGGCCACCAGATCGGCGTCCGACAGCGAAGCGCACTGTTCGATCAGCAGGCCCGCGATCTGAGGTTCGTCCCGCAACAGCATCCGGGCCAGGGCGTTGGGCAACTCCGCCAGCGGCGCCAGTCGCGCCGCGACCCGCCGCCGGTCCTCCGGCGACGCCAGTCGCAGCATCTCGACCAGCAGGTCCCCGGTCACCGAGCGCTCGAAAGCGTTGATCCGGCTGGCCGGCAGGGACACCACGTCCGCCAGTCGCTTCAGCAGCGCATGGCGCGCGCGAAGACCGGCGGCGGGCGCGGTCTCCTCGGGCAGGGCGGCAGGCTCGGACATTTCGGGCCGACGATAAATCCGGTGCGGTTAACCGCCTGTGACGACGCAGAACCCGCGGCAACACCGGATAAACCGCGTTAGAGCCCCTCGAACAGCGCCGTCGACAGATAGCGTTCGGCGAAGCTCGGGATGATGGCGACCACCGTCTTGCCCGCATTCTCCTCGCGCGCCGCGACCCGGAACGCCGCCGTCAGCGCCGCGCCGGACGAGATGCCGACCGGAATGCCCTCGACTCGCGCCGCCTTGCGCGCCATCTCGAAGGCGTCCTCGTTCGACACCTGCTCCACGCCGTCAATCACCGACCGGTCGACGATGGACGGAATGAACCCGGCGCCGATGCCCTGGATTTTGTGCGGTCCCGGTTCGCCGCCCGACAGCACGGGCGAGGCGGTGGGCTCGACCGCGATCATCCGCACCGACGGCTTGCGGGCCTTCAGCACCTGACCAACGCCGGTGATGGTGCCGCCCGTGCCCACGCCCGCGATGACGAAGTCCACCGCGCCGTCCGTATCGGCCCAGATTTCCTCGGCCGTCGTCTCGCGGTGGATGGCCGGGTTGGCCGGGTTGTCGAACTGGGCCGGGCTGACCGCGCCAGGCGTCCGGTCCAGCAGTTCCTGCGCCATGGCGATGGCGCCCTTCATCCCCTTCTCGGCGGGGGTCAGCACCAGTTCAGCGCCCAGAAGGGCCAGCATCTTGCGCCGCTCCATCGACATGCTCTCTGGCATGACGAGGATCAGCTTGTAGCCCTTGGCCGCTGCCACGAAGGCCAAGGCGATGCCGGTGTTGCCGCTGGTCGGCTCGATCAGCACGCTGCCCGGCCCGATCTTCCCGGCCTGCTCCAGCGCCTCGATCATCGCCACGCCGATCCGATCCTTCACCGAGGCGATCGGGTTGAAGAACTCCAGCTTGGCCAGCACCCGCGCCTTGGGCTGATACTCGGCCGACAGACGCGGCAGGGCCACCAGCGGTGTATCGCCGATCGTCTCGATGATGGAGCCATAAACCTTGCCGCGGCCCGCCTTGCGGTGGCGGCTGGCGTCATACGAGGCGTTGGACATGGGGAGATCTCCAGGCGGCGTCGAGCGTGACATTAAAGCACGATCTGCGGGACAGAACCCCCTCGATCTAGGGATAACGCGCGCTCTCGCAATGGCACGGTGAAGCCTTTACCAACTTCGGGCGTTCGGGCGTCTGCGGCGCGTTCATGCCGGGGGAGAGTCACACTGTCCGAGATCACCGCCGATATCGCCTTCCTGAACCGCGGGGGCGAGATGGCCGAGCGCATCCGTGCGTTCGACTGGTCGCGCACGCCTCTCGGTCCGCTCACGGCCTGGCCCCAGAGCCTGCGCACCGCTGTCGGCATGCTGGTCGCCGCGCCCAACCCCATGGTCATCATGTGGGGCCAGGAAGGCGTTCTGATCTACAACGACGGCTACGCCCGCTTCGCTGGCCGCCGCCACCCCGAGCTTCTCGGCATGGGCGCGCGCGAAGGCTGGCCCGAAATCGCCGACTTCAACGATGAGAACATCCGTCGCGGCCTCGCCGGTGAAAGCTGGTCGCTGAAGGACCAAGAGTTGGTGCTCGACCGGAATGGAGCGCCCGCGTCAGGATGGATGGACCTCGACTATGCTCCGGTCCCCGACGAGACCGGTCATCCTGCTGGGCTGATGGTTTTTGTCACCGAGACCACCGAGCGCATGGAGGCCGAACGTAGACGCACCGAGACCAATCAGCGGTTGGAACTCGCCCTGTCCGCAGGTCGGGGAGTAGGCACTTGGGAGTGGGACCTCGCCGCTGACCGCGTCATCGCCGACGCCCGCTTCGCTCAGATCTACGGCGTCGATCCGGTCACGGCGCTTGAAGGCGCGCCGATCGCCGAGTTCTTTACCGCCATGCACCCCGATGACGCCGGCCGCGTCAGTGAAGAGATCGCCCGCGCTATTGCGACCCGCGAGCCCTTCCGTTCCGAATACCGGCTGGTCCAGCCCGATGGAGAAATCCGCTGGGTCGCCGCCGAAGGCCGGATCATCACCGATGACGACGGCAAGCCGACGCGCTTTCCGGGTGTGACATTCGACATTACTGATCGCCGCGCCGAAACAGCGGCTTTGGCCGAGACCGAGACCCGATACAGCGCCCTGTTCGGCGCCATCACCTCTGGCTTCTGCATTATCCAGATGAAGTTCGACGAGGCGATGCGTCCCGTTGATTACATGATCGTCGAGGGCAATCCGGCGTTTGAGGAGATGACCGGCCTTGTCGACGCTAACGGCAAGTGGGTTTCCGAAATTGCTCCAGGACTCGAGCAGCACTGGTTCGACCTCTACGGTCGCGTGGCCCTGACGGGCGAGCCGGTCCGTTTCGAGAACCCCGCCGACATCTTCGGTCGCTGGTACGATGTCGAGGCTCTGCGCATCGGCGATCCAACCGCCCACCGCGTCGCCATCCTGTTTAACAACATCACGGATCGGAAGCGGTTCGAGACTCAGCAAGCGGCCCTGATCGATCTCGACGACGCTATCGCCTCCGTCAGCGATGCCGCCGAAATCGGCTACACGGCCGCCCGTATCCTTGGCCACGCCCTGCAGGCGTCCCGCGTCGGGTACGGCGTCATCGACGCCGACAGCGAGACCATAGTCGTTGAACGCGACTGGGTGCGGGGCGACGGCCCCAGCGTCGCGGGCGTCCACAATTTCCGGACTTACGGCAGCTATATCTCTGACATCCTGGCGGGCGAGCCGGCGGTCATCGTGGATGTGGAAAGTGATCCCCGCACGCGGGAAGCGCCGGAAGCCTTGCTGGCGTATGGCATCCGCGCCTTGCTGGACGTGCCGGTTGCCGAGAACGGACAGGTTGTCAGTCAGATTTTGGTCCATTCCTCTGAACCCCGAAGCTGGACCGCCGACGAGATCGCTTTCGTCCGCAGCTTTGCCGAACGTACCCGGGCGGCGATCGCCCGACGGCACGCAGAACAGGCATCCAGCGACAATGCAGCTGAACTGCAGCGGCTTGCGGACAGCCTGCCGCTACTTGTTAGCTTCGTAGATACCGACCTCCGCTACGTCTTCGCCAACAAAGCCTACGAGGACTGGTTCGGTCTGGTTCCAGGCGAACTCAAGGGCCGCCTCGTCCCTGAAATCGTCGGCGCCCCGGCGTGGGAGGTCATGGGGCCGATTGTTCATCGCGCCTTGGCCGGTGAAACCTTCATCAGCGAGCAAACCGTCATCTATGCTCGCGTTGGCGAACGACACGTCCGATCCGAGTTCGTCCCGCGCTACGATGCAGACGGTCGTATCGACGGCTACTACGCCATGGTGCAGGACATTTCAGCCCAGCACAGGGATCAGGTGGCGCTTCAACGCAACGCCGTTCGTCTCGATTTTCTGAACACCCTCGCCGGCGAGACCCAACGACTGTGGGATGCGGACGAGATGCTGGCTGTCACCACGCGCTTGGTCGGTCAGCATCTCGGCGTGTCCGTCTGCGCATATGCTGACATGGACCCGGATCAGGACGGTTTCACGATCCGCGGCGACTGGGCGGCGGAAGGCTCCTCCAGCATCGTGGGCCACTATAGCCTCGCCGACTTCGGCAAGTTGGCTGTGCAGGAACTGAGCGCCGGTCGTCCGTTGGTCGTCAATGACAATGAGGCCGAACTCGCCCCTGAAGAGGCTGCGACCTTCCAGAGCATCGGCATCTCCGCCACCATCTGCATGCCGTTGGTCAAGGATGGGCGACTTACCGCCCTGATGGCCATCCACGACAAGGCTCCAAGGGTCTGGACGTCCGAAGAACTTGAAACAATCCGCGAGGTCACTGAGCGCTCTTGGGCGCACATTGAGCGGGTTCGCGCCGAAGCCGAATTGCGTGACAGCGAGGCCCGCTACCGGACCCTGTTCGACACCATGGACGAGGGGTTCTGCATCATCGAATTTTTCGATGGTCCTCACGGCCCCTTGAGCGACTACGTCCACGTGGAAGCGAACGCCGCCTACGCCGCCAACGCCGGGATTCCGGACGTGGTGGGCCAGAAGGTGCGTGAAATGGTCGGTGGCGAGGCGGATGAATGGGTCAGATTGTACCGCGGCGTCCTTACCGGCGGCCGACCGATCCGCTTTGAGAAAGAACTGGAAGAGACCGGGCGCTGGCTCGAGCTCTCCGCCTTCCGCGTCGAGCCCCCCGAGCGCAAGCAGGTCGCGGTTCTGTTCAAGGACCTGACCGCGCGCAAGCGGGCGGAAGAAGCCCTTCAGACCCTGAACGCCACCCTTGAAGAGCGCGTCGAGGAGCGGACGGAAGAACTCAGGACCGCCCACGAGGCCCTGCGCCAGTCCCAGAAGATGGAAGCCGTCGGCCAACTGACCGGCGGCATCGCCCACGACTTCAACAACCTGCTGGCGGGTATTTCCGGGAGCCTCGAACTGCTCCAGCGCCGCCTGCATGAGGGCCGTCTCGCGGGGGTGGAACGCTATATCGACGCCGCCCAAGGCGCCGCCCAGCGCGCCGCCGCCCTGACCCAGCGCCTGCTGGCCTTCTCCCGCCGCCAGACGCTCGATCCCAAGCCGGTCGCCGTGAACCGTCTGATCAACGGCATGGAAGACCTGATCCGCCGCACCATGGGACCGGATGTCGAGGTCGAGGTCGTCGGGGCCGCCGGTCTGTGGACCACCCGGGTCGATCCCTCACAGCTCGAGAACGCCCTACTGAACCTGTGCATCAATGCGCGGGACGCCATGGCCCCCACCCCCGGTCGCCTGACCATCGAAACGGCCAACAAATGGCTGGATGATCGCGGGGCCAAGGAACGGGAACTGGTCCCCGGCCAGTATATCTCGCTGTGCGTCACCGATACCGGTTCGGGCATCCCCGCCGACATCGTCGACAAGATCTTCGATCCCTTCTTCACCACCAAGCCCATCGGTCAAGGCACGGGCCTCGGCCTGTCGATGATCCACGGCTTCGTGCGCCAGTCGGGCGGCCAGGTCCGCGTCTATTCAGAGCCCGACAAGGGCACGACCATGTGCCTCTACCTGCCGCGCTACACCGGCGACCTCGACGCGGTTGATCCGCTGGATCCCGTCATCGCCGGTCATCCGGGCCACGGCGAGACCGTCCTGCTGATCGACGATGAGCCGACCGTGCGCATGCTGGCGGCCGAGGTGCTGGGCGATGCCGGCTATGCGGTGATCGAGGCCGTCGACGGTCCCTCGGGCCTGCAGATTCTCAACAGCGACGTGTGCATCGATCTGCTCGTCACCGACGTCGGCCTGCCCGGCGGTCTGAACGGACGCCAGGTGGCGGATGCAGCCCGGGTCAAGCGCCCGGACCTCAAGGTGCTGTTCATCACCGGCTATGCCGAGAACGCCGCCGTCGGCAACGGTCTGCTGGATGTCGGCATGGCGGTCCTGACCAAGCCCTTCGTCATGACCGACCTGATCAACAAGGTAGGCGAGCTGATCGACGGCTGAGGATCAGAACTCCTCCCAGCCGTCCTCCCGCGCCATGCCGCCGCTGCTTGCCGCCCCGCCGCCCGCGAAGGCGACGATCTTGGCCCGATCCCGCACCAGCGACACCGGCGCGCCCGGCCGGGGTTTGAGCGTGTGGACCTGCGGCCTGCCGGACCCGGTCTCGAACCGTTCGACCAGCGAGGCCAACTGCGCCGCTTCGGTCTTCAGGTTCGCCGCCGCCGCCGTTGTCTCCTCGACCATGGCCGCGTTCTGCTGGGTCACCTGATCCATCTGGTTCACGGCGGTGTTGACCTGCTGCAGCCCGGTCGCCTGCTCCTGCGCCGAGGCCGAGATCTCGGACACCAGCGCGTCCATCTCCGCCACCCGCACGCCGATGGCCGAGAGGGCCGATCCGGCTTCATCGACCAGCTTCACCCCGGCCGCGACCTGGCTGGTCGACGTCGAGATCAGCGTCTTGATCTCCTTGGCCGCCTCCGCCGACCGTTGGGCCAGCGAGCGCACTTCCGAGGCCACGACCGCGAAGCCGCGTCCGGAGTCTCCGGCCCGCGCCGCCTCCACGCCCGCATTCAGGGCCAGCAGATTGGTCTGGAAAGCGATCTCGTCGATCACCCCGATGATCTCGCCGATCTGGACCGAGCTCTTCTGGATTTCGCCCATGGCCGCGATGGCGTCGCGCACCACCTCGCCCGAGCGCTCGGCTTCGGAACGCGCGCCGGCGGCGGCGGTCGAGGCCTTGCGCGCACCCTCGGCGCTGCGTTTCACGGTCGCGGTGATTTCGTCCAGCGCCGCCGCGGTCTCTTCCAGCGACGCCGCCTGCTGTTCGGTGCGCCGCGACAGGTCATCCGAGGCGGACGAGATTTCGTCCGATCCGCCGCGCAAGCCGCCCACGGCCTCCGTCACCTGCGTCAGGGCCGCCCTCAGGCTGCTGACCGCCGAGTTATAGTCCTGGCAGATGCGCTGGTGCGCCCCGCTCATCTCGCCCTCGACCGAGGTGGTCAGGTCGCCGTCCGACAGCTTCGACAGGCTGGACGCCAGCGCATCGACCAGCATAGTCTGCGCTTGTTCCGCCTCGACGCGCGCGGCTTCGTTGCGGCGGTTCTCCTGCTCTTCCTTCGTGATGTCGACGGCCAGCTTGATCACCCGGATCGCCCGACCGTCCGCCCCGAGGATCGGATTGTAGGAAGCCTGCAGCCAGACCTCGCGCCCGCCTTTGGCCAGTCGCCGGAACTTGCCCGCCGCGAACTGCCCTTCGTTCAGGGATCGCCAGAAGGCCGCGTAATCCGCAGACGCCGCTTCCGTGGGCTCCATGAAGTTTCGGTGGTGTGCGCCCCGGATCTCCTCGATGGCGTATCCCATCGTCAGCAGGAAATTCTCGTTCGCGGTGATGATGGTCCCGTCGAGATTGAACTCGATGACCGCCTGCGAACGGCCAATGGCAGCCATTCGCCCCTCCAACCCCTCGACACGCTCCTTAAGCTCACTGTTCTGACGCCGGTGCGCAGTGAACATTCTAGTCTCCCATAGGGCGAGCCTTGTCACGTCGCCACTTATGAGTGCATAGTTCCGCCACGGAACTTTACGATTGGTTGTCCATGGCTCGCGGACAAATGCGTAGTCCGTCCTTCAGGTCCGCTTAACCACCTCGCCCGGTTTCAGCCCTGCCGCGACAGCACCGCCCGCCCCGGTTCAAAGCCAACGACCTCGCGGATCACGATCATGCTCTGATAGGCGCGAACGCCCTTCTCCGGCGTCAATTCGCGAATGCCGAACGCCTCATACTCCGCCATCGAACGCACCGAGACGGTCAGCAGATAGTCGGTCGGCCCGGTCACATCCCAGCACCCCTGCACCTCCGGACTGGCGCGCATGGAGGTCTGGAAGGCGTTCATCATCCCGCGCTCCTGGGTGTTCATCTCGACCATCACATGCAGAACGATTCGAGGCTCGACCCGCGCCGGATCGATCATCGCCACATCCGACACGATCACCCGCTCGGCCCGCAGGCCGCGCAAACGCCTCAGCACCGCTGATTCCGACAGGCCGACCGCCTCCGCTGTCACTCGCGCGGGCTCAAGATTGTTGCGTCGGACCCGCTCGAGCAGTTTATGGTCGAACGGATCGAGGCTGACGAATTCCGCCATAAGATAGGCTTTCGTGATGATTTCAGGCACACTCGAGCCTGAAATCGCCGAGAAGCGCAACCCGATCCCGGCTACCATCAGGCATGTCGATCGCCATGGCCCGCCGCTCCCTGTCTACCCCCGCAGTCGCGGCAGCCTTGCCCTATGCAGCCCTCCTCGCGGGCATGGTGTCCCTGGCGGTCGGCACATCCTTCGCCAAACAACTCTTCCCGGTCGTCGGCGCCGAAGGCACCTCGGCGCTCCGCGTCGGCCTGTCCGCCCTCATCCTCATCGCGTTCTGGCGGCCGTGGCGGTTCCGGCTGACGCGCTCCGACGCCGGGCGCGTCCTGCTGTATGGCCTTGTCCTCGGCCTGATGAACCTCAGCTTTTACATGTCGCTGCGGACCATCCCGCTTGGACTGGCCATCGCCATCGAGTTCTCCGGCCCTCTGGTCCTCGCCCTGCTCCATGCCCGGCGGCTGATCCATTTCGTCTGGATCGCCTGCGCCGTTCTCGGCCTCGGCATGCTGCTGCCGATCTGGAGCGGCGCCCATGCGCTCGATCCGATGGGCGTGGCCTTCGCCGCCGCCGCAGGCCTGTTCTGGGCGCTCTACATCATCTTCGGCAAACGCCTGTCCCACATGCACGCGGGCCAGTCCGTCGCCCTGGGCATGAGCACCGCCGCCCTGGTCATCCTGCCGTTTGGCGTCGCTACGGCGGGCGTGAACCTGCTGCTGCCGTCCGTGCTTCTGGTCGGGGTCTGTGTCGCCATCGCCTCCAGCGCCCTGCCCTATTCGCTGGAAATGATCGCCCTGCGACATATTCCCAAGCGCACCTTCGGTGTCCTCCTGTCCGGCGAACCGGCCATCGGCGCCGTGGCGGGCCTGATCCTGCTCCATGAACAGCTCAGCAGCCTGCAATGGCTCGCCATCGCCTGCATCGTCGTCGCCTCGGTCGGCGCTATCCTGACCACGGGCCGCGACACCAACGACCAGCCCGCCGACGCGCCGGTTCCCACAGCCAACTAGAGCGAAATCGGTCGAATTGGACGCAGTCCAGATCGCCTCAGATTTCGCTCCAGCATAATTCTGGAGCCTGATTCACGGCATCGGTGGAATCGCACAGCGATTCCACCTCAACCGATCAGGCTCTAGGCCGATCTTCACCTTCGATTAACCACGTTCCCGCATCCGTGGAGACCTGTTCAGGGGCTCCGTTTGCGCAATCTCGCCGCCGCCGTCGAAGCGATCGACCCGCTGGTCGTGACCGGCAAGGTCGCGGGCGTCAGCGGACTGCTGATCGAGTCCCGCGGCGGACTAAGCCGCCTCGCCGTCGGCGCCCGCGCCGAAATCGAGCGCGGACGCGGCCTCAATCCCCTGCCTGCCGAGGTCGTCGGCTTCCGCGACGCCAAGGCCCTGCTGATGCCCTTCGGCCCGGTGGAGGGCGTGGCCCCGGGCGCCGACATCCGCATCATCGACACCGCCGCCAGCGTCCGCCCGACCACCGCCTGGCTCGGCCGGATCATTGACGCCTTCGGCAATCCCATCGACGGCAAGGGCCCGCTGCAACAGGGGCCTGCCGCCTACCCCCTGCGCGCCCCGCCGCCCCCGGCCCACTCGCGCGGCCGCGTCGGCGAGCGTCTCGACCTCGGCGTCCGCTCGATGGACGTCTTCACCACCACCTGCCGGGGTCAGCGCCTCGGCATCTTCGCCGGTTCCGGCGTCGGCAAGTCAGTGCTGCTGTCCATGTTGGCCAAGGAAGCCACCTGTGACGTCGTCGTCGTCGGCCTGATCGGCGAAAGGGGCCGGGAAGTTCGCGAGTTCGTCGAGGAGACCCTGGGCGAGGAAGGTCTCCGTCGCGCCGTCGTCGTAGTCGCCACTTCCGACGAGCCCGCGCTCAAGCGTCGCCAGTCCGCCTACATGACCATGGCCATCTCGGAGTATTTCCGGGATCAGGACCTTGAGGTTCTCTGCCTGATGGACTCGGTCACCCGCTTCGCCATGGCGCAGCGCGAGATCGGCCTGGCCGCGGGCGAACCGCCGACCACCAAGGGCTATACGCCCACCGTCTTCACCGAACTGCCCAAGCTGCTGGAGCGGGCAGGTCCCGGCCCAGTCCGTCCCGATGGCACCACCGCCGGTCCGATCACCGCCCTGTTCACCGTGCTGGTGGACGGCGGCGACCATGACGAGCCCATCGCCGACGCCGTGCGCGGTATTCTGGACGGCCACATCGTCATGGACCGCAAGATCGCCGAGCGCGGCCGCTTCCCGGCCATCGATGTGCTCAAGTCCGTCAGCCGGACCATGCCGGGTTGCCAGACCCCGCCGGAGCGCGAGCTGAACAAGCGCGCCCGCCAGTCGCTGTCGGCCTATGCGAACATGGAGGAGCTGATCAAGATCGGCGCCTACCGCTCGGGCGCCGACCCCATCGTGGACCGCGCCATCGCGCTGAACCCCGCCCTCGAAGCCTTCCTGGGACAGGACAAGGACGATCACACGTCCCTTTCCGATTCCTTTACCAGGCTCGAGGCAATTCTGAACCAAGGCATGATCAGCCAGTGACCGGAGTGAACCAATGACCGCCTGGGCCCAATCGCTGATCCGGATCTCGAATTACGAGGTCGAGACCCTCCAGAAGCGCCTCGCCGAGATCACCGCCCGCCGCGCCTCCGCGGAAATGCGCCTCGCCGTCCTCGACGCCGAGGCCGAGGTCGAGCAGGAGCGCGCCCGTCAGGACGCCGAGGCGGGCATGATGCTGCAGGCCTATCTGAACGGCTGGAAGCTCCGTAAAGCCGCCGCCGAGACCGATGTCGCCGAGATCGACGCCGAGGAAGTCGGCGCCCGCGACGCTCTCACCGGCGCCTTCGAAGAACTGAAGAAGTTCGAGCACGTGGCCGAGACCACCCGCCTGAACGCCATGATCGCCGCGGGCAAGCGCGAGACCGCCGCCTTCGACGAAATGGGCCTGCGCCGGCGTGCCGGATAAGCTGTCCCGCCGGACGGTGCTGGGCTCCACGCTCGGCTCGGCGGTCGCTCTGACCGCTTGCGACCGCTTCGCCACGGCCCAGCCCTCGCCCGGCCCTCTGGCCGCCCCGCTCAAGGACATCGTTCCCGCGCCTTTCGGCACGATCGGCATGACGTGGCAGCTGGATCAGCAGGACTGGATCGAACAGGTCCGGCGTCACTGCACCCAGATGACTCCCGAATGGGAGCAGAAGATGGAGCGGACCCTCGGGCCCGGCTTCACCTACGACTTCAGCGCCTCGGATCGCGTCGTCGGCTTCGCCCGCGAGAACGGCCTGCGCGTTCACGGCCACACCCTGATCTGGTATTCGCAGGGCGGCGAAGTCTTCAACGACGCCGTCGTCCCACGCGCCCGCTTCGCCACTGAGTTCGAGCGCTACATCCGCGCCTTCGCCGGTCGTTATCGCGGCCAGATGGCGGGCTGGGACGTGGTCAACGAGCCCGTCTCCGAAGACGGAACCGGCCTGCGGGAATGCCACTGGAGCCGAGCGCTCGGGATGGACGGCTACATGGTCCGCGCCTTCCAGATCGCCAAGGAGGCTGATCCGGACGCCGTCCTGTTCCTCAACGAATACAACCTCGAGAACATCCCCCAGAAGGGCGCGACCTTCCTTAAGCTGGTCGAGCGTCTGCTGAAACTCGGCGCCCCCATCGAAGGCATCGGGACCCAATCGCACCTCAGCATCGAGATCCCCGACGGCAACATCCGGACCTTCTTCCGCGACGCCGCCTCGCTGGGCCTGCCGATCCATGTGTCCGAGCTGGACTTCTCCCTGTTCCGCGACGGCCGCCGCATGCCGGACCTGCGTTCCCTCAAGGAAAAGCGCGCCCAGCAGGTCGCCCGCGTCGGCGAACTGGCCGAGGCCTTCCACGCCCTGCCGGAACGCCAGCGCTACGCCTTCACCACCTGGGGCCTGCGCGATCAGGACAGTTGGTTGACCCGCGAGGAAGGCCGCAACCGCCCCGACGACAGCCCGGTGCTTCTGGACCGCGAGGGCCGGGGCAATCCTGCCTATCAGGCGGTGGTCGACGCCTTCACCGGTCGCGCCGGCGCATGACATCGTCGCCGCGCGGGACGCGCCTTCCGTCCGGCGACTTCATCGGCTCCCGCTCCCTCTCGGTCGAGACCGGAGGTTTCAAGATCGGCCTGTGGCGCGCCGCCCTGCCGCCCGAAGGGGTGCACGAGCACGTCCATGACGACGCCCACTTCGTCCTGACGCTCGACAGCGGCTACCACAGCCAGGCGCATGACCGGGAGAAGCCCCGCGACGTTGCCTTTCGCGCCGGGACCCTGATCTGGAATCCACCCGGCGTGGAGCATCGCGACAGCTTTGAGCGCCCCGGCGGACGCTTCCTGTCCGTCAGCTTCATGCCAACGGGGGAACTGACCGGCGCCGACCCCGCCCGCCTGACCCACCACCGCGCCGAACGGGCCGCGAGGCTGCTCATCGGGCGCACCGCCGCCTTCCTTGCCGGCGACGAGATCGCCGTCGAATCCCTCGCGCTCGACATGGCTTCCGCCGTCTTCCACGACCGTGACGCCCGTCCGGGCGACGCCCCGCCGGCCTGGCTGTTCCGCGCCCGCGAGGCCATTGAGGACCTCTCCGCCAATCCGGGTCTGCAGGTGCGCGACATCGCCGCCCTTGTCGGCGTGCACCCGGTCAGCCTCGCGCGCCGCTACCGTCGGCATTTCGGCCATTCCCCCGCCGCCGCCATCCGTCATGCCCGGATCAGCCGGGCCATCAGCGCTCTCACCGGCGCGGTCCCCTTGGCCGACCTCGCCGCCGCCACCGGCTATGCGGATCAAAGCCACCTGACCCGCGAGGTTCGCGCCTTCTACGGCCTTCCGCCGCGCCGTCTGACCGCGGCTTTCGGGTGATCCGGTTTCATCTGTTCAAGACTGCCCGGCGCCCCGGTGGCACCCCGAGGCCTCCCTACGTTCGGAGTTGTCCATGCGTCGCCTGATCCTCGCCACCACCGCCCTGCTCGCCTTCGCCGCCCCCGCCCGGGCCGAGGTCCCTTGGCGGGTCTCGCCCCCGGCGGCCCAGCAGACCTCGGCAACCCGGCTGACGGCCATGGATGAGGCGATCCGCGCCGGGACCTTCCAGAAGATCACCAGCGTCCTGATCGCCCGCAACGGGCAGCTGATCCACGAGGCCTATTTCGACGACGAAGGCGCCGAGGCGCGTCGCAACACCCGCTCGGTCACCAAGACCGTCACCGCCATGCTGGTCGGAGCCGCCGTGGATCGCGGCCTTCTGGGCAGCGCGGACGCCGAGGTCATGCCGTACATCCGTGAGCACAGACCCTTCGATAATCCGGACCCGCGCAAGGACCGGATCACCGTCGAAGACCTCCTCACCATGAGCTCCCTGCTGGAATGCGATGACGACAACAGCTTCTCGCGCGGCAATGAGGAGCGGATGTATCTGATCGAGGACTGGGTGAAGTTCGCCTTCGACCTGCCGATCAAGGGCTTTCCGGAGTGGACGCCTCGCCCGGAGGCCTCTCCCTATGGCCGCGCCTTCAGCTACTGCACCACCGGCGTCGTGACCCTGGGCGCGGTGGTGCAACAATCCACCGGCCGCCCCCTGCCCGAGTTCGCTCATGAGGCCCTGTTCGGACCGCTCGGGATCGAGGGCGAGCGCTGGCAGATGTCGCCCACCGGCCTGGCCATGGGCGGCGGCGGGCTGGGACTGCGCAGCCGCGATCTGTTGGCGCTGGGGCAGGTGCTGCTGGACGGCGGTCGTTGGGACGGTCGACAGGTGCTGTCCGCCGACTGGGTGCGCGCAATGACCTCACCGCAGGTTCAGGTTAGCCCGGAACGTGGCGACTACGGCTACCTGCTCTGGCTGCCGAAATTCCGCGTCGGGGATCGGGACTACGCGGCGTGGATGCTGTCCGGAACCGGCGGCAACCGGGTGATGATCTTCCCCGAACTGAAGGCCGTCGCCGTGATCACCACCACCAATTTCGGCGTCCGCAATCCGCACGGGATCTCCGACACCCTGATCACCGAACACATCCTCGTCGCCCTGACCTCAGCCTGAGATCGGGACCTCCAGGACGGCGGCGATCCCCGCCGCCGTCAGCTCGGCGACCAGCCCGGCCGCCGCCGCCTCAACCTTCGCCGCGTCCCGGCCACGCAACACCAGATTGGTCCCCATCTCCCCGACCGAGCCGTGACCGAACGGATAGCTGCCGAAACTGACCTCACGCTCGGCCGTCGCCGCCGCTGTCAGGATATCGGCCACCGCGCCCTCGCCCACGCCGCTGACCCGCACGGTCCGCGACAGCACGACAGCCCCGGTCCGTAGGCGCGGCGCCACATCCTCCAGCATGGCGGTCATGATCTTGGGCACGCCCGCCATCACGAAGACATTGCCGATCTGGAATCCCGGCGCGTCCGTCACCGGATTGGCGATCAGCGTCCCGCCCTCCGGAATCCGCGCCATCCGCCGCCGCGCCGCATTGAACTCGCCCCGCTTGTAGTGCTTCTCGAGGATCGCCACCGCGTCCGGATGCTCCGGCAAGGCCACGCCGAACGCCTTCGCCACCGCATCAGCGGTGATGTCGTCATGGGTCGGCCCGATCCCGCCGGTGGTGAAGACATAGTCGTGGGCCGAACGCAGCGCGTTCAGGTTCTCGACAATCTGCTCCGTCCGATCCCCGACCGTCCGCGCCTCCATCAGATCAATCCCCAGCGCCGTCAGGAACCGGGCGATGGTGTTCAGATTGGTGTCCTGCGTCCGTCCGGACAGGACCTCGTCCCCGATGATCAGGACGGCGGCGGTGGGGGATGCGTCGGTCATCCTCCCAAGCTAGAGACTGCGCCATGCGCTTCAAGACGCCTCTCGAACGCGGAACCCTGATCCGCCGCTACAAGCGCTTCCTCGCCGACGTCACCCTGGCGGACGGGACCGAGACCACCATCCACGTCCCCAACCCCGGCGCCATGCTGGGCCTGACCGAGCCGGGCCTGCCGGTGTGGATGTCCCGCTCGCCCGATCCCAAGCGCAAGCTGCCCCTGACGCTGGAGATGATCGAACTGCCCGACGCCGGGCTGGTCGGGGTCAACACCATGAACCCCAACCGCATCGGCGAGGCCGCCATCGCCGAGGGTCGGATCGCCGAACTGAGCGGCTACCCGATCCTGCGACGCGAGGTCCGCTACGACGAGAACAGCCGGATCGATATCCTTCTGCAGAGCGACCCCGACGCTCTCCAGCGTCCCTCCGCCTGGGTCGAGATCAAGAACGTCCATTTCAACCGCATGCCCGGCCTCGCCGAGTTCCCGGACTGCAAGACCGAGCGCGCCGTCAAACACCTGAAGGCGCTGGAGCGGGTCGTTGATGCGGGCGACCGCGCCGTCATGCTGTTCATCGTCCAGCGCATGGACTGCACCGCCTTCACCACCGCCGACGACATCGACAAGGCCTATGGCCCGGCCCTCCGGCAGGCCGCCTCCCACGGGGTTGAGGTTCTGTGCTACAGTTGCCACCTCACGCCTAAAGCGATCCGTCTGGATCGCGCCCTGCCCTGGCGGCCCTGATTTCGACAAGGGTCGCGCCGAAAGACGACGCATGTACGAGACCCCCGAACTGGACACCGATCACTTCGTCCGCACCCACGAGATCCGCGTCCATCAGGACGAGGAGGCGTGGGAGGGCATGCGCGCCGCCGGCAATCTGGTCGCCCGCGCGCTGGACATGATCACCGACTACGTCCAGCCCGGCGTCACCACCGGCCGTATCGACGATCTGGTCCGCGAGTTCACCCTCGACAACGGGGGCCTGCCCGCCTGCCTCGGCTACAAGGGCTACGAGAAGACCGTCTGCACCTCGATCAACCACGTCGTCTGCCACGGCATTCCCGGCGACAAGGTGCTCAAGGACGGCGATATCGTGAATATCGACCACACCGTCATCGTCGATGGCTGGCACGGCGATTCCAGCCGCATGTTCGCGGTCGGGACCATCAACGCCCGCGCCCGCAAGCTGATCGACGTCACCTATGACTCGCTGGAAGCCGGTCTGGCGGTCGTGAAGCCCGGCGCCACCTTCGGCGACATCGGCTACGCCATCCAGCAGGTGGTCGAGGCCCAGCGCATGTCGGTCGTCCGCGACTTCTGCGGCCACGGCATCGGCCGCCTGTTCCATGACAGCCCGAACGTCCTGCACTACGGCCGCCGCGGCGAGGGCGCGACGCTCAGGAAGGGCATGTTCTTCACCGTCGAGCCGATGGTGAACCTGGGCAAGCCGCACGTGAAGGTCCTGTCGGACGGCTGGACGGCCGTCACCCGCGACAAGTCCCTGTCCTCGCAGTGCGAACACACCATCGGCGTCACGGACGACGGCTGCGAGCTGTTCAGCGCCAGCCCCGCCGGGCTGTTCCGTCCGAAATTCTAGGATAGGCTGCATGCGTCCACGGAGGGCGCATGCTCGAGACCCCGCCGCAGAAGCCGAAGACGCCCCACCACGCCGGCCATCGCGAACGGCTGCGCGAGCGGGCGCGTGGCGCGGGCATCCAACATCTGCCCGACTATGAGTTGCTCGAGCTCTTCCTGTTCCGCAGCCAGCCGCAGGGCGACGTAAAGCCGATCGCCAAGGCCCTGCTCGCCCGGTTCGGATCCTTGGCCGCCGTTCTCGCCGCCTCGGTCGAGGACCTGATGACGGTCAAGGCCGAAGACTCGCGTGGTCGCTCCAAGGGCATCGGCGCCGAGACCGCACTCGACCTCGTCGCCCTGCATGAGGTCGCCCGCCGCATCACCAAGGAAGAGGCCAACAAGCGCACGGTCATCTCATCATGGACCGCCCTGCTGGCCTACGTCCGCCTGTCGCTCCAGCACGAGCCGCGCGAACAGTTCCGGGTCCTCTACCTCGACAACCGCAACCAGCTGATCCTCGACGAAATCCAGAACCGCGGCACCGTCGACCACGCCCCCGTCTATCCGCGCGAGGTCGTCCGCCGGGCGCTCGAACTGTCGGCCAAGTCGATGATCATCGTGCATTATGTGGCCCGCCACATAATGGACCTTATGTGCCCGCCCCGGTTATGTGCGTGGCCAGAGCCAACCGCCCAGCTCACTAAGTCATAGGCAGTCTTTCGCCACATAATCGGACGGCTTCGCGCGCGACGGGATGGGCGTAAAATGCTCGAGCGCCCTAAAAGTTGGGCGCTAGTCTGCTGACTTCAGAAGACGCCAAACCTCAGTTGAGAGACCCTCTGCGAGCGCATTTAGGCTATCTAGGGAGATATTGCGCTCACTGCGTTCGATCGACCCCACGTAGGTGCGATGAAGCCCGGCGAGGTCAGCCAAAGCTTCTTGGCTCATGCCCCTTTCCCGCCGGAGCGCGCGGACGTTCCGGGCGAGAACGTCTCGCAGTCGTTTCGCTACAGCCGCCGCCATCGAAGGGATGGTCGGAATCTGATGACTTTGCGTCGACAGACGTTAAGTAGCATTCATGGTCGTCGCGCACGAACACGCTCGGAATGGACGGGACCTAGAGGTCCCGGTGACGGTGCTCGTCGATACCGACATCCTCGACCGCCTAGAACGCGAACGCTTGGCCATGGGCGAGCCGAATCTCCGGACGACTATTCGCAGGCGACTGGAGGCGTCTGGTCGCAGGCTCGCCTACCTGGAACGCAAAGACCTCCTATGGCCGCCGCCGCGGCGTGAACAGCGTTGCATGAACGCCCAGGTCTCCGCCGCCGGCCTGGCCGAACTCCAAGCGCAAGCGCGTCGCCTGGACGTGGACGAGCGAGTTCTTCTTACCGGCGTCCTCGCCGATGACCTGTTCGCAAGCCCGCTGATGTGCGTTTTCTCGGACGAAGCCTCCACCGGCTATCTAAGGTCGGAGCGCGGCCGCGGGCGGATTTACGGAATGCGATTCGAGGTTCCGGGCTACCAGTACGCGTTCCTCAAGGTCGTTGCTGGCGACGGCCTTTTCCCTGGCCAAGTGTTCGAACTGGCTGTCGTGGCGTTGGCGGAACGAATTGCCAATAGTGAGCCGCCGACAGGGCTGCGCCTTTCGCGCGAAGCAATCTTGATCGCCAAGGACATAGCAACCGGTTCTCGCAGCCGCCCTTCCCTCGGACGCTAGCTCACTGGAGACGTCGATGGCTCTGACGCCCTATCAACAGTCGATCTGGCTCATCATGTGGGCTCGCAATATCGGCCACGCTGGAGTCGCTTTCGTCATGATCGCGATCTTAGGGATGCTTGGCCTCAGGTTCATGCAGCATCAGATTCTGACAGGCCTTGTCGTCGGCCTCATCCTATTTTTTGTGAGCGACAGGATCATCAGATGCCTCCCCGAGCCAAAGGACTCGCAACCATGATCTTGTGGGCGTCTGCTGACGACAAGGCGTTGATGACGCGGGTAGCGACGGGAAGTGACCGTCCAACTCCTTGAAGCGTCGATCCTGACTACCTTGGCAGTTTTGGAGCATGCCAACTTAGGCTAGGTGTTGAGCGACTTCCGGCGCGTGCGCCTGACGATTCTGAGACGCCCGTGACACAAAACTCCCGCTCCATTACCCTCAGGACGTCGCAATGAAGGTCTCGCTGCACAGTCATTGCGCGGGCTCCGAACGCGTTCCGCCTCATATCCTCCAAGAGGTTCTTGCGGCCGCTGAAGCTGTCGACATCCGCATAGAACGCGGCGCCGCTCCGCGTATCCGCGACCAGTTTACCGCTGCCCTGCGCCTGAAGGGCTGGTCGAGCGAGGTGACGGTCGCCCGCGGCTCGGACATGAGCATTACCTCCATGCGCGAAGACGTCGGTCTGTGCCTTCAGACCGGCAATATGGCGCGCATGTACGCCGACCTGATGAAGCTCCAGACGCTCTACCTCAACAACGCCATCCAGGCCGCCGTCTTCGTCTTGCCCTCCCAGCCCGTTGCACTGGCTATCGGCGACAATATCGCCCAGGCCTCGCGTCTGGAGCGCGAGCTCGAAATCTTCCGCAAAGCCTTCTACGTCCCGACCCTGATCGTCGCACTGGAGTGAACATGCCGGATATCGATCTTCCAGATACGCCGAAGGGCTCGCGGTTCGGCTGGCCTCGCCCTGCGCGGCTGGAGGAGTTCAAGACGCGACTGGAAGCCAAGGGCCTGGCGACCGACCGGGTGGTGTTTCAGGGCCTGAACCAGGACCTGCCGATCATCCGCATTCCGATTGATCTTCCTAAATACCGGCTGGTCAACGGACGGACGGCGTCTCTCCAGGTCGAACATCTCGCTCTCAATGCGGACCTGCGCCCGGACCTCTTCACCGGCGATCCGGAGATGTGGGACGCCCAGGAAGTCCAGCACGAGCTTCTGCTCAAGCTGGCCCGACTGTCCGATCTGGACGGCTATTTCGAAGATCCGGCCCACAAGCAGGTGAACCCGCTGCTGCTCGACGAAGAGGGTTTCGTCGTCAACGGCAACCGCCGTCTGTCCATGTGGCGCCAGCTCCTGCACGACGACCCTCAAAAGTACGGCCATTTCGAGCACATCGAAGTCGTCGTCCTGCCCCATGCGACGGAGAAGGATATCAACCGACTGGAGGCGCAGCTTCAGATCGAGAAGGACATCCGGGCGGACTATAGCTGGGACGCCCAGGCCAACATGATGATCGCCAAAATGGAACGCGACGACATCAAGGCCGAAGAGCTCTGCAAGCTTTACAAGATGAAGGATAGTGAGTTCGCCCAGCTGCTCGATATGCGCGCCTATGCTGACGAGTATCTGCGATCACGCGACAAGGCGAACCGGTGGTCGGAGGTCTCTGGCCAGGAACACACCTTCCAGCGTCTCGTCCAAAGCCGGTCCAAGCTCTCAGGCGTGGGGCGCAAGGAAATCTTCAAGGAAGCCGCCTTCGCCCTCATCGACGATCCCGCCGCGGTCGGCCGTCTCTACATCGCCATCCCTGAACTGGCGGCCAACCTGGATAAGGTCGTCGAACGCCTCGCCAGTGAACTGGACTTGGAGACGCCCGCGCCGAATGACGGTCTGGACGATCTGTTCGGCGGAGGTCAGGACGACGAAAGCGACGCCCAGCAAGCTGGACTGATCCAAGCGCTGAAGAATCCCGCCCAACGCGCGCAGGCCCGCGAAGCGATAGGGGAGGTTTTGGAGACCGAGCGGCAGGTCAAAAAGGACGTGAAGAAGGCCGGCTATCTGCTGGATCAATGCGCCAAGGCGAACAGCTTCCTGACAGCGGCGGCGAAGGAAGGCCTCAGACCTGAGTCAAAGCTGACGGGCGTGGCCAAGCAGCTCGACGAGATCGAGACACGCGTCGCCGCCATCCGCGCCTACTTGGCCGAACATGCTTAGCCTCGCCTACCGGGCCAGGGACGGGCGAGCCGTTTTCACCTGGGAGGTCGGGGACGGCGCGAACGTTTGGTCGGCGATGCTCACCCGTGTCGCCTACGACGCGAGTCCGGACACCACGCTCGAAGGCGTCGCGGGCTTTTCGCTGCCGTGGTGGGCGTTCGTCGGCGCCCGCGATCAGTTCCTGCAGGTCTTCCGCGCCAACGGGTTGAAGCTCGGGGCGGGCCTCGTCATCACCCCCGAGGCCACAACCCTTCTGCAATCGTCGCAGCGCGCCGCCGCGAGCTACTGGGCGGCCTCGGACGCGCCGCCCCTGCCCCTGGATGAGCTGAAGGCCTCGCTTGAGGCCTCGGGGTTCGGCCGGCGCCTGTCCGAACATCAGGCTCCCAATGTGGCGCGCCTCGCCGCCCTGCCGGCGGCAGCGACCTTTTCGGTTCCGGGCGCAGGCAAGACGACCGAGGCGCTGGCCTTCTTCACGCTTCGCGGCCAGCCGGGCGACCGCCTCCTGGTGATCGCACCGAAGAACGCCTTCGCGGCCTGGGACGAACAAATCCTAGAGTGTCTGCCCAACACGCCGTGCAACTTTGTGCGCCTCCGCGGCGGCCGCGACCGCATTCGCGCCGCCTTGGCGGCCGACCCGCCGCTGATGCTGATGACCTATCAGCAGCTGCCAAGGGTCCAGGACCTGATCACCCAGCACCTCGCCCAACACCGGACCTTTGTCTTTCTGGACGAAAGCCATCGGATCAAATCGGGCGTGAACGGCGCCAGTGGGCGCTCGGTCATCGAACTGTCGCACCTGCCGATCGGCAAACTGATCATGAGCGGAACGCCCATGCCCCAGTCGATCGGCGATCTCATCCCGCAGTTCCAGTTCCTCTATCCGGAGGTTCGCGTCGAGGAGGAGACGGTGGTCGACTTGGTGCGGCCGATCCACGTCCGGACCAACAAGAAGCAACTCGACCTTCCCGAGGTCACCCGCAATCTGGTGCCCCTGCCGATGGCCCCTGTCCAGCGGGAGCTGTACGAACTGATGCGTCTGGAGGTCGCCCGCGAGGCCTCCGCCGTGCTGGACGCCCAAGGCCGGCAGACCTTCCGGGCGCTTGGGCGTTCCGTCTCCCGCCTTCTCCAGTTCGTTTCCAACCCCTCGCTCCTCGCTGCTCAGATCGGCTTTGCCCACCACGACCTTCTGGCGGCCGTGCTCGCCGAGGGCGAAGGCCCCAAGCTGGAGTACGTGCTCAAACGCGCACGTCAGCTTTCGCGCCAGGGCCACAAGGTGCTGATCTGGTCTTCCTTTGTCCGCAACGTCGAATATATGGCCTCCCGGCTAGCCGATCTGGGCGCGGTCTATATTCACGGCGGGGTGGACGCCGGGGACGAGGATGACGCCGATACCCGGGAAGGAAAGATCAAGGCCTTCCATGACGACGACAACGTCCGGGTGATGGTGGCCAACCCGGCGGCCGCCAGCGAGGGCATCAGCCTGCACCGCGTCTGCCACCATGCGATCTATCTGGACCGCACCTTCAACGCCGCCCACTACCTTCAGTCGGAAGACCGGATTCACCGCTTCGGCCTGCCGAAGGGGCAGGAGACGGTCATCGAGATTGTGGAGTGCATCGACACGGTCGATGAGACGGTTCGCAACCGGCTAGGCTTCAAGATCGGCGAGATGGCTAAGGCGCTAGCGGACTCGTCCCTGGCACCGGACCCCATCCCGATCGACCCGGTCCAAGTCGGAACCGCGGACGTGGAGGACTATGTCACCGGACTTCAGCTGGACGACATCCGGGCGATCGCCGCAGATTTGGGTCGGCCCGAGTGACGCTCCTTCTGTCGCCCGGCCTGGCCCAGGCGGGCATCGCCCTGCTTGAGCTGCTGCAAAGACGCCCCCTGTCTGCGCCTGAACTGATTTCCGGCCTTCCCAAGATCGGCGGAATGTCCTCGAGCGACGCCCTGTCGTTGGCGGAGGCCCTGGACTGGCTGGACATCAATGAGGCGGGGCAATTGCAGACCTCCGCGGCGGGCCTGAAGGTCCACGACGCAGAGGGTTATGAAGCGGCCCTGCGTTGCATCTTGCTTCATTACGTCGAGACCCAGAATCCCGACTGGCTCCAGAACGCCGTCTACGGCCGCTCCCGGGTTTTGAACTTCTGCCCTGTCGGTGTTCGCCAGGTCTTCGTCGAAGCCGGTCTGGCGGGCGCGCCGGACGACGAGGTGGTGGACTTCTGGGATTGGCTCGCCGGCATCGCCCGGGGGCTTCAGAAGGATCATCTTCTCGCCATCGGACGCGAAGGCGAGCGATTGACGATAGCCCACGAAGAAGCTCGCACCGGAACCCCGCCTCGCTGGGTAGCGATCGAAAGCAATCAGGACGGCTACGACGTTCTTTCAGTTGAGGCTGCGAACAACCGCGCCCTTCTCTCTATCGAGGTCAAGGCCAGCCGGGGCGGGATGAGCGGAACGCTTCACCTCACCCGGCATGAATGGGAGATCGCGCTCGATCGTCCCCTTCATCTGTTCCATCTCTGGGATTTGACATGCGCGCCGCCAAGGCTGGCAACCGTCGGGATGGAGGAAATGGCCGTCCACATTCCGACTGACGCCGGCGCTGGCGGCTGGGAGAGCGTCGAGGTTCCCTTCCAAGCCTTCGAGAGCCTGTTCGGTCCGGCACTCCCCTGATCAGGCGGCCGCCTTCTGGAGACGATGCCAAGGCAAGGTGTTGAACCAGGCGCCCACCAGTAGCCCGCTCAGAATGGGCAGGGCATGGGTGGTCAGCTTCTTGGACCCCGGAATGCTGTCACCTTCCTCGCCCTCAGCCGCCGCCTCCATCACATAGCCGATGACCGCATGCTGCTCGTCGGTCGCGGCGGCGAGCAGCCGCTGGTGAACCTTGCCAGCTAGCTCCCCCAAGAGGTCTGCGACCTGATAGGGGCGAAGACCGCCAGCGCGGTGCGACCATGCGGCCTGGAGATCATCCGGGGTGGTCGTCTGAAGCACCTGACCGGCATTGGCGAACTCGACACCTAGAGCCATCATCAGAGACCGTATCAGCGGCGACCTGCGCAGCTCCCCGAGCAGATCGCCATCGAGGGTGATCTCGCGAATATCGATCGAAGGGCCGAAGAAAAAGCGAACCTGCCAGTCCTGTCTTCGCCCCCGTCCGTTAGCGAGCTCGAACCTCATGCCACTCTTAAAACGCAACCCCGGCAAGGCAGCCCTGAAACTACGGCCCGCCGGATAGATGCGGCCCTCCGTGGTCGGCGGCGTCACCGGTGCCGCCGTTTCAGGACGACGCAGGCCCAAACCAGCCTGCGCGTAGGGAATCAAGTCTTCAGCCGAGACGTCCTGAGCCGCCTGAGCGACCAGATAGGTGAAGGTCGGCGGAATGGCATTGCCGACCATTTTCGCTTTCTCCGGGAAGGAGCGCGCATAGAATTGGTAGGTGATCGGGAAGCCTTGGAGGCAAGCGCGCTCCCGGATGCTCAGCCGGCGGAAGCCGGCTTCGTCATCGCCGATTACAATGCTCTCGCGCGAGACCCGGGTGCAGGTGGCCGTAACGGTCCGGGCCGGCAAACCCAGCACGTCCGGGAAGGCCATATTATTGTAGACCGGATGATAGGTCTTAGCCTCGCGGTTCATGCGAAGCTCCTCCGAATTGAGAGGACCTTCGGTCTCCCGTTCCGTCACCATCGCCGAGGGCAGGGCGCACCCCCAGACGGGATCGATGACATCGCCGCTGGCGGCGATCGCCTTGACGACATCACCCAAGGTCCGCCGCGGCAGACGCGGCCGGTAGGCCTTGATCAGACTGAACGGAATATTGCCCGCGATGCAGCGCCGACGCGACTGAGGCGTCCCGTAATCCGAGAAGTCGATGATCTCGATCTGCATGCCGAGGTCGCGGAAGCGATAGAGCGGATGCTTGGCGTCCGCCATCCCCCGCTCGAGCACCTGGGCCACCCGCGGAACGTTTTCAAGCGCCCAGAACTTCGGCTTCAGATGCTCTACGACCTCGAGAAACCGGACGAGATCCTTGAGCCCCTCATCGAGGTCGCCTCCCCCACCCCGGTTCGAATAGGAGAACTCCGTACAGGGCGGACTGCCAACGACCAGATCGATATTCAACGGCAGGTCTTCCAGTCGCAACTGTCGGACGTCGGTCGGTTTCAGCACCCCGCCGTGATTGCCGTTATGGGTATCGACCGCAGGCTGCCACCACTCGTAGGAGGCCACCACCTCAACGCCGGCCAGACGCAGCCCGAGGCTCCATCCTCCGATACCGGCATAGAGGTCGATTGCACGCACAAGGATCGCTCCAGCGCGACTCACGCGCAAGCCACAACAATCCCGCCAGTTTAGCGAACTAGCGACAACTCGCAAGATCCAAGGCCAGCATGGCAATAGGCCTATCAGGGCGATTCGCCTGAAGTCAGCCCACAAACCTATCCGGGCTCCAGCGGCGACCTTCGGCCGGCGCCGGGGCGGGATTCAGCATCTGTACCGGAAATAAAATCCTGCCAGTCGGTCGATCCTGGCTCAGGACTGAAGTAAACGAGTTCGCAGGCCGCTGCCCCCGGTCGGTCCAGCCAGCGCCCTCTGGGTTGCCGCCAGGCGGCGAGCGTCCAACCAACTCCTTCGGCGGGGGCTGCGATCGCCATCACTGAGTCGGCGGTCTTGCGGCCGAGCTTGTGAAGCGTCTTTCGGTCCAGTTCGCTGAGCGCGGCAGCTCCGTCGGGATGCGTGTGCCAGTCTCCCAGATAATCCAAATCACCATTCGACCTCGCAAAGGCTTCGTCGATTTGGGCGATCTGCCAGACATGGTCCGGCAGGAACATGTGGCGCCCGTGCAGCGCACGCGGGCCCGGGCCGACGATAGCCGTGACGACGCGATCCGGGCCCTTGCGCCAGCCGAGCAGAACGCCGCCCGTTTCTAGGGGCGCGTATTGCTCGGCCAAGCCAGTGAGCACGGCCAGCGCCGGGCGAGCAACCCAGAGCCTCACTGGTCACCGCAACCGCAATGCGGATGCCGGGCCAAGTCATGCATAGTCCAACGCGGCGTGACTCGCCCGCCCTCCGCTTCAGCGAGGTCCGCTACCGCCAGGCCCCGCTGCGCTCGCGGGTAAAGGTCCGGAACGAGGACGCCGAGCGCCGCTCGAACTATCTCCATGGAAACCTCCTGCAGATCGAAGGCTCCGCCGGTGAAGGTCGGCTGGTTGCATCCGACTGGCGTCAGGACCCCAGCGCGATCGACGGTCGGCTGGGGGAGCGTCCCGTCGTGCCAATGGTTCTCAAGGCAGACGCGGCACGCCGGCCGATCCGGAGCGAACTGGGCGACGACTCCGCCCGCCGCCCCCTCGGTGGCGTGGCCCAGGATGTAGGGCTTGCCCTGCTCCCGGCAGAAGCGCTCCAAGAAGAGCTGGCATTCGACCGAGGCGGTGGCGTCGAGGACGACGTCCGCCTCCAGCACCCTGGCGCGCAGCCACTCGAGCGGGTGACCTCCCCATTCGATGGCCCGCTCGGCCGAGTTGACCGCGCCGCCCACCCTGAAGGGGTAACCCGTCACCTGGGTGAGCGGATAGTGTCGCCCCGCGTGGTCGACCAGAGCGTCGACCTTGGGCCGGCCCCAATATTCCCGGCCCAAGATCCAACGGACGCTGTTGCCCGGCTCGACAGTGTCCGCGTCGACAACATCCAGGCGACCGAGGCCCGCGCGCACCAGTTCCATGCCGACGAAACCGCCGATGGCGCCGAGACCGACAAGCAGGACTCGTTTGTCCCTCAGGCCCGCCGAGACGGGAGCCCGGGCCAGCAAATCAGACGCGATGCGACGCCCCCGCACCAGGAGGGGCGGGCGCTGAGCGGATCGAAAGAGGAAAAGGCACCCTGGCCCGAGACGGCTGTATTCGACTTCCTCGTCGAACAGAATGACGGTCAGCTCGGATCCTGCCCGGGCCTTGGCTGGGCGCCGGCCCATCGCCAAGGCGCCGGCTTCATCGCGCGCGATGATGGCGTCCGCCTGAGCCGCGAGACGCGCGAGGTCCGACGTCGCCTCTGGCTTCATTCGCACCCAGCGGCCGATGACGGGCGCGGGCGCGCCGGCGTCTTCCCACGGCTTGAAGTCCGATGCGAACCAAGGCCCCTTCGAGGGGCGGACGGTGCGCAGGATAAACTCAAAGCCTCCGGTCGGGCGCTGACGCACGGTGTAGGTCACCGGTCCCGAGGCCCCCTGCGGAATCCTCAGGTCCGCATCATACAGGGCGATCGAGCCGCGATCGCACAGATGGTCGAAATAGGTAGTTAGAGGATCCGGCGCGTTCTCCTCGATGGCAGGGGCGTCGCCGCCCGCGTCGTGCGCCTCGGCGGCCTCGATCGCCCTCGGGAGTTGCGAGGCGATCAGAGCGGCGGCCGTTTCGCCGGGGCGCCATTGGCCGGACTCCTGGGTCAGGAGACACAAGGTCCCGCTGAAGGGACACTGGTGACGGGACAGGGCCAAATCCGAGGTCGCCACGGACGGTCGGCCATAGGGGTGGGTCGGACAGTATCCGACCCTGAGGGCGAGGGTGGCTGCCTGGGTTGGCCACCGCACTTCGAGAACCAGGAAACCGTTCTCCCGGCAACTAACAGAAGCGGTCGCGCCATAAGCCTTGAAGGCGTCGAGTTCGGTCTCGAGCAGCGCGGGATAGCGATGCCACCAGTCGAGCGCGCTCCCACGCTGCATCGAGCCGTCCATGTCAGCCCACCGGTCGGTGCGCGGGCGGGTGGCTGGGAACCGGCGGACCATCCGGCCGGCCGGGCGTGTGGCTCGGCGGGCCCGGCGGGACGTCGGGATGCTGCGGATGATCGGGGCGGCCCGGGTTGTCGGGCCGGCCCGGCTGGTCCGGGCGGTCGGGCTTGTTGTTGTTCGGCATAATTTCCTCGTTCGGGCCGATGGGGGAAATCGGACATCGCCAGAGGCTCGCATCCGAACTGGGACTCGCGGGGAGACCGAGCGCGACCATTGATTCCTGAAATCGCGAATGGCGTCAACACAAACTTAGGTATGTTTGCATTACAAACATCAGGTTTGCCGCATTGACACCCGTAGCGGCGCAACCCAAACAACAGCCATGATCTCAGATCCAAGATATCGGCAGTTCGGCGAGGCGATGAGCCTCCGGCGGCAACAGCTGGGGATGACACAAGCTGAATTGGCGGCTCGCGTGGGATTGTCCCGCGCCTCCATCGCCAACATTGAGGCCGGTCGGCAAAGCGTGCTGCTGCACCACGCTTGCGATGTTGCCTCCGCCTTGAAACTGCGGGCGGTCACAGACCTCCTACCCACTGCGACCGCACTATCGCTGGAAGACCAAGCGCTTGAGCTATCGGATGACGTGAGCCCCGCCGCCAAGGCCCAAATCTCGGGCATGATCGCGGCGGCGATGGCCGTGGCCCGTCCGCGCCAATGAGACGTGCGGACACCGAAGCGGCGCGCGCCCGAGCCCGCGGGGTTCTATCGGACGCAAGCGTCAAAACCGCGCCCGTGCCCGTCGAGAAGATCATCCGCGCACGCGGCATCGTGCTGCAGCACGCACCCTTGGCCGATGATCTTTCCGGGATGGCCTACATCCGCGACGGCGTGGGGATGATCGGCGTGAACGCCCTTCATCATCCAAACAGGCAACGCTTCACGCTTGCTCATGAATTCGGGCACCACGAGCTGCACGCGGACATCTTGACGACCGAGGTGCATGTGGATCGCGGCTTTCGGGTTCTCAAGCGGGATCAGCTGACCTCCGAAGGCGTCGATTGGCGCGAGATCGAGGCCAACGCCTTCGCCGCCGAGCTGCTCATGCCGCGGTTCCTGCTCGAGACGATGATGGATGCCGGCGGTTTCGACCTAGAGGATGATGAGAAGGTCGAAGCCCTGGCGCGGCGGTTCCGGGTGAGCGCTTCGGCCCTTCGCTTCCGCCTTCTGGCCTGAGCGTCGATCATGGGCTTCGTCATCTATGACACCGAAACGACGGGGCTGAACAAGGGATTCGACCAGATCGTCCAGTTCGCCGCGATCCATACGGACGCCGAGCTGAACGAGCTCGACCGCTTTGAATTGCGCTGCCGGTTACAGCCTCATGTCGTCCCCCATCCGAAGGCCCTATCGGCCAATCGCCTCTCGATCGAGCGGCTGACTGACCCCACCCTGCCCACCCACTACGAGATGGTGCGGGAGATTCGTTGGCGCCTGAGCCAGTGGGGTAAGGCCATTTTCATCGGCTACAACTCGATCCGGTTCGACGAGGAGATGCTGAGGCACGCCTTTTTCCAGAGCCTGTTCCCCGCATATCTCACCTCCAGTCCGGGCTGCGGCCGTGCCGACGCCATGCATGTCGCCTTGGCCGCCTGCGCGGAGAGTGCGCCTTGCTTGACCCTGCCGTTGGACGAGGACGGCCGAACGACTTTCCGACTGGAAGCCGTGGCCGCCGCTAACGGCTTCTCCCTGGGCCCGGCGCACGACGCAGCTTCTGACGCCGCCACGACCTTGGCGCTGTGTCGTCGAGTCGCCGCCGCGGCACCGGAGGTTTGGAGCCGGTTCATCCGCGCCGCCAACAAGGCGGCGGTTGCGGATTTGGTGGCCTCCGAGCCCGTATTCGTCCTGAGCGAGTTCTTCGGCTTCCAAGCCTCCCACCGGCTGGTGTCCTTCCTGGCTCCAGAGGGACAGGCCAATCCCAATGGTCGACTTTGCTGGGATTTGGCTGCAGATCCCGCCCAGGCTGCCGCGCTCGCCGATGCCGAGTTAGCCGCCTTAGCGGCCCCCTCGGACGGTCCCGTGCGCCGCTTAAGGGTGAACGCCGCGCCGGCGATCACGATGAGTTGGGATGCGCCGGCCGAATGGGGATTTGGAGACATCGGCGAAGCGGAAGAGCGGGCCGCCTGGTTGAAATCCAATCCCGGCTTCGGGGCGAGGGTCGCGGCTGCACATGCGATGCGCTGGGCGAACCGCCCGCCCTCATCTCACGTCGAACAGCAGCTCTATGACCATTTTCCAAGCGATCATGATCAGGCCCTGATGGCCGATTTCCATGAAGCTTCGAAGGAAGGTCGACGCGCGATCATCAATCAACTCGCCGATCCTCGGCTTCGCACTTTTGCCTGGCGACTGCTCCATGCCCAGCACCGATCAGCTTTTACGGACGCCGATCGCCGCGCGGCAGACACCGATCTAGCCAAACGGTTGTTGGAGGATTGTGAGGGACCTCTGACGCTGCCGCGAGCCCAGACCCTGATCCACGACCTTTTGATCGCGGGAGAGGCGGATACCAATGACCTCCTCAAGGGCTATAGCGCTTGGTTGGAGGTGCGGATGGAGAAGGCGAAGGCCTTTTTGGCCCAAGCTTAGCGGAGCCAGCCTCCCCTAGCAGAGGGTGCTGACTTGTATTGTTTTCCAAGGCGTCGCCTAAAGGGCGCTAAGCCAGCCCATCAGTGCAGCGTCATCTTTCCATTTCGCCTTTCGCCCGGTTGGCGCAATCAGGCTTGGCGGCTCGCAGAGCTTGAGCGCATCAGCCTTCATGCGGAGGGTAATCTCCGCATAGCGGTTTGTGGTTTCCAGGCTGACATGACCTAGCCAGCCACGAATGACGTTCACGTCCACGCCGGATTCGAGCAGGTGAACTGCCGTTGTGTGTCTGAAAACATGCGGGGTTATCCGCCGGTTCGGGGAGGAGGCGCTCTCAGTTCCAGAACTACTAGTAAGCCTAAGAACGCGCTTATAGATGCCAAACCTTGTCATGGGGTGATTTCGGCCACCGACGAACACATGTGCATCCGCATTGTCTGCTTTGCGTTGGTCGAGCAACTCGCGCAGTACATCCGCAGTCCGATCCCAAAGCGGACATGCTCGCCATTTTTCGCCCTTGCCCAGCAGGCGGACTTGAGGGGGACGATCCAGCCGAAGATGCCCAACCTTGAGATTGGCCGCCTCCGTTACCCTAGCCCCCGTGTTATACAAGAACATCATTAAGGCACGATCACGAAGCGACAGTCGATGCCCATCGCTTAATTGATTGAACAGCGCTTGAACCTCGTCTTGGGTCAGGAAGCGCGTTTCGGGACGGGGCGTTCGCTTCCTCGGAATAGCTGCCACTTTGGCGCATGCACCCAGCATTTCCGGCACCCGCTGAGCAATGTAGCCATAGAATGTGTGAAGCGCGGCCAACCTTTGATTGCGAGTTGAGACCGAGTTACCGCGCTCGTGTTCAAGGGCCCGCAGGAACCCAAACACTGCGTCAGGCCTGATGTGATCAAACGTCAAAGCGGTGACAGGACACTTTTCCACGACGGATACGTGGTTGAGAAAGAGCCGAAGCGTGTCGCGATAGCTGCGGATTGAGCTTACACTCAATCCTTTCTGCTCGCGCAGATGATCGATAAAGAAGCTATAGACAAGCGGACCAATGGTAGACGTCATTGTTCACCCCTCACTGACAGTCGGAGCACAAAACTCGAACCGACGGCTCGATTCTTGAAGCAAGTCGGCAGTTATCGTCAAATATACAGCAGTCGCCTTAGGATTAACGTGGCCCAAAATGGTCGAAAGATGATTTAGCCTCGCAGCAGGGTCCTCACCTTGACGATACCAACGTGTTAGGGTCCTGACAGCAAAGGCATGGCGTAACCCGTGCACACAAGGCCCAAAGGTTCCAGGCGCAGCTACGACTTGAAGCCGCGGTAGAAGCTTCTCGCGAAAGACATTCCTGATAGTGTTCGTGCTGACCGGTGTTTGACCCTTCCACGAAAACAGAGGGGCTTCTCCGACCGAGGGAAGGCCCCGAGCTGCGCGTAGCTCAAGGTAGCCGGCTAATCGGGCATGTAGGCGCGGCCCGATCGGCACCAGGCGGTCTTTTCCGAACTTAGTCTCGCGGATTTCAAGAACATCCTTTTCAAGGTCCACATCGATGCACCTCAAATTGGCTGCTTCGCTAATGCGAAGCCCCAGACCGGCAATCAGCGCGAAAATTGTCTCGAAGGTAGGCCCCCTCAATGGCGCACGCGGATTATCGGCTAGTTGGGAGGCCTCATCTAGCAGAAGGCGAATATCTTCCGAAGTCAGTAGAACCGGCGATCTGCGAGCCGTTTCGCGACGGGCCCGAAGTCGCAATGGCGACGCCTGTATGATTTGCTGACCAACCATCCAGTCAAAAAAGCGCCGTACATGACCCAAGAGCCCATTATAGCTTCGAGGATTATCTCGACCCCGCGAGGCGAGGAATCTTTCCAAGACATCGTTATTAATGTCCTCGATAGTTTCGACGCCGAATCTAATGAGATAGCTATCTAAAAGTCGGAGAGCCCGGTCCTCGTTGACAAATTTGCACCCTACGGCGCGCTTGGCAGCCAAGTACCTTAGAACCTGATCAGCAATTACGCTTCGGAAACCGCTCCACCTCGCGATCATAGCATTTCCTCGGCCTCCCCAATTACCAGTGGCCGCAGCTTGTGAAGCGCGACCTTGGCGTAAACGAGAGTCGAGGCTGGCGATGAATGCCCTACGTAGTCGCCAATGTTCTTGAAGGGCATATCGGCTTCGACCAACCGCTGAACGCAGGTGTGCCGCAGAGTGTGGGAGCCGGCGCGAGGCACGGTTATGCCCGCGCGCTTAAGATATTTACTGGCGCGACTGGACACGCATGAGTGGTCTAGGTGGCTGAACGGAGCCTTGCACCGGCGGAAGAGTTGCCGGCCATCCACTTTTGGCCGCCCTCTTTGAAGGTAATCGATGATGGCGCTGCCGACCGCTTCGGCGAAGGGGTAGACGGTCGAATGCCCGCCCTTGCGCGATGGGATCCTCAGGATGCTGCGCTGCCAATCTATGTCGTCCAGGGACATATGGGCGACTTCACGCGCCCTCAGTCCGTAGGTGAGGAGCAGAAGCAGCATCGCGTAGTCTCGGCACCCGGCCAAAGAGTCACGATCTACTACCGCCAATAGGCGCCCCGCATCCTCCCAGCTGATGGCTCTGGGAACCGACTTTTGCCGGTAGTTTCGTCCCCGTGGAATCGCCCTCGCCAGATCGGACGAGATGTGCCCTTCGCGAAGTGCGTAGCGCAACAAGCCCCTCATCGTGTGACAGACAGACCACATGCTGCGTGAGCCAAGTGTTCGGCTTCTATCAGTCACAAAGTCGCTGATGACTTCTGGAGACAGTTGGCTCAGATGATCCACACCGCGGTTCTGGATGTAGGCCTCAAACGTCCGGAGATAATGCCTATAAACTCGGAGGGTGTTTGGTCGAAGGCCGCGCTCCTCGCGGAGGTAGTCGAAGAAGCCAGGCACCGTAGTAGGAAACGGATTGTCCTCGTTCGTGCGGGATGGCCGTTCAAATCCCGGAATGACAAGTTGCAGCATGCTCTCGACAGGGGCCCGCAGGTTCGACCGTGCTGCCGGGATCGATTTTACGGTCCTCGCGGAGGGAAGACCTAGCCCATGCTCCACAAACGGCGTGACCAAGTCCGGCAACTCGTCCCAGGACATCGCCCCAGCCCGGGACGCGTAGGTGTCGAATTTGATGACGGTTTGGACATAGACGCGGATAGACCCGCTCGTGTGCTGGCGCTCAGCGAGCCAATCGACATACTTCTCAATTGCCGGGCCGAGCCAAAGGCCGCGAATTCTATCGGCTACCGGTGAAGAGTACTGATCCTCCAGCACGCGTATCTCCTGTCCTTCGACAAGGAGCCGTCACGCTGAACCGTTTGCAGATGTTATGTACCCCCCATTCGCCTGCGGCTGGGGAAAACCGCTCGAAACCTGTGATCGGCAACATAACGAGGCTAGCAACATAACGTGCACAACCACCCCTCCGGCGATCCGACCCCGTCGCGCGCCGACATCGACATGACGCGTCAGGTCGTGGAAGCTGCCCGCGCGCTGGGCCTGTCCGTCCACGACCATCTGGTGGTCGGCAGAGACGGGGTCGCCAGTTTCAAACAGCTGGGGTTGATGTGACGGGATTGAAAAGGTTCGGTGTTTTCGTGTCAGGCGTGGCCTCCTTCGGGGCCGCCCTGACGATCTTCCTCGCCGCCACGAAAAGCTCTGTGCTCGTGGCGGAGCAATGGAATGCCCCCGTCTTCAACAAGATCGATGTTGTCGCTACCGCGCACGGGCTGCCCATCGAAGACCTGCACCTGCAGTGCACCTACTTCACGGGGACCGCCCTGCGGAAGACGCGGATGGAACAGCAGCCGTGCCGGGCCTACGCACCCGACTGTCTTGCGCCGACCTGTCCCTTCATCGGCGAAACCGCGAAGACCTCCTGATGCGCACCACACGCCGCACCCTTCTCACCGCCGCTCCGGTTGCGGCCCTCGCCGGCTCCGCCGTCGCCCAATCCGGCGCCCCCGCCGTCATGGTCTCGACCTGGGAGTTCGGCGCCGCCGCCAACGCCGCGGGCTGGGCGGCGCGTCAGGCGGGCGGCTCGGCGCTCGACATGGTCGAGGCGGGCGGCAAGGTCGCGGAACTGGATGAAGGCAACTCTTCCGTCGGCCTCGGCGGCCTGCCGGACCGGGACGGCCATGTGACGCTGGACGCCTGCGTCATGACCTGGGCGGGCGACATCGGCGCGGTCTGCGCGCTGGAGGACGTGGTCCACGCCGTCTCAGTCGCCCGCGCGGTTATGGAAAAGACGCCCCACACCATGCTGGTGGGAGCCGGCGCCCGCACCTTCGCCGTCGATCAGGGCTTCCCGACCCAGAACCTGCTGACGCCCCGCGCCGAGGCGGCGTGGCGCGAGTGGCTGAAGACCTCCGAATACGCCCCGCGCATCAACAGCGAGAACACTGACTGGCGCTCCATGCCCGGCGGCCCGGGCAATCACGACACCATCGGCCTCGTCGCCATCGGCGCCGACGATCGCATCGCGGGCGCCTGCACCACCTCGGGCATGGCCTTCAAGATGCGTGGCCGGGTGGGCGACAGCCCTCTGATCGGCGCGGGCCTTTATGTCGATGACGCGGTTGGCGGCGCCACCGCCACCGGCGTGGGCGAGGATGTCGTCCGCGTCGCCGGCGCCCATTCCGTCGTCGAGGCCATGCGCCACGGCCTTGATCCGACCGCCGCCTGTCGCAGCGTGATCGAACGCCTCGCCCGTCTGCGCGGAACGAAGGTCGCCGCTTCGCAGGTCGCCCTGCTGGCGCTGGACAAGCAGGGCCGCGCGGGCGCCTTCGCCCTGCAGCCGGGCTTCACCTACGCCGTCACCGACGCCACCGGGCAAACCCGGATCGAGCGCGCGGGAGCCCTGTTCACCGCATGACCACCACCCTGATCACCGAACGCCTGACCCTGACGCCTGTGCAGGTCTCGGACTACGCAGACCTGACGGCGCTATGGGGCGATCCTGTCTTCGCCACCGCCATCTTCCCGACCGCCATGTCCAGCGAAGAAGTCTGGTTCCGCCTGCTGCGCGACATCGGCCATTGGGAGGTCATGGGCCACGGCAACTGGGCGATCCGCGAGACCGCCACCGGTGACTATGTCGGCGGCGTCGGCATCTTCGACGCCCGCCGCCTGATGGACCCGCCTTTCGACGCGCCGGAACTCGGCTGGGGCGTCGCCCCTCGGTACCAGGGCAAGGGCATGGCGTTCGAGGCCCTGTCCGCCGCGCTCGCCTGGGCCGATGACGCCCTGAACGCCCCGCGCACCGTCTGCATGATCGCCCCGGGCAACGCCCCGTCCCACGCCCTGGCGAAGGGCGCGGGCTTCACCCCCTACGCCGAGACCACCTACAAGAACGAAGCGGTGGTGCTGCTCGAGCGCTACGCAGCGTAGCCAGCCATTAAGGTTTACGCGGCATTCTCCGGCCAGAACTCCGGAGTGCGTCCGCCCATGCCCATGCCCGTCGAAGAGCTTCGCGGTCACCTGACCGAGGCCTTTCCCGACGCCCAGATCGCTATCGACGATCTGGCGGGCGACGGCGACCACTATCGCGCCCGCATCGTCTCGTCCGCCTTCGCGGGCCTGTCGCGGGTGAAGCAGCACCAGCTCGTCTATGCGGCGCTGAAGGGCAAGATGGGCGGCGAACTGCACGCCCTGGCGCTCGAAACCTCGGTTCCGGCGGAGGGCTGAGCATGCGCTACCGTCCCTTCGGCAATGTCGGCCAGGCGGTCTCGGCCGTCACCCTCAGCCTCGGCGCGCACGACATCGCCAATGGCCCCGAGGCCGGGCGCGAACTGATCTATTCGGCGCTCGAAGCGGGTATCAACAGCTACCGCCTGACCACCGCCGACCCCGTGCTGGCCGAGGTGCTGGGCGAGGCCCTGCGCCACGTCGACCGCAAGCTGGTTCAGGTGTCCCTGATGCTGGGCGCCGGCGACGGCCGCCGCGGCTCGGACCGCGACTTCTCCGCCGAGGGCATGACCAGCGCCATCGACCGCGCCCTGCACGCCTCGGGTCTGGGCTGGTTCGATCTGGCCGTGCTGGACCAGCCGGAAGACCATGAACTGCCCCAGTCGTCGCTGAACGCGCTGAAAGCCCTGCGCGCCACCCAGCGCATCCGCCTGCTGGGCATCTCCGGCGACGGCGAAGTGATGGACACCTACGTTTCCACCGGCGCCTTCGACGTCCTGTTCACCCCCTACCATGTGAACTCGCCTTGGCAGATCCGCTCGCGCCTGCGCGACGCCCGCGAGCGCGACATGGCCATCTTCGTCTACGGCTACTTCCCCGAGAGCCTCGACACGATGAAGAAGACGGTGACCGTCCAGGAAGAGAAGAAGGGCTTCTTCGGCTTCGGCAAATCGGCCGGGAAGACCAAGGCCGAGCCGTCCGCCGCCCCCGGAGCCTTCGCCTTCCTCCACCAGACCAACGCCTGGACGGCTGAGGCCATCTGCCTGGCCTACTCCCTCACCGATCCGGCGGTGGCCAGCATCCTGATCGACGCCCCCGACGTCGAGCGCCTGAACACCCTGGCCCAGGTTCCGGACCGCGATCTGCCGCCCGGCCTGGCCGCCCAGATCGAAATGGCGCGGGTCGCGGGGGCGAACGCCGCCTGATCTATTTCTGACGAGGGCTCTCCAGCCCTTCGTAGGTGGTGACCAGTTCGCCCGCCCGGCGCGCCTTCAGCGCCCGTGCCAGTTGCTCGGCGGCGATCCGCACCTCGGCCTGCATGTCCCGGTCCTTGTCCAGCGCCTCATGGCTGGTGGCGTAGGGCTCCCAGTAGCCGATGTAGCGGTCAATCTCCGCGTCCGGCCCAGCGGGCGTGAACTTCATGAACTTCAGCCAGTCCGAGACCGACCGGCGCACATTCTCCGCCCCCTCCACGTCGCCATGGACTACCACGGAGAAGACCCGGCCTTGCAGGTGCCGGGGATAGTCCCAGCCCTTCAACTCTTCCGCCTTGGCCAGCTTCGCATCCTTGCCCTGCGTCAGGGTCGGATCGGGATTGCCGCCGTCGGCGCAGACCAGCCGGTCCATCATCAGCTTCATCGGGCTGGAGACCTGATACCAGTTCACCGGCGTGACGATGAACACGCCATGCGCCTCCACCCACATCGGGTAGATGTCGTTCATCCAGTCGTGAACCTGCCCCAGCGAGTAGTTCGGGTAGCAACTGCACGGCCAGTGGCAGAGCGCCGCCGCCGTCGAGAAGCAGGCCTTGCAGGGGTGGATGTCGCGTCCGTACTCGCTGGCCAGCCGGGACAGATCCAGCACCCTGGTGTCGATCCCCGCCTTCTCCAGTACACGCTGCGCTGACGAGACCAGCCGGAAGCTCTTGGACATCTCACCCGGGCAGGTGTGCTCCGACCGCGATGAGCCGTTGATCAGCAGGACCCTCAAAGGCCCTTTCCCGTCCTCGAACCGTGCCTGCGCCGCGTCCACCATGGCCCGGGCGTTGATCCAGTCCTCGGCCAGTTCGTACTCCGGATCGGCATAGCCCGGTCCCGCCTTCTGGGTGACCGGCGACTTGCGGCCGTCGCGATAGGCCTCCCAGGCGACGCTCGCGATCCTGTCCAGCGCCTCGCTCATGGGGGCGAAGGCCGGGTCGCGGAACTGGCTCAGATAGCGCTCGGTGAAGTCAGCCTTCGTCAGTTTGGGGGATGGCATCCCCTTGCGCGGCTCGGGCGTCTTCATCGGGCGTTTCTCCAGCCCGGCAGGGGCTCGGGGCTAACGCCGGCCCATCTCCGCCGTTCCGGCGCGGCGACAGGCGCCCTTGACCCGTGGCCTGACGGTCCCTAGCTGACGGCCTTCACTGAAAGGCCTCCTGCTGTGACCGATCAAGCCCATGCCCAGACCGGGGCCGACCCCGTCCACGCCTTCATCGCCGACACTGTCGCGCAGCACGACGTGGTGCTGTTCATGAAGGGAACCCCGGACGCCCCGCGTTGCGGCTTCTCCTCGCTGGCCGTGCAGATCCTCGACCACGTCGGCGCGTCGTTCGTCGGCGTCGATGTCCTGCAGGACGAAGCCCTGCGCGAAGGCATCAAGGCCTACACCGACTGGCCCACCATCCCGCAGCTCTATGTGAAGGGCGAATTCGTCGGCGGTTCGGACATCGTGCGCGAGATGTTCAACGCGGGCGAGCTCCAGACCCTGCTGGTCGACAAGGGCGTGCCGCTGGGCCAGGAAGACTGATGGCCCGCGCCCAGCTGGAGCCGCGCGAGGACCGCGAGATCTTCGTCCTTCCGCTGGAGGTCCGTCCCGAGCACATCGACGAGAACGGCCACGTGAACAACGTGGTCTACGTCGGCTGGCTGCAGGACGCGGGCACGGCCCATTGGAACGCCAGTTTCGACGACGACACCCGCGCCCGCTGGTCGTGGGTCGGAGTCCGGCACGAGATCGACTATTTCCGCCCTCTGATGCCCGACGCCGTGGACGTGAAGGCCCGCACCTGGGTCGGAGATCCGCAGGGGCCGCGCTTCAATCGCTATGTTCGCATCGAGGACGCCGAGGGCCGCCTGTGCGCCCAGGGCGTGACCGAATGGGTTCTGGTGGATTCGAAGACCATGCGCCCCCACCGCATACCGGCGGACATGCTTCCGGCCTTCCAGAAGGCCTGACAAGGAAAGGGCCGGAGCGCTGTGCGTTCCGGCCCTTCGTCTTTTACAGCTTGGTCGGGTTCAGCAACCGCGTCGGCGTGCCGGGCTCGACGCCCAGTTCGCTCAGCGTCCAGCTGACATCCACCCCCTCGGGAACCAGCGCCTTGCACAGGTCCTCGGCGTTGCGGCGCAGGGCGATGTTGGTCACCCCATCATCCACCGGCGTCAGATCGACCGCGAAATGGGTCGCGTCCGTGCAGCCGCTGGACTCCACCCGAACGATCAGGCGACCGTCGGCGATCCGGGCCGACCGCACGGCTTCCAGCGCGGGTTTGCCGTGGTCGCTCCAGTTGACCACAACGTCGCGCTCACCGCCCTCGTTCGAATAGATGACGCAGCCCGACAGCAGCGGCGCGGTCAGCGCCGCCACGATCAGAGCGCGGATCACTGACCGGCTTCCGGGGTGCTGTGCACCACGCGGGTGGTCGGCTTGTCGGTGGCGATGATGATGCAGCCGCTGAGAACCGGAGCGGCGATGGCGAGAGCGAGAACGAGAGCGATACGACGCATTTTGGAATCCCCTTCCAGACGATGAGAGCGCTTCTTTTGTGAAGCTTGCGGACAATGTGCCGTCCGGCGGCCTGAATGGCACGTGAACAATCGGCAAGGCTGCCCCTTGTCTGGATCGGCATCCGACATAGCTACCGTTCCGATCCTCCCGGAGCCTCCCCCAATGAGCCAGTTGTTCACCCCCCGCGCCGTCGGTCCCCTGACCTTGCGCAACCGCATCGTCATCGCCCCCATGTGCCAGTATTCGGCCATCGACGGCGTGCCCCAGCCCTGGCACGTGCAGCATCTGGGCCGCCTCGCCGTCTCCGGCGCGGGCCTGGTGATCGTCGAGGCCACGGGGGTCGAGGCCGCGGGCCGCATCAGCCCCGCCGACACCGGCCTGTGGAATGATGATCAGGAAGCCGCCTTCGCCGCCTTGATCAGCGGCATCCGCACCTATTCGGACACCCCCATCGGCATCCAGCTGGGCCACGCGGGCCGCAAGGCCTCCACCACCCCGCCGTGGATCGGCAACCGTTCCGTAACGCCGGAAGAGGGCGCCTGGACCACCTTCGCCCCCTCGGCCCTGCCCTTTCGCGACGACTGGCATACCCCGGTCGAGCTGGATGAGGCGGGCATGCAGCGCATCATCGACGCCTTCGTCAGCGCCGCCGGTCGCGCCCTGCGCGCCGGGTTCGATCTGGTCGAGCTGCACGCCGCCCACGGCTATCTGCTCAGCGAGTTCCTGTCGCCCGTCGCCAACCATCGCACCGATCAGTACGGCGGCTCGCCCGAGAACCGCATGCGTTTCCCGCTGCGGGTCGCGCAGGCCATGCGGGACGCCTGGCCCCGCGACAAGGCCCTGGGCGCCCGCTTCAACGGCTCGGACTGGGTCGAGGACGGCATCGCGCTCGAGGAGGTCCAGGCCTTCGCCCGCGCCCTGCACGACATGGGCTATGACTATCTGCACGTCTCAACCGGCGGCAACGTCGCCCGCGCCCACATTCCGGGCGGCGAGCCGGGCTACCAGCTTCCCTTCGCCGAGGCCGTGAAGGCGGCGGTCCCCGAGGCCAATGTCATCGCCGTCGGCATGATCTACGAGCCCGAACAGGCCGAGGCCATCATCGCCGGGGGCAAGGCGGACTTCATCGGCATCGCCCGCGCGGTTCTGGACGATCCGAACTGGCCGCACCACGCCGCAACGGCGCTGGGCCAGCCCGAGAGCCTGCCGAACCAATATGCGCGCGCGACGCAGACCACCTGGCCCGCCTACGACCGCATCCACGGCTGAGGCGGGTTCAGCCCTCGCAGGAGGTCAGGCGGACGGCGTGACCTGATAGGGGTTTTCGACCGACACCCGGCCGCCGGGCGCGATGCCCAGTTCCTCGAACGACCAGCGCATCTCGACGCCCTGCGGCTGGACCGTGTCACAACGGTCCTCCTTGATCCGCCGCAGGGTGATCACCGAGGCGTCGCGGTGACGACGCACGACCGGCGTCAGGTCCGCCTTGCTGGTGCAGCCGTTCGAGCTGACCCAGAACACGGCCTGATCCTGACCGATGGCGGCGGCGTGGATCGGCTCCAGCTTGCCCGGCAGATCAGCGTCCGCGCGATCCCCCGACCACATCGACGAAACCGTGCCGCAGGCGGCCGTCAGCGAGGCGAGCGCCAGCACGGCGGCGAGCGTGATTTTCGATGTCATCCCGGCCTCCTCGGCTGGATCCTGAACCGGCGCGTATTGTGACGTTATTCGGTCCGAAAAGGAACCGCTTCCGGGCAGTCATCCAAAGCAAAAGGGCCCCGGATTGCTCCAGAGCCCTTCAACTTCTGTAATCTTCCCAGGCTCAAGTAGCGCGAAGCGCGGTAGCCCAAGAAGATCGTCGTGATCCCGAAGGGATTACGACGAGTAGTATTCGACGACCAGGTTCGGTTCCATCTTCACCGGGTACGGCACGTCAGCGAGTTCCGGCACGCGGACGTAACGGACCGAGAAGCCGCGGTCACCCAGTTCCAGATAGTCCGGGATGTCACGTTCCGACGACTGCTGGGCTTCGAGCACCAGAGCCATGTTGCGCGACTTTTCCTTGACCTCGATCACCTGGCCCGGCTTCACGCGGTACGAACCGATGTCGACCTTCTTGCCGTCGACGGTCACGTGGCCGTGGCTGACGAACTGGCGAGCGGCCCAGACGGTCGGGACGAATTTGGCGCGGTAGACGATGGCGTCCAGGCGCGATTCCAGCAGACCGATCAGGTTCTCCGAGCTGTTGCCCTTGCGACGGGTCGCTTCGGCGTAGGTCGCGGCGAACTGCTTCTCGGTGATGTTGCCGTAGTAGCCCTTCAGCTTCTGCTTGGCCTTCAGCTGCAGGCCGAAGTCCGAGACTTTCGACTTGCGGCGCTGACCGTGCTGGCCGGGGCCGTACGAGCGCTTGTTAACCGGGGACTTCGAGCGGCCCCACAGGTTTTCACCCATGGCGCGGTCGATCTTGTACTTGGCGCTGTGGCGCTTGGACATAAGTCACTCTCTATGTTGATGCGGCCCGGTCCCTCCCCAACTGGAGAGACGATCCCAACGGCGGTCCACGCATCGTCCGTCATAAATCCCGCCCCCGACCGGAGTCAGGCGCGCGAAGGCGGCGCTTATGCCCATGGAGAAAGCTTAAGTCAACGTCCGGGCCGACCCGTGTTACGGCTCAGGTCAGTTATAAAAGGGGAGCCCAGAATGACGACCCGCCTGCTTGCCGCCCTCGCCGCCGCCCTCGGCCTGTCCGCCGCCCTGCCCGCCGCGGCCCAGACTCCTCACCCGACGCCGACCGGGCCGGAGGTCGACGCCGCCGTCGCCCGCCTGATGCAGCAGACCGGCGCGCGCGGTGTGGCCGTCGCCGTGATCGATCAGGGCCGCCCCGTCCATGTGAAGGCCTATGGCCAGCGCAACGAGGCCGGCGATCCCCTGACCACCGACACCATCATGTACGGCGCCTCCCTGACTAAGACGGTGTTCGGCTATGCGGTGATGCAGCTGGTCGATGAGGGCGTGGTCAATCTGGACCGCCCCATCGCCGAGATCGCGCCCGACCTGCCGTCGACCTTCACGCCGCAGTTCGCCAACTTCTATTCCGACTACCGCAATCTGGCCGAGGACCCGCGCTGGCGGACCATCACCCCGCGCCACAGCCTGACCCACAGCACCGGCTTCGCGAACTTCTACTGGCTGGAGCCGGAAGAGAAGCTGCGCATCCACTTCGATCCGGGCACGCGCTTCGCCTACTCCGGCGAGGGCCTGACGATGCTGCAGTACATGCTGGAGGGGCCCCTCGGCATCAACATGGGCGACCGCACCCGCGACCACGTCTTCGCGCCTCTGGGCATGACCAACACCAGCCTGATCTGGCGGCCCGAGTTCGCACAGAACATGGCCGACGGCTGGAAGGAGGACGGCTCGCCCGAGCCCCACGACGAGCGCTCCAAGGTCCGCGTCGCCGGGTCGATGGACACCACCATCACCGACATGAGCCGCTTCGCCGCCGCCCTGGTCCGCGGCGATGGCCTCAGCCCCGCCTCCCACGCCGAGATGCTGCGGCCCCAACTGCCGATCACCACCCCCAGCCAATTCCCGACCTTCCAGGATGAACTGCCCCCGGCTCAGCGCCGCCCCGACCTTCAGGCCGGGCTGGGCGTGGTCACCTTTACGGGTCCGCAGGGACCGGGCTTCTTCAAGGGCGGCCATAACGACTCGACCGGCAACACCATGGTCTGCCTCGAGCGCGGACAGCGCTGTGTGGTCATTCTCGGCAATGACGTGCGCGCCGAGGACGGCTTCGCCCCCCTCGTCCGCTTCATCCTCGGCGACACCGGCGTGCCGTTCGACTGGGAGTACGGCGCGAACTACCGGCCCTAGGGCCAGACGCCCTAAGCGACCTTGCTGGCCTCTTCGGCCTCGGCGACCCGCGCCGTGGCTTCCCGGCGCGGGCGTCCCAGCAGATAGCCCTGCACCTCGTCACAACCCTGCTCGCGCAGGAAGTTCAGCTGGTCCTGGGTCTCCACCCCTTCGGCGAGGACCGGGATGTCCAGGCTTTCGCCCAGCGCCAGCACGGCGCGAATGATGGCCTTGGACTGCGGTCCGCCGTCCAGCTCGGACATGAAGGTGCGATCCAGCTTGATCTTGTCGAACGGGAAGGCGCGCAGGGTCGAGAGCGACGAATAGCCGGTGCCGAAGTCGTCCATCGCCACCGACACGCCCAGCAGCTTCAGCTGGCGCAGGACATGGGTCGTGCGCTCCATGTCCGAGATCATCGCCGTCTCGGTGATCTCCAGCTCCAGCCGGTGCGGGGCCAGCCCGGTCTCGATCAGGATCTGGTGCACCAGTCGCGGCAGGTCGACGTGAGATAGCTGAACGGGCGACAGATTCACCGCGACCCGGTGCGGCTGCTCCCAGCCGGCCGCCTCGGCGCAGGCACGACGCAACACCCATTCGCCGATGGGCAGGATGAGCCCCGTCTCCTCGGCCAGCGGAATGAAGTCCGCCGGCGAAATATAGGTGCCGTCCGCCTGCTTCCACCGCAGCAGGGCCTCGAAGCCCGTGACCGCGCCGGTCTCGACCGAGGCCTGAAGCTGGTAGTGCAATTCGAACCGATCATGCTCCAGCGCATCGCGCAGGCCGAGCGTGATCCGGCGACGCTGACGCACCGCCTCATCCATCGCGCCTTCGTAGAAGCAGATGTCGGTCGTGAGCGCGCTCTTGGCCCTATACATGGCCAGGTCCGCGTCATTGATCAGCACCGAAGTCTCGGTCGCGTCGTCGGGCCACAACGCGATTCCGATTGAAGCGCCGCATTGCAGTTCCACATGCTCGGCCTGCAGCGGTGTCAGGATCGCCTGCCGCAGACGCTCGGCGCCGGCGTGGGCGTCCATCCGCTCGCGGATCGGGATCAGGGCCACGAACTCGTCGCCCCCCAGGCGGGCCACGAACTCACCCTCGCGGGTCGCCGCCTTCATCTGCTCAGCGATATGGATCAACAGACGGTCGCCCACGGCGTGGCCGTACAGGTCGTTCACCTCCTTGAACCGATCCAGATCGATGGCCAGCAGGGCGAAAGCCCCCTCGCCGGCCGCCAGACGATCCAGCTTCTCGATAAAGGAGGTCCGGTTCGCCAGCCCGGTCAGGCTGTCATTGCGCGCCAGATGGGCGATGCGGCGCTCCTGCGCGATGCGCGAGCGCAGGTCGCGCACGGCGAGGATGCGCACCACCGTCTGGCCCGGAGCCATCTCTTCGCGCACCGCGATCTCGACCGGCACCGGCGCCCCGTCGCGGGCCTTGACCCGGCTCTGGATCAGCAGGCCCGGCTGCAGCGAACCGACATCCTCGATCCACTCCTCGATGACCGTGCCGACGGTCTCGCCTTCCTGCACGCCGCACAGTTCACTGAAGGCGTGGTTGGCCAGTCGCACCGTGCCCGCCGCGACCACGACCATGCCGTCGACGCTGCCCTCGATCAGCGAGCTCAGTCGATCACGCGACTGGCGCTCGGTCTGTTCTTCCAGCGCATAGCTGGCCGCCGCCGTCCCCAGCAGCAGGAAGCCGATGGCCGCGACGCTCGCCGCCAGCATGATCTCCGCCTGGGTCAGCAGGGTGGCGTCCGCGCTCGGGGCCAGAGGCATCACCGTCAGCGCGCCCATCCCCGTGAAGTGCAGCGAGACGATGGTCAGCACCAGCAGCAGCGGCGCGACCAGCGGCCGTCGCCACGGGCGGTCGTCCGTCGCCATCTGGAAGGCCGCGGCGCCGCCGATCACCGCCGCGACCACCGAGACCACGACATAGGCGGGCGACCAGATCACCACCGCCTCGGCGGTGAAGGCCGCCATGCCGGTGTAGTGCATGGCCGTGACGCCAAGGCCGAACACCGCCCCGCCCGCGAAGGCGGCGTACCGGCCGCGCATCGAGCCGATGCCGATGGCCAGGCCGCAGCTGGCCATGGCGACCAGCAGGGAGGCGCCGGTCAGCATGGGCGCATAAGCGACCTCCACGCCGGGGCGATAGGCCAGCATGGCCACGAAATGGGTGCACCAGATCGTCGCCCCGCCCGCCATGGCGCCCAGGAACATCCAGGGCAGGCGGCCTTTCGGATCGCTGCGGCGGTTCTTCTGGAACAGGCGGTTCAGAACCACCGAACCCACGACACAGATGATGGCGGCAAGCAGAACAAGGAGCAGGTTATGCTCCTGTGTCAGACAGGTCAGTACGCGCATGCGGGACGAACTCAGGGGGAAGATCGGTCGCCTGCTCTAACCAACCACCCCTTAACCATCGCCCCAATGGTCACGGTTAGTAGGTTATGAATTTTGCTTGCAAATCAATGCAATGCGACAACAACCACAGATTTAGGCGGTCAACCGAAAATCAACCTGCGGTCCCAAAAATCAGGACGCGGGCGCGGGGTCCGGCGTCCAGACGAAGCCGTCGTCGCGACGCTCGATCCGGCCCAGTCCCGGGAAGGGGAAGTGGTTGGCGTAGATCAGCAGGCGCTGCGACGCGCCGCGCTCCAGCAATCCCTGCCGGGTGGCGATCGCCGTGGCGCTGTCCCCATCCCAGTTGTTGCGCCAGTCAGGACGCTGCACCGACAGGATCGAGCTGTGTAGGGCGTCGCCGATATAGAGAAGCCGCCCCCCGCCCTCGGCGATCTCATAGCCTGTATGCCCCGGGGTATGGCCGTCCAGCGACACGGCGGTGATGCTGGGGGCCACGACCGATCCCGGCGCGAAGGCCTGCACCTTCGGCGTGATCACGCGCACCAGTTCGGCCAGTTCGGCGTCGGCCTGCATTGCGGTCCATTCCGGAATGCTCATCCGGATGACGGCGTTGGGGAAGACCAGCGCGCCATTGGCGACCAGCCCACCGACGTGATCGCCGTGAGCATGCGAGATCAGAATGTCGGTCACTTGGGCGGGGACCACGCCCGCCGTGCGGAGCGAAGCCTGCAGCTTGCCCTCGGTGCCCATCTGGCCGCCCGCGCCGGTGTCGATCAGCACCACCCGCTCGCCGTCCTTGATCAGCAGGGGCTGGATCGACAGGTGGATGGTGTCGTCCGTCACGCCCGATGCGCGCAGCAGGGCCGAGACCTCCGCCGTGTTCGCCCACGGGCTGGCCCCCGTATTCCCGGCGGGCAGGGCCAGCGAACCGTCCCGCAGCGCCACGGCCTCCAGTTGGCCGATGCGGAAGGCGTAGGTGTCGGCGGCGAGCGCCACCGCGGGCGCCGGCGACGGCGCCGGGGCCTCGGCCTTCTTCTCGGTCTCGGGCGAGCAGGCGCCGAGGGCGGCGAGCATCAATCCGGCGGCGGCGAGGCGGGCGTGGAAGGTCATGGAAGCTCCGGCGTGCGATAGGGCGACGCCTGATCTGGGGCCTCCGCGCCCGGACGCCAGCCCCTTCAGCGCGCGACGGGCGAGAATTCCGCCAGAACCACGTCATAGGCCGACATCGGCAGCTCCAGCCGTCCGACGCCGTCCCGCCCGATGACAACGGTCCGCACCTCCGGTTCATCTCGCGTCAGGGCCTGCAGGGCGCCGACCTGTTCCGCGCTCAGCCGCTCGGGCCGCCCCATCTCCAGATAGGCGGTGTAGGCGTCGTTGTGGCGGACGCCGACACGGCGGACCTCGACCCGGTACTCGCCCGGCGCCAGCCCCCGCGCCTCGATCACCAGCGGCTCGAGGACACGCGCCTCCTGCACCGCGCGGAAGAAGGGCCGGTTGCTGACCGGTTGGTCCGGCGCCTCATAGTGCCAGGCCAGAACCTGCAGCCGCCCCTCGTCCAGCGTCACGATGCTCTGCGTGTCAGCGTTGGCCAGTTCCCGGTCGCCCAGCCGGTTCAGATACTTGTATGCGAACCACGACGGCTTGCGGATGCCCTGCGGGGTCATCAGGCCGAAGCCTCCGTCGAACGGACGTGTCTGCGGTCCCGGCTCCTCGAACAGGTCGGAATAGGTCCAGTAGCTCATGCCCTGAACCACGCCCTCGACCGGTTTCAGGCGACTGAGAATGTAGGAGGCGCTCAGGGCCGCGTCGTGCACCGGATCGCGGGGATTGTAGCTGCTGCTCCATTCGGTGAAGTATAGCGGCAGGCCCGGCGTCGCCGACGCCTCGATCTGCTCGCGCACCCGGCGCACATCGCCGATGATCGCGTCCTCATTGGGCAGCAGCTTGATATCGCTCACGCCCATCTCGTCCAGGAAACCGCCGTCCACGCCGTAGGTGTGGGTGGTCACGAAGTCGATCGCCGCTTCGTGTTCGCGGGCGTAGGCCAGCAGTTCCGGGACCCAGGCCGCGCCGGCGGTGGACGGACCGCCCACCGGAAGGGCCGGGTCGATCGCCTTGATCACCCGCGCGGTCCGCACATACAGGTCGAAATAGGCCGCCTGATCGGCCCGCTCCCAGAAGCCGTCCAGATTGGGCTCGTTCCAGACCTCGAAGAACCAGGTCCGCACCTCTTCCGCGCCATAGCGATGGATCAGGTGCCGCACGAAGGCGTCCACCAGCGCGTCCCACTTCTCGGGCTGCGGATGGGAGGTGTTGCCCTTCCAGTAGAAGATCGTCTGATCCGAGGTCCGCATGTCATGCGGCGTGAAGCCCAGTTCCACGAACGGCTTGATCCCCATGGCCAGGAAGCGGTCGTACAGGGCGTCGATCTTGCTGAAGTCATAGACGGGCTGACCGTCCACCTCGCGATAGACGCCCATGTCGTCATGGAAGATGGCGTGGAAGCGGATGTAGCGGAAACCCAGCTCCTCGCGGGCGATCTGCAACTGGCCCAGCGCGTCCTCGCGCCCAGTAACCGCCGGATAATCCGCCCCGATGGAGAAGTCGGCCATCCGGTCGCGCGGACGGCTCTCACCCCCTGCATCGGCGATAATGGTCCGGCTTTGCGCCGCCGCGCCGCCCGTCAGCAGCAGTCCGCAAGCGGCGATCGCCGCCGCCGCACGCCCCGCGTGCTTCGCCCAATCCCTCATGTTTCGCTCCCCGGCGAGATGTTTGCCAGGATTGATGTTAGCGCTAACATTTCCAAACACAAGAAAGGCGCCGCATCGCTACGGCGCCTTTCCAAATCTCCAACTGGCGGACCGCTTACTTTGCGGCTTCGTACAGCTCGTTGACCTTGTTCCAGTTCACCACCGACCAGAAGGCCTTCAGGTAGTCGACGCGGCGGTTCTGGTACTTCAGGTAATAGGCGTGCTCCCACACGTCGGCGGCCAGAAGGACAGCGCCCTTCTCGTCGGCCACGTCCATGAGCGGGTTGTCCTGGTTCGGGGTCGAGGTGACCTTCAGCTTGCCGTCCTGCAGGATCAGCCAGGCCCAGCCCGAGCCGAACTGACCGGCGCCGGCGGCGTCGAAGTCAGCCTTGAACTTGTCCAGACCGCCCAGTTCGGCGTCGATCTTGGCGGCCAGCTCGGCAGACGGCTCGCCGGTCTCGCCCTGCGGGGCCAGCAGTTCCCAGAACAGGCTGTGGTTCCAGTGGCCACCACCGTTGTTGCGCACGGCCTTCGGCAGCTTCGACATGGTCGCGAACAGCTCTTCCAGCGACTTGCCCTGCAGCGAGGCGTCGGCGTCGACGGCTTTGTTCAGGTTGTCGACGTAGGTCTGGTGGTGCTTGTCGTGGTGGAAGGTCATCGTCTCCTTGTCGATGGCCGGCTCCAAGGCGTCATAGGCGTACGGAAGGGGCGGAAGGGTGAAGGCCATGGAGGGCTCCTGTCGACAGATTGATCTTGAACCGCATGTAGGCGCCGAGGCCGTTCAGCCAAAGACTCCGCAGCGGGATTTTCTCAGGCGCGAAACGCCTGCGCCCCCTCAAAGGCTGCATCCGTCGCGCGCGGTCAAGCTTGGATTGATGGCCTTGCGCGATCCGCCCGGACATCCGACGGTGTACCTTCAGATCGGAGCCGCCGCATGACCCTACGACGCCCTGCCCTGCTGCTCGCCGCCGCCCTGCTCGGCCTCGGCGGCTGCATGAGCGGCGAGCCGATCACGACCACCTCCACCTGCCACACCAGCGACGGTCAGTTCGTCAACGCGCCGGGCTGCACCATCAGCTATTCGACCTCGCGGACCGTCACCACCACGACCACGACGACAACCACCACACAGGCCCCCGCCGCTGAAGTGCAGGACGAGCGTTAGGCCTTCGGCAGGTGCGCCTTCAGGCAGTCGCGCACCGCCCGGCGGTGGTCGCCCAGCGAGTTGAGGTAGTCCACCCCCGCCGCCGCGAAGGCCACCTTGGTCGCCGCGTCCAGCCCGTCGGGCAGGGCCGCGATCACCTTCTTCTGTCCCTTGTCGTGCAGGCAGAAGCCGACCTCGCTGCACAGGGCCGCGAACATCGCGTCATACCGGTCGTCACTCATTGCAGTCCCTCAAGGCGGCTCAGCCAGTGCAGCAGGTTCAACGCGAACTGCTGATCATCGTGGCCGGGGGTCTGTAGACCGAAAGCGCGTTCAGGGCGCGAGGGATCGTTCGGAAAACGCAAAACCTGCGCCGTCAGCATGCCCGCCTCACCCAGCACCACGACCCGGCCGCGCCCATGCTCGAACGCCAGCCCCTGCGCCGTCAGGGCCGGTCGCGCCAGTTCGGCCAGCACGGCGGCGCGGCTGGACGGATCGGCCTCGATGCGGGCGTTGATCTCCTGCAGCGTCCGCACGTCCGCCGCCTCGAGGTCGTCGGGGTTCAGCGCCATCAGCACCGTCGCCCCCGGCGGCCCCGACAGCGACTGGCCGGTGAAACTGCGCACCCGGCGGATCGCCTCCGACCCGTCCCGCCCGCGCAGGATCGGATGCTCGCCCAGCGTCCCCGCCTCGGTCGAGAAGGTCAGCTGCGAGGTGATCTGGCCGTCCTCGAACCGGAAGGCGTAGCCCTTGCCCATCTCAACGCCCAAGGCCCGGCCCAGCGTCTCATTGGCGCTGCCGTAAGGGGCGTGATCCGCCGCCAGCAGCAGCGATCCGCCCGCCCGCACCCAGGCGTCCAGCGCCGCGATCTCCCCCGGGGTGAAGGCGTCCGGGCTGCTGCCGTCCCTCGGCCGCACGGCATTGGAGATGACCAGCACATCCACGCCGTCCAGCGCTCCCGGCTGATCCAGCTTCTGCTCCCCGGCCCGGAGGCGATAGCCGTCGGCCCGCACCAGAGCCGCGAACCCGGCGTAGCGCCCCTCGATGGTCTGGACGCTGCCGTGCGCCGCATCCAGCTGGATCATCGGCCCGTCGGCGCCATAGGCGGGACGCGCCACGGTCGGGCGGAACGACGGATCGCCCATCTGCTCCTGCGCCACGGCGGGCGCCGCCAGCAGGACGGCGGACAGGATCAGGGCGGGAAGTTTCATCGTCGTTGCTCCGGTTCGCCCGGAGCTTACGCCTTCAGCCGCTCCGCATGGAAGGCGACGTGGTCCGCGATGAAGCTGGCCATGAAGAAGTACGAGTGATCATAGCCCGGCTGCATCCGCACCGTGACCTTCTGCCCGCTGGCCTCGCCCGCGGCGATCAGCAGTTCAGGCTTCAACTGCTCGACCAGGAAGCTGTCGGCGTCGCCCTGATCCACCAGAATGTCGTCGTAGACACCCTTGGCCGCGCCCGCTTCGATCAGCAGGGCCGCGTCGTGGTTCGCCCACTCGGCCCGGTCCTCGCCCAGATAGGCGGTAAAGGCCTTCTCGCCCCAGGGGCAGCGGGTCGGCGAGCTGATCGGCGCGAAGGCCGAAACCGAGCGGAACAGATCTGGGTGGCGCAGGGCGAGGGTCAGCGCCCCATGGCCGCCCATCGAATGCCCCGAAATCGAGCAGACCCGGGTCGTCGGGAACTCGCGGTCGATCAGGTCGATCAGTTCGCCGGTGACATAACTCTCCATGCGGAAATGCGGCGCCCAAGGCGCCTGCGTCGCATCCACATAGAAGCCCGCGCCCTGACCTAGGTCATAGGCCGGATCATCCGCCACCCCCTCGCCGCGTGGGCTGGTATCGGGCGCGACAATGATCACCCCATGCTCGGCGGCGGCGGCATAGGCCCCGGCCTTGGTGGTGAAATTGTCTTCGGTGCAGGTCAGGCCGGACAGCCAGATCAGCACCGGGAACGGCCCTTCGCCGCCTGGGACGAAGACCGACAGGGTCATGGGCGTGCAGGTCACCGCACTTTCGTGCTTCAGATAGCGCAGCCCGCCGCCGTGGACGGCGTGGGTCTTGGTGGTTTCCATCAACTCGAACTCCAGTCAGTCGGGCCAGACGCGGGCCATGAAGGCGTCGTCCAGTTGGCCGCCGTCCTTCGGGAAATGTGCATACCAGTCGCGCGGGATCGGCGGACGGCCTCCAACCGGCTGGGCGCCGCCGCCCCAGGCGTCGAAGCCAACCCCGACCAGGATCGCTCCCTCACGCACGGACGGGGCAGGCACGGCCTCGACCGCCCGGATCACCGCCGCGACCGTGTCGGCGTCGGGAGCCGGATCGCCGGTAACGACCCAGGCCTTCGAGCGCTCGCCCGGCTTGACCATCAGCAGCAGCATGCCCGACGCCCCCGGTTGCACCGGAGCGGCGCGCACGGCGCCCTCGGTCGCCTGCGTCGCGGCGCTCACATAGGGCGACAGGCTCGACACCGCGATCCGCTTCTTCATCACGGCCTCGGGCAGGTACAGGACCACCGCCTTGCCGACCCAGGCCTCGGCGACCGTCTCGGCCGAAGTCGCGGGCGAGCCGCCGCCCCTGTCGCAGGCCGACAGACCGATCACCGCCAGCGTCGCCAGTATCGCCGCCCTCGCCTTCATCTTCCGCTCCTCCATCCGCAATCCAGCCGCCTCAGCCCTCGGGCGTCACGACACGCGTCGCCTGTCCGTTTTCGTCCCGGAAGGTGATGCGTGCACCACCGTCGACGGCCACGCTCAGCACCAGACGCGCCCGGCCAGCGCCGTCGCGCAGCACCAGTTCCGACGCCCCCGAGCCCTGACGCCCCAGGAAGGCGCGCGGCTGCCCGTCCATATTGGCCGCCAGCATGGCCGCCTGCTGTTCTTCGGGTGTCAGACCGGCAAGACGGGTCAGCACGTCATAGTCGATCGACTCCTCGGGCCGGTCATTGACGAAGACGCCGGACACCCGTCGCGCGCCCTGCTGGAAGCCCATGATCTGGACCGTCTGATCCTGCTCATAGCCGTCGAAGGTCAGGCTGCCGCCGGAGGTCTTGACGCCGTCCGCATTGCGACCGCCGAACACAAGGCCTCCAACCTCGGTGCCTTCCTCGTTCATGAACAGCATCCCAGCCGTGTCACGGCCCGGATGAGGAACCTCGCGCCCGCGATAGGGGATCTCTGGGAAGGCGGCTTGGTTGGAAATCACCATGCGCAGCGTCCCATCCGGCTCGCGCACATTGATGCGCTGGACATCGATCTCGGTGAAGCGGGCCGGGCCGACGCCCTGCACCGCGCCCGAAACCATCAACCCGACCAGCACCGCCGTCAGCACGCCGGAGTAAGCGATCAGAGCCTTCTGCGCGTCGATTTTCATCCTGTCCCCCTTCAATGAACGGGGCTTGGTAGCCCCGTTCACATCGACGCAATGACGTGGTCAGTTGTCGCAAGCGCGGCCGTTACTTCGGTCGGTGCAGGGCGCAGATCTTGTTGCCCGACGGGTCGCGCAGATAGGACAGGTAAAGCGCGCCGAACGGGCCCTTGCGCTCACCGGGCGGGTCCTCGATCGACGTGCCGCCCGCTTCGACGCCGGCGTCGTGGAAGGCCTTCACGGCTTCCGGATCGCGCGCGCCGAAGCCGATGGTGCCGCCGTTGGCGTGGCAGGCCGGGTCGCCGTCGATGGGCTTGCCGACCGCGAACGAGCCGCGCGCCGTCCGCCACCAGTAGCGGCCCATGCCGTCCGGCTGACCCGGCTCGATTCCGAGCGCGCCCAGCGCCGCGTCATAGAATTTCCGCGACGCCTCGATGTCGTTCGCGCCGACGGTGATGTGTGTGAACATGTGTCTCCTCCCTCAAGGTGACCTGATCTCGCACAAGTCCGTTGCTTTCAACAACCCTCTTGGATCAGAACACCACCACCGACCGGATGCTCTTGCCTTCGTGCATCAGGTCGAAGGCCTTGTTGATGTCTTCCAGACCGAAGGTGTGGGTGATCATCGGGTCGATCTCGATCTTGCCGTCCATGTACCAGTCGACGATCTTCGGCGTATCGGTGCGGCCGCGCGCGCCGCCGAAGGCCGAGCCCTTCCAGACGCGGCCGGTGACCAGTTGAAACGGGCGGGTGGCGATCTCCTTGCCCGCCTCGGCCACGCCGATGATGATGCTCTCGCCCCAGCCGCGGTGACAGGCTTCCAGCGCCTGACGCATGACCACGGTGTTGCCGGTGCAGTCGAAGGTGTAGTCCGCGCCGCCGCCGGTCAGCTCGACCAGATGGGCGACCACGTCGGACACATTCTTCGGATTGACGAAATGGGTCATGCCGAAGCGACGGCCCCACTCTTCCTTGTCGCCGTTGATGTCCACGCCGATGATCATGTCGGCGCCGACCATCTTCAGGCCCTGGATGACGTTCAGGCCGATGCCGCCCAGACCGAAGACGACCGCATTGGCGCCCGGCTCGACCTTGGCCGAGTTGACCACCGCACCGACGCCGGTGGTCACGCCACAGCCGACGTAGCAGGCCTTGTCGAACGGCGCGTCCTTGCGGATCTTGGCCAGCGCGATCTCGGGCAGCACCGTGTAATTCGAGAAGGTTGAGCAGCCCATGTAGTGGGCGATGGCCTGACCCTTGTAGCTGAAGCGCGAGGTGCCGTCGGGCATCAGGCCCTTGCCCTGCGTCGCGCGGATCGAGGTGCACAGGTTGGTCTTGCGGCTGAGGCACGACTTACACTGGCGGCATTCCGGCGTGTACAGCGGGATCACGTGATCGCCGACCTCGACCGAGGTCACGCCCGGACCGACTTCCACGACGACGCCCGCGCCCTCGTGGCCGAGAATGCTCGGGAAGATGCCCTCGGAGTCCAGACCGTCCAGCGTATAGGCATCGGTATGGCAGATGCCCGTGGCCTTGATCTCGACCAGCACCTCGCCGGCGCGCGGCCCTTCCAGATCGACCTCGACGATCTCAAGCGGGCGTTTGGCCTCGAAGGCGACGGCGGCGCGGGTTTTCATGGGGAGGTCTCCTTGCAAAGCTGCCCCTTCCTAAACGAAGCCGGGGGCGCCAAGAAACCCGCTCCTTCGAATGAGGCGCGTTCCGTGACTGATGCAATCGATCCAGTCTCCGGCGATCAGTACCTCGCCCCCGGCACGCGCGTGCGGCTCGACAGCTACGTCAACGGAGGCGACCTCCTCACACCGGAGTTCGGTATCGTGGTTCACTGCGGGTTCAGCGAAGAGATGGGCATGTTCGACTGCTACGCGGCCTTCTTCGGTGATGCGTTCCCGGACGGGCCACCCACGGAAAAGCCCTACGTTCTTCAGTACGCGGCGCGCTCCCTTACGGCGCTTCCATGAGAAACCTCGTCATCCTCACCGGCGCCGGCATTTCGGCGGAGAGCGGCGTCCCCACCTTCCGCGCCAGCGACGGGCTATGGGAGGGCCATCGGATCGAGGACGTCGCCACGCTCGAGGGCTTCGCGGCCAATCCCGCCCTGGTGCAGGACTTCTACAACAAGCGCCGCCGACAACTGGCCGAGGTTCAGCCCAATCTGGCCCACCACGCCCTCGCCGAACTGGCCGCGCGGTGGGAGGGCGACTTCCTGCTGGTGACCCAGAACGTCGACGACCTGCACGACCGCGCCCACGCCGTGGTCCCGCCCGCCCCGGGCTTCCAGCTGATCCACATGCACGGCGAGCTGCTGAAGGCCCATTGCACCGCCACGGGCCGGGTCATCGACTGCCCCGGCGATCTGGACCCGCGTCACGACAGCCCCTTTAGCCCCGAAGGCTGGCTGCGCCCCCACATCGTCTGGTTCGGCGAGATGCCTCTGGCCATGCATCTGATCGACGCGGCGATCTCGCAGGCCGACTTGTTCGTCTCCATCGGCACCTCGGGCGCCGTCTATCCGGCGGCGGGCTTCGTGCAGGACGCCCGCCGCGCCGGCGCCCGCACGCTGGAGATCAATCTCGAACCGACCCAGGGTGCTGGCCTGTTCGACGAGGGCCTGTACGGCCCCGCGACCGAGACCGTGCCCGCCTTCGTGGATCAGCTACTGAGGGCCTAGGCGAGCCAGCCCATGTGATCGGCCAGAATGGACGCGCCGATCAGAATCAGGGCCACGCCGCCCACGAACTCGGCGATTTTGCCGAAGCGAGCGCCGACGGCCTTGCCGATCAGCATGCCGATGGTGGTCAGGACGAAGGTGGTGAAGCCGATGCTCGCCGCGATGATCCAGATGTTGGCGCCGATGAAGGCCAGGCCCACCCCGACCGCCGCCGCGTCGATGCTGGTGCCCACCGCCGTGGCGACAAGGGCCAGCACGCCGTTACGGGCCAGACGCGCGCCGTCATCCTCATCGACCGGCTGGAAAGCTTCCCAAAGCATCTTGGCGCCCACCGCGCCCAGCAGGCCGAAGGCGATCCAGTGATCCACCTGTTCGACGAAGCCCGCCGCGATCAGGCCCAGTCCCCAGCCGATCAGCGGGGTGATGGCCTCGATCACGCCGAAGACCAGACCGTTGCGAATGGCGGTGGCGACCGGGGGCCGGTTGGCCGCGCCGCGCCCGACAGCGGCGGCGAAGGCGTCGGTGGACATGCTGAGCGACAACACCGCGATGGAGAGAGGGGTCATCAGAATTGAAATCCGCCGGACGCACGAGACAGCGCGCTCACGTCCCCGCCGGTTGGGGATCGCAAGGCACGCTGGTCTCGCCAGGCGGACACGAGGTCCACTGATCGCGCCACGGGCCGGAAAGCCACGAGTATGTTGACGCGAACCCGGCCTTTATGGGCGCCGGCGGCTACTCCCCAACGAGGCGCCGTCTACAGGACTCGTTTTCCCGGATCAACCGCGCGGGGCGAGGAGAATGATCCCCGCCCCGATCAGACAGACCGCACCGCCGATCAGGTCCCAGCGGTCCGGCGGGCTCTTCTCCACCAGCGCCATCCACGCCAGCGAGGCGCAGATATAGACCCCGCCATAGGCCGCGAACGCCCGCCCCGCCGCATCGGTCGGCACGAGGGTCAGCAGCCAGGCGAAGGCGATCAGGCTGGCCACGCCCGGGATCAGCCACAGCGGCGACCGATCCAGCCTCAGCCAGGCCCAGAAGGCGAAACAGCCGGCGATCTCGGCCAGCGCCGCGAGAGGATAGATGAGGACGAGTTTCACTCGTCATCCTTCTTGTCGGCCGCCGCCCGCGCCTCGGCCATCTTGGCCAACACCCGACCGCGCCCCTTGGCCAGCGCATGGATGGCTCCGCGGAAGGTCGCGACCTCCTGCTCGCTGAACGCCGAACGGCCCAGCATGACGCGCAGGTTCTGGCTCATCGACCGCTTCTTCTCCGGCGGGAAGAAGAAGCCCCCGGCCTCTAGCTCCGCCTCGAAATGCTCGTACATGCCGATCAGCAGATCATTGGACGCGGGCGGATCCTGCTCGCGGAAGCGCGGCGGCGGAGCGTCGAGGATCAGGGTGCGCCACTCATAGGCGTTGATCGCCACGGCCTGCGCCAGGTTCAGCGAATGGTGCTTCGGATCGATCGGAATGGTGGTGATCCCGGCGGTCAGGGCGATGTCGGTCGTCTCCAGCCCCGCGCGCTCGCCGCCGAAGAGCAGGCCGGTCCGCAGGCCCGAGGCGGTGTCGTCATACAGGATGCGGGCGCTCTCACGCGGGGTGCGCACCGGCATCCGCGTCTCGCGCGGGCGAGCGGTGGTCGAGAAGACGGTGTTCAGGTCGGCGACGGCCTCGGCCACGCTGTCGAACACCTTCACCCCGTCCAGCACCCAGTCGGCGCCCGAGGCCGTGGCCCAGGCCCGCTCCTGCGGCCAGCCGTCACGCGGGCTGACGAGGCGCAGTTCGGACAGGCCGAAATTGGCCATCACCCGCGCGACGGCGCCGATGTTGTCGGCCAGCTGGGACTTGTCGAGGATGACGACGGGAGGGGTCAGGTCGGACATGGCAGCGCGGGTGAAGAAGTGAACAGTGCTAGTGAGCGAAGGGGTGAGCCGCTGTCGTGGCCACCGGTGCGATCTCGCTCACCTCTTGCTCACTAACACTCTTCACCCGCTTGGGATCAGTCCTCGCCGACCATCGCCAGCCACGGATCCGCCGTCCCGGCCTCGACCTCGGCGACCTTCACGACGGGCCAGCCGATGCTGTCGTCGGCGGAGTCGCGCCAGGCCAGGATGTAGAAGTCCCGCAGTTCCGAGGCGCCGGCCGCCAGACGAGCGATGGTGAACTCGGCGCCGCGACGATCCCCGTCGGCGAAGCCGCCCGCCTTCTCCAGACGATAGAAGGGCGTCACCTGTCCCAGCGTCTCGCGCAGATAGGCGGGCACGCGGGCGCGCAGATCGAAGCCGTCCAGCTTCGGCGCGGCCATGGCGGCCTCGATGGTGTCCAGACGCGCGACGCGGGCGGTGAAGGCGCCCTCGAACTGGCTGTGCGTCTGGCGCGAGGTGGTGAAGCCTTCCGGGTTCGGCGTGTTCCGGTCCCAGCCGTTGTAGTGGATCGTGGTGTGGTGCGGCTGCGAGCCGTCGCCGATGTAGTGGCCCAGCACGCCCATGTCGCGCAGGATCAGGGCCTCGCGGCGCTGGCGATCCACGCGATACCAGGCCTTCTTCGTCGCATCGGTCTCGCGCGCTTCCTGGGCGTTCAGCACGCGCCAGTAGGCGAAGTCGCGCACCAGGTTCTGATAGGCGTCCCAGATGGCGTAGGGCAGATAGCCCGCGTCATCGACATCCAGACCGGCGGCGATCAGGGCGGCGTCATATTCCGACTTCAGGCGCGGCAGGCTGTCGACCGACGGCCCCTGGGCGTTGAAGACGAAGCCGTTGTCATCCAGGTCGACGAAGTGGGCGGTGTCGCGCTCCCGATCGTGCGGCTGGCCGCCACCCTTCCAGCGGTCCGGCTCGCGGGCCAGTTCGCCGATGTCGGCGGCAGCGCCGGGTGTGCGCAGGAAGGCGGGCATCTCGTCCGGCAGACCGCGCACGGCGGCCATGCCGATCAGCCTGTGTCCGGTATTGCCCCAGGCCTGAACGACGGCGGGGACGGCGACGGCGGCCACCACGCAGACGGCGGCGGCGGCGAGGGCGATACGCTTCATGGGGCGGGATCCGGGCTGTGAAGGCTCAGGGGGTAGATGCACCTCGGCGTCAGGTCCAGAGGAGTCTTGTTGCGACACCGTGACCGCAGCATAACCGGGGTCTGTCGATTGGAGATTCCCGTGTTCAAACGCTCCCTGTTGCTGGCCGCCGGCCTGCTGGCCCTCGCCTCCTCCGTTCAGGCCCAGACAGCGCCCGCGCCGCAGCATCTGATGGTCGAACAGGCCCGGATCGAGGCGCATGAGGCCTTCCTCGCCGGCGACGCCCTGCGCGGTCGCGGCAGCGCCACTCCGGACGAGGCCGTGGCCGCCGCCTATATCGCCGCCCGCTTCCAGGAATACGGCCTGAAGCCCGCCCCCGGCATGACCGGCTATCTGCAGACCGCGGGCGTGGTGCAGCGCCCGGCCACCCAGCCCAACCGCCGCCCGCGCTGGGACGTGATCTCCCCGGACGGCGCCGAGCGGATCACCACCAACGCCATCGGCTGGCTGCAGGGCTCGGATCCGTCGGCGGGCGTGCTGATGATCTCGGCCCACCTCGACCACCTCGGCGTCCGTGACGGCGTCATCATGCACGGCGCCAATGACGACGCGTCTGGCGTCGCCGCCGTGCTGGAACTGGCCCGCACCCTAGCGGCGGGCGAGCAGCCGAAGCGCTCCATCCTGTTCGTCTGCTACGGCGCCGAGGAGATGGGCCTGCTCGGCTCCCTGTGGTTCGCCCGCAACCCGCCCGTGCCGATCAGCGACATCGTCGCCAACCTCGAGATCGAGATGATCGGGCAGCAGGATCCCAACATGCCTGCCGGGATCATGATGATGACCGGCTTCGAACGCTCCAACTTCGGCCCGACGCTGAAGGAACGCGGCGCCCTGATCGCGCCGGACATCTACCCGGACCAGCATTTCTTCGAGCGGTCCGACAACTACCAATTGGCCCTGCAGGGCGTGGTCGCCCACACCATCTCGGGCTGGGCCACCATTCCGAACTACCACACCGCCGACGACACCATCGAGAACCTGGACTTCCCCTTCATGACCCGCGCGATCCAGTCCCTGGTCGAGCCGGTCCGCTGGATGGCCACCAGCGACTTCAAGCCGGAATGGGCGGAAGGCGGACGGCCTCAGCCGAGGCAGTAGGGAGTAGGGAGTAGGGAGTAGGGAGTAGATCGCGCCCTCTCCTGCTTGTCATCCCGGCCGCCGCGCAGCGGCGAGCCGGGACGAGATCCGCAAACCTTACGCCACGCCCGGAAGGCGCTTGCGCCTATCCGGGCGACAGCCTGCCATCGCTGCCCTGCTCCCGGCTCAGCCCAAGGGCTGTCCGGGAGGGCATGAAAGATGGCCAAGAGCGTCCGGGCTCTTCGCTTCGCTTCGGCCGGGATGACAAGATTCAGCGGATGTTGAACACCCCCTCGACCCGCGCCACCCAGCCCCGCACCGCCGGGTACGCCGCCAGATCAAAATCCCCCTCGTGGGCCACTCGCGTGTAGGCGACCAGGGCCAGGTCGGCCAGGGACGCCGCCTCCCCCGCCAGCCAGTCGCGCCCTTCCAGCCCGGCCTCCATCCGGGCCAGCGCCGCATAGCCCTTCTCGACCAGTCGGGGATCAATCTCCTCGGCCGCGTTCCCGGCGATGGCCCGCTGGAACCGCACCACGGCGATGCAGGGCTCGTGGCTGTACTGCTCCCAGAACAGCCATTCGAACATCTTCGCCCGGTCATAGGGATCGGCGGGGATCATGGCCGTGCCCTCGCCCATGTGGACAAGTATGGCGTTCGACTGCGCCAGCGGCCGCCCGTCCGCCAATACAATGGTCGGCGTCTGCCCGGCGGGGTTCAGGGCCAAAAACTGTGCGCTTCGGGTCACACCGGTTGTGACATCAGTTTCAACCCAGCGATAATCACGCCCCAGCCAATCGAGCAACCACTTGACCTTCAAACAGTTGCCCGACCGAATATCACCATAGACAGTAAGCATCACGCGCCAGCAAAGAGTTGTTGATCTGCGAATACAGCTTACAGACTTGTCAGCGTCAGCCAAGCATGGTTCCGCCAGACCATGCAGAAGCCCTGCTTATCCACCGATCATCCGGACAGGTGGTCGCAGCAAACCTGCAAGGTCTGCCTTTTGCCACAATTGGAAACGAAAAGCCCGTCGCCGGACGCGTCAGGGGCCGGTGATTCCGCGAGTCTGCTCATGCTCGGCACTGCCGCCGCGTTCGCCCTTTTCTGGGCGATGGCCTTCCCCGCCCAAGCGGGCGCCACCCAGGATCCGGTCTCCTACGAAGCGGCGACGTCGCAGGCGTGGGGTGCTGAGGAAACCGATGGCGTGAATGAAGGTTCCAACGGCGTCGTGGTCGAGCTGACCTCCGAACAACAGGCCCTGATGGACGGCGATGCGCGCTGGAGCGCCTCGGCGCGCCTCTATCACGCGGGTGGCGGCGGCGCGACGGGCAACGACAGCCTCGGCTGCCGTCCGGTCGCCATGCGCACCGTCGCGGTCGATCCTCGCTACATCCCGCGCCGCAGCGTCCTGTTCATCCGTGAAACGGTCGGCCTGCGCATGGCCGACGGCACCATTCACGACGGCTACTGGTACGCCTCCGACACCGGCGGCGCGATCAAGGGCCAGAAGGTCGACCTGTACACCGGCCACGGTCGCGGCTCGATGCAGCAGGCCATGCGCCTGAACATGCGCACCCTGACCATCGCCGACGCCGGCCGCTTCGACGGCTGCCCGCCGTCGTGGGACGCCACCCCCAGCCGTGCGCCCCTGATGGCCGCCTCGGCCCGTAGCGTCGGCGCTTCGAACTAAGCCTTTCGAGCACCGCTCATCAAAAACCCCGGCTCGCTTGAGCCGGGGTTTTTCTTTGCCTTCTAGACCTTGAAGGCCAGGAAGCCGTCGTCCGCCGCCACGGTCGATCCGTTCACCGCGCTGGCCGCGTCGCTGAACAGGAAGGCCACGACGCTGGCCACCTTCTCGGGCGGGATCAGCCGGTTGGTGACATGCTGGGCTGCCAGGGCCGCGCGGCCCTCTTCCGGCACCTGCTTCATCATCGGCGTGTCGATAAAGCCCGGGGCCACAGCGGCGACGCGGATGCCGTGTTCGGCCAGTTCCAGCGCGCCCGACCGGGTCATGGCGATCACCGCCGCCTTGGCCGCGTTGTAGTTGAAGCTGCCCTTGGCCGCGACCGAGCCATAGATGGAGGCGGTGTTGACGATCACCCCCTTCACGCCCAGCTCGACCATCTTCCGCGCGCCGAAATACAGGCCGTAGTAGACGCTAAACTGGTCCACCTCGATCACCCGGCGATACGAGGCCGGGTCCATCTCCAGCAGCGACTGGACCTTCGAGATCCCCGCGTTGTTGAAGACGCCCGTCAGGGTCCCCAGCTTCTCGACCGCGAAGGCGACCATGGCCTCGACCGCCTCGGGATCGGACACATCGACCTTGAACGCGAACGCCCGGCGTCCGAGCGCCTCGACCTCGGTCGCGGTCCTCTGCGCGCCATCGAGGTCGAAGTCGGCGACGATTAGGTCAGCGCCCTGCTTCGCCAGTTCCAGCGCCGTGGAGTGGCCGATGCCGCTGGCGCCGCCCGTGACGATGATCGCTTGATCCCTGAGTTCCATCCGAAAAGCTCCTCTGAAATGGAGCTCCACAGATAGGCGTAGCCGCCCAGCTTCGCCGTCCGGATCGCCGGAACGTGACCGATGGAACGACGATCTCGGGTTAAAATTTCCGCTTCCCGCTCACCGTCTCGAAGAACATTCGCCAGTCGCCCATCAGGCTCCACAGCGGGTATTTGAACGTCGCCGGGCGGTTCTTCTCGAAAAAGAAATGGCCCACCCAAGCGAAGCCGTAGCCGATCACCGGCAGGGCCAGCAGCCACCACGGGTTCAGCGTCACCACCGCCACGGCCAGCACCACCAGCACCAGCGCCGAGCCCACGATGTGGATCCGTCGGCACGTCCGGTTGGAGTGCTCGTGGATGTAATACGGATAGAACTGGCGGAACGACTGATAGCGTTCGCCGGGCGCGGGCTGGCTGGTCATGGACCGACGTTCCGCCCGCAAGCGCCTCGGGTCAAGCGTTCACCATGACTGTCAGCCGCCGGGTAAGGCTTGCGGCCCACACTCCCCTCTCCACGGGAGCGCCCCATGTCCGTCTTCGCCGTCGCCGCCTCCGGCATCGCCGACGCCACCGCCCGCTTCGCCGCCAGCACCGAGCGCACCGCGCGTGATCCCCTCGCCGATCTCGCGGGCGAGGGCGTCGAGCGCATCGAGGCCGAGGTCGCGCTCAAGGCCAATGTCGCCGTGCTGAAGACCGCCGACCAGATGTACGGGACCCTGCTCGACATCATCGCCTGAGGCTCAGACCTCGGCGGGCTCCGGTCCCAGCAACCGTTTGATCGCCGGCCAGATATTGGCCAGGGCCGAGAAGAAGCCGACCACGCTCGACACCCACTGGAACGCCGTCCACACCCAGCCGAACAGGTCCCCGTCGCCGAACGCCTCGCTGATCGGGAACAGGATGCGCGCCACCCCGATCTGGAAGGCGGCGTAGGCGTGGGAATATTCGATCGACCGGTCGGCGAAGAAGGCGAACACCACCGCAGCCGACACCGGCGCCCACAGCAGCGGCAGGGCCAGCAGCACCGCCAACGCCAGCACCGCCAGCTTGGTCCCCACCGTCTCGCGCGACAGCAGGCTGGCGACCACGCCCCAGCCCAGACCCAGCACCACCCCCAGCAGGGTCGCGGGCAGCACCAGATCGGCGGCGTCCATCAGGTCCAGGAACAGCGTCCCCACCCAGATCGCCGCGCCCGACAGCAGGAAGCTCCCCACCCACAGGGCCGCATACTGCCCCAGACGGCGCTTCAGATGGGCCAGGCTGATCATGACGAGTCTCCGGCGGAGGTTAACCACAGGATGACCGTTGTTATGGCGGCTGTCGATGTGGAAGGATCAGGGACAGGAGCGGCCAAACCACCCTCCCCGGACATCCCCAATCGCGCTCAACCAGCGAGCGACCGCGTCGCGAGCGTTAGCGCCCAAAAAGGAGCTTCCACATCATGCCCTTCGTCGACATCACCGTCATTCCCGTCGTAACCGCCAGGAAGGACGCCTATCTCGAACACTCAGCGACCACCTCGCCCCTGTTCCGCGAGGTCGGGGCCCTGTCGGTCACCGAGACCTGGGGCGAGGACGTGCCGGACGGCAAGCTGACCGACTTCAAGCGCGCCGTGGCGCTGGCGGACGGCGAGACCGTCGCCGTCGGCTGGATCACCTGGCCCGACAAGGCCACCCGCGACGCCGGCTGGGAAAAGCTCATGCAGGACGAGCGCCTCATGGGCAACGAACCGCCCTTCGACGGCAAGCGGATGATCTATGCGGGGTTCGAGGTGATCGCGGAGCATTGAGGCGGGGAGATGCGTTTCACCTCTCCATTCGCCTCCAAGCGAATGGAGAGGATAGATCGGCGCGCAGTGCCGATCAGGAGAGGGCGGCTCCGTCGATGTCGGAGAACGCGCTCCCTCTCCCGCCGGGAGAGGGCTTGAGGCTCGCAGAGCGCAGCGATGCGCCAGCCGAAAGGGTGAGGGGCTACGGTCAGAACTCGGCGTGGTCGCGTCTCTGACGGGAGCGGCGACTTGCGTCGAAGGATACAGCCGACCCTCACCCTTTCGCGCAAGAACGACGGCTAAGCCGCCGTGCGCTCAATCCCTCTCCCATCGGGAGAGGGATACTGGACGTGGGGAGCCGCTGTTACCGCTACCGTCACCAAGCTTGAACAGACCGCGCCCGAACCCACGCTATCGTCCGCCCCATGCGCACCCTGCTCGCCCTCGCCGCCGCCCTGCTCTCGAGCCCGGCCTTCGCCCAGACCCCGACCGCGCCCGCCGTCGCGCCCGAGGGCTATCGGCTGCTGTGGTCGGACGAGTTCGACACGCCCGGCCTGCCCGATCCGGCGAAATGGACCTACGACACCCACGCCAACCGCACCGGCTGGTACAATAACGAGCTGCAGTATTACGCCGCCGGACGGCCCGAGAACGCCCGGGTCGAGAACGGCAATCTGGTCATCGAGGCGCGTCGCGAGAGCCTGACCGGCGCCCCCGACCACGGCGGCCAGCATTTCACCTCCGCCCGACTGCTCAGCCGGACGCCGCATGGCGGCTGGACCTACGGTCTGTTCGAGGCCCGCATCAAACTGCCCTGCGCGCGCGGGACCTGGCCCGCCTTCTGGATGCTGCCCGACAACGCCTCCGCCTGGCCCAACGGCGGAGAGATCGACATTCTGGAGCACGTCGGCCACCGCGCGGGCACAGTGTTCGGCACCATCCACACCGGCGCCTTCAACCACGTCCGCCACACCGAAAAGCAGGGAAACGTCCAGCTTGAGGACGCCTGCACCGCCTTCCACGTCTATCAGGCCCTGTGGACTCCCGAAGCCGTGGTCTTCTCGGTCGATGACCAGCCCTACTACCGCTTCGCCAACGACGGCTCGGGCGACCGGATGCGCTGGCCCTTCGACGCCCCCTTCCACCTCATCCTCAACATCGCCGTCGGCGGCGACTGGGGCGGTCAGGAAGGCGTCGATGAGACCGCATTCCCCCAGGCGATGCAGGTGGATTGGGTCAGGGTTTGGGGGGAGTAAGGCGGTCTCCCGCTCATTCAGACGGTCGGGACGGTGCCGCCGTCGACCACGAGCTCCGATCCGTGGATTGAAGACGCCCGGTCCGAGGCCATGAAGGCGATGGCTTCCGCGACTTCGAAGGGTTCGGCTCCGCGACCGATCGAGATGCCGCCAAGGCCGTTCAGGACCAGTTGTCGGGCGTCCTCGATCGTGCCGCCGGTGGCCTCCTGAATCCGCTTGAGGAAAACGTCGGTCCCCTCGGTCATGATCCAGCCAGGCGACACGGTGTTGACCCGCACGCCCTTCGGGCCGAGCTCCTTGGAGATGGATTTGCTGTAGGTCCGCAGCGCCGCCTTGGCCGAAGCATAGGCGGTCGTCGCATCCGGGAGAGGCAGGACCGACTGGATGGACGTGACGTGCACGACGGCCCCGGCTCCCCGCTCGATCATCTGCGGGATCAGCAGCCGGTCCAGACGGACGGCCGCCAGAAGGTTAAGGCTCAGCTCGGAGAACCAGTGGTCGTCCGTCAGGGCGCTGAAACCGCCGCCGGGCGTGGCCGAGCCTCCAAGGACATGGATCAGGATATCCACGCCGCCCAGGCGATCGAGCGCGGCCCTGGCCAAAGCCTCGCCGCCTTCGACCGTTGTCAGGTCAGCCTGAACGAACTCGACGCCGTCGACAGGTTCGAGAGCCCCGCGAGCGGACGTGATGACCCGCGCGCCTCCGGCCAGAAAGCGGTCGACCGTGGCGCGGCCCAAACCCTTGGTTCCGCCGCTGATGAGGACGCGCCTGTCCTCGAACTCCCTGGATTTCGCGTGGACGCTCATGCCGTGATCTCCACGACCTTGATGGCGTCGTCTTCAAGATCGAAGCGATAGGTGAAGCGGATCGGGCTGCCGGGGAAGTCGCCGTGGGCGGGGCCTTCGACCACGACCCGACCCTCCTCTTCGCGGATCGTGTCGGGGGTGAAGACCGCCTTGAGGCCGACGACCATCTCCTTGAGCAGGCCGCGGATCTCGGCATGGCCCGCGAAGCGTTTGCCGTTATCCAGCAGCACGGCGTCGGCGGCGATGGGGTTGATCATGCCGTCGAGGTCGAGCCGGGCATTGGCCGCGACGTAGTCGGCGACGGGTGACGGTAGTTGGAGAGACATCGTTCTGTCCTGCAATCTGCGGGGACGGTCGGGCTGACCGCCCCCCTGATAGGGACAAGCTAGCGCTGGACAGGGAACGCGATAATCGGGACAAATCAGCATGACGCATCGCGGAAATCGGGACGATCATGAAGAACAGCCTGTCAGAACTCGATGCCGTCCTCATGGTCGCCCGCCACGGCAAGTACAGGACAGCCGCGCTTGAACTCGACATGTCGACCACCGCGCTCAGCAATGCGGTCGGCAAGCTGGAACGCACGCTCGGCGTCCGGCTGTTCAACCGGACGACAAGGAGCGTCTCCCTCACGGAGGCGGGCGAGCAGTTCGTCGCCCAGGTGGCGCCCGCCTTGCGCGACATCCACGACGCCATGGACGGCGTGCGGTCGCGGCAGGCGACACCCTCGGGGACGTTGCGCATCAACGCCTTCCCGACAGCCGCGCGGGAGATTTTCTCGACGCTCATCCTTCCGTTTCAGAGCGGGCACCCGCAGGTCCATATCGACGTCGTGACCGAGGGGCGTCTGGTGGACATCGTCGCGGGCGGGTTCGACTTTGGCGTTCGCGGCTCCGACCGTGTGCCGGCCGACATGATCGGGCTGCCACTGGGGCTCGCCCGGCGCAATGTCGTCGTGGGTTCGCCGGACTATCTGAAAACGCGCGGGACTCCCTCCGTCCCTCAGGACCTGCTGGGGCATTCCTGTTTGCGGGTCCGATTGCCGAATGGCGCGATCTATCGCTGGCCGTTCGAGAAGGACGGGCAAGCCGTCCATATCGACGTCGACGGCCCTGTCACCCTGGACGAAGCCAGCCTCGCTCGCACAGCCGCGCTCGCTTCGGTCGGGCTGACGCTCGCCATGGAGTCGGACGTCCGGGAAGACATCCAGGCGGGCCGCCTTGTGCAGGTGCTGGAGGACTGGACACCGACCCTGCCCCCCTTGAGCCTTTACTACCCCAACCGACGAAACCCGACCGCCGCCTTCAAGGCTTTCGTCGACTTCGCCCGTCGGCAGGGGACGTCCAAACCATACCCATGACTGACGGCGGGTGGCTGACGCCCCCCCCCGCCACCCTATGAGGCGCTTCGCCGAGCCGAAACCCACGGACGGGCTACCGACAGAACCGCGTCTCGGTCGCTTCAAGGTGCAGGTGGTCGGCGTGGACCGCGTTGTAGTCCGGGCTCAGGGTCGTGCCGAAAATGCGGCAGGCGTCGTCGCGGATGCGGCGCAGGAAGGCCTGCTCGGCCGGGTCGCCGCCGAACCAGCCGTCCTTCAGATTGATCCGCCGCCCGTCGCGCAGGCGCACCCCGGCTATGTCCACCGCCGCCGCCTGCGCATGGGCGCTGATCCGGGTTCTGACCCCGCCGTTGTTGATGTTCCGGCAGGCATAGGCGCCGAAATGATCGATCTGGACCACCTCCGAGCCGAGGAGTTCCCGGGCCGCCGGCTCCAGCGATTGCCGCCGCCAGATGCTCAGGGCCAGGGCCGTTTGACAGGTCATCTCGACATCGCCGGGCGCCATTCGCGCCACCGTCCCCATATCCGGCCCCAGCACCCCGCCTCCGCTGACGCCGCAGCCCTGCGGATCGCCCCGGTCCGGGGTCGGGCGGAAGATGACCCGCGCCGCCGTCAGTTGGGCCATGCACTGGGTCAGTTCGGCGCTCTCGCGGATCACCGCCGCGCGGGTGCCGCCGCCCACCGGCTGGTCGATCAGGGCCCCGACCAGCGGGGCCTCGGTGCGCGAATACGGCGCCGGATAGGTGCTGGTCGGCCTTCGCTCGGGCAGCATTGGACTGCAACTCGCCAGCAGCAGGACGGCGGTCAGGGCGAGCGAAAGGGAGCGCATGCCCGCGACGCTAGGGTGATTTGCGCGGGCGAGGGATCACGAGAGCGGGAGTCGTTACTGCTCCGTCTTTCCACCCTCCCGACATCGGTCAGAGCAGAACTTCACCTGCTCCCAGTCCCGCGCCCACTTCTTCCGCCAACTGAAAGCCAGTCCGCAGGCGACGCAGGTCTTGGTCGGCAGGTCAGACTTCGCGGACGCCCGGCCCAGGTTGACGTGCTTGCGGCTCATGGCCCGAACAACGCGTGGCGACGAAAAAGAGCGGCTCTTGCGAACCGCCCCTTCGTTATTCTCAGCTGTCCAGGAAGCTGCGCAGCTTCCGCGACCGCGACGGGTGCTTCAGCTTGCGCAGGGCCTTGGCCTCGATCTGACGGATCCGCTCGCGCGTCACCGAGAACTGCTGGCCGACCTCTTCCAGGGTGTGGTCGGTGTTCATGCCGATGCCGAAACGCATGCGCAGGACCCGCTCCTCGCGCGGCGTCAGCGACGCCAGCACGCGGGTGGTGGTCTCGCGCAGGTTCGACTGGATGGCGGCGTCGATCGGCAGGACGGCGTTCTTGTCCTCGATGAAGTCGCCCAGGTGGCTGTCTTCCTCGTCGCCGATGGGCGTTTCGAGGCTGATCGGCTCCTTGGCGATCTTCAGGACCTTGCGCACCTTCTCCAGCGGCATGGCCAGCTTCTCGGCCAGCTCTTCCGGGGTCGGCTCGCGACCGATCTCGTGCAGCATCTGGCGCGACGTGCGGACGATCTTGTTGATCGTCTCGATCATGTGCACCGGGATGCGGATGGTCCGCGCCTGGTCGGCGATCGAGCGGGTGATCGCCTGACGGATCCACCAGGTGGCGTAGGTCGAGAACTTGTAACCGCGGCGGTACTCGAACTTGTCGACCGCCTTCATCAGGCCGATGTTGCCCTCCTGGATCAGGTCCAGGAACTGCAGGCCGCGGTTGGTGTATTTCTTGGCGATGGAGATCACGAGGCGCAGGTTGGCCTCGACCATTTCCTTCTTGGCCTGACGGGCTTCGCGCTCGCCCTTCTGCACGGTCTGGACGATGCGGCGATAGTCGTCGATCGGCAGGCCGGCTTCGGTCGCCACGGCGGCGACGTCGGCGCGGATCGAGGCGATCTGCGAGGCTTCGTTGTCGCTGAACTTGGTCCAGCGGACGCCCATTTCCTTGATGCTCTCGGACCAGTTCGGGTCCAGTTCCTTGGTGAAGTAGGCCTTCAGGAACTCAGGGCGCGAGATACCGTAGCTGTCGGCCAGGCGCAGCAGACGGCCTTCCAGACCCATCAGGCGCTTGTTGATCGCATACAGCTGCTCAACCAGCGCCTCGATGCGGTTGTTGTTCAGCTTCATCGTCTTCAGGCGGCCCGAGATGGTCGCCGTCAGGGTGTCATAGGCCTTCTGGTCCTTGGCGCTCAGCACCTCGCCCTTCAGACGGGCTTCAACCAGCTTGTCCTGCAGCTTGCGGAAGCCGCCGAAGTCGGCCGCAATGGCGTCCAGCACTTCCATGACGCCGTCGCGCAGCTCGGCTTCCAGCGCCGAGATCGACATGCCGCCGCCGTCATCGAAGTCGTCGTCATCCTCATCCGATTCCGGCTTCTCTTCCGCAGCGGCCTTTTCTTCCTCGTCCTCCTCGGCCGCTTCACCGGCCGGAGGCTGGTTGTGCGGCAGGGACGAGGGGTTCAGCACGCCATAGGTGGCGTCCAGATCGATGACCTCGCGCAGCAGGATGCGGTTGTTCGCCAGCTCGTCGCGCCACACCATGATGGCCTCAAAGGTCAGGGCGCTTTCGCACAGACCCGAGATCATCGCGTCGCGACCGGCTTCGATCCGCTTGGCGATGGCGATTTCGCCCTCGCGCGACAGCAGCTCCACCGAGCCCATTTCGCGCAGGTACATGCGCACCGGGTCGTCGGTGCGGTCATAGGCGGCCTTGGCCGGAGCCTCGGCGACAGACGTCTCGGCGCGTTCGGCGACTTCGCCGCCCTCGCCTTCCTTCTGCTCGGCGTCTTCCTCGGCCTCGACGACGTTCACGCCCATCTCGCTGAGCATGGCCAGGGTGTCCTCGATCTGGTCGGGGGTCACCTCTTCGGACGGCAGGACCTTGTTCAGCTCCTCCATCGTCACATAGCCGCGGGCTTTCGCCTGCTTGATGAACTTCTTGACGCCGGCGTCGGTAAGGTCGAGCAGCGGGCCGTCGCTCTGAACTTCGGCTTCCTGCGTCTCGGTCTGGGCGCTCATTCAGTCTCTTCTCCGGGTGGAGGGCTGATCAGGCCCGCCGCCAATACAACGTGTGGCGAGGTCGTTGGTTTACGAACTCGCGCTGTCTTCCCAAATTTCTCCGGTCTTGATCGCGCGACGCAGCGCATCCCGCTCGGCCTTCAGCCGGCGGAACGCCTCGTCCTGCCCCGGCACGTTGCGCGCCGAAGACAGGGCGTCTTCCAAGGCGGCGACGCGGGTTAACGCATCGAACGCCTGCGACCATCGGATCCTCGTCTCGCCGAGGGGCTTGTCTGCAGCCAGGAAAGGCGCGCCGGACTTTGCCGCCGCCTTCTCGACCTCACGCATCAAGACGTCATGACCCGATTGCGCCAGATGGCGACGCAGAGCCGCTGAGTCAAGGTCTTGGCCAGAGAAGCGTAACCGGACCATCTCCTGCGCCAGCCCATTCAGCGACGGATCGCCGAAGCCGTGGCTGGCGATGGCCTCCAGATGATCGTCCATCCGCTCCGGATCATCGATGGCGCCGTGGGCCAGGGCCGCCGCCACCGGCTCGATGGCGCGGCTCAGCGACTGCATGGCCTGGGCGCCCTCGACGGTCTGACCCAGCTTGGGCGGCGGACCGCCGAAACGCCCACGACCGGGTCCGCCCTGCCCGCCCGGCTGACCCTGCGGCGGGCGGCGCTGGGGGAAGGCGGCGTCGAACCGCTCATACATCTCGCGCCGGTATTGCTCGGCCAGATCCTTGTCCTGGATGGCCGAGGCCTGCTGGCGCAGCCGTCCCTTCAGCCCCGCGCGACGTTCCGGCGAGTCCAGCGGCTCCGCCTCGGCCTCCTTCTGGAACAGCACCTCGGCGAAGGGCTTGGTCACCGCGAGCGCCTGACGCAGGGCGGGCGCGCCCCGGTCGCGCAGGATGTCGTCCGGGTCCTGCCCGCCGTCCAGCAGGCAGAAGCGGAACGAGCGGCCCGGTTTCAGCTGCGGCAAGGCCCGATCAATCGCGCGGTACGCCGCCCGACGACCGGCGTTGTCGCCGTCGAAGCACAGCACCGGCTCGGACGACACACGCCACAGCCGCTCCATCTGCTCCTCGGTCAGGGCGGTGCCCATGGGCGCAACAGCCGGGATGCCCGCCCGCTGGCAGGCGATCACGTCCATATAGCCCTCGACCACGACGATGCCCTGCTCACCCTTGCTCTCGGCGCCGAGGATGCGGCGGGCTTCGGGCAGGCCGTACAGGGTCGCGCCCTTGTGGAAGAGCGGGCTTTCGGGGCCGTTCAGATATTTGGCCCGGTCATCCGGATTCATGGCCCGACCGCCGAAGCTGACGATCCGCCCGCGCGCGTCGAGGATGGGGAACATCAGCCGGTCGCGGAACCGGTCATAGGGCTGGCCGCCGCTCTCGGGCGAGATCAGCAGGCCGGCCTCAACCAGATCGCCCGGCCGGGCGCCGCGCTGGACCAGCGCCTGCTTCAGGCCCTCGCGGTCATTGGGGGCGTAGCCGAGGCCGAAGCGCTCCCACTGATCCTCCGGCAGGCCGCGTCGCTCCAGATATTCGCGCGCCGCCTTGCCCGGCGAGCGGCGCAGATTGGCGGCGAACCATTTCTGGGCCAGATCCATCCAGTCGTTCAGGCCCTGCCGCTTCTGCTCGCGCTCGGCGGCCTGCGGGTCCTCGGCAGGAAGCTGCATCCCGGCCTCCGCCGCCAGCCGCTGCACGGCCTCGACGAAGGTCAGCCGCTCGGTCTCCTGCAGGAAGCTGATGACGTCGCCGTGCTTGCCCGAGCTGAAGTCGTGGAAAAAGCCTTTGTCATCATTGACGAAAAAGGACGGCGACTTTTCCTTCGAGAAGGGCGACAGGCCGACGTACTCACGTCCCTGACGCTTGAGCTTCACCGACCGCCCGATGATGTCGGACGGGCGAAGGCGGGCCTTCAGTTCCTCGATGAAGCGATCGTCAAAGCGCACGGGCCCTGCATACGTCGCCGGAACGTCCGGCGCTACCAATCCGGTCAGTTCGAGGGCTCGCACGCCACCTGAGCGTTAACTCCTGATTAACCAAGACGGCGGAAACGCGACCACAACTGCCTGAATCTACACGCATTTCTCGATCCATATACGGAACGATCCACAACACTGTGGATTGTTTTCGCATCCGCCGCGGAAGTCGGCGGTCCGAGCGGCCGGCGCCGGAAGAGCGCTTCAGCCCTGATTGAGTCTGAGTGTTTCCATGTTCATCGCCATCGCCCGTCCGGCGGTGGAGCCCCAAGGCCCCGACGCCGTCGCCGTCCCCGGTTCCCCCGCCATTCCCCCCGTCTCGCCCCGCGCCCTGCATGCGCGCCTGCTCGAGAACGCCGCGCTCAGGCGGATGCGCGGACTGGAACGGCGGCGCAGCAACCGGCCGGATGATGCCGACTACTGGCTGCACGCCGCCCCGGTGGCGGTGCAGAAGGCCTGCGCGCTGCGAGCTGGGTTCAGCCCCCTGCCCTGACGCCCAACGGCGTCAGCCCTTCATCGAGTCCGCGAAACGCTGGAACAGATAGAGGCTGTCCGTCGGTCCGGGCGAGGCTTCCGGGTGGTGCTGGACGCTGAACACCGGCTTGCCCTTCAGGGCGATGCCGCAGTTGGTGCCGTCGAACAGGCTGACGTGGGTCTCTTCCACCGCGTCCGGCAGGCTGTCGCGGTCGACGGTGAAGCCGTGGTTCATGGACACGATCTCGACCTTGCCGGTCGTCAGGTCCTTCACCGGGTGGTTCGCGCCGTGGTGGCCTTGATCCATTTTCACGGTCTTGGCGCCCAGCGCCAGCGCCAGCATCTGGTGGCCCAGGCAGATGCCGAAGACCGGCTTGCCGCTCTCGACCAGCTTCTGGATCTCCGGCACCGCGTATTCGCCGGTCGCGGCGGGATCGCCCGGGCCGTTCGACAGGACGACGCCGTCCGGATTGCGGGCCAGGACCTCTTCCGCCGTCGTGGTCGCCGGGACCACGGTGATCTTCGCGCCGGTCGAGGCCAGGGCGCGCAGGATGTTACGCTTTACGCCATAGTCGATGACCACTACGGTCTTGTCGGCGGCGTCGACGCGAGGGTGGCCTTCCGGCCATTCCCACAGGCCTTCATCCCACTCGAACGCCTGCAGGGTCGAGGCGGGCTTGGCCAGATCGAGACCGACCAAACCGGTCCAGGCCTTGGCCTCGGCGACCAGGGCGTCGAGGTCGAAATTGCCGTTCGGATCGTGGGCGATGACTGCGTGCGGCGCGCCGGTGTCGCGGATGCGGGCGGTCAGGGCGCGGGTGTCGATGCCCGCCAGACCGACGACGCCGCGACGCTTCATCCAGCCGTCGAAGTCGCTTTCGGCGCGGTAGTTGGCCGGATCGGTCGGCACGTCGCGGAAGATCGCGCCCTTGGCCGAGGTGTCCGAACCGCCGCCGATCTGCTCGATGTCCTCGACGTTCACCCCGACATTGCCGACGTGCGGGAAGGTGAAGGCCAGGATCTGGCTCATGTAGGACGGGTCGGTCAGGATTTCCTGATAGCCGGTCATGGCGGTGTTGAAGACCACCTCGCCCAGCGCCGTGCCGGTCGCGCCGCAGCCGACGCCCTGGAAGATCGTGCCGTCCGCCAGCGCCAGAACGCCAGTGACGCCGGGAAGAAGGGTCTGGGTCATGGCGCGCTCCGTGAAGCCGTTATCCGGCGAACAAACGGCGGCGTGGTTAGGCCCCCCGGCCCTCAGGGTCAACGCGCGATCCTGACTTTCTGAGGAATACGAACCAGGCGACGGTCATCAGGACCACGAAGGCGCCTGTCGGCAGGATGTATCCGGGGGCCGCGGCGGCCACCGCGGCGACGGCGAAGAGCAGGCCCAGCACCGCGACGATCCGCGCGCCCGGCGTCTTCGCCATACGGAACAGCGACAGGGAGCAAACAGCGTAGATGCTGAGCGTCAGAACCGAGGTCACGCCTACAAGGATGTTGAACTGCCCACCCAGCGTCGGCTGTCCCGACAGGACGGCGATGACGCTCATGAAGGCGGCGCCCAGCAGGGGCGTCATGACCGGCGTCTTCGTAGCCGAGCCGAATCCCGAGGGCAGATAGCCCTGCTGGGCCGCGGCGCGGGCCGTTTCGCCCCCCATCATCGTCCAGCCGCCGATCGTGCCCAGCGTCTTCACGATGGCGCAGACCGCGACAATGCCGGCGATGGAGCCGCCAAACACCCGCCCGGCGAGATCGGCGTAGGGGCTGGTCGATTCGGCCAGATGGGTCAGCGGGATCACCCCGAACACCGCCACCGTCGCGGCCACATAGACCAGCGTCGCCAGCAGGGCGCCGGCCACCGAAGCGCGGCGCACGTCCACCGCCGGGTGACGGACCCGATGCGACAGGGCCGCGGCGCTCTCCACGCCCAGATAGGCCCAGAAGATGATGGCCAGCGAGGCCGGGACGGTCTTCAGCAGCGGCTCGCCCGACGGGCTCCACGACGCGGCGAAGACCTCAGGGCTGAACGCCGCCACGCCCGCCGCCACCGCGATCACGATGGGGATCAGGCCGATCACCAGCGCCGCCGCCGCCAGCCACGAGGCCGTGCGGGCGCCGGTGATGTAGGCCAGCGTCGCGATCCAGATCAGGCTGAGATTGCACAGGGTCGCCGCGACCGGGTCTTTCAGCACCGGCCAGAAGAAGCCGAGATAGCCGGTCGCCGCCACGGCCATGGCGACATTGCCGACCAGGCAGGCCATCCAGAAGGCCAGCGACACCTGGAAGCCCGCGAACCGGCCCAGTCCCTTCTCGGCGAAACCGGACAGGCCGTCGGCCCGTGGCGCGACCCGGCCCAGCGCGCCGAAGACCAGCGCCAGTGTGCAGGCGCCCACCGCCGCGACCAGCCAGCCGATCAGGCTGGAACTGCCTGTCGCCGCCAGACTGACGGGAAGCATGTACAGGCCAGACCCGATCATGTTCCCCGCGACGACCAGAGCGGCCAGGCCCCAGCCCAGCTTGTGCCGGTCCGAAAGCGGATCTTCAGGCAGGGGGACGGGGTGTTCGGCGTGGCTCATGCGCGCAGGTGCCCCCGCATGAGTGTTTTCGTCAACCGGCGCCCTCAGACGGTGATCGTATCCATTCCGGCGAAGACGGCGTGGGTGGCCCCCGCTTCATGCGCCGCCAGCCCCCGGTCGGGCCTCAGGTTCAGCAGCATCACCTGTCCGCAGACTTGACGACCGACCCCGATCAGGGTCGCCGCATGCGCCCAGTCCTTCGGATGCTCGTGGCTCACCCCCGCGAAATCGATGGACAGGCAGCGCGCCTGGACGCCCGCCAGTCGTCGGACGGCGCCGACATCCGGCGACACATGCAGGATCGCCGCCTGCTGGGTGGTCTCGAAATGGCTGATCGCCGCCTGGACCGCCTCGGGCGGCGCCTGTTCCAGCCCGCCCATGACCTCGACCAGCAGTGTGCCCGGTCGATCATGCTGCATCTCGGTGCACAGCAGCGAGAAGCGTCCCCGGCTGGTCGCCACCGTCCGCCAGAAGGCGGGCAGGACGCCGCTCTCGTTCAGCCCCAGCCTCAACATGTCGAGGCCTTGATGCAGGGTCTGAAGATCGATCCTGCGCAGGTCGGCCGGCTCCAGCGTTCGTCGGCCCAGCCCCATCAGCGCCCGTTCCCCGCCCTGATGCCGGATCGTGCGACGGATCCGTCGGCTGACCGGCGTCGACCGCGCGAGATCGAACACCGGCTGGGCGGCCAGAGTGACCGTCAGCTCCCGCCGCGCCCGCGTCACCATGGTGAAGGTCAGGCTCTCATAGGGCGTCGCATAGGCACGGCGCTCCAACGGCAGGATCGCTTCCGGTTGCTCTTCCGGCGGATCGTAGGCGCTGCGTTCCGCCTTGTTCGGCGACCGGGCGTCCTCATCACGCCATGCCGCATCGTCGGGCGGACCGATCCGCCCCGTCGGGTTTCCCATCATGACCGGCTCCTTCAAGCCAGCCCCCCAGACTTCTTCCCAATCTCGACGGTGCGCCCCGTTCAAGAAGATATCACTGACAAACATGGTCAGTTTCGCATTGATCATTAACGGCGACCGGACGCTCGACGCGGGCCCGAATCCGGTTCAGGGAGCGCGGCATGAACATCACCACGGTCGGCCTCGATGCCGACGATACGCTCTGGCACAACGAGACGATCTTCCGGCTGACGCACGACCGGTTCGTCGCCCTTCTGGCCGACCACGGCGACCGCGATTTCATCGAGGATCGGCTGGCTGAAACCGAGCGCCGGAACCTGCGTCTGTACGGATACGGGGTTAAGGGATTTACCCTGTCGATGATCGAAACCGCCATGGAACTGACCGGCGGCGAGGCTCCGCCGCGGGTGGTCCGCGAGATCCTCGCGGCGGGCCGCGAGATGCTGGCGCACCCGGTCGAGACCCTGCCCGGCGTCGATGAGGCCCTGGCCGCCCTGTCGGAGAAATACCGGCTGGTGCTGATCACCAAGGGCGACCTGATGGATCAGGAGCGCAAGGTGGCCGCCTCGGGCCTGGGCGACCTGTTCGCCGCCGTCGAGATCGTGTCCGAGAAGACCGCTTCCACCTACGCCCAGATCTTCGCCCGGCATGGCACGGGCGCCGACGAGGCCGTTATGGCCGGCAACTCGATGAAGTCCGACATCCTGCCCGCGCTGGAGGCCGGCGCCTTCGCTGTGCACATCCCCTACGTCATCACCTGGGCCCACGAATTAGCCGAAGCGCCCGAGGGCCATGCTCGCTATGGCGCGCTGGACAGCATCGACGCCCTGCCGGAGTGGATCGCGGCGCGGGCATAGAAAAAGGGCGGCGCTCTTTCGAACACCGCCCTTTCCGCCTTCGCCTGTCGACTACAGGCTCAGGTTCATACCCAGGTAGAAGTAGCGCCCCAGCGGACTGACTGGATAGTCGTTCAGCCCCCGATCCGGCTGCTGGTCACCAATGTTGTTGACCCCGCCATAGACCTGGACCCGCTCATCCACGGTGTAGCGCACCTGGATGTCGTGCACCGACCTTGCCGAGTAGTTCTTGTAGGCCGGATCGACGTAGTCGTCCGGGCGACCTTCGAACCGCCGGGTTTCGTCGAACCAGTTGTAGCCGTAGTTGACGAACAGGTTCTTCCATTCCCAGCTCAGGTCGAGGCTGGCCTGCCATTCGGGACTGAAGGCCTGACCGACCGTCTCATCGACACTGAGCGGATCGTTCGGGTCCTCGGTGAACGTCAGCTGGTCCAGCTTGTTGGCCGTCAGCGAGAAGCCAAACCGGCCGATGTCCTGCGTCACGCCGAAGTTCGCCGGATCGAGCAGATAGCGGACCGTCAGGTCCCAACCCGCCGTCTTGTACGAGGCCACGTTGACGCCGAACTGCTCGAAACCGTCGATGAAGTCCGTCGTTGGATCGCGCGTGACCAGGCCGCAGAACTGGTTCGGCTGGGGCAGGTCGTAGCACTTGTTCACGATCGCCTGGGCCGAGAAGAACTGGATCGCGTTCTCCAGTTCGATCTCATAGTAGTCCAGCGCCAGCGAGAAGCCCGGCAGGAAGGACGGACGGAACACCGCGCCCGCCGTGAAGGTCTTGGCCTCTTCCGTCTCGAGGTTGGCGTTCCCCCCGATCAGCCCTTCAACCGACGAAGACGTGGTGTTGTTGAAGGTGTAGGGCGCGGTGGGGCTCAGCCCCAGGACCGCCCGACAGTTGGCCTCGCGGATCGCGGGGTTGATGCCGGCCTGATAGTTGTCGTCGTCACACGGGTCGTTGATGGTCGCGAAGGTCTGCGACACCGGCAGGAACAGCTCCGAGATATTCGGCGCACGCACCGCCTGGGCCACCGAGCTGCGCAGACCGAACGAATCGTTGATGTCCCAACGCAGGCCGACGTTCCACGCGTCCGTGCCACCGGCCGTCGAGTAATCGGAGTACCGATAGGCTCCGTTCACCGTCAGGTTCTGGACGAAGGGCAGGTCTTTCAGGAGGGGCAGGTAGACTTCGGTGAAGACCTCCTTGACCTCGAACGCCCCCTTCAGCGCCACGGCCTCACCCAGCCACGAGACATCGTAGCCGACAGTGGCCGCCTGCTGTTCCAGCATCGACGGAATAGAGCGGGCTTCTTCCTTCCGGTACTCGGCGCCGAGCACGAACGAAATCGGACCGCCCGGCAGTTCGAAGAAGTCAGCCGTGTTCCCGCTGATGAAGCCGTTGACCACGAACTGTTCGACCGAGTTCAGGGAGGTGGAGTCCGCCAGGATCCAGTCCAGGGCGGCCCGCGACCCGACACCTTCGCCGAAAATGTTCAGCGGCTGACAGCCGGAGTTGGCGCCCGGGGTGAAGGTGGAGCCCCAGGTGGTGTCGTCGAACGGCGAACTGCCGAAGCCGGGATAGTTGCCGATCGGGATCGCCGTCGGATCGAGGTTGGACCGGCAGACCACGTTGCCGTTCGGCGTTCCGGTCAGGAACTCACCTTGGTCCACCGCATCGATCGCGGCGTAGAAGCGCTCGTTGATCCGGTTGTTGCCCTCGGTGTTCCGCTCGTCAGTGCGGCCATAGTTCAGCGAGACTTCATAGGAGAGGTTGTCCGTGAAATCGCCCCGCAGCCCGACGACGCCGCGATAGGTGTCCCGCTCGACGTCACGCGTGATGAAGCCAAGGTCGAAATTATCGCGAGCCACCAGGACGCCGCCCAGAGCATTGGCGATGCCGCCAGGGCCGGTCGCGGCGTCGTAGATGGTCTGCGGGATGTACGGGTTATCGATCGGCACGAACAACGCGTAGTCGAACGATGGTTGCGACTGGAACTGGGTCCGGGTGTTCACATATTTGAACTCCCCGAAGAAGGTGGCCCTCGGTGTCAGATCGACCCGGAAGGTCGCGTTCAGCGAGGCCCGTTCGAGTTCCGGCACCAGATCCGTGCCGAAGGCCGCCAGTTGGGTGCCGTCTCCGCCGATCATGACGAAGCCTTCGGAATAGATCCCGTCCTGGAACGGCGTGCCGTCGCCATTGAAGTCGACGCCGGAGAGCGAGCCCGGATCACCGAACAGCGAGCCGAAGTTCAGGTCCGTGTAGACCGAACCGCCCGGAGAGGTGTCGATATAGCGGGCGTTCCGGAAGAACCCCTGCTGATACTCGCCCGGCAGGCCGTAGTTCGGATTGCCCGTGAGCGTCTCGCGCCCCGCCAGGCTCGAATACTCCCGATCCTCGCGACCGACTCGCCCGGTCTTCGAGAACTCGCCGCCCAGCGTGAAGTTCGCCTGGCCGTCCAGGATGTTTTTGCCGGCCACGAAGCTGATGAAGTTGTTGTCGCCGCCGCCGCTGTCTGACCAGCCGGTCTGGGCGCGCATATCGAAGCCGTCGTAGTCATCGCGCAGCACGAAGTTGACCACGCCCGAGACACCGTCCGCGCCGTAGATGGCCGAGGTGCCGCCCGTGAGGACGTCCACGCGCTGGATCAGGGCGACCGGAATGGTGTTGATATCCACCGACTGGCTGCCCGGCTGGCTCGCCACGTGGCGGCGGCCGTTGACCAGCACCAGCGTCCGCTGACTTCCCAGATTGCGCAGGTTCAGCAGGTTCAGACCCACCGAACCGCGATCCCCGGCGTTGGAGTTGTCCTGCAGCGTCGTCGAACTGACGAGCGCGGGCTGGTCGGTCAGGAAGTCGGTGACATTGGTGACGCCAGCGTTGCGGATCGCTTCACCGCTCACGGACGAAACCGGCGCGGATCCCTCGTAGTCAGGAACACGGATACGCGTACCGGTAACCACGACTTCCCCCAGGGTAGCGGCCTCTTCGTCCGGATCCTGAGGAGCGGTGGTCTGAGCGTCCTGCGCGAGTACAGGACCAACAAACAGGAAGGCCGCGGCGAAACCACCGGCCAACACTGTGGACTGTCGCAAACGACGACGATGGGACATCAAGTTTTCCTCATTCAAGATTTCAAAAAGTCATTAACTCCGACCTTATCCCCCCGTACTTTTTGCCTCATTTTTATCTTGATCCAGCCATTTGTAGGGGAAATTTGGGCGACACTTTGCCTCACCTTTGCAGTACGCGAACACGGAAGACGCAAAACTGTTGCATCGCATTTTCGCGGTCGTGGAAGGTTGGCGGGAAGTGTGTCGCGGGAGCCGCGCTTTTCGCCTTGTCCCGACGAGCGCGCGTCTTTAGACGGGCCGCTTAACCGACAACCCGACCGAACCGCGCCGGCGAAAGCCTGTGCCGGGTTCGCGCGCGCAAGGAGCCTCCCCCGCCCGTGTCCGCCTCCGACGTCAGCCATGAAGAACGCGACGCCGCTGTGCGCGCGGCCCTGGCGGCGCAGGGGGACAATGGCGTCACGCCCCGGCACACCCTGTTCTACTTCTATGGGGACGGGGACCATGACGACCTGAATGAGGTCGCGCGGCGGGCGGGCTTCGTGACGCGGGGGCAGGACGACATGACCGTCCTGGAAACGACGATCCCGGTCGACGAGGCCGCGTTCGCGCCCGTTTCCGCCATGATGCAATCCTGGGCCGCGGCCTTCCAGCTCGACTACGACGGCTGGGAGTGCGCGGTCGTGACCCACTGAACTCCCCCAAGAAGAAGAGCCTCAGGCCATGCCCAAGCGCACAGACATCAAGTCCATCCTGATCATTGGGGCAGGCCCAATTGTCATCGGTCAGGCGTGCGAGTTCGACTACTCCGGCGTTCAGGCGTGCAAGGCGCTGAAGGCCGAGGGATATAGGGTCATCCTGGTCAACTCAAACCCGGCCACGATCATGACCGATCCGGAGGTGGCCGACGCCACCTATATCGAGCCGATCACACCGGAGATCGTCGAGAAGATCATCGCCAAGGAGAAGCCGGACGCCCTGCTGCCGACCATGGGCGGTCAGACGGCGCTGAACACGGCGCTGGCGCTGGAAGAGTCGGGCGCCCTGAAGCGCCACGGGGTCGAGATGATCGGCGCCAAGGCCGAGGTCATCGACAAGGCCGAGGACCGTCAGAAATTCCGCGACGCCATGGACAAGCTGGGTCTGGAAAGCCCCCGCTCCAAGGCCGCTCACTCGATGGAAGAGGCGCTGGAGGGTCTGGAGTTCGTCGGCCTGCCCGCCGTGATTCGTCCGTCCTTCACCCTGGCCGGCACCGGCGGCGGCATCGCCTTCAACCGCGAGGAGTTCGAGGAGATCGTCCTGCGCGGCCTCGACCTGTCGCCGACCACCGAAGTGCTGATCGAAGAGTCGGTGCTGGGCTGGAAGGAGTACGAGATGGAGGTCGTCCGCGACACGGCGGACAACTGCATCATCATCTGCTCCATCGAGAACGTGGACCCGATGGGCGTGCACACGGGTGACTCGATCACCGTGGCCCCCGCCCTGACGCTGACGGACAAAGAGTACCAGCGCATGCGCACGGGCTCGATCAACGTCCTGCGCGAGATCGGCGTCGAGACCGGCGGGTCGAACGTGCAGTGGGCGATCAATCCGAAGGACGGCCGCATGGTCGTCATCGAGATGAACCCCCGCGTGTCGCGCTCGTCGGCGCTGGCGTCGAAGGCCACCGGCTTCCCCATCGCCAAGGTCGCCGCCCGTCTGGCCGTCGGCTACACCTTGGACGAACTGCAGAACGACATCACCCAGGTCACGCCCGCCTCGTTCGAGCCGAGCATCGACTATGTCGTCACCAAGATCCCGCGCTTCGCCTTCGAGAAATATCCGGGCTCCGAGCCCCTGCTGGGCACCTCGATGAAGTCGGTCGGCGAGGTCATGGCCATCGGTCGGACCTTCCAGGAATCGATGCAGAAGGCCCTGCGCGGCCTCGAGACCGGCCTGAACGGCTTCAACGAGGTCGAGATCGAAGGCGTGTCCGGCGCCGAGGACGACGCCTCGGCCCGCGCCGCCGTCATCCGCGCCCTGGGTGTGCCGACCCCGGACCGCATCCGCGTCATCGCCCAGGCCTTCCGCCACGGCCTGACCGTGGAAGAGGTCAACGCCGCCTGCGCCTACGAGCCGTGGTTCCTGCGCCAGATCGCCGACATCGTCCGCACCGAGGGCCATGTCGTCGTGCAGGGCCTGCCGACCACCGCCAGCGACTTCCGCAAGCTGAAAGCCAAGGGCTTCTCGGACGCCCGTCTGGGCCAACTGACCGGCAAGACCGAGGCCGAGGTCCGCAAGGCCCGCCGCGCCCTTGAAGTCCGCCCGGTGTTCAAGCGCATCGACACCTGCGCCGCCGAGTTCGCCAGCGCCACCGCCTATATGTACTCGACCTACGAGACCGGCGCGCTCGGTCAGGTTCCGCAGAACGAGGCCGATCCCTCGGACCGCAAGAAGGCGATCATTCTGGGCGGCGGGCCGAACCGCATCGGGCAGGGTATCGAGTTCGATTACTGCTGCTGCCACGCGGCCTTCGCCTTCGACGACATCGGCGTCGAGAGCATCATGGTCAACTGCAACCCCGAGACGGTTTCGACCGACTATGACACCTCGGACCGCCTGTATTTCGAGCCGCTGACGGCCGAGGACGTGCTGGAGCTGATCGACGTCGAGCGCTCGAAGGGCGAGCTGATCGGCGTGGTCGTGCAGTTCGGAGGCCAGACGCCGCTGAAGCTGGCCCATGCGCTGCAGGAGGACGGCGTGCCGATCCTGGGCACCACGGTCGACTCGATCGACCTGGCCGAGGACCGCGAGCGCTTCCAGCAGATGCTGAACGACATCGGTCTGAAGCAGCCGCCGAACGGTCTGGCCCGCAGCGCCGAGGAAGCCGCGCAGAAGGCGGAAGAGGTCGGCTACCCGGTCGTCCTGCGCCCCTCCTATGTGCTGGGCGGCCGCGGCATGCAGATCGTCCACGACCGCGAGCAGCTGGACCGCTACGTCCACGAGGCCATGCTGGTTTCGGGCGACGATCCCGTGCTGATCGACCACTATCTGAACCGCGCCACCGAGGTGGACGTGGACGCCCTGTGCGATGACGAGACCGTCTTCGTGGCCGGCGTGCTGGAGCATATCGAGGAAGCCGGCGTCCACTCGGGCGACAGCGCCTGTTCGATGCCGCCGTGGTCGCTGCGTCCCGAGACGGTCGCCGAGCTGAAGCGCCAGACCGAGGCCATGGCCCGGGCGCTGAAGGTGCGCGGCCTGATGAACGTGCAGTTCGCGATTGAAGAGCCGCACAGCGAGAACCCGCGCATCTTCGTGCTGGAAGTGAACCCGCGCGCCTCGCGCACGGCGCCCTTCGTCGCCAAGACCATCGGCCAGCCCATCGCCGCCATCGCCGCCAAGGTCATGGCCGGCGTGCCGCTGAAGTCCTTCGGCCTGACCGACAAGCCCTATGACCATATCGCGGTGAAGGAGGCGGTCTTCCCGTTCGCCCGCTTCGCCGGGGTGGACATCATCCTGGGGCCGGAAATGCGCTCGACCGGCGAGGTCATGGGTCTGGACTGGAAGCGTGAGGGCGAGGCCGACATGGCCCCCGCCTTCGCCCGCGCCTTCGCCAAGTCGCAACTGGGCGGCGGCACCACCCTGCCGACCAGCGGCTGCGCCTTCATCTCGGTGAAGGATGAGGACAAGCCCTTCATCCTCGAGGCCGCCAGGACCCTGCTGGCCGAGGGCTTCACCCTGATCGCCACCGAAGGCACCCACTCCTATCTGGTCGAACAGGGCCTTGAAGTGGGCCATGTGAAGAAGGTGCTGGAAGGCCGTCCGCACATCGTCGACGCGATGAAGAACGGCGAGGTCCAGCTGGTCTTCAACACCACCTCGGGCAAGCAGTCGCTGCAGGACAGCTTCAGCCTGCGTCGCACCGCCCTGATGGGCAAGATCCCCTACTACACCACCGCCGCGGGGGCCCTGGCCGCCGCCCAGGCCATCGGGGCGATCAAGGCGGGCGAGCTCGACGTTCGTCCGATCCAGAACTACGGCTGATGAGGAACGCCGGTCGCATCGTTCTGGCGACCGGCGGCTCCCTCGGGGACCTGCACCCTTTCATCGCCCTGGGCCGGGCGCTTCAGGCGCGCGGGCATGAGGTCGGCATCGCCACGGCGGTCGACTATCGCGACAAGATCAAAGCGGCGGGGCTGGGCTTCCATGAGGTCGGGCCGAGCCTCGTCGACCTGCTTAACGACACCGGCATGGGCGTGGCCGCCCTGACCGAGGCCATCGCCAGGTCCGACCGCTTCCTGTTCGGCGACATCCTGTTGCCCTATGCCGGAGCGGCGGCCCGCGAGCTGATCGCGGCGACCGAGGGGGCCGCCGCCGTGGTGGGGTCGACCCTCGCCATCGGAGCGCAGATGGCCGCCGAGGTTCACCGCATTCCCGGCGTGGCCGTGTCGCTGCAGCCGACCATGGTCTTCTCCCGATACGACCCGCCCTTCCTGCCCGCCGCGCCGTGGCTGAAGCCCGCGACGGGGGGTCCGCAGCTGTGGCTGAACGACCTGACCCGGGCGCTGGGGCGGATGAGCACGGCGCGCTGGACCGGGCCGATGAACGGCATCCGCGCCTCGCTGGGCCTGCCGCCGACGACGGAGAACATCATCTTCGACGCGGGCCGGTCGGCGGACCTGTCGCTGGGTCTCTATTCCTCCCTGCTGAGCCCGCGCCAGCCGGACAGCGCGCCGAATTTCCACGTCGTCGGCTATGCGGCGTATGACAGCGAGACCGGGGCTGCGCCCGCCCTGTCGCCCGCGTTGGAGGCCTTCCTGAGCGAAGGACCGCCGCCGCTGGTCTTCACCCTCGGCAGCGCGGCGGTGCACATCCCGGGCGACTTCTATGTCGAGAGCCTGAAGGCCGCGCGGTTGCTGGGGCGCCGGGCGGTGCTGCTGGTCGGGGCCGACGGGGACCTGAGCCTAGGGGCGGGCGATCCGGACGTCCACGTGGCCGCCTATACCCCCTTCTCCCTGCTGTTCCCGCGCGCGGAAATGGTGGTGCATCAGGGCGGCGTCGGCACGGTGCATCAGGCCCTGCGCGGCGGCCGGCCCCAACTGGTCGTGCCGCATCTGGGGGACCAGTACGACAACGCCGTCCGCGTGGCCCGGATGGGCTGCGGGGCGACGCTGGCGCGGGGGCGGTACCGAGCAGAGACGGTGGCCGGGGTTCTGGCCGGGTTGCTGGATGATCCGGTGACGGCGGTGCGCGCGGCGGAGGCGGCCGGGGTCGTCGGAGCCGAGGATGGGGCGGGCGTGGCGGCGGGGCTGATCAGCGAGTTGGTGGGATGAGCGAGCTGAGCCTGATCGACCGGCTGCTGATCGTGCTAGCGGTGCTGGAGCTGGCTGCGTTCGGCCTGTTCTGGTTCGACAAGGTGCAGGCGCGGAACGGAGACTGGCGGATACGCGAGCGAAGCCTGCTGATCATGGCCCTGTTCGGCGGGATCGGCGCATGGTTCGCCCAGCACCTGCTGCGCCACAAGACGCGCAAGGAGCCGTTCCGGACGCTGCTGGGCGTGGCGGTGGGGGTGCATCTGGTTGGGGTGGCGGTTGGGGTTTGGTGGGTGGTGTCTGCTTGAAACTGCGCCTCCCTTCCCCTCGAGGGGGAGGGCTCAGGTGAGTTCCCGACGATTTGGGCTAGTCCGGCGCGCGAGTTCGACCACGACATCAGTGCAAATTCGCGCACCCCGCCCAACCCCGTGCGTCCAGTAATGACGTATCGCGGGTTTATGGTGACCGCATGCCACACCATCGCCTCCGCAAATATCGCGGCCCGGGGACCTGGGGACAGGTGCGCGAGGCCTATATCGCCGGAGAATCCGGGCCGTCCTGCGCGCGACGGTTCGACGTCGGGTTGGCCAATCTGCGGCGTCGGGCGCGGGCGGAGGGCTGGACCCGCGCCGCCGTCGCCGCCCGGATCGACCTGAAGCCGTTGAGAGGCGGCGCCGATGCTCCGGCGCCCGCGATCCTAGCGCTGTCGCTGGACGACGAACTCGACCTGGACGCCGTTCACCCGCGCGAGGCCATGTTCCGGGCCGTGCGCCGGGCGTCCTCCCTGCTGGCGGCGGGTCAGACGGCGGAAGCGGCGACGCTGCTTCGCGCGGCGGCGGCGCTGGATCGGATGTCCTGGGCGGCGATGGATTAGGGGCAGGCCGGGATGGCCGGGTTTTTGGTATGCTGGAAAGCGGACGCTAGCCTTCGCTGCTCAAGATTGCCTCGTCTTCGGCCGCACGCATATTAGCTCCAAGCACCGCCATGCCCTTTGACGCTGCTTCCTGTACGGCCACCACATCGGCATGCAGCTGCGCCAGCGGGAACCTCCCTCCGAAAAGCTGCACCTCGTCAATCTCCGCATCATAGACGATCGCGCTGCCCTCTACGGCCAAGGCGTGCATCTCGGGCGACTCTTTGTAATCCGCATGGACCACGAGCTCGAACCCCAAGAAGGGTCGGGGGTCGGCGGCGGTCCAGTCGTCCAGTCGCTCATCCATATGCTCGATGTGGTTCCGTAGAGCGCGGTTGCTCAGGCCGTGACGCTCAGGGAGACCGGTCAGATTACGGAGACGCTCCGCTCTCAGCCTACCCATCTCCCCGGAGCTACCCTGTGGCCAGAAAACCTTAGAGACATTCGCCGCAGCCTGAAGCGCGACGCGTATCGCTCGAAAGACTGACCTGTTCTCTCTGCGCTCGACCTCGGGTGGCACGTGTTCGCGAACGGCCGCTAGCTCCCGGATCTCTTCAATCGCGCCCAAAGCATTCGCGCTTTCGGTGATTGCGAAAAGAAGAAAGATTTCGTCGCGGCTAACGCGCGTAATCATCATCTCGGCACCTTTCGACCGCGTACTGATGAGACCGTCAATGGCTCTGCCCGGAACGGTGAACTGCGGTCTCGTCGGCGTCAAAGCGAGTGTCTGCAACGGGTCGAAAGCAGCCATTGGCCAAAGAACAAGACTAGACCCGGTCACTCCTCCCGCCACACCCCCATCTGCTGGATTGCCCCCTCCACCAGCCCCGCCAGCACGGCCTCGTCCGCCAGGGACGGGTGCCAGTCGCAGCCGGCCAGATCGAGGCCGCCCATGTAAACCGGGGTGGCCAGTCCGGGGGTCTCGGCGTTGAGCAGGCCGGCCACCGTGGCGACCTCGGCATGGAAGGCGTCCGAGCCCATCAGGATGAAGCGGGCCTGAGGCTGGGCCTGATGCAGTTCGCCGACGAAGGCGACATAGCGGTCGCGCCAGGCGGCGCGCAGGGCGGCCTCGTCGGACCAGGCCTCGTCCGGATACAGCAGGGTCGAGAAATCGTTGGTGCCCAGATTGATGACGATGACCTGGGGCGTCCAGCGCGGGTCGGCCTCGGCGAGGCGGACCACGTCGTCGGGCTTCAGGCGCGGATAGACCGTCGGCAGGTTCAGGTCGCGCACCCCGCCGTCGTAGTTGCGCACCATGCCGAAGCCCGACCAGGCGTTGACCCGGTAATCGGCGTCGAAGCGACGGGCGGTGACGGGGCCGAAGGCCTGCTGGGTGTCGGTCCGGTCGTGGACCTCCTGCGTCGTGCAGGTCCGGGTGGTCGAGGTGTTGCCATAGCCGACCGTCCAGGAGTCGCCGATGAACTCGATCTGGCGGACGCGGGGACGGGGCGGCAGGGGTGTGGCACCCCCGGCCGGGAAGAAGCCGATGAAGCGGCCGCCGCCGACCTGGCTCTCGGTCAGCTTCTCCAGCCGGACGACATGCTCGCCGGGGGACAGGCCGTCGATGACCACGTCCACTGAACCGGCGGCGCGGAAGACCTGACGCTCCTGTCCATCGACCAGAAGCCGCATGAACTCGGTGTCGGTTTCGAAGCGGACGCGGACGGCGGGGCCGGTGAAGCGGCCCTCGAAATAGACGCCCGGCCAGCCGAAGCTGAGGCCGCCGTCGGGCTCGGCGATGACCCGCCCGCCGATGTTCAGCGGCAGGGGGTCAGCGGTCTGGGCTGAGGCGCCGCCCGCGACGGCGAGCAGCAGGGCGGTGAGGCTGAGGAGGTTACGCATAGGGATCAGATGCCGGCGCCCGGTTCCGGGTCTGTGTCGGCGTCGCGGCCCTCGACGATGCGGGCGGCGGCGAGGTCGGCGGTGACGTTGCCGATGGTGCGGAAGATGTCGGGGATGACCTCCACCGCCAGCAGCAGGGGCAGGACCTGCACCGGCACGCCCATGGCCAGACAGATGGGGGCGATGGAGACGAAGAAGCTGACCTGACCGGGCAGGCCCACGGTGCCGACCGAGACCGCCAGCGCGGTCAGGCCGCCGACGATCCACAGGGCCGGGCCCAGATGGATGCCGTGCAGGTGGGCGACGTAGATGACCACGGCCAGATTGGCGACCGGGCTGGTGATGCGGAACACCGCCACCGCCAGCGGAAGGACAAGGCCCGCCGTCGCCGTGGAGACGCCCAGCGCATTGCGCGCCTGCTCGACCATGGCCGGAAGGCTGGCCAGCGAGGACTGGGTGGAGAAGGCCACCACCTGGGCCGGGACCACGCCGCGCGCGAACCGGGCCAGACCGATCCGCCCGAACGGCACAACGACGGCGTAGATCAGCAGGATCAGGCCGACCTGGGCCAGCACCACGAGGGCGACGTAGTGGCCGAGCACGCCCAGGGCTCCGAGCCCCGCGTTCAGGCCCACGCCCATCGACAGGCTGAACACCCCGATGGGGGCGGCCAGCAGGACCCAGTGAACGATGACGATCATCGTCTCGGACAGGGCCTCGAAGAAGGTCACCAGCGGCGCCCGCAGCCGGGCCTCCAGCCGGGTGGTGGCGAATCCAAACGCAATGGCGAAGACCACGATGCCGAGGATGGCGTCCTCCGCCGCGGCGCGCACGGCGTTGGGCGGGGCCAGGCTGGTGAGGAATGCGGGCAGGCCGCCGCCGTGGGCGTTGTTGATCACCGTCGAGGCGTCCGGCGCGCTGGCCAGCAGGGTGCGCGCCCCCTCCGGGCTGACCGGCCACAGCATGTGCAGCCCCTCCGAGGCGAGGAAGGCGTAGGTCACCGCCCCCAGCAGCAGCAGGCCGAAGACCAGCAGCGCCTTCAGCGCCAGCCGCCCGGTCGCCGCCGCATCCGCGATGGAGGCCACGCCCGTGACCAGCAGGCCGAAGACCAGCGGGATGATCGTCATCTTCAGGGCGTTGAGCCACAGGGTACCGATGGAGCCGATGACGGCCGCCGTCCCCTCCCCGCCCGGCAGGCCCCAGGTCTGCGCCGCCGCCCCCGCGAACAGGCCCGCCAGCAGGGCGACCATCACCCACAGGCTCAGGGATTTCAGTGCGGAGCGGAGTCGGGAGACGGCCATCGGACGAAGCTATGCGGGCTTTTCGCCGGACGCCATCGTCTTGTTCGCCCCCTCTGGACGTCCCTTGGGGAAAGCGGCCACAGTCGGTCCGTTAAGGGGAGCCACGCGCATGATCATCGTCCATCACCTGAACGACTCGCGGTCGCAGCGCGTGCTGTGGCTGCTGGAGGAGCTGGGCGTCGAGTATGAGGTCAAGCGCTACGAGCGGAACGCCAAGACCCGGCTGGCCCCGCCCGAGCTGCGCGCCATCCATCCGCTGGGCAAGTCGCCGGTGATCCAGCATGGCGACATCGTCGTGGCCGAGACGGGGGCCATCGTCGAATATCTGCTGGAGACCTTCGCCGATCCGGGGCTGAAGCCGCCCGCCGGAACGCCCGAGGCGCGGCGCTGGACCTACTGGCTGCACTATGCCGAGGGGTCGGCGATGACGCCCCTGCTGCTGAAGCTGATCTTCGGCGTCGTCCCGCAGCGCTCGCCGCTGCTGATCCGCCCGATCGCCAAGGGCATTTCGAAGAAGGTCGGGGCCGCCCTGATCGATCCGCAGATCGCCAACCACCTGGCCTATTGGGAAGCCGAGCTGGGCAAGTCCGAATGGTTCGCCGGCGAGCGCTTCACCGCCGCCGACATCATGATGAGCTTCCCGCTGGAGGCCGCCGGGTCGCGCGCGCCCTACGGGTCGAACATGCCCAAGACCAAGGCCTTCCTTGAGCGCATCCACGCCCGCCCGGCCTATCAGCGGGCGCTGGAGCGCGGCGGACCCTATGCCTACGCCTGAGTCGTAGCACCGGGGACACAGGCCCGTGAGGACCGCGAAAGGGCGGAAACCCGTACCGGGCGGCGGCGTTAACACTTCATGCGCCTGAAGACCGTCCAGATCGTCGCCGCCCTCGTCGCGGCCCTCGCCTTCGTGCTGGCCTTCATCGCCGCGGGCATATTGCTGGTGTCTGGCCTGTTCATGGCGCTGGGTCTGGCGGCGGTCGCCTGGCTGGCCTGGAGCTTGATCCGTCAGGTGCAAATCCGGGGTCGCAAGCCTGCTACGCTGACGCGCCCTTGAACCTTTCGGCTTAAAGCCCTACCCTCTTGGGCCGGTCGCGTGCGCCCAGCGACCTCTGTGCCGAGTAGTCTCTGTAGTCCGGGCGAAGCAAGAAACTCACGACATATGGAAAAAGTGCCGATGACGGCCGAGGGCTACCGTGTCCTCGACGATCAGCTCAAGCAATTGAAGTCGGTCGAAAGGCCGAGCGTCATCGCGGCCATTTCGGAGGCCCGCGAACACGGCGACCTGTCCGAAAACGCCGAGTATCACGCGGCCAAGGAACGTCAGGGCTGGATCGAAGGCTCCATCGCCGAGATCGAGGACAAGCTGTCCCGCGCCCAGGTGATCGACGTCTCCAAGCTGTCGGGCTCGCAGGTGAAGTTCGGCGCCACGGTCACTGTGGTCGACGAGGACACCGAGGAAGAGGGTCGCTACCAGATCGTCGGCGAGCACGAAGCCGACGTGAAGGCGGGCAAGATCTCCATCGCCTCGCCGATCGCCCGCGCCATGATCTCGAAAGAGGTCGGCGACGTGGTCGAGGTCAACACGCCCGGCGGCGTGAAGGCCTATGAGATCCTCAAGGTCGAGTGGAAATAGTCTGATGACCGCCGACGGGACGCGCTCGCCTCTGGTGTCGCATGTTTCCGTCGGCGTCTCTGACATCCCTCGCTCCGGTGTCTTCTATGACGCCGTGATGGCCGTGCTGGGCGCGCGCCGCGTGATGGAACACGCCGGTGGCATCGGCTACGGACGCACCTTTCCCGAATTCTGGGCTTCAAAGCCGCATGACGGCGCTCCCGCCGGGACCGGCAACGGCGTGCACATCTGCTTCGCCGCCGACGCTCCTGAAACCGTTGACGCCTTCCATGCTGCCGGACTGGCGGCGGGCGGCAGTGACGACGGCGCCCCCGGTCGCCGCCCAGAATACGCCCCCGGCTATTACGCCGCCTTCCTGCGCGACCCCGACGGCAACAAGGTCGAGGCGCTGTGCTGGATCGCGCCGCCTCAGAGCGCGTGACCGAGCCCCTTCGCATTCAGGTCGTTTCCGACGGCCGCATCGGCATGGAGAACCAGGCCCTCGGTCTGGCCGAAGCCCTCCAGCGCCTGACGCCGTCCGAGGTCACGGTCAGCCGCGTGAAGTGGCGCAAGCTGTTCGACAAACTGCCCTCGGCGCTGAAGGCTCAGTGGATGCTGGACCCGGCGTCGGACGATCCCTTCCCGAAGCCCGGCGAGGGCTGGCCAGATGTGTGGATCGCCACCGGCCGCGCCACCCTGCCCCTGTCGCTGATGGCCAGGCGCCGCTCGGGCGGGAAGACCTTCGTCGTCCAGACCCAGGACCCGCGCTGGCGGACCGGCGACTATGATCTGGTGGTCGCCCCGAAGCACGACGGGATCGAGGGGCCGAACGTCCTGTCGATCACCGGATCGCCACATCGGATTTCCGCGCAGCGGCTGGCCGAGGGCGCGGCGGCTTTCGCCGAGCGGCTGGCGCCCCTGCCCCACCCGCGCGTGGCGGTGCTGATCGGCGGCAAATCCCGAGCCCATGACCTGCCTGAGGCTCACGCAGCTGAGTTGGCTGATCGGATCGCGGCGGCGGTGACGGCGGCGGGCGGATCGCTGATGCTGACCTTCTCGCGCCGGACGCCCGAGGCGGCGAAGGTGGCGATGACGGCGCGGCTGTCGCACCTGCCGGGCCTGATCTGGGACGGCGAAGGGCCGAACCCCTATTTCGCCTTCCTGCACGACGCCGACCACATCCTGGTCACCGAGGACAGCGCCAACATGGCCGCGGAAGCCGCCTCGACCGGCAAGCCTGTGCACATCCTGCCGATGGTCGCGACCAAGCCGGCGGACAAGTTCGCCCGCCTGCACGCCGACCTGCGCGAGCGGGGCGCTGCGCGGCCGTTCGAGGGGACGCTGGACAGCTGGAGCTATGAGCCGCTGGCCGAGACGGACCGGGCGGCGCGGGTCATCCTGCAGAAGCTGGGGCGTTAGTCCCCGCCACCGCCGCCCCCGTCAGACCCGCTGTCGCCGCCGTCGACGTGGGCGTCGCCGCCACCGTCCGAGCCGTCCTTCTTTTTCGCATTGGCGGCGTTGGACGCGCCCATCAGGGCGACGCCGATGCCCGAGCCTATAGCGATGCCGATGGGTAGCCAGACGGCGATGTTGTCCATGGCCACGCCGATGGCCGTGCCCATGCTGACGCCCAGACCGATGCCGATCGGCAGGAAGGCTGCTGGATTGGTCTTCTTCATCCCCGACTCCCGTGACTGCGGCGTCAGCCTACCATCGCAGAATCTGAAATCAGCGCCTAAATAGGCGCCATGAGCACTCTTCGTACTGTCCGCGTCGCCATCATCGGTTCCGGCCCCGCCGGCTGGACCGCCGCCATCTATGCGGCGCGCGCCCTGCTGAACCCGGTCGTCATCGCGGGGCTTCAGCCCGGCGGCCAGTTGACCATCACCACCGATGTCGAGAACTATCCCGGCTTCGCGGATGTGATCCAGGGCCCGTGGCTGATGGAGCAGATGCAGAAGCAGGCCGAGCACGTCGGCACCGAGGTCATCCACGACATCGTGGTCAAGGCCGACCTGTCGAAGCGGCCCTTCCATCTGACGCTGGATTCGGGCGCCGAGATGCTGGCCGAGACGGTGATCATCTCGACCGGCGCCCAGGCCAAGTGGCTGGGTCTGGAGAGCGAGGCCAAATATCAGGGCTTCGGCGTTTCGGCCTGCGCGACCTGCGACGGCTTCTTCTATCGAGAGAAGGACGTGATCGTGGTCGGCGGCGGCAACACCGCCGTGGAAGAGGCGCTGTTCCTGACCAATTTCGCCCGCAAGGTCACCGTCGTGCACCGCCGCGACGAGTTCCGCGCCGAGAAGATCCTGCAGGACCGCCTGTTCGCCCACCCCAAGGTCGAGGTGGTGTGGAACAACGCCATCGATGAAATCCTGGGCGAGACCAACAGCTTCGGCGGCGTGAACGTCACCGGCGCGCGCCTGAAGAATGTCGAGACGGGCGAGACCCGCGACCTGACCGCCGACGGCGTCTTCATCGCCATCGGCCACGCTCCCTCGTCGGAGCTGTTCGCCGGTCAGCTGGAGACCAAACAGGGCGGCTATCTGGTCGTGAAACCCGGCACCGCCGCCACCGCTATCGAGGGCGTCTGGGCCGCCGGCGACGTGACCGATGACATCTACCGTCAGGCCGTCACCGCTGCGGGCATGGGCTGTATGGCGGCGCTGGAAGCGGTCCGCTTCCTCGCCGAAGAAGACCACGCCAAGGCCCACCACCCGATCTCGCACAAGGAAGCGGAGAAGATCGGGGTCTGGTGATTTCGAGAGATTAGGGAATAGGGATTGGGGATTAGGTGATGGATCAGCGGCCCCTGCCCTCTAATCCCTAATCCCCAGGCTCAGCCAAACAACTGCAGCCCCGGCGGGGCGTATTCGATGGGCTGGCCCGTGCGGCGGCGCAGGGCGTAGTCGACCGCCGTCTGGACGGCGCGCTCATCGGCGGGCTTGGACAGCACGCCGATGGTGCCCGCCACGCCGTTGCGCACCATGCCGGGGTTGGCGGTCATGAACAGGACGGAGACGCCCAGCTCCTGCCCCAGTTCCCGGCCCAGATCGACGCCGGTGGCGCCGTCGGACAGGTGGATGTCCACCAACGCCAGATCAACTTCCGTTTCACGCACGAGATTGCGCGCCGTCCGGGCGTCCGCGGCGGTGCCCACGACTTCATGGCCGAGGTCCTCCAGCACGTAGCGGAGTTCCATGGCGACGAGAGCTTCGTCTTCAATGATGAGGATACGGGCAGTCATGGGAGGCGCGGGGAGCGGGGTCTTTCAATCAGGCGTACATGTGAGGGACATGTACCGGGTGAACGCATAATCGGACTGCAGGTTTCGCGCCAATGTCTGTTACCGAACACCGAGCGCCGCCCGGCGTCTAGACAGGGCGGTGGCGGGGAGATCCGCGACGACCCGCAAACCATCTTTGTCCCATTTTCGTTCCAGCCGTCCGCCCAACTGTCCCTCGACGGACAGGGTGGCGAGCGATGAACCGAAGCCGGTGTGCTCAGGGGGACCGGCGATGGCCGGACCGCCCTGCTCCCTCCACGTCAGGATAAAGCGCGCGCCCTCGTTGCGGGTCTCAAGATCGACATAGCCGCCCTCGGCCGACAGGGCGCCGTATTTGGCGGCGTTGGTGGCCAGTTCGTGGAACAGCAGGGCCACCGAAGTCGCCGCCTGATCGTCGAAACTGGCGTCGTCGCCGGTGAGACGCACGCGATGCGCCCCGTCCGGCCCGGCGTAGGCCCTGAACAGGTCGGCGAGGAAGGCGTGCAGTGTCATGCTGCCCACCGTCGGACGCGAGGTCTCGGTGTGGGGCCGCACGAACTCATGGGCGCGGGCCAGGGCGTTGATCCGCGTCCGCACCGAGGCGGCGAAGCCCTTGGCTTCCGGAAACTGGCGCGCCGACAGGGCGATCAGGGCCGAGACCACGGCGAAGATGTTCTTGATGCGGTGGCTGAGCTCCTGGCTGAGCAGTTCCTTGGACTGCTCCATCCGCTTCAGGTCGTCGATGTCGGTGCAGGTCCCAAACCAGCGGGTGATCTCGCCCGCCTCGTTGCGGATCGGCATGGCCCGGCCCAGCGTCCAGCGATAGACTCCCGAGCGGTGCCGCAGTCGGTATTCGATCTCATAGGGCTCGCCCGTCGCCAGCGAGTGGCGCCAGCGCGACCAGGCCCGCGCCTGGTCTTCGGGGTGGAACATGTCGTTCCAGCCCTCGCCGTCCGTCGACCCCAGCGGGACGCCGGTGAACTCGTACCAACGGGCGTTGTAGTAGTCGTGGAAGCCGTCCGGCAGGGTCGACCAGACCATCTGCGGCATGGAGTCGGCGATGGCGTCGAACTTGGCCTCGCTCTCGGCCAGCTGGTCGTCCGCCCGTTCCCGGCCAGAGCGGGCGCGGCGCAGCTCCATCAGAGTCACGACCTGATGGGCCATAACGCCCAGCGCGTGGGCTTGAAGCTCCGTGAGGCCCTCGGGCCGGGGCTTGCTGTCGATCACGCAGAGCGAGCCCAGCGGCTGCCCTTCCGGACTGACCAGAGGGGCGCCGGCGTAGAAGCGGATGAAGGGCGCGCCGGTGACCAAGGCGTTGTCGGCGAAACGGGGATCGAGGGTGGCGTCCGGCACCACCATAATGCCGTCGCCGCGCATGGCATGGTCGCAGAAGGAGACGTCGCGGGCGGTCTGATCGGCGTCCAGCCCGACGCGGGCCTTGAACCACTGCTCGTCCTCGGCGACCAGGCTGATCAGGGCGATGGGCGTCTCACACAGGCGAGCGGCCAGCCCGACCAGTTCGTCATAGGCGGACTCCGGCGGCGTATGCAGGACGCCGTAGGCGCGCAGGGCGGCGATGCGTTCGCGTTCCGCCGCGCTGGTCAGTCCGATCTCGGTATGGGGCACGCCTTGGCCTCAAGCGGCGCCCTGCGCCCGTGGGTCAGACTCTAATGCGAAGCGGCGCGTGACGTTGCAATACCGAAGGCGAGGATTTCACGAGCCGGGGCGACCGACTTCCTCGACCGCCATGGGCGTGACGCCCGGCGCCGGGGGCGCGGAGGCGGTCGGCGCGGGCGCGGCCGGCGTTTCGAAAGCGGCCAGACGCTGGTTGATCGCGGCGATGTCCTGGGCCGTGGCCTGACGGCGTCCGCCCAGCGAGGTGACGCCGACGACGCGGGTCTGGCCGTTGATCTCGACCGTCTGCATCGCGCTGCGGCCGTTGGCGGCGGCCAGGGCCAGGGCGGCGTCGGCCTCGGCCACCGTGGTGGTCTCGGGGATCTGGATGCGGGGCCGGGCGAAGCGGGCCTCGTCGATCAGGGGCTCACGCCCGGAATAGGTCTGACGGAAGGCCGACGGCTCGCCGTAGACGCCCTTCCAGCGATAGAAGATGTGCGCCCCGATCTGGGTCAGCTTGTTCAGCGTCGGCGCCCACCACGGGTGGACGTAGTCGGCGTGATAGTGGGTCGCCGTGCCCACACGCTGCGAGACATGGCCGGCCAGCGCCTTCTCGGCCACCTTGCGGGCGCGCTCCCACGCCCAGGCGACCGGGGTCTGGCTCAGGGCCCCGTCGCAGGTGAAGCTGAACTGGCAGCCGGTCACCCGCTCCGCGCCCTCGAAGACGACGCCGCAGACCGTGTTGGCGTAGTTCGGATCGCGCACCCGGTTCAGGATGACCTGGGCGACGGCTTCCTGCCCTTCGGTGGGCTCGAGCGCCGCCTCATAGTAGATCGCCTGGGTCAGGCAGCGCTGGGCCCGGCGGCGGTCCTCGGCGGTGGCCGGGCGGAAGTCGAAGGGCTGGGCGGCGCGCAGCAGACCCGCGGCCGCCGGGGTGGCGGCGTTCAGGCGCAGGGCGTCCAGACCAGTCTCGCCGAAGGCCAGGGTCGGCTTGCCCGCCAGCGTCAGGCTCTCCCAGCCCGGCGTCAGGCCATACAGGGCCGCCTTGCGCAGCGACGGGTCGAAGCGTTCGGCCAGCGCCACCTGCGACGGGGTCATCCGCCGCGCGATGGCCGCCAGCCCCTTGTCCGACAGGTCGCCGCCGGTCAGGCGACGCACCGCCTCGACGCGCTGGTCGATTTCAGGACGGGGGGTCGAGGACGCGGCCATGGCCACCCCGAACGCCGCCACGACGACGGGCGCGGCGGTCAGCAACCGCCGCGTCGCCTTCATCAGCGATGTCCAGGTCGTCCTGTCCAACGTCCGTCTCCAAAGCGTCCGGTCCACCGACCGGAGCAAGGGTCATGCCCCCGAAGGGCGGCGCTTTTCAGGCCGAAAAGCGCCGGTTGGTCAATCCTTATCGTCCGCCGAGGGTCGAACGCAGCATCCAGGCGAACTTCTCGTGGGCGGCCAGACGCTGGGTCAGCAGGTCGGCCGAAGCCTCGTCGCCGGCCTTGTCCGCGACCTCGAACGCCTTGCGGGCGGTGGCGATCAGGGTGTCGTGATCGGCCAGTAGTTCCTTGAGCATGGGGATGGCGTCCTTCTCCGGGTCGCCGTCCTTGATCGAGGTCAGGTTGCCGAAGCCCGAAAAGCTTTGCGGGGCCAGCACGCCCAGGGCGCGGATGCGCTCGGCGATGTCGTCCAGCGCGGTCCAGATGTCGCGGTACTGCTGTTCCAGCAGGTTGTGGAAGCTGAAAAACTCCGGCCCGCGGACGTTCCAATGGTAGCCGTGCGTCTTCAGGTAGACGGCGAAGCTGTCGGCCAGAACCTTGGTCAACTCCTCGGCGACGTCGTTGCGTTCGGTTTTGCTGAGGCCGGTATCGATGGTCACGGTCATGGGGAGGTCCTGAAAGAGAGGCTGTCGTTTGGCGACACAGTTAGGAAGCCATACCACTTCGGCCAAGCCCGCCGAACGGAAAGCTTGACCATAAGAAGGGATATAGGCGGTGACCGGGAACGCCTTTAACGGGATAGCGTTGCAGTCTAACGCGCGGACATAAGCATACGCGCAGGGGAATTTGGGGCTTGGGGGCGGACAGGTTCTTAAGACAGCTCGCGCTGGCGCAGACGGGGCGGCCTGGACAGGCCCTCCTGACCGGCCTGCTGTGTGGCGCGATCGCCCTGGCTGTGCGCGCTTCGCTGCAGTGGCTATTCGGTGAATTGACCGGCCTGAGCATCCTCATCCCCGCCGTCCTGATCGCGGCCCTGTGGGGCGGCCAGATCGCCGGCTTCGCCTCCATCGTGGTCTGCACCATCGGCGCCGTGGCGATGACCCAGTTCCTGCCCGGGGCGCAGGACAGCAACCTGCGGACCCTGTCCATCGGCGTCGGCAGCTTCATTTTCGTGGGGGTGTTCGGGACGATCCTGGGCGCCTCGCTGCGCTCGACCCTGCGAAATCTGGACGAGACGGTGCGCCGACTGCGGGCCTCGGACAGCCTGGTCGGCGAGACGACTTCCGAACTGAAGGCCATGTTCGAACAGGCCTCCGCCGGGATCGCCCGGGTGGACCTGAAGGGCAAGGTGGTCAGCGGCAACGCCCGGTTCGCTGAAATCCTGGGCCTGACGCCGGATCAGGCCATCGGCATCACCACTGGCGACGTCACCCATCCGGACGACATCGCGCCGACGCGCGAGGCGCTGGCGGCGGCGCAGGCGGGGCGTGAAGGCTCGATCGAGAAGCGTTACATCCGCCCGGATGGCTCCGTGGTCTGGGCCCTGACCAGCCTGCGTATCCTGAACTCCGCGGACCACGGGCCGATGGGCTATATCGCCGTCGTCGTCGACATCACCGCCGCCAAGGCCGCCGAGGCCGCCCTGCGCGAAAGCGAGGAGCGCTTCCGCCTGATGGCCGACACCGCGCCCTCGCCGGTGTGGATGACCAACGCCCACGCCGAGGTCGAATTCGTCAATAAGGCGCTGGTCGAATTCTATGGCCGCCCCGCCGACCGCATCCTGGGCTCGGTCTGGCGCCAGAGCCTGCATCCCGATGACTTGCCGGACGTCGAGGCCGTCATGGCGATGGCCCGGCCCGGCCATCACCCCTACGGCTTCGAGGCGCGGTTCACCCGCTACGACGACGCGTGGCGCTGGATGCGGGTGGCGGTCAATCCGCGCTTCGACGCGGACGGGACCTTCCTCGGCTATGTCGGCATGTCGTTTGACATCACCGAGACCCGCGACGCCATCCATGCGCTGGAGATGCAGGAGCGTCGCCAGAGCTTCCTGCTGGGCTTGACCGACCGACTGCGCGACCTGGCCACGCCCGACGACATCATGGCCGAGGTCGAGCGCTCGCTGGGCGCCGAACTGGGCGCCGACCGCGTCGGTTATGGCGAGGTGGACCAGGAGCGCGGCGTCGTCTCCATGAGCCGCGACTGGACCGCCGGGATGGTCAGCGCCCAGGGTCAGTTCAGCCTGAACGAGCTGGGCGCCGACCTGATCAGGGATCTGGCCGAAGGACGGCTGATCCGCATCGCCGACGTGCATGAGGACGACCGGACCCGCGACGCCTTGGGGGTGTTCGAACGGCTGGGCACCCGCGCCCTGATGCGGGCGCCGGTCATCCGGGGCGGGCGGCTGCGCGCCTTCCTGTATGCGCACAACGCCACCACCCGCGAATGGACCGACGCCGAGACCGAGCTGCTGCAGGACGTGGCGGGCCGGACATGGACGGAGATCGAGCGCGCCCGGGCCGAGGGCGCCGTGCGCGAGAGCGAGGAGCGGTTCCGCGCCATCGCCGACACCGCGCCGGTGCTGATCTGGGTAACCGGTCAGGACCGCGTCCGCGAGTTCGTCAACCAGGCCTATGTCGCCTACAACGGCGGGACCTATGAGGACGCCCGCCTCGCCGACTGGCGCGCCGTCATCCACCTGGATGACCACGAGCGGATCATCCATGAGTCGATCGCGGGCGAGGCCACCGGCCAGCCCTTCTCGATGGAGGCCCGCTATCTGCGCCACGACGGCGAGTACCGCTGGCTGAAGTCCTTCTCGCGCCCGCGTCTGGACGCCGACGGCGGAGTGATCGGCTTCGTGGGCGTGGCGTTTGACGTCACCGACATCCGCGAGGCCCAGGCGCGGCTGATGGAATCCGAGACCCGCTTCCGCACCATCGCAGACAGCGCGCCCGCCCAGATGTGGATGACCGATGAAACCGGTGCGGTCGTCTTCGCCAACAAGCGCTACCGGACCTTCTTCAACGTCCGGCGGGAGGAGGATCTTCAGGCGAACTGGATGGCGACCATGTCGTCCAACGGGCTGCAGGACTTCTACTCCAGCTTCCTGAGCACACTAGAGAAGCGGGACCGCTATGAGAACGTCATGGAGGTCATCCACCCGCAGTTGGGCCGTCGCTGGCTGCGCTGCGAAGGCATTCCCCGCTTCGACGGCGCGGGCGCCTTCCAGGGCTATGTCGGCGCCAATATCGATGTCACCGAGGCCCGGCAGGCCGAGGACGACCTCAAGCGGATCAACGAACTGCTGGAAGAGCGCGTCAGCGAGGCGCTGGCCGAGAAGGCCAAGGCCGAGGCCGACCTGATGCACGCCCAGCGGATGGAGGCGGTCGGCCGCCTGACCGGCGGGGTGGCGCACGACTTCAACAACCTGCTGACCGTGGTCATCGGCGCGCTGGACATGATGCTGCGCTCGCCCGACGACGCCGCCCGCCAGAAGAAGCTGGGCGAGGCCGCCCTGGCCGCCGCCCGCCGGGGCGAGGGGCTGACCCACCAGTTGCTGGCCTTCTCGCGCCGTCAGGCCCTGCGTCCCGAGCCGCTGGACCTGAACGGCCTGATCCGCGAGAGCGAGCCCCTGCTGCGTCGCGCGGTCGGAGAAGCGGTCGAGTTCAAGCTGAAGCTGCGGCGCGGCGGGGCGCGGGTGAACGTCGACCCGTCCCAGTTCGAGGCGGCTCTCCTGAATCTGGTGGTCAACGCCCGCGACGCCCTGGGCGACAAGGGCGGCAAGATCACCGTCCAGACGCTGAGCTGCACCGTCCAAGCGGGCGAGGTGCCGGAGCTCGCCGCGGGCGACTATGTCTGCGTGACCGTGTCGGACAACGGTTCGGGCATCGATCCGGAGGTCCTGACCCGCGTCTTCGAGCCCTTTTTCACCACCAAGGCCATCGGCAAGGGCACCGGTCTGGGCCTGAGCCAGGTCTATGGCTTCGCTCGGCAGTCGGGCGGCGGGGTCCGCATCGCCTCCACCCTGGGCCGGGGCACGGAAATCCGCCTGTACCTGCCGCCTCAGGACCGGCTGGGCGAGACGGAGACGACCGGACGGGACACGTCACCCTACCCTCAGGTCGCGGCCCGCCGCATCCTGCTGGTCGAGGACGACGCCGGGGTGGCCGCCATCGCCCTGGACCTGCTGACGGCCATGGGCATGGACGTGGCCTCCGCCGACACAGCGCCGCGCGCGCTGGAGATGCTGCGCGTCGAACGCTTCGACCTGATGCTGAGCGATGTGGTGATGCCCGGCGGCATGACCGGGATCGAACTGGCGCGGGTCTGCGCGACCGAATGGCCGGACATGCGGATCGTCCTGACCTCGGGCTATGCCGGCGAGGATGTGGACGAGGCGCTATCGGACGCCCCATGGCCGTTCCTGCGCAAGCCCTATTCAGGCGAGCAGTTGGCCGAAATTCTGGGTCAGGTTCCCGCCGGAGCGGAATGACGTCCGCAACCGCCGGGGCTCGAAGCGCCCGGCGATCGCGGAGATCGTCAGAAGCTTAGCGCTGACGCGCCTTGCGGGCGGCGTAGCGAGCGTCGCGCGCGGCCTTCTGTTCTTCCTTGGACAGTTGCTTGCGCTCCTTGCGGGCGGCGCGTTTCTCGGCGTCCACGGCTTCCTGGGCGGCCATCAGCTCGGCCTGACGGGCGGCTTCCTTGTCAGCCTTCTCGCGGCGCAGCTCGGCCTTGGCCAGTTCGTGCTGCTGGCGCTGGGCTTCCTTCTCGGCGGCGCGCTTCTCGGCGAGCTTTTCGAATTCGGGGTCAGGCGCGGCGGCCTTGGGCTTGAACTTGGCGAGGAGGGCCGCCTTGGCGTCCTTCTGGGCGGAGATGCGGTCGTTGAAGCCGGTTTGTTTCAGATCTCTCATGCGAGGAGTCGTCGTATCCTTGTTGGATTGTCAGATGCGCGTACGCCGGAGCGAGCGTGGCTCAGCCCCGGGCGGGTCCGCTAACCCCATATAGGGTCAAAAAGCAAGGTTTGGAGGGCGCGCGGATGCACGCCCTCGCTCAGGTGTGTCAGTTGGGGCGCTGGGCGTGACCCACGGCGGTGCCGGCCGCACCGCCGACCGCGGCCCCGACTGGTCCGGCCACGACGGCCCCGGCGACCGCGCCCGTGGCGGCCTTCTGTTCAATGGTGTGCCCGCAGGCGGCGGCCCCCGCGGCGAGGGCGGCGACGGCGAATACGGTGGCGATACGGCGCATGATGGTTCTCCTGTTCGCCTCATCAAACGTCAGCGTCGCCGTGACGGTTCCACCCTGTAACCGGAAGTCGCACCCCGCCCGCTCAACCCCCGCGATAACAGAGGAGGGCCGTGAAAGAGACTACGGCGGACAACGCGCGCGAGCGAAAAGGATGACCGAGCGAAGACAAATACAGTCATGGCCATATTAACTGGCCGCACATTCTCTGGATTAATCGACCTTAACTGCACGGTTTCACAACCACCATCACGCGATGTTGCAGCGCACACGAATCTTGCGAATCAACCACATTGGCGCCACAAACGGCTGGCTTAAGGCGCGTCCTCCGAAGCCCGGCCCGTTCGCCGAACATCGGAACTGCTGCAGTCGGACCGCGATCCCGCATCGCCCGACGGCGAGACTACCCGGGGGCGGCACTGCGCCCTGCCGAATAGGACTGAGCCTTTGTCGAACTCCTCGCAGACGCGTGCGAACCCTCGCGCCGAGCATGTGGCCAAGATCCGGCCTGGCACGGCGGCGGCGATGTTCGGCGCTCTGGTGGGATTGGCGGTCGGCGGCGCCTATCTGGGCGGCGCGGCGGCCAAGGCTTCGACCGTGCAGGCCCAAGCTGAACGCATTGAGGGCGCGACCTCCGCAGGCTTCACCGAGGAAGCGCTGGCCGCCGCGGCCGGCGGTCTCGACAACAGCGCGCTGGCCATCGCCCGCCGCCACGACCCCTACACCGTCGCCGGACCGACCCAGCGCGACCGTCAGGCCGAGCTGCTGACGGCCCGTCTGGAACAGCTGCGCGGCGACGCCCCGATCCGCACCGAAGGCCTGCGTCAGGTCAATCTGTCCGCCCCTGTCGCGGCGCAGCCCTTCCGCCTGGGCGGTGCGCTGGAAGCCTCGCGCGACCTCGATTGCCTGACCCAGGCCGTCTATTATGAAGCGCGCGGCGAAGGCCGCGACGGCATGCGCGCCGTGGCCCAGGTGGTCCTGAACCGCGTGCGCCACCCTGCCTTCCCCAAGAGCGTCTGCGGCGTCGTCTTCCAGGGCGCGGGCCGTCGGACCGGCTGCCAGTTCAGCTTCACCTGCGACGGCTCGATGCGCGGCCGCGTCAACCGCGCCGCCTGGGATCGCGCCCGCGCCGTGGCCTCGTCGGCGCTGTCGGGTTCGGTCTATGGCAACGTCGGCAACGCCACCCACTTCCACACCACCGGCGTCTCACCCCAGTGGCGCAACAGCCTGATCCGCGTCAGCCAGGTCGGCGATCACCTGTTCTACCGCTTCGGCGGTCGCTCGGGCTCCAGCGCCGCCTTCAGCTATGCCGCCCGCCGCTCGACCGATGCGGACCAGCCGCAGATCGTTCAGGCCAGCCTCGACCCGACCGGTCCGGCCCGTGAAGTCGGCGCCGTGGCCTACAGCCTGTTGATCGCGCAGGAAGCCCGCGCGGGCCAACAGGCTGAGACAGCCGCCCCTTCGACGGGTCCGGCCCCGTCGGCTGCGATCACCGCCGCGCCCAAGCGCGAGGCCGCTCCCGCCGCCTGAGGCGTCAGCGCTGCTGCACCTTCCAGTGCGTGGTCATGTTCTGGCGCAGATTGCCGAACCGGCCTTGGGTCTCAAGATTGACGTCCGCATCACCCGGCTGACCGGACTGCGCGCCGGTGCCCAGATCGCGCCGGTCGGCGTGCATGGCCTCATCCAGCGGCTTCCCGCCCCGATCGGAAAAGCTGCGTTGTTCCTTCGGGATTTTGGGGGCGTGGCTCATCTGAAGTCTCCTTCCGTGTCTGGAAGAAAACCATCCCGGCGCGGGGTCGTTCCGGAACGCCGTTCGCCTCCGCCTATCAGATCGCGTCGAGGCCGATGTCCAGCGACGCCGCCGAATGGGTCAGGGCGCCGACGGAAATCACGTCCACGCCAGTCTCGGCGATGGCCCGCACAGTCTCCAGGTTCACCCCGCCCGAGGCCTCCAGGGTCACAGCGCCCGAGACGCGCGACACCGCGTCGCGAAGGTCGGCCAAGCTGAAGTTGTCCAGCATGATGACGTCGGGCCGTTCGGTCAGGGCCTCGTCCAGCTGATCCAGCCCGTCGACTTCGACCTCGACCTTCATCAGGTGACCGGCCGCCGCCCTGGCCCGGCGTACGGCCTCGCCCACGCCGCCGCAGACGGCCACGTGGTTGTCCTTGATCAGGATGGCGTCATCCAGGCCGAAGCGATGGTTCAGCCCGCCGCCGCACAGCACCGCGTGCTTCTCCAGCGCGCGCAGGCCGGGGGTAGTCTTGCGGGTGTCGGCGATGCGGGCGCCCGTCCCCTCGACCGCGTCGACATAGGCGCGGGTCAGGGTGGCGATGCCGCACAGGCGACCCAGCAGGTTCAGCGCCGTCCGCTCGGCCGACAGGAAGGCGCGGGCGTCGGCCTTGACCTCGGCCAGCACGGTCCCGGCCTCGAAGGCCTCGCCGTCGCGCAGCTTCAGATCGACCGAGGCCCTGGGGTCCATCGCCAGCACCGCCAGTCGCACGCAGTCGATCCCGGCCAGAACGCCCGGCTTGCGCGCGGCGAAGACCGCCCGCATGCGCGCGCCTTCAGGGATGCAGGCCTTGGCGGTGACGTCGCCCGCGCGGCCCAGATCCTCGGCCAGGGCCAGACGGACCACGGGCTCGATCAGCAGATCAGGCAGGGTCGGGATCATGCGGCTCATTCTGCAGCGAGGGCGACCGCGGGATCGCGGCGCAGGCGCGTATGTCGCGGACCGGCGTCCGTGTCGGGATAGTCCGAGCGATAGTGGCCGCCCCGGCTTTCGCGACGCTCCAGCGCCGCTCCGGCGATCAGGCGGGCGGCCAGCACCGGCAGGGCGCCGCGCGCCTCCTGCTCCAGCCGCTCCATCAGGGCCAGGGCGCGGGTCAGGCCAGCGGCGTCGCGCACCACGCCGACATTGTCGCTCATGGTTACACGCAAGGCCGTCAGGGCCTCGGGCGTCAGGTCCGGGGCGATGGCGGGCTTGAGGGTCTCGCCCTCCCCGCCCGTCTCGGCGCCCGCCGCGCGACCGGTGCGCCGTCCGAAGGCGGCCGCTTCCAGCAGGGAGTTGGAGGCCAGACGGTTGGCGCCGTGCACGCCGGTCGCCGCGCATTCGCCGACGGCGAACAGACCCGGCAGACTGGTGCGTCCGTCCAGTCCGGCTGCGATCCCGCCCATGTGATAGTGGGCGCCCGGCGCCACCGGGATCGGCGTCTCGCGCGGGTCCAGACCAGCGCGCATGCAGGCGGCGAAGACCGCCGGAAACTCTTCGGGGAAGTGGGCGCCAACCGCCGCACGCGCGTCCAGATAGGCGCCCCGACCTTCGGCGCGGGCCTGATGCACCGCGCGGGCGACGATGTCGCGGGCCTTCAGATCAGCGTCCGGCTCGACGCCCAGCAGGAAGTCGCCACGGGCGTCGATCAGGCGCGCGCCCTCGCCACGGAGGGCCTCGGTGGCCAGGGGCATGGGGTCCACGCCGACGTCGATCGCGGTCGGGTGAAACTGGACGAACTCGGGATCGAGGATTTCCGCGCCCGCCAGATACGCCAGCGCCATGCCCTCGCCCAGCAGGGCCGCCGGCGTGGTGGTGCGGGCATAGAGGCCGCCCGCGCCGCCCGTGGCCAGCACGACAGCGGGGGCCAAGACCTCGGTCAGGCGGCCGTCGCGCTCGATCACCGCGCCGCGCACACGGCCCGAGGCGTCCTGCACCAGGGCGCGCAGGCGACCGTTCTCCCAGACCTGAATGTGCGGAGCAGCGCGCACCGACGCGACCAGGGCCGACAGGATGGCGCGACCCGCGCCGTCGCCGCCGACCCGGGCCACCCGGGCCTTCGAGTGCGCGGCCTCAAGGCTGACGGCGAAGCCGCCGTTGTCGTCGCGGTCAAAGGGTGCGCCCAGCGAGGCCAGCCACTCGACCGTCTGTTTGCCGTCGTCTGTCAGGGCGCGGGCGACCGCCAGATCGACCAGTCCGGCCCCGGCGGCGGCGGTGTCCGCCGCATGCAGGTCAGCGCCGTCTTCCGACGACAGGGCCGCCGCCACGCCGCCCTGCGCCCAGGCCGAGGAGCAGGCCTGCAGCAGGGGCGCGGGCGTCACCACCAGCGTCGGGCGCGGACCGGCCTCGAGCGCGGCGGACAGACCCGCCAGCCCGCCACCGATGATCAGCGGTCCGTCGTGGCGGATGCGATTCATCGACCGATCCCGAACAGGCCCACGCCGTGCCCGGCCGCGTTCGACAGCGTCTCGGCGCCCGGCAGAATGCCCAGAAGGCCGACGCCCACGCAGGCGCCCGCGGTCAGCACGAACAGGGCGGTGGACTTGAACGCCTCGCCGACCGTCAGGCGACGGCCTTCGGGGCGCCAGTCGCCGCGCTTCAGATAGCTGAACAGGGCGATGCCGAGGAACAGGGCGAACAGCCAGCTGCCGTTGGACACGCCCCACAGGACCGCCAGACCGCCGATCACCACCAGCACCGCCTTCTCGAGCAGCGGGTGAATCTTGGCCAGCACCGGTCCCAGCGCGCGCGAGCCGTCGAGCATCGGCGCGGGCAACAGGTTCAGCAGATTGATGAAGGCGATGGCGATCACACAGGCCAGCCAGATGCCCTGTCCGCTAAAGGCGTACAGGCCAAAGAAGGGGATCGTCGCCAGCAGGCCGAAAGCCGGGCCGGCCAGGGCGACCAGCACCCCGTGCCACTCGCTCGCCGCCGGACGTTGGCCGATGGCCGCGCCGCCGAAGAAGGGCACGACGAAGATGCGCGCGGGGCCCATGCCCAACCTGTTCATCGCCAGCATGTGGCCGACCTCATGCACCAGCACGCCGAACAGGATGGCCGCGACGATCTCGAAGCTGCGCGTCCAATAGTAGATCAGCCCGCCCAACAGCAGGGTCGACACGATCGCCCAGCCGGGGCTTTGCCCCTGCACGACCGGATGCGCCGAGGTCGAGGGCATCGGGCCGTGACGGACAGGCGTCGGCTGCGCCGCGACGGCGGCGTTTTCAGGACGGGGATCCCAGGGACCGGGACGGCGGGGGGTGTCGGTGTCGCTCATGCCCGCGACGTGGCCCTTTCCGTCCTCAGCCACAAGACCAGTACGGCGAGAAGCCGCAGGGTCTTCCGGTCGACACCGGCGACCACCCGGGCGGGCGGGACGTAGTGCATGTCGCTCAGTCCAGATGGTGTGCGCGCGCCTCGGCGGGGTTGGCCCGCGACAGCGCCTCACGCGTCAGATTCTTCGGCACGCCCCGGCGCGCCAGGATTTCATAGACCCGCCGCAGATCCGTGACCGGGCGATAGGCGAACCAGCGCTGCTGCGCGCGCCAGATCAGGATCAGATAGCCAAACGGAACGCGCCAAACCCGAACCACGTCAGATCAACTCCACAGCCACGTGATGCCGCGCCTTGATCAGGTCGTACCGCGCGGGAATCGCGGGCGGCGGCAGGTCGATCATACGCTGTACGGCCAAGCTTGCACGTTCGATCATGTCGTCTGGAACCGTGACCTCGAACTGCATGTGCAAAAGGCAGTCGCGGATGTTCTCAAGCGTGATCCGCTTCATGTGCGGGCACAGGTTGCAGGGGCCGATGAACTGCACGCCCGGTACGTCGCCGGCGACGTTCGAGGCCATGCTGCACTCGGTGATCATCACCACCTGCTTCGGCTTGCGGGCCTCGACATAGTCGGTCATCGCCGCCGTCGAACCGGCGAAGTCCGCCGCCGCCAGCACCTCTTCCGGGCACTCCGGGTGCGCCAGGATCTCCGCGCCCGGATAGGCGGCGCGCATATCGGCGATGTCGTCGGCGGTGAAGCGCTCGTGCACCTCGCATCGCCCCTTCCAGGCGATGATGCCGACCGTCGTCTGGGCCGCGACGTTGCGCGCCAGATATTCGTCGGGGATCAGGATGACGCGGTCGACGCCCCACTCCTTCGCCGCCCATTCGACGACCTGCACGGCGTTGGCGCTGGTGCAGCAGATGTCCGTCTCGGCCTTCACATCGGCGGTCGTGTTCACATAGGTGACCACCGGCAGACCGGGGTAGCGCTGCTTGATCAGTCGCACATCGGCGCCCGTGATCGAGCTGGCCAGCGAGCAGCCTGCGCGCAGGTCGGGGATCAGCACCGTCTTGTCCGGGCTGAGGATCTTCGAGGTCTCGGCCATGAAGTGCACGCCCGCCTGGACGATCACCCTGGCCTTCGACTTGGCGGCTTCCTTGGCCAGACCCAGGCTGTCGCCGACATAGTCGCCAACGCCGTGGAAGATTTCCGGGGTCATGTAGTTGTGCGCCAGGATCACCGCGTCGCGCTCGCGCTTCAGCTGGTTGATCTCATGGATCAGTTGAGCCTGCGCCGGCCACTCCAGCGGCGTGACGTGGTCCTTGACCTTGGCCCACACCGGAGCCGTTTCCAGCTCCAGCTCCTTCGACAGCCCGAATGCGCCGTCAGCCATTTCGCTCACCCTTTCCAGACCCCTTTTGCTCGATCTGAGCAAATCGGAAAGCTGAAGAACGGCGGACCAACCTGGGAGCTGTCCGCCGACTTATGCTCACTTTCAGCATAAGCAGATGCAATCTAGGCCCATGGCCGGGGATTGCAAGCCCCCGGCCTATCCGTAGAACACCGTACCGGGACTATCGCGGGAGGGTCGTGAACTCCACGATGACCCGCATGCCGTTGATGTGGGCCACCTTGCCCTCGTTGTCGGCGGCGCTGGATCCTCCGAGGGGGTAGACCTCATTGCCCTCGTGGAACCGGATCATCTGCAGCACATCACGCTCGCGCGCACTGGCCGCATGGTCCGCCCGGCAGTCACGCAGGTGCATGTCGCGGACGATGCAGGAGACGGCGTCTTCAGCCGGCGGAGGCGTCAGCGGCGCTTCCGGGCGCGGTGTGGTCGCGCGGGGCGCCTGCCGGGTGCTCCGCGGCGCGCGCGGACGCGACGGGATGTCGTCCGGGTCGATCAGGCTGATGCTCGCCAACGCCAGCGCATCGCGATCATCCTCGGTCGCCCAGCCACAGGCGGTGAGCACGCGATCCAGATTGGCGGACTGGGTCGGCAGGTCGAATCCGACCCGAACGGCGGACGCCCCCTCGCCTCCGCGCAGCACATACTGGCCGCCGCCCTTCATGAACCGCACATCGCGGCCCGGCGACTCGGAGCGGAATGCGCCCGGCGCGCCGGCTGGCTGCCAGGTCTGCGACGACGCGCGGCCATCGGCGCGCGTGGCGCGCAGCGAGAGCGGCGCCTCGCTCGCGGGCAGGCCGGTCAGCACGGCGGTCAAACCGCCCTGGCGACACTGGACCACGATCATCTGACCTGCATCGTACCGCGCTGCGGCGACCCAGATCTGCCGCGCCGCGTCCTCCTGGTATTCCCAGTCATCGTCCTGCGCGACAGCCGTCGTCGCGAGCCCGAGTCCGACCGCCATGGCCAGCCCGGCATAAAGCTCCGCCCTCATACCCAAAAACCCCTAAAAACAGCCCGCGCGCAGTGACACGCAGTCCGGGGGAATCGTCAAGCGCCGGAGACGCCGTCGGCTGGCGATGACAGTGGAAGACCAGTCAGGCCACCGCGACGCCCTCATGCGCCAGCAGCCAGCGCTTGCGCTCCAGTCCGCCCGCATAGCCCGTCAGGGTCCCGTTCGCCCCGATCACCCGGTGGCAAGGCACGATCACCGCGATGGGGTTCTGGCCGTTGGCCAGTCCCGCCGCCCGCACCGCCTTGGGTGAGCCGATGGCCGTCGCCAGTTGGCCGTAGGTGCGCGTCTCGCCCGCCGGAATCGCCCGCAGCGCCGCCCAGACGGCTTTCTGGAAGTCGGTGCCGCCAGTCTTCACCGGCAGGGCGTCCAGCGCCCGGACATCGCCGCTGAAATAGGCCAGCACCGCCGTTCGCACCGCCTCCGGCCCTCGCCCCTCGACCAGCGCCGCGTCCGGATTGTGCCGCGCCAGCAGCCGGTGCATCCGGTCCTCATAGCCGGCGAAGTCCAGCGCCCGCACCGCGCCCCCGGGCCCGGTGATCAGCAGCACCTCGCCCACCGGCGTCGCCACGCGATCCAGCGTCAGGGTTTCAGGCGGCATGGGCATCATCTCGCTCCATCAGGTCAGCGGCGCCCACTCCGGCCACGGCCAGATGCAGCGCTCCATAAGCCCGCCACGGACGCCAGCGTTCGGCGCGCGCGGTCAGGCGGTCATCCTTCAATCGGTCGTTGGGCGGCTCGGCGGCGCCATCGATCCAGTGGCCCGGCAATCTCAGCCCCGGCCGCGCCGCCACCAGCGGCCTCAGCACCGGGTCGGCGGAGAGATCGCGCGCGATGGCGTCCGGGTCCGCCGACAGGTCGAACACCCGTCGCACCCGCGCCAGTACGCCCGGCAAAGCCTTCAGCTCCGTCGTCTCGACAAAGACCGACACCCGCCCCGGCTCGCCCGGCTCGACCGAGACCGCGCCTTCCGCCCCGTCGATCTCGCGGGTCAGGGCGCGCGACCACCGCCGCCCCTCGACCACATCCCCCCGCGCCGCCAACGCCCCGAGCATGGCGCCCCAGTCATAAGGCGGCGCATAGGGCAGGCTCAGCACCACCCCGCCCTCGTGCGCCCGCTCGCCACGACGGCGCAGGGCCGAGGGCGGCCGCTCGTACAGGGCCTGAAACGTCTCGTTGAACCGCCGCACGCTGCCGAAGCCGGACGCCAGCGCCACCTGCGCCATCGACAGGTCGGTCTGGTGGATCAGGGCTTTGGCCAGCAGCACCCGCCGCGTCTGCGCCACGCTGACCGGCGCGGCGCCCAGATGCTGGCGGAACAGGCGGCGCAGGTGCCGCTCGCCCACGCCCAGCCGCCCGGCCAGCGCATCGACATCGTCTTCATCCAGAGCCCCCGCCTCAATCAGGGCCAGCGCCCGGCTGACCGTATTCGACGTCCCCCGCCATGCGCCCATATCGGGCGCCGTCTCTGGCCGACAGCGCAAACAGGCCCGAAATCCCACCTCCTCGGCCGCCGCCGCCGAGGCGACGAAGATCATGTTCTCTCTCTTGGGCGTCCGCGCCGGGCAGACCGGACGGCAGTAGATGCCGGTCGTCTTCACACAACCGAAGAACCGCCCGTCAAACCGCGCATCGCGCGTCAGCACGGCGCGATAGCAGGCCTCCTGATCGAGTGCGGCGGGGTTTTCCATGACCGGAAGATAGGCCGGGGCGCGGAAAAACGCTCGCGGTTTTCGGACATGGGTGTGGAACGCACCTCAGGGACGATGGTCACCCCAGCAGAGGTTGGACCTCACGCCGACCTCGACTAACCTTGGGCATATCAGGCTGTCGGAATGTTGGCGGCTCCGGCGTTCCGTCCCGGCAAGGAAAGTGACTTGATCAACCTCCTCATGCGATCAGCCGCCGCTGCCACGGTCAGTTTCGCGATGGGGCTAGCTGGATGTAGCGACGTCGGAGAAGCTCCGGCCACAAACTCCAGACTTCCCACGTTTGTCGACCTGCCGGATTCGCCCCCGGTCGAAATGAGTGGTGCGGTATGGCGAGGCGGGACAGCGGTCACAGCTTACCTCGACCCTGTTCGCCAAGCCGACTCCCGCTGGACGATTGAGGCCATCGCGCCCTTGGGCGAAGCAAGTGGCGAGGTGAATGGCCAGCGGACGGTCGCGTTGACCAATACGTTCGAACTCGACTGCAATGGCCAGCGCTATCGAAAGACAGCGGAGACTTATCTGTCCTCGGAAGCGCGCCCCTTAAGGCGGGCTACTTTCGCGTCGCCGGCTTGGCAGAGCGGCCTCTACCCCGTCTTTCAATGGGTCTGCGGCGAGCAGTCATTGGCCGTTAACGCCACCCGGTTCAGCTCAATGCGAGAGCTTCTGGAAGTCTACGAGCGGACGGGAGTGAAGATCGAGTGGCGCGCATCGGCGCCGACGATCATCCCGCCCAAGGAAAAGTAGTTCATCACTCGGGGCGCCGACCTCCGCAACGAGTGGAAAGTCAACCGTTCGCCCATCGAGAGGGAGGGCTTTCTCTCCAAGCCGCGTCGGGCCGGGATATCCCGAACAGCCGACGGTGCGCGGCCCCGCTACAACGGCCAGAACAGCAGGATCAGCGGCGGCCCCGCGATCAGCACCAGCAGACTCAACGGCGCGCCGAGTCTCGCATAGTCCCCGAACCTGTACCCGCCCGGCCCCATGACCAGCGTATTGCACTGGTGGCCGATGGGGGTGAGGAAGTCACAGGCCGCGCCGACCGCCACCGCCATCAGGAAGGCGTTGGGATTGTACCCCAGCTTGGTCGCCAGACTGGCCCCGATCGGGGCGACGATCAGCACCGTGGCGGCGTTGTTGAGGAAGGGCGTCACGGCCATCGAGGCCAGCATCAGGCCGCCGACCGCCAGCACCCCCGGCAGGCCCGTGAACAGACCGCTCAGGCCCGCCGCGATCAGGTCCGCGCCGCCGGTCTTCTGGATGGCGTCCGAGACCGGGATCAGGGCCGCGATCAGGATCAGCAGGGGTCCGTCCAGAGCGGCGTAGGCCTCGCGCATCTTCAGACCGCCCAGCGCCACGATCACCACCGCCGCGCCGAAGAAGGCGATAGACACGGGGACCACCCCGAAGCCCACCAGGGTCATGGCGACGGCCAGCACCACCGCCGGCAGGAACCGCTTGCGCACGCTGCCCAGACGCACTTCCCGCTCCGCCAGCGGCAGCAGGTCCAGCGCCTGCAGCGCGGTCGGCAGGCCCGCCTCCCCGCCTTGCAGCAGGATGACGTCGCCCGCCTGTAGCCGGGCCGAGCGCAGCTTCTGGGTCAGTTCATAGCCGCTGCGCGACACGCCGATCAGGTTGACGCCGTACTGGCCGTACAGGTCCGCCGCACGCACCGACTGGCCTGACAGGGGCGAGTTGCGGCCGATCACCGCCTCGATCACCTGCACCTCGTCGGTGGGCTGCTCCAGCGCCACCGGGCGGTCCTCGCGGACCAGTTGCAGCCGGCTGACCGCGAAGAAGGCCTCCAGCGCCGAGGGCCCGCCCTCGATCAGCAGCACATCGCCGGGCAGGACCTTGTGATTGCCGCGGGGATTGGCCGTCCGCTTGCTGTTCCGGATCAGGGCCAGGATGCGCACGTCGCCGTCGCCCATGGCGGTCAGGGCCTTGATCGTCGGGGTGGCGCAGGTCCAGCCCTCCGGCGCCCGCGCCTCGGTCGCGTAGCCGTTGGCCGCCAGCGCTTCGCCCAGCCCGACCGCGCCCTTGCGATCCTTGGGCAGCAGGCGATAGGCGAAGGCCAGGAAGATCAGGGCGATGCCGGTCAGCACCAGACCGACCGGCGCATAGTCATACATGCCGAACGGCTGGCCCAGCAGGTCCGCGCGCACCTCGGCCACGATTATGTTGGGAGCCGTGCCGACCAGGGTCACCATCCCGCCCGCCATGGCGCCGAAGGCCATGGGCATCAGGATGCGGGACGGAGCGCTGCCGGTCTTGCGGCTGACCTGCAGGGCCACCGGCATCATGATCGCTAGCGCCCCGACGTTCTTGGTCACCATCGACAGCAGGGTCACCGCCACGGTCAGCACCGGCGTCTGGCTGCGCTCGGTCTTCAGCAGGGGCAGGACCCGCTTCAACGCCATCTCGACAATGCCCGAGCGGGCGAAGGCCGCGCTGACCACAAGGGCCGCGGCGATGATCACCGTCACATCATTGCGGAAGCCGTCGAACGCCGCCTCGGCCGGGATCACCCCGATGGCCAGCCCCAGCACCAGCGCGCCCAGGGCGATCAGGTCGTAGCGGAACCGTCCCCAGATGAAGGCGATGATGGTCAGTCCCACCAGCCCGAAGGCCAGTCCCTGCTGCAACGTCACGCCTGCCCCATCAACGAAAAGCCCCGGCGGCACGGTCGCCGCCGGGGCCTAACGCCCGAGGTTTGAAATCGCTGCCTAGTTGCGTTTGTCCTGACCGGTGGCCAGTCGGGTCAGGGAGGCGAAGACCTTGCACACCGCGACGATGAAACCGAAGGCGACGCACAGCATCAGGATCGAGGGCGCCGGCCACCAGCCGCTCTCGATCATGAGTCTGACCCGGTCGACGAAGGCCTCGATGGTCGGGACGAAGATGACCTTCGACATCGGCGACCAGAGCCACAGCCAGACAAACAGGGCCGCTTCCGCCCCGCCGAAGGCCACGTCCCCCAGAGCGGTGAAGCGCACGTTGCGCGGCTGGGCCGCACGCGCCAGATCGAAGGCGATCCGCGCCAGCCCGAAGACGATGACCGGCCAGTACAGCAGGGTGTGAATCTCGCCCAGCATCCGGCCATAGTCGACGCCGCCGACCACCGAGCCGAGGGTTTCCGGCGTCGTGTGCGTGATCGGCAGCCAGCCGACCCACCACAGCAGGACGACGGTCCAGCCCACGGCGCTGCCGGCGGCGCGCATCATCGGCGAGGTCTGGCCGCCGTTGCGCGGCTTCGCCTTCACCGACCAGTCGCCCTCGCTCAGGCCGCGCGACACGGTCTCGGCATTCAGCCCGCCGCCGAACTCGAACAGGCCCAGATCCTTGACCCGCCATTCGCGCAGGAAGCGGGGCTTCTCCTTCTGACGCTCGATGATGAAGCCCGCGATGGTGGCGAAGCCGACCACCATGATCGCGCTCTGGAAGATGCTGTGGAACGCCTGCCCGATGGCGCGGCCCACTTCCACGTCGCCGACCAGAACCCGGGCGACGAAGCCGATGGCGGTGAGGGCGGCGATGGCGATCACCCCGACCTTCACGGCGAACATCCACCAGGGAAACAACTCGGGTCCGACCACATGCTGCGGCCCCGAGCCATAGCGGGCGGCGACCGCCAGCGGGTGGCCGATATCGCGCAGGATTTCCTCCTGCTCGGCCTCGGTCAGGGGGCGTCCCAGCGCCTCTTCCTTCTCTTCGTAGCGGCTCAGGATCATGTCGCGCAGCTCGGCGACGATGTCGGCCCGCTGGTCTTGCGGCAGCTGGGCCGCGACGGCGTTCAGATAGCGATCAATCAGGTCCATCAGACTTCCCCTTCAGTCCCGGAATTTCAGAGAATCTTGTCGAGCGAGGCGTTGATGCCCCGCCACTCGTCGGTCAGGGCGGTCAGCATCGACTCGCCGCCCGGCGACAGGACGTAGAAGCGCTTCTTCCGCTTCTCCTCCTCGCGCCATTCGCTCTGCAGCAGCCCCTGGCTCTCCAGCCGGCGCAGCAGCGGGTAGAGGGTGGATTCCTCCATCTCCAGACCGTCCGCCGCCAGCGCCTGACGCAGGGTGTAGCCGTACCGCTCGGTCCGCAGGCAGGCGAGCACCGCCAGCACCAGAGACCCCCGGCGCAACTCCAGCCGCATGCTTTCGAAAAGTTCGGGATCGAGGCTCACGCCACACCCTCCTGTTGCGTCACATAGTGTGTGACACACAGTGTATGCGACATACTGTGTGAGAGAGTCAAGCGACCCTCGTTACGGGCAACGCCTTTGCTCCGAACCCGAACAAAATTCGAAAGCGGATGAGACTGGACAACCTCCCGTTCCGGGTGTGTCCTGACGAGTCCGGCGCAAGAAAAACAACGAGCCGGATCGAGTGAGGAAACATGACCAATCGTCCGAGCCACATCCGGCTCAACTCCCACCCCGGCGCGGGAACCGCGTCCCGCTTCCCAATCCGCTGGGGCGCACCGACCGCCCGCGAGCGAGGGCCGGTGATCGGCACCGTCAACGCCGGGCCGGACCGCAACGCCATCGGCGCCCACGGCGGAGCCTATTCGGTCTATCGGGCGCTGGCCGTCTCGTCGGGCGCGATGAGCGCCAACAACCGGCCGGACCTGACCAACACCGCCCCGACCACGCCCATGGGGCCGTTCAGCCAGTGGATCGATCCGGCCAAGATCGTCTCGCTGGACCCTTGGGGCGCGCGCGTGGCCGAGGACTTCGCCGCCGAGATCCAGGACGGCGTCGACATCCGCCCGACCATTGCCGTGACCAAGGCCCGACTGCAGCTGGGCGAGATCAACGAGGCCATCGCCGCCGGGCGCATCAAGGTTGACGGGACCGTGGTGCATGAGACGGGCGACGTCGCCGTGACCAAGGCCGCCATCGATCCGGTCTGGTATCTGCCCGGCATCGCCGAACGCTTCGGCGTCACCGAGACGGCCCTGCGCCGCACCTTGTTTGAGCAGACCGGCGGCATGTACGCCGATCTGGTCACCCGGCCCGATATCAAGGTCTTCCTGCCCCCCATCGGCGGCATCACCCTCTATATTTTCGGCGACCCCGCCGCGATCGCCGATCCGGCGCGCCGATTGACCTGCCGGGTGCATGACGAATGCAACGGCTCGGACGTGTTCGGCTCGGACATCTGCACCTGCCGCCCCTATCTGACCCATGGAATCGAGGAGTGCGTGCAGGAGGCCCAGAACGGCGGCGCGGGCCTGATCGTCTATAACCGCAAGGAGGGCCGGGCCCTCGGCGAGGTGACCAAATTCCTCGTCTACAACGCCCGCAAGCGCCAGCCGGGCGGCGATCAGGCCGCCACCTATTTCGAGCGCACCGAATGCGTCGCCGGGGTGCAGGACGCCCGCTTCCAGCAGCTGATGCCCGATGTGCTGCACTGGCTGGGTATCACAAAGATCGACCGCTTCGTCTCCATGTCCAACATGAAGCACGACGCCCTGACCGGCTCGGGCATCGAGATCGGCGAGCGCGTGCCGATACCCGACTATCTGATCCCGCCGGATGCCTCGGTCGAGATGGAGGCCAAGAAGGCCGCCGGCTATTTCACCCCCGAAGGCGCCAAGTCGGCGGACGAACTGACCCGCGTGGTGGGCCGCGACCTTGAGCAGTTCTGAGACGGTGCAGGCACAAGGCCTGCTGACCCCCGCCGCCGTCCGCGAGCGCGCCCATGAGATGCTGGAGATCGGCGTCGCGGGCGGGCTCGACCACTGGCGCGTCGATCTGGACCGACTCCCGGAGACGGCCCGCTATGTGGCCTCCGTCATCCGCGATCAGTACCCGACCCTTGCCGTGCCCTTCCATGCGCGCTGGCGGCATTTCGCCGTCGACGGCATAGACCTGTGGGGGCCGGTGGCGGACAGCCGCGCCTGGCCTGACGCCGCCACCCGCGCGCGGACAGAGTTCGACCTGGCCATCGTCTCGGTGCTGCTGGACGCCGGTTCCGGCCCCGGCTGGCGCTATCAGGACGCGCGCACCGGTCGGACCCTGACCCGCTCCGAAGGTCTGGCCATCGCCTCCCTGCGCATGTTCGAGGCCGGCGCCTTCTCGTCCACGCCGAACGATCCCTGGCGGGTCGACGCGGAGGCGCTCAGCCGTCTGTCCGCCGCCGATCTGGCGAAGGGCTTCCAGGTCTCGGACGCCAACCCACTGGTCGGGCTGGAGGGGCGCGCCGCCCTGCTACGCCGCCTCGGCGACCAATGCCAGACGCGGCCCGACCTGTTCGCCCGTGCCGACACGGCCCGTCCCGGCGGGCTTGCCGATGTGCTGATCTCACAGGCGTCCCACGGCGCCCTGCCCGCCCCCGCCATTCTGGAGCTGCTGCTCGAGGCCTTCGGCCCCGTCTGGCAGGACCGGCTGAGCCTCGGCGGCGTAGACCTCGGCGACTGCTGGAAACATCCGGCCATGACGCGCGACGACGCCACCGACAGCCTCGTACCGATCCACAAACTCTCCCAGTGGCTCAGCTATTCGCTGGTCGAGCCGCTTCAGACCGCGGGCCTGAAGGTAATCGATCTGGATGGCCTGACCGGGCTGGCGGAGTACCGCAACGGCGGCCTGTTCACAGATCTGGGCGTGCTGACGCTCAAGGACCCGGCGGATGCGGACAAGGCGTGGCCGGTCTCCGATCCGCTCGTCGTCGGCTGGCGCGCCATGACCGTCGCCCTGCTGGACAGGATCGCGCCGCTGGTGCGAACTGAGCTGGGGGTCAGCGCGGAGGCCATGCCCCTAGCCAGCGTGCTGGAGGGCGGCACCTGGGCCGCCGGTCGCCGCGCCGCCGCCGAACGCCGACCGGGCGGCGGACCGCCCCTGATCATCCTCTCCGACGGGACCGTATTCTGATGGCCGCTTTCAAGATGGACGGGGTCACCGTCGTCGATCACCCGCTGGTCGCCCACAAGCTGTCGATCATGCGAGCCAAGGACACCTCGACCGCCCGCTTCCGCGCCCTGCTGCGCGAGATCTCGACCCTGCTCTGCTACGAGGTCACGCGCGACCTGCCGCTGGAGGACTATCCGGTCGAGACGCCGGTCGGCCCGACCACCGGCCAGAAGATCGAGGGCAAGAAGCTGGTCTTCGTGCCGATCCTGCGCGCCGGCCTGGGGCTGGTCGAGGGGATGCTGGACCTCGTCCCCTCCGCCCGGGTCGGCCACGTCGGCCTGTACCGCGAGCCCGAGACCCTCGACGCCGTGGAGTATTATTTCCGCGCCCCCGAGGACGTCGCCGACCGCCTGTGCATCGTCATCGACCCCATGCTGGCCACGGCCAATACGGCGGTGGCGGCCATCGAGCGGCTGAAGGAGCGCGGCGTGACCAACCTGCGCTTCGTCTGTCTGGTCGCCTCGCCCGAAGGGCTGGAGCGACTGCGCGGCTGGCACCCCGACGTGCCGATATGGGCCGCCGCCGTGGACGAACGGCTGAACGACCACGGCTACATCGTGCCCGGCCTCGGCGACGCGGGCGACCGGCTGTTCGGGACGCGGTGACGCGAGTGGCGAGTGGGGAGTGGCTGGTCTCGCTGCTGCCCGCCCCATCCCGAAAAACAAAAAGGCCCCGGATCTGCTCCGGGGCCTTTTCCTTGCTCTGCCATTAGCCACTAGCCACCGCCGCGCAGCGACTACCCCACCGCCCGGATGTTGTCGTCCGAGTTGCGGTCGATCCACTTGTTGTACGGGTCGACCCCGGCGAATTTCGGCTCACGCGTGGTGATGAAGCGCAGGGTCTGGACCCCGGTCCGGATCGGACGACGCTCCAGCAGGATCACGTCGTTCGGATTGAGGCGACGCGAGCCCGGCTCGGCGGCGAACAGACCCACGTCGAAGCTTTCGTTCAACGGAGCCGCCGTCTCGGCGCCCTTGCCGTCGGCGTACAGCTTGCGGGCGTCGACCGTGACCGCGACGTCCCAGCGACCGTCGGCGCGGCGCGTGGCCGTGACCCCGGTCGTCTTGACGTCATACAGGGTGATCTTCTCCATCAGATCGGTGATCAGCGCCTGCTTGTCCGCCGGAGCCTCGGCCCGCAGGGCGGCGACCAGATCCAGCGAGCGCGGATAGGGCGCGCCCTTGAAGGCGTACTGACGCAGGACCCGCTGCAGGGCGCGGTTGACCGCGTCCTCACCCAGCTGGTCGCGCAGCAGGTACATGACCAGCCCGCCCTTCTGATAGTGGATGTACTGCTGGTTCTCGTTGCGGAACAGCGGCAGCTCCTCCAGCCGCTCGGTGCCCCGGGCGCGCAGGTAACGATCCAGCTCGTACTTCAGGAAGCGGCGGATATCGTCGCGCCCGTACATCTTCTCCATGACCATCAGCGCCGAGTATTGCGCCAGGGTCTCGGACAGGACGGTCATGCCCTGCTGGTTGGAGCCGACGACCTGGTGCGCCCACCACTGGTGGCCCATCTCGTGCGCCGTCACGTAGGTGACGTAGTCGATCTTCGTCGGGTCCGAGAAGTCGGCGATGAAGCCCAGCCCCTCGGAGTAGGGCATGGTGTTGGCGAAGGCCTGCGCATAGCTGGCGTAGGCCGGGAACTCGACGATCCGGGCCTGCCGGAACTGATAAGGGCTGAAGGCGCGGGTGTAGTAGTCCAGCGACGCCTGCATGGCCTCGATCATGCGCGGCGCGTTCCGGGCGTGCTGGGCGTCATGATAGACCTCCAGCGCCACGCCGTTGTGTTCACGCCGCAGGATTTCATACCGGGCCGACTGCACCGAGAAGAAGTGCAGGATCGGCGCCTCGGTGACGAAGCGGGCCGTGCGGCGACCATCGCGGGTCACGTCCGACACCTTGTAGCCCGGCGCGATCGGCGTCTGGTCGGCGTCGGTCGTCACCGTAATGTCGGCGTTGACCCAGTCGGCGCCGATGTAGTTGTGGGCGCGGGCGCTTTCGTCCTCCAGCTTGGCCGGACGCAGCTCGGCGGGCAGGCCGAATTTGCGGCGCTTGGCGCGGTCGCTGAGCAGGCCGTTGCGGTTCATGCCGATGGTCGGGCTGAACTCGTTATGGCTGACGAAGGTGCCGTTATCGACGATGCGGGTGGTGTTGCCGCCGGCCTTGAAGCCGTGCTGGGCCATCACCGTCTCGAAGGTCATGGTCCGGCGGTCGCCCGGCTGCAGCGGCGTGGCGAAGCGGTAGATGCTGTAGTTGAACTCAGGCCAGTCGCGGGCCTTGGTCGCCCCCTCGATGTTCAGGGCGCGCACCTCCAGATCGTCGGGCCAGCGCAGGTGGATTTCGCGGATCGGCGCCTGGGTCCGGTTTTCCAGCACCCAGGTCGCATGCGTGGTCAGGCGCGGCTCATGCGGATGCAGGTCCAGCACCAGCCTCACGTCCGCCACCGACGGCTGCGGGGTGTTCTCGTAGCGCAGCAGGGCCTTTTCGGCGTCCGCCATGCGCCGCTCCTCGGCGTCCCGGGTGGTGTACTCGTTCCAGACGTTGGTGTTGGTGTAGATGAAGCCGCCCAGCCCGACGAAGGCGACGAGGGCCAGCGCGCCGATCGCGCCCGCCGGTCCGGCCAGACGCCGCGGGAACCGCTTCAGCCGCGGGGCCAGGCGGGTCTCCGTCCCCCGACGCCACAGGCCGTAGACGATGACCAGCAGGATCACCGCGAAGGCGGTCCAGTACAGGTCGAACCAGCTGTTGAAGAGGGCGAAGTCGCCGCGGCCGTTCATATCCGACAGCGGCACGCCGATGCCCCGGCCGTACTGATAGAGCGGGTGATCGAGCCCCAGATTGCTCATCACGATGGTCGAGATCAGATAGACGACCATTACCGCCCAGCCGACGAACTTGTTGGGCGACAGGGCCTGCACGAAGATCGCCAGAATCGCGATCAGGCTGAAGCCGATGGCCTGCGGGATGGCGTACCAGACAATGTATTTGCCCAGCTCGAAGTCGAAATAGCCCTTGATCGCCTGGGTGACGACGCCCGCCAGAATGCCGACCACGGCGGTCGACAGCAGGACCAGCACCAGCGCCAGCGTCTTCGGGATCAGGAAGGTCCAGTCCGGCGCCGCCGAGGCGTCGATGATCTCGTGCATCTTCCGTTCGCGGTCACGCCAGACCAGCTCGCCCGAATAGTAGATCGAGATGACGATGGAAATCAGCGAGAAGGCGCCGAACAGGGCCGTGATCGCCACGCGCGTCACCAGCAGGATCGGCGCGCCGTACATCTCGCCGGTGAAGAACAGCATGGCGAAGGCGAAGGCGAAGCCCAGCAGCATCAGCACCAGATAGGCCGGGCTGCGGAAGATCAGCGCCATCTCGAAGGCGGTGCGCGACAGCAGTTGGGTCCAGGCGGCCTTCAGGCCATGGCTCGCTTGCGGCAGATGGCCGATGGCGGCCGTGGCGGTCGGTTCCGGCGCGGCCTCGGTCAGGGCGCGAAGACGATCCGCCTTCTTGGCCTTGGCGCCGCGCGGCGACGGCTGGAACAGGCTGTAGGTCGAGGCCAGGATGATCACGCCGACGAGGGTCCAGATCACCCGGTTCCACAGCAGTATGCCTTCCAGCGGCGCGTTGATCGTGTTCCGCTCTGCCGCCGTCCAGTATTTGGTGGCCAGGCCATAGGCGCCCGATCCGAACGGCTCGGCCCAGGCCAGGGCGGTCTCGAACTCGGGCTTGGACCCCAGCGCGCCGGTGGTCACCAGATAGACGATGATCACCCCGACCACGCCGACATAGGTCGCCATCAGCGAGCGGGTGACCGTGGCCAGCATGAAGAACAGGGCCGAGGTCAGGAACAGGCCGGTCAGGCCGTAGACGCCGTAGGCATAGACATAGTCGAACGGACGGAAGGCTCCGATGGTCTCGGGGTCGATCCACGGCATGGCCGTGCCCAGCAGGGTGCCGAACGAGATGCTGAGGTAGCAGATCGCGACGGCGGCGAAGGCGCCGAAGAACCGCCCGAACAGGTAGGACGACTTGCTGACCGGGGTGGACAGGATCAGCGGGCCGTAACCGGTCGAGGTGTCCCGCGCGACCGCATTGGCCACGATGGCCGTCGAGCCCAGCATGAAGAAGATATTGAAGGCGATATGCGCCAGCGCCAGCGAATAGGGCGCGTTCTTGAAGACGTTGCCGCCCGAGCCGAGCGAGACGTTCTCACTGGCCACGGCCCCGAACGAGAGCAGGGCGAAGACGATGAAGATGACCCAGAAGGCCGGTTGGCGCAGCTGGTAGCGGAACTCGAAACTCGCGATCTTGCCGAACATGTGCGTGGCCCTCAGGCGGCCGCGCGGCGCGTTTTGGCGACCGTCGCCATGTAGACGTCCTCAAGCCCGCCCGGCGCGGTCTCGAAGCCGTCGCCCGGGTGATGGTCGGACAGCACGTGGATGACGGTGCGACCGCCGACCAGACGGCTGGAGATGACCTCGTTGCGCTTGCGGAACTCGGGCAGCTCGGCCTTGTCGATGGTCCGGCGCCAGATCTTGCCTTCCAGCTGGTGCTGCAGCTCGGTCGGCGCGCCCTCCAGCTGGATCTTGCCGCCCGCCAGCACGGCCATGCGGGGGCACAGGTCGGTCACGTCCTGCACGATGTGGGTCGACAGGATGACCACCACGTTCTCGCCGACCTCGGCCAGCAGGTTGAGGAAGCGGTTGCGCTCCTCCGGGTCCAGGCCGGCGGTGGGCTCGTCGACGATGATCAGTTCGGGGTTGCCGATCAGGGCCTGGGCGATGCCGAAGCGCTGGCGCATGCCGCCCGAGAAGCCGGCCAGCGCCTTGCCGCGCACGGGCCACAGGTTGACCTGCTGCAGCAGGGCCTCGACCGTCGCCTTGCGCTCCTTGCCGTTGGCGATGCCCTTCAGCACGGCCATGTGGTTCAGCATGTCGTAGGCCGAGACGCGCGGATAGACGCCGAAGTCCTGCGGCAGATAGCCGAGGACGCGACGCAGCTTCTCCGGCTCGGCGATCACATCGATGTCGCCGAAGCGGATCGAGCCCGAGGTCGGTGTCTGCAGGGTGGCGATGGAGCGCATCAGCGTCGACTTGCCCGCCCCGTTCGGGCCCAGCAGGCCGAACATGCCCTTCGGAATCGTCAGGCTGACGCCGTCCAGCGCCCTGGTCCCGTTGCCGTAGATATGGGTCAGGTTCTCGATCGTCAGCATGCCACCCCTCCGTGAAGGGGCGCACCCTGTCCCGCCAAAGGCGCTACGGCAAGTTACAGATGGGTCAGAACTCGCGCGCGGGCTCGTCCCCAAGTGGTGCGGCCTGTCCTTTGCACGTTGTTTTTCCGAGGCTACTGTTTCTAACCCCGCCCACGGGTTAGAGTATCCGCCGTTCAGTTCAGGACCCGACCCCGCACGTGCTGAAAAATCTGCTTCCCAGCAAGCCCGGGACCGAGCCCCTCGCCGAGGCGCTGAAGGCCTGCAAGTCGCACTTCGTGTGGGCGGCGGTGTTCTCGGCGCTCGTCAACCTGCTCTACCTGACGCCCACCCTGTACATGATGCAGGTGTACGACCGGGTCGTGCCGACGGGCGGCATCCTGACCCTCACCCTGATCACCATCGTGGCCGTGCTGGCGCTGGCCGCCCTGGCCGGGCTGGACTGGCTGCGCGGACGGCTGATGCTGCGCGCCGGGCTGCGGCTGGACCGGATGCTGTCGGGCAAGGTGCTGCAGCGGGTCATGGACCTGCAGGCCAAGTCGCCGAACACCCAGGCCCTGCGCGAGTTCGACAATGTGCGCGGCGCCATCGGCGGTCAGGGCATGCTGGCCCTGTTCGACGCGCCCTGGACGCCGATCTACCTGCTGTGCTGCTTCCTGCTGCACCCAGCCATCGGGGTGCTGACCCTGATCGGCGGCATCACCCTGTTCACCCTCGCCTGGCTGAACGAGCGGGACACCCGCCCGCGCCTGAACAAGGCCATCCAGTCGCAGAACAGCGCCTATGCCGCCCAGGAGGGCATCGCCGGGCAGGCCGAGGTCGTCCGCGCCCTGGGCATGCGCCAGTCGTCCATCGCGCGTCAGGTCGAGCAGCGCCGCCACGCCACCGCCGCCCAGGCCGACGCACAGTTGGCCGGGGGCCGCTATTCGGGCGCGATCAAGTTCCTGCGTCTGGTGATGCAGTCCGCCGCCTTGGGTCTGGCCGCCTATCTGGCCGTGAAGGGCGACATCTCGCAGGGGTCTATCATCGCCTCCTCCGTCCTGCTCAGCCGCGCCGTGGCGCCGGTCGAACTGCTGGTCGGCGTCTGGCCCAGCCTGGTGCAGGCCGTGACCAGCTGGAAGACCCTGACCGAACTGTTCAGCGGCACCGCCGCTGTCGAACGCGAGCGCACCGCCCTGCCCGACCCGAAGGGCCGTCTGCAGGTCGAGGGCGTGTCGGTGAAGTTCCCGGACACCGAGAACCCGCAACTGCGCAGCGTCGCCTTCGTCCTGAAGCCCGGCGAGACCCTCGGCGTCGTCGGCGCCAGCGGCTCGGGCAAGACCACCCTCGCCCGCGTCATCGCCGGCGCCCTGAAGCCGCAGGCCGGGGCGATCCGTCTGGACGGCGCCGAATACGAGGCCCGCGAGGGCGACGAGCTGGCGCGCTGGATCGGCTATCTGCCGCAGGTCCCCAGCCTGTTCGCGGGCTCGATCAAGGACAACATCTCGCGCTTCGCCACGGCGACCGGCGTCGACCAGGAGACCGCGGACCGCAGCGCCGTGAAGGCGGCAATGCAGGCCGGCGCGCACGACCTGATCCTGCGCCTGCCCCAAGGCTATGACACGATGCTGGGGCCGTTCGGTCAGGGCCTGTCGGCCGGCCAGGCGCAGCGCGTGGCCCTGGCCCGGGCGCTCTACAACGAGCCGGTCCTGCTGGTGCTGGACGAGCCCAACTCCAACCTCGATCAGGAGGGCGAGGCCGCCCTGATGCAGGCCATCCTCGGCGCCGCGGCGCGGGGCGCCGCCGTGGTCATCATCGCCCACCGCGCCGGGGTTCTGGCCCGAGTCGACCGCCTGCTGATGATGCGCGACGGCATGGTCCAGATGGAGGGCCCGCGCGAGGAGGTGCTTGAGAAGATGCGCGCCGCCGCGCCCCGCGCGCCCGGCCAGCCCGGCCCTGCCCCCGCGCAGCCGCAGGCCCAGCAACAGGCCCCGGCGCGTGTCGCCGGTCCGGCCGCCCAGCCTCCGCGAAACAGCCAATGACCGACGCCGCAGCGCCCCACGACCCGGCCGCCCCGGCGCCGGAAGCCTCCGCCGTGCCGCCCCTCGGCCCCATCAGCCCCGCGCCCGAGGCGCCGTCGGGCCCGGTGATCATCACCGACGCGCCGAAGCTGGAACTGTTCATCGGCGGCGGGATCATCTTCGTCTTCTTCGTGCTGTTCCTCGGCTGGGCGGCCTTCGCGCCGCTGGACGCCGGGGCCTTCGCCCATGGCCAGGTCGCCGTCTCCGGCAACCGGCAGGCGGTGCAGCACCGCGAGGGCGGCGTGGTCAGCGCCCTGCATGTGGCCGAGGGCGACACCGTCCAGCGCGGCCAGATCCTGCTGACCCTGTCCAGCGGCGAGCTGAAGGCCACCGAGCGCGGCGTCGCCGGTCAGGTCTACGCCCTGCTGGCCCAGCGCGCGCGACTGGTCGCCGAGCGCGACGGTCTGCGCGCCATCCCGACGCCGCAGGAGTTCAACGGCCTGCCGCCCGAGGACGCGGCGCTGGCGCAGGAGAGCCTGCGCATCCAGCAGCTTCAGTTCGGCGCCCGCCGCACCGGCCGCTCGACCGAGACCGGCGTGCTCAGCCAGCGGATCGCCCAGCTGAACGACCAGATCGACGGCTATGAGCGGCAGATCGAGTCCAACATCGAGCAGCAGCGCCTGATCCAGGAAGAGCTGACCGGCATGCGCGGCCTGGCCGAGAAGGGCTATGCGCCGCAGACCCGGGTCCGGGCGCTGGAGCGCAGCGCCGCCCAGCTGGACGGCGAACTCGGCTCGCTGCGCGCCCAGATCGCCCGCTCGCGCGAGGCGGTCGGCGAGACCCGGCTGCAGATGGCCGGGGTCAACACCAAGATGGGCGAGGACGTCGCCGATCAGCTGCGGCAGATCGATGTGCAGCTGAACGAGCTGCGGCCCCGGATGGTCGAGCTGCGCGCCCAGATCGCTCGCGCCGAGGTCCGCGCCCCGGCGACCGGCCAGGTCGTCGGCCTGACCATCTTCACCCAGGGCGGGGTCATCCAGCCGGGCCAGACCCTGATGGAGGTCGTTCCCAACGACGCCTCGCAGGTCATCGTCGCCCAGGTCAGCCCGACCGATGTCGACAACCTGCAGGTCGGCCAGGAGACCGAGGTCAAATTCCCGGGCCTGCGCGAGCGGAACCCGCCGATCGTCCACGGCCGGGTGTCGCGCATCTCGGCCGACAGCTTCACGGTCGAGCAGACCGGCGCGACCTATTTCCGCGCCGAAATCGTGGTCCCGGCCAGCGAGTTGGCGAAGCTGGGCCGCAGCGCCGAGACCCTGCGTCCAGGCGCCCCGGCGGAGGTGATCATCCTGCTGCGCAAGCGCACGGCGCTGGCCTACATCCTTGAGCCGCTGACGAACAATCTGTGGCGCTCGGGGAGTGAGCAGTAGGAGGAATTGGGGCGTAGGAGTTGGGGCTTAGGGAGCCCGAGCGCGCCTCCCCTAATTCCTGAGCCCTACTCCCTCGCAGCCTTCTTCTCCGCCCGGAACCGGTGCAGGAGCGGCTCGGTGTAGCCGCTGGGCTGCTGGACGCCTTCGAAGACGAGGGCACGGGCGGCCTGGAAGGCGATGCTGCCCGAGGGGTTGGCGGCCATCGGCTCATAAAGCGGATCGGCGGCGTTCTGGGCGTCGACGCGGGCGGCCATCTTCAGCAGGGCGGCCTCGACCTGTTCCGCCGTGCAAACCCCGTGCAGCAGCCAGTTGGCCATGTGCTGGGACGAGATGCGCAGGGTGGCCCGGTCCTCCATCAGGCCGACGTCGTGGATGTCGGGCACCTTGGAGCAGCCGACGCCCTGATCGATCCAGCGGACGACGTAGCCGAGCAGGCCCTGGGCGTTGTTCTCCAACTCCTCGGCGACCTCCTGCTCTGACCAGTTGCGGCCTGAGGCGAGAGGCGCGGTCAGCAAGGGTTCGAGGCCGGGCGTCGGACGGGTCGCGATCTCGGCCCGGAGACCGAAGACATCGGTCTGGTGGTAGTGGAGCGCATGCAGGGTGGCGGCGGTCGGCGACGGGACCCATGCGGTGTTGGCGCCGGTCTTGGGATGGGCGGCTTTCTGCTCGAGCATGGCCTGCATCTGGTCCGGCGCGGCCCACATGCCCTTGCCGATCTGGGCCTTGCCGTCGAGGCCGCACGCCAGACCAATGGCGACGTTGCGAGCCTCATAGGCGCTGATCCAGTCGGAGGCCTTCATCTCCGCCTTGCGGACCACGGGACCGCCGTGCATGGCGGTGTGGATCTCGTCCCCGGTGCGGTCGAGGAAGCCGGTGTTGATGAAGACCAGCCGGTGCATGACCTGCCACAGGCAGGCCGCGAGGTTGGCCGAGGTGCGGCGTTCCTCGTCCATCACGCCGACCTTCAGCGTCCAGCGGTCCAGCCCCAGAATGTCCTCGACGCGACCGAACAGCTCGTCGGTGAAGGCGACCTCGTCCGGGCCGTGCATCTTGGGTTTGACGATGTAGATGGAGCCTTCGCGGCTGTTGCGGAACCGGCCCAGCCCCTTGATGTCGTGGGCGCCGATGGCCGAGGTGACGAGGGCGTCCAGCACGCCCTCGAACACCTCCGACCCGTCCTCCAGCCGGATGACGGGCGTGGTCATCAGATGGCCGACGTTGCGGACGAACAGCAGGGACCGGCCCGGCAGGGTGAGGGTCGAGCCGTCCGGCGCGGTGACCGCCTTGTCCGGGTTCAGGGCCCGGGTCAGGGTCTGACCGCCCTTGGCGAAGGTCTCGACCAGTTCGCCGGTCATCAGGCCCAGCCAGTTGCGGTAGGCCGCGACCTTGTCGGCCGCGTCGACGGCGGCGATGGAGTCCTCGAGGTCGACGATGGTCGACAGGGCGGCCTCCAGCACCACGTCCGAAATGCCCGACGGGTCTGTGGCGCCGATGGGATGGGACGGGTCGAAGACGACCTCGATGTGCAGGCCGTTGTGGCGGAAGACGCGGCCCTTGTCGGTCTGGCCGACGTACTGGGCGGGGTTCTTGAGGGCGATGCCGTTCGACGGGTCCCCGAGCTCCGCCCAGGACCCGCTTTCCAGAGGCACGGCCTCGTCGAGGAAGGCCTTGGCGCGGGCGACGACGCGGGCGCCGCGGGCAGCGTCATAGGGTCCGGGCGGCGGCAGGTCGCCGAGCGCGTCCGTGCCGTAGAGGGCGTCATACAGGCTGCCCCAGCGGGCGTTGGCGGCGTTCAGCACGAAGCGGGCGTTGAGCGCGGGCACCACCAGTTGCGGTCCGGCCAGGGTGGCGACCTCGGCGTCGACCTTGTCGGTGTGGATGCTGAACGGCGCCGGCTCGGGGACCAGATAGCCGATGGAGCGCAGGAAGGCGGTCGTGGCGGCGGGATCCTGCGGACGACCGGCGCGGTCGCTGTGCCACTGGTCGATCTTCGCCTGCAGTTGGTCGCGGCGATCCAGCAGGGCGCGGTTGCCGACATGGGCGCGTTCGAACAGGTCGGCCGCCCCGGTCCAGAAGCGATCCGCCTCGATCCCGATGCCCGGAAGCACCTCTTGCTCAATGAAATCAGCCAGTTCCTGTGCGACCTGCAGGCCAGCGCGCGGCGTCATCGACATCAGCATCTCCCGGAGCGAGGCTGTAACATTCCGTGATCACGTAGGGGAAGTCGAGCGGATTTCGCAGTTGCGGGAGGAAATTCGCGCCGGAAAAAACAGGGGGTAAAGAGTGTAATCGGCGCCAGTCGTCCAGAGTTCGGAGACGGTCGAAATACACCGTCTAAACCGTCTATCCCGTCTATGGGTGCGGCGATGTCAAAGACCCGAAGGCGGCAAGATAGCAGGGCGATGCGTCGGAATTGGACGCACCGGCTTTCCTTCTCGCTCAAGGGGAGAAGGACTTGCGCGCGACGCGGCAAGGCGCACTCTCCGGCCATGACCTGGCTCCGTCTTCACTGGCCCCTGGCCCTGCTGATCCTGATCGCGGGGTCGGGCCTGTTCTGGCCGATCCCCGGCGGGTGGCCGTCGAGGGTGGCGCTGGCGTGGGACATCGGGGTCGGGCTTTTCCTGGCCGAGAGCGCCATCAAGGTGCTGCGCACCCGCTCCGCCGACGCCATCCGCAAGCGCGCCTCGGCGCTGGACGAGGCCGGCCCGGCCATCCTGCCGCTGGCCCTGATCGCGGCGGTCGGCAGCGTGGTGGTGGTGGTGGGCGAGGCCGCGACCGGCGGTGGCGGACCGGCGGTGCTGGCGCTGGTCACGGTCGCCCTGTCCTGGCTGTTCGTGCACGTCATCTTCGCCTTCCATTACGCCCACGTCTTCTATTCGGCGGGGAAGAAAGGGGATCGCGGCGGCCTGCTGTTTCCCGGCGACGATCCCGAGCCAGACTACTGGGACTTCCTGCATTTCTCGCTGATCATCGGCGTGGCGTCGCAGACGGCGGACGTGCAGATCGCCGACCGGGGCCTGCGCCGCACCTCGACCGTGCACAGCCTGACGGCCTTCGTCTTCAACACCGTGGTGGTGGCGCTGACGGTCAATATGGCGGTGGGGCTGCTGGGGTCCGGTCAGTGACCCTCGAACATCTCTACGAGAAGATCAGCCGACGCGCGCCGCCCTCCTTCGATCTGGAGGCGACACAGGCGCGCGTGCGGGTACACAACCTCGCCATGGTCGCCGAGTGGCGTGAGCGTTACCCCAACGCAGAAGCCGCCATCCTAGAGATTCAGGTCCGAGCCAGTGGCCATACCCGCAGGCGGTTGAACCGATACTCGGAATTCAAATCGGTACGCGGCGGCCAGCCGGGCCTTTTGGTTTTCAGAAATCCGACCGGTTTCAACGAAGTTCTGGACCTTCAGGTCGTGGAGATCATCGCCGCCGCGGCCAGAGCTGACGTTTCAGATATCGAGTGGCGACTGCTGACCGTGATGAGGCTCTCACCGCCACGCCTTGACTTGAACACCTTTCAGGCCCATCTGCCCGCTGCATCGCAGCATTTTGCGATCTCCGGCGTCTCCAGCGCGTGTGGGCTCCCCTCCCCGGAAGCCTGTCTGTAGAAGCCGCCGGCCTCTCATATTCATTCGCTGCCCGGACACGCGGGGCGGCGCCCGATCCACCCCGAAGGCCTCCGATGAGGCTCCAATCGGGACTGGCGGTGCGCGGCCCTTACGGCTCTCGAGCCATGGCTGATGCGCGTCGCCGCATGCGAAAGAAGACGCTCCGTGAGCAAAGCCACCTTTGACTCCATGGGCCTGAACCCGGCCCTGCTCTCCGCCCTGAAGGCGGAAGGCTATGAGACCCCGACCCCGATCCAGCAAAAGGCCATCCCGGACGTGATGCTGGGCAAGGACCTGCTGGGCATCGCCCAGACGGGCACCGGCAAGACCGCCGCCTTCGCCCTGCCGATCCTGCACCGTCTGGCCGCCAACCGCGTCGCCCCCGTGCCGCGCACCACCCGCGCCCTGATCCTGAGCCCGACCCGCGAACTGGCCACCCAGATCGGCGAGAGCTTCAAGGCCTATGGCAAGCACCTGGGCTTCCGCGTCGCCGTGATCTTCGGCGGCGTGAAGTACGGCGGGCAGGAACGCTCGCTGAACCAGGGCCTCGACATCCTGGTCGCCGCCCCGGGCCGTCTGCTGGACCATATCCAGCAGAAGAATCTGGACCTGTCGGCCACCGAAATCTTCGTGCTGGACGAGGCCGACCAGATGCTTGACCTCGGCTTCATCAAGCCGATCCGCCAGATCGTCAGCCGCATGCCGGCCAAGCGCCAGAACCTGTTCTTCTCGGCCACCATGCCGTCGGAGATCGGCAAGCTGGCCGGCGATCTGCTGAAGGACCCGGTCAAGGTGCAGGTGACGCCGCAGTCGACCACGGTCGAGCGCATCAACCAGTCGGTCATCCACATCGAGCAAGGCCGCAAGCGGGCCCTGCTGGCCGAGATGTTCGCCGATCCGGAGTACACGCGCTGCCTGGTCTTCACCAAGACCAAGCACGGCGCCGACAAGGTCGCGGCCTATCTGGAAGCCGGCGGCGTCGAGGCCGGCGCCATCCACGGCAACAAGTCCCAGCCGCAGCGTGAGCGGACCCTGGCGGCCTTCAAGGCCGGCAAGCTGCGCGTGCTGGTCGCCACCGACATCGCCGCGCGCGGCATCGACGTGGACGGCGTCTCGCACGTCGTGAACTTCGAACTGCCCTATGTGCCGGAAGCCTATGTGCACCGCATCGGTCGTACGGCCCGCGCGGGCAAGGACGGTTCGGCCGTCAGCTTCGTCGCCGGCGACGAGATGAAGCTGTTGAAGGACATCGAGAAGGTCACGCGCCAGAAGATCCCGTCGAGCGACCGTCGCAACGACAAGTCGCTGGCCCTGCTGGACCAGTCGATCATGGCCTCGGGCGTGAAGAACAAGGCTTCGATGCCGGACGACGGTCGTGGCGACCGCCAGCAGCAGCAACGCGGCCCGCGCAACCCGCGCCGCGACGGCGTGAAGCTGGAAGGCGGCGGGCAACCGCACCGCGTCCGCAAGGGCCGCGCCGCCGAGGCCCGTCCGACGCCGGAACGCGCCTTCGACCCTATGGCCCGCGATCGCGGTCGCCAGACCCACAACGACCCGCGCCACACCTCGGCGCCGTCGGCCAATGAGCCGAAGCCGGTCGGTGAAATGAAGCGCCGTCCGCGTCGCCGGAAGCCGTCGAACGGCGGCAAGGGCTACGCCGCCAAGGCGTAAGTCCCACCTGGACTGACGACAGACGCGCCCGCCGGAGCGATCCGGCGGGCGTTTCACGATGCGAATAATCAAAAAGGACCGCGGATGATCCGGCGTCGCCTCACGGCGGGCGGGCGAGTGCAATCTTGCCCTGAACCAAAGCTGGGGTAGAGTTAACTTTTCCCGCGCCGAACCCAAGGGACAGCGATGATCTGGGTCCTGATATCCGCCGCGATCATGATCGCCGGCGTCCTTCTCTTCAGCAAGGGCCGCAAGCTCCTGCACGATGCTAAGCGGTATGAGTTCGAGAACAGAACAGGGGGAGGCGTTGTCCAGTTCGAGAACTATGACGCCAGCGTCCAGCACACAAAGAAAAGAGGCCGGGCCGCCGACGCCTTCAACTTCGGCCTCATCATGATGGTCGCCGGCGGCATCTGGTTCACCATGGCGCTGGCGAACGTGCTGCTGGGCGGCTGAGCGACGGCCCGGGCTGCGGGATCAGCTGGAAACGGACGTCGCGCGCCGCCCTTCTGCCTCTACGGCCTCAGCCTTGGCCTGCTGGACCTGATCCATGATCTGGCTGGTAATCGACGGCTTCGGCCGGGGCAGCAGCCCGAGATTCACACCGACCGCCAGAAGCAGGCTGGTGGCGAACATGCCGCCGAAAACGCCGACGACCAGCGCTGTCATTGCCTTGAAGAACAGCTCGCCGAGATTAGCCTCCTGCCAATCGGCCCGCATGCCGTCGGCTACGCCGCTCCAGATGTTCCAGACCAGGACCGGACCCACCACGATGAGGATGAGCCCGAGGACGAGCCGCAGGACGTCGACGACAGTAATCGGTTCGACGACCTGACGCTTTACATCGCTTTCGAACACCCGCCACGATCCGGTCGAGTGGTTGATCAGACCCACCGGATCGGGATTGTCGTTCCGTTGGGCGCCGACATAGAAGACGGAGACGCGTTGTCCCGGCCTGAACCCAAAACCCGCATTGGTCGCGATCGCTTCGAATTCGCGGCCACCATCCTCCTGGATGAACAGGCGGATTTGCTCTGAAGAGCTCGAAGAAACCGAGGTATCGGTCTGAACGTGTCCCGTCGCGACGTCGCCCCGGGTCCGGGTTTGGGTGTTGATGTGGGTCCGATGTGAGGTCTGGGCGTCGAGTAGCGTGCCGGTCCGGACCGTCACCCGCGCGTCCTCGATCGATCCGATTTTCGATGATCCCGTCATATGTGCCTCATCCGACTTTGGCTTGAGGAGACCGGGTTCAGGCCGAAAGTTCAAGTCCGAAATCCCCGCGATATCCGAACCGGCGGAACCCCGCGGAGCCCCATGCCTTGAACCCGCATGGGCCCCATCCGCCTCCCCGCCCCGCTCCAGATGCGCGTCGAGGATGCGGCGCGCGCGCTGATGTCCGCGGACGGGTTCCAGATCGACTTCGCCACGCCGGCGGGCGCGCCCGCCCTGACCGCGCCGGACTCGATGTCGTGGCGGCTGTTCAAGAACCCCATCTCCCTGTTCATCGGCGGGGTGGCGGCGGTGCTGCTGGAACTGGCCGAGCCGAAGGTGCGGGCGGGGGTGTGGGACCACACCAGCTTCCGGACCGATCCGGTGACACGGCTGAGGCGCACCGGGCTGGCGGCCATGGTCGCCGTCTATGCCCCGCATGAGGTGGCCGAAGCCATGATCGAGGGGGTGAACCGCAGGCACGCGCGCGTGACCGGGACGAGCGAGCATGGGCAGGCCTATGCGGCTGATGATCCGGATCTGCTGGACTGGGTGCAGGCGACGGCGTCCTGCGGCTTCATCGAGGCCTATGACCGCTGGGTCGAGCCGCTGGGCGACGCTTTGAAGGATCAGGCCTTCGCCGAGGCGGCGCCGGCGGCGCGGCTGTATGGGGCGATGAACGCGCCGCGGAACGTGGCGGAGTGGCGCGCGACACTGGCGGCGATGGACGGACGGCTGGAGGCCTCGCCGATCATCACGGAGTTTCTGGAGATCATTCGCCGGGCCCCGGCCTTGCCGGGCGGCGGTCGGCTTGCGCAGCCGCTGCTGGTGAAGGCGGCGGTGGATCTGCTGCCCCCGGCGCTGAAGGCGCGGCTGGGGCTGGAAGCGGCGGGGCTGTCCCCGCTGGAGCGCCCGCTGGTGCGGACGATGGCGAAGGCGGCGGACCGGCTGGTGCTCGAAAGCGCCCCTCCGGCCCGCGCCTGTGTTCGCATGGGCCTTCCGGCGGACTGGCTGTATCGCCCGCCGGAAGCCCGATCAGCGGCGTGACCTAGAACGCCATCCGGGTGCCGAGCGACCAGACCAGGCCGTAGCCTTCGGTCTCGCCACGCAGGCTGGACTGAACCGCCGCCGGGGTGCCCGCGTACTGGGTGCGGTCGCTGTGGGCGTCGCCGTCCTGGAAGGCGATGTAGGTCAGGCCGAAGTCGACCGACATGCGGTCGGTGGCCTTGGCGGTCATGCCGCCCGAGATCAGCCAGCGGTCCGAGTCCGGGATGCGGGCGGTGCGCTCGCCTTCACGGGTCGGGGTCGGGGTGTAGCCGATGCCGCCGCGGAAGGTCAGACGGTCGCTGGCGGCGTAGTCGAAGCCGACGGCGCCGGTGGTGACGTCCTTGTAGTCCAGACGGATGACCTGGCCGCCGTTCGGATAGACGACGTCGATGTTGTCGAACTCCGACCAGCCGATGCGGTTGACCTGGGCGTTCAGGGTCAGGCGGTCGGTCAGGGCGTAACGGCCCGAAGCGGCGATGTAGGACGGGGTGCTGAAGCCCGCCGTGCCGCCGGTGTTGACGTTCGAACCGGCGAGCGGGCCGAGCAGGCCCGAGATGACGACGTCGCCGTCCAGCTCATGCTCGATGGCCGAGCGGTAGCTGAGGCCGAGGTCCAGCTTGCCGAAGTGGGCCTGGGCGCCGACGTTCCAGCCGTAGTCCCAGCCGTCGCCTTCCAGCGAGGAGAAGCCGTCCGGAAGGGTCGGCGACAGGTTCGGCAGGGCCGAGGTCAGCTTGGCCTTCACATACTGGGCGTCGACGCCGACGCCGAGGTCGAGCCAGTCGGTGACCTTCATGGCGCCGACCAGGCCGACGTTGGCCGAGCGCAGCTCGGACGTCATGGCGTCATAGCGGGCGAAGGAGTCGGCTTCGTACTTGGTGGTGAAGTTGTACGGGGCGGCGATGGCCAGGCCGACGGCGAAGCGGTCGCCGATCGGGGTGGCGATGGCGAAGTTCGGCACGATGCCGCTTTCGATCGGGCTCAGGTTCGGGCTGACGCCCTGGACCGGCACGGTGATCGCGCCCGGATAGGTCAGGGTGGAGCCGGCGTTGCGGACTTCCGAGTTCACGGCCACGGCGTGGGCGCCGAAGGTGACCTCACGGCCCGAACGGGCGATGGCGGCCGGGTTCCACCACAGCGAGGACACGCCGGTGTCGGCGGCTTCGCCGGAGAAGGCGCGACCGGCGCCGCGGGCGGATTGCTCCTGCAGATAATAGGACTGGGCGAAGGCCGGCGACGCAACAGCGACGCCCAGCGCGGCAAGAGCCACGCCGGCGAACAGCGACTTGGTGGAGGTCATGCTTTTTTACTTTCCGAAGCCCCGAGGGAGGGGGCGGCGTTTCCAAACTATGCCGGGGAGGCGAAGGGGAAATGCGCGTCGGAGCCTTTGGCTGCAACGCTTTGCGGCATTGTTTCAGAAATGTGATCGATGTTCACCTGATCGGTGAACGTGGATTTTCCGTCCTTGAAAGCCGGACAGCGAAACGCCCGCCGGATCTCTCCGGCGGGCGCTCGATTTTCTGACGTTTCTTCCCTGAAGGATCAGGCGGCGGCGGAGGCCGGCAGCGCGCCTTCGGCCGGGTCGCGCAGGACGTAGCCGCGGCCCCAGACGGTTTCGATGTAGTGCTTGCCGCCCGCGGCCGTAGCCAGCTTCTTGCGCAGCTTGCAGATGAAGACGTCGATGATCTTCAGCTCGGGCTCGTCCATGCCGCCGTACAGGTGGTTCAGGAACATCTCCTTGGTCAGGGTCGTGCCCTTACGCAGGGAGAGGAGCTCCAGCATCTGGTATTCCTTGCCCGTCAGGTGGACGCGGTGACCGTTCACCTCGACCGTCTTGGCGTCCAGGTTCACGGCGATCTCGCCGGTGTGGATGATCGCCTGGGCGTGGCCCTTCGAACGACGGACCACGGCGTGGGTGCGCGCGATCAGCTCGTCCTTGTGGAAGGGCTTGGTCATGTAGTCGTCGGCGCCGCCGCCGAAGGTCTTCACCTTGGTCTCGATTTCCGAGGTGCCCGACAGGATCATGACCGGCGTATTGACCTTGCCGACGCGCAGCTGGCGCAGGACTTCCAGGCCGTTCATGTCCGGCAGGTTCAGGTCGAGGAGAATGAGGTCGTAGTCATAGATCTTGCCGAGGTCGATGCCCTCTTCACCAAGATCGGTGGTGTAGACGTTGAAGCCTTCCGACTTCAGCATCAGCTCGATGCTCTGCGCGGTCGCGTGATCATCTTCGATTAGCAGGACGCGCATTGGGTGCCCCTCCAGGCAGAGCTTGGCCGTAGATATTACTGTCCCGTTTCCGGGTAACCTTGTTCGGACGTTAACCCCTCAAAACCTTAAGAAGGGTTAATGGGATTGGTTAACGGCGAATCTAGGCTGATTTGCGAATCGGCGTCGAGACTCGGCGAGTCAACCAGTCGAACTTTTTCCCAAACCGCCGGTCCATACGACCAATCTCGACGCATCGAAGGAATATAGTCCTATCTCGAAGCGCACCGATCCAGAGCGCGCCGGGTGATGACGGAGATGGGACACAATGGAAGACCCTTATCGGAGCGCCGCGCCGGGCGGCGACCGGTTGAGAGCGGCGCTGGCGCTGCAGCTGGTGGCCGCGGCGACCGGGGTGCCGGCGGACAGGATGAAGCACCGCGTGCGGCTGCACGGACAGGCCTGCCGGGCGCGGTGGGTGGCGATGTATCTGTCGCACGTGACTTTCGGCTGGCCGTTCGAGCGGATCGGCACGGCCTTCGACATGAACCGGGCGACCGCCGCGCAGGCCTGCCGCTGGGCCGAGGACGAGCGCGACCGCCCCTGGCTGGACGACCTGCTGAACCGGCTGGAGCGGTCGATGCGGGATATCCTGGACACGCCCCGCTGCGAGCTGCCCGCATGAGCGGCGAGCACAGGCTGGAGCGGGCGCGCCGGCTGCTGGCCCTGCCGGAGGGCTGGCTGGACTGCGCCCCGGACGGCTACGCCCTGCGCAACGGGCCGGACCGGCGGTCGCGGGTGATGCTGACACTGGATGAGGCCGAGTTCCGCGCCCTGAAGGCCGAGCCAGGCCTGACGCCGCGCGTCGGCGGCGGCTGGACGACTGGCGCGCCACTGCCCTCGCCCATGCCAGGACGACCCGGCGTCACCGAAGGCGTCCGCGTGGTGATGGAGCCGGACGGGAGTCTTTCGGACCTGCGGGCCAATCTGACGCCATCGCCGATCCGCTGGCTGGCGGGCCGGACGGGGGCGGACGGGCAGCCATGGCTGAGCCCGGCCCAGGTCGCGGCGGCGGAGCAGCTGGAAATCGAGGCCGAGACCGCGCTGCGCGGCGCCTCGGTCACCATGCGCTGGGACGCCCTGCCGGGGACCTCGGCGGGCGGGGGACCGTGGGGTTACGGACCGGGCGACCGGGCGCTGGCCGCCGCGCGACGGATCGACAAGGCCCTGGCCGCCTGCGGTCCCGCACGGGAGCTGGTGCGGACCGTCTGCATCACGGCGACGCCGTTGCAGGCCGCCGAACAGGCGCTGGGCCTGCGCCGCCGGACCGGCAAGGCCCTGCTGCAGCACGGCCTGACCCTGCTGGCCCGCCACTACCGACTGCTGTGACCCGCCCCGCCAACCTTACAAGCTGGTAACTTTCGCCCGGTGAACAACGGTCCTAAGGTAAAGGTCTGACGCGCTCCCGAGGGGGCGCGTCCTTGTTTTTAAGGCGGCGCGGCCGGGCGACGCCGGACTTTCGGGGGATGGTCGTGAAGGCAGTTGTGGCGTGCAGCCTCGCAATGGGGCTGGCTTTCGGCGCGGTCAGCGCGCCGGCGACCCCGGCGGAGGCCCAGCAGAACCTGACCGGCCGGATCCTTGTCGAGGTCTGCCTGCCCTACGCCACCCGCGGCAAGAGCTTCGAAAAGGCCATCGCCGCCGCGCGCGAGCTGCGCTTCCGCCGTCCGGCCAATGAGCGGGGCCAGCCGCTGGAGGAGTTCGCCTCGGAGGTGAATCTGGTCTCGCACGACGGCGCCTGGCGGCTGCGCCTTGAGGAAGGCACGATCGAGGACGGCGAGGCCCAGGTCTACACCGTGACCTGCGCCCTTTCGTCGACCCGCGCCGGCGCGCGCGAACTGGGCGACCTGGGCCGTCGCGCCTTTCGCGACGACCGCTACTGGAGCACGGACGAGAGCGCGCCGCGCCAGTGGGACCGCCGCACCCGCAATCCGGATGAGTATCGTCTGGAAGTCCGCGTGGTCGAGGAAGACGGCGCCCGCCCCGCCCTGACCATCCGCGGCCTCTATTACTGAGCGGCGGTCGCCGCGTCCCGGATGCGGCCGACCATGCTGTTCAGGCCGTTGGCGCGCTGGCGGGTCAGGGCCGAAGGCAGGCCCAGCCGGTCCAGCGCCGCGCGGGCGTCAAAGCCGAGAATCTCCGCCGGAGTCCGGTTCGAATAGAGCCGCAGAAGCAGGGCGATATTGCCCTTGCTTAGCGCGCTGTCGCTGTCGGCCATGAAGTGGAGCCGGTCGCCCTCACGGCGGACCGCCAGCCAGACCTGCGCCGCGCAGCCGGGCACCTTGTTCGCGTCAATGCGGTCGGCTTCCGGCAACGCTTCCAGATCCTTGCCCAGATCGATCACGTATTCGATGCGGCCTTCCCAGTCGCCGAGAAGGTCGAACTCCTCGATCAACTCGGCGAGGACGGCGTCGATGGGGGGCGGGATGCTCATCGGCGCCAGATAGGCCGATGCCGCGTTAACGACAACCACGTCGATCATCCCCGGAAATCTGTCCGGGCAGTCGCCTGACGGGGGTGTGCACTTTGGACGACTCAGACGGGCGGCTAGGCTGGCGGAGGTAATTTCGCCGTCCTCCCGTCCTTTCGCCCGCCCTTGAACCCCAGCCAACGTCCAGAGCCGATGGAGACCGCCGCCCGCGCCGGGTCCGGTGATCGCGCCCCGCTGGCCGCGTGGCACGCGGGCTGGGCCGTGGCCGCCGCCCTGCTGGCGCTGGGCGCGCGCTGGATCGGCGGGGTCGAGGGTCCCGTCTTCTACAGCGTTCTGGCCATGATCGTGCCCGGGCTGATCGGGCTGAACCTGCTGAAGAACGACGCCTTCCGCGACCGGCTGATCCTGATGGGGGTCTGGGGCATGGCGGCGGCGACCACCGCGGCCCTGTCGGGCGGCCTGACCGGCCCGCTGGCGGGCTTTGTCTTCCTGCCGCTGGCGGCGGGGATCGCCCTGGGCGGCCCGCGGCTGGTGCAGACGGGCGCGCTGGGCGTCGGCGTGGCGGCCCTCGCCGGACTGGCGACCAGCTGGATGCTGGGCGGACCGGGCGCCCACCTGCCCGCGCTGGCGGCCCTGTCGGCGGTGTTGACGGCGGCGGCGGCGGCGCTGGCCGTGCGCCTGTCGTGGCGGCAGCGCGAGCAGCGGATGGCCACCGCCGAGGCCGAGGTGCGCCGGGTCGAGGCCCTGATGGCGGCCCAGCCCGGCCTGACCCTGATCCTGGAGCCCTCGGGCCGGGTGGTGGCGGCCTATGGCGCGCCGCCGTCGTCCCTGCCGGTCGACCCGCTGTTCGAGCAGGGACTGGTGGCCGCGATCCACGCCCCGGACCGTCCGCGCCTGCTGGCCGCGCTGGACCGGGCGGCGAACGGACATGAGGGCGCCGCGACCCTGGCGCCGCGACTGGCGCTCGACCGCCGCGTACAGTTCATCATCCGCCGTCTGGACGATCCCGCCGCCCCCGCCCCGCGCCTGATCGCGCAGGCCTTTGACGCCACCGCCCAGTACGCCCGCGAGCTGGGGCTGGAGGTCGCCCGCAACGAGGCCGAGGCCCGCGAACAGGGCAAGACCCGCTTCCTGGCCAATATGAGCCACGAGCTGCGTACACCGCTGAACGCGGTGCTGGGCTTCTCGGACATCATGCGCCAGCGCCTGTTCGGCCCGATCCCGGATCGCTACGCCGAATACGCCGACAACATCCATCAGGCGGGCGGCCACCTGCTGGACCTGATCAACGATCTGCTGGACGTCTCCAAGATCGAGGCCGAGCGCTACACCCTGGCGGTCGAAAAGTTCGACGCCCGCGAGGTGGTGTCGGACGCCATGGCGCTGGTCCGGGTCAACGCCGAGGACAAGGGCGTGACCCTGTCGAGCGTCCTGCCCAACGAGGCGGTCGAGGTGTCGGCGGACCGCCGCGCCCTGAAGCAGATCGCGCTGAACCTGCTGTCCAACGCGGTAAAGTTCACCCACGAGGGCGGGGCCGTCACCGTGACGGTCGAGGCGATCGGCCCGTATCTGGAAGTCATCGTCGCCGACACCGGCGTCGGCATCGCACCGGAGGACGTGAAGCGTCTGGGCCGTCCGTTCGAACAGGCGGGCGCCCCGGAGCAGCGGCGTCAGGGCACCGGTCTGGGCCTGTCGCTGGTCCGCGCCTTCGCCGAACTGCACGGCGGGCGGATGAGCATCGAAAGCACCCTGGGCGAAGGCACGGCGGTGACGGTGCGGATGCCGGTGGCGCTGGTGGCGAAAGCCCCCGCTCCGGAAGGCGGCGCCGAGATCATCCCCCTGCCGGTGGCGACCAACGGCGGCTGAGCGCGTGGCGGCAGGGGCCTAAAGGCTGCCCATCGCCAGGAAGGCGCGACCTGCGGCGAAGTCGCCGGCCTCGAACGGGACGGTGGCCACGCTGCCGTCGCGGAAGTGGAACTCGATGGCGAAGGCCTCGCGCGGGTCCAGCTTCTCCAGCGCTTCGGCGGCGGCGGGGCTGAAGCGCCAGGCGTCGCCCGCCCGCTTGCCGTCGGCCAGCAGGGTCGGGTCAGCAGCCGAAACGCCCGAGGACCACAGGCTGGCCTGGGCCGAGGCGGGGATCAGATTGTTCCCGGCCAGCCACGGGCGCGGCGCCTTGGCCGTGTCGCGGAAGACCAGGCGGGCGGCGGTCGGACGGGGCCGACCCCACCAGCTGACCACGGCGGTCAGCTCGCCCTGATCGCCCTTGCCCGCATAGCCGAAGGTGACCGGCGAGGCGCCGACCACCGAGGCCTGCTGCAGGCGCCAGGTGGGGCTGGCGTAGCCGGAACGGTTGGCGACCCAGTGCAGCCGGTCGCCGGGGAAGGTCATTCGGGCGATGCGCGACCAGCCCGCGAAGGCGCCGTCGACGCGGCCCTTGACCACCGCCAGCTCCGGATCGCCGCAGGAGACAGCGCCGGCGCGCGCCTGCGCCCGATAGGCGACCTCGCTCAGTTCCGTCGCGGCGGCGCCGGAGCGCAGGGCCGCGCCCCGCGCCTGGGCGGTGGCGGCGACCAGGGCGCGCTCGATATGCGGCTGGAACAGGTTGCAGCGGGCGTCGGCGGCGACCACGAAGGCGCGCTCGTAATAGGTGTCGGCGGGACCGGCGAAGGCCGACACAGGCGCGACCAGGGTCACTGCGGCCATCAGGGCCGTCGTCACGCGCGCTTGGGTCTTCAGGGCGTTCTGCCGTATCGTCATGCCCCGCACCCTACGCATCGAGCGTTCAGGTCCGGTGTCCGAGCAGGGTTAGCGAATTGCTTCTATCGAGTGACGTCTGGGTGGCCGCCCTGATCCGCCGCGCCGAGATCGGCGGGGCCTTCGCCACGGTCGCGCGCAAGGGAGACGCGCGCGCGGGAACGGTCATTGTGAAGGTGTTCAACACCGCCGAGCGGCGCGCCCGACTCTATAGTGAAGCCTTCGGCCCCGATGGCGAACGCCTGTGGATGCAGCCGGTCGAGAGCGCGTTCGAGAGCGAGCTGGACGAGTATCTGCAGCGCCAGATCCGCTACGACCCCGACCTCTGGATCGTCGAGATCGAGGACCGCGAGGGCCGTCACTTCATCACCGAGAAGGTGGCGGGCGAAACATCAGGCGGATAGCCGCTCCGGCGGGACATGGTCCGTCAGCCAGATCCCGTTGGAGGTCACGAAGAAGACGGCGCCGTCCGCCGCCATGGCCGCCGCGTCGATGGTCAGGATCACCGGCTTGCCGCGACGCTGGCCGACCTTGTTCGCGGTCTCGATGTCGGCGGACAGGTGCACGTGATGGCGCGCCTGCCGCTTGAGCCCCTCTGACAGGATGGCGTCCAGGAAACGCTCGGGCGTGCCGTGGTACAGCACGTCCGGCGGCGTGACCGGCGGCAGGTCGAGGTCGACCGCGACGGAGTGGCCCTGCCGCGCGCGGATGCGCCCGGTGTCCGCCGACAGCTCGAACCGCTGCTTGTCGCTGAGCTCGACCACGCGCATCAGCCGGTCGAAATCCAGGCTGGCGTCATTCTCCCGCAGGGCCGCCATCACCGCGCTGGTGTCGGTCCAGCCCTGCGCGTCCAGCATCAGCCCCGCCGCCTCCGGCGCGTGCCTGAGCCAGTAGGACAGGGTCTTCGAAATCCCGGTGTCGTTCACGCCTCACCCATCATGACAACCCATCCGTTAACGTCCGCCGCCGTCGTCGCAAATCCTTAACTGCGTTCGCACACGGAACCTCAAGCCGGGGCGCCTATGGTCACCTTCAACGGGCCGAATGAGCCCGACGTGATGGTGGGTGTTCCGGATGCTGTTTCTTCTGAACGACGTCGTGTTTGATCTGGACGAGGCCTGCCCGGTCACGGCCGGCGACGCGCGCCGGTTCGAAGCGCTGGAGCTGGACTATGTGCTGGAACTCGGCTGCGAGCTGTTCGCCGAGGACCCGCTGCTGCACCACAACGACCCGCAACGCGCGCGCCGTCTGGCCTGGCTGATCCACGACCGCTCGCCGGACGTGAACGCCGCCCTGTTCGCCGCGCCGGAAGTCGGCTGCAATCCCGATCTGGTCGAGCCGCAGTTCTGCGCCCTGCCCGAGATGGTGATGCGCCAGCTGCAGACCCGGGCCACCAAGGGCAAGCTGGACGCCGTGGCCGCCGACAAGGCCGTCTGGATGCGTCTGGCCGCTTAACACGATCTTCGCTTGAACCCCCGCCGACGCGCCCGCTAGGGTCGCGACGGCAGTAAGGGGGCTCGGGTGCGCATTCTGTTTCGTTTGAAAGCCGCGGTTCTGGCCGTGGGCGCCCTGCTTCTGGCCGCGACCCCGGCGCATGCCGAATGGCGGCGGGCCGAGAGCGCCAACTTCATCATCTACTCTCAGGGCAGCGAGACCTCGCTGCGCCGTCAGGCGCGGACGCTGGAGCTGTACGACTACATCCTGCGCGCGCGGATGGGCTTGCCGGTGGACGAGCCGCCCGCCCGCAAGCTGCCGATCTATCTGGTCGGCGGACGATCCGGCCTGCGCGAGATCCGGCCCGACCTGCCGGCTCACGTGGCCGGCTTCTACGGTCCGACGACCGAGGGCATCTTCGCCACGGCCATTCGTGATCAGGACATGGACTTCCTGCTGCACGAATATTTCCACCACTTCAGCTTCCAGCACGGATCGGCGGGAAACCTGCCCGCCTGGCTGGTCGAGGGGATGGCGGAGTATTTCATGACCGCCGAGGTGCGGGACAACGTCATCCGGATCGGCGATTATAACCAGAACCGCGCGGAATGGCTGATGGGCGCCTCGTGGATCCCGCTGGCGGATCTGCTGGGCAAACAGATGGGCGAGCTCAGGTCCGGCTCCAGCCGCGAAACCTACTATCCGGTCGCCTGGCTGATGACCCACTGGTTCATGAGCGACGAGACCCGGCGGGCTCAACTGGGCGCCTACATCCGCGCGGTCCAGGAGGGCGGCGATCCCATCCGCGCCATGGAGGAGGCGACCGGACTGACCCTGAACCAGCTGCGCAGCCGGCTTCAGTCCTACATGCGCGGTTCGCTGCAGATCAGCGTCTATGAGGTCACGCGAGCGGAGCCGGAGATCACCATCACCCGCCTGCCGCCGTCGGCGGACGACCTTCTGCTGCTGGGACAGCGGCTGAAGGTGGGCGTGGCCAACGACCAACGCGCCGCCACCGCCGCCCTTGTCCGCCAGCGCGCGGCCCGCCACCCGGACGATCCGTTCGCCCTGCTCCAGCTCGGCCATGCCGAACTGCATTTCGGCGATCCGGTCGCGGGCGAGGCGGTGCTGACCCGCCTGCTGGACCGCGAGCCAGAGAACGTCGAGGCCCTGCAGCTGATGGCCAGCCGGTACATGAGTCTGTCCCGCGACGAGGGCGAGGACCAGACCCGGCGTCTGATCCAGGCCCAGAGCTATCTGCGCCGCGCCTACGCCGCCGATCCGGAGCAGTACTACACCCTGTACATGCTGGCCCAGGTCCGCGAGGCGGCGCGGGACTATCCGACCGAGAATGATCTGCTGACCTGGCAGCTGGCCTACGAGCGCGCGCCGCAGCTGCCCGGCATCCGGCTGGGCTTCGCCGCGGCGATGATGCATGCGGAGAAGTTCGATGAAGCGGTCGCCCTGCTGGGGCCGCTGGCCAACGCCCCGCATGGCGGCGGCGCCGCGGACACCGCCCGCACCCTTCTGGAACGCGCCGAAGCGCGCCAGCCGCCGCTGAGCTGGGCCGAGATCGACGCCGCCCAGGACGCCGCCGCGCGACCGCCCGAGCGGGAGCCCGCCGATCCCTCAGTCCCGCCGCCCGGAGACGAGGACGCGGGGGGCGAGGATGGGGCATGATCTGCGGCGCCGGTGACGCTTGCTTGCCAGCAGGCCGTGCCTTCAACATCCGGGACTGATCGCTTCGGGGGACGCGAATGACCTTTTCCAACCTGCTCAAGGCCGTGGCCCTGACCGTCGGCGCCGCGCTTCTGTTCACCGCCGCGCCCGCTCGGGCGGAGTGGCTGAAGGCCGAGACCGAGCATTTCGTCATCGTCGGCGACACCAGCAATCGCGCCATTTCGGAATACGCCCGCAAGGTCGAGCGCTTCCACGCCATGCTGTTCCGATTCCTGCCGCCGGATACCGACGACGTCATCGCGCCGAAGCTCTGGATCTACCTGGCGGACGGTCGCGACGACATGCAGGAAATCTGGCCCGGCATCGGCCGGGGCGTCGGCGGCTTCTACAGCCGCTCGGACGAGCGCATCTACGCTGTGGTGGACGTCACCAATGAGGACAGCGACCACACGCTGTTCCACGAGTACGCCCACCACTACATGTTCCAGTACCACAACACCGTTTACCCCGGTTGGTTCGTGGAGGGGTTCGCCGAGTATTTCGCGCCCTCGGACATGCGGATGGGGCGCATCCGCTACGGCCTGTATCGTGAAGGCCGCATCTATTCCCTGAACCAGACCAACAGCTGGGTGCCGATGGACGATGTCCTTCGCTCACGCCTGACGGGCAATTCGGCGCAACGCGGGGCCGCCTATTATGCCCAGGCCTGGCTGCTGACCCACTATCTGCTGGGCGCGCCTGAACGCCACGCGCAGCTTCAAGGCTATCTGATCGCCATTGCCCGTGGCGATGATCCGATCGAGGCGCTGGAGGTCAATATCGGTCGCACACCTGACGAACTGGGCGCCGAGATGCGGTCCTACATGCGCCGGGGCATCACGACTTTCACCTTGCAGGAGGCCCTGCCTAACGCGACCGCGACCGTGACCTCGCTGCCGCGAAGCACCGGAGATGCAATCTGGCTGGACCTCCGCTCCGCTCGTCCGTTGGGCGATGACGGCCCGGCTCTGGTGGCGCAGGCCCGCGCCGTGGTCGACCGCTATCCCAACGACCGGCTGCCGCTGGTCACCCTCGCCAAACTGCAACGCAAGACGGACGATCTGGCGGGCGCCCGGGCGACGCTGGAGCATGCGATGACCCTCACTCCCGACGACGCCGAAGTGCGTTGGCTGATGGGGGCGGTGCTGACCCGTCAGTCTGAGGACATCGAGGAAGACGAGGCGCGCCGCCAGCTACGACGGCAGGCGCTGGCGCACCTGAACGCCGCCTACGAAGCCGATCCGCTCGACTACCGCATCTATCTGGCCATGCTGGAGAACCGTCGCGAGGCCGCCAACTATCCGTCGGACAATGACGTGGTGATCGCCGAGTCGGCCTTCCGGCTGGCTCCGCAACTGGGAACGACGGCCGTCGAGGCCGCCCGGTTGCTGATGGCGAAGGACCGATATCTGGACGCGGCCTATCTGCTGGGGCCGCTGGCGAACAACCCGCACGGCGGCGAGAACCTCGCGTCGGTTCGGGCGCTGCTGGCCGAGGCGCGGGAGAAGGCGGGCCTGTCCGCTGTCTCGACCGAAGCCCCGCCCGAGGCGCCGGACGTGGGTGAGGATGAAGAGGGCGACGCGGCGTCGCCCCTGGAAGGCTGACGCCCCGGTCTAGACCAGCGTGTTGAAGACGATGTGCACGATGGTCGCGCCTAGCGCGATCACGCCGAAGCCGAGCGCGAGGCAGATCGCCGGGTGAGGGCCGCCTTCACGGGCGGCGGGGCGGTCGTCGATGGGGTGATGCAGGGCCATGTCCGTTCCTTCGTTTCCAAAGGCGGGGCCCGATTGCGTGACCGGACCGTCTCGCCTGACTGAACAATGATCCCATTATCCCTTCGTTGCCAAGGGATATTCACTTTCGGTGACAGACCGAACCGCCGGACACCCCGCCGTCAGGTGACTTTCGGCCCGGTCCGGGGTAGGTGCCGCGTCCAATGTCAAAGCTCTCCCTGCCCGAGGAAGCCGGTCGTCGCCGGACCTTCGCCATCATCGCCCACCCGGACGCCGGTAAAACGACGCTGACGGAGCACATCCTGCTGTCCGGCGGCGCGATCCGCGCGGCGGGCGCGGTGCGGGCGCGCGGCGAGAACCGCCGCACCCAGTCCGACTGGATGAAGATCGAGAAGGAGCGCGGCATCTCGGTCTCGGCGTCGGTGATGACGTTCGAGCACGACGGCAAGATGTTCAACCTGCTCGACACCCCCGGGCACGAGGACTTCTCGGAAGACACCTATCGCACCCTGACCGCCGCCGACTGCGCCATCATGGTGCTGGACGCCGCCAAGGGGATCGAGCCGCAGACGCTGAAGCTGTTCGAGGTCTGCCGCCTGCGCGACATTCCGATCATCACCTTCATCAACAAGCTGGACCGCGAGGCCCAGGATCCGATGGCCCTGCTGGACGAAATCGCGTCACGCCTTCAGCTGGACCCCGCCCCGATCTGGTGGCCCGCCGAGAGCGGCAACCGCCTGCGCGGCATGGTCGAGATGGGTACGGGCAGGTTCCAGCCCTACGCCAGGAAGCCGGCCGGTTCGAAGGAAGACGTGCCCCACCCCGACGCCCTGCCGCTGGCCGACGCCGCGCAGTATTTCGAGGCGGGCGAGCACGAGGCCCTGCTGGAGGCGCAGGAACTGGTCGAGGCGGGCTATCCGGCCTTCAACGTCCAGTCCTTCCTCGAGGGGCACATGACCCCGGTGCTGTGGGGCTCGGCCCTGCGCCACTTCGGCATCGACGAACTGCTGAAGGCCATCGGCGACTGGGCCCCGGCGCCCAAGGTGATGAAGGCCCAGAAGGCCGCCCCGCCCGAGACCCGCAACGCCCCCGCCCCGGTCGACCTGACCGTCGAGCCGGGCTCGACCGAGGTCACCGGCTTCGTGTTCAAGGTCCAGGCGAACATGGACCCCAACCACCGCGACCGCATCGCCATGTTCCGCATGGCCTCGGGCAGCTTCAAGCGCGGCATGAAGCTGAAGGTCCAGAACACCGGCAAGCAGCTGTCGGTGAACGCCCCCATCATGTTCTTCGCCAGCGACCGTGAACTGGCCGAGGACGCCTTCGCCGGCGACGTGATCGGCATCCCGAACCACGGCGTGCTGCGCGTCGGCGACAGCCTGTCGGAAAACGGCCTGATCCGCTTCGCCGGCCTGCCCAATTTCGCCCCGGAAATCCTGCAGCGCGTGCGCGTGAAGGACCCGCTGAAGGCCAAGCACCTGAAGAAGGCGCTGGAAGGTCTGGCCGAAGAAGGCGTGACCCAGCTGTTCCGCCCGGAAATCGGCTCTGACTTCATCGTCGGCGCCGTGGGCCAGCTGCAGTTCGAGGTCATGGCCGACCGTCTGGGCGAGGAATACGGGCTGGAGGTCATCTTCGAGCCGAGCCCCTACGCCGAAGCCCGCTGGATCGGCCCGACCGCCGAGGGGACCAAGGCCGACGTCGAGGACTTCATGGGCAAGTACCGCGGCCAGATGGCCACCGACATCGACAGTGACCCGGTCTTCCTGGCCAAGTCGAGCTGGGAGACCGGCTACGTCAGCGAACGCTTCCCCAAGGTGGCCTTCACCAAGACCAAGGAACGGGGCTAACCCCCAAGCAGAACGGCGAGCGAGGTTCGCCCAAGGCTGTACCGCGCGGCGAAATCCGGCCTAGGGCGCCGCCCATCTCAGGGGGGGGCCTGTCTTGTCGCATATCATCCGTCTCGTTCTGCTCGGCCTTGCGCTGGCCGAATGGCGCCGTCACCCGCGCTGGCCGAATGGCGGCGGACCGAGAGCCAGCATTTCGCGGTCTACAGCGACGGTTCGGAGCGATCGCTGCGCGACTACACGGCGAAGCTGGAGCGGTTCCACAGCCTGCTGCGGGCTCGCTTCGGCGGCGCGGCTCAGGCCGACCTGCGCAAGCTTCCGATCTATCTGGTGGCGGACGCGCGGGCGTTGCGCATCGCCCAGCCCGGTCTCCCGGCGGGGATCGCCGGCGACTACACCGCCAGTGAGAAGCTGGGCATGATCGAACACCAGCGCGGCGGCGGTCCCGAGGCGGAAGGCGCGTCGGAAGAAGACTGATCAGGTTTCGTCAGGTTGGCGTCAGCGCCGGGTGGTTAGTCTCGGCTGTGTGCTGGGAGATCGGGATGATGATGGTCGTGAAACGCGGCGCGTGGCTGGCCGGGACGGCGCTGGTTCTGGGCCTGTCCGCCCCACAGGAGGCGCTGGCCGACTGGCGGCGGGCCGAGACCGCCCACTTCGTCGTCTACAGCAACGGCTCCGAGCGGAACCTGCGCGACTACGCCGCCCGGCTGGAGCGGTTCGACGCCCTGCTGCGCTTCGTCACCAATGTACCCACCAACGCCGACGGCCTGCGCAAGCTGCCGGTCTATCTGGTCGAGAACGGGCGCGAATTGCGCATCGTCCAGCCGGACCTGCCCGAGGGCGTCGATGGCCTTTATCGCGCCAGCGCCTTTGACATCCGGGCCATCCTGATCCGGGGCCGGCGGGACGACCTGCTGCTGCACGAATACACCCACCACTACATGTCCCAGACCTCGCCCGGCAGCTATCCGGGCTGGTTCCGCGAGGGCTACGCCGAGTATTTCGCCACCGCGACGGTCGATGCGCGCGGCAAGTCGACGGTGGGCCTGCCCGATCCCGGACGGCTGCGGACCTTGCAGGAGCAGCGCTGGCTGTCGATCCCGGACCTGCTGACCATCGACCCGATGACGCTGGAAGGCCGGGGCCAGCGCGGCGTCTTCTACGCCCAGGCCTGGCTGCTGACCCACTATCTGCTGAACGACGGCGAGCGGCAGCAGCGCTTCGGCCAGTATCTGCTCGACCTGCGCAACGGCTCCGATCCGGTCGAGGCCTTCTTCACGCGGATGCAGACGACGCCTGAGGCTCTGAGCCGCGACCTGAACGCCTATATGGAACGCGGCCTGCGCTATGCCGAGATCAACACCCCGCCGCTCGATCCGCAGATGGACGTCAGCCAGTTGCCGGACAGCGCCGATGACGTGCTGCTGATCGGGCTGAACATCCGCGAGCGGCGACCGGGGACCGAGGACGCCGCCCTGCTGGCCCAGGCCCGGACCGCGGCGGCGCGTCACCCCGGAGACGCCCTGGCCCTGACCGTTCTGGCCAACGCCGAGATGACCCTGGGCGACCCGACGGCGGCGGAAGCCGCGCTGCAGCAGGTGCTGGCGCTGGAGCCGGACAACGTCGAGGCCCTGCTGATGGCCGCCCGGCGCCGGATCGAGACCGCCGAACAGACTTCGGATCAGCCGCAGATGATCGCCACCTATCGCGAGGCCCAGGCCTTCCTGCGGCGCGCCTATACGGCCGACCCGACCGACTATCGCGTGCTGGCCGAGATCGCCGGCATCCGCCGGATCGCCTCCGACTATCCGACCGAGAACGACCTGACGACCTGGCGCATGGCGGTCGAGCATGCGCCGCAGGTCCTGAACCTGAGGGGCGACGCGGCCGAGGCGATGATCGCGGCGGGTCTGGACGACGAGGCCGAGGCCTATCTGCTGCCCATAGCCAACGATCCCCACGGCGGGCGCAACGCCACCCAGGCGCGGCGAAGACTGGCGGAAATCCAGGCTCGCCGCACGGCCAACGGCGGCCCGGTCACGCCCTGACTGCGCCTAGGGGGCCGAGGGCGCGGGACTGATCCGGGCGGGCTCCGCTTCTTCCCGAGTGAACATCGGCAGGAAGATCTGCAGCAGCGGCCCGGTGCTCAGCACGAACAGGACCGTGCCGACGCCGACCGTCCCGCCCATCAGCCAGCCCAGCGCCAGAACCGTCGCCTCCACGCCCGTGCGGATCCAGCGGACTTCCCATTTCGTCACCCGGAGCAGGCCGGTGGTGATGCCGTCGCGCGGCCCCGGCCCCAGCCCGGCCCCGATATAGGCCCCGGTGGCGACGGCGTTCAGCACGATGGCCACGATCAGGAAGACGCTCCGCAGCCACAGCGCCTCGAGCGGCGGCAGGACCTTCAGGCACAGGTCCGCCACCGTGCCGATCAGCAGGACGTTGCAGACGGTGCCGATTCCCGGCTTCTGGCGCAGCGGAATCCACAGCAGCAGAACCAGCAGGCCGACGCCGTTCACGACCAGCCCCATGCTGACGCCGGTGACGTCCGACAGGCCCTGATGGAAGACGCTCCACGGGTTCAGGCCCAGCTCGGCGCGGACCATCAGGGCGATGGAGAGGCCGTACAGGAACAGGCCGATCTGAAGTTGGGTGAAGCGGCGCAGGAACATCCGCCACACCTATATGAACTGGCCTTGTTTTATAGAGCCACTTGTTCGAGGGTGGCTCTGTGAGCTCGCCCATCGTCAACGCCGTCGCCCTGACCCGCCAGCTCAATGACTGGCGTCAAAGCCATGCGGACGACACCGCCTATCGCAGTCTGGCCGAGGCGCTGAAGCGGCTGGTGCTGGACGGGCGCTTGCCATTGGACGCCAAGCTGCCGGGCGAGCGGCGGCTGGCCGAAGCGCTGGGACTCAGCCGGATCACCGTCAGCAGCGCGCTGGATCGCCTGCGGGCCGACGGCTTCGTGGTCAGCCGGGTGGGCTCGGGCAGTTTCACCGCCCTGCCGCCCGGACCGGCAGGCCGCCGCGATCCGCTGAACCACCGCGACGCGGCGGGGGTGATCGACATGGCGACGGCGGTCATGCCCGCCGGGCCGCATGTGCATGCCGCCTACGCCCAGGCCCTGGCCTCCCTGCCCGCCCACCTGCCGGGGCATGGCTATGGTCCGGTCGGCGTGCCCGCTCTGCGCGTCGCCGTGGCGAAGTCCTATGAGGCGCTGGGGCTGGCCACGTCACCGGATGGGATCGTGGTCACGGCGGGCGCCCAGAACGCCCTGGCCCTGCTGCTGCGGTCGCTGGCCCGGCCCGGTGATGCCGTCGTGATCGACCACCCGACCTTCCACCACGCCATCGACGGCATCGTCCGGGCCGGCCTGAAGCCCGCGCCGGTCGCCCTGCCGTCCGAGGGTTGGGACATCGAGGCGCTGACCGCGACCATCGAACGGGTCCGCCCCCGGCTGATCTATCTGATCGGGGCGCATCACAATCCGACCGGTCGGGTCATGACCCCCGATGAGGAGACCGCCATCGCCGCCAGCGCGCGACGGGCGGGCTCGACCCTGATCTTCGACGAGACGCTGAGGGAGTTGGGCTTCGACGCGCCGCCCCCGCCGCCGCGCGAGCTCGGCGACCATGTGGTCCGGCTGGGCTCGATGAGCAAAAGCTGGTGGGGCGGCCTGCGGATCGGCTGGATCCGCGCCGCGCCGGCGGTGGTCGAGGCCGTCGTCCGCAGCCGCGCGTCGATGGACCTCGGCGTTCCCATCATAGAGCAACTGGCGGCGGCGGCCCTGCTGTCCGGCGACCAGGCGCCCCTGACGGAGCGACGGGGACAGATGGCGGCGCGCGAGGCTCATCTGCGCGCCCGGCTGGCGGCGGTGTCGCCCGACTGGGAGACCGCGCGTCCGGCGGGCGGCCTGTCGCTGTGGGTCGGCCTGCCCCGCCCGGCCAGCGAAGCCCTGGCGGAGGCGGCGGCGCGACTCGACGTGCGGATTGCGCCCGGCGCCCGCTTCGGCGTCGGCGGGGCCTTCCAGCGCTTCATCCGCCTGCCCTTCACCCTGCCCGAGACGGAGTTGGATCAGGCCGTCGACCGGCTGGCGGAAGCCTGGTCCCTGCTGGACCGCAAACCGCGCCGCCCCTCGCCCCGCGACGAAGGCGTGGTGCTGTAAGGCGCCTGCGACCTCATCCCGGTCTTTCTTCCGTCACGCCCACGTGGTTCTCTGTGCGGGTGAAGCGGCCGGGGCGTGCCGTGGAGGATTCGATGTCGTTGGCGGCCTTGCTGGCCATTCTGTCCCTGTCGGGCGCGCAAGCCGCGTCGGACCAGCCCCTGCCCTATGACGGCATGGTGCGCTGCGCCGGGCTGACCCAGGCGGCGTCCGAGCTGGAAGGCGGCGAAAGCGGCGAAGGCCGCGCCCTGTATGACGCCGCCCTCTACTGGTCCCTGACCGCGACCCAGGCCGCGTCGTCCGCCGGGCGCAACGCCGCCGTGGCCGAGGGCGAGCAGACCCGCGCCCGCATCCGCGCCGTGCGCGAGCTCAGCGCCGGAGACGCCGACGCACGCGCTGAACTGCAACGCTGCCGTGCGCGAACCCCTCGTCTGGGCTGAGTTTTTTCGCGCGAACCACCGCCGCGGCGCTGCGTTTGCTTGGAGACTGTCCGGGGATCATTCGTCCGTCCCGAAGCGGGACGGTTCCGGAGTTGCGCATGTTCGAGTTCGGCCGCGATCTGAGGAAGCTGTTCGAAAAGGCCCGCGAGAGCGAGGACCTCGGCTGGCTGGAGCTGGTCGGCGCGGATCTGGTGCAGGTCGAGGCCCGGCGCGAGGGTATCGACGCGGGCCGGGTGTCCGCCGCGCGGCCTTTTGACGGCTGGATGCGCTCCTCGGCGCTGTGGCGCGAACACGCCCGCCGGACCGGCAGCCGGGTCAGCCTCGAGCGCGCCGCCTCCGCCGCCTCGGACGCCGCCCGCCACACCACCAGCCTGGACCAGACCGCCGCCGCCGCGATCGAGTCGGGCGCCATCCACCTGTTGCGTTTTGACCTGTTCGGCGGCCCCGCCGCCCTGACCGCCGCCCTGTCGGACGTGCAGAGCCTGACCTGCGAGCGGGCCGCGACCCGCTCGGCCGCCGCCGCCCTGCACGCCCGGCTGTGCGCCCGCCGCGCCCGCCTGACCGGCGAGACCAGCGCCCTGCTGGACGCGGGAGCCCTGCTGGACGCCGCCGTGCACGACGCCCGCAACCTGCCGCCGACCGTGGCCGACGACCTGCGGCTGGACCGCGCCGCCCTGTCGCTGGAGGCCGGGGTGGCCCGCCGCGACGCCCGCATGCTGGATCAGGCCGGACGCGACCTGCGCGCCCTGGTCGAGGCCGCCTCGCCCGATCACCGCCCCCTGACCCGCGCCCGCGCCCTGGCCCTGGCCGGAAAGGGCATGGCCGCCTTGGCGGCCCTGGCGAAGGATGAGGCCGCCGTCGCGCACGGCCGCACCCTGTTCGAAGCCGCCGCCGACCAGTTCACCGCCGATCACAGCCCGCTGGACTGGGCCGTCATCACCCTGGCCGGGGTGACGCGCGAGACGCCGCTGCTGGTGCTGGCCCAGGCCGAGGCCCTGACCCGCGAGCCGGGCCTGCTGATCGGGGCGCTGGTGCGCGAGCGCCGCCTGTCCGCCGAGGTCGCCTTCGCCGAGACCATGGGTGATGTGACCTCACTGAACGGGCTGGAGGCGGTCGTGCGCCGTCGCCTGTCCCAGGCGACCAAGGTGCAGCCGCTGGACTGGGCCGCGGATCAGATCGGCATGGCGCAACTGTTCCTCGCCCGCGCCCGGCTGACCGGGACCGAGGCCAGGGCCGTGGGCCTGATGCTGGCTGAAGCCATGGAGACCGCCCGCGAGATGGGCGCGCCGGCTCTGGCGGATCGCGCCGTGCTGGCGATGCCGGAATCGGTCGAAGGTTAGCCCCCGAGGGCCACGAAGCCGCCGTTGGCATGGCCCGGCTTGCCGTAGCGCAACGGCTGGCCATCCTCGGCCATGACCCGCCCGCCCGCGGCTTCCAGCACCGCCTGACCGGCCGCCGTGTCCCATTCAGACGTCGGGCCGGTGCGCGGATAGGCGTCGAACCGCCCCTCGGCGATCAGGCAGAATTTCAGCGACGAATCCATGCCCTGCCACTGGACGCAGCCCTGCCGCGAGGCGAGGCGCGTCGCCTCGTCATCGGTCATGCTGTGGCTCAGCAGGGCCAGGGGCGAGGCCGGGCGCTCGCGCACCTTGATCGCCGTCCACGCCTCGCCGAAGCGACGGCGGAAGGCGCCCTTGCCCGGCGCCCCGCTGCGCCAGCTGATCTGGGTCGCCGGGGCGGTGACCACGCCCGCCACCGGCGTGTCGCGGTGGATCAGGGCGATGTTGACCGTATAGCTCTCGCGGCCCTCAACGAAGCCGCGCGTGCCATCCAGCGGATCGATCAGCCAGAACCATTCGCCCAGCGTCTGGGGCGCGCCGTCGACCGACACGGCTTCCTCGGCCACCGCCTGCACCGTGGGATAGAGGGCGGCGAGCCGCTCCAGGATCAGGGCCTCGGCCTCCCGATCCGCCTGGGTGACAGGACTGTCGTCGGCCTTGGTCTCGGCCACGACGCCGTTGCGCCAATAGGGAAGGATGACGCGCGCGGCGTCCTCGGCGATGTCGGCCAGCGCCTCGGCGAGGGCGCCCGACGCGAGGTCGGCGGTCAGTCGTTTGCTCATTCGGGTTCCGATAGAGCATCCGGGCGGTTTGAAGAACCGGCAAATCAGGTCAGCCTTGGGGATACTCCGCCTGACAGCCTTTCGGACCCGATGACCGACACCGCGCCTAACGCCGCCCTGCCCGACGGGCAGGCTCTCGCCACGCTCGTCGCCGGCAAGCTGTGCCACGACTTCATCAGCCCGGCGGGCGCGATCAGCTCGGGCCTCGACCTGCTCAGGGACCCGACCGCCCAGGACATGCGCGACGACGCCATGGGCCTCATCGAGGCCAGCGCCAAGAAGATGATCGCCCTGGTCAACTTCGCCCGCGTGGCCTTCGGTGCCGCGACCTCGGCCGAGCGGTTCTCAGGCGCCGAGCTGGGCGATCTGGTCTCGGGCCTGACCGAAGGCGGCCGGGCCAGCCTGAACTGGGCCGTGACCGAGGGGACCTATTCCAAGCCGCAGTCGCGGGCGCTGGTGAACCTGGCCTATCTGACCATGGCCGCCCTGCCGTCGGGCGGGGTCGCCACCATCCGCACCCGCGCCGAGGGTGACGCGGTTGTGATCGAGGGCATCGCCGAGGGCGCCCGCGCCCGTCTGAAGGCCGAGGCCGTGGCCGGTCTGGCCGGTCGGCCGCTGACCGAAGGCCTGCCGGGACAGTGGATTCAGCCCTACTGGCTGTGGCTGACCGCCCACGACGCAGGCGGAACTCTGCACGTTCAGGCGGACGAGGGCCGGGTCGCTTTCATCGCCCGCATGCCTAACTGACGTTTAAGCCGGTTTCCCAAGACCCTGTTAACCGGCTTAAAGTGATCATAGGGCCTTATGTACACGTAAGCGTTGCGCGTCCGTTCGCCCCCGGGATACCCAATTGTCTCTCAGAACCTGCCTGATCGTCGACGACAGCCGGATCATCCGGAAGGTCGCCCGGCGCATCGTGGAAGGTCTCGGATTCGAGGTCGATGAGGCCGCCGACGGGTCCGAGGCTCTGGCCTTCTGCGCCGGCGTCATGCCGGACGTGATCCTGCTGGACTGGTCGATGCCCGTCATGGACGGCCTGACCTTCCTGCGCCGCCTGCGCACCCTGCCGGGCGGCCTGGCCCCCAAGGTCCTGTTCTGCACCATCGAGACGCGCGCCGACCGCATCGCCGAGGCCCTGTCCGCGGGCGCCGACGACTATGTGATGAAGCCGTTTGACGGTGAAATCCTGTCCTCCAAATTCGCCGAGGTGGGGGCCGTCTGAACCCATGTCGCCGGAAGACTTCGATCGTCTGCAGTCGCTGATGGCCTCGCGCGCGGGGTTCCGGCTGACGCGCGACCGGATGAAGCTGGCCGAGCACCGCCTCGGCCCGGTGGCCCGGCGCGAGGGGTTCGATTCGGTCGACGCCATGCTGGCCTCGCTGTGGGCCAAGCCGGTGGCGACGCTCGGCTGGGGCATCATCGAGGCCCTGCTGAACCCCGAGACCTGGTTCCGCCGCGACCGCCCGACCTTCGAGACCCTGGGCAATGAACTGCTCCCGGCCCTCAGCCGCGCCCGCGCCGGTCAGCCGGTCCGCGTCTGGTCGGCGGGCTGTTCGACCGGGCAGGAGCCCTGGTCCATCGCCATGGCCGCGCTGGATGTCGGCGCGCCCGTGGAGATCGTCGGCACCGACCTGTCCCAGCGCGCGCTGGAGAAGGCCCGCACCGGCGCCTACACCGGCTTTGAAATCCAGCGGGGCCTGAAGGCCGAGACCATGCTGCGCTGGTTCGAGCAGACCGAAGAGGCGTGGATCGCGAAGCCCGAGCTGCGCGCCACGGTGCATTTCGCCCGCGCCAACCTGCTGGACGCCCCGACCGACGACGTCCGCTTCGACGTCATCTTCTGCCGCAATGTGCTGGATGACGTGGACCCGGCCCGTCGCGCGCAGGTGCTGGACAATATCGAACGCCGACTGGTCGACGACGGCGTGCTCTTCCTTGGCCCCGAAGAAAGGATCGACGGCGACAGCGTCGCGTTCCGCGCCGTGGCAGGTCGGCGGGGCCTGTTCGTAAAGTCGCCGTCGGCCCTGAAACGGGCGGCCTGAGCCGCCCCTTCGCGAAACCGCGTGGATGACATAGCGTCCAACCTAGGTCGTCGGGGAGGATGAGCATGCGTCTGTTCTGGCTGGTCGGATCGCTGGTTCTGGCTGTGGCGATCGGGGTGCTGACCCTGCAGGGGCCGCGCCCCGTCGGCGCCGACGCGCCCGCCGCCGACTTCTCCACCGCCCGCGCCATGGTCGACATCCGCGCCATCGCCCAGCGGCCCCACCCGGTCGGTTCGCCCGACCATGCGCGGGTGCAGGGCTATCTGATCCAGCGGATGACCGCACTGGGGCTGCAGACCTCGACCCAGACCGGCCCACTGTCGCCCGGCGCCATCCGGCGGCTGGAGCGGGCGGGCGGAAACCCTGCGGCGGCGGACTACAGCGCCACCAATCTGATTGGCGTCCTGCCCGGGCGGAACCCGGCCCTGCCCGCCGTCGCCCTGATGGCCCACTATGACACCGTCCTGCATTCGCCGGGCGCGGCGGACGACACCACGGGCGTGGCCGCCATCCTCGAGACCGTCCGCGCCATTCGCGCGCGCGGCCCCGCCGAGCGGACGCTGGTGGTCCTGCTGACTGACGCCGAGGAGCTGGATCTGGACGGCGCCCGCGTCTTCTGGGGCGGCCATCCCCTGCGCGACCGCATCGGCGCGGTGGTCAACCTCGAGGCGCGCGGCGGCGGCGGTCGGGCGATGATGTTCGAGACCGGACGCGGAAACGCCGAGACCATCGCCCTGTTCGGGCAGGCGGGCGTGAGGGCGACCGGCGGCGTCACCTCCAACTCGCTGGCGGTCTTCGTCTATGAGACCATGCCCAACGGCACCGACTTCACCATCCCCAAGGCGCGCGGCGTACAGGGGCTGAACTTCGCCTTCATCGGACGGCCCGAGCAGTATCACGCCCCCGTCTCGACCCCGGACATGCTGGATCAGGGCAGCGTCCAGCACATCGGCTCGCAGGCGCTGGAGAGCGCCGACGCCCTGTTGCGCGCCCCCGCCCTGCCCGCCGCCACGACCAACGCCGTCTACGCCGACGTCTTCGGCCGGTTCGTGATCCATTACCCGCCCGTCGTCGGCTGGGGCCTGTGGGCCCTGGCCGCCGTGCTGCTGGGCGTCGCCGCCGCCGTCGCCCGCAAGCGCGCGGGCCTGACCTTCGCCGATCTCGGGCGCGGCATGCTCGACGGCCTGTGGTTCCTGTCCGCCGGACTGGTCCTGACCCATGTGGTGCGCCAGCTCGGCGGTCCCCTGTCCAGCCGGGTCGACAGCGCCGACGCCTACTACACCCTGCTGGCCCGCCTGCCCTGGCTCGAGGCCGGGGCGGCGCTGACCGTGCTGCCCCTGACGCTGGCGGTGCTGGGCGGACGCGCGCGACCGGATCGCCGGGTCAGCGCGGGCGCCATCGCCGTGCTGACCGTACTCAGCATCCTGTTGGGCGGGCTGAACCCGCTGATCTTCGGCGCCGGGGCCGTGGCCATCGGCCTGTCGCTCGCTCCCCGACTGGCGACGCGCACGGTCTGGGGCGGCTGGACGGGGCTGATCGCCCTTGTGCTGGTGTTGGCCGCCGGAGCCCAGGCCGCCGCGCCCGAGGTCGCCTTCCTCTTCCTCTGGCCCGCCCTGCTGGCGGCGGTGATCGCCGTCATCGTCGCGGCGGTCGATCCGGCCCTGCTCAAGCCCGCCTCGCTGGTCCCGGTCGCGATCGGGGTCGCCATCGGCGGCGCCTGGCTGGTCGGGCTCAGCCATCCCGTCTTCCTCGGCATCGGCATGGACCTGCCCGGCGTGCTCGTCCTGCTCGGCCTGCTGGGCCTGATGCTGATCCGGCCGCTCAGCCCGGAGCGCGCGCTGGAGCGCCCCGTGCTGATGGTCGGTCTGGTCGTGCTCCTGCTCGGCGCGGGCCTGTCCGGCTATGCGCGGGTCGCCGAGCCGATGGTCGCGGCCCGGGTCCCCTGACGCCTCAGGCCTGCTGGGCTGCGCACCGCCTCGACGATCCCGGCGTTGGAAGCCGCGATAGGCGTCGCGCACCAGACCTTCCCAGACCGGGATGGTGTCTTTCTGACGCTCAGGAGGGGATTGACGGAACCTGATCGATCAACGGATGCGTCATTTTTGGACGTATGAAACCGGAACTTCGGGCGGACAGAAAGAGAACATCTTGTGAACCGGAACAAAACGTGTCCATAGTCCGCCTCACACAACGAGGGAGCGGGTCCGTGGCGGGTCTCTCCCGAAACCAGATGGGAATCATGGCAAGGGAGACGAAGGCAGTGTCACAGGCGGCTTTGAAATTGGTGGGCAAGGAAGACGGCGACAAGCAACGCGCTCTCGAGGCGGCGATCGCGCAGATCGATCGCGCCTTCGGCAAGGGCTCGGTGATGAAGCTCGGCAAGGCCGGGGTGGTCGCGGAGATTGAAAGCGTTTCGACCGGTTCACTGGGCCTCGACATGGCGCTCGGCATCGGCGGTCTGCCGGTCGGCCGGGTGATCGAGGTTTTCGGTCCGGAATCCTCGGGCAAGACCACCCTGGCCCTGCACACCGTCGCGGAAGTGCAGAAGAAGGGCGGCGTGGCCGCCTTCGTTGACGCCGAACACGCGCTGGACCCGGTCTATGCCCAGAAGCTGGGCGTGAACCTGGACGACCTGCTGGTCTCGCAGCCGGACGCCGGTGAACAGGCGCTGGAAATCGTCGACACCCTGGTGCGCTCGGGCGCCGTGGACATCGTGGTGGTCGACTCCGTCGCCGCCCTGACGCCGCGCGCCGAAATCGAGGGCGAGATGGGCGACAGCCTGCCCGGTCTTCAGGCCCGCCTCATGTCGCAGGCCCTGCGCAAGCTGACGGCCTCGATCTCCAAGTCCAAGTGCATCGTCCTGTTCATCAACCAGATCCGTCACAAGATCGGGGTGATGTACGGCTCGCCGGAAACCACCACCGGCGGCAATGCGCTGAAATTCTACGCCTCGGTCCGTCTCGACATCCGCCGCACCGGCGCGATCAAGGACCGCGACGAAGTCGTCGGCAACACCACCCGCGTGAAGGTCGTCAAGAACAAGGTCGCCCCGCCGTTCCGCGAGGTCATCTTCGACATCATGTACGGCGAAGGCATCTCCAAGCTGGGCGAGGTCATCGACCTGGGCGTCAAGGCCGGCATCATCGAGAAGTCGGGTTCGTGGTTCAGCTATGACTCGACCCGCATCGGTCAGGGTCGCGAGAACGTCCGCGCCTTCCTCAAGGCCAACCCGGACGTCGCCGCCTCCATCGAGAAGGCCGTCCGCTCGTCGACCAACAAGATCGCCGACGACTTGCTCGGCTCGCCCGAGCCGGACGAAGGCCAGGACCTCGAAGGGTAAAGTCAGGGAAACCTGACAAAACGCCACTAAAGTGCACTCAAAAAAATATTGGGCGCACTCACACCGTTACTTCTCCGGCCGGGTCCGTCGACCCGCCATCCGACCCCGCCGGGCCGAGCCGGACGGAGCGGCCGCTCGACCCCCGCCGGGTCGGGCGGCCTTTTTTTCGTCCCCCAACGCAAAAGGGGCGGCCCCTCCGGACCGCCCCTCCGCGTGCTGACGCTGCCGCTCTTACCAGTCCGGCGGCAGATACGGCCCCATCCCGGTGCAGACGTACATCGGCGTCTGATCGTAATAGGGCGTCGGGATGTAGGGGTGCAGGACCCAGTGATTGTACTGCGACCCGCCGCAGGTGTCGGCGGTCGTGCCCAGATACTCCGTCATCTCGGCGTCGGCGTAGTAATTATACATGTAGGCCACGGCCTGGGGATCGTAGCTCTGCCGCATCACGGCTTCAGCAGGCCCCACGGCCACGGTGGTCAGGACGGCGCCGGCAAGGGCCAGGCACAGGTGCTTCGCCTTCATCTCCACTCCTCCTCAACACGCGCGACATCGCGCTCAAGGACCTTGGCGCCTTACAGCTATTGGTAGCAAGACGATTCCCGATCACACTTGCGGTTACCGGCGAACGGCGGAGCCGCCTCTCACGAGACGACGCTGACCGGTCCCCAGCCATCCCCCTAGGGCGGGGGTGATGCATTGGGGGCAAAAGACCTATATGCACGCTGCCTCCCTGCCTCTTCTGACCGACGTTCGCGACACCCATGGCCAGCCTGAAACAGATCCGCTCGACCTACCTCGACTTCTTCGCCGCCGACGGCCACGAGAAGGTCCATTCGGCTCCGCTCGTGCCGCAGAACGACCCGACGCTGATGTTCGTCAACGCGGGCATGGTGCCGTTCAAGGACTACTTCACCGGCGCCGCCACCCCGCCCTTCCCGCGCGCGACCAGCTCGCAGAAATGCGTCCGCGCGGGCGGCAAGCACAACGATCTGGACAACGTCGGCTACACGGCCCGCCACCTGACCTTCTTCGAGATGCTCGGGAATTTCAGCTTCGGCGACTATTTCAAGGAACACGCCATCGACCGCGCCTGGTCGCTGGTGACGAAGGACTTCGGCCTGTCGCCGGACCGCCTGATGGTCACCGTCTACATCGACGACGATGAGGCCTTCGACATCTGGAAGAAGGTCACCGGCTTCCCGGACCACAAGATCGTCCGCATCGCCGGCAGCGACAATTTCTGGGCCATGGGCGACAGCGGTCCCTGCGGTCCCTGCACCGAGATCTTCTACGACTATGGCGATCACGTCCCCGGCGGCCCTCCCGGCTCGCCCGACGAGGACGGCGACCGGTTCGTGGAGATCTGGAACAACGTCTTCATGCAGTTCGAGAAGGAGAACGACCAGATCGTTCGCAGCCTTCCGAAGCCGTCGGTCGACACCGGCATGGGGCTGGAGCGCATCGCCTCGGTCCTGCAGGGCAAGAACTCGGTGTTCGACACCGACCTGTTCCAGACCCTGATCGCCGCTTCGGAAGAGGCCACCTCGACCAAGTCGGAAGGTGAGCGGGCGTCCAGCCACCGCGTCATCGCCGACCACCTGCGCTCGTCCTCCTTCCTGATCGCCGATGGCGTGACGCCCTCGAACGAAGGCCGGGGCTACGTCCTGCGCCGTATCATGCGCCGCGCCATGCGCCACGCCCACCTGCTGGGCGCCAACGACCCGCTGATGCACCGCCTGGTGCCGACGCTGGTGTCGGAAATGGGCGAGGCCTATCCCGAGTTGAAGCGCGCCCAGCCCTTCATCGAGGACACGCTGAAGCAGGAAGAAATCCGCTTCCGCACGACGCTGTCCAAGGGCATGGCCCTGTTCGACACGGCGGTTCAGGGCTTCAACCCCGGCGACATGCTGGACGGCCAGACCGCCTTCACCCTGTCGGATACCTACGGCTTCCCGCTGGACCTGACGCAGGACGAGGCCCGTCGTCGCGGCTACTCGGTCAACGTCGACGGCTTCGAAGCCGCCATGGCCGAGCAGCGCCAGCGCTCGCGCGAAAACTGGAAGGGCTCGGGCCAGACCGCCAACGCCGGCGAATGGCTGGCCGTGCGCGACCGTCTGGGGCCGACCGTCTTCACCGGCTACGACAACATCGACGGCTCGGGCGAGGTCCTGGCCATCATGAAGGGCGGCGCCCCGGTGGACTCGGCGGAAGCCGGGGATATCGTCGAGGTCCTGTTCGACAGCACCCCATTCTATGCCGAGAGCGGCGGCCAGGCCGGCGACCACGGCGCGTTCGAATGGCCCGGCGGTGAAGCCGAGGTCATCGACGTCAAGAAGCACGCCGGCGACCTGCACGTCCTGTCGGCCCAGATCACGGCCGGCAAGCTGGAGGTCGGCGCCCGCGCGGCCCAACTGGTGGACGCCGAAAAGCGCACCACCACCCGCGCCAACCACTCGGCCGCCCACCTGCTGCACACGGCGCTGAAGAACGTCCTCGGCGCCGCCGTGGCCCAGAAGGGCCAGCTGGTCGACGCTGAGCGCGCCCGCTTCGACTTCAGCCATTCGGCCCCGGTGACCGAGGACGAACTGGCCGCCATCGAGGCCGAGGTGAACGCGGTCATCCGCCAGAACGTCCCGGCCGAGACCCAGCTGATGGCCCCCGAGGCCGCCATCGAGGCCGGCGCCATCGCCCTGTTCGGGGAGAAGTACGGCGAGGAAGTCCGCGTCCTGACGCTGGGCCGCTCGCTGGTGTCGGACAACGCCCCCTATTCGGTCGAACTGTGCGGCGGCACCCACGTGGCCCGGACCGGCGACATCGGCCTGTTCAAGGTGATCCAGGAAACCGGCGTCGCCGCCGGCGTCCGCCGGATCGAGGCCCTGACCGGCGAAGCCGCGCGCCTGTACCTCGAAGGTCAGGCCGGGGTGACCCGCAAGCTGGCCCGCGACTTCAAGGTGCAGACCGGCGACGTGACCGGACGCATCGAAGGCCTGCAGACCTCGGTCAAGGCGCTGGAGAAGCAGGTCGCCGAGCTGAAGAAGCAGCTGGCGCTGGGCGGCGGCTCGGGCGCGAGCGCGGCCCCGGAAGAGATCAACGGCGTCAAGCTGATCGCCCGCGTCCTCGACGGCGTGGACGGCAAGGGCCTGCGCGGCGTGGCCGAGGACTTCCGCAAACAGGTCGGTTCGGGCGTCGTCGCACTGATTGGCGTGACGGACGGCAAGGCGGCGGTCACCGTCGCCGTGACCTCGGACATCACCGGCTCGGTCAACGCGGCCGACCTCGCCCGCGCGGCGGTGCTGGCGATGGGCGGTCAGGGCGCGGGCGGCAAGCCCGACTTCGCCCAGGGCGGCGCCCCCGACGGCTCCAAGGCCGAAGAGGGTCTGGCCGCCGTGCGCGCGGCGCTGGGGGCCTAAACCGCCTCGCTCTGCAGATCGACCGCGGCCAGCTTCCAGGTGAACAGGCCGCGGCGTTCCAGGATCAGGGCCAGATGCTGGTCCGGGTGGTCGCGGTCCGTCAGGGTCACGGCGAAATGGTTCATGTCGCGGTAGCCCCAGGCCTGGTGGATATCCCTGTCGCTGCGGGCGTCCGCGGGTTCGGACGCGTCGCGACGGCTCGGGTCGGGCGCCTCCGCCGTCGTGACCATCTGGGCGAGGACCTCGGGCGTGACCACGGTGTCGACCGCGCCCGACAGCAGCATCGGCGCCAGCATCATGCCCAGTCCGCCCAGCCCGCTGTCAGCGACGCGCGGGTCACGACCGATGCGCGAGACCAGCTCCTTGCTGAGCTCATCCTTCAGGCTGGTTCGCAGGGCCGGGAAGTCGACCAGTTGCTCGAGCTTGGCCGCGTCCCCGGCCTTGGCGGCGCGGATCAAAGCCTGTCCGGCAAATATGGGGGCCAGGCCCCAGGCGGCGGCAAACAGCACCACCGCAGCCAGCACGAGGCTGGTCAGCAGTTTCTTCGTCATATCTTCCCTCTGGCGTCGTAACGCCAACCCACCGCTACGGTTGCCCGAGTCGAGGCGGCGCGCCAGTGGGACCGGCATCAGCCGCCGGTCTTGCCGCTCTTCTCCACGCGCGGAATCGGCGGGACGACCGGTTGGTGGCGCGGCGCCGGAGCGACACCCTCGGGCAGGCCGATATGGACCAGCCGCCATTCGAACGGTCCCTTGCGCTCGAAGGTGAAGATGGTCTTCGAGCCGCCCTCGTCCGTCACCGCCATGCGGGCGCGGTTGACGCCCCAGAAGACCGGTTCAGGGAACAGGTCATTCCGCTCGCCCTCGGACGCGGGCGTGGTGCGCTGCGCGGCGTAGCGGCCCTCGCCCCGGGTCAGGGCGGCGACGGCGGCGGGGGTCAGATAGACGTCCGGCGTCGGTCCGAGGGGCGCGGCCTGCTCGAACTGGCGACGCACGGCGCCTATGGGGTCCTCAAGGAAGGACGGCGCGGGCGCCTGGGCGGCGGGATTGCCGGTCAGCTGGGGCCGCAGCGACTGGCGCACCGCGCCGTAGTCGATCAGACGCGTCAGCGCCGCCGCATCATTGGCGTCCGCCGCCGAACGGATGGCGAAGAAGGCCACGCCGGGCGCGGCGAAGAAGCTGATCGCCGCGATGACGACCGCCGCCAGAATGAGTCTGCCGATGACTTTCACGCCCGCCCTCCGTTAACAGAGCCACAATGCACGAACCGGCGGACGGCTCAAACGAAAGGCCCGCCGGACGCGAATCCGGCGGGCCATTCCTTTTGGGCCCCGGTCAGAAGGCTCCGCCTTCTCGACCCGACGCGGCCTGGCGCTTACGCGCTCAAGCAGCGAGCGACCGCGTCGCGAGCGTTAGCGCCCTGGCTTAAGCCGCCAGTTCCTTGGTCAGGTTCTCGGCGACCTTGTCCAGGAAGCCTTCGGTCGACAGCCAAGACTGGGTGTCGCCGACCAGCAGGGCCAGATCCTTGGTCATGTAGCCGGCCTCGACCGTGTCGACGACGACCTTCTCCAGCGTCTCGGCGAAGCGGGCCAGTTCGGCGTTGTCGTCCAGCTTGGCGCGGTGCTTGAAGCCGGCCGTCCAGGCGAAGATCGAGGCGATCGAGTTGGTCGAGGTGGCCTCGCCCTTCTGGTGCTGGCGGTAGTGACGGGTCACGGTGCCGTGAGCGGCTTCCGTTTCCATGATCTTGCCGTCCGGGGTCATCAGGACCGAGGTCATCAGGCCCAGCGAGCCGAAGCCTTGCGCCACGATGTCCGACTGCACGTCGCCGTCGTAGTTCTTGCACGCCCAGACGAAACCGCCCGACCACTTGATGGCCGCGGCCACCATGTCGTCGATCAGGCGGTGCTCATAGGTCAGGCCGCGCTTCTTGAACTCTTCGGCGTACTCGGCGTCGAAGATCTCCTGGAAGATGTCCTTGAAGCGGCCGTCGTAGGCTTTCAGGATCGTGTTCTTCGTCGACAGATAGACCGGGTAGTTGCGCGCCAGGCCGTAGCTGAACGAGGCGTGGGCGAAGTCACGGATCGAGGCGTCGAGGTTGTACATGCCCATGGCGACGCCGGCGCCCGGCGACTTGAAGACCTCATGCTCGATCACTTCGCCGTCGTCGCCGACGAACTTGATCGACAGGGTGCCGGCCCCCGGCATCAGGAAGTCGGTGGCCTTGTACTGGTCGCCGAAGGCGTGACGGCCCACGACGATCGGCTGGGTCCAGCCCGGCACCAGACGCGGCACGTTCGAGCAGATGATCGGCTCACGGAAGACGACGCCGCCCAGGATGTTGCGGATGGTGCCGTTCGGCGACTTCCACATCTTCTTCAGGCCGAATTCCTTCACCCGGGCCTCGTCCGGGGTGATGGTGGCGCACTTCACGCCGACGCCGTGCTTCTGGATGGCGTGGGCCGCGTCGATCGTCACCTGGTCGTCTGTGGCGTCGCGGTGCTCCATGCCCAGGTCATAGTAGTCCAGCTCGACGTCCACGAACGGGAAGATCAGCTTGTCCTTGATCCACTGCCAGATGATGCGGGTCATTTCGTCGCCGTCGATGTCGACGATGGGGTTGGCGACCTTGATCTTGGCCATGCGCGTGCTGCCTTTTGTCTAGGGGAATATGAAAGGGTCGGCGGGGGTATAGCCCCCTGACGCCGGGGCGCAAAGCCCGTCACGGCGCCGCATAACTGATCGTCGTTTACCCTACCCCGAAAAAGTCTTTCACAGCCAAGCTGAACGTCTGGTCGCCGACATTCGTTGGCTCTGCAGTGAATGGCGTAACGAGACTGTCGGGGCGTATGGACGATGACCTGGAGCGGCTCACGGAGCTTTGGATTCTCACCTTCTGCGAGGCGCCGGTGCTGGTGGACGCAGAGCTGATGCGTCGGGTGCTGGCGGACTATGAGCGTGATCTGAAGGAGGGCCGAAGTGGCGAAAGACCTGAAGCCGGGAGACAAGGTCGAGTGGCGGCACAGCCAAGGCGAAAGCACCGGAAAAGTGGTGCGAAAGGTCACTCGAACGACCCACATCAAGAACCACAAGGTCGCCGCATCGCCGGAGCATCCCGAGTATATCGTCGAAAGTGGGAAGACGGGGGCCAGGGCGGCGCACACGCGCTCCGGCCTGCGCAAGCTTTGACCTTCAGGGGAGACCAACCATGCGAGCCTTGATCCTGTCGGCCGTGGCCGCCGTCAGCCTGACAGCCTGCGGGCGCGACGAGCCCGCCTCTGCGCCCGCGCCGGGCGCCGTCGCGCCGACCGCGCCCGAGCAGGCGATGGCCGCCCCCGTTCCCGCCGCCGCCGTGCCGGTGATGCGCGAGTTCCGCGACTGGCGCGCCGCCTGTGACAACGGCAATCGCTGCGTGGCCTGGGGCGGATCGGACAATGGCTGGATCCGCGTCGCCATCGACGCCGGGCCGGACGCCCTGCCCTCGGTCTCCATCGGCAGCTGGGCCTTCGGCGACGCCGACAAGGCGCCCGAGACCCTGAAGCTGAAGATTGACGGGCGCGAGTTCGCCGTACGCGGCGGGCCGCAGGACGCGGCCAGCGTGGCGGCCAACGCCCAGCGCGCGCGCGCGGTGATCGCCGCCCTGCCCGCCTCGCGTAGTCTGGCGCTGGCGTCGGGCAATCAGACGGCGGACCTGCCGTCGTCGGGCATTTCGGCGGCCCTGCTCTGGATCGACGAGCGTCAGGGACGGCTGGACACCACCACCGCCCTGCTGCGGCGCGGCAGCCGTCCGGCCTCGGCTGTGCCAGCGGCGCCCGCCCTGCCCCGCGCTGTCCCGGCTCCCGCCGTCTCACAGGCCGGGTTCGAGGGCGCGGCAAATCCGCTGGAGGACGAACCGCGCGGGCTGAAGGTCCCGGCGGCCATCGAGGCGCGCGACGAGGTGAAGACCTGCCGGGCCGAGAACAACGAATATCTGGACAAGGCCGTTCTGGCGGCGCGGCTGGACGGTCAGACCGTGCTGTGGGGCATCCCCTGCGGCAGCGGCGCCTATAACGCGACCTATGTCCTGTATCTGGCCCGCCCGGACGGCTCGAACGTCCGCAAGGCCAATCTGCCGGAGCGCACGCCGCGCACCGAGGGCGATCTCGGCGGTCAGGAGCAGTGGCTCGTCAATCCGATCTACAACGCCGAGCGCCGGACCCTTACGGTCTTCCCGCGCGGGCGCGGGCTGGGCGACTGCGGGACCATCACCACCTGGACCTGGACCACGGGCGGGTTCGTCCTGTCGGAGGAGCGGTCGATGGGCGACTGCTGGGGCATGACATCGGACGTCTGGCCGACCCTGTGGCGAGCACGGGGGTGACCGAGCCGGAGGTCCTGATCGTCGGCGCCGGCCCCGCCGGCCTGACGGCTGCGACTTACCTGGCGCGGTTTCGGAGGACGGTGTTGGTGGCGGACGGCGGCAAGTCGCGCGCCTGCTGGATCCCGGTCAGCCACAACATGCCGGGCTTTCCGCAAGGCATTACCGGCGACGCCATCCTGAGGCGGATGACCGAGCAGGCGACCGAGTATGGCGCCGTGATCGAGAAGGGCCGCATTGAGGCCCTGGGTCGGGAGGGCGACGCCTTCACCGCGCGGCTGAACGGTCAAACCGTTCGGGCGCGGGCGGTGCTTCTGGCGACGGGCGTGACCGATCATCATCCGGACCTGCCGGGCGTGGAACGGGCCATCGAGCGGGCGCTGGTCCGCATCTGCCCGATCTGCGACGGCTATGAGGCCATCGACAAGGCCGTGGCCGTGATCAGCACCGACGACAAGGGTGCGAGGGAGGCAGCCTTCCTGCGGACCTATTCGGACCGTGTGGCGCTGATCCATGTCGGCCCCGTCGAGGACCTGACCTGCCGCGATGAACTGGAGCGGCTGGGCATCGAATTGGTCTGCGCGCCCATCGACAATGTTCGGCTGGAGGGCGACCGGGTCACGGCGCTGAGCTGGGGTGGAACGTTCCGCAGCTTCGACCTGGTCTATTCGGCGCTCGGGACCTCGCCCAACGCCACGCTGGCGGAGGCATTGGGCGCGCGGACCGGAGAGGACGGACGGCTGTTCGTCGATCCGCATCAGCAGACCAGCGAGCCGGGTTTGTATGCCGCTGGAGACGTCGTCCGGGGGCTGAACCAGATCGCGGTGGCGAGCGCGGAAGCCGCCGTCGCCGCGACCGCCATTCACAACCGTTTGCGTCAGGCCGACGGCCTGATCGTGCCGCCGAAATAGATCGGCCCGAACTCCGGGCGTAGGGGAACCCCGGAGTTCGGACCATGGCTCCCGGAGAGGCGGGAGCCGACGGTAGAGACAGGGGGCGGGAGGCTCCCCCGTAGCGTACCGGATGCGGGGATGCGTCAGCGGCGCGAGGCGTCCGGACGGGCCTGCGCGCGCAGGCGACGGCGGGTGCGACTGCGGCGCCAGTCATCAAGAACAGCGGCCCAGCCCCATGCGGGCTCCTTATGCGTGTGGTGCGCTTCTTCCATCGAGGCCTCCTCTGTGGGCGTGGGTGACGGTTGGAGTTATCGGCTTGACAGGAAAGATGGACAAACCAGATTGGTCGGCCACCTCATAAGGCTTGCTTATGGCCGATCCGCTTTCCGGCATTCCTCTCGCCTCGATCCGCGTGTTCGAGGCGGCCGCGCGCCTGAGGAGCTTCACCCGCGCCGCCGAAGAGCTGGGCATGACCCAGGCGGCGGTCAGCTGGCAGATCAAGGCGCTGGAGGGTCGGCTGGGCCAGAGCCTGTTCCGGCGCCTGCCGCGCGAGGTGCAGCCGACCGAGGCGGGCGAACGCCTGTCCAGCGCCGCGACCGAGGCCGTCACCCTGCTGCGCCGGGCGATCAGCGACCTGACGGAGGCGGACGAGCAGATCCTGTCGATCACCACGCTGGCGACGCTGGCGAGCCAGTGGCTGGCGCCGCACCTGGGCGCCTTCCAGCTGGCCAATCCCGGACTGGCGGTGCGGCTGGACACCAATCCGGCCCTGCTGGACCTGTCGCGCGAGGGCTTCGATGTCGGCATCCGCTCGGGCCATGGCGACTGGCCGGGCCTGGAGAGCCAGTTGTTCATGCCGTCGATCTTCACTCCCCTGTGCAGCCCGGCCATGGCCGAGCGGCTGAACCTGCGCGAGCCCTGCGACCTGCTGGAGGCGCCGCGGATCGGGATGGAGAAGGAGTGGGCCGAGTGGTTCGCCGTCGCGGGGCTGCGCGAGGGGCGACGCCCGGCGATCCGCCTGACCGCCGACTATCAGGTGCTGGAGGTGGCGGCGGCGCTGGGCGATCAGGGCGTGGCGCTGGGCTCGCCCATCCTGTTCGCGCGCGAGATCAAGGCCGGGCTGCTGGTCCGGCCCTTCCCGCAGACGGTGTCCTTCCACACCGGCTACTATCTGGTCTGGCCCGAGGGGCGGCGGCGGTCGCCCAAGATCCGACGCTTCCGCGAGTGGCTGATGTCGGTGGCCGACGCGGACCCGGCGGTGATCGAGGCCCGCGCCGAAAGCTAGGCCCGGATCAACTGCTCCAGCACCGCCAGCGGCGCCGAACCGTTGGCCAGCACCCTGTCGTGGAAGGTCCGCAGGTCGAAGCCGGACTTCGCCGCCTGCTCGGCCCGCAGACGGGCGATGACCGTGTGGCCGATCTTGTAGGCGCAGGCCTGGCCCGGCATCGAGGCGTAGCGGTTGATCTCGCTGTTGGCCGCGCCGATCGGCTTGGCGCCCGAGGCGGCCATGTACTCGACCGCCTGTTCGCGGCTCCAGCCCTTGGCGTGCATGCCGGTGTCGACGACCAGCCGGACCGCGCGGAACAGGTAGGACATCAGGAAGCCGACCCGGCCCAGCGGGTCATTGGCGTAGACGTCCAGATCATCGGCGGCGACCGCCTCGGCGTAGAGGGCCCAGCCCTCGTTATAGGCGGAGAAGCCGTTGGCGCGGCGGTACTGGGGCAGGCCGGTGTTCTCGCGCTGCAGGGCGACCTGCAGGTGATGGCCCGGCGAGGCCTCGTGATAGGTCAGGGTCGGGAGCGAGAACCGGGGCCAGTTCTTCGCCTCACGCAGGTTGATGTAGTAGGCGCCCGGGCGTGAGCCATCCAGCGGCGGGCCCTGATAGTAGCCGCCCGGCGCGCCCGCCTCGATGGCCGGCGGCACGCGGCGGACCTCGACGCCGGAGCGCGGCAGGCGGCCAAAGACGCGGGGCAGCAGGGGCTGGAGCGCCTGCACCTGCCGGTTCAGGTCGGCGATCAGCTGGGCCTTGGCTTCATCGGTCTCGGCATAGAGCTGGGCCGGGTCCTTGTTCAGGGCGTCGATGCGTTCGCCGACCGTGCCCCGGGTCATCCCCTGCGCCTTCAGGATGGTGTCGATCCCGGCGCTGATCTCGGCGACCTGTTCGAGGCCGATGGCGTGGATCTCGTCGGCGGTCAGGGTGGTGGTGGTCCAGACCTTCAGAGCGTGGGCGTAGAAGGCCTCGCCGTCGGGCAGGCGGCGGGTCACGCCCGCCTCGTGCACGGCGCTGGGCCGCAGGGCGGCGAAGGCTTCGATCTGGCGGGCGAGCGCGGGCTTCACCTCGGTCTCGACGATGCGGGCGGCGCGGTCGCCGTAGCCGCTGAGGCCGAGCGCGGTCGCCTTGCGTTCCAGCGACCTGATCATGGACATGCCGGCCGACGGCTGGCCCGCGAGGGCGCTCAGTTGGCCGGTGGCCAGGTCGATGACGAAGTCGGGCGGCAGAACGCCCTTGACCGCGTCGGCGCGAATGCGCTGGGTCTCGGCGTCGACCGCCGGGCCGAAGGCCGAGAGGCGTGACAGGAAGGCGTCGGCGCCGTCGCGATCCTCGACCCGATGCTGGTTGTCGAGGAAGTCCGGCACGGTGAAATAGGCGCCGGTCAGCTGGTTGACGACGTAGGGGCCCATCCGCCCGCCGCCGAGGGCCGAGCCGTAGTCGAAGCTCGCGCCCATGGCCGCGGTCTCCAGCCGGAAGGCGGCGATGGCGTGGTTGACCTTGCCCGCCTCGGTCAGGTCATCCGGCCCGCCGAAGGCGCGAAAGACGCGCCAGCGCTCGGTCGCTTGGGCGCGGTTCTGCCTCCAGGCCGTGGCGCTGTAGTCCGACAGCTTGGACGACAGCCCCGCCCGCTCGCCCCGGTCGAGGCCAAGGTTGGTGGCGGTCTCGGGCGACTGCTCGATGTCCTGGTCGAACCAGCCCTGCAGCAGGGCTTCCAGTTCGGCGTCGGCGTCCCGGGGCGCGGCGAAGGCTGTCCCGGAAGCGGCCAGACCGGCCCCCGCGGCGGCGGTCATCAGCAGTCGGCGGCGGTCCAGCATGGTCGTCTCCCGGCAGAAATCAGCGCGTCAGTGGACGGCGCCCGGTCAGGGCTGACAAGCCGCCTGCGACGAACCCTCAGGACTCCGCGCCCAACCAGGCGGCGCGGAAGGCCAACTGCTGCGGCGTGGCCGTGCCGCCCGCGTTCTCGACCCGGACCAGTTCGAAATTGGGATCGGAGGCCAGGGTCAGTTGGGCGGTGCGTTCGACGCCGCGCTGGATGAAGGTGATCGACACGGTGTCGCCGGGCTTGAGCGCCTTGAGGGCGTCGTCCCAGTTGGCCTGGCTGTCGATGGCGGTCTCGCCCAGGCGGACGATCTCGTCGCCGCCGTCGAGGCCCGCGATGTAGAGCGGGGTGTTGGGCACGGTCGCCCCGGCCAGCCGGACCACGCTGTCCGCGACCTGCAGCCGCGCCGGACCGGCCCAGGCGCCGGTGGCGTTACGGGGCCGCATGACCACGCCCGCCTGCGCCAGCAGGGGCGCCAGGTCCGGCAGGCCGCTGCGCTGGATGCTGTCGGCGAAGAAGGCGTCGGCGAAGGCCTGATCACCGGTGACGGCGGCCAGACCCTTGCGCAGGTCGTCCGGCGTGTACGGGACCTCATTGACCCCGTGGTGACGCCACATCCAGCGCATGTAGTCGTCCAGCGTCTTGCCCGGGAAGCGCTGGCGCAGGGTCAGGTCGAGCGTCAGGGCCAGGGTGGCGCCGTAGGTGTAGTAGGACGTGAAGATGTTGGGATTGTTCGGGTCGATGGAGGCGGCGGCGTCCACGAAGGGAGCGCGCAGGCTCATCTCCTGCGGCGAGCCGTAGGCCCGGGCCGGGGTGTTGACGATGACATTGGCCTGACCACCGATCTCGGCGAGGAAGCGGTCGATGTTCGACACGCCCGCGCGGCGGATGGCCAGCGGACCGTAGTAGTTGGTGAAGCCCTCGGCGAACCACAGGGACGGGGTGGCGTTGGCGCGGGTGAAGTCGAACGGCTCCAGTTCCTTCGGGCGGATGCGCTCGACGTTCCACGAGTGGAAGAACTCGTGGCTGAGGGTGCCGATCTGGCCGTAGTCGGCCTCGGCCAGCGAGCGCGAGCCGCTGAGAACGGTGGAGTTGCGGTGCTCCATGCCGTCGCCGCTGACGTGCGGCAGGTAATCGGCCAGGAAGGTGTAGGTCCCATAGTCGAAGTCGGGGACGTCGCCGAAGACGGAGATCAGCTGATCCACGACCTTGCGGGCGCGCTCGGCGAAGATGTCGGCGTTCTGATCGGTGCCCGGATCGTGCAGGGCGATGCGGATGGTGCGGGGGGTGCCGTGATCATCGACCGTCCACTCGCGGACCCGGTGGTCGCTGAGCTCGGTCGGGCTGTCCATCAGGTACTGGAGGTTCGGCGCGGTGAAGACAGCCGGGTCCGAGGTCGGCGCCAGCTGGGTGGCGATCTTCCAGTCCGAATTCGGCGAGCGGAAATGCAGCTCCACCGGACGGTCGTCATGGCCCCGCGCCCACATCAGGGTGGCGGGCATGTTGAGGTGGGCGTGGGTGGCGTCGATCTGGGCGTAGGTGCCGTCGGCGCGGTCGCCATAGAGGGTGTAGGTCACGCTGACCGTGCCGTCGTGACCGGCGACGGTCCAGCCGTAGGGATCGCTGCGCTGGACCGTCAGGGCGCGACCGGCGCCGTCCACGGCGCTGACCGAATAGACGTTCTTGGCGAACTCATGGATCGCATAGCGGCCCGGCGAGGAGCGGGACATCTCGAACCGCACCGGCTCCCGGCCCAGGTCGCGGTAGGTGACAGTGATGCGGGCCTCGTGATGGACCGCGTTGTCGAAGCTGAGCTCGTAGCGGACGGGCGGCGCGGTCTGGGCCAGAACCGGGGTCGCGAGACCGAGCGACAGAACAGCCAGACTGACAGCGACGAACTTCATACTGAGACCCTCCAGAACCCGGCGCGGACCGTGGCGCGGGGGATCGTCCCTGACAAGTGAACGATCTGTCAGCCTGCGTGCAGTTCCTGCTTCACCCGCTCCGCCAGCGTCTTGATGTCCAGCGGCTTGGGCAGGAAGGAGACGCCGGTCTCGTCCTGGAGCAGGTCCGAGAAGTCGCTCTCGGCATAGCCGGAGATGAACATGACCGGGGCGTCGCCGAGGAAGGGCCGGGCCTTCTTGAGCAGGGACGGACCGTCGAGGCCGGGCATGATGACGTCGGAGATCATCATGTCGATCTGGCCCGCGTGCTCCTCGGCCAGTTCGAGCGCCTGTTCGCCGTCCTCGGCCTCGATGACCTCATAGCCGCGCTGGCGCAGCAGGCGGGCGGCGATGCCGCGCACGGCGGCCTCGTCTTCCACGAACAGGATGCGGCCGGCGCCCGACAGGTCGCGCGGCGCCTTGATGACCTTCTCCACCACCGGGGTCTCGGCCAGCTCGGCCTCGGCCGCCTCGGGCAGGAAGATGCGGAAGGCGGCGCCGGCCGCTTCGAGGTTGGCGACGTTGATGTGGCCGCCCGCCTGCTCGACGATGCCGTAGACGGTGGCCAGGCCCATGCCCGTGCCCTCGTTCACCGCCTTGGTGGTGAAGAAGGGCTCGAAGATCTTGTCCAGCAGTTCGGGCGGAACGCCCGTGCCGGTGTCTGACACCTCGATCAGGGCGACGGCCTCGGTCGGGGCGGCGGTCCAGCCCATCTGGCGGGCCTCGTCCTGCGACAGGCGGCGGGTCTTGATGGTGACGACGGCGTCGCCGGCCTCGACCACGCCGCGCATGGCGTCGCGGGCGTTGACGGCCAGGTTCATGACCGCCGTCTCAAGCTGGCTCTTGTCGGCCAGAACCACCGGCAGGTCGCGGCCGTAGTCGGTCTCGAGCCGAACGTCCTCTCGCAACAGGCGGCGCAGCAGGACGGCGAACTCGCCCACCAGCTCGCCCAGGTCGAGGCGCTCGCGGCGGACCGTGGACTTGCGCGAGAAGGCCAGCAGCTTGCGCACCAGATCGGCGGCGCGGATGGCGGTCTGGCGGATTTCGTTCAGCCCCTCATAAGAGGGATCGCCGACCGGGTGACGCTCCAGCAGGCCGGAGAGCTGCAGCTGGATGGCGGTCAGCAGGTTGTTGAAGTCGTGGGCCACGCCGCCCGCCAGCTGGCCGACGGCCTGCATCTTCTGGGCCTGCGAGAGCTGAAGCTCCATCGACTTCTGCGAGGAGACGTCGAACAGCCAGACGCGGCATTTGTCGTTCTCGGGCGCGACATAGAGGTGGAGCATCCGGTCCGGATGGGCGCGGGCGACCAGCTCGATGGGGCCGGACGATCCGGCGTTCAGCTTGGCCTTGGCCTCGCTCACGCCGGACGGTTCAAACAGGTGGCCGAAGGCGGCGTCGCGGGCGGCGGCGGGACCGGTCAGCAGGGCGAGGGCGGCGTTGGCCTCCTCGACCTTGCCCGCGAACAGGTCGTCGGCCTGCAGCAGGGCCGAGCCGAACGGGGCGCCGGCGGCCATGGCGCGACCGCCTGGGCCGTTCTGGGCGGCGACGGGGCGATCCACGGCGGGGGCGGCGACGGGCAGGGCGGCCTCGGGCGCGGCGCGGATCAGGAACCGCCCCTCCCCCGCCTGACCGATCAGGACCTCGAGCTCATGATCGCCGACGGGGACGATGGCGCGGCCCTGCTCGCCGGCGCGGGCCTGGGCGAAGGCCATGTAGAGGGCGGAGGCGGACTTGCCGCCGGAGCGGGCGGGCGGAAGGGCCGTGGTGGCGCCGCCCGCCTCGGCCCAGGCGCCATTGTAGGCCAGCACCTGACCGGTGGCCCAGACCAGGGCGGCGGGCTCGGCCATGGCGTCAAGCAGTTCGACGGCGGTGTCGCCGGTCGGCTTGCGGCCCTCGCTGCGCCCGAACATGAACAGGCCGATCAGCGACACGGCGCCGACCGTGAAGATGAGGATCAGGCCCGGCGCGCTCATCGGATCGGCGCGGAAAGCCGGATAGGCCAGGGCTCCGACGGCCACGACAAAGCCGAGCGCCATCACGATCAGCAGCGGATCGAACGAGCGGCGGTCGGTGGTCGTGGTCATGCGTCTCGGCCCGAATCAGAACGGGTGGAATGCGCGATGATGGGCCGGATGCGCCTGTGGCGCGAATCCGGGGCTGGAGAGACGGCGAGACTGTCGAAATACACCGTCTATGCCGTCTATGCCGTCTATGCCGTCTATGCCGTCTATGCCGTCTATGC
>NZ_JBHYGN010000008.1:0-417583 GCF_051858995.1 Brevundimonas sp. | reverse complement strand
CGATCGTGCCGATGTTGCAGTGCGGCTTGGTGCGTTCGAACTTTTCCTTGGCCATGGCCAAAACTCCTGTGGCCCGGGTCCGTCAGCGGAGGGGCGCGATGCTGATCTAAAAACCTGGAGCGGGTAGACGGAATCGAACCGACATATTCAGCTTGGAAGGCTGCTGTACTACCATTGTACTATACCCGCGCGGAGACTGCGTCGGGCCATGAGGACCTCCGCAGCCGACCCGACGTGGGGTCCGGTCCGTCGTTTTGAAAGCGCGTGGTGGGGGAAGCAGGACTCGAACCTGCGAAGCTTACGCAGGGGATTTACAGTCCCCCCCCTTTGCCGCTCGGGACATTCCCCCAGCGCGCTTTTCAAAACCGTCGGATCCTTGCTTCAACGACCTTTCGGCCCCTGAAGCAACAAAGCCTCTCGTGATCCCGCGACGCCTGCTTTAGGAGGTGCGCCAGACCCGAAAGCCCTCAGGGCTCCAAATCGGAGGGCGTCTTATAGTGTCGAGAATTTCAGAACGCAATGACCGGAAATCGGGCAAGAAAACGGCCCCCTCCGGCAGGCCTGGCGGGCGTTTCGACGGTCCGAAGGCCGGCGGCAAGCCTTCAGGCGAGCGTGGCGGATGGAGCCCGGAACGCGGTTCGGCGCCGCGGAGTGATTCCGCACCCCAATCCGGCGGGCGTCCGGGTCGCGGCGCAAAGCCCGACGCCGACAACTGGCTGTGGGGTCGTCACCCCGTTCTGGCGGCTCTGGCCAACCCGGCCCGCAAGGGCATGGGCCGACTGATCGTCACCGCTGACCGCGCCGAGGAGATCGAGCGCGACCGCCTCGCCCCCAACGGCCACCGCGCCGAGGTCGTGGACGGCCCGACCCTGACCCGCATGCTGCCCGCCGGCGCCGTGCACCAGGGCATGGCCTTCAAGGTCGTCCCGCTGGAAGGCGTGGCGCTGGAAGACATCGCCGAGGACGCATCCGGCGTCATCGTCATGCTGGACCAGCTGACCGACCCCCAGAACGTCGGCGCCATCTTCCGCTCGGCCCTGGCGTTCGGGGCCAGGGGAATCGTCGTGCAGGACCGTCACTCCCCCGCCCTAGCCGGCGCGCTCGCGAAAGCCTCGGCCGGCGCCACCGAACGCCTGCCCTGCGCCCGCGTGACGAATCTCAGCCGCGCGCTGGAGAAGCTGTCCGACATGGGCTGGCGCGCCGTCGGTCTGGACGGTTCGGCCGATCTGACGCTGGAACAGGCGCTGGACGCCCAGCCGACCGTGCTGGTCATGGGCTCCGAAGGCGACGGCGTCCGCCGTCTGGTGGCCGAACACTGCGAGGCCATGGCCAGGATTCCGATGCCCGGCGGCTTCGAAAGCCTGAACGTCTCCAACGCGGCGGCCATCGCCCTTTATGAGGCGGCGCGAAAACAGGCGGGATGACGGCTCCACCTCCCCGTTCGCGTCGCGAAGGGGGAGGTGTCGCGCTTCGAATACGAAGCGTGACGGAGGGGGCGGCTCCGGCTTCGGACGGTCGTTCGCCACTCCCCTAACGCTCGCGCCGCCCCCTCCGTCTCGTCGGCGGATCGCCGCCGAGCCGCCTCCCCATCGCGGACCGCGACGGGGAGGAGATGCGCCCTCTTGGCGACAGACTGTCGCACGGCTAGAGCAGCGCACATGGAATTCCTCTCCTCCCCCGAACTCGGCTCCCAGCTGACCGCCCTCGGTCAGGTGGTGATGATGGACCTCGTGCTGGCCGGCGATAACGCCGTGGCCGTGGGTCTGGCCGCCGCCGCCCTGCCTCAGGAACAGCGCAAGAAGGCCATCCTGATCGGCCTGATCGCCGCCGTGGTCATGCGCATCGGATTCGCCCTGGTCACCGGCTGGCTGATGGGCCTGATAGGCCTGCTACTGGCCGGCGGCTTCCTGCTGCTGTGGGTGTGCTGGAAGATGTGGCGCGAGTTGCGCGAGCAGGCGACCCACGACCAGGCCGAGGCCGAGAAGGAACTCGAGCTGGCCATGAGCATCGAGCACGGCACCGGCCCGTCGCCCGAGGAACTGGGCCTGAAGCGCAAGACCTTCGGCGCCGCCCTGGTCCAGATCATGATCGCCGACATCACCATGTCGCTGGACAATGTGCTGGCCGTCGCCGGCGCCGCCCACGAGCATCCGTGGATCATGGTCTTCGGCCTGGTCCTGTCGATCGGCCTGATGGGCGTGGCGGCGACCTATATCGCCAAGCTGCTGCACCGCTTCCGCTGGATCGGCTACGTCGGCCTGGTCATCGTCCTGTACGTGGCGCTGCACATGATCTGGGACGGCTACCGCGCCACCGTGGTCCGCACCCAGAACCTGGCCCAGCACAACGCCGCCATCCCCGCCTTCCTGCAGATCAAGCCGGACGAGGTGGCCAAATTCTGCAAGGCCGAGGTCGAGGGTCCCAAGCGCAACGCCTGCCTGACCCAGCCGGGGGCCACGCCCGCCGACCTGCCCCCGCCCGTGACGGTCCCCGCGGCCTGACCATGAAAACCTCGCTCAACACCGTCGTCGGCCAGCTGTCCTTCGCGACCTCGGTCGCGGCGGCGTTGTCGATCACCGCCTGCAGCCCCCGGCCCCAGGCCGACAGCCGCGTCTGCACCGACGGCGCGGGTCGTCGCATCGCCGACCAGAACTGCCAGCGCAGCGGCGGTCGGGCCGGTGGAGCCTACTGGTACTACGGCGGTCGCGAGACCACCCGCGCCCGCACCGGCGAGAAGGTCTCGGGCGGCACCTACACCGCTCCGGCCCGCGGCGGCTTCGGCGCCTCGGCGCGCGGCTCCTCGGGCGGCTGATGTTCCGTCAGGCGCTGACGCCCCGTCCCGACTGGCGCGAGCGGGTCGAGGCCCTCGGCCTCGTCTGGCACACCGCCGCCGACCAGCCCTACTGGAACGAGGCCGCCTGCTACCGCTTCGACCGCCGCCAGATCCGCCAGATCGAGCAGGCGACCGAAGAGCTGTACCAGCTGTGCCTGACCGCCGGTCAGCACATCCTCGACCACAACCTGTTCCACCGGTTCGGCATCCCGGACTTCGCCGTCCCCCTGATCCGCAAGGCGTGGGACGACGAGCCCCCGGCCCTGAACCATGGCCGTTTCGACCTGGGCTATGACGGCGTCTCGCCGCCCAGGATGTTCGAGTTCAACTGCGACACCCCAACCTCCCTGCTGGAGGCGGCGGTCATCCAGTGGGACTGGCTGGAAGCGGTCTTCCCGGGCCGAGACCAGTTCAACGGCATCCATGACGCCCTGATCGCCCGCTGGCGCGAGATCGGCCCCGCCCTGCCCCGGCCCGTGCACTTCACCTGGGCCGAGGAAGGCGCGGCGGAAGACGCCGTCACCGTCGCCTATATGCGGGACCTGGCTCGCGAAGGCGGGGTTCAGAGCCTGCCCCTGCCGATCCACGAGATCGAATGGACCGGCCTGCGCTTCGCCGACGCCTCGGGCGCGCCGATCAAGGCCCTGTACCACCTCTATCCGTGGGAATGGCTGGTCAGCGAGCAGTATGGCTCACGCATCGCCCACGCGCCCAATCTGTGGATCGAGCCGATCTGGAAGATGATCTGGTCGAACAAGGCCCTGCTGCCGATCCTGTGGGACCTCTTCCCCAACCACCCGAACCTGCTGGAAGCCGCCTTCGAGCCCCTGCCCGGCGACCACGCCCGCAAGCCGATCCTCGCCCGCGAGGGCGCCAACATCTCGATCGTCAAGGACGGCAAGGTCGCCGAGGCCACCGGCGGCGACTACGGCGACGAAGGCTATGTGTGGCAGCGCCTCTACGACCTGCCCGACTTCGACGGCCATCGCCCCGTCATCGGCAGCTGGATCGTCGACGGCGCCGCCGTCGGCATGGGCATCCGCGAAGCCGGCCTGATCACCGGCAACACGGCGCGCTTCGTGCCGCATGTGATCGAGGGCTGAGGCGCCTCACCGCGTCAGGAAATAGGCCTCGCCCAGATGGCCGTTGGCGCCGCAGTAGGGGCGGACGCCGCCCCGGCCGCCGGGGGCCAGTTCCTCGACCTTCAGATAGCCCTGATGCAGCGACAGGCGGATGCGCCAGCCGTCCCCGCCGTCGAGGGTGATGACGCGATCCCCAACCTGCCCCCGGCCGGACACCTGACACATCCAGCGGGCGTTGACCGGATTGGCGGCGCTGATGTCGACCGAGACCTGCCCCTTCTCGAGGGTGCGGATTTCAATCTCGCCCGCCGCATTACGCCAGACGCCTTGGATATGGGGCGCCGGGCGGGTCCGCAGCCGATCCAGGAAGGCGATCCGGTCGTCCATCCGCGCGGCCAGATCGGGGAAGTCCCGGAAGCCGCCGCGCGTGCTGTTCTCCTGCCACTCGTCGCGCGCGCCGAGGAACCACCGCTGATCCCGCGTCAGGGCCTCGCGCATCGGCGGGGTCATCGCCCCGCGCACGGCGACGTAGCGATCCGCCAGCCCCCGATCCAGCCGCCCGAGCCGGGGATCGGCGCAGATCGCATGCTCTGCCGGGGTCGAGGCGCGGCGGCAGTCGAACGAGGGCTCGCTGACCTGGGGCGCGGCGAGGGACAGCAGGAGAAAGGCGATCAAGGGCGACACCTCCGAAGGGGCTTGAACGATCCGTCAGGCGCCGCCGTAACGCGCCTCGAAGGCGGCGAGCTGCCGGTTGCGCGCCTGATAGTGGGTGATCTCGCAGTCCAACGAGTCCAGGGCGAAGGCGGCGCCTTCCCCGAACAGGGCCTCGCCGGCCCGGCAATCGGCCGCGACGAAGGCGGCCCAGTGCGACTGGGCCTGCTCCAGCGACTGCTTCGCCTGCTGCGGATTGACGCCGCCCTCCGCCGGAAGCTGGTCCAGCCGCGCATTGATCCGCGACAGGATCACCCGCTGATCGGCCTCGACCTGTTCACGCCGTTCGCCGTAGCAGGCGACCGTCTCCAGATGCCCGTTCGGCCTTGCGCAATCCCGCGGCGGCTCCTGACCGGCGACCGCGAGGACAGACAGCAAAACGGCGGACAGCATGACGCGACTCCTTTGGGAAACTCTCTCGCGGCGTGCGCCTCAGCCTTCCGCGCCGCCGAACCGCGCGCTCCATTCCGCCACCTGCTCGTCCTCGATCTTGGCGAACAGGACGCTGGCGGCGGCGACCGACTGGCCGACCGGCAGGGCCGACAGCAGGTCTTCGTCCGCCGACGGCCAGCTCAGGTCGGTCGAGCCGACGCTGGCGGCGATCTTCTCGGCCGAGCCCGGGATCACCGGAGCGGCCAGACGGGCGAACAGGGCGACCAGGTTCAGGCCGAAACGGGTGGCCGTGGCGGCGCGCTCCTGATCGGTCTTGAACGCCGTCCACGGCGCCGCGACCTGCAGATACTCATTGCCCAGCACCCAGACGGCGCGGATCGACTGCGCCGCCTTGCGGAACTCCATCTCTTCCAGATTGGCCGTCGCCTCGGCCAGGCCGCCCTTGATCTGGGTCAGGAAGGACTGCTCGACCTCGGTCAGGGCGCCGCCCTCGGGCACCACGCCGCCGAACTTGCTTTCGGTGAACTTGACGATCCGGTTGACGAAATTGCCCAGCACATCGGCCAGGTCCTTGTTCGTCGTCGACTGGAACTGCTCCCAGGTGAAGGCCGCGTCTGAATGCTCCGGGCCATAGGCCGTCAGGTGCCAGCGCCAGTAGTCGGCGGGCAGCAGCTCAAGCGCCTGATCCATGAAGACACCGCGCTTCTGGCTGGTCGAGAATTTCCCGCCATACCAGTTCAGCCAGTTGAAGGCCTTCAGGGTGTCGACCGTCTTCCACGGCTCGCCCGAGCCCAGGATGGTCGCCGGGAAGCTGACGGTGTGGAAGGCGACGTTGTCCTTGCCCATGAACTGGACATAGCGGACGTCGTCGGCGCCCTCGTCGGTGCGCCACCAGTCGCGCCACGTCCGGCCATTCGCCTCGGCCCACTCTTCGGTCGCGCCGATGTATTCGATGGGGGCGTCGAACCAGACGTAGAAGACCTTGCCCTCCATGCCCGGGCGCGGCCCGCCGTCGGCGCCGACCACCGGCACGCCCCACTTCAGGTCGCGGGTGATGCCCCGGTCGATCAGGCCCTCATCCAGATGCTTGTAGGCGATGGACCGGGCCAGGGTCTGCCAGTCGGTTTTGGTCCCGATCCAGTCGCGGATCGGCTGCTCGACCTTGGTCTGCAGCAGGTACAGGTGGCGGGTGTCGCGCACTTCCAGGTTCTTCGACCCCGACACCGACGAATACGGATCGATCAGGTCGGTCGGGTCCAGCAGGCGACCGCAGTTGTCGCACTGGTCCCCGCGCGCGCCGACATGGCCGCAGTGCGGGCAGGTGCCCTCGACATAGCGGTCCGGCAGGAAGCGGGCGTCGTCGACGGAATAGATCATCCGGTCGACCCGCTCCTCGATCAGCCCGCGCTCCTCCAGCACCTTGGCGAAATGCTGGGTCAGGCGACGGTTCGGCTCGTTCGAGGAGCGACCGAACCAGTCATAGCTCAGGCCGAAGGCCTCGCCGGCGCTCTTCTGGATCTCGTGCTGCTCGTCGCAATAGGTGCGCACGTCCTGACCGGCCTTGGCGGCGGCCAGTTCAGCCGGGGTGCCGTGTTCGTCGGTGGCGCAGATGTAGAGGACGTCATGCCCCTGCGCCCGCTTGAACCGCGCATAGACATCCGCCGGCAGCATGGAGCCCGCCAGATTCCCCAGATGCTTGATGCCGTTGATGTAGGGCAGCGCCGAGGTGATGAGGATGCGGGACATGAGAGTGGCGAGAACCGAGTGGCGAGTGACGAGGAGGAGCGAGTGTTAGTGGCGATGCTTGGCCGCCACGGCAAGTCCTGACGGTTCGAAAGCCCGGCTACTCGCCACCCGCCACTCGCCACTCACCACTCTTCAGTCGCCGCGCCACCCGCACGAACCGCCCGGTCAGCAGCGTCCCCGACACCAGACTGGCGATGATGACGGCCCAGACCAGACCGTCCACGCCGATCCGGTGCGCCAGCACCCAGCCCAGCGGCATCATGATCGCGCCGTACGAGACAAAGTGCATGATGGTCGGCCACCAGACGTCGCCCGCCGCGCGGTTGGCCTGCGCCGCCACGACCTGAATCCCGTCCGCCACGAAGAACAGGGTCGCCAGCACCAGCGCCGGTCCGGCGATGGCGACGAGCGCCGGATCGGTCGTATAGGCGCCGACCAGCAGCCCCGCCGTCGGCCAGATGGCCAGCGCCACCAGCAGAGCCAGCACCGTCACCACCCCGATCCCGGCGAAGCCCGCACGCAGCACGCCCTCGCGGTCCTGCGCCCCATAGGCACGCCCCACCAGCACCGCCGTCGCTGACGACAGCCCCATCGGCAGCATGAAGACGATGGCCGACATATTGATCACGATGGCCCAGCTGGCCGTCTCATTGGTGCCCAGCATCCCCGCGATCACCGTCATGGCCGCGAAGGCGCCGACCTCGATGAAGTTGGACGCGCCCGCGCCCAGCCCGACCTTGACCTGCTCGCGCTCTGTCTCGCGATCCCGAGCCGGCCGCTTCCACAGGCTCCAGCTCTTCGCCTCGGGCAGACGCAGGATGTAGACGACGAGGAAGATCGCCAGCGCCAGCCGCGCCCCGAACGTCGCCCAGGCCGAGGCGATGGCCCCGTTCACGCCGAGACCCAGCAGGTCCGGCACCAGCAGCAGGTTCAGGCCGATATTGACCCCGTTCGCCAACCACATGGCCCACATGCCGGGCTTGGGCTTGGACAGGCCTTCCAGGAAGAACTGCGCCGCCACGGAGATCAGATAGAAGGGCATCGACAGGGCGAAGACCACCAGCGGGCCGGACGCCCCTGCGCCGAGGCCTTCCTCGAAGCTGACGTTGTGCATGACCCACGGGCCGAACACGGCCAGCGCCAGCATCGAGGCGATGCCGATCTGCAGCGCATAGACCATGCCCCGGCGCAGCACCGCGCCGATCTCGCCGTGCCGTCCCTCGCCGCGCAGGCGGGCGGTGACGATCTGCACCCCCATCATCAGGCCCACGGCGGTCGTCAGCACCACCGACGACGGCGCCCAGGCCAGCGAATGATAGGCCAGCTCGCGCGACGCATAGTGACCGACCACGATGGCGTCGGTCAGCCCCATGGTCATGATGCCGATCCGCGCCAGCACCACCGGCCAGGCGAGATTGAGCAGTTCCTTCAGGGTGGCGCGGGTCTTGTCGTTCAGGGCGATCATGGGACGCGGCACAGGCCACGCGCCGGACCGCGGGTCAACCGGGTTTGGGGACGGGAGGTATAAGGAGAGTTGATCCCAATCACCTCTCCATTCGCCCTCAAGCGAATGGAGAGGACAGATCGGCGCGTCAGCGTCGATCAGGCGAGGGCGGCTCCGTCGGGGCAGGAGACGCCTCGAACACCGGTGTCAGCGGCCAATCCCTCGCCCCCTGCGCCGCCCCCTCCTGATCGCTGGCGCGATCTGTCCTCCCCATCGCCTTGAAGGGGCGATGGGGAGGTGAGCTGGGCTCACCCGTGCTTCGCCACCAGCTTCCCGAACGCCGCCATAATGCTCGTCAGGAACGCCTGCGTCCCCTCCACCTTCACCTCGCCAGCCTCATCGAACAGCTCGCCGGCATTGCCGATATAGGCCTCGGGCTGCTGCAGGGTCGGCATGTCGAGGAAGACCAGCGACTGGCGCAGGTGGTGGTTCGCGCCGAACCCGCCGATCGCGCCGGGCGAGACCGAGACCACCGCGGCGGGCTTGCCCGACCAGATGCTGTGGCCATAGGGGCGCGAACCGACGTCAAGGGCGTTCTTCAGCGCGCCGGGAACCGAGCGATTGTATTCCGGCGTCACGAAGACCACCCCGGCGACGCCGCGCATCTCGTCGCGGAACCGGGTCCAGGCGGCGGGCGGGGCCTCTTCCAGATCGGGATTGTACAGTGGCAGGTCGCCGATCTCGACGATCACGCCCCGCATCCCCTCGGGCGCCGACCGGATCAGCGCCTCGGCGGTCAGCCGGTTCAGGGAGCCCTTGCGCAGGCTGCCGACGATAAAGGCGATTTTGCTCATGGGAGGATCCTTCGGGACGACCGTCGCCCTCCCCCTGATCTGGCGCCCCTCGGTCCGGTGGACAAGGGCGCGATGCAACGCCTAAACCTCACCCCATGCCGAAGCTGACCTCCGCCATCGATACTTCGTCCGCCGCCTTCAAGGCGCTGGACGCCCACAACCGCGCCCTGCGCGACGAACTGTATGCGAAGGTCGAAAAGGCCGCGCGTGGCGGCTCCGACGCCAGCCGCGACCGCCACGTGTCCCGCGGCAAGCTGTTGCCCCGCGACCGCGTCGAGCGCCTGCTGGACCCCGGCTCGCCCTTCCTCGAGGTCGGCCAACTGGCCGCCGGGGGCATGTACAATGACGAGGCGCCGGGCGCGGGCATGATCTGCGGCGTCGGTCGCGTCTCGGGCCGCGAGGTCATGATCGTGGCGAACGACCCGACCGTGAAGGGCGGCGCCTACTTCCCGATGACGGTGAAGAAGCACCTGCGGGCGCAGGAGATCGCCGAGCAGAACAACCTGCCCTGCGTCTATCTGGTCGATTCCGGCGGGGCGAACCTGCCCCACCAGGCCGAGGTCTTCCCCGACCGCGACCATTTCGGCCGCATCTTCTTCAACCAGGCCCGCATGTCGGCCAGGTCGATCCCCCAGATCGCCTGCGTCATGGGCTCCTGCACCGCCGGCGGCGCCTATGTTCCGGCCATGTCGGACGAGACCGTCATCGTCCGCAACCAGGGCACCATCTTCCTGGCCGGTCCGCCGCTGGTGAAGGCCGCCACGGGCGAGGTCATCTCCGCCGAGGAACTGGGCGGCGCCGAGACCCACGGCCGCAAGTCCGGCGTGGTCGACCATGTCGCCGAGAATGACGAACACGCGCTGGAGATCGTCCGCTCCATCGTCGCCAACCTGAACACCATCAAGAAGGTGGACATGGACGTGCGCGAGCCGCGCGCCCCGGCCCTGCCCGCCGAACAGCTGTACGGCATCATCCCCGACGACGTCCGCGCCCCCTATGACGTGCGCGAGGTCATCGCCCGCATCGTGGACGGCTCGGACTTCGACGAGTTCAAGGCCCTGTACGGAACCTCGCTGGTCTGCGGCTTCGCCCGCATCTGGGGCTATCCGGTCGCCATCCTCGCCAACAACGGCGTCCTGTTCTCCGAAAGCGCCCAGAAGGGTGCCCACTTCATCGAACTGGCCTGCAAGCGGAAGATCCCGCTGCTGTTCCTGCAGAACATCTCGGGCTTCATGGTCGGCGGCAAATACGAGGCCGAGGGCATCGCCAAGCACGGCGCCAAGCTGGTCACCGCCGTCGCCTCGGCCGAGGTGCCGAAATTCACCGTCCTGATCGGCGGCAGCTTCGGCGCCGGCAACTACGGCATGTGCGGCCGCGCCTACAGCCCGCGCTTCCTCTTCACCTGGCCCAACAGCCGCATCAGCGTCATGGGCGGCGAACAGGCCGCCAGCGTTCTCGCCACCGTCCACCGTGACGCCGACAGCTGGACGCCCGAACAGGCCGAAGCCTTCAAGGCCCCGGTGCGCCAGAAATACGAGGACGAGGGCAACCCCTACTACGCCACCGCCCGCCTGTGGGACGACGGGGTCATCGACCCCGCCCAGACCCGCGACGTCCTCGGCCTGGCCATCAGCGCCAGCCTGAACGCCCCGATCCCGGAGACGACGTTCGGCGTCTTCCGCATGTAAGCTTACCCCACGGAGTACCGAGTTGATGAAGACGACCGCCGCCCTCCTCGCCATCGCCGCCCTCCTCGCCGCCTGCAGCTCCCAGACTGAGCCCCCGGCCGCCCCCGCCGAAGCCGCCCCGGCTGAAGCCCCGGCGGCGCCCGCTGCTCCCGAAGCGGCCGCGCCCGCCGCCCCCGTCTCGGCCGCCGAGGAAGCCGAGGCCCGCGCCGGCGAATCCGGACGGCCCGCCATCTTCCCCGCCGCCTATCGCGGCAACTGGGACTTCAGCGGCCTCGAGGGCTGCAAGCGCGCCGAGAGCGGCACCCGCTTCGTCGTCACCGCCACCCAGATCCGCGGCTATGAGGACACCTCGACCCTGCGCGCCATTGAAGTGCTCGACGAGAACGCCATCCGCGTCGTGCTGGATAATGAATCCTCCGAGGGCGACCACACCCTGACCCAGACCCTGCGCGTCTCCCCGGTCGCGGGCATCAGCCTGCGCATCGAGAGCGACGGTCGCCGGATGACGGCGACCCGGTGCGATCCGGTTTGATGAACCGGGCCCTGCTCTGCGCCGGTCTGCTGCTTCTGGCCGGACCGGCGTGGGCGACGCCACAGAACGAGCCGCCCGTCATCCCCGAGCGCTTCCACGGCGACTGGAGCGGCGACCTGTCGAAATGCGGGGACCGTGAAAGCGGTGAAAACCTCAGCATCGACGTGGGCTTCATCACCTATTTCGAAGCCGCCGACACCGTCCTCGCCGTCCGCCCGACTGAGCTGGACGGGATCAATATCCACGTCCGGCATGAGGACTACGACGGGATTGAGGAAACATACCGCACCCTCATCCTCTCCGACGACCGCCAGACCCTGACCTTCACCTCCGGCGACGAACCGGAGTGGTTGGTTTACCGGTGTCCGGCGTGATCCCGATAAGGAGTGAAAAGTGCTAGTGAGCGAGAAGTGAGCGGATCGCGCTCGCTGCCGGCCGCAGCGATTCACCCCTTGCTCACGAGCACTTTTCACTAAAACGACCCCACCAGCGTTACGTCTTCGAAGGAACTGCCATGACCGACAAACCCACTGAACCCGAAGACGCCTTCGACATCACCGACGCCGAGGCCGCCGAGATCAACAGCATCGCCCATCCGCTGGTCGCCGATCCGGCGCCGGACGCCAACGATGATCTGGTCCAGATCGACGCCACCGCCGACGGCGTGGTCTTCGTCACCATCAATCGCCCCGAGAAGCGCAACGCCTTCGACGCCGCCGTCATCGGCGCCCTGCGCGAGGCGTTCGAGACCCTGCACGGCGCCGACAAGGTGCGCGTGGTCTTCATCCGCGGCGCGGGCGGTACCTTCAGCGCGGGCGCCGACCTGAACTGGATGAAGGACGCCGCGGGCTGGTCCGAGGGTGACAACCGCGACGACGCCATGGGTCTGGCGAAGATGCTCAAGGCCCTGCACGACGTCCCGGCCCTGACCTGCGCCATCGTCGAGGGCTCCGCCATGGGCGGCGGCGCCGGCATCGTGGCCGCCTGCGATATGGCCGTGGCCGTCGAGGGGACCCGCTTCGCCTTCTCCGAGGTCAAGCTGGGCCTGATTCCGGCGACCATCGCCCCCTATGTCATCGAGGCCGTCGGCGCCCGCCGCGCGCGTCAGCTGTTCCTGACCGCCAACATCTTCGACGCCAGTTACGCCGCCCACGCCGGCCTGATTGACCTGATCCTGCCGGAGGGCTCGGTGGACGAGTTCATCTCCATGCTGACCGACAGCCTCTCGGGCAACGCCCCGGGCGCCATGGGCGACGCCAAGCGCCTGGTTCATGAGGTCGCCGGCAAGAAGATCGACGGCGGCCTGATGGAAGACACCGCCCGCCGCATCGCCCGCGCCCGCGTCTCCGACGAGGGCCAGGAAGGCGTCGCCGCCTTCATCGAGAAGCGCAAACCCAAATGGGCTGAGTAAGGGTCATGACGGCGGAGGCGGTCACGGCGACGGAGAAGCCGAAACGGGTGCGCAAGGCCAAGCCCAAGGGCGCGCCCGAGGGGCCGCCCAAGGGACCGCCCTGCGCCAACTGCGAGACCGAGCTGGTCGGCGCCTTCTGCCACGCCTGCGGGCAGAAGGCGCACCTCCACGACAAGCTCAAGCATCTGGTCGAGGAGTTCGCCGAGGGCATCGCCCATTTCGACGGCCGCCTGTGGCGCACCCTGCCCCTGCTCGCCTTCAACCCGGGCAAGCTCAGCCGGGAATGGATGGAGGGTCGCCGCGTCCGCTACGTCGCGCCCCTGCACCTGTTCCTGTTCGCCGTCTTCCTGCTGTTCCTGCTCCCGAACTTCACCGGGCGGCACATGTTCGCCCCGCCGCACGAGACGACGGCCGAGGCCGGGCACGAGAGCTCGGCCCGCCCGGTGACCGAGCCGGTCAACAACGGCTTCTGGATCAACAACGATGACGGCACCCGCACCGAGATCCCCGCCGACGACGCCGAGGCCCTCAAGGAGGAGCTGAACGTCCACGGACCGGTCGCCGCGGTGATCGACCTGCTGGCCAAGCAGCGGAAGAACCCCGAGTACTACGGCTACAAGATCGAGAGCCTCAGCTACAAACTCTCCTTCATGACCGTGCCGATCTCGGTGGTCCTCCTGTGGCTGATGTTCGCCTGGCGCCGGCGGTTCAGCCTCTATCACCACGCGGTGGTCGCCCTTTACGGCCTGGGCTTCCTCGCCCTGCTCAGCTGCGTGGTCGCCATCGCGCCCAGCTTCCTGTCCAGCCTGGCCACCTTCCTGGCCATGATCGCCGCCTTCACCCACGCGGTGGTGCACCTGAAGGGCGCCTACGGCAGCGGCTGGATCCAGTCGGTGCTTCGCGCTCTGACGCTGGGCCTGCTGACCACAGTCACCTTCGGCCTGTTCCTGTTCGGCGTGATGCTGTTGGGGTTGTCGGGGTAGGAATGGCGAGTGGCTAGTGGCGAGTGGCTGGCGAACAGCCGCTCCGGCGCATTGTCATCCCAGACGGGCTGTCCTCACTCGCCACTCGCCACTCCCCCCTCGCCACCTGCCGCGCCGCCCTCTACAACCGCCCCCATGTTCAAATCCGTCCTTGTCGCCAACCGTGGCGAGATCGCCTGCCGCGTCTTCCGCACCGCCCGCGCGATGGGGATCCGCACCATCGCCGTCTATTCCGAGGCGGACGCCGACGCCCTGCATGTGCGCGAGGCCGATGAGGCCGTGCTGATCGGCCCGGCCGCCGCCCGCGAGTCCTATCTGGTCGCCGAAAAGGTGCTGCAGGCCGCCAGGGACACGGGCGCCGAGGCCATCCACCCCGGCTATGGCTTCCTGTCCGAGAACGCCGACTTCGCCGAGGCCGTGGCCGCCGCGGGCATCATCTGGATCGGGCCCAAGCCGGAGTCGATCCGCGCCATGGGCCTGAAGGACGCCGCCAAGAAACTGATGATCGAGGCGGGCGTGCCCGTCACCCCCGGCTATCAGGGGGACGACCAGTCGGACGAGACCCTGACCGCTGAAGCCAACAAGATCGGCTTCCCCGTCCTGATCAAGGCCGTCGCCGGCGGCGGCGGCAAGGGCATGAAGAAGGTCGACCGGGCCGAAGATTTCGCCGACGGCCTGGCCTCGGCCCGCCGCGAGGGCCAGTCCTCCTTCGGCGATCCGCGCGTCCTGATCGAGAGCTACATCACCCGTCCGCGCCACATCGAGGTGCAGGTCTTCGGCGACAGCCACGGCACGGTCGTCCACCTGAATGAGCGCGACTGCTCGCTGCAACGCCGCCACCAGAAGGTCATCGAGGAAGCCCCGGCCCCCGGCATGGACGCCGCGACGCGGCAAGCCGTCACCGCCGCCGCCGTCCGCGCCGCGAAAGCCGTGAACTATCAGGGCGCCGGCACTATCGAGTTCATCGCCGACGCCTCGAACGGTCTGAAGGCCGACCGCATCTGGTTCATGGAGATGAACACCCGGCTGCAGGTCGAACACCCGGTCACCGAGGCCATCACCGGCGTCGATCTCGTCGAATGGCAGTTCCGCATCGCCGCCGGCGAGCCCATCCCGCTGGCGCAGGACGACATCGGCATCAACGGCTGGGCCATGGAGGCTCGCCTCTACGCCGAGGACCCGGCCAACGGCTTCCTGCCGTCCATCGGCAGGCTCGATCACTTCGTCATGCCCGAGGACGCCCGCGTCGACACCGGCGTCATGCAGGGCGGCGAGGTCAGCCAGTTCTACGATCCGATGATCGCCAAGCTGATCGTCCACGCCGACACGCGCGAGGAGGCCGCCGCCGATCTGGCCGACGCCTGCGCCGAGGTTCAGGTCTGGCCGGTGAAAACCAATGCGGGCTTCCTCGTCCGCTGCCTTGAGCATCCGCGCTTCATCGAAGGCGATGTGGACACGGGGTTCATTGGAGCGGAGGAAGCGGAGCTTGTCCCTGCTGTTCCATCATCACGGACGACGGCCGCGGCGCTGGCCACCATCGGCCTGCGCGCCGACGAAGCCCTGCGGAGCAACGAACTTTCGCCGTGGACCGACGGCCTGTTTGCTTTCCGGATGAACGGACAGCAGCGCACCCCGGTGGCTCTGTATCGCGACGGCAAACCCGTCCACGCCCACCTGTGGGGCGTCTCCGCCGAGGGCGCGCCGCGTCATTCGACTTTCGACGTCGAGTTCGAAGGCGAAGCGTTCGAGGCCATCGGAACGCCCGCCTTCGTCTTCATTGATGGCGAGCAGGTCTCGGGTGTCGAGACGGGCGACGGACGCATCGTGGTCTTCGAGGAGGGCGATGCCTTCGAGTTCCAGCCGCGCTTGACCGGCACAGTTGGTGGCCCCGCCTCCGACGGGTCCCTGCGCGCGCCCATGCCCGGCAAGATCGTCGCCGCCCCCGCGAAGGCTGGCGACACGGTCGCCAAGGGCGCGCCCATCGTGGTGCTGGAAGCCATGAAGATGGAGCACGCCCTCACCGCCCCCTTCGACGGCGTGGTCGAAAGCGTCTCGGTCACCGTTGGTGATCAGGTCGCCGACGGCGTGGTGCTGGCGGTGGTCACCCCCGCCGCTTAACCCAGCCTCTCCCCTTCCCCTCGAGGGGGAAGGGGCCGGGGGATGGGGTGTGCGCTCGTTGTCAGAAGGACTGGCGCTGGAGGCTCAGTCCATGACCTCACCAACAACGGCCAACCCCAATCAGCCTGCCTACACCCCTCCCAACCCTCCCCCTCGAGGGGAGGGCTATTTCGAACTGCGCGCAAAGCTGAAGAGCTTCGCCGCTCATTGCGGAACGGCGATTCCCGGTTAGTGATGGGCATCCTCGACGGGCGCTCACGCCCAATCGGAGCCGCCCCATGTCCCTGTTCGCCGCCCTCGCCGCCGTCGCGGCCCTGTCCGCGCCCGCCGACGACCTCTCGGACCTCAAGCCGCAGGACAAGGCCGACATGCAGTGCATGGCGGTCATCGTCGTCGCCCTCGGCATGACCGAGGATCAGGCCCAGCGGGCGGCCATGGCCACCGGCGCCACCTTCTTCTTCGGACGCCTGCAGGGCCGCACGCCGGGCACGAACTGGCTGGCCCGCTTCTCGACCTACATCCGCACCGAACCGGTCGCCGATCTGGACGCCAACCGCCAGCGTTGCGCCGCCGAGATGCAGGCCATGGCCACTTCGTTCAGCCGCGCCGGCGACGCCCTGCGCCCCTCCTGAACGCTTCAGCCATAAAGGCCCAGCCCGCCCACCGGCGTAGTCACGGTCGCATCCTCGAAGGTGGCGATCAGGGGCAGCCCCTGACGCAGCACGACCTTCACCGCCTCGTCCGTCAGGGCGTCGCGATGGGCGTCCTCGCTGATCCAGGTTTCGGTCACCCAGATGCCTTCGGCGTCGGCGGTGTCGTGGGCGACGATGTAGCTGAGGCAGCCGGGCATCCCCAGCGCGACGCGTTCCATCAGGATCGCCGTCAGCGCTTCCCTCTGGCCCGCCCTGGCCGTCATCCGACCGATCAGTCCGTACATGCTGAAGCCTTCCGTTGAGTCAGCTTCTACGTACGCGGGAACCCTCTGTCTTTACGGGGAAACTACTGAGCCTCACGTTAACACCAGTCACCAGAACGGTGGCCGGAGTTCGCGGAAAAGTGGCCGCCGACGCCTTTCCCCTTCCCCTCGAGGGGGAAGGGGTCGGGGGATGGGGTGGTGGTAGACCGCATCAGGATATGGCGCGTGAGGCACGCCTCCTGGCAGCGCCGATAACGGCCAACCGGAAATAGCCTGCCTCCACCCCTCCCCACCCTCCCCCTCGAGGGGAGGGCTTCAACGCAGATCCACGCCCCTTACTCCCCCACTTCCCCGCTGGCGCTCCTCCCCGCCGCGCGCCATATCCCCGCCATGCCTCTTCACATGATCAAGCTCTGCGTCGGCGTCTCCGAGGTCGAATGGCTGGAGCGTCGCGCCGAGAACGGCCAGCCGCTCATCGTCCACACCCGCATGACGCCCAAGCGAGCGCCCGAGATGGAGGACGGCGGCTCCCTCTACTGGGTGATCAAGGGCTCGGTCCTCTGCCGCCAGCCGATCCTCGACATCTCCACCCTGGGCGAGGGCGCCAACCGCCGCTGCGAAATCACGCTCGAGCCCCGCGTCATCCGCACCGCCCCCCTGGCCCGCCGCCCCTTCCAGGGCTGGCGTTATTTCGAGGCCAAGGAAGCCCCCGCTGACCTGACCACCGCCGACGCCACCGACCTGCCGGACGATCTGGCGCGCGAACTGCGGGAGTTGGGGGCGTGGTGAGGTCGAGGGATTAGGGACTAGGGATTACGGATTAGGCGCGGATGCAGACGCAGCTTCGCTTAACCTTCCTCGTTCATCGTGAAGCTGATCTAACGCCTTCCTTAATCCCCAATCCCTAGTTCCTATCCCTCCATGCCCCCCGTCCGCTCCGACCGGCTCTCGCAAGCCCTGCACCGCATCTTCGAGAGCGGACGCAACACCCCGGCCAGCTGGTTCGCGCTGACGGGCGGCGAGACCCTGTTCGCCGAGGGCGACGCCTCCGACACCCTCTACCTGCTGCGCGCGGGCCGTCTGGGCGTCTTCCGGCGCGAGGCCAATGACCAGCCGCCCCAGTTCGTCGGCGTCATCCGCCCCGGCGAGCCCGCGGGCGAGATGGCCATGCTGGCGGGCAGCGAGCACACCGCCGACGTCGTCGCCCTGCGCGATTCCGAGATCCTGGCCCTGCCCCGCGACGCCTTCTTCGAGGCCGCCCGCACCGAGCCGGACCTGATGGTCGAGCTGTCGCGCCTGATGATCCAGCGCGCCCGTGACCGCCGCTCGGGCGGCGGCGAGCCCAGCGTCTTCGGCTTCATCTCCGCCCGCCCCCGGCCCATCCGCGCCTTCGTCGAGCGCGTCGCCGCCGCTATCGAGGCCAACGGCTTCACCTGTCAGGTCATCGACCACTCGGCCCTGTCGTCCGCCGCCGAATGGTTCAGCCGGGTCGAGGATTCGCACGACTTCGTCCTCTATGTCGCCGAGGCCGACGAGCCCGCCTGGGCCGCCCTGTGCGCCCGTCAGGTGGATCGGCTGTTCGTCGTCGGCCAGTGCCTGCTGGCCCCGCCCAACCGCCCCCTGCCCCACGCCGCCGTACCCGACGCCCAGCAGCGCACCGACCTGATCCTGCTGCGCGATCCGCGCATGGCCCGCCCAGCCAATACCTCGGTCTGGATCGACGCCATCCAGCCGGGCCGCTGGTTCCAGGCCATGGAGGGCGATCAGGCCGACGCCGACCGCATCGCCCGCGTCATCACCGGCACGGCCGTCGGCGTGGTCATGTCCGGCGGCGGTGCCCGCGCCTATTCCCACATCGGCGCCCTGCGCGCCCTGCGCGAGGCGGGCGTGCCCGTCGACTTCGTCGGCGGCGCCTCCATGGGCTCGGTCATCGCCGCCGGCCCCGCCATGGGCTGGTCGCTGGACGAGCTGGAGGACCGTATCCAGCGGTCCTTCGTGGACAGCGATCCGCTCAGCGACATCACCTTCCCCCTGCTGGCCATGACCCGCGCCAAGAAGGTCGATGGCCTGCTCAAGGCCGCCTATGGCGAGGTCGATCTGGCCGACCTGCATCTGCCCTTCTTCGCCGTCTCGACCAATCTGACCTCGGGCCGGATCGAGGTGCACCGCCGGGGCCTAATGCGCCGCGCCATGCGCGCCTCGATCGCCATTCCCGGCCTGCTGCCGCCGGTCGTCATCGACGGCCAGGTGCTGGTCGACGGGGCCGTGCTGAACAACCTACCCGCCGAGGTCATGCGCCACATGAACTCCGGCCCGGTCATCGGCATCGACATGTCGCAGGCGCGCGGCGTCGATCCCGCCCTGATCGAGCATCCGCCCTCGATCTGGCGCCTGCTCGCCACCGGCGCCTGGCGGCGCGGCCCGCCCATCGTCTCCATCATGATGCGCTCGGCCACCCTGACCACGGACGCCGAGATCGAGCGCTCGCGCGGCATCGTCGACATCCTGGTCCAGCCCACGCCCGACGGCGTCGATATCCGCGACTGGAAGGCCTATGGCCCCGCCGTCGAGGCCGGTTACCGCGCCATGCGGGTCGAGCTCGAGGCGCTGGACGGCCCGGTCACCGGCCTGCGCCGCCGTCGCTCCGTCGCCGAGCGATCAGGAACAGACGCGGAAACGGCAGCAGCGTCACCCCGTCCGGACGACGCGGGAACGCCTTCGAAAGCGCGTCGGAAAGCGCCGAAAGGTAAGCGTCCCGCATAGCGGGGTCGTCGGCCAGCGCCGTCAGGTGCGGCCGCAGGGCCGTCCCCTTCATCCACTCCAGCACCGCGTCCGGCCCGGTCAGCGCGTGCAGATAGGTGGTGGACCAGACGTCCACGTCCTCGCAGGCCTCGGCCAGCACGCTGTAATAGGCCTCCGGGCTCAGCAGGGCCTGGATGGTCTCCCGGTCGCTGATCCGCCCCGCCCACGGCCCCTCGGCCATCACCGCGCGCATGGTCCGGTAGTGCAGCGTGTCCCAGGCCAGCGGCATCTGCGCCGCGATCACCCCGCCGGGCGCCAGCAGCCCCGTCAGCCGCCGCAGCAGCGCCTCATGGTCCGGCAGCCACTGCAGCGACGCATTGGCGAAGATCAGGTCCAGCGGCTGCTCCGGGGCCCAGGCGGCCAGATCGGCCCGCACCCAGTCCACATCCGCCCCCAGCGCCTTCGCCTGCTCCAGCATGGCGGCGCTGGAATCCAGCCCGGTCACCGACGCCTCCGGATGCCGCCGCTTCAGCAGGGCCGCATGCTGCCCCGCCCCGCAACCCAGATCGACGATCGTCCGCGGCTCCAGGTCTCCCGGCAGCCGCAACAACAGATCCAGCGCCGCCCGATCCCGCTCGGCCTCGAACCGGCTGTACTGTTGGGGATCCCAGAGGGGCTGCGCGGGCACTGGTGCGTTGCTCATGCGGCCAGCATACCCGGGCGCGCCCGGAGGAAAAGCAAGTGGCGAGTGGCTAGCGAAGCGAAATCAGCCCCCCTCACCGTCACCCTCGGGCTTGACCCGAGGGCCGCACGTCGTGCGCCTGTGCGCATCCGGCGGCACCCGGCTGGCTGATCCTCTGATCCTCGGGTCAAGCCCGAGGATGACGGTATTGAAGACGGGGGGTTGCGGTGGCCCACTCGCCCCTCGCCACGAACCGCCACTCGCCAGCGGCGCCGGCGGTTTCATCTGATTGTCAGGGGGAAACCGCGTGGAAGGGCGATGGTACAGCCTCTCAGGTTTGAACTGAGGACCTCCGGCTCCACAAACCGGCGCTCTAACCAACTGAGCTAAGGCTGCACAAATCCGCGCGAGCGGCGTCTTTAGCCGCGTCGCTTTTGGGGATCAAGGGCGAAGAGAGGGATTAGGGACCAGGGATTAGGGATTAGATGCGATTGCGCGGCCGAAACCGCCTGCGAACGGCCCCCGCCGCCCCCTAATCCCCCGAAGCGGCGCCGCCGCCCCTACCAGCCCCGGCTGGCGATATACTGCTCCAGCGCCGTGATCCGGGTCGTGTCCGACGGGTGGGTCGAGGCGAATTCGGGGGTCGAGCCCTGGCGCTGCTGCTGCATCAGCCGCCACAGGGCGATGGATTCGGCCGGGCGGTATCCGGCGCGCTGCATATAGTCGACGCCCAGACGGTCGGCCTCCAGTTCGTCCCGGCGCGAGAAGGGCAGCAGCACGCCCAGCTGGGCGCCCAGGCCGCCGATGGCCCCCGCGGCCTGTCCATAGTCCCCGGCCGCGCCCTGCACCCCGCTCAGCACCAGTCCGGTCGCCGTGCTGGTCGAATAGCGCTCGGCGGCGTGGCGGGCGACGACGTGGCCGACCTCGTGGCCCAGCACGGCGGCCAGCTGGTCGTCATTGCGCACCAGGGCAAGCAGGCTGGTGGTCACCCCGATCTTGCCCGACGGCAGGACGAAGGCGTTCGGCGCGTCGCTGACGAACAGGGCGTATTCCCAGCGCCGGTCGGTCAGGCCCGCCGCGGTGACGATCTTGCCGCCGACATTACGGATCCGGTTCAGGGCGGCGGCGTCGGTCGACTGGCGCTGCGTCCGCAGGGTCTCGGCCCAGGCCGCGTCCGCCTGCTGGGTCAGGGCGCCGTCATCGACGATCAAAAACTGGTTGCGCCCCAGGGTGTCGTTATAGGCGCAGGCCGACAGGGCGGCGCCCGCGGTCAGCAGGCCGGCGAGGATGACGCGTTTCATCGGGGGCTCTCCTTGGAAGCTTGGCCGGAATGAACGTCATCCCCGGCGAAAGGCTCCGGGGCAAGTGAGGAGTGAGTAGCAGGCGGGGGCGAGTGGATCGCAGTTTGGGCGCCTGTCATCCCGGACGGCGCGACATCGGCGGGTCGGAACGCGTCGGACATTTCCATCCCCGCTCCCGGGAGTCGCGTAGCGGCTATCCGGGAGACAGCCTGCCGCGGAACACATCTCCCGGCTCATCGCTCCGTGATGTCCGGGAGGGACGTGAAGCCTGACCTCGCGTCCTGGGTCGTCGCTATCGCGCCGCCCGGGATGACAGGCGCCAGTCCCCGACTAGCCACTCGCCACACGCCACTCCCCTCCCTCGCCGCCCAAACGAAAACGCCCCGCAGTTTCCTGCGGGGCGTTCCGTTTGGTTCACGACGTCCAGCCTTAGTCGGCGGGCGGGACGAAGCGGGTCGAGAAGGTGACCCGGGCGCCTTGCGCCGCGCCATCGACGGTCCGCGGGGACAGTCGGGCCCGACGGGCGGCCGCCAGAGCGGCTTGGCCGAAGCCGGCGCCGGCGGGGTCTTCGGACACGATATTACAGTCCGAAACGCTCCCGTTGGCGTTGGCCAGGCAGTTCAGCGTCACCCGACCCGACTCGATACCACGCGAAGACGCGCGTTCCGGGAAGTCAGGTTGCGGAGCCCGCGACCACGACGGCTGGGTGATCACCGAGGGCCGCGGCGGGGCCGGCACGGGGGCCGGGCGCGGGGGATCCGGGGTGACAACCGGCGGCGCGGTGTTCTCGATGCGATCTTCCGCCTTGGTCGGAATGATCGGCGTCGGCGGAACCGGCACATTGGTCGGCACCGTCGCCGGGACGCGCACCTGCAGCTTGGGCGGCGGGGGCTCGTTGGTCGGCGGCGGGGGCGGCGGCGGCGGGGGCGGCGGCTCGGGCAACGGCTCGATCAGCTCAACCTCGACGCTTTCGTCCGAGTAGCGGACCTCCTTCAATATGAACTGCATATTGATGAGGTAGACGGTCAGCAGGCCGAAGAGGACCAGGACGAACCCGATGCTGGCCAAAAGGACCGGCAGGGGAACCCCCATGAAGCCCTTCTTCTTCGGGGCGTCGTAGCGACTGCGGTGATATTCAAACGTCTCTGTCATGCTTCACCGCTCCCTACTGCAACGACTGGTCTTCACCGACCAGAGCCACGGAATAGAAGCCGTGATCCTGGAGGGAGTTCATGACCTGCATGAAGTCGCCGTAACGGGTCATCTGGTCGCCACGGATGAAGATACGCTCATCCGAAGGCGGCCGGTCACCGATCAGCCCAGCCAGTTCGGCGCCGACCGAGGCGATATCCACCTCATTGTCGCCGACGTAGGCGCGGCCGTTGTCCTGAATGGACACGTAGAACGGCTTGGGCGGGTTCGGCGCGGGTTTCGCGACCGCGGCTGGCAGTTTCACCTCCACCGACACAGTGGCGAGCGGAGCCGCCACCATGAAGATGATGAGCAGAACCAGCATGATATCAACGAAAGGCGTGACGTTGATGTCAGAGTTCTGCTCGATGGCCCACTTGCCACCGCCGCCGCCGGAAAGTTTGGCGGCCATGCGGGTTACGCTCCCTTGTCGAGCTGACGCGAGATCGCGTTGATCAGTTCAGCGTTGAAGCCGTCCGAACGGGTGCCGTAGGCGGCGATGCGGGTGTTGAAGTAGTTGTAGAAGATAACCGCCGGGATAGCGGCGAACAGACCGATGCCGGTGGCCAGCAGGGCTTCAGCGATACCCGGGGCGACGACGGCCAGGTTGGTCGTGTTGGTGTTCGCGATACCGATGAACGAGTTCATGATGCCGTACACGGTGCCGAACAGACCGACGAACGGACCGGTCGAACCGACCGACGCCATGAACTGTTGGCCGCCCGAGAGGCGCTTGGCCAGACCGGCCTGAACCGCCGAGACGGCTTGTTGGGCGCGAAGCAGAGCCGAGTCCGAGTGCTCGCCGGTCACCGACAGGCCCGCTTGGCGCGACAGTTCGATTTCGTCGGTGGCCGCGGCGGCCATGTCGGCCAGCGGGTTGCCTTCGAACTCGTCCGAGGTCGCGACCTTGCGCATGTCAGCGATGGTGCGGGTTTGGCGGAACGCTTCCAGGAAGCGGTCGGTGGCGCGGTTCAGCGAAGCGAACTCGAACAGTTTGATCAGCAGCAGGGTCCACGAGAAGATCGAGGACAGCACCAGGCCGATCATGACGACCTTAACGATCAGACCGGCGTCCATGAACATGGTCGCGATGGTCAGCTTGTGACCGCCTTCAGCGGCCGGCTCTTCGGTGGTGGCGGCGGCGTCAGCGGCCGGGGTGGCTTCAGCAGCCGGAGCCGGAGTGGCGGCGGCGGCGTCGGCGGGGGTGGCCGTCGCGGCGGCGGGAGCGGCCGGAGCGGCTTCCTGCGCGAGGACCGGCGAACCAGCCATCAGGACGGCAGCGCCGGCCATGGCCAGAAGAATGTTGGTCTTTTTCATATCGAGCATAGTTCGCCAGTTCCTGCTTTGGTGTCTGACTCGTGGAACCCAGGGAGCTGACCGTTTTGGCGGAAAGCTCCCGATTGAAAATCTCGCCCGCGACCCAGGGATTCACAGAACCCCGATCCGCGGAACGCCTCCTGAACGCTTCCGGTTGCCATAGGGCTCCCGGGGCGGTGTCGGCAGGCTTTGGGAAACCGTTTTCCCAACCCCTCCCGGCCGCTCGCAAAGGAAAGCGGTCAAGCTCCTTTGGCGAACGCATACCAGAGCGTCAAGTGCGCAACGCCGCTTTTCCCCTCGGGGGAGAGCACGCGCGTTCGTCACAGAAGTTTCAGGTTGAAAGCGTCAATTTCGTGATGGTTGAGAAGAATCTCCAACCCTTTGTGAGGGTGTGCGGAGCATCTTTTTGGAAGATTGCACCCTGAATGGGCATTTCGTTCCAAACCATCCAAAGCAGTCCAAAATCCAGACCCGTTAATCTGTCTTAACGGGGTCGATCCGACCCTTCATACGGGAAATTCCGCATACGCCATGGTTCACGTGGCGGCATCCGCCGTGCGCGCGAAGCCATTCGCGAGAGCAAACAGAAAGGTCTGGATTGAGAGGGGAGCAGCATCTCCGAAGGAGATGGCGCCATTGGTTCGAACTAGGTTCGAACCAAACCTTTTTGAGGGGGCGGGCCTATCTCCGAAGGAGATGGTGCCCGGGGGCGGATTCGAACCACCGACACGCGGATTTTCAATCCGCTGCTCTACCAACTGAGCTACCCGGGCCAACGCTTATGCAGCGAGGAGCGGGGTCTATAGTCGAGCCGCTTTCGGGTGGCAAGCGCCTCTGTCAGTCTTCTTTGAAACCACCGTTCGCGCCGTCGTCCGTCGGCTCGTCGTCGCGCACCGGAATGGCGTAGCCGCCGGTGAACCAGCGCTGCAGATCCACGTCCGCGCAGCGCTTGGAGCAGAAGGGTTTGTACTTCGCCTCCGCCGGAGCGCGATTGCAGATCGGGCAGGTCGCCATGGTCACTCGGTCTCGATTCCAAAATCGCTGGTCGCCAGCGTGTCATCGGTCTTCAGATGGGCTCTCGGCCCCAGCTGCGCCACCAGCGGCCCCGCTCGCGCAGCCAGATCCGGCGCGCAGCGCAGCGTCACCCGCGCCCGCGTCGTGTCTTCCAGCAGCGCGCTTCTCAGCCGCCGCACCGCCGCCTGCGCCGCCTGTTCGGGACGAAGGATGCGCCGTCGGGCGTTGACGTACAGAATTTCCTCCAGCGGCGAACGACCCCAGGGCATCGACAGCATCAGCACGCCGAACCGGTTCACCGGCCCGAACACCGTCGCCGGATCGTCGCCGAACGCGCCTTGCGCCGCCGTCATCACCGCCTTGCCGTCGTGCTGGGCGCCGATCAGGTCGATCGCCACCAGCCCGCCCCAGCGATTCAGCCGGATCAGCCGCGCCGCCGCCTTCAGGGCCAGCCGATTCGTCTCGTCCCGGGGCCGCGACCGGCTCATGTCATGGGCGTTCAGGTCGACATCGACCGTGATCATCGCCCGCGTCCGTTCGACGTGGACCAGCCCGCCCGACAGGGTCGCGGGGCCTTGCGCCTCCTCCACCGCCGCATCGCAGGCGTCGATGGCGGCGCGGCCGGTCACCGGCTCCACGCCCGGCGCCAGCCTTTCCAGCGTCTGGATCAGCGTCGGCGCGGGGGTAAGCAGGCGTGGCTCCCCCTCCCCGGCTCCCAGCCAACGCGCGACAGGCGCCTTGGCCTCGCGCCGCTCCGCCGAGATCTCGACCTCGACCTTGCTCCCCTGCGGCGCGGAGATTCCGCCTTTCAGCGGCATGAAGGCGTCCAGCCCTCCGCCCAGGTCGATGAAGGCGCCTTTCAGTCCGGGCGCCGATTGTCGCACCCGGGCCACCGAGCGCGCGCCGAGCCGAATCTGCGGGGCGTCCTCGGCTCTCTCTATAAATATGTGTTCGGCGCGGCCGTCCCGTTCGACCACCGCCCTCAACTCCCCGGGCGTGTCGTCCAGGAAGACCTCGATCGTCACGGCCGGTATCCCGCACCGGTCAGCAGGTTCACGCTTTCATACAGCGGCAGCCCCATCACGGCCGGATAGCTGCCGACCAGTCGGGTCACGAAGGCCCCGGCCCGGCCCTGGATGCCGTAGCCCCCGGCCTTGCCCTTCCATTCGCCCGAGGCGACGTAGGCGTTGATCTCGGCGTCGGACAGGACCTTGAAGGTCACCCGCGTCTCGACCACCCGATGCGTCAGCTTCCCGCCCGCGACCACGGCCACGCCCGTATAGACGCGGTGACCGCGCCCCGAGAGCAGCTTCAGGAATCGAATGCACTCCGCCTCGTCGGCGGCCTTCTCCAGGAAACGACGGCCCACGGACACCACGGTGTCGGCGGCCAGCACCACGGCGTCGGGCGCGCGCTCGGCCACCACCTGCGCCTTGCCCATGGCCAGACGCGCGGCCAGACGCGGCGGCGTCTCGCCTTTCAGCGGGGTCTCGTCGATATCGGCGGGTTCGATTCGGTCGGGCTTGATCCCGACCAGCGCCAGCAGTTCCACGCGGCGCGGGCTGGCCGAAGCCAGCACAAGCTCAGGACGCGACAACGCGCGCGTCCCTTACTTGAAGCGGTAGGTGATACGGCCCTTGGTCAGGTCGTAGGGGGTCATTTCGACCAGCACCTTGTCGCCGGCCAGCACGCGGATGCGGTTCTTGCGCATCTTGCCCGCGGTGTGGGCGATGATTTCGTGGTCGTTCTCGAGCGTCACGCGGAACGTCGCGTTCGGCAGCAGTTCGCTGACGACGCCGGGAAACTCGAGCAGTTCTTCCTTAGCCATGCGGCCTCTCACGCCCGTTGGATACGAGTAAACGACGCGCGCCGGGCGGCAGCGCACGCCGAAGGAGCGGCCATATGCCTGAAAAAGGCGGGATAGTCGAGCCGCCCGCTTCGCGGGCTGCGGAGGGAGTAGGGCTTAGGAATTAGGAATTGGTCGAGGTGCGCGGCCCCCAATTCCTAATTCCTAAGCCCTACTCCCTCGCCGCTTCACCGCCGATACAACGCCGTCACCAGCGTGAACAGCCGCCGCGCCGTCTCGTGATCGACGGCGATCTTGCCGTCCAGCCGGGCCTTCAGCAGCTCGGCGCCTTCGTTGTGCAGGCCGCGGCGGCCCATATCGATCGCCTCGATCTTCGACACATCAGTCCCGCGCAGCACTTCGTAATAGCTGTCGCAGATGTCGATATAGTCCTTGATCACCTTGGTCAGCGGGGACATCGACAGGCCGTGGGCCTTGGCGAACTGCGGGCCGGTGATGTCGAACACCAGCCGCCCGTCCTGCGTCGACAGCTTCAGCGCATAGGGACCGCCCTCGGCGCCCGCGGGCGCGAAACTGTTCTTCTCGACCAGATCGAACACCGCCACCCGGCGCTCATGCTCGATCTCGGCCGAGGCCGCCGGCAGGGAGGCCGCGTCCAGCGCGATGGAGGACAGTCGATGCTCGCTCACCGCGTCCCAGCCTCGGCCAGAGCCGCTTCCAGCGACCCTTCCAGATGAGTCGGGGCCATCTTCGCGGGCCAGCGTTCCGACAGGTCGGTCAGCACCGCGTCTAGGCATTCGACATCGACCCTCAGGTCGCCGCCGCCCGCGAACATCATGATGATCCGCCCGCCCGGCGCCTCGCCCGGCTCGAAATGCATGGCCAGCAGCTCCAGCGCATTGTCCGGCCCGCGCGGCAGGCGGCGGCTCTTCACCGCGATCACGTCGCCGAACTGCATCGCCGCCATAACCCGCGTCCCGCCGCATTCCCAGCAGAACCGGCTCAACGTCACCGTCAGCAGGCGCGCGCCGCGCTCCCAGACGATGTCCACCGGCCGCATGATCGCGTCCTGCAGAGCCACCGATATAATGCTCAGATCATGATCGTCCTCGGCCAGCAGGCGCAGCGGCTCCATCGGCGACTTGATCGCCTTGTCCTCCACCGCGCCCTCGGCCTCAGTGCTCATGCGTTTCGCCCGTGATCCGTCGGATGTTCGCGCCACAGGCGCCCAGCTTCTCTTCCAAACGCTCGAAACCGCGATCCAGATGATAGACGCGGCCGACCGTCGTTTCACCCTGGGCGACAAGTCCGGCGATGACCAGAGAAACCGAGGCCCGCAGGTCGGTCGCCATCACCGGCGCGCCGTGCAGCACCTCGACTCCCTTCACCACCGCCTCGCCCGCGTGGACGTGGATGTCGGCGCCCAGTCGCGCCAGCTCCGGCGCGTGCATGAAGCGGTTCTCGAAGATGGTCTCGCGGATGGTGCTTTCGCCCTCCGCCGTCGTCATCAGCGTCATGAACTGCGCCTGCAGGTCGGTCGCGAAGCCCGGATAGACCTCGGTCTCCAGATTGACCGCGCGCAGACGCTGCTTCGGATCGCGCTTCACGATCACCCCGTCCTCGGTCGGGGTGATCTCGACGCCCGCGGCGACCATCTTGTCGGTCAGGGCGGTCATCAGCTCGGCGCGCGCCTTGGTCAGGCGCACCTCGCCCCCGGCCATGGCGGCGGCCACGGCGTAGGAGCCCATCTCGATCCGGTCGGGAATCACCGACCACTCGGCCCCGCCCAGCGAGGTCACGCCGGTGATGGTCAGGACGTCGGTGTCGATGCCCTCGATCTTGGCGCCCATGGCGGTCAGGCAGCGGGCCAGGTCGCCGATCTCCGGCTCCCGCGCGGCCTTGCGCAGCACCGTCGTCCCGTCCGCCATCACGGCGGCCAGCAGGGCGTGCTCGGTCGCGCCCACCGAGACGAATGGAAACTCGATCTCGGCGCCCTTCAGGCCCTTGGGCGCGCGGGCGGTGACATAGCCCTCGTCCAGCTCGATCTCGGCGCCCAGCGTCGTCAGCGCCTGCAGGTGCAGATCCACCGGACGCGCGCCGATGGTGCAGCCGCCCGGCAGCGAGACCTTGGCCTCGCCGGTGCGCGCCAGCAGCGGCCCCAGCACATTGAACGACGCCCGCATCTGGCGGACCAGATCATAGGGGGCGAAGGTCGAGCTGATCGTCGCGCCGTGGAACAGGGTCTCCTGCCCGTTGGCGCCGTCGCGCTCGGTCACCTCGACGCCCAGCGCCTGCAGCAGCTTGCCCAGGAACTTCGTATCCGCGAGGCGCGGCATGTTGGTCAGCAGCAGCGGCTGATCCGTCAGGATCGAGGCGGCCATCAGCTTGAGGGCGGAATTCTTGGCGCCGCTCACGGGGATGATCCCGTTCAGCTGGGCGCCGCCGGTGACGACGATGCTGTCCATGTAAACTCTTGAAGGCCCAGGCGGGGGCACGGGCGGTCGACTATCTAGCGCGGTCCGCCGGTCCTGTGAAAGACCGGGCGAAGCGGTGAAGCGATGAACTTCAGTTGCTTTGTCTTGCGGGCTTCGTCGCCACCTTGCGGCGACGCAGGTTGTCGCGCAGCGCCCTGGCCAGACGCAGGGCCTTTTCGGCCTTGGCCCGCTCGGCGTCCGACCCGGCGGCGACAGGTGTAGCCACCTCGGTCGCGGGCGCCGGCTTCACTGTCGCAGCTGCGGTCAGCGGAACCTCCGGCGCGGCGGCGGCTTCGGTCGCGGGGATCACGGGCTTGTCCATGACTCGGATCAGAGCCCGCCCCGCGCCCCGGCGCAAGGCCCAGACACCGTTAACGCGGCGGCTTGTCCACGGTCTAGGCGCAAGCCGGCGAGAGAGGGAGAGAGAGACTTCCGGGATCGCGTTACCGCGACCCTGTGTGGACTCGCTCAGGTTTTGCTGCCGCCATCGCCCATCAGGCACGCCGACATAATTTCAAACCGAACGACCATAGCATTTACTCCTTCTGCGCCTGATGTAGCCCACCCTGACCAGATGGCAAGGTTGTGGCCGGGGCGGGCGGCGTTCTTTTCCACCAGACCAGAACGCCTTGAGATGGCAAAACGTAGTCTTCAATACGCAAATATTTGGTTTCTGGATTAATCGCCGATACGTCAGCTTCGATACCGACCCGGTGAACAGATCGCGCGTAGACAAGACGCCGACCGGCTACTCCGCGGTCATCGATCGTCATTTCCAAGCCGTCACCGGGATACAGCATCTCCAGAAGTTCGCTGTCCTCCGCTTCCTTGGCCATTGCGTACTCCGCCTCCACTGAAATTTCGTGGCCGGGGCCAATTTGTATTTCTGGAAGGACAAAAGGGACTTCAGTCGTGGTGTCATCCTTGAGCGCTTTCTGGAAACCCGCCCGCGCCTGACTGAGATCGAGCGCGATCTCCTTCCCTTCGCGGAATACCTTGAACGACTGCACCTGGTTGAAGGTCTTCAATGCCGGATGGATAGGATTGGGCAGAGTGATCTTCAGCTCCAAAGGCAGGATCTGCTTGGTGATGTTCGTCAGCTTGTAGGAGAGCCGCACGACCATCTCGACACAGTCGCTTTGGGTCTGCGGTGTCGCGGCGAAGGTGGCGTCCTTCAGGCGATACTCGATGCGATATTGTCTGCGGACGAACTGGGCATCAAGAATCACCCGCTGGACCTCATCAATCAGGCCCTTGGGTAAATCCTTCCTCAGCACACCGAGAAAGACGTTCTGTATGATGTTGTCGATGCGTCCTTCCCAGGTTTTCTCCGACTTGTTGGAAAGATGCAGTTCAAACACGAGCCAAAGAACGGCTGACACGATGAAGGCGAAGCCAATCTCGTGAAGCAGCGTATGCGCGGGTTCGGCTTTGACGACGAACTCGGACAGCAACAGCAGCAACAGCGCGACAACCACCAACCCGGTGACCCGAACGATCAGGTTCCAACCCATGTAGCCCCCCTGAGATTGATTCCCGAATTACGAGTGCGCACCGACAACCTAGAATTTGACAACCAGCGTTCTCAATAGAAAAGTGCATTTCGCGACATTCGCCTCTTCCATCCGCCAGAAGGGTTGGCTATAGGGCCGCTTCCTCGGAAAGAGGCCGCCGTAGCTCAGTGGTAGAGCGCATCCTTGGTAAGGCTGAGGTCGTGGGTTCGATTCCCCCCGGCGGCACCATTCTGAAGTCAAAGGCCCGATCCTCCCGGATCGGGCCTTTTGCTTTTCCGGCCGTACTCTCCGCTATCGTCATCCCGACGAAGGCCGGACTCAGCGGCGTTGCGATGGCGGCGAAACCCGCTCTCAAAGACACAGGCAGCGTTGCTCCCGACGGGTTCCCGCGCCCAGGATGACGATAGCCACAGGGCGCCCTGCGACACCTAGACCGCGACTCCTTCGCAAGTCCGTGCTACGCCACCGCCCATGCTCCGGCGCGCGCAACTCCTGATGAACAAGCTGGGCCTTCTGGCCGCGCTGCTGTTCGCCATGGGCGCCGTCTGGCCCGCCGCCGCGGCTGTGGCCTGCGTCGAGCCGGTGGAGGCGTCCGCCCAGGACCTTCAGGCCGAAGCCGCCTCTCCCCTCGCCCCGCCGTGTGAAGACCCGGCCTGTGAGCATTGCGTCGGCGCCTGCGGCCATGGCTGCTGCCACGCCCCGCATGTGGCCTCGCCCCATACCTCGGCTCCGGCCCTGCCGCAGGGTTCCGCGTCCCATGACGCCCTGAGCTGGGCCTCCTCCCCCGGCGCGCCGCTACAGGCCGCCTACGGTCTCGAACGCCCACCACGGGTCTGATCCCGCGCGGCTGACCACCGCGCGCCTCCCCGCATCCTGATCAGATCCCCGGCCCGCGCCGGTCGCGCCCTCTCGTGAGCGCGGCCACGGGCCCATCCCGAGACATCCATGACCACCCGCAACCACTGGCTGATGACCGGCGCCGCCGTCATCGTCGCCCTCGGCCTCGGCTTCGGCGCCGCCCGGCTGCTGGATCCGCCTCCCGCCGCTGACGCCCACGGCGAAGACGGCCACGCCGAAGAGGAAGCCGCGCCCGAGGGCTTCGTCGCCCTGACCGAACAGGAGGCCGCCGCCGCCGGGGTCAGTCTGACCGCCGTCACCCGCGGCGGCGGCGGCGAATACCGCCTGCCCGGCCGCGTCGCCGTCGCACCGGGGGCCGAGGCCCGCGTCGACGCCCCGCTGGCCGGGGTAGTGACCGCCGTCCATGTCGGCCCGGGCTCCATGGTCCGGCGCGGCGCGGCCCTCGCCACCCTGCGCAGTCCCGAAGGCGCCTCCGCCCGCGCCGATGCCGACGCCGCCTCCGCCGAGGCGGAGGCGGCCCGCGCCGCCGCCGAACGCGACCGCGCCCTGTTCCAGCGCGGCTTCATGCCCCGCGCCCGGCTGGACGTCAGCGACGCCGCCGCCCGCAGCGCCGACGCCCGCCTGCGCGCCGCCCGCGCCCGCGTCGCCGCCTGGGGCAATCCCGGCGCCGACGGCGTCGTGGTCATCCGCAGCCCCGCCGACGGCGTGGTCACCCGGCTGATCGCCGCCCCCGGCGTCACCCTGCATGAAGAGGCGCTGCAGGTGGCCGAGGTCGCCGACGCCCGCCGCACCGAACTGGTCTTCGACGCCCCGCCCGCCGCCGCCCGCCTGCTGACCATCGGCACGCGCATCCGGGTCGAGATCGCCGACGACGGTGTCCAAGAGGCCGTGGTCATCGCCGTCGCCCCCGCCGCTGACGGCGGTGTGGCCGTGGTCCGCGCCGCCCCCTCCGGAGCCGCGCCCGCCGCCGGGACCGTCCTGTCCGCACGCCTGCCCTTCGGCGGCGGTGGCGGCCTGACCGTCCCGACCGACGCCATCCAGACGGTCGAGGGCGTCCCCTCGGTCTTCGTACGCGAGGCCGCCGGCTTCCGCGCCCGGGCCGTGACCACCGGGGCCACCGCCGGGGGCCGCACCGAAATCCTTTCGGGCCTGACCGGGTCCGAGCGCATCGCGGGGGTCGGCGCCTTCGTGCTCAAGGCTGAACTGGCCAAGGGCGAGGCGGAGCACGGACACTGACCATGCTGAACCGCATCATCGACGCCGCGGTCCGCTACCGCTGGCTGATCATCGTCCTGGCCGTCCTGTGGGCCGCCGTTGGCGTGCGCGAGCTCGTCCGCCTGCCCATCGACGCCGTCCCGGACATCACCAACCGACAGGTCCAGATCACCACCGTCGCCCCGGCCCTGGGGCCCGAGGAGGTAGAGCGGCAGGTCACCTTCCCGCTCGAGACCGCCCTCAGCGGCCTGCCCGGCCTGGTCGAGACCCGCTCCCTGTCGCGCCACGGCTTCTCCCAGATCACCGCCGTCTTCACCGACGACACCAGCATCTGGTTCGCCCGCAATCTCGTGAACGAGCGGATGCAGGACGCCCGCGCCGACCTGCCCGATGGGCTCACGCCCTCCATGGGGCCGGTCGTCACCGGTCTGGGCGAGGTCTACATCTGGACCGTCGAGATGAAGGGTCCCGCCGCCACCGAAGGCGTCCCCTATCTGACGCCCGAGGGCGAACGCCTGACCACCGACGCCGAGAAGGCCACCTATCTCCGCACCGTTCAGGACTGGATCATCGCGCCCCAGCTGCGCGGCGTGGACGGGGTCGCGGGCATCGATGTGCTCGGCGGCTATGTGAAGGAGTACGCCGTCCATCCCGATCCGGCCAAGCTGGCCGCCTACGGCGTCGGCATGGTCCAGCTGGTTCAGGCGCTGGAGCACGCCAACCGCATCGCGGGGGCGGGCTACGTCAACAAGGCGGGCGAGGCCTGGATCGTCCGCGCCGACGCCCGTGTCCGCACCCTGCAGGAGCTGGCGGCCACCCCGATCCTGAACCGCAACGGTCAGGTCATCCGCGTCTCGGACGTGGCCGTGGTCGAGACCGGCCGCGCGCCTCGCCTCGGCTCCGCCAGCAGCGACGGCCACGAGACCGTCGTCGGCACTGCCCTGATGCTGCAGGGCGAGAACTCGCGCGAAGTGGCTCAACGCGTTGGGGAAAAGCTGGAGGCCATTCAGGCCAGCCTGCCCCCCGGCGTCATGGTCCGCCCGGTTCTGGACCGCACCGCTCTGGTCGAGGCCACCATCAGCACGGTCGAGCACAACCTGGCCCTCGGCGCGGCTCTGGTCATCGCTGTCCTGTTCTTTGCCCTCGGCAATGTCCGGGCGGCGGTGATCACGGCGCTGGTGATTCCGCTGGCCTTCCTGTTCGCGGCCACGGCGATGAACCGCTTCGGCATCAGCGCCAACCTGCTCAGCCTCGGCGCGCTGGACTTCGGCCTGATCGTCGACGGCGCCGTGGTGGTGGTCGAGAACACCCTGCGCCGCCTGTCGCTCAAGCGTCAGGAGACGGCCCAGCCGCTGACGGTCGCCCAGCGCCTGTCGGTGGCCGCCGACGCCGCCCGCGAGATGGCCCGGCCCGCCGCCTTCGGTCAGGCCATCATCCTGCTGGTCTACGCCCCCCTGCTGATGTTCGAGGGCGTGGAGGGCAAGATGTTCGGCCCCATGGCCGCCACCGTCATGCTGGCGCTGCTGGGGGCCTTCATCCTGAGCTTCACCTTCGTCCCGGCCCTGACCGCCCTGTGGGTGCGCGAACCCAAGGCCGGGCATGAGGACGGCGAGACCCGGATCAGCCGCGCGGTCCGCGACCGCTACGCCCCCCTGCTGGACAGGGCGCTGGCCCGGCCCCCGCTGGTCATCGGCGGCGCGGTCGGGGCGCTGGCGGCGGGCGCCCTCGCCTTCGCGACGCTGGGGAGCGAGTTCGTGCCCCAGTTGGATGAGGGCGACATCCTGGTGCAGGCCCTGCGGGTCCCCTCGACCTCGCTGGAGCAGTCGCAGGCCATGCAGTTCCGGGTCGAGAACACCCTGAAGGCCATGCCCGAGGTCGAGCGGGTCTTCACCCGCACCGGCACCGCCGAGGTGGCGTCCGACCCCATGCCGCCGTCCATCTCGGACACCTTCGTCATGCTCAAGGACCGCAAGGACTGGCCCGACCCGTCCCTGCCCAAGGCCCAACTGGTCGAGCGGATGGAGGAGGCCCTCAGCCACCTGCCGGGCAATGCCTATGAGTTCACCCAGCCGATCCAGATGCGGTTCAACGAGTTGATCGCCGGGGTCCGCTCGGACGTGGCGGTCAAGGTCTATGGCGACGACTTCGAGGCCATGACCCGCACCGCCGAACAGGTCGCCGGGGTCCTGCGGGGCATCGACGGGGCGGCGGACGTGCGGGTCGAGCAGGTCTCGGGCCAGCCGACCCTGACCGCCCGCGTGGACCGCACCATAGCGGCGGCGCAGGGCATCCACGCCTCCGACGCCGCCGACGCCCTGGCCATCGCCCTGGCCGGTCAGACGGCGGGCCATGTGCTGGAGGGCGACCGCCGCTTCGACGTCGTGGTCCGCCTCGACGACGCCCTGAGGAACGACCCCGGCATCATGGGCCAGTTGCCGGTCATGCCGGAGGAGTCCGAGCCGGGGGCCCCGACCGTGCCCCTGTCCGCCGTCGCCCGCTTCGACGCGGGGGAAGGCCCCAACCAGATCAGCCGCGAGAACGGCAAGCGCCGCATCGTGGTGCAGGCCAATGTCCGCGGCCGCGATCTGGGCGGTTTCGTCGCCGAGGCCCGGCGCGAGATGGCCTCGGTCCAGCCCCCCGTCGGCGGCTGGCTCGACTGGGGCGGCCAGTTCGAGAACCTCGAACGCGCCTCGACCCGGCTGGCCCTGATCGTGCCTCTGGTCTTCCTGACCATCGGCGGCCTGCTGTTCCTGGCCCTGAGGTCGCTCCGGGACGCGGCCCTGGTCTTCGCCGGCGTGCCCCTGGCCCTCGTCGGCGGGGCGCTGGCCCTGGCGGCCCGGGGCATGCCCCTGTCGATCTCGGCGGCGGTGGGCTTCATCGCCGTGTCGGGGGTCGCGACCCTGAACGGGCTGGTCCTGATGCAGGCCATCCAGCAGCGGCTGGCCGAGGGCGAGCCCCCGCTGGAGGCCGCCCTGAACGGCGCTGTCAGCCGCCTGCGGGCGGTGCTGACCACGGCCCTGGTGGCGGTGCTGGGCTTCATCCCCATGGCCTTCGCCTGGGGGCCGGGAGCCGAGGTCCAGAAGCCGCTGGCCACGGTGGTCATCGGCGGCCTGACCTCGGCCACCCTGCTGACCCTGCTGGTCCTGCCGGTGCTGGCCTCTCTGGGCCGAAAGAGAGCCTAGATAGAGAAAGGGCCCGGTCTTTCGACCGGGCCCTGATCTGTCAGAACAGGCTGTCGGCGGCGCCGGGCGGGAAGCCGCCGGGCCGGGCCGAGCGCCGCTCGTGCTCCAGCGGCGCCTCGGGGTCGTAGCGGCCCGAGAAGGCGTAGCCGCCGTCGTTGAAGTAGGGCGACCGGCCATAGCCGTACGCCGGATAGCCGTAGCCATAACGGCCATTCTCGGTCCGGCGGTAGCTGAGCGCCACCGTGCCGGTCTCGCCCACCGGCATGACCACGGACATGCCGTAGTCGCGGTAGCCGCCGGTGCCGATCCCGGCGGTGAACTCGCCATGGACCTTGCGCTCCTCCGGCTCGGCGGCGGTGGAGGCGAAGGGGCGGGCTTCCGGGTCGCGCTGGGCGATCCAGCGGTCGATCTGCTGGTCGGTGCTCAGGCCATGCGGCTGGGCCGCCTGGTGGGCCGCGCCCTCGGCGGTGGGCGCCACGGGGCGGTTGACGGCGGTGAGGTCGACATTGGTCGCCGGCGCGGTCGTGACGACGCCGTCGGGATCACTCCCGACCAGAGCCGCCGCCATCAGCAATGCCGAAATCATCATGCGCTCACTCCCTGTACTGATCGTAACCCTAACCCTGATTGCGGCCAAGGTCAGGCGTTTCCGTCTCCGCGATGCAAGGGGTCGCGAAGCGGCTGTCCCTCGGGGACGAACTCGAGCGCCACCGAGTTGATGCAGTAGCGCAGGCCGGTGGGCGGCGGGCCGTCGGGGAAGACGTGGCCCTGGTGGCCGCCGCAGCGAGCGCAGACCGTCTCGGTGCGCACCATGCCGTAGCTGGTGTCGGTGATGGCGCGGACATGGGTCTCGTCCACCGGCTGGGTGAAGCTGGGCCAGCCGGTGCCGCTCTCGAACTTGGTGGTGGCCCGGAACAGGGGCAGGCCGCACTCGCGGCAGCAGAAGACCCCCGCCCGCTTCTCGCCCAGCAGGACGCCGCAGAACGGCGCCTCGGTGCCGTGGGACAGCAGGACCCGGGCCTCCTCGGCCGTCAGGTCCGCCTCCAGCCGCTCGCGCTCGGCCTCGTTGGGCGGCGTCAGGTCATATCCGGTGGGGGAGCGATGGGTGTCGGTCATGGCGGAAAGATAGGAAGAGGGGCTCCAAAGAGTAAGGGCCGGACAGTCTCCCGTCCGGCCCTCTGTACGCTTACTCAATCCGTGGCGATCAGCCGCCGAACAGGGTGTTCACCCAGGTCTGAACAGCGGCCTGGTCAGCGGGGTCGCCCGTGTACATCAGGCCGGCGGCCGGGGTGTAGGGCTGGTTGTTCGGGCGCGGACGCGCGGTCCAGGCCTTGTGACCGTAGCTGAGCTCCGAGTAGTTCGACGGCAGACGGATCGCGGTCGGCTCGATGAAGATGGTGTCGGTCGCCGTGGTCGTGCCCGCGATGCGGACGTTTGGCAGCTGGGACACCAGGTCCAGGGTGTCGAGGCAGCCGCCCGAGCAGCCGGCGTCGACCAGGACGATGACCGGGCCCTGCACCGGGTTGGCGGCGCCGGTGTCGGCGGCGGCGGCGCGGCCTTCGAGGGTGAAGGTCGGCTGGCCGGCGGCGATGGCGGCGTCGAAGGCGGCGACGATGGCGGCGGTCTGTTCGATGACGGCCGGAGCTTCATGGACGAAGCGCGGGTCGGCCTGCATCAGGGCCAGGGTCTCGGCGTACCAGGTGCGGTTGCCCTGGGTGGCGCGGTAGGTGATGGCGCCGGCCGAAGGCTGACGGCTGGCGGTGAACTCCGGCGTCCAGATGCGGTTGGCGAGGCCGTAGCCGCGCGCGGTCGAGGTGTAGGCCGAGGCGCCCGAGGCGGCGCGCAGGTCGAGCACGAAGCCTTGCGGACCGCGCAGGGCGGCGGCCTGAGCTTCGACGGCGCTGTTGAAGGCGTCCCAGCCCGCCGAGTCGGCGAACGAGTGGACGTTGACCCACGGACGGCCGTTCACGGTCTCGATGGACAGCGGGGTGGCCGAGGGGCGGTAGACGGTGGCGCGGTAGGCGGCTTCCAGATCACCGGCTTCCAGCGGCACCGGACGCAGCTCGATGGCGCGCTCGCGGCGGGTTCCGGTCTTGAACTCGCAGACCGACGGCACGCCGTTCACGAACGGGTTGTTGCGGTTCCAGGTCAGATAGGGCGCCGAGGTGACGCGACCGGCCTCGGTGTTGAGGTTGCCTTCCCACAGGTCGAGCTTGGCGCGGGCGAACTCGTCGATCGGGGTGGCGTTGCACGACACCACGGTGTCGCCGACGCGCGGCAGCTGACCGCGCAGGCCCGGCTTGACGTAGGTGACGACGTATTTGCCGTCGCGCCAGCCGGTGGCGAAGCCGGCCCACGAGGTGCCGAAATACGGGCCGAAGCCTTCATAGGTCGGGCTGATCGAGATGTTCGAGTCGCGGAAGCCCGCCGCGTAGTAGCGCATCAGATAGGCGTGCGAGTCGCCCGAGTTGACGCGGCTGACGCGGCCCATGGCGTCCTGCAGGCCGGTGTCGAGCCAGGCGCGGAAGTCGGTGCTGGGCTGGCCGGGGATGGCCGGCGCCGGGTGGTTGGCGGCCAGTTCATCGTGCGCCTTCTGCAGGTCCTCGCGGGCGAGGGCCCGGAAATCCTGGGCGACGGCCGAGCCGGCGCCGACAGCGAAAACCAGTGCGGCGGCGGCCGCGGCGGTGAGGAAACGGGACATCAAGTCAGGCTCCAGAGCCGATAGTGAACAGGTCGTGGGCGCCGTTTAACCCCATAGGCGACGGGCTTGCCAACCCTCTACCCCGTTCGAGTGAACGCCCCCGCCCCGATTGTTCACCCCGGATCGTGGCGTGATGGGGGCGCAAACAGTCAGGGCGCGGACAAACCGTCGCACGGTCGGCGGGCGTGGGGTGACTGCGTTCGATCACAGCACGCGTATCCGCGGGCCGCGCTCGCCGGGGCGGTCGAGCAGGAGGTCGGTGACGGCCCAGACCAGGGCGTCGGCGCGGTCGAGCGAGCCCTCGCCGAGCTCGGCGCCGAGCATCATCAACTCCTCCTCCAGAGCCTCGAACAGACCGGCGTGTCTGACCCGGCCCTGTTCATACAGGGCGGCGACTGGCTCGGCGCGGAGCACCTTGCCTTTCGAGGCCCGGACCATGCGCAGCGGCAGGGGCTTGTCGACGGCCTTGAGCACGGAGGCGACCATGTCGCCGCCCTGGTTGACCTCGGCCACCAGCTGGGTCGCCCCGACCTCGTACGCGAGGGCCACGGCGCGGCGCGCCCACTCCTCGGGCGAGAGGCCGTGCGCGGACCGGTCGGCGAGCACCACCGCCTCGCGCACCCCATCGGCGCGCAGGCGCGATCCGGCGGCGATTATGCCGCAGGCGTCGCCGGTGGCGGTGGCCGGCGGATCGATGGCGACGATGAGGCGCTCCCACTTCCCTTCTCCCGCAAGGGGAGAAGGGTCCGGCTCCATTTGTCTGGCCCTCATCATCATCTCCGCGGTGAACAGGGCGCCGTCGATGTCGACGATGCGGCCGTCGAGCTCCTGGGCCTCGCGGCGGGTGCCGCCGTAGAGTTCGCGCAGGCCTTCGACGAAGCCGGGGGCCAAGTGAGCCGCGTTGTCGGCGGTGGCCGCATGGGTCAGGGCGCAGGAGGCCTCGTCGCGGAGGCGGACCAGGGCGCGGACGGGCTTGGGCGTGGTGGTGACCAGCAATCTGGGGTGGCCAACGCTCGCGACGCGGTCGCTCGCTGCTTGAGCCACGGGGGTTGCATCGGCCTTGTCTGGATAAGGCAGCCGCAGCCCCATGCGGAGCAGGGCCAGGGTCTCGGCGGCGCCGCGGGCGCCGGTGGAGGGCCAGGCGCAGAATTCGTCGGCCCAGGCGGCGCTGAACTGGGGGCCGCGCAGGCTGTCGGGGTCCTCAGCCGAGAAAGCGTAGGCGATGCAGCCGTTGGGGAAGATGAGGCGGCGGCGCGAGCTTTCGAACACGGGCCGGGTTTCGGCTGTCCAGCGCGGCAGGGACCGGATGCCCGAGACGCCCTCGATCATCACCTCGCGCACATCGTGGATGGTCGGGCCGACGAGGGCGAGGCGGCCGCCGGCGCCGAGCGCCTCGGCCTGATCGGCGAGCCATTCGGCGCCCGCCCGGGTCTTGCCCGCGCCGCGTCCGCCGATGAACAGCCAGGTGCGCCACGGCTCCCCGTTGGGCAGGCTGGCCGGGGGCGTCTGGGCCGGGCGCAGCTCGACCGGCGGAGCCGGGTCATGCTCCGGTTCGGGCGACGGGGGCGTCGGCATCGGGGTGGCGGGACGGCGCAGTCGCTCCTTGGTCTGCCAGAAGCGGACGGCGGTCATGCCGCAGCGCATCAGTTTAGAGGCGCCGTCGATGTCGCCCGCCTCGGCGGTCTCCTCGACCTTCGCCTCGATGGCCTCGAAGGTCGCCAGCGGGTCCTCGCGATGGAAGATGAAGCCGTACGCGAGCCGCAGGGCCTCGCGCTTGATCTCCTCGTTTTTGTCCATCGCCGACATGGGAACATTATCCCACACCCCGGAGGGGGCGCCGGGAATATGACGCTGACAGGGTGGACGGGCGTTGGAAAGGTTGGGGTTTTCGAGGGGGCATATGATGGGAGTGTGCAGCTCCCCCTTCCGCCGTCATCCCGGGGCGCTCGAAGAGCGAACCCGGTACCCCGGGGGGACCGGGCTCGATCCCCAACCCTGCGTCAGGCAGCAGCAGCGCACTGCTGGGTCCCGGGTTCTGCTTCGCAGCCCCGGGATGACCGATCAAAACAACCTTCGAACACCGAGGAGTTGACACCGGTGTCAGAGCTCTTCCAACTTGCCCCGCCTTCTGACCGCCGCGAGGATGCCGGCATGAGATCGAAACTGTCCCGTCGCGGCCTGCTGGTCGCGGGCGCTGTCGCTCCTCTGCTGACGGCCTGGCCTGGATCGGGGCCCGCCTTCGCGCAGGCGGCCCCTGACCGCGCGGAGATCCTGCGGACGATGAAGCGGGCGACGCGGTTCATGGTGGAGGAGGCGTCGGTGGGCGGGGGCTATGTGTGGTCCGCCCTGCCCGACTTCTCGCGCCGCTGGGGCGAGCTGGAAGCCGCGCCGACAATGATCTGGGTGCAGCCGCCGGGCACCGGAACCATGGGGCATCTGTTCCTCGACGCCTATCACGCCACCGGGGACGAGGACTATTACGCCGCCGCCATCAGCGCGGCCCGGGCGCTGGTGCGGGGGCAGCATCCGGCGGGCGGGTGGAACTATGTGATCGACACGGCGGGGCCGGAGAGCCTGCGCCGCTGGTACGACACCTATGGCAGGAACGCCTGGCGGATGGAGGAATTCCACCACGACTACGGCAACGCCACCTTTGATGACGCGGGGACGTCGGAGGCGTCGCAGTTCCTGCTGCGGCTGTATCTGGAGAAGCGCGAGCGCGAGTGGCGGGCGCCGCTGCTGAAGGCCATCGGCTTCGTGCTGGACAGCCAGTACGCCAACGGCGGGTGGCCCCAGCGCTGGCCGCGCACCGATGGCGCGGGGCTGCACGGGCAGCCGGACTATACGGGCTACATCACATTCAACGACGATGTGGCAGGGGAGAATATAAAGTTCCTGATCTTCTGTCGGCAGACGCTGACGGATCGGGACCTGTCCGGACGGGGCGCCGGGGCGAAGCTGGACGATGCGATCCGGCGGGCGATGGACTGTTTCCTGGCCTGCCAGCAGCCGGCGCCGCAGGCGGGCTGGGGGCTGCAGCACCACGCCGACACGCTGAAGCCAGCGGCGGCCCGGACCTATGAGCCCGAGGCCTATGCGACCCATACGACGGCGGCCAATATCGAGCAGCTGTTCAGCTTCTGGCGGCTGACCGGGGATCGGAAATATCTGGCGCGGATCCCCGAGGCGCTGGACTGGCTGGAGGGGGTGCGGTTGCCGCAGCGGCTGCAGCGGGACGGGCGGACGCATCCGACCTTCATCCAGCCGGGGACGAACCAGCCCCTGTATGTGCACCGACGCGGCTCGAACGTGGTCAACGGCGCCTACTATGTGGACGGCGATCCGAACGACACGGTGATCCACTACAGCTCGTTCCGGGCGGTGAATGTGGCGCGGATGCGGACCGAGTATGCGCGGCTGTCGGCGCTGACGCCGGAGCAGGCGTCCGAAGGCTCGCCCCTGCTGGCGCGGCGGGGGACGGTGGCCCTGCCCCGCTACTTCACCCTGCAGGACATTTCGGTGTCGGACATGACCAGCGACGGACGGCGTCCGCCCGCCGAGCCAGCGGTGATCGCGGGGCTCATCTCCGGGCTGAATGCGCGCGGCTACTGGCCGACGCCGCTGAAGGCGGTGAGCAATCCGTACATCGGCGACGGCTCGCCCGAGGTGGCTCCGGGCGAGTTCCGGATCACCCGCGTGGGGGACGCCTCGGACACCTCGCCCTGGATCACCGACTATCCGGTGATGGGGGTGTCGACCGGGGAGTACATCAAGAACATGGGGGTGCTGATCGAGGGGCTGGGAGAAGGCTAAGCGTTCAGCGTCCGCGCGTCGTCAAGTTCCCGCTAACCGGCGGAGGGCAGGATGCCGCCGTGAGCAACCCGGCATCCATCATCACGCGATCGACCCGCCGGAACGCCCTGCGACTGGGCGCCGGCGCCGCGCTCGTCGGCCCACTCGCCGGTTGCGGTCTGCTAAAGGGCCTGGCCGCCTTCAATTACCGCTTCTCGCTCACGATCGGCCTGAACGGTCGCAAGATCACGGGGTCCGCCGTGCAGCGCTTCCTGTGGAATGGGTGGTCGTACAAGTCGACCGCTTCCCAAAGGATGGTGGCGTACAACAAGGGCGAGAGCGCCGTCGTGGACCTGAGCGATGGGGGCGTGGTGGTCTCGACATCCCACACCCTGCGCGAGCGCGCCGAGCCGCTCATGCCGGGAACTGGCTGGGGCCGCCGGATCGCATCCGGTATCGGCTGGCCAGTCGCGGAACCCCTGGCGGGCGCCCTCCTTCCGCCCAAGTCCGAGGGGCAGGACGACGTCGAGTGGTGGCTGGCGCTCACCGAGATCTCCGAAAGCCGCCCTGTTCCCGTGCCGCTGGAGAATCTGCCCCTGCTGCTCTGGTTTCCAGACCGCGAAACACCGTCGAACGTGATCCCGATTGACGCGCTGGAGCCCATATCAGGCCAACCGGGGGTGCTGGGCGCCGAAGTGGCCATCACGAGCGAGCCCATGACAGACGGGGCGTTGGCCGCGGCCCTGCCCTGGTTCGTGGACTATCATTCGCGACGGCTGGCATTGTCCGGGACTGGCGGCGTGGCGGTCACAGGCGACGATGTCGCGGCGCGGATGCATTCATGGTCCCTGAAGACCGACCGCTGAGCCCCTCCGGTCCGCCTGCGGGCTATTCAAAGCTACTTCCAGCCCTCGTCCCGCGCCCGCGCCTCGGCGACGGGATCGAGCGTGTCGCCCGCCTGAGCGGCGTCGACAGCCGCCAGAACCGCCGCCGGAATGTCGGCGGAGGCGGTGCGGATGGCGTCGGGGCCGGCGCCGCTGAAGGGGGCTAGGGCCTGAACGGACCAACGGTCGTGGGAGCGGCAGGCGAGGCCGGCGACGCCGGCGTCACCAGCGCTGAAGGTGCGGCACCATCGGCCTTCGCCATCCTTGAAGGTCAGGCCGACGGCGCGGCCATCGGCGTCGGCGCCCTGCCCGGCCAGACGCTGGTCGAGGACGCGGGTCAGGCTGGCGTCGGCGATCTGGCCTTGCGGGCCGACGACGAAGCCGGGCGGCTCGCCGGGACCGCCGACCATCAGACCGAGCACGAAGGCGGCGGCGACGCCCGCGCCCCAGACGGGCAGCAGGGACGGCGCGAAGGCGGCCTTGAGACGGGCGGTCCAGGACGGGCCGCCGCGCACGGGAGCGGCCGGCCCCGCGATCAGGGCCGCGAGGGCGTCGTCGCGCGGATCGGGCGCGGCCGGGAAGGCCTCGCGCGTCAGGGTGCGCAGGGACCTCAGGACGGCGATACGGTCGGCGAGGGCCGGATCGGCGGCGGCGGCGGCGTCGATGGCCGCGCCCTGTTCGGGCGTCAGCTCGCCATCGACGCGGCGCATCAGGGTTTCGTCGTCATAAGAGGTCATGCGGTCACTCCCTGTTCGTCCAGGGTCTGGAGAAGGGTCTGGCGGCCACGCACCAGACGGCTGGTGAGGGTGCCCGCCGGGACGCCCAGAACGACGGCGGCCTCGGCGTAGGACAGGCCGTCGATCAGGACCAGTGCCACGGCCAGCCGCTGGTCGTCGGGCAGGTTGCGGACGGCGGCCTGCACCGCCAGCGCATCCGCGCGCAGGGCCTCGCCCGCCTGGGCGGCGTCGGCGACATTGAGGGTGTGATCGTCCTCGGGCGACAGGACCTTGCCCCAGCGCGTTCTGGACCGGGCGTCGTCGATGTGGATCCGTCTCATGATGGTGAAGGCCCAGCTGTCCAGACGCGTGCCGGGGGTCCAGCCCGAGCGCTTGACCAGCGCCCGCTCGACCGTGGCCTGGACCAGGTCCTGCGCATCGGCGTCCGAACGGCAGACGGCGCGCGCGAACCGGCGCAAGCGGGGGAGAAGCTCCACCAGCTCCGTCTGGAATGCGTCCAAGTCGATACTCCGCTCATGCGGGATGAAACGTCCCGGCCCTGACGTTTCATCCATTGTCGGGCCGTCGCCAATGGCCTTTCATTCGTTTCACGCGTTGGAGCCGCCGATGGAGCCTCGTTTTCTGATCCTGCTGGGATGTGTCGCGGCGCTGGCCGCGGGACCGGCCAACGCGCAGATCGGCCTGCCGTCGCTGCCGGGCGTGGGGCTGCCGGAGGCGCGCGACCTGCCGGGGCGGCTGCCGGGCGAGGTGGACCGGCTGACCGGACAGGCGCGGGCGGGGGTCGAGGGCGTGCTGGAGGTCCCGGCGCGGTTCCGCGACCTGATCCGACGCTCGGACGGGGCGCTGGAGAGCGATCCGGACGGCTGGCCGACGGTGCGCGGGGAGATCGTGGCCGTGGCCCTGAGCGAGGCGGCGCGGCGGGCGGCGCTGGCCGAGGGCTTCACCGTGGTGCGTGAGGAGCGGCTGGAAGCGCTGGACCTGACGACGGTGGTGCTGGCCCCGCCCCGGCGGATGCCGCTGGGCCGGGCGATGGCGCGGCTGAGGGCGCTTGCGCCGGAGGGGGCGTTCGCCTTCAACCATGTGCATGTCCCGGCGGGGGAGATGGGAGAAGCGGTCGAGCCCTATGCCGCGCCGCCGGTCCCGCCCCAGGGCGGCGGCGTGCGGGTGGGGCTGATCGATACCGGGGTGGATACGCGGCATCCGGCGCTGGCGGGGGTGACGGTGCAGTCGCGCGGCTTCGTCGGGGCGGCGCGACCGGCGGGGCATGGAACGGCGGTGGCCTCACTGCTGGTCGGACGGGGTCAGGGCTTTCGCAGCGCGGCGCCGGGGGCGAGCCTGTATGCGGCGGACGTCTATGGCGGGGCGACGACGGGCGGATCGGCGACGGCGGTGGCCCAGGCGCTGAGCTGGCTGTCGGGCCAGAATGTGCGGGTGGTGAACATCAGTCTGGTGGGGCCGCGCAACGGGCTGATCGAGACGGCGATCGCGCGGGCGCGGCAGCGGGGGATGACGGTGGTGGCCGCCGTGGGCAATGACGGCCCCGCCGCACCGCCCCTGTTCCCGGCCAGCTATCCGGGCGTGATCGGGGTGACGGCGGTGAACGCGCGCAACCGGGTGCTGCCCGAAGCGGGACGCGGGCCGCAGGTCGACTTCGCCGCGCCGGGGGCCGACATGGCGGCGGCGGGCGGGCGCGGCTGGGTGAATGTCCGGGGCGCGTCATTCGCGGCGCCGCTGGTGGCCGGACTGCTGGCGCGCAACGGCGGGGATGTGGAGGCGCTGGCCCGCACGGCGACCGACGAAGGCGCGGCCGGCCCTGATCCGGTCTACGGCCGGGGCGTGGTCGGGGCGGCGCTGAGGACCGCCCCGGCGGCGGTCGGAGCGCGAGGCCAGCTGGCCCGCTGAACTTTTTTCAGAACTTTTTCGAGGGCCGGGATGAATCCGGACCGACCCATCGTTGGACCCTGGGAGGGCGATATCGCCCAGACCTTTCGCAGGAGAGACACGATGCGCAAGACCCTGATGATCACCGCCGCCGCCCTTGCCCTGACCCTGACCGCCGGGGCCGCCAACGCCCAGATCGCGGGCGGTCTGACCGGCGGAGTGGGCGGACAGGTCGGCGGCGCGCTGGGCAGCATGGGTTCGGGCAGCCTGACCGGCGGTCTGGACGGTGCGTTCGCCCGGGACCGGATCGGCGAGACAACCAGCCGCGCCGAACAGGTCCGCGCCCGCGCCGAGCGCCGCGCGACCGCCGCCGCAGCCCGTGCGGAACGCGCCTCGGCCCGCGCCCAGCGGGAAGCCGCCTCGACCGTGACCCGCGCTGGTTCGACCGTCGAGAGCGCGTCGGCCCGCGCCCAGGGTGAAGCCGCCATGGGCGTGAGCCGCGCGGGCTCCACCGCCGAAGGCGCCTCGGCCGCCGGCCAGACGGCGCTGGCCCACACCGCCAACAGCGGCACGGCGACCGCCAACGGCGCGCTGAACAGCTCGGCTTCGGGCAGCGCCTCGGGCTCGGGCTCGGGCGCCGTGGACACCCCGCGCCGTCAGGCCCGCGCGGGCGGTTCGGGCGATGCGGCGGCCTCGGCCAGCCGCTCGGGCGCCTCGGTGTCGCTGGGCGGCGGCGCCAACGGTTCGGCGGAGCGCACGCGCCCGCAGACCTGATCCGTCTCACGGCCGGGTCATGCCCCCCGATCCCGGCCCTGAGCCTGTCGAGCCCGGCGCGCGAGCGTCGGGCTCGCTGTGCGTTGTGCGCTTACGCGCATCCACACGCCCCTCATGCGCGTACAACCGGGAATGCCGTCCGAAAGCCTGAGGAAAGGCGAGCGGGCGACGCAGGCCGACCCATAGCCCCTGTGAGACGACCATGACCCCGAGAGCCACCGGACTGATCCTCCCGCTCGGCGCCCTGACCTTGGGCGCGCTGGCGCTGGGCGCCTGCCAGACGGCGCCGACGCCGCATTCCGGCCTGCTGAGCCGGTACGACGACCTGACCGAGCCGGGCGACAGCCTGCGCGCCGTGGTCCGCCAGAGGCGCGACGACGCGGCCTCGGACGCGGTGGAGCGGGTGTTCCTGGAGCCCGCGCGACTGGCCCCCGGCGTGGGCGAGAACCTGTCGGAAAACGACCGCGCGGCGGTGCTGAGCGAGGTGGACCGGCAGATCTGCTACGAGGTCAGCGAGCGCTTCACCCTGGCCGAGGCGCGCGATGACCGGACGGCCTTCGTGCGGACCTTCGTGGTGCGGGTGGACCCGACCAATCCGTTCGGATCGGGGGTCAGCGCGGCGGCCAACTTCCTGAACCCGGTGCCGATACTGAACGTGCGGGCGCCGGGGTCGACCGGCGGGCTGGCGGTGGAGAGCGAGCTGATGGCGCCGGACGGGCGGACCCAGATCGCGGCCATTACCTGGGGCCGGAATGCGACGGTGATCGGCAATGACAGCCCGTCCCTGTCGCGCGTCGGCGACGCCCTGCAGTTCGCCGAGCCGATGGGCGACGCGGTGGGCGACGCCTATGCGTCCAAGGCGCGCGAGGTGCGCGACATTCCCGAGCCCGATCCCTGCCTGCGGCACGGCGCGCGCAACAATGTGGGCCGCAGCGTCGGCGGGTTCGCGGCGGGGCTGGTGACCGGCCTGTATGTGCCGGAGATCGAACGGCCCTCGACGCCGAAGGAGACGCCCGCCACCCCGTGAAAGCGGGGTGAAAGACGGGCGGGCGAGACCGGGGCATGGACCGCCCTCTTCCCGCCCGAGCCCCTCGCCCTGTCCCGCCGAAGCCTGCCGGTTTTGGACGGTTCACGGTCCCGATCCTGTGGACCCTGCACGGCTGGCTGGCGATGTTCTTCCTGGCCGCCGGCTGCGCCAAGCTGACCGAGGACCTGGCCCTGCTGACCCTGCTGATGGGCTGGCCCGGACGGGCCGGGCTGGAGATGGTGCGGACGGTGGGCTGGATCGAGGTCGGGCTGGCGATGACCCTGATCGCCGCCCTGACCGCCGAACGCTGGGGCCGGATCGCCGCCGTCGGCGCGGCCGCGCAGCGGGCCTTCTCGGCCAATGCGGCGCATGAACCGCGCACCCCGCTGACCATCCTGCGCGCCCATGTCGAAAGCCTGCTGCCGCCCGAGGAGCGCGGAGTGGCCACCGCCGAGTTCGAGCGGCTGGCGCGGCTGATCGAACAGCTGCTGTTCCTGGCCGAGGCGGACCGCGATCGCCTGAGCCGGACCGAGCGCTTCGATCTGGTGGCGGTGGCGCGCGACGTGGCGGCGGAGATGACGCCGCGCATCCTGACCGGCGGACGCGAGATCGGCTTCGACAGCGCGGTGGAGCGGGTGGCGCGTCAGGGCGATGCGGTGCTGGCGGGCGTGGCAGTGCGCAATCTGATCGAGAACGCGGTGCGCCACACCCCGCCCGGCACGACCATCGCCATCAGCGTGGATGCGACCGGGGCGGTGACGGTGCGCGACGACGGGCCGGGCGTGCCCGAAGCCTTCGAGGCGCGGCTGTACGACCGCTTCGCCCGCGCCGACAGCAAGGGCGACGGCGCCGGTCTGGGCCTGTCGATCACGGCGCGGATCATCGAGCTGCACGGCGGAACGGTGCGCTTCCAACGGCCGGACAAGGGCGCGGGCTTCGTGCCGGCGTTCGCCGACGGGGCCTAGACGCTCAGTCCCGGTCCCACATTGAGGGGGATGTCAATTCCAGCCTCCAGAAGGCGGCCCGGGCCACAAGGGCCGCTCCGCCCATATGAAGCAGCAGGCTGAGCACCCCGCCGTCCGGCGCGAAGAACAGGCCATAGCAGAGGCCGACGAGGGCGCCATAGGCCCAAGCCAGCCCGCGACGCATCGCCATCGACTGTTCGTTCGCGGCCATCATCCCGAACACGACCAGCATGATCAGGCAGAACAGGACGCCCATGCCGCAGAGGATGCGCCAGGGCGCCTCGGACAGGCCGCCCAGCCCGGCGAACAGGACGGCCGCGACGGAGACAGACCGCCGCCGGGATGAGCACGGCGGCGGGTTTGGCCGGTTCAGACATGGACGCACGCCCCTCCCCGGCGACGGGGAAGAATGGCGGTGGCGCTGAAACAGGGCAAGCCGCGTCGGCGCTTGGCCCCGATCAGCCGTCCTTGCCCCGCAGCAGGGCATTGACGCCGGTGCGCAGCTGTTCGGGGCTGAAGGGTTTGAACAGGGTGGCGTCGGCGCCGAAGGTCCTGGCCGTCTTCAGCAGATAGCCGCTGTCCATCATCCCCCCCGCCGACATGGCGAGGATGGGGAAGCCCCGCCCCTCGCGCCGCAGCTCCAGAATGGTGGCCAGGCCGTCGCGGTTGGGCATGAGGATGTCGAGCACCATCAGGTCCGGCGGCGTCTTGCTGATCAGGGTCTGGGCGGACAGGCCGTCGTCGGCGGTGATCACCTCATGCCCGTCCTCGCTCAGGATGACCGAGATGAAATCCCGGACGTCCGGATCGTCGTCCACCACCGCGATACGCGCCATCTCGTCCCCCCGGACCGAAGCCCTGAACTGCTCCCTCAACCCAAGGTTTCGCGTTGACGGGCGGTTGTCAATGCGACGGCGCGGCGGGGGAGTGACGCACCCTCCCCGCGCCGCTAGCGTCGCGCCTCGCGAACAGAGGGGCGCAGATGGAAGCGACAGGCACGATCCGGGCTGGCCTGCGTCACCGACGTGTTCCGCACCCGCAAATACTGGGTCTTCCTGGTCCAGAGCAGCGCCATCGTCCTGCCCCGCCGGTTCTTCGAAACGCCCGAGGCCGAGCGGGCCTTCCTGGGGGCGGCGATGGCGCGGATGCCCGAGACGGCGCGGGCGCGGAGCGGGGACGCGGTGGCGGCGGCGGGATAGTCGGCCGCACGCGTGAAGACGGCGGGTGGCGCGACGGACCGGTCGGTCTCGCCCGTTCGAAGGGTGACGCACTCAAGGCGTGGGCCACTCCCCCTTCGGTCCGCGCTTGCCCGAAGCGTCCGAGCCCCCCGTCGCCCTCGGCGGGGGGCTTTGCTTTGGGAGCCGTGCGGGAACCGGACCTAGAACATGCCCAGTCCGCGCCAGTTTCCCTCCGCGAACTGGGTGCGGTGGGTGATGAGGAGCCGGGGCGTGTCGCCCCCGAGATGAGACAGCTCCGATATCGCCTCATCGAATGACGCCATAGCCTCCTCCTGATCACCGCGTTCTCCAAACGCACGCGCCAGCGCGAGACGGGCCCTCGCGCGATCCATCGTGTCCTCCCGCCCCGCCTTGATCGCGTCCTTGAAAGCCTGGACCGCCTGTTCGAGCAGCACGAGATCCATGGGGTCGCGACGTTCGGTGGCTTCCACCAGTCTGGCCGCCCCCAATCCCCGGAGAAGATTGGAGACCATCGGCGTGCCCTCGGCGTCCGCCACCGCCGCCTTGAACAGCGCTTCGGCCGCCGCGAAATCTCCGGACCGGCTCATGGCCCGCGCGGCGCCGGCGCGGCTGTTCAGGGCATTGACCACCTCGCCCCGCCTGAAGAAGCCGCGTTCGATCCGCCGATAGGCCTCCGCCGCTTCGACGAACCGCTTGTGGTTCAGGTCCCAGTTCGCCCGTTCCCCGCGCACCCTGCCCACCAGATCAGCCGTCAGGCAGCGCGCGCGACGCAGCCGGATGACGACCTCGCGCACCAGGGCGTCCGCCGCATCAGGCTCGGACGTCGCGGCGAGTTCGACCGCGAACGCCGCGAAGGCTTCCCCGACATTGATCACCGGTTCCGGCTTGACCGGAGCCGCCGTCCGACGTCCGAAATAGCGCAGGGTGGCGGAGGCCTCCTGCACCTGTTCCAAGGCCGCCATGTTGGCGTCAACGATCGCGAGAGACAGGAATTCGGCGCGTACGAGCGGCAGGGTCGCGAGATCCGCGATCCAGATCACATCGCGAAGCCTAGCCTGCGCCTGGTCGATCTGGCCATTCTCGCAGCGGAGCAGCCACAGATGGGTTTCCAGCCTGACCACGCCGTTGAAATTGAGGTCCCCCAAAAGGGCGGCGCGAAGATTGTCCGCCATCGCCTCGACCTCGGCCAGGGGATGATGCTCCGACAGGCTCTTGAACCAGATATCGAGCGCCTGAAGCCGCTGGGGATCCGAGGCGCCGGCGGACAGGATCACCTCGGGGATGAAGTCCGGGAGGTCCGTGATCGGATCGGGTGACACCGCAAGGGCGTGCAACCGATGCATCAGGGCTTGATCCTCGGCGTCGAGCGGGGTCGGGATGCCGACGTAGCGACGGACCGGTTCGTCGCCGCCCGACTGACCGACGGGGACCACGCCCCCGAACGGCGCCAGCTTCTCGCGCAGAGCGGCGGCGACGTCCGCCATCGCCTCGCCCCAGGTGTCGAGACGCATCGCTTCGGCATAGAGGCTCCCGATCGCCTCACCCGCCTTGGCGCGATCAAGAGGCCAAAGCCGAACCCAAGCCAGGGCTTTCGCGACATCGCCGGCCTGGACGAAGAACCAGAGCGCCGATGACGCCAGGCCGGCGGACGGAGGGGTTTCGGCGTCGCGGTGGGCCTGTTCGGCTTGGTCGAACAGGCGCGCGGCGTTGACGATCTCGCCACGCTCCGCCGCGACCGCCCCCAGAACCCCCAAGGCGGCGGCCCGAACGATCGGCGCCGGTCGGCCGGCGACGACATTCCTGGCCGCCCAGTGCGCCTGTTCCAGATGGCCGCGCGACAAGGCTCTGAAGGCGAAGTGCAGCCCCAGATCGGCGGCTTTTGAATCCTCGCCATCGAAGGTCAGTTGTCCGAGGCGACAGAGCAGCCCGAGTTGCCCTTCGTCATGCACCGCCGAATCGGACACGGCCAGGTGCGCGCCTCGCCAGGGAAGCTCGCCCTTGCCCCCGGCCTCGTCGCGGTCGCGCTGGAGTCTGGCGACGTGTCCGTCGACGGCGTCTTGAGGCAAATGCAGGAAGAAGGAACCGGGCGACGGCACGCCGAGGATCACGAGATGCCGCCGTGTTTCCTCAATCGGACGGACCATGAACGCCGCCTGCCCCGTTCTCTCAAGACGGGCCGCGATCCGGTTCAGGCCGGCCTCGATCCGCCCTTTGCGCAGTTCGGATTCCGCCATCAGGATGTCGACCATCGACAGCAGTTGTTCGTCGTCGACAACCCGGGCGCGCCGATCGGCGGCGATCAGCCATTCGTCGGCGACCCAGGGTTCATTGCGATCGAATGCGTACATGGCGAGGAGAAGCCGCAGCTCGACGGATGGCCCCAAGGCGCCGATGCGATCCGCGAGGTCCACCGCGACCTCAGCCAGCCGCATCGACACCCGGACGCGGTTCAGTTCGTCCCCGTTGCCGAGCATGTTGGTGATCGCGATCAGGGCGAGAGCCGCATGCCCCCCGGCCAAGGCGCTCCCCAGGGCCTCGCGATAGAGGCTGACCGCCTCCGTCTTGTTCCCGGCGACGAGGGAACAGAACGCCAGATTGTTCCAGCCTCCGGCCAAGTTGGCGAGACGCTCCTTGCGACCGGCTGGACTGGTGTTCTGAAGCGCTTGATCGAAGGTGACCTGGATTCGCTGGGAGGCGTGGAGGAGAGTCGCCGCATCCTCGAACGCCGCTTGCGCCATGGCATGAGTTGCAACGCTTCGAAGCAGGGCGCTCGAAGCGAGGTCCGCAATCTCCAGGGCGGCGCCCGGCTGCAGTCGCTCGGCCTGCGCCATGGCGATCCTGCGCAGGGCCTCGGCAAGCTCGGTATGGCCATGCTGGCGAGCCAGTTCCTGGAACAGGGTAGCGGCGCCCCATCGCCCGACGTGCAGGCTGGCGGCCCACTCGCGCATCGACGCGGCCAGCCGCGCGTGGGCGTCGCGTCCCGTCACGGGCGTTTCAAAGTCCGAAACCCCCAACCCGTCGCTGATCGCGTCGAGCGGGTGAGGGAGGCCGCCTTCGATGAACACCACCTGTTGCGCGACGGGCGCCGGAAGCTCGGGCCTGGAGCCCGGTCTGTGCCCCCAATAGATGGGACATCGCCTGGCGAGTACGTCCTCGAAGAAGGCGCCCGCCGCGCCATCGCCGAGATCGGCGCCCGAATATCCCAAGACGAGCACCACGGCGTCGTCCAGCATGGGTAGCCAGCATTGCTTCAGAACGGGAGAGAAGGCCCTCGCCTTGTGGCTACTGGTCTCGATCAGGCTTCCCGGGATGGCGACCGAACCATGGATCTTGATCAGGGTCAGCCCCTCGGAGCCCGTGGACTCGGGCGGCAGGTAGGGGACGCACACCGATACCCCCACGCCGTAGGTCGCGGCGGCGCGCTCGATCATGGTGTCGAAATTGGTCGTCAGGACGCCGCGCACATGGCCCGCCCCCGCCAGCGCCGAGATCAGACGGTGGTTGGCGTTGGGATCGGCGATGTCCACCGCGGACAGCAGCTCGGTGAAGGTCTCGCCGGCAAATCGGCTGACGATCAGATCAGCGAGTTGCTGGGTCCTGATCGATCCCAGAACCCCATCCAGATCAATGGCGGGAAGCTGGTCTCCGAAGCCCTGCTCCGTCTCGACCAACAGCGCGCGAGCGGCGGCATGGTAAATTTCCCACCAGTTGGGGCTCCTGCTGGGCGCGAGCATCGATACGCCCGCGCCACAGAAAATCACCAGCTTTCCGGCCCGACCGGCTTCCACAAGCGCGGACAGCGCCGCGTTCACGGCGCCTGACTGACTTTCGACCACGGAATGCCCCCATCGCCGCAGCGCGACGCTCAACCCATGGTCGAGGACCATGCCCGGAGCCGGAACATGAGGAAAGGGGGCTCGAAGCGGTTGTTCTGCTGGCTGACGCCGCTGACCAGTTCCAGCGCATCGGACAGGCGGGTGGCGCCGACGGCGTGCAGGAGGTCGGCCTCGATGGAGCGGCTGGACGGCGACATGCGCTCGGTCGTGGCCCCTGCCCCTAGCGTGGCGTCGCGCGGCGCCCGCCGACCCAGCACCACGATCTCGCCCAGCGTCGTCGGTTCTGGCGTCGCGGTATCGGGCGCGACGGTGGCGGCGGGAACGTCCGCCACGACCACGGCCGGGTCGGCGGCGGCCAGCAGGCACAGACCCGCGCAGCTGGTGAGGAGGGACAAGACAGGCTCCATTTGTAATGTTATCACATAACGGCTAGACGCTGCGGCATGACGCTGTCAACCGCCGCCGCGCCCGCCTCCGCCGTCCCTGCCCCGCCAACCCTGACCGCCCGGATCACCTCCATCGACGCCCTGCGCGGTCTGGTGATGCTGCTGATGCTGATCGACCATGCGCGGGAGTTCTTCTTCATCCACGCCCAGGTGTCGGACCCGATGGATGTGGCGACGACCGAGCCGGCGCTGTTCTTCACCCGGCTGGCGGCGCATCTGTGCGCCCCGGTGTTCGTGGCCCTGACGGGGCTGAGCGCCTGGCTTTACGGGATGAAGAAGGGGGGCGACGAGAAAGGAAGGATGGGGGCCGCGTCCGAGTTCCTGTTCAAGCGCGGCCTGTTCCTGGTGGCGCTGGAGCTGACGGCGGTGTCGTTCGCCTGGACCTTCGACCTGACGCCGCCGACGGTCTTCCTGCAGGTGATCTGGGCCATCGGCCTGTCGATGATGGCGCTGGCGGCGCTGGTCTGGCTGCCCCGCCCGGCCCTGATCGCGGTGGGCGCGGTGATCGTGCTGGGTCACAATCTGCTGGATCCGGTCACGGTGGCCGAGGGCCAGCCGGGCCACGCCCTGTGGGCCGTGCTGCATGATCGCGGCTTCATCGACCTGTCCTGGGGCGGGCGGGCGCGGACCTCCTATCCCCTGCTGCCGTGGATCGGCGTTGCGGCTCTGGGCTACGCCATCGGACCGTGGTTCGCGGCCGGTCAGGACGGCGCCGCGCGCCGCCGTCGGCTGGTGGCTCTGGGGCTTTCGATGCTGGCCCTGTTCGCGGTGCTGCGCGGGATCAATGTCTATGGCGAGCCGCTGCGCTGGAGCGTCTATCCGGACGCCCTGCACACGGTGATGAGCGTGCTGAACCTGACCAAATACCCGCCGTCAGCGGACTTCCTGCTGCTGACCCTGGGGGTCGGGACGCTGTTGCTGGCGGGGTTGGAGCGGCTGCCCGCGCGGACGACCGACCTGCTGACCGCGTTCGGCGGCGCGCCGTTGTTCTTCTACCTGATCCACCTGTACGCCCTGCACCTGGCCGCCCTCGCCTGCCTGTGGGCGTTCGGCGCCAATCAGGGCGAGGTGTTCGGCGTCCCGAACGCGGGCTGGGTCTGGGGGATCGCGGTGGTCGCGGCGGTCCCGGGGTGGTTCGCCTGCCGCTGGTTCGCCGGGGTGAAGCGGCGGAGCGGGCAGTGGTGGATGCGGTATTTGTGAGGGGGGGGCGATGCGCCAGAAACGGTCATGCAAGCAACGTCGGAAAGACCACACTCGGCATGATGAGTGGAGGTCTCGGGTTGGAGAATGATCCTGCCGGGCAATCGATCAAGCGCAGATTTACCCGCACCCTGACGTTCGAAGTCCCTGCCGGATTTCCGCAGCGCGCTCAGCCAGTTTCGCTTCGGTCGATTTTTGACTGCTCGAGCCCGACAGCCGTGAGATTCTTTCGCTTTTGGCCTTTGTAGCCAGCGAATCCCACACAGAACCCGGCTGCCGTTATCAGGCAGGCTGGAAGGACGTTGTCCCGGACTTCCCACCCATAGAAACCAGACACGACCATCACGCCCAAGAAGGCGACCACTGCCACGCAGACGCCGGCCATGATCGACCCGCCCGACGGCCTAGGCGCGTAAAGCTCCGCGCGATCGCGCGCGCGCGTGTCGGAAGGGTCGGTGCTCATGGTCTCCATAGATCGCAATCATGTGGTCTCTTGATGTTCCTGCAGCACCAATGAGCGCTTTCCAGCCGGGATCACCCTGCCAATCCGCCACTAGCCCGCGGCGAAAGCTGGCATCTCCAAGACAAAGCGGGTCTCCGCTTCCGTTGAGGTGGCGGTAAGGCGACCACCGTGTGCTCGGGCTATTTCGGCGGCGATGTGGAGACCAAGACCCAGACCCTGCTGATTGGGACGAACCGCGCCCCTGACGAAGGGCTGGAACAGGCGCCCCATCGCCGCTTCCGGGATCGGCGCTCCGGCGTTCGCTACCGCCAGGATCAGACGATCGTTCTGAATGTCAGCCTCAAGATGCACCGGAGCTTTGGGGTCGCCATGGGTGAGGGCGTTGCCGATGAGATTGGACACCAATTGGGCCAGCCGTCCTTGATCGAAGCGGACGAGCACGGGGAGATTGTAGCGCGCCTCGATCGAACGCTCCGGCTGACCCGCTTCGAACTCGTCGACAACCTGCCGAAGCACCGGTTCCAGAGGCGCCAGTCTCAGCTCAAGGCCGATACCGCCGCCCAGCCTGCCCCGTGCGAAGTCCATCACGTCGTCGATGAGACCCGCCATGCGATCGACGCTGCCCTCCATCATATCCAGAACGCGTGTGGCCTTTTCGCCGGTGACGTCTCTCCGCAGCAGGCGGGCAGCGCCGACGATCGATGCAAGGGGGTTGCGCAGGTCATGCCCGAGCACCGCGATGAACTGTTCGCGCAGCTCGGCGATTTCCTGGGCATCGACCAAGCCCTTGGCCGAAACCGCCTGCTTCTCGCGCAGGTCGCGTTCATAACGCCGACGGCCCTGTGCGCGCATCAAGGCGATCTGGGTGGTGGCGACTCCTCCTTCCAAGCGAGTCACAGCGCTCACCATTGCGGGCAAGGGCTCGCCATCGCCGAGAGCAAAATCGAGGGCCAATTCTTCGATCGTCCCTTCCAAATGAAGGGCCGGAGACAGGTTCGTCTCGTAGAAAATCCGCCCGGGCGTGGTGAGGAGATCCCGGAACTGTCGGCCCACGAGCGTCTCGGATGACACGCCAAGCCAGTCACAGGCAGTCTTGTTGGCGCTCGTGATCGCGCCCAGCGCGTTCAAGGTCAGTAGTCCACACGGCGCTGTATCGTAAAGCCGAGAGGCGATGTCCTGTATGACGAAATCAGACAAAGGCGCGGATCGCCGAGACGACCTCTTCTGGCGCGCTCAGGTTCGGGCAATGCCCTGTGGCCGCGAGCACGATCAGCTCGCTATTTTTCATTTGGGCGTGGACAAAATCACCCACAGCCAACGGCGCGATGATGTCGTCGGTGCATTGAAGGATAAGTGTGCGGATCGTGGAACGGTCCAGATCCGCGCGATTGTCGGAAGTGAAGGTTACGCGCGCGAACTCTTCGGCGATCTTCGGATCGGTGCGGCAAAAACTGGCCGTCAACTCGTCACCGAGTTCCGGGCGGTCCGCATTGCCCATGATCTGCGGGGCCATCGCTTGCGACCAGGCCATGGGGTTATCGCCCAGAAAACCGAGGAGTTCCTCAATCTGGCCCGCGGAGAATCCACCGACATAGTCATGGTCGTCGATGTAGCGGGGCGACGGTCCAACGAGGACAAGGCAGCCGAATAACTCCGGCGCCTCCAGGGAGGCAAGCAAACCGATCATGCTGCTGACGGAATGTCCGACGAAGACGACTTTGCGCGCGTCGTGCTCGCGCAGGATTTCCACCAGATCGTCTGCATAGCCCTGCAAGCTCGAATACTTGCCGGAATCATAAGCGGACAGGTCCGACTGTCCGGCCCCGACGTTGTCGAATACCAGAGTGCGGAAGTCGTCCTCGAACCTTCGCGCCACGTGGCGCCACATGTTCTGGTCGCAGCCGAAGCCATGGGCGAAAACAATGACGCGTTCGCCCGTCCCTTTGACGACGACGTTGTTGCGAAGGGCCGTCGGCAAGGGATTCATAGCCTCTGTCATATCATCCCGCGACCGAAAGCACGACAACCGCTGGTCGTCTGGCTCAATCCTTGCCTCGGCCAAAGCTCCAGACGTTCCGCGCGATCACATCCATGTCGTAGGGTTTCGCGAAGAACCGGCTGTCCGGTGGCAGGAGGGATGCGCATGGACGCTCTCTGCCCGAGGTCATGATCACGCTGATATCGGGCCTACGACGGTGGACCTCGCCCGCCAGGGCGACGCCGTCGCGTTGACCTGGCATGTTGATGTCGGTGAACAGAATCGAAATTTCCGGGTGAAGCGCCAGGACCTCAAGGGCCTCTTCCGCTTGGCTCGCCTGGAATGTTCGACAGCCGGCGTGCCGTAGCGCGTCCGTCGCATCCAGACGCAGCAGGGCTTCGTCGTCCACGACGAGGACGACGGGCGCCGGCGATAAGAAGAGAACCATGCGACTTGAAGCGTTCCGCGACGCCGTCGTTCCGCGGCCATGCGGATTTCTCGAAACCCGTCGGCCGAAAAGCCAAATGCGCGGGATAGTCGGGCTGGATAACAAGCTAAGGGGGCCAATACAAAGCCGTACCCTGTCGCCAGATCAGGCCTTGTCGCGAATTCGCATCGATCCGCCCGAGCCCGTTTGAACCTCGAACCGGCCGGTAGCGCGGATCAGGTCAGACAGCTTGGCGTGGCCGTAGGTGCGCTGGTCGAAGTCGGGATAGGCGTTGCGCAGTCGATCTCCAAGGCCGCCGACCGACACCCAGCCGTCGTCATCCTCGTCCATGTCCGCAATGACGGTGGCGATGAGGCGGGCGGCTTCAGGGGCGGGGCGTTTGCCTGGTGTGAGCGGTGCTTCGGACCTCGGCGCTTCGTTGGCCCTTCTGCTGCGCCCTTTTTCGGCAGGTGCAACCGCGTCACGGCCGATCGGGCCTGTCAGGTTCTCGGTGTAGATGAAGCGGGTGCAGGCCTGGCGAAAGCTCTCGGGTGTCTTCTGCTCGCCGAAGCCATACACATCGACGCCCTCCTCGCGGATGCGTGAGGCCAGACGTGTAAAGTCGGCATCCGACGAGACAAGACAGAAGCCGTCGAACCGCCCGGAGTGCAGCAGGTCCATGGCGTCGATCACTAGGGCGATATCGCCTGAGTTCTTGCCCTTGGTGTTCGCGAAATTCTGCTGCGGCTGGATCGCAAAGCGGGCCAGCACCTTGGTCCAGCCGGCGATCTGGTTGGACGCGAAGTCGCCGTAGATGCGCCGCGCCGAAGCCTCGCCCAAGGTGGCGATCTCGGTGAACAGGGCCTCGGCGATCCGCGCCGACGCATTCTCGGCGTCGATCAGCACGGCGAGACGCGGGGCCTTGGCGTCGGCGGGCATGGAGAAATCCTTCAGGAAGCGGCCTCGACGTGAAGCGTCGGACGGGCGGCCCGGCGGGTCAATCCGGTCGTGGCCGACATCGGCGGGCTTGCAGTTCCCGCGGAAACCTCGGCGGGGCGCGACAGGCGGTCGGCGACCCGGTTAAGGAACCGCCGACGGCGCAGGGCGGCCGCCTCTGGATCTGTTCCCTTGAGCATCACCCGACCGTTGAACTGGACCGCCTCCTCGCGAAGGCGCGAGATCAGCGAGGCGAGGTGGTCGGAGCCCTTGCGCGCGTCCATCAGCACGGCGTGGGACCGGGCGTCGGCCATGCGCTTGTCGACCCCGGCGTCGACTTCCTGACCGAGCTCAGCGCGTCCGGCGAACTGCACGAAGTCATGGGCGTAGAGCCGGATGAAGGATTCTTCGATCATAAGGCGTTCCTCTGGTTGGCGGCCTCAAGAGGCCTTGGGCAAAGCCGTCTGGTGACCGATCGCCGGCGCGACCTTTTTGGGCGCGGGCCTGCGCTGGGGCTTGGGCGGCTTGGGCAAGGCCGCCCGGCGCGCCAGTTCCGTATCGATCAGGGGCAAGGCTTCGCTCGCCGCCGTCATCTGACTGGCCGAGCCATGCTCGGAAAGGTGAACGGCGTTGGAGCGGAGCGAAGCGAGGTCGACATCACTCATGGTCGGGATTCGTTCAGAAATGGGCGTCACTCGCACATCCTTCCTGGATGGCTCGAAGGGACGGCGCGAAGCGCCATCCTTCCATTTCATCCGAGCCGAGCTCGACCCGTACGACATCGCCGATCAGGAGCGTTCCCAAACGTGGCTTGCCGGCTGCGAGCACCGTCAGCACATGGCCGTTGTCCAACCGAACCTGACGACTGCCGCGCGGCAGCAGCCGCACGACCTCGCCTTCGAAAGAGATGATGTTGTCGTTGGCGAAAGCGGCCGCGTCCTCAGGCCGCCACCGTCAGGCGCGTTGCCGAAGTCTTGCCGCTACGGGCATCGGCTTCGGTCTCGTAACTGATCGTTTGACCTTCGTTGAGCGATCCGAACTCGGATTGCTCAACGGCGGTGGCGTGGACGAACACGTCCTTGCCACCGTCGTCAGGCTGGATGAAGCCGAAGCCTTTGGTGGGGTTGTACCATTTAACGGTGCCGGTAGCCATTTTCAGACCTCCCTTGAGCGGGCCGCCGGAGAATTCCTGGGCGGCCTGTCGGGTTCTGAATGAAATGGGCTCCTGACCTCGGTGCGGAGCGCAAAGGACAGCGGCTCACGCAAAGAGATCGACGTCTTCTAGATGGGAACCGCCCACGGATTTACAAGCTTGCCTGGATCCGATTTCGCGGTGGGGAGGCGCGACCCGTCAAATTCTGCGGTTCCGCATCGCTCAAGCCAGAATTCGCACACTGGGCTCGCGAGCCCATTGCCGGCCCGCCGCCGCGGCCGTGAACGCCTTGCCGTCCTTGGCGAGAGCGACGACGCGATCGTCGGCGACGACGCCGGCCTTGTCGAGCAGCGGCTGGGCTTCAGCTGTATGACCGATAGCCTTCAGGTGCCCGAAGGCGTCTTTGACAAAGTCGACCGCCGCGCCCTCGCCCAGCAGCAATTCGCACCCCGCGTCTGAGAGCACGAGCGCCACCGCGTCGAACAGCACTGAAGGTGATCCGGCAAGTTGGCGGTCCACCTTCAGCTCGGTTCCGTCAATGAGCACGACGCCCCCGACCTTGGGCGCGATCAGCTGGACTTGCGCGCCCTGCGCTTCGGCCGACTTGCGGACACCCGCGACGAGCGCGCCGTCGGCGCCATCGGTGACAAGGACGCCGACAAGACGCCCCTTTAGCGTATCCGGATATTTGCCGACGATGCGCAGCGCCGGGCTCTGGTCCATATCGAACGGCTCCGCCGCCGGGGCCGAGGCCTTGGGCAGATCCATGCCCAGCCCGTCAGCCACCCGCGCGGCCAGCGCTTCATCGACGTTCATGAGGTTGGACATCACGCGCAGCCGGACATGCTCCAGCGTCACCTTGGACAACTCGAACACAAGGGCGCTGGCGAGGTGGGCCTGTTCAATCTCCGTCTGGGAGCGGAAGAAGAGGCGCGCCTGGCTGAAGTGGTCGGCGAAGGTCTCCGCGCGGATCCGCACCTTGGTCCCCTCGATCGGCGTCTGGAAGCTGCGGAAGCCGCCCTTCGGGTCCTCACGCGGCCCGCCGTCCTCGCCCGCCTCGGCGAGGCTGTTGGGCTCATAGTTGGCGCGCCCCTTGGGGACCTGCATCTGCATGTGCCCGTCGCGCTGCATGTTCTGAAACGGGCAACCCTTGGCCTGATTGATCGGGATCTGGTGGAAGTTGACCGTGCCGAGACGCGACAGCTGGGTGTCCTGATAGGAGAACAGGCGCCCCTGCAGCAGCGGGTCTTCCGAAAAGTCGATCCCGGGCGGGATGTTGGTGGGAAGGAAGGCGACTTGTTCAGTCTCGGCGAAGAAGTTGTCGGGGTTGCGGTTCAGCACCATCCGGCCGACGACGCGGATCGGATACAGCTCCTCGGGGATGAGTTTGGTCGCATCGAGCACGTCGAACGGCAGGGCGTCGGCCTGCTCCTGCGTCAGCAGTTGGACGCCGAACTCCCATTCGGGGAAGTCGCCCTTGTCGATAGCCTCGAAGAGGTCGCGGCGATGATAGTCCGGATCGGCGCCGGCGATCTTGACCGCCTCGTCCCAGCAGGTCGACTGGGTCCCGAGCTTGGGCCGCCAGTGGAACTTGACCAGCGTCGCCTCCCCCGCCTCATTGACCAGCCGGAAGGTGTGGACGCCGAAGCCCTCGATCATCCGCAAGCTGCGCGGGATAGCCCGGTCAGACATGGCCCACATGATCATGTGGGTGCTCTCCGGCATCAGGCCGATGAAGTCCCAGAAGGTGTCGTGGGCGGACGCCGCCTGCGGATAGCCGCGGTCGGCCTCCATCTTCACCGAATGGATCAGGTCGGGAAACTTGATCGCGTCCTGGATGAAGAAGACCGGGATGTTGTTGCCGACGAGGTCCCAGTTGCCTTCGACCGTGTACATCTTGACTGCGAAGCCGCGCACGTCGCGCGGCGTATCGACCGAACCGGCGCCGCCGGCGACGGTCGAGAAGCGGGTGAAGACGTCGGTCTGTTTGCCGACCTCGGTCAGGATCTTCGCGGTCGTATAGTCGGCGAGGCTCTCGGTCAGTTCGAAGAAGCCGTGCGCCGCCGAGCCGCGGGCGTGGACGATCCGCTCCGGAATACGCTCGTGGTCGAAATGCTGGATCTTCTCGTGAAGAACGAAGTCTTCGAGCAGATGCGGCCCGCGCGGCCCGGCGGAGAGCGTGTTCTGGTTGTCGCTGATCGGCACGCCATGGTTGGTCGTGAGCCGTGCGTCCGGCGTGGTTGCTGACTGGTGCGTATCGCCGCCCGGGCGGACCACTGGGGTCGCCTGAGGCCTGGCTTTATTTGCGCCGGATTTATTGGCCGCCTCGGCGCGGCTATGGCGGTGGGCGGCGGGCGTCTTGGCCATGGTGATGTTCCGGAAATGATCGAGCGCGGACCAGACGGGTCGACTGCTGTTTCCGGCAGGGTCTGCGTGTCTAACCGGTCCGGAAGACGGCGGTTCCTGTGTCGGGACGCGGACTGACAGCGGACGAGCCCCTTGCAGGATGCATCAGCGCCTCGTGACCCGTGAATGGCAGGCAAACGATTCTGGGATTGAAGATCCATCGCGGACCTCGGCATGGCGGCGGCCGTCTGATGCTGAGACCCCGTGGTGGACGCGAGATGGAGGTGCTGAGCCACAAGGTCCGGTGCAGCCCACCCGCGACTGGTCGCAGGATGTCTTCGGCAACCTCGTCGCAGTCGCTGAATTCGGTGCACACGCGAGCGAACTCACGGTGACGAGCGAGCTGGCAATCGAGACCTCGGCCGAGGCCTGGCCCGTATTTCCCATTGCGCCAAGGGCGCAGAGCTACCCGTTCGAGTATGCTGCGGAGGAGGCTACGGACCTCGGAGCGCTGCGCTCACCCGCCGGGGGCTCCCCGGATGTCGCGCCGTGGGCGAAGCGGTTTGTGCTCAGCCGCCCCACAGATACGCTCGCGGTCTTGAAGGACTTGAGCTCGGGAATTCTTGCCAACACGACCTACAGGCGGCGGGAAGAGGAAGGCGTCCAAACGGCTGCAGAGACCCTCGCCATTGGGAGTGGCTCTTGCAGAGACCTGGCCGGCCTGTTCATCGAAGCGGCGCGGACACTCGGCTTCGGTGCGCGCGCGGTGTCGGGCTATCTTGTCGACCCGCAATCTCTTGGCGCGTCGGAGAATACGACGCATGCGTGGGCGGAAGCCTACCTGCCAGGAGCCGGATGGATTGCCTTCGACCCGACCAACGCGACGGTTGGGAATGGGAGTCTAATCCCGGTCTCAGTCGGGCGCTGCAATGCTCAGACGTCCCCAGTCTCTGGCAGCTACGTCGGCGCTCCGAACGATATGATCGCCCTAGAGGTCGATGTGCAAATCCTTGCCATTTAGAGCTTCGGGGGGCGACTGTGACGCGCGAGGCCTTGCGGAAGATATCTGTGCGAAGGCCGTGTCGTTCATGACGGATCGTTTCTGAGCCCGACATGCGCGTTGGCGGTTAATCGACGCCCCGCCCTAGAGCGGACAAGCTGAACCGCCGATATGAGTCAGGAGCGGACATTGAGCCCCCTCCCCACTTCCCCGAATACCCGCCTGAAGCTCACCTTCAGCGCTTCATCCGCTTCATCCATGGTCGCGGGGACGCCGAGGTCGACCAGGCTGGTCACCCCGTGTTCCTGGATGCCGCAGGGGACGATGCCGCCGAAGTGGTCGAGCTCGGGTTCAACGTTCAGGCTGATGCCGTGGAAGCTGACCCATTTGCGGACCTTGACGCCGATGGCGGCGATCTTGTCCTCGCGGGACCAGGTCCCCCCTCCGTCATTTGGCCCCTTGCGCTCGACCCAGACGCCGACGCGGCCCTCGCGCACGTCGGCGGGGACGTTGAACTCGGCCAGGGCGCCGATGATCCATTGCTCGAGGCCGCGGACGAAGGCGCGGACATCCTTGCCGCGCTGGTTGAGGTCCAGCATCACATAGGCCACGCGCTGGCCCGGGCCGTGGTAGGTGAACTGGCCGCCACGCCCCGAGCGGTGGACGGGGAAGCGTCCGGCGTCGAGCAGGTCGTCGTCCCTGGACGAGACGCCCGCCGTGTAGAGGGGCGGATGCTCCAGAAGCCAGATCAGTTCAGGGGCTTCGCCCGCCGCGATCGCGGCTGCGCGGACCTCCATGAAGGCGACGGCCTCGGGGTAATCGACGTAACCGTCGGCGACGAGCCATTCGACGGGCCGGCCGTCGGGACGCCGAAGTTTTGCGGACAGGTCGCTTAAGGACTGGGAAAGCATGATGGCTCCAATGTGGGGATCAGGAGCGCCATGCAAGACCACTCCGCCCTGTCACACCCGGTAACCGAGTCCTCAGTGAGCCAGATCGAATCCGTCAACGTCGAGATCTCGGTCGTCCTGGGGCGCTCCGTGCTGCCCATGAGCCAACTGCTGAAGATGGGCCGTGGGGCGGTGATTCCGCTGGATGCGTCCGAGCACGATGAAGTGTGGATCCTCGCCAACAACCACCCGGTGGCCAGAGGCGAGATCGAAATTCGCGAGGATCGCATCGCGATCACCGTGACGCGCCCGGCGGACGTCTACGACTTCATGGCCGGAGCGGCGTAGCGCTTTAGCGCCCGCCATAGCCTTCCCCCTTTTCTTTCCCCGCGACCTCCGCTATCAGCCGCCCTCCGATGCGAGCGGTCGTGGCGGAATTGGTAGACGCGCAGCGTTGAGGTCGCTGTGGGGCAACCCGTGGAAGTTCGAGTCTTCTCGACCGCACCATCCTGCTTCGCCCTTCGGGCTTCGCAGGACTGGACATTGGAATGAGGCGAAGCAGGATGCCCTGCGAAGCCTTGGCGTAGCAGGGCTGCCCTTTACCGAGGTCGCCATGCACTACGTCTATTTGCTCGAAAGTCACGCCGATCCGGCTAAACGCTACGTCGGCGTGACTTCCGATCTCAAGGCTCGCCTGCTGGAGCACAACAGCGGGAAATCCACGCACACCGCGAAGCACGCCCCTTGGCGGGTCGTCACCTACATCGCGTTTTCGAGCCGTCGTCAGGCCGAGGCTTTCGAACACTACCTGAAGTCCGGTTCAGGCCACGCTTTCGCCCGTAAACGGCTTTGGTCATCTTGACCGTGGCCTGCCCTTGGTGGACAGACAGCTATCGACCGGGTGCTTACGCGAGCACCTGATTTATCAAGGCGAATCATCGGCTAGATGCTGATCTGACAGACTGAGGGAGGCCGCAGCGTGAGCACCACCGCAACCGCCCCTCACTCGCCCCAAGACGACGACATCGAACACATCGCCCTGGACGAGGATTACGTCCTGACGCCCGCCTTCGTGGAGAAGGTGGTCGACGCCGCCGATGACGGCGACGGGATGAAGCTGCGGTCGCTGCTGGAAGACCTGCACCCCGCCGACGTGGCCGATCTGATGGGCTTCCTGACCGCAGAGCACCGGGCGGTGGTGACCCTGTGGCTGCCGGCCGACCTGCTGGCCGAGACCCTGCCCGAGCTGGACGACAGCATCCGCGAGGAGGTGCTGGAGCGCGTCCCGCACCTGACGCTGGCCGAGGCGCTGCAGGAACTGGATTCGGACGACGCCGCGGCGGTCGTGGAGGATCTGGAGGACGACCAGCGCGAGAAGGTGCTGGCCGCCATGCCCGAGGTCGATCGCGCGGCGATCGAAAGCTCGCTGGGCTATGCGGAGGACTCCGCCGGTCGCCTGATGCAGCGCGAGGTGATGGCCGCGCCGCAGTTCTGGAACGTGGGCGACACCATCGACCACATCCGCAAGCAGGGCGAGGAACTGCCCGAGCTGTTCTTCGACATCTATGTGGTGGACCCGCACAACCGTCCGGTAGGCGGGGTGGCGGTGAGCCAGCTGCTGCGCAGCCCGCGCGCGACGACCCTGCTGGATATCATGGAGCCGGTGAACGAGATCACCGTCGGCCAGGACCAGGAAGAGGTCGCCTACATCTTCGAGAAATATCACCTGATCTCGGCGCCGGTCATCGACGCGGCGGGCCGGCTGGTCGGGCAGATCACCGTCGATGATATCGTCAACATCATCCAGGAGGAGAACCGCGAGGACATCCTGCGTCTGGCCGGTGTGGCCGACGAGGACCGCGGCTCGTCCGTGCCGGAGATCGTGCGCAGCCGGGTGCCCTGGCTGGCGATCAACCTGGCCACCGCGACCCTGGGCGCCAGCGTCATCGGCTGGTTCGAGGGGACCATCCAGCACATCGTGGCGCTGGCGGTGCTGATGCCCATCGTGTCGGCCATCGGCGGCAATGCGGGGACCCAGGCCCTGACCGTGACCGTGCGCGCGCTGGCGACGCGTGAGCTGAACAGCTCGAACGCGCCGCGCACCTTCTGGCGCGAGCTGATCGTGGGTCTGGCGAACGGACTGGTGCTGGCGCCGCTGATCGGTCTGGCGACGGCCCTGTGGTTCCGCGACGAGGACTGGCGGATCGGGCTGGTGATCGGGGCGGCCATGGTGCTGAACCTGCTGGTGGCGGCCTCGGTCGGGGTGCTGACGCCCCTGACCCTGTCGAAGTTCAAATTCGACCCGGCGGTGTCATCCGCCGTGTTCGTCACGGCGACGACGGATTTCTTTGGTTTCCTGATCTTCCTGGGCCTCGCGACCATCGTCCTGCTTTGACGAGGCTGTGAGCGGCGCGGGTCTTGCGGGTTCTCCTCGCAAGCGTAAGCGTCCGTCCCGATCTGGAACATTCCTGTGCCCGACACGAACAGGCCCCGTCTGAAAGTCTCCCGCGCGGGGATGGTGCTCATCAAGAGCTTCGAGAGCTTCCGGCCGCGCGCCGTGCAGCGCGACGATGGCCGCTGGGTGATCGGCTATGGCCACACCGCCTCGGCCCGCGAGGGGCTGACGGTGGGCGAGCAGGACGCCGAACTGCTGCTGCAATACGACCTGATGCCGGTGGCCAAGGCCCTGAACGAACAGGTCGAGACCGAACTGAACCAGCACCAGTTCGACGCCCTGGCGAGCTTCGCCGTGTCGGTGGGCGTGGACCGGTTCATGGGCTCGGACGTGCTGAAGCGGCTGAACGCCGGGCATGCGGGCGAGGCGGCGGATGCGCTGGTCGGCTGGCCCGAGAGCCTGTCGCCGGACGCGGCCCTGCGCCGTCGCGCCGCCGAGCGGGCGCTGTTCGTGGCCGATCCGTCATCGCCGGTGCTGCTGAGCGACCTGCTGGCCGCGCCCCTGCCGCCGCCGCCGGTCGTTGAGACGGCGCCTGATGTCGCGCCTGAGCCGGTGACCGATCCGAACGCCAGCCGGGCCGCCGCGGTGGCTTCGCTGCTGGGCGAGACGCCGGAGGCTCTGGAAGCGCCCGAGGCGGAGAGCCTGCCCGAACCTGAGCGCGAGCCCATCGCGCCGGAGCCGGTGACCGGAGCCGAGCCCGAAGCCGAGGTCGAGACCGTCGCCGAGTCGGAGCCGGAAATCGAGACCCCGGCCGAGCCCCAGGCCGAGCCGCCGCGTCGCCTTCCGCTGCCGGACGTGTGGCAGCCGCAGGGTCACGAATGGAACACGCCGGTCACCGCGACCAGCGCCGCCCATTTCCAGCGCTATTCCGCCTATTCGGCCGCCATCGTCGGCCCCCTGCCCGGCTTCCCCCCCGCGCGTCCGATCGCGCCGGAGCCTGAGCCCGAGGTTCAGCCGGAGCCCGTGGTCGAGCCGGAAGCCGTCGTGGAGACCGCGCCCGAGCCGGTGATCGAGGTCCAGCCGGAACCTGCGCCCGAGCCCGACCCCGAACCCGCGCCCATCGTCTGGCCCGAGGCCCCGGTGGTGGAAGAGCCGGTCGCCGCGCCCGAGGAGACCTTCACCCGCTTCGAGTCGCCGGTGCAGACGCCGGTCTTCCCGTCCACGCCGGTCTTCGCCCCGGCCAGCACCCCGTCGCCCTTTCCCCCGCTGGAGCTGACCCCGGCGGTCGAGGCCGACTTCGCCGAACCGGCCCGCGAGGCCTGGGCGCCCGAGCAGCGCGCCCAGCCGGACGCCGAGGAGACGGTGCTGTTCGAGGAGGAGCCGCCGCTGGCGGTGCTGCGTCACGAGGTGGAGCCCACCCCGGCACGCCGCTTCGGCCTGATCGAGACCGGACCCTATCTGATCATGGGCGGTCTGGGCCTGTTCTCCTGCGCCGCCTCGGCCGCCGCCTTCCGCAAGGCGGTGAGCGATCCGCTGCCGACGAATGAGTTCACGGTGATCGCCTGGGTCCTGGCCCTGATCGGCGCGATCTGCGTCGGGGTGGCGACATGGAACCTGTATGTGAAGGCCGGGAAGCCGGAGTAGGCTTCAGCGTTCGTGAAGCGGCCACCGCCCCTCCACCATCCGTCGCCTGCGGCGTCGGACGATCCCCCTCCCCCTGCGCTTTCGCTTGGGGGAGGAATGAGCTACCTCGCCTTGCATGAGCATTCCCTTCGCGCCCCAATCCATGGAATTCGGCCTCGGCGAAAACGCTGACGCCATCCGCGACACCACCGCCCGCTGGGCCGCCGACAAGCTGGCGCCGCGCGCCGCCGAGATCGACGAGAAGAACGAATTCGCCCGCGACCTGTGGCCCGAGATGGGCGAACTGGGCCTGCACGGGATCACCGTCGAGGAAGAGTACGGCGGCCTGGGCATGGGCTACCTGGAGCACGTGGTGGCGATGGAGGAAGTCTCCCGCGCCTCGGCCTCGATCGGCCTGAGCTACGGCGCCCACTCGAACCTGTGCGTCAACCAGATCCGCCGCTGGGGCACGCCGGAGCAGAAGGCGAAATACCTGCCCAAGCTGATCTCGGGCGAACATCTGGGATCGCTGGCCATGTCGGAGGCCGGATCGGGCTCGGACGTCATGTCGATGCGCACCCGCGCCGAGAAGAAGGGCGACCGCTACGTCCTGAACGGCACGAAATTCTGGATCACCAACTCACCGACGGCGGACACCCTGGTGGTCTACGCCCGCACCGGCGAAGGCTCGGGCGGGGTGACCACCTTCCTGATCGAGAAGGGGATGAAGGGCTTCAGCGTCTCCAAGAAGCTGGACAAGATGGGCATGCGCGGCTCGGACACCGCCGAGTTGGTGTTCGAGGACTGCGAAGTCCCGGAAGAGAACGTCATGGGGCCGCTGGGCGGCGGCGCGGGCGTGCTGATGAGCGGTCTGGACTATGAGCGCACCGTGCTGTCGGGCGGCCCGCTGGGCATCATGCAGGCGGCGCTGGACGTGGTCCTGCCCTACGTCCGCGACCGCAAGCAGTTCGGCAAGGCCATCGGCAGCTTCCAGCTGATGCAGGCCAAGGTGGCCGACATGTACGTGGCCCTGAACAGCGCCCGGGCCTATGTCTACGCCGTGGCCCGCGCCTGCGATGCGGGCAAGACCACACGCTATGACGCGGCGGGCGCGATCTTGCTGGCGTCGGAGAATGCGGTGAAGGTGTCGCTGGAGGCCGTGCAGGCCCTGGGCGGCGCCGGCTACACCAAGGAATGGCCAGTCGAACGGCTGGTCCGCGACGCCAAGCTGTACGACATCGGCGCGGGCACCAATGAAATCCGCCGCTTCCTGATCGGGCGTGAGCTGCTGGGGTCATAACTCTGGCGAGAGTGCCGATCCGTGCTGCGTTTGAGGCATGGCTTTTCTGGATCGCACCGACTCGTCCAAGCCCAAGGGGGTAGAAACCTACCGCACGGCCGGCGTCGCGTGATGGTCGAACCCCCGCGCGGCTCCGCGTTGAAGAAGGCCTCGCGCATCTCCGCGCCGGTCATGCTGTCCTCTTCCGTGCCGCCCATGCCGTCGACCTCGGACTGGAAGGTCGGGACGTCGCTGGACGGCTTGAGCGCGCGCAGGCGGATCTGGCGCCCGGACTGGACCGCGTCGCGCACCTGCGGGTCGGCGAATTCGGCGACCATCTGCTGGGCGGCGGGGGGGCGCGTCCACCAGCGCGATGGAGGGTTCGCGCGCGACCCACAGCACGCCCGCCGTCGCGGCCATCGCGTCGGCTCCGGCGAGAATGAGCAGGTCGAGCTTTTCCATGCGCCATGGTTGCGGGCGCGCCCGTAAAGGTTGGGTTTGGGGATGTGGCTAACGGAACCGGCGGGAGGGCGGGCGGTTGTCGGGGGACCAGAAGGAGCCACGCCATGCCCGCCGTATCCGCCGCCCAGCAGAAGGCCGCCGGAGCCGCCCTGTCCGCCAAGCGCGGGGAGACGCCGAAGTCGAAGCTGAAGGGCGCCTCGAAATCGATGGTCGAGTCGATGAGCGAGAAACAGCTGGAAGAGTTCGCGCACACGAAGCGCAAGGGGAAGCCGGAGCATGTGGGGTCGAAATAGCTCCAGATAGCGCCGTCACCCTCGGGCTTGACCCGAGGGCCGGATGGTCCGCTGTCTGTGCGGGGCAAGCCCGCGGATGACGGCCTGAGACACGCATGACCCTGACCGAGACCTCTACCGGGCGGCCGCGCGCGTTTTCGGACGTGGTCGAGGCCCTGGGCGCGCGGAAGGGGGCGAAGCTCTGTCTGGGCGAGATCGTCGAGGCGTTCGGGGAGCGGGCCTTCGGGCCGGTGATCTTCTTCTTCGCCCTGATCAACATGCTGCCCTGGCCGCCGGGCGGGACGACTCTGACCGGCGCGCCCCTGCTGCTGCTGTCGATGGAGCTGGCGCTGGGGCGGGACAGCCTGTGGCTGCCGGGCTGGCTGGAGCGGGTGTCGGTGGACCGGGCGACCTTCCGCAAGCTGAGCGGCCGGTTCCGCAAGCCGCTGCACCTGACCGAGAAACTGGCCCGGCCGCGGCTGTTCTTCATGACCGGCGGACTGGGCCAGGGGCTGATCGGACTGGCCTGCGTCTTCCTGTCGGTGGTGCTGGTGCTGCCGGTGTGGGGCGGCAACCTGCTGCCGGCGGTGGCGATCGGCTTCTTCGCCCTGGGGGTGATGCAGCGCGACGGTCTGGCGGCCCTGATCGGTTGGCTCCTGACCGGGGCGACGGTGGCCGTGCTGTTCATCGCCTGGACCCTGATCGTGGCCAGCATCGAGCACGGGCTGCGCTGGATCGGCCACATATTCTGAAGCCCTTGTGTCGCATGGACGTTTGTTAAGTGGCGAAACGGCTTGGCCGTGCCTAGATCACACCTTCCCCCGCCTCCGGATTCTCCGTCAGCCGATATGCCCGATTACGACTATCAGGCCGACACACGCCGGTTCTCGCAGGTAATCGAGGATATCGGCGCCAAGGACGACCCGAAGCTCTACCTGGGCGAGCTGGTCAACGCCTTCGGCGAGCGGGGCTTCGGGGCCCTGATGCTGTTCCTGGGACTGGTCAGCGCCGTCATCGGCGCGGTGCCGGGCACGACCACCGTGCTGGGCATGCCGATCCTGCTGATCGCCTTCCAGCTGGTCATCCGCCGCGACCAGCTGTGGATGCCACGCTGGGCGCTGAAGAGCAGCATCGACCGCGAGGGCTATCGCGTGGCCATCGCTAAGGTGATGACCCCCCTGCAAAAGGTCGAGCGGTGGTCGCGGCCCCGGCTGTCGATCATGACCAGCGAACTGTCGGAAATCCTGATCGGCGTCGCCTGCATCATCCTGTGCACCATCCTGGTGCTGCCGATCCCAGGCGGGAACCTGATCCCGTCGCTGATCATCGTGGCGTTCGGATTCGGACTGGTGCAGCGGGACGGCGTGGCCATCCTGGCCGCCTGGTGCGCCATCGCCCTGCTGGGCGTTGGCGGGGTGGTGATCTGGCTGACCTGGGCCTGGGTCGCGCCCTATCTGCTGCCGGTCTGGGAGTGGCTGACCACCCTGGTGCCCGAAGGCTGGCACTGGTTCGCGAGCCTGTTCGCCTAGGGCCGGAAACGCGAGACGCCGGAGAGGTTTCCCCCTCCGGCGCCTGCGAGAGCCTGAATAGAAATCAGCCGCGGAACAGCGACATGATCAGCTGCGGAGTCTGGTTGGCGATGGACAGGGCCTGAACCCCCAGCTGCTGCTTCGTCTGCAGAGCCTGGAGCTTGGCGCTTTCCTTCGCCAGATCGGCGTCGACCAGATTGCCCACACCCGCTTCCAGCGCGTCCGACAGCTTGCCGACGAACGACAGGTGGGTGGTGAGCGCCTTCGACTTGGTGCCCAGACGCGCCAGGGCGCCCGAGACGTTGTCGATGGAGGCGGAGACGGCCGCCAGAGAAGCCGTCGCCTTGGTCAGCGTTTCGATCGACTGGGTCACCGCAACCGTGACTGTCGTGCTGCCCAGAGCCATGACTTCAGCCGGCACCGTGAGGGAGGCCGTGCCTTCCGCATTGGCCAGGGCCGTGAAACCGTCGGCGGCGGTCTTCAGCAGGTTGACCCCGTTGAATTCAGCGTTCTTGGTGACAGAGGCGATCTGGTCGCGAAGGGCTTTGAAGTCTTCGTTCAGGGCGGCGCGGGCCGCGGTCTTGAGCGACTTGTCAGTCGCCGCGAGGGCTTTCTCCTTCATCTGCAGCAAGAGGTCAGAGACCGTCTCGCCCGCCGCCATCGCCACGTCGGTCGCGGCGACGCCGCGATCGAGTGACTGTTTCACCGCGTTCAACGCCCCGATGTCGGCACGTTGCCCCTGAGCGATCGCCCAGATGGCTCCGTTGTCCTTAGCCGACGAAATCTTCAGGCCGGTGTTGATCCGGGCCTGAGTCGTCGACAGCTGGGCGTTGGTCGCGTTCAGGTTCTGGAGCGCCACTTGAGCGCTCACGTTCGTGTTGACCGACATAACCATCGGGTAGTTCCTTCCATTCTGGTCGGTTGTGAAAGGCCTTCTGGCCTTAGAACCGGTTCTGGTTCGCGCACGCCCACGCAAGGAACGGGCCGGGGCAAGTGCTTGATTTGTATGGAAGGGTATGGGGCGCGGGCTGCCGGTCGGCAGAATTGGCCGGGCATCACCTCCCCGTTCGCGAAGGCGAATGGGGAGGACAGACCGACGCGTCAGCGGCGGTCAGGAGGGGGCGGCTCCGTCAGGGCAGGAGACGCCTCGAACACCGGTGTTGGAGGGCCAACGGCAAACGCCTGCGCCGCCCCCTCCTGATCGGCGAAGACGCCGATCTGTCCTCCCCATCGCCTTGAAGGGGCGATGGGGAGGTGAACTGTAGGTCAGGCCGCTTGGGCCGGGGCGCCGGCGAGGCCCTGCATGATCATGCGGTTGATGTCGATCAGGTCATCAAAGCTCTCCTCGCCGCGCATGACGGCGGACGAGTGGCGGCCGATGAACAGGCTGAGCGAAATGATCTGGGCGCGCAGGGGCATGGCCATGGCGTTGTCGGGGTTCGAGCAGTCGGTGGCGAGCGCCGACCACAGGCGGCGGTTCCAGTCGAGCGCGTCGATGCGCGTCGCCGTATCCGAAGGATCGACGGAGGCGGCATGCATCAGCGCCCGGGTCACCTGCCCGAACAGTCGGTATTCAGCCTCGCGCGGGGACTCAGCCCGCGTCGCCGCGGTCTTGTATGCCTGAAGCGACATTCGCCAGACCTTCCTCGTAATCCACCAGTTTGCGGGCCGACATCAGGGCCTTGTAGTACTCGCGCGCCATGACGTGCCGCGAGGCGGCGACGCAGTCGGCGAGGATTTCGGGGTTGCGCGTGGCGCCCATGAACTCGGTCAGGCGCAGCGCGAATTCGTCATAGACCTTGGGGGCCGCCGCCTCGTCCAGGTACATCATCATGACCGGGAAATAGATGCGTTTGGCGGGCGTGGTCGCCTCGGCCATCTGCATGATGTCCTTCTCGCGCAGGACGCTGGCCTTGTTCTGCAGGATCAGCACGCCGCGGCGGTCGCCGTTCTGGACGACGGCGCCATTCAGGACGAATTTCTCGCCCGGCTTGAGCGACAGCTTCAAAGGCATATGGGCGACTTTCCCTCGGGGCCCGGCCTGTGTTTCTAGGAAGCCGGTGACCAACGCACGTTAAACAGACGTGGTTAACCATCTCTTGTAAGGCGACGGGGTTCTATCCCCTATCGATCCGGGTTCCTGAGTCTCCCCCATGTCCGCCGCCGCCACCTTCGACGAAAACTCGGCCCACGCCCCCGCCCCGACGGCGCAGGGGATCGCGGGAGACGCCGCCTCCCCTGACGCCATCCGCAAGCTGTCCCGGTCACTGGCCGGCGCGAAGTCGGTGAAGGCGCAGAAGAAGGCGCTTGAGCTGCTGAAGCTGTCGCTGGCGGCGATCCGGGTGGCGGATTTCGACAAGGCGACCCAGAGGGCGCTGGATGCGCTGAAGGCCGACGAGACCATGGGGGTGGCCTGGCACGTGCTGGCCATCTGTCAGGAGAAGCAGAACCAGTTCGGGGCGGCGATCCACGCCTATGAGGCGGCGCTGCAGCTGCTGCCGGACCACACCGACATCGCCCACGACCTGGGCCGTCTGGCGCAGCGGCTGGGCTATCTGGACATCTCCGAGAAGCTGCTGCTGAAATTCCTGGCGGGCAACCCGGGACATATCGAGGCGACCAACAACCTGGCCTGCGTGCTGCGCGACCAGAACCGCTATGACGACGCGGTCGAGCTGCTGCGGCCGCTGCTGCAGATCGAGAGCGACAGCTCGGTGCTGTGGAACACCTTGGGCACGGTGCTGAACGACCAGGGCCGGCTGAACGAGGCGCTGACCTTCTTCGAGGAGGCGCTGCGGCTGGACCCGACCTTCGCCAAGGCCCGCTACAACCGCTCGAACGTGCGCCGTCCGCTGGGCGACGTGAAGGGCGCGCTGGAGGATCTGGAGGCCGCCATGACGGGGGCCGAGGGCGGGTACGAAGTGGCCATGATGAACATGGCCCGCGCCCTGATGCTGATGGGCGAGGCGCGCATCCCCGAAGGCTTCGAGGCCTATGAGGTGCGTCTGGACCGCAACTTCCCCGACGCCCTGCACGTGGCCGTGGACGCGCCGCGCTGGGACCCGAAGACGCAGGAGATCGCGGGCAAGCGCATCCTGATCGTCGGCGAACAGGGGATCGCGGACGAACTGGTCTTCTCGAACTGCGTGCAGGACCTGATCGACGCGGTCGGGCCGGACGGTCAAGTCTATCTGGCGGTCGAGCAGCGGATGGTCGGCCTGTTCCAGCGCGCCTTCCCGCAGGCCGTGGTGGGCGGACACAAGGCGGTGCGACTGGAAGGCCGTCTGACCCGCTATGTCCCCTTCGCCGAGGAGATCGCGGAGACGGAAGGCAAGCTGGACTACTGGACGCCCATCGCCAGCCTGATGGCGGTCTACCGGCACACGCTGGAGAGCTTCCCCGGACCGCGCCAGTACATCGTGCCGACGCAGGAGAAGATCGACCACTGGAAGGCCGAACTGGCCAAACTGCCCGAGGGGCTGAAGGTCGGGCTGCACTGGAAGAGTCTGGTGATGACCGGGGCGCGGGCGGCCTTCTTCGCCGCCGGCTTCCAGCGCTGGGAGCCGATCCTGCGGGCGCCGGGCTGCGTGATGATCAACCTGCAGTGCGGCGATGTGTCCGAGGACCTGGCGGCGGCCGAGGCAGCCGGGGTGTTCATCTGGACCCCGCCGATCAATCTGAAGGACGATCTGGAGGATGTGGCGGCCCTGTCGGTGGCCTGCGACGTCGTGCTGGGGCCGGGCATCGCCGGGACCAACATCGCCGCCGCAGCGGGCGCGCGGACCTGGATGGTGGCGGCGCCGGACGACTGGCACCTGATGACCACGGACCACTACGTCTTCTATCCCGAAACCAAGATCTTCGTGCGCGAGGCGGTCGACGGCTGGCCCGAGGTGATCGACCGGATGCGGGCGGCGCTGGATCGGGTGGTGGCGGACGGCTGGAACGCCGCCTGAAACGTGGCGTTGTCTTCCTGAGACATCAGGGAGGCGAAAATGCCCGAACTCGACGACTACAGGGACGACCAGGAACAGTCTGAAGTCTTTGACGAAACCCACCTCGACGACGAGGGGGACGGCGACTTCCTGCTGGACGAGGCGGACCCGGTGCTGGACGTGACCCAAGCCGACGGCGACGCCGATGACGAAGACTTCGACGAGGACGATCTGGATAGCGTCGAGGACGGTCTGGGCGCCTCCGGGATCGAGGCCGAGGCTGACGCCCTGCTGGGCGTGGACGGCGAACGACTGACCGAGATCGATGGCGAGAGCAGCGGCCAGCGCGGCGCCGACGAGGTGGAGCTGGTCTATTCCGGCCTGATGGAGAACTCGCGCGGGGCCCAGGCCAGCGCGGCCCATTGGGAGGCCAAGACCCTGTCCGACGACGACATCGCTGACCTGGGCTACGGCCCGGACGGCGACGAAGATCACCCCACGACCTGAGAAGGAGAGAGACGATGACGGCTCAATCCGAGCACCTGAACCAGACGCAGGAAGACTGCGACCCCGACACCCCGCACGCCAAGCGCGCCCGCCCCGTCAAGGGCAAGCCCGACCAGATGGCGGACAAGCAGCACGACGCCGAGGACCGGCAAGAGGCGCTGGTCGATGAAGGCGTCGAGGAGACGTTCCCGGCGAGCGATCCGGTGAGCGTGAAGCGGATTACGTGATCCTTTTCCTTCTCCCGATGGGAGAAGGTGGCCGGGCGGAGCCCGGTCGGATGAGGGTCGACTGCTGAAGTCGGTGTAAGCCGCTGCTCAGGCCAGAGACGCGGCTTACGCCGAATGCGGTCCGTAGCCCCTCACCCTTTCGCGCCACCGATCGCTACGCTCTCGGGCGCTCAAGCCCTCTCCCGCCGGGAGAGGGTTTCAACTTTTAACCCGCCACGTCGCGCCGGTCGGCCCATCCATCACCACCACATTCAGCGCGTTCAGCCGGTCGCGGATGCGGTCGGCCTCGGGCCAGTCCTTGGCGGCGCGGGCGGCGGTGCGTTGCTCCAGCAGGGCCTCGACCTCGGTGCGGAGGTCGTCGGAGACATCGCCTTCCAGCCAGGCCGCCGGATCGTTCTGGAGCACGCCCAGCACGGCGGCGCAGGCCAGAAGCTGGCCCTTGGCGACGGCGACGGCGGCGTGGTCGCCCGCGGTCATGCCGCGCTCGATCTCGCTGGACAGGGCGAACAGGGCCGCGGCGGCACCGGGGGTGTTCAGATCATCCTCGACGGCCTTGAGGAAGTCGGCGGGCAGATCGTCCGGCCCGGCCTCGACCGCCGCCGCGCGATGCAGGGCGCCGTAGAGGCGGTCCAGCGACTTGCGGCTCTGCTCCAGCAGGGCCTCGTTCCAGTCCAGCGGCTGGCGGTAGTGGGCCGAGAGCAGCGACCAGCGGATGACCTCGCCCGGCAGGCGCTCCAGCAGAGCGTGGGGCAGCAGGATGTTGCCCAGCGACTTGGACATCTTCTCACCGTCCAGCGTCAGAAAGCCGTTGTGCATCCAGTAGCGGCTGTATTCGGCGTGCGAGTCCGCGCCATGGGCGTGGCCGTGGGCGCAGACGCCCTGGGCGATCTCGTTCTCATGGTGCGGGAAGACCAGGTCGATGCCGCCGCCGTGGATGTCGATGGGCAGACCAAGGTTGGCCTCGATCATGGCCGAGCATTCGATGTGCCAGCCCGGACGACCGTCGCCCCACGGGGACGTCCACGAGGGCTCGTTCTCCTTGGACGGCTTCCAGAGGACGAAGTCGTGCGGGTTCTTCTTGTAGGGGGCGACCTCGACACGGGCGCCGGCGATCATGTCGTCCAGATTGCGGCCCGACAGCTTGCCGTAGGTCTCATATGAGGAGACGTCGAACAGGACGTGACCCTCGGCGGCATAGGCGCAGCCGTGGTCGATGATCGCCTGGATCTGGGCGACGATGGCGTCCATGTGCTCAGTGACGTGCGGCGCGATGTCCGGCGGCGAGACGTTGAGACGCCCCATGTCTTCCAGATAGGCGGCCTCGTAGCGGGCGGTGATCTCGCTGATCGGCACGCCTTCCTTGAAGGCCTTCTGATTGATCTTGTCGTCCACGTCGGTGACGTTGCGGGCGTAGATCACCTTGTCGGCGCCATAGGTGCGGCGCAGCAGGCGGACCAGGACGTCGAAGACGACCGGCGGGCGCGCATTGCCGATGTGGGCGAAGTCATAGACCGTCGGGCCACAGACGTAGAGCGTCACCCGGTTCTCGTCTTTCGGCGTGAACACGCGCTTTTCGCGGTGCAGGGTGTCGTGGATCGTCAGGGGCATTGTGAGCCGATGGCCTTGAGTTTTCTTGCAGGACGGACCGTCCGCCCCATATAGCCGTGCTGCCGCGCGTGCGAACAGCACCCGAGGTCTATAAAGGGAGAGCGGCGCGCGTCCATCCGGGACCTTCGTTCCGGCGCTACTTCGCCGCTTGAGTTGAGAGAATGAGCGTCACCCCCGTCCTGACCAGCGACAACGACCAGGTCCAGCGCCCGTCCCGCGAAGAGGCCCTGAAGGCCGTGCGCACCCTGCTGGCCTGGGCCGGTGACAATCCGGACCGTCCGGGGCTGATCGATACGCCCAAGCGCGTCGTGGACGCCTATGGCGAATGGTTCGACGGCTATGACGCCGATCCGGCCAAGGAGCTGGGCCGCATCTTCGAGGACGTGCAGGGCTATGAGGACATGGTCCTGCTGCGCGACATCGAGGTGGAAAGCCACTGCGAGCACCACATGGCTCCGTTCCTGGGCAAGGCCTATGTCGCCTACATCCCGAACGAGAAGGTGGTGGGCATCTCGAAGCTGGCCCGCGTGGTCGAGATCTATTCGCGCCGCCTGCAGACGCAGGAGGTGCTGACCAACCAGATCGCCGACGCCATCGAATCAAGCCTCGCGCCGCAGGGCGTGGCGATTCTGATCGACGCGGAACATCAGTGCATGACGACCCGCGGCGTGCACCATCGCCACGTTTCGACCATCACCACCCGCTTCACTGGCGCCTTCAAGACCGACGCGGCGCTGAAGGACCGGTTCCTCAAGCTCGCGAAGGGCTGATCCGGTTCGCCTGACGGGCGTATTCGGGGCGTCATGCGACGCTTCGGAACCTCGATGACGCCGAAGCCGCTTTACAAGCCGGTTCCGGGACGCCAAGAGACGAACCGAAGCTTTCAGTAACGCTCGCTGCGGAACGCGCCGGGCCTGATGGAGACACCCGCTATGGGCGCCAAACTTTCCGGTCCCGGCAGCAAGGCCGGCACGATCGACCAGAACGCCGACATCAACGTCACCCCGTTCGTGGACATCATGCTGGTGCTGCTGATCATCTTCATGGTCGCGGCCCCGATGGCCACCGTTTCGATCCGCCTCGACCTGCCGCCGGCGGTTCCGCCGCCCCCGGGCACGGAACAGAAGGATCCGGTCTACATCTCGATCCAGGAAGGCGGCGACCTGTACATCGCCGAGCGCCAGACCACGATCGCCAACCTGCCGGCCGATGTCTGCGCCGCCCTGGAAGCCGCCAACTGCCGCGAAGAGCGCGTGTTTGTCCGCGCCCAGGCCGAAGTGACCTACAACCAGTTCATGGAAGTCATGAACACCCTGCAGGCCAACGGCTTCTTCAAGGTCGGCCTGCTGAACGAAGACATCGAATAGGCTTTTCGCCGGTTTGTACGGATCAGGGCCGCTTCCCGATGGGAGGCGGCCCTTTTTCATGGGCGCTTGTCCGCCCGGCATGGGGATCATCCAGTGGCGCACCTCGGCTCGTGCCACTGCCGCGGCGTGACGCTTGGCTGACCGCCGAACGGGTGGAGCGGACCACCTGCGACTGTTCGCTGTGCGTGAAGAAGAATGCGGTGATGACCAAGGTCCCCGAGGATGCGCTGGAGGTGCTCCAGGGCGAGGACCTGCTGGCGCTGTACGAATGGAACACGCACCGGGCGAAGCACTATTTCTGCAGGCGTTGCGGCATCTATGTCTTCCATCGCAAGCGCGCCGCGCTGGATCATTTCAGGGTCAATGTCTTCTGCCTGGACGACTTCGATCCGGAGACCTTGCCGCTGCGGGAGACCGAGGGGGCGAACATGACGGTGGTCGATCCCAAGCCACGGGCCGAATGGCCAGGGCCCAGAACGCCGGGCGTGTCCGGCTGACATCGCGCGCGACACCTCTTTTTCACGCCCCCTTCCCGCCCTGAAACCGCCCGAAGGCCAGCGCGAGCTTGGCCGTCCGCCGCATGACGTGGCGGTCTGACAGGGAGGATTGACCATGGGTGCGAGAATTTCAGGCCCCGCCGGACAGGACGGAGCCACGGTCGAGCAGAATGCGGACATCAACGTCACCCCGTTCGTCGACATCATGCTGGTGCTGCTGATCATCTTCATGGTCGCGGCGCCGATCGCGACCGTGTCGCTGAAGCTGGACCTGCCGCCGCCGGTGATGAACGAGCAGCCGCCGCGCGATCCGGTCTATGTGAGCGTGCAGGAGGACGGGACGCTGTTCCTGGCGGAGAAGCAAACATCCATGGAAAGGCTGGCCGCCGACGTCTGCGCCGCGACCGGAAGGGGCGACGCCTGCCGCGAGGAGCGCATCTTCATCCGCGCCCAGCCGGAGGTCCGCTACGACCAGTTCATGGCGGTGATGAACGGACTGAAGAGCAGCGGCTTCGACCAGGTCGGCCTGCTGAACGAGGACATCGACTAAACCAGGCCGGGGCCGTCCTCACGCGGGACGGCCCTTCGCCCGGCAATCAGGGTGAAGACCAGCCACAAACTGGCCGCCGGACCGGCCAGCAGCGCCAGGCTGACGAACCCGTTTGTCAGGACGGCCGGAAGAGACAGGTTCAGGGCGAGCTGAAGCAAGGCCGCCAGAATCACCGTCAGGAGAGCCAGCGCGGGCGCGAACTGCATGAGGATGGTGACGATCGCTGCGCGACGAGCCCGGGCGACGCGCTGCATCAGCACAGCCGCGCCCATAACAATCCCGCCGAGATAGGCCCACCAGCCGAGGAAACCGCCCAGGACGAGCAGTTGCAGGGCTGCGGCGACAGGATCCGACGAGCTGTTCACGCTCGACTGTCCCCTCACATCCCGAGTGGGCAAGACAGGGCGCTGATGCCCCCTACTGAACCGACTGGCGGGGCTGGTTGGCGGTGCCGCCCGGGGCCGCGTCGGCTGCCTGATAGGGGCGTTCACCCGCAGGTTCGGCGGCGGCGGGAGCCGGGGCGCGCGCGGGGGTGCGGGCCGGAGCCGGGCGACGCGCGGGCGGACGCTGGGCGGCCGGTCGCGGGGTCGGGGCGGCAGCGGCGGGCCCGGCGACGGCGGGCTGGGGCGCAGGCGCGGCGGCGGGCGGCGCGGCGGCGTCCTGAGCCGTCGGAGCCGGAGTTTCAGCGGCGGCGCGCGCGGCGCGGGCGGCCAGTTCCTGCTGGGCGGCGAAGCGGCGGGCCAGCTTCTCGGTCAGCGAGCGGGCGGCGGCGGGGTCCATCTGGGCCATGACGGCGGCCAGGGTGCGCGGACGCATGGCGGCCGCGACCGGCAGGCGGACGTCGTCATCGAGGGTGGCGAAGACGCGGGCGGCTTCGCGCGGGCGCATGGCGGAATAGACGGCGACCAGACGGTCGGTCTCCGCTTTCTGCTTCTCGTCGACCTGACCCAGCATGGCGGCGACCTCGGCCTTGACGGCCTCGAGGGCCTGGACGCGGGCGTCCAGCTTCTGCTCGGCGGCGGTCAGCAGGGGCAGCATGGAGGCCATGTCGGTGTCGCGGGCGTCCAGCTCGGCGCGACGGGCCGAGAGCGACTGGATGATGCGCAGCTCGGCCGGGGAGATGCCCGCCTGCTGGGCCAGCTGTTCGGGCGTCAGGGCGCAGACCGCGGCGGCGGGCTTCGGCGCGTCCGAGGCCGGGACAGCCTCCTCGGCCCAGGCCTTGGCGCCTTCGAACAGGCCCGGCGCCACGCCGACGGCGCGGATGAGCACCACGCCGCCGATGGCGACGGCGATCAGGGGCAGGAGACGCGGAATCTTGGCCATGAAAGGAACTCGAACCCTTGGAGGGAGGTCAGGCGGCGAACAGGTCGTCGTCCAGACTACGACGCGCCTGATTGAGGCTTTGCTTCGCAGACTGGTTAGCGGTCAGGGCGCCAAGAATGGCGTGGACATTGCTCGCGGCGGCCGGACGGGCCGGAGCGGCCATGCCCTGGATGCGCTCGGCCAGCGCCTGCATGCGGGCGGCGCGAGCCTCTTCCTCGGAGACCGGCGGGGCGACGGGAGCCGGCCGGGGCGCGGGGGCCGGGGCGACGGCGCGGGGCGCCTCGGGCGCACGGGCCGGAACATATTCGCCGCCACGGGCGATCAGGGTTTCCAGCTGGGCCTTGACCTCGCGGGCCTTGATGATGCGGTCGTGCAGGAGGTCGGTCTCCTGCCCCGAGGCGCGCAGCGAGGCCAGGGCGGCTTCGGCGCGCCCCGCGGCGGTGTTCAGGTCGGTGACGGCGGAGGCGAAGGCCAGCTGACCGGCGCGCAGGGCCGCCAGCTTGCGCTCCAGCCGAACGCCGTAGCCCAGGGCCGCGACCAGCAGCAGCATCAGGATGCCGTCCAAAATCATGCCGGTCATCAGCGTTTTCCCTTCACCAGACTGGAGGCGGCCTCGACGTTCACCGGGGCCTCGACCCGCACGGCGATGTGCTGGCCCTTGCGGCCCATGCGGCCGATGGTCAGCGGAATGCTGCCCGCGCGCACCGAGACGGGCGAATCCGGGGTGGCGTTGAGCATGAGGGTGTCGCCGACCTTGAAGTCGAGCACCTGCGACAGCGGCAGCTGCTGCTCATCCAGAACGCAACGGACCTCGGTCTCGGTGGTCCAGAGCTCTGTGGCCAAGTGGCCTTCCCAGATGTTGTCGCGACCGAATTTCTCACCCATGAACTGCTGCAGCAGCATCTTGCGGATGGGCTCCAGCGTCGAATAGGGCAGCAGCAGCTCGACCCGGCCGCCGCGATCTTCCATGTCGATGCGCAGCTTGACCAGAATGGCCGCGTTGGCTGGACGGGCGATGGCGGCGAAGCGCGGATTGGTCTCGAGCCGGTCCAGGGTGAAATGCACCGGGGTCAGGGGTTCGAAGGCGGCGCGGGCGTCGGCCAGCACGACCTCGACCATGCGCTGGACCAGAACCCGCTCGATGGTGGTGTAGGGGCGGCCCTCGATGCGCAGGGCCGCGGTGCCGCGACGGCCGCCCAGCAACACGTCCACGATCGAATAGATCAGGTTCGAGTCGACCGTCAGCAGGCCGTAGTTGTCCAGCTCCTCGGCCCGGAAGACCGCGAGGATGGCAGGCAGCGGGATGGAGTTCAGATAGTCGCCGAAACGGATCGAGGAGATGTTGTCCAGCGACACCTCGACGTTGTCGGAGGTGAAGTTGCGCAGGGACGTCGTCATCAACCGCACGAGACGGTCGAAGACGATCTCGAGCATCGGCAGGCGCTCGTACGAGACCAGGGCCGAGTTGATGATGGCCCGGATGCCGGAGCGTTCGGAGCCGTCGTCATCGCCGAGGTCGAAGCCCAGAAGGCTGTCGATCTCATCCTGATTGAGGACGCGTTCAGTCGCGATGGGGCGATCGTCGGCCAGAGGCTCGGCGAACGGATCGTTGTCATCGGCGAAGGCGGCGTCACTCATCCGGGTTACTGCACCAGCATTTCTTCGATCAGGACGGCGTCGACCTTGCCGGGGGCGGCGATCAGGTTGACGCGACGCAGGATCTCGGCGCGCAGCTGGAAGCTGCCGGCCGAACCGGCCAGGTCCTCGGGGCGCAGCTCGCGCAGGAAGCTTTGGAACATGTCCTTCATGCGCGGCATCTCGCCCTGCAGATGCGACGCCACTTCAGCGTCCTGCATCTCGAGCGTGAGCTTGAGCTTGAGGTAGGTCGGGCGGCCTTCCGCCGACTGAATGTTCATCACCATGTCGGGCATGGTGTAGAAGGTGACGCCGTCGGGCCCCTCGGCGATGGTGCCGAGCGAGGGGTCAGCCGCGCCTTCCGCGCCGCCGCCGTGACCGCCGCCGCCCTTCTTCTCCGCGCCGTGACCGCCCTTCTTGTCGGCCTTCTTCTCCTCGCCATGACCGCCGCCGTGGCCTTCCTCGGCGGGGGCGGACTTGGGCTGCATCATCACGAAGGCCGCCGCGCCGCCACCGCCCAGCACGACCAGCGCCGCCGGGATGATGATGAACAGCAGGGGCAGCTTCTTCTTGGCGGGCGCGCCTTCGCCCTCTCCGCCCTCGCCGTCAGTGACGGCCGGCAGATTGGCGTCCGCGTCCTTCTTCTTCCCCAATTTCAGCATTCGCCCCGAGCCCTGAGAATCTCAGGGTCTAATTCAGCCGGGTTTGGTTAACGAGCCGTTTACGATCGGCAAATCCTGCCGGGCGCCCTGCGCAGCTTGGCGGCCGAAATGCCCGCCAGCACTGGATTAGCCCTGTTGGCACGACCGTTGCGACGGCGAAGGGCGAAAGGAGCCGCCCGTGGAAAACGCCGCCTACGTTGGACTGTCACGCCAGATGACGCTTCGCCGCGAACTGGACGTGGTCGCCAACAACATCGCCAACGCCGACACGAACGGCTTCAAGGTCGAGCAGTTGATGGTCGGCGTCGAGGTCGGCGAGCGGGCTCGCAACGCCTTCGTTCGCCCCGGCGTCAGCTTCGTGCTGGACAATGGCGTGGGTCGGGACTTTTCGGCGGGCTCGCTGTCGCAGACGGGCCGGACGCTGGACTTCGCCATCGAGGGCGACGGCGCCTTCTTCAAGGTGCAGGACGGCAATGGCGAGGCCTACACCCGCGACGGCGCCTTCACCCTGGACCCGACCGGCCAGCTGACGACCAAGCAGGGCCAGGCCGTGCTGGGCGACGGCGGTCCCATCATTCTGGACACCACCCTGGGCGAAGCTTCGGTCGGCGCCGATGGCACGATCACCCAGGACGGCGAGATCGTCGGCCGCCTGTCGGTGGTCCGTTTCGACAGCCTGGGCGTGCTCGAGAAGGGCGGTGACGGCCTGTACCGCAACGCCTCGAACGCCGCGCCGGTGGAGGCCCCGGAGGCCCAGATCCGTCAGGGGATGCTGGAAGGCTCAAACGTCAATCCGATCCTCGAGATCACCAATCTGATCGAGATCCAGCGCGCCTACGAGAGCGTGACGCGGATGATCGAAAACACCAACGACCTGTCCCGTCGCTCCGTCGAGCGGCTGGGTCGCGTCGGTTAAGGGAGAGCTGAGACATGCGTGCGCTCAGAACCGCAGCCTCGGGCATGGCCGCCCAACAGCTGAACGTCGAGGTCATCTCGAACAACATCGCGAACATGAACACCGTTGGCTACAAGCGCCAACGGGCCGAGTTCCAGGACCTGCTGTACCAGAACGTCGAGCGGATGGGCGCGCAGTCGTCCACGCAGGGAACCGTGGTCCCGACGGGCATCCAGATCGGCGCCGGCGTGAAGGCCGGGGCGGTCTATCGCATCACCGAACAGGGCACCCCGACCAACACCGGCGGCCGCTACGACATGGCCATCCAGGGCCGCGGCTACTTCCAGATCCTGATGCCCTCGGGCGAGACGGCCTATACCCGCGCCGGCAATTTCTCGGTCAACGGTGAAGGCCAGATGGTCACCGAGGACGGCTATGCCGTGCAGCCGAACATCACCATCCCCCAGGACACGGTGGACGTTCAGATCTCGAAGTCCGGCCAGGTGCAGGTCTTCACCCAGGGCAATGCGACGCCGCAGACGGTCGGTCAGCTGGAGCTGGCGACCTTCTTCAACGAGGCCGGTCTGGAAGCCATCGGCGACAACCTGCTGCTGGAGACGGCGGCCTCGGGCGCGGCCAACGTCGGCACCCCCGGCGAGGTCGGCTTCGGCGAGATCCAGCACAAATACATCGAGGCCTCGAACGTCGACGCCGTGTCGGAAATCTCGGCCCTGATCATCGCCCAGCGGGCCTATGAGATGAACTCGAAGGTCATCACCACCGCCGACCAGATGCTGTCGGTCAGCGCGCAGGTGAAGTCGTGAAGTCCCTGATCCTCGGCGCCGTCGCCGCCCTGATGCTGGCCGGTCCGGCCTTCGCGGGACCGGTGACGCTGAAGGCCAATCCGGTGGACGACGACGGTCAGGTCACGCTGGGCGACATCTTCGACGGCGCGGGCGCGGCGGCCAACGTGGTCGTCGGCAATCGCGCCGGCCCCTCCATCGTGTTCGAGGCCGCCCAGCTGCAGGGCATGGCGCGTCAGGCGGGACTGGACTGGGCAAATCCGACCGGGTTGCGCCGCGTGGTCGTGCGCCACGCCGCTGCGGCCCCGGGCGCATCGGCGTCCGCCGGCGTCGAAATGGCCGCCGCCGCCCCTGCCCGCCCTGTCACCACCCGCGCGCCAGGCCCGGCGGAACGGGTCATCGCCCGCAACGACATGGTCGAGGTCCTGTATGAGGCGGGCGGCGTGCGTCTGACCATCACGGGCCGGGCCGAAGGCAATGCGGCCCAAGGCCAGCGCCTGGCCATCCGCAACCTGCAATCCAACCGCATCATCGACGCCGTGGCCACCGGCCCGGGCCAGGCCATCGCCGGTCCCGCCGCCCGAGGCTCCGCCCCGTCCCAACAGTTCGCCGCCCGCTAAGGGGAAGCTTCATGCGTACCGTCCTGATCCTCGCCGCCGCCGCTGTTTCGCTGGGCGCCTGCTCCACCGCCGTGGAGGCCGTGCGCGGCCCCGACCTGTCGGCCATCGCCTATCCGGCGGCCATGGTCCCGGCCAGCCAGGTCTATCTGCCCTCGGCGGAGCAGCAGCGCGCCGAGCGCGCCGCCAGCGCCAACAGCCTGTGGCGGGTGGGCGCCCGCACATTCTTCGGCGACCAGCGCGCCCGGCAGGTCGGCGACATCCTGACGGTCAACATCGACATCGATGACCGGGCCCAGACAAACAACTCGACCAACCGCAGCCGCACCAACTCGGCCTCGGGCGGGGTGACCAACTTCTTCGGCCTGGAGAACAGCCTGGGCCGCGCCTTCCCCGGCGGTTTCGACCCGGCCAACATGATCGGCACCGAGGGCGAATCGAACGCGACCGGCTCGGGCTCCGTGAACCGCGCCGAGAAGGTCAGCCTGACCATCGCCGCCGTGGTCGCCGACGTGCTGCCGAACGGCAATCTGGTGATCCAGGGTCGGCAGGAAGTGCGCACCAACCGCGAGGTCCGCGAACTGACCGTGGCCGGGATCGTGCGTCCGGAGGACATCTCCTCGGCCAACACCATCAACCACACCCAGATCGCCGAAGCCCGCATCAGCTACGGCGGCCGCGGCGACATCAGCCGCATGCAGGCGACCCCGGCGGCGCAGTCGCTGGTGGAGCGGTTCAGCCCATTTTAAGTGGGTCGCGGACCGTCGGCCCTTCGGGACCTCCCGCCCCGACGCGGCTTTCCTGTGGGCCGCGGTCAGAAGGCTGCGCCTTCTCGACCCGACGTGGCTTGGCGCTTCACGCAGGCTAGCCATCTTCGCACTGCTCCCTTCCCCCTCGACGGGGGAAGGGTCGGGGATGGGGGTGGGGGCTCGGCGTTGAGGTGAAAGGCGTGTTGGGAGAGGTCGACGGAGCCTCACGAGGTTGTTCCGGGACAGCCGGCACTCACCCCCACCCAACCCTCCCCCATCGAGGGGGAGGGCTTTTGAATATGGCATTTCCATCACACGGTGAATTCCGTCAGCCGCCGTTCAGCTGAGCCGTGAACTCTTAACGGACATCAACGTTTGCCGATCAGAGGTGAGTGTTAGTCCCATGTTGAGGTTCGCCATTCCTGCTGTCGCCGCTTTGGGCCTGATCGCGTTCGCCGCGCAGTCCAGCGCCTCCAATTCGGACGTGCAGGCCGCATCCGGCGCAATGGGCTGGCATCTGAGCCATGAAGGCCGGATGGCCAAGCTGGCCTATGGGGTCGAGAACTCGGACCAGCTGGCGCTGATGATGACCTGCGAGCCGGGCCGGTCGCAGGCCGTGGTCTATGGCGACGTGCAGCCCGCGACGACGCGCCTGGTCCACGCCTCCATGACTGATATGGCCATCGATCCGCTGAGCGGTGAGCTGGCCGACGAGAGCCGTGTCTCGCTGAACGATCCGGTGCTGCGCGACCTGTCGCGCCGGGGCCGGCTGGTCGTCGAGGGAGAAGCCGGACGGTTCGAGCTGACCACCACGGCGAGCGAGCGGGCCATGGTCGATAAGTTCTTCGCCTATTGCGGAACGGATCACGTCTGACCAACTGTGTGGGACACCGGCATCAGCGGGGGCTGAGCACATGATCACCATTCTGGCCGCCGCGGCGGCGCTGGGCCTGTTCGGCCAGAACGCGGTCGCCGTTCCGGCTGAGGCCGCATGGACCTGGACCCTGTACGCCGACGACGCGCCCGTGGTGCTGGCCAATGAGGTGCCCGACACCGCCAATCTGCGCACGACGCTGGAATGCTCGCCCGGCAGCAGCGTGGCCCGGCTGACCCTGTACGGCGGCGAGCCCGCGACGGGCATGGCGCGGATCACGGCGGGCGAGGCCGCCGCCGTGGCCCAGTCCGAAGCCGCGCGGGGCGGCGCCCTGCGGCTGGCGCTGCGCACCGATCACCCGGTGTTCGCGGCCTTCGGCGTGAGCGGGCGGCTCGGCGTGGCGGTGGGCGAGCAGCGACGAACTGTGGAGGTTCCCGCCGCGCACCTTGCCAAGCTGCGCCGGTTCGCGGAACTGTGCTCCGGCTGAGCCGGAGTTCCCCCATGCGTCTGCCCGTCCTGATCGTCGCCGCCGGACTGACGCTGGCCTTGGCGGCGTGCAACACCACCTCGCAGCCGAGCATGGGGCTGAGCCCTGCCTCGTCAGGTTCGCCCGCGCCGGTCGCGGGCTATGACTGGTTCCTGCATCAGGACGGCGACAATGCGCTGCTGACCTATGGCGTGGAGGAAAGCGACGATCTGCGGATCGGCATGGAATGCCGCAAGCAGTCGGGCCGCCTCGCGCTGAACGCCATCGCGGCCGAAGGCGCCGCGCCCGAGATCCATATTGAATCGGGGGGCGACACGGAACGCTACCCCGCTGAGGCGGAGCCGTCAGAGGTCAATGACGGCCTGTTCCTGACCGCCGAGGCCAAGGCGGGCGATCCGGTGTTCCAGCGCTTCCGCCGTCTGGGCTGGCTGGCGGTCTGGGAAGGCAACGAGCGGCACGCCTATGCGCCCCATCCGGGCTCACGCGACCGGGTCGAGCGGTTCTTCGCCTTCTGTGGTTGACGCGGCGGCGGCGCTCCGGTGCAGTCCCGCCCGATCCGGGAGGGAGCCCCCAATGAAGAGAATCGTCCTGGCTGCGTCGGCCGCGGTCCTGCTGGCCGTCTGCGCCGCGCCCGTCTTCGCCCAGACCGCTGAACCGGCGGGCGCCGCGCGCAACGCCCGCAGCGCGGCGCTGGCGGCGGTGTTAGACGACTATGAGACCTGGCTGCGCGCGGTCGATCCGATCACGGCGGGGATGGAGGGCGACAAGGCCGCCCAGCGCCGCCTGCCCGACGCCTCGCGCGCCTTCGAGGTGGCGCAGGAGCCGGTGCTGAAGGGCTTCGCCGACCGGCTGGCGGCCATCGACCCGGCGACGCTGGACGCCGACGACCGGCTGAACCACGCCTTCCTGACCTATGTGCTGCGCCGGGCGCTGGACCGCATCCCGCTGGATACGGGCCGGATCGACGCCTTCAACTCCGAGGGCGGACCGGGCCAGACGGCGGGCTATCTGGCCAGCGTGACCCGGATCACCAGCGTCGATGACGCCGAGGCCTATATCGCCCGGCTGGAGGCCCTGCCCCGCTTCTATCGCGACCAGCTGGACGGGGCGAAGCGCGGGCTGGAGACCGGACTGGTCCAGCCGCGCTCCATCGTCGAGAACGCCCTGAGCCTGATGGAGCCGGAGGCGGCGCTGACGCCGGAGGCCGATCCGCTGCTGAAGCCCTTCGCCGCCCTGCCCACGACCATTCCGGCAGTGCAGCGGGAGGCCCTGACGGCGCGCGCCCGCGCCGTGGTCGCCGACCGCATCATGCCCGAGCGGCGCGAGTGGGCGCGGTTCCTGCGACAGGACTACCTGCCCCGCGCGCCCGAGACTCTCGGCCTGGCCCACCGACCCGGCGGGCGCGAGCTCTACGCCTATCTGGTGCGCGGCTACACCACGACCGACATGACCCCGGACGAGGTGCACCAGCTGGGCCTGCAGGAGGTGGCGCGCATTAGGGCGCGGATGGAGACCGAGATGCGGGCGTCGGGCTGGACCGGCGATTTCGCGGGCTTCCTGAACTTCCTGCGCACCGATCCGCAGTTCTACGCCACCAGCCGCGAGCAGTTGCTGGAGAAGGCGTCGGAGATGGCCAAGCGCTCCGACGACCACCTGCCCGCCCTGTTCGGGACCCTGCCGCGCACCCCGTATGGCGTGCGTCCGGTGCCCGCCGAGATCGAGGCCAACTACACCACCGGGCGCTACTCCCCCGGCTCGATGGAGAATGGGGTGGCGGGCGGCTATCTGGTCAACACCAGCCGGCTGGACCAGCGTCCGCTGTACGAGCTGCCCGCCCTGACCCTGCATGAGGCGGTGCCGGGCCACCACCTGCAGATCGCCCTGCAGCAGGAGGCCGACGACGGCCCTTATTTCCGGCGCGGGGTGGATGTGACCGCCTTCACGGAGGGCTGGGGCCTGTACGCCGAGTTCCTGGGCGAGGAGATGGGCTTCTACCGCTCTCCATATGAACGGTTCGGGCGGCTGAGCTACGAGATGTGGCGGGCCTGCCGCCTGGTGGCCGACACCGGCATTCACTGGCTGGGCTGGGACATCGAACAGGCCCGCGCCTGCTTCCGCGACAACTCGGCCCTGGCCCCGCACAACATCGAAACCGAGCTGCAGCGCTATATCGGCTGGCCCGGTCAGGCGACGGCCTACAAGATCGGCGAGATCCGCCTGCGCGCCATCCGCACCCGGGCCGAGGCCGAACTGGGCGACCGGTTCGACGCGCGCCGGTTCCACGACGCCCTGCTGATCGACGGCCCCCTGCCGATGGCCCTGCTGGACCAGCGGATGGATCGCTGGATCGCGGAGGAGAAGACGCGGCCCTGACTCAGCCCTGCGGGGCGGGTCCGTGCGGCATCATGTTCTCATAGGACGTGGTCGGGACCTGGCCGGGCGGCAGGGCCGTGGGGGCCGGGTCGCCATCCAGCGGCAGGGACTTGATGTAGCGATAGACCGCCCGCTTGTCGGCGTCGTTCATGGCCCGGACGCTGGGCCAGGGCATGGGCGGCAGGCCTTCGCGGGTGTTCAGCATCTCGACCCAGGCGTCCTCGGTCATGCCGGCGACGGTGCGGCGCAGATTGTGCGGATAGCTGGTACCCCATGGGCCGTAGAAGCCCGTGCCCGAGCCCTTGAGCCATTCGCTCTCGGGCACGCGCCCGCCGCTCTGCGGATATCCCGGCGTATGGCAGTCGTTGCAGCCGCCGGTCAGGACCAGGTAGCGGCCCGCCTCGATCTCGGTGGCGGCGACGACGCGCGGCGGCCCATCGCCGACATCGACCTTGACGTTGGCCCGATCACACGCCGCGAGCCCGACGGCGCAGGCGCCGAGCAGGATAAGATGTCTGCCGATCATGATGTGTCTCCCCTGACGGTTGAGGAGAACATCGGTTCGCGAATTCAGCCAGAGCTAAAAACCGGCGTTTTCGATCCGGTCTCAGCCCAGCCCCAGTTCGGCCCTCTGCTTCTTCGTCAGCTTGGCCGCGATCAGGCCGTGGGCGATGGCGAAGTGGTCGGCCAGTTCGTCGTCGGGCCAGGCGGCGGGGTCGGGGAGGTTCACCCACTTCGCGCGGGCCAGATAGGGCGCCGGGCGGGCGCGGCCCTCCTCGGTCAGGACCTCGAAGGCGATGTCCGAGACCTTGAACGACACCCCGCCCTCGCCGCCGACCATGACGAACATCTTGCCGCCGACCTTGTAGGCGTCGTGGTCGTCGCCGAACGGATGGTCCACCGTGACGCCCGGCAGGGCCAGGCAGGTCTTGCCGATCCCGACCCGGTCCATGATCAGGCTTCCCCGGACGCCGGCACGCCGATGCCGATGGGGCAGACCACGCCGGTGCCGCCGATGCCGCAGTAGCCTTCGGGGTTCTTGGCCAGATAGGCCTGATGATAGTCCTCGGCGAAATAGTAGACGCCCGCCGGGGTGACCTCGGTGGTGATCTCGCCCTGCCCCGCCGCGGTCAGGGCCGCCTGATAGGCGTCGCGCGAGGCCTCGGCCTCGGCCTTCTGGTCCTCGGTCAGATAATAGATCGCCGAGCGGTAGGTGGTGCCGATGTCGCCGCCCTGACGCATGCCCTGGGTCGGGTCGTGGTTCTCCCAGAAGACTTTGAGCAGGTCGCCGTAGGAGATCTCCGCCGGATTGAAGACCACCTGCACCACCTCGGCGTGGCCGGTCAGGCCGGTGCAGGTCTCCTCATAGGTCGGATTGGGCGTGAAGCCGCCGGTATAGCCCGCCGAGGTCACCCAGACGCCGGGCAGCGACCAGAACACCCGCTCCACGCCCCAGAAGCAGCCCATGCCGAAAATGGCGGTCTGGAAGCCCTCCGGATGCGGTCCTTTCAGCGGGCGGCCGCTGACGAAATGCACCTCGTCGGTGGTCACGGGCGTGGTCCGGCCCGGCAGGGCGGCGTCGGCGGTGGGCAGGGTGGTCTTCTGGGAAAGCATGGCGCGGGTCCGGACTGGATGTACGTCGTCCATATGGCGTGTCAGACGGCGCTTGCCGAGGGGGTCCGACTGTTCTAATCAGCGCCCCTCGCCGGATCGACCATCCGGCGCTTCACGCGCGTCGTGGAAACGGACAGGTGGCGGAGTGGTCGATCGCGCACGCTTGGAAAGCGTGTGTACGTGAAAGCGTACCGAGGGTTCGAATCCCTCTCTGTCCGCCACGACGGCGTCGCCCTTCCCGGATCCCAGACATCCGCCTCAACCGGCTCGCCCGCGCCTGATGAAGAGGCGCGGCGGTCATTGCTGTCATGGGGTTGGCGGATAGCCGGAGCGCCGGTCGATCCATCAGGCTTTGAGCCGCCGGCGCCGTCTCAGGTGTCGAAGACGAGGTGCAGATGCTGGGGAAAGGGCGTGCCCGCCTTGTCGATCCGGCCCCGGGCGCCCGCCGCGCGACGCAGGTTGGGCTGGGCCAGCAGTGGCTTGAGCACGGCCGGCAGCACCGCGCGATTGATATGGGCGCCGAAGCAGGCGTGCATGCCGTAGCCCCACAGCATGTAGGTCTCCCACGGCCGGTCGATACGGAAGCTGGCGGCGTCGGGTATCGCCAGCGGATCGAACATGGCCGACAGGTTCGAGGCCATGACGATACTGTCCTTCTTGATCTTCCGCCGACGCAGCTTGCCGCAGGCGATCGTGGTGTCGAGCATCGCACGGCGATAGACGACCGGGTTCAGCGGGCGGAACCGCAAGGCCTCGAAGACATAGGCCGCCAAGGTCTCGTCATCCCCGGCCCGGGCCGCGGCGCAGGCGGCGGCGAACTCCTTCGGCCGATCCAGCAGGTCATCGAGCGCCAGGTTGGCGGCGGCGGACAGGGTGGGCAGTTCGCCGATCAGCAGGCCGATCAGGTTGTTGCGGATGTCGCGGTCGCTCATGCCCGGCATGTCGGCGCCGCCCATGGCGAGGCAGCGACCCAGAACGTCGTCCCGGTGCGGCGCCTTGCGACGCTCGGCGATGTGGGCGTCCATCCAGGCGCGGAAGCTCGCCGCCGCCGCCTTGGCGCGGGCGTCGAGATCGGGGTCGGCCTGCAGGTCGATGAACAGGTACCAGAACAGCAGGGTGGTCCATTCCGCGATCGCCGCCTCGGACGGTCCTGGCGTGCCGAAATAGTGGTCCAGCAGCCCGGCGGCGACCGGCTGGGTCAGGGCCTGCGGCACATCGATGGCGCCGGGAACCATGGCGACGATCTCGGCGGCGGCGGTCGAGACGTAAGGGGTGACGATGTTCGGCACATCGTCGCGCCGCACGACCAGCCGCATGTTGGAGGTGTCGCGCGTGTAGCGGGGCGTGTCCTGCATCCCGAGGAAGAAGTTCTCACCGGCGGTGATGACCTCCATGCGCGGGGCGTAGACCACGCCGAAATCGGCCTCGCGGCTGAGGATGTCGATGACATCGACGCGGCGGCTGGCGATCGCGGTGACGCCGTTGTTGGGATAGGAGGCGATCGCCCGGAATTTGAGCACCAGATTGGGCTGGAACAGCCGCAGCAGCGCGAAAACACGACGTTGCCCCGCCGCGCCGCCGATGGCCGCGCCGAGACGGCTTCCCAGCGTCCCGTCCTTGCCGAACAGGGCGCCGACGCCGGCGCCGATCAGCCAGAGCAGGGCTCCGAGCCCCTGAAGGATCAGCATCAGCCGTCGCCAGATCACGGTCGGCAGGTTGAGCAGCCAGTGCATAGCGGGCGCGCCTTTTTCGGAGGGTCCTGTGGGGTCAGGTCGGGTCGATGATGCCCATCCCGATCATCCGCAGCGCGGTCATGCTGGGCAGGAAGAAGTAGTCCCCGCCGCGTGGCTCCACGAGTTGCGGAACGCGGTCGCAGATGAAGGGCAGCTTGCCGACCTCGGGATCGACCGCGATGACCATCTTGGGCTCGTCCGCCTTAGGATGGTTGCCAATCACCGGGCAGGTGTCGCTGCCCGCATTGAAGTCCAGCCCGTACTGCATCCACTGCTGCTGCACGAACTCGAACTGGCGGAACAGGTTGGTGCAGATCGCCATGAAGATGATGCCGTGGTCGCCGTCGTCGGCGGGGGCGTTGGCGTCATACTGGCCGTACGGCAGGCCACGCCGCAGGATGCGGCGGCGGTTGATGATCGCCGAGCCGTCGCCCGACATGCCGTTGGCGGTGAAGGTCGGCCCCAGCCCATCGCGCGGATTGGCGCGGCGCAGGTGCGAGGTGACCGGGCATTTCGATCCCGCCGGATCGGAGGCGTAGGCGAAGTTGGTGAACTTCAGCGCGATCTCAGCCAGCTTGGCCTTGTTCTTTTCGGCCCGCGCCTTGTCGAGCTCGGCGCGGAAGCGCTGCCAGGCGGCATAGGTCGGCGCGACCATCAACGGCACGCCATCCTCCCAGCGGCCGACCATCTTGGCCTTGATCGTGTCCACCGCTTCCTGCTGGGGGACGTGGAACATCCTGGCGTAGCGTTTGGCCTGCTCGTCGATGTAGCTGTTGAATGTCCCGACCGCCTCATGCAGCTTGCGATAAGCCATGAAGGTGCCGTTGCGGCTGAACGCGATCGGCATGGCGGAGCCGGGTATTTCCTGCGCCTCGTCGGGATAGCCGAGCAGGAACTCTCCGGTCGCCAGCGGCTCCCAGTGATAGGTCTTGGCCCTGGAATCGTAGACCAGCTTGCCGCCGCCCGCGACGCGGACCCGCTCGGCCTCGCCCGAGAACTGGCCCGAGAAGACTGGGTCGCCGAAGCCGTCGGACAGGCCGAAATGCTCCTTGTTTGTCGGCCACCAGTTTTCGCCGTCCTGGCGCATCACGGCGGACAGGTCCTGCCATTTGGCGTTCTTCGGCCCGACCCCGTCGAGGAGCACCACGCCGTTCCGGGACTTCTTGCAGAGCGCGATGATGGCGTCGGTCTCGGCGTCCAGTTCGGGACAGGCGGTCCCGTCCGGGTTCTGCTGGGCGTAGAGCGTCAGCAGGATGTGGACGCGCTTGTCGCCCCTGGAGTCCCGCCACACCGCGTCGCGCTGGGCGAGGAAGGGGTCGTCGCCCAGCAGGGCCGCGCGCGCCTCCATCCCGTCGATGAAATCGTCGGGCATGCCCCGCAGCGTGCGGGTCGGAACGCCCAGCGCCAGCAGCCCCATGAAGGTGAAGCCGATATTCAGCGTCACCTTGGGCTTCATCAACTGGACGCGGCCCGGATAGTCCGGCTCGCCTTCGGCGCGGACGATATCCTTGACCCGCGGATTGCGGGTGCGCAGCAGCGGCTCGTCGCGGTTCGGATCCTTCCAGCGCGCGGCGGTGGTGATCTTGGGCAGCAGGGCCTCGACGAAGGCGCGGCCCTTTCGCGCATCACGGACGGTCAGATAGAAGTTGCGCCCCTTGGGGAAGCCGTCGCCATAGGTGCGCAGGATGCCGCCCTGGATGTCGGCGAGGTCGAGCAGGGTCGCGGCGGGGGCCGTGTTGGTCGCGTTGGTCATGCCACGTCTCCCAGCTTGCTGCGGATCACGCCCGCGGGCTGGGTCGGCCCGTTGAGATCACCGGGTTTGGCGGCGGTCAGGAATTTGCGAAACTCGGCGCCCCATTTGGCCGGATCGCGACGCTGCTGGGCCATGGCGAAGCGGGTGAAGGCCTGCTGCAGATACAACCCCTTCAGCACATTGCGCAGGTCCGCGCCAGGCGAGGCGGGATAGGGCGTCCGCCCCTTCGCCATCACCCAGTAGTAGTCGATGACGAGGCCGAGGATCAGCACGATCAGCCCGACCCAGGGCGCCCAGCTCCAGCCGCTCCAGTCGGCGAAGCCCGCCGCCCATTGCCAGCCGGTCCAGCGCAGAACCGCGGCGAGCAGCGCGCCCGCCAGCAACAGCGCGCCGGTCCCCGGGATCAGCGCCAGGCCGAAGAGGGAGATCGAGGTCAGTTTGGGCGGAATGTACCAGTAGTCGTGGAACGGCATCGTCGTCTCGATCTGGCACCGCATGATGTAGGTCGCGAAACCGGCCGCATCCCTCACCTGATCGAAGCCGTAGCAGTACTGGAAGATCGAGCGCAGTTCGGGCTCCATCTGGCCCCATAGCTCCTCGAAATAATGGCGCGGCTCGCCGGCGCCGCTCGGATCGAGCAGGTCGAAGTCGATGGTCCAGAAGATGTAGGGGCAGGAGATCTGATCGACCGGCCGCGGGGCGAGCAGATCCGTCCCCCGGATCACATTCAGCAGGGCGTTGCTGTGGTCCCGACCATTGAAGTTGGGCTGGTCGAGGATGACGAAGCGGGTGAAGTGGGTGCGCAGATTGCGCGAGAAGGGGCTGTTGAGCCCGATCTCCTCTGTCGCATGCGACTGCAGCGCCGTGGGCAGCGTCTCGAGGATCTCGCGCACGATGTGGATGGGCGAGCTCTTGATGACGCCCTTGGCGCCCGTCAGGCTGCGATGCTCGACAATGCCCTCGTTGCATACCGGCACGGCCGCCGTGAAGAAGTAGGTGCTGACGTCGATGTTAGCCATCGGCCTTCTCCTCCTTCTCGACCGGAGCCACCGGCGGCGGCTCCGCCACCTTGGGCGGTTCGTCCGTATTCGGCCGAGAGCCCAGGGCGGCGGCGACCGCGGCGCGGACAGCCGCCCGCGCGCTCTCGTCCTCGTTGGCGCTGGAGGCGATGATGACCTCCTCCGTGATCGGCGCGAGGGTGCGCTCGGCCTCGATCGGCCCGGTCCCGTCCTCGCCCCACAGGCCCAGCTCGGCGTCGGCGCGGTTGCGGTCGGCGTTGGCGGTGTCGCAGCTGGCGATGGGGGCGTAGCCGGGCGAGCCCATGCCGCCCTGATTGGCGATCAGCAGTCGCTCGAACGCCGACGCCAGCTCGGCGTCACTCATCCCCTCCGCCTTGGCGGCGATGGCGGCCAGATCGTGCGACAGCTTCAGCGCGAGCTTGATGTCGCGCTGCCCGCTGCCCGGAGTCGCGTTATAATAATAGTTTGTATCGACCTGATTGGCGCGAATGTAGTTCTTGAACGGCGTGATGGGGATCGAGTTTGGGTATTTGGTGCTCGAATACCAGAACAGGTCCAGACCGCCCGGAATACCGTCAGCGAAGGCGTCGATATACTGGTCCCAAGTGCCGTTGAAGTTGCTGCAGAACAGCATGTAGTCGTTTGACAGCTTGGCGGGCGGCTGGCCCAGCTGGGGCCACTGATCGCGGCGGATCATCACCCAGCGCGCGAAATGGATGAAACCGAGGCCCAGCAGGCCGCTCAGCGTGCTTGGCAACGCGCGCGAGAGCATGAACAGGAAGGTGTTGATCCACGTCAGGCCGGGTCGCATCGGCGTGACGACGTTCATGCCATAGGCCTTGCCGGCCAGATTACTCATTGATCCACCCCCCGAGGAACAACGCGCGATACCGTCCAGATCACCGGTACGTATCACCCGCTTCGATAGCGCGACATTTCAACTTTTGCTAGTGGACGCACTCCGATAGCAACCCGCAGCGGTAGTGGAGCATCAAGCATGGTCCCGGACGGGATCTCGTCCCACGACCGTGAGCCCGCTCAAAGCACCTGCGCCCCGTGCATCCCGGCGAACATGGCCACCCGCTTGGCGCGGAAGCCGCCGGGTTTGTATTTCTGGAGCCAGCTGTCGTCGGGACAGAGGAAGAGGTCGCCCGAGCCGGAGGTTGTTCCCACCCTGTCGCGACCGTTCAGGCGTTCGACGATTGAGCGGAAATAATAGTGGAAGAACAGCCGGTTGAACTCGGTGAAGTAGATGTCCGCCGTGCGTCGATCACCGCGCACGATGATCATGTTCTCGTCGTTGTTGGTGGTCGAGGCGGCGGAGAAATTGGCCGAGCCGGTGACCACGATGGGATCGGCGCCGAGCGGGTCGTGCAGCATGAATTTGGAGTGGATGTAGCTCACGTGCTGGTTCAGCTGCAGCTTCTTGGCGTTGGTCTCGCGCGCCCACTGGTAGACCGGAGTCGAGAGGAAGCTGCCCCAGGCGGCGTAGACATTCTGGCGCGCGCCCAGGGGTTTGAAGGGCTTGGTGGACCTGGGGTTCGGCCTGTCTTCCTTCTCGAGCAGCATGAACTGCAGCGGCCCGGCGGGAGTGTTGTCGAGCAGGCGTGACTTGAAGACATCGCTGATGCCGAAGGCCAGGGTGACGCAGCCCTGCCCCTTCGCCGAGTCCAGCAGGGTCGCGTACATATCGAGCACCGCCGAGCCCGCACGCGGGCTGAACACCGGGGTGATGCCGGTCTGGATCCTGGTCCAGTCGGTGGGCGCGTCGGCGATGGCCTCGACCGCGTCGCGCAGTTCCTTCATGCGAGCCGCCTCTTCCGGACGGGTTCCGGAGCCGGTCTTGCCGAGGTCGCGGGCCAGCACCTCCCAATAGACCTTGAAGGCCGCGGCGGTGGGGCGGTCGCGGACCCAGTGGCCGACGTTGGTCTGGCCGTGGATGCCGCCCATGGAGAGGTTGGTCGAGCCGGTCCAGACGGCCTCGGGCTGACCGGCCTTGAGCCAGACCATGAATTTGTTGTGGGCGATGGCGTCGGCGTTCTTCTCGCGCCAGATGACCGTGCCGGCGGGGAAGCCGACCTCGGCCACGACCTTGCGGTTCTCGTCCCTCGGGAAGGGGGCGCGGGCGGGGACGCCGGGCTTGGCGGGGGCGCCGTTGTCCTTGCCGTCGAGGACCAGCCGGACCGTGACGCCGCGATCCACGGCGGCCTTCAGCCGCTCGGCGACAGGCGGATAGCGGAACTCGTAGAAGGCGCACAGCACGCTATCGCCGGAGGCGGCCTGATCGATGAACTCCAGCAGCTTCTCGTCCAGCCGGCGGCTGAGCCACTGGAGGGCCTCGGTCCGCAGCGCCGGATCGGTCATGTCGTCGGGCTTCTGATTGCCGAACTTGCGGACATAGGCCTGACTGCTGGCCACGCCGCGGTTGAAGTAGACATCGTGGATCTCGCCCTCCATCGGCTCGGTCTCGAGGGTGATGGAGACCGGCGGGGTGGAGCGGTCCAGCGCCTTGGGCGCGCCCTTCAGCGGGTGGAAGGTGTAGGTGTAGCGGCGGCCCGGCTTGGCGGTGAAGTCGTCCCAGACCAGCCCCTGCATCGGCTGGTCGAAGGTCAGGACCCGGGTGTCCGGCCCGGGGTTGGGGTGGACCTCCTGGAAGACCTTGAAGCCGTACATGAAGTAGCGCTGGTTTTCCTGATGGTCCTCGCGCTCGATGGCGAAGCCGAGCAGCCCTTTGCCGCTGGCCGGATCGACCGTGATGCCGAAGGAGACGGTGTCGATGCCGCTGACGGCGAAGACCTGATAGCCGCCGACAGGATTGGACTTGAAGCGCATGGGACGGTCTCCGGCTTTCGGGAGACGCCGCATCGACTGTCGATCAGAGGCCCCCGCCGCCCGAAACCATAACGGCGTTCTTTCCGTCCACAACCATTAAGGCCCAAGCGTTGGAAATTTAACCAGAGATAGTTGTGCACATCGCGGAAGTGATGTCAGTTCCCCGAACGCTCGCCTTCAAGATGTGCCCGGGGGGACACCGCATGAGTGACGCAAGCCGCAGCTTTTACTTCTTCGATGTCGACGACAATCTGCTGTTCCTGCCGACGTCGATCTATCTCTGGAACGCCGAGACGCAGGCCGAGAAGGTCGTCAGCTCGGGCGAATTCGCCGCCATCCAGAACAAGCTCGGGCGCGAGGCGCCGTGGCAGAGCTGGAGCATCGGGGATCGCACCTTCCGCGACTTCCGCGACGATCCGACCGTCCCGGCGGCGCAGCAGACCTTCATCACCGACCTGCGCCGTGCGCTGGCGGCGGGGGGCGACGATTGGCGCGGTCCGGCCTTCCCCCTGCTGGTCCACGCCTGCGACAAGGGCCGCCCCATCGCCGTGGTGACGGCGCGCGGGCATGAGCCGGAGACCATTGAGGCCGGGTTCCGGGTGCTGGTCGAGGTCGGGCTGCTGCCCCAGGTTCCAGTGGTGATCGGCATCTACACCGTCTCGAACGAGGGGGTGCGGACGATGCTGGGGGCCGAGGACCGCAGCTTCACTACCGCCGCGATCAAGAAGCGGGCGATCAAGCATGCAGTGGCCAAGGCCCTAGACACCTATGGCGCCGACCTGCCGCACCGGTTCGGCATGTCCGACGACGACCCGAACAATGTGGTGCTGGCCATTTCGGCCATGCGCGACTGCAAGGCCGACCATCCGGACAAGCGGTTCTTCGTGATCAACACCAACCACGAGGAATATGTGAAGCTGGAGATCTTCCCAATGGATCATCCGGTGACGGCGCAGCCGGGGACGTCGCTGCTGGGCGACGCGGCGGGCGGGCCCAAGGCGATTGACGCGGGGCTGAGCGGCGGCAACGCCTCGGTCTATGTGACCGATATCGACCGGGCGGTGGCCTTCTGGACCGAGGTGGTCGGCCTGCCGCTAAAGACGCGGGTCGGGACCGAATGGGCCGAGATCGACGCCGGACGCGGGCTGGTCGTCGGCCTGCACCGCGCCCGACCGCCGGAGACGGCGAGCGCCGGTCAGCGCGGGGCCATCAATATCGAGATCGCCGCCAGCCGCCCGCTGGATCAGGTGGTGGCCGAGATGACGGCGCGGGGCGCCCGGTTCAGGGGCGAGATCGTGAAGTACGAGGCGGTCTGGCTGGCCTCGCTTCTGGACCCGGACGAGAACGAGATCCTGCTGGCCCAGGTTCTGGAGGTCTGAGCCATGCACCACAGCGATGTCGACTACTGGCGCGACCTGCAGGCCAAGCAGCTTCTGGATCCCCACCATCCGGACGTCCCTTCCCCGCGCATCTGTCGCCTGCTGCTACGGACCTTCGAGCGGTGGAAAGGCCGGTCGGCCTGGCTGACGGAGGGACAGGTCGGGCACCTGTTCCGGGGGCGCAGCGACCTGACGGAGGCCCAGCGCGCCGATCTGGCCGCCCAGCCCATCGCCATTCGCAAGGGACTGGCGGTGGCGCGCATGCTGGAACTGATCCAGCAGCCGGAGATCGCCTCGACGGCGGACAGTTTCCGGGTGTCGCCCGATGAGCTGCTGGTCGGGGTGCTGCCGCCGTTCGCGGTCGGACAGGGCAAGGAGTTCGTTCGCTACCTGACCGAGGAAGAGGAACTGGCCGGGGCGCTGCGCTGCCTGAACGAGCTGTCGCCGATGGGCCATATCGTGCCTGACCATGGCGTGGTGCTGAACCGGGGTCTGGAGGCGATGAAGGCCGAGGCCGACGCCGGGACGGCGAGCAGCCCGCCGGGCTCGGACCCGCACGACTTCTACCGCTCGGTCTCGATCTGCCTGCAGGCGGTGATGGACTATGCGGACAGCTATGCCGCCAAGGCGCGGGCGATGGCGGCGACGCTGCCCTCCGGCGATCCGGGGCGCGCCAATCTGGAGGCCGTGGCCGCCGCGCTGGAAGTCGCGCCGCGCAAGCCGGCCGAGACCTTCCATCAGGCGCTGCAGGCCATACTGATCGTGCACTGCGCCCTGCACTGGACGGTGGAGATCGTGCCGATCGGGCGGCTGGACCAGCTTCTGGCCCCGCTGCACGCGGCGGACATCGAGGCCGGGCGGCTGACGCCGGAAGGGGCGCAGGAGCTGATCGACTGCTTCTGGATCAAGCTGGACGAGCGGGTGATCCTGGACAACCGCCACGCCGAGAACCGCTTCACCGCCTTCGACGGCGTGCTGACCGGGTTCGAGGGGACGTCCAACTATGACCAGGGCGCGCTGCTGAACCAGTGGATGCAGCAGGTGACCATCGGCGGCATGCTGCCGGACGATGCGGGGACGCCGACCGATGCCTGCAATGCGGTGACCCGCCTGTGTCTGGAGGCGGCGCGGCGGCTGCCGCTGAACAGCCCGACGCTGGACCTGCGGGTGCACAGCCAGACGCCGGAGGATGTGCTGGATCTGGCGGCGCGCGCCCTGCTGAGCGGCGGGGCCCATCCGGTGCTGCTGAACGACGACGTCATCGTGCCCGCGCTGGCGAGCGCGAGCGGGCCGGAGATCCCGCTGGCGGACGCGCGCGACTACGCCTGCGACGGCTGTTACGAGACCATGGTGGCGGGGCAGAGCGAGTTCAGCTTCGGATTCGTCTTCGCGCTCAACCTCATTGAAAAGGCGATGAATCGCGGGGCCATGCTGGGCGGGGCGGGGCCGATCAATCTGCGCGGCACCAAGGACTCCTGGCGTAGTCCGGCGGCGGCGGACATTCCCGATATGGAGGCGTTCCGCGCCATCCTGGTCGAGCACATGCGGCTGGACTGCCACCGCTATCTGAACAACCTGATCCGGCTGTACGGCAACAAACACGACATCGCGCCGTCGCCCCTGCTGTCGGCCCTGATCCGGGGCTGTCTGGAGACCGGTCGCGACATCACCCAGGGCGGGGCGCGGTATCACATCTTCTCACCCCTGCTGGTCGGGGTCAGCAACGCCGCCAACTCGCTGCACGTCATCGAGACGCTGGTGTTCGAACAGAAGGCCTTCAGCCTGCAGGAGCTGACCACCTGTCTGGCCACCAACTGGGGCGAGCGGCTGCTGGATCGTGGCGGGCGGCAGGTCCCGGCCTTCGGTCCCAGCGTAGCGCCGGAGCGGATCAAGGCTATCCACGCCCTGTGCGTCGATCAGGCCAAGTTCGGCACCGGCCAGGCGGCGGTGGACCATCAGGCCTGGTGGCTGCTGGAGACCTTCACCGCCTGCGTGCGCGAGGTGGCCGGGACGCCGGTGAACGAGGAGCGCATCCGGCGGCTGTCGGCGGCCTATGACCATCCGGCCCAGCCGTTCCGGCTGAACCTGGCGCCGGGCACGGGGACGTTCGAGCAATATGTCGGCCTTGGCGGGGCCAGCGGGGCCTCGGCGGACGGGCGTCCGGCCAACAGCCCGATCGCCTCGGACTGCTCGCCCGCGCCGGACTATCGCATCGTCCTGCCCGAGCCGGGCGAGCCTTTCGCCAGCCAGGTCAATGCCGGCAAGCTGGAGGACAGTCTGGCCAGCTATCGCCACGCGGTGATGGCCCAGCTGGGGGACGGGGCGCCGGTCGACTACAACATCCCCGAGGACTTCGACCCCGACCGGCTGCGGGCCATGCTGCGCCGGTTCGCCAATGGCGAGGGCGGGTCGATCTGCACCTTCACGGTCTGCGATCCCGAGACCTTCTCCAAGGCGCGCAAGGACCCCGAGCGATACAATCTGGTGCGGGTGCGGATGGGCGGCTGGACCGAGTTCTTCGTCGCCCTGTTCCCGGACCATCAGGCCCAACACATGCGGAGGCCGCTGTATGTCTGACGTCGTCCTTCCCCGCCCCGAGCCGATTCCCGGCCAGCGCCATCAGCCGGGCATCGTCGATCCCGCCTGGCCCCCGGCGCCGCCGACCACGCCCGAGGTCGATCCGGACAAATACGCCAAGAGCTACGCCGGCCAGATCGAGCGTCAGCGGCACCTGCATGTCGTCACCGCCGATGTGACCTGCGTGACCCGCGATGAGCTGAAGGCCACGCTGAAGACCCTGAACGGCTTTGCTCTGCACCAGATGGCCAAGCGCCCGCCGACCAAGGATGTCCGCCCCTATGACGGGCCGGTGGTCAGCAAGCGGGTGACGGTGACGGTCGGTTTCGGCGCCACGCTGTTCACCACCGTCGATGGCGACGACCGGTTCGATCTGTCGGGACGGCGGCCCGCCTCGCTGAAGGTGATGCCGCGGATCGAGGGCGACGTGCCGGAGTTCCGCCCGGTCGATACGGCCACCGATCTGGTCGTGCTGATCGCCAGCGACGACTACTACGTCAACGAGTACATCCTGGGGCGGCTGCTCTACGGGGCGGTCCCGCACCTGAAGGTCCGGGGCGTCGAGCGGGGCTATGCCCGGCCCGACAGCCGCGAGCCGTCCGGCTTTGAGGACGGGCTGACCAATCCGAAAGGCGGGACGCCCGGCTCGCCGATGGAGGCGGCGGTCTTCATCGGCCCGAACGATCCGGAGCCGGACTGGTGCGTCGGCGGGGCGTATCTGGCCTATCGCAAGATCCGGCGACGGCTGGCGGGCTTCTTCGCCCTGTCGGGGACGGAGCAGCAGCAGGTGTTCGGGGTCGACAAGGAGGGGGTGCGGATCACCACGCCCGCGCCGGAGTCCCACGCCCAGAAGATGAACCCCATGCGCGGCGCCCACCGCGACCTGCTGGGGTTGGAGGACGAGAGCCGGCGCTTCCTGCGGCGGCCCTATTTCTTCGACGACGGTGTCTGCGCCGATGGGCAGGAGGTCCGGGGCGTCCACCACCTGAGCTTCACCCGCGATCTGGTCAGCCACTACGAGTGGCCGGTGCTGATGTGGCAGACCAATCCCGACTTCCCGACCAAGGGCGCGGGGCAGGACCGGCTCTATAAGGACGGCGGGGCGGCCAATATCGGCGGCGGCTACTATTTCGTGCCGCCTGCGGCCGAGAAGGGCGGGATGATCGGCGAGGGCCTGTTCGAGGCATAGCCGCGCGGATAGAGGAGATGAGGCCCCGCGCGGACAGTCGCGGCCGGGCCGGAACGGAGTCTCTGGATGACGCGGTCCCTGATCAGCCTGACGGCGCTGGCCGTCGCCTGCCTCGCCACGCCGGCGATGGCGCAGGACTGGCCCGGCGGCGCGCGCGGGGCGGTGGTCCTGACCTATGACGACGCCATGCCGTCGCAGCTGGCCACGGCCATTCCGGCGCTGGATGCGCGGGGGCTGAAGGCCACCTTCTTCCTGTCCAACCTGAAGCCCGCCGATGTGCCGCGCTGGCGGGCGGTGGCGGACGACGGGCATGAGCTGGCCAACCACACCCTGTTCCATGCCTGCGCCGCCGCCACCTTCCCCGCCGATTCCCGCTACACCACCGAGGCCTATACGGTCGGAGAGATGCTGCGCGAGATCGAGCAGGCCAATGTGTTGCTGACCGCCATGGACGGGCGCGACCGGCACGGCATGGCCACGCCCTGCGGCCAGAGCACGGCGGGCGGGGTCGACTATCTGGAGGCGCTGAGAGCCGCCGGGCTGGTCACCTATGTGCGCGGAGTGTCGGCCGAGCCCGCCGATCTGGCCGCCGACGTCTCGGCCATGGACCCGATGCATGTGCCGGCCAAGGCCTTCGACGCCGACGTGACCGGGGCCGAGATGATCGCCTGGGTCCGGCAGACGATCGACGGCGGCGGGATGGCGGTGCTGCTGTTCCACGGCGTGGGCGGCGAGCATCTGCCGGTCTCGGCCGAGGCCCACGCCGAACTGCTGGATTGGCTGGTCGCCCACCGCGCCGAGATCTGGACCACCACCCTCCAGGACGCGATGGACCGGGCGCGGCGGCAGGCCGCCTCCCCTGCCACGCTGAAATGAAAAAGGGCCGGGATGAGGGACCGCCGAAGCGGCTCCCGGCCTGGCTTACCAGCCGATCTTCATGCGGATTTCGCCGCCGTGGCTGGAGCCCGCGTCATCGAAGGCGCTGCGGTAGCCCACCCCCAGCTCCATCCGGTCGTTGATCGACCAGTCGGCGCCGAAGTCGAGGCGCAGGCTGTCGCGCGACCAGGCGTCCAGCGGCTCCTGTCTTCGCGGTCACCCCATGAGCATGGGCCAGCACACGGCCGATGGCCGACTTCAGCATACGCGACGTTCTTTAGCTCCGCCGACCCGCCAAACACGGCGGATCAAACTCGCGCGGCGCCTACTCGCATCCGCACCGGCGCAAGCTCTACAGTAAGAATGTCGTGACGCTGATAGACCAAGAATCTCAAAATGATATCGAGTTGCGTTAACCTTCTCGCTGCGAAGACGAGACTCAGGCGGGGGTCAGCGCCCTGTCCGGATGGGCGACCTCGTGGGTGTACTGGGCCGCGCCGGAGGCCGGAACGGTTTCGCCCGTGCGGTCGGCGATGCGCGGCCACTGGGCCTGAATCCGCTGGGCGGCGTCGGGGGCGTCGCCCAGATAGATGCCCTGGGTCATGGTGATGTGGGCCTGTTCGAAGGCCCCTGCCCCGGCCAGCAGGATGGTCCGCGTCGGCGCGCTGTCGGCGGCGAGCGCGACTACGCCCGGACTGACCAGATCGGTGGACAGCCCCTTCAGGTCGTCGTCGGAATAGAGGCCCTCGGTCATCTGCGTGGCGGCGCTGGGGGCGAGGCAGTTGACGTGGATGCCGGACTTCTGGCCCTCGAGCGCCAGGGTCTGCATGAGACCGACCAGCGCCATCTTGGCCGCGCCGTAGTTTGCCTGGCCGAAATTTCCGTACAGGCCCGAGGACGAGGTGGTGAAGATCACCCGGCCATAGCCCTTGTCGCGCATATGGGCCCAGGCGGCCTTGGTCAGGTTGACCGAGCCCATCAGGTGCACGTCCAGCACCAGCTCGAAGTCGTCCAGATCCATCTTGGCGAAGGTGCGGTCGCGCAGGATGCCCGCGTTGTTGACCAGGATATCGAGGCCGCCGAGCTGGGCGATGACGTCTTCGACCATGGCGAAGACGCCCGGACGATCCGTCACGCTGCAAGTCCAGGGCACGGCCTGACCACCCGCGGCGATGATCTCGGCGGTCACCGCTTCACAGGCCGCGGGCTGAAGATCATTGACCACCACCGTCGCGCCATGACGCGCCAGAGCCAGGGCATGACTGCGGCCCAGACCGCCGCCGGCGCCCGTCACGATGGCCACGCGGCCGGTCAGATCGATGGTCATTCTGATTCCTCATCCCTGTCGCGGACATCGCCGCCCTGCCCGTTCCGGACGGGCGCACTCTGCTGATGTTAGGCGAAAGGTCAATGTTCACTAGCCGACGAGTGAGGATTGACGACTTCCGGAATCGATGAGACGGTGATCGCCATGACGCCGTCAGAGCGTTCGAGGAAACACCGAGGGAGGAAGACCATGGGGCGCAAGCTCTGGCTGACCACATCCGCCGCCGTCCTGCTGTGGGCCGGAGCCGCCCAGGCTCAGGACGCGACGGCGCAACAGACCGACACGCAGGAAGAGGCCACGTCGCTGGGCGAGGTCGTCGTGACCGCCGAGCGGCGCACGACCAACCTGCAGGAGACCGCCGTCGCCGCCACCGTGCTGGCGGGCGAGAGCCTGGATGACCGCGGCGTCTTCTCGCTGGAGCAGCTGCAGTTCGTCGCCCCATCCACGACGGTTCAGAACTTCGGCCAGGGCAACTTCTTCAACGTGCGCGGCATCGGCAAGTCCGAGCCGACCACCGCCATCGGCGTGGGCGTGACGACCTACCGCGACGGCGTGCCGGTCTTCCCCGGCTACTTCCAGGCCGAGCCCTATTACGACATCGGCAGCATCGAACTGCTGCGCGGCCCGCAGGGCACCTTCGCGGGCACCAACGCTACCGGCGGCGCGGTCTTCATCACCTCGCGCAACCCCGACTTCTCGGGCGTGAACGGCTACCTGATGGGGCAGTTCGGGAACTACGATAACAAGAAGTTCCAGGGCGCGGTGAACGTGCCGCTGAGCGACACCCTGGCCGCGCGCTTCGCCTTCAACGCCGAAGAGCGGTCGAGCTTCCACAACATCACCGGCAACTATCGCGGCAACCCCGGCGACATCGAGACCGGCAGCCTGCGCGCCAGCGTCCTGTGGACCCCCACCCCGGCCCTGCGGGTGTTGCTGAAGGGCGACTACAACAAGCTGGACTTCGGCGGCTATCCGGCCGACCCGGCGCGTGCGACCAACGATCCGTTCGAGATCACCGCCAACGGCCCGCACTCGGGCGTGGACGAGACGGCGCGGGTTTCGCTGAACGTCAGCTACGTCTTCGACAACGGCATCACCCTGCGCTCGATCACCGGCTATCAGGACGGGATCAGCGAGTTCTCGACCGATCTGGACGGCACCAGCGCGCTGAACAACACCTTCTATGACCGGGTCGAGGAAGACGTCTGGTCGCAGGAGATCAACCTGGTCTCGCCGGACAACCAGCGCCTGACCTGGCTGCTGGGCGCCTTCTGGCAGCAGGACAACGTCACCTTCCCGGTCACGACCTTCCCGCGCGGCGCCTATCACGTCGGCTTCCCGGAAGGCGGGTTCGACTATTACATCTTCGGCGAGACGCCGAAGGACACCAAGGCGGTGTTCGGCCAGATCAGCTACGACATCTCGGATCGTCTGCAGATCCAGCTGGGCGCGCGCTGGTCGGAGAGCACCTCGCGCAACGAGAACGTCTACACGACCTATCCGGCCCTGGGCCTGCAACTGGTCCAGAGCGACGAGGTCACCGCCGAGAAGACCACCGGCAAGATCAGCCTCAACTACAAGATCGACGACAACAATTTCGTCTACGGCTTCGTCGCGACCGGCTTCAAGATGGGCGGGCTGAACGCCCCGAACTTCTATGTCCCGGCCAGCTCGTTCGGTCCGGAAGACGTGGTCGACTACGAGCTGGGCTGGAAGTCGACCATGTTCGGCGGTCGCCTGCGCACCCAGCTCGGCGCCTATTACATGACCTATGAAGGCTTCCAGGTCGTGGTCGGCGATCCGGCGGTGCCGCTGTTCAGCTCCATCGTCAATGTGCAGGACGAGACCGTGCTGATGGGCCTCGAGGCCTCGGCCCAGATGAAGATGAACGACTGGACCGTGGATGTCGGCGCCGCCGTCTCGCACTCGGAGCTGGGGCAATTCTACGCCGCCGATCCGCGCCTGACCCGCACCGGGACCTGCAACGCCAACACCGGCCCGGCCACGGCCAACTGCATCAATCTGGACGGCCACACCCAGGGCTACGCCCCGGAGCTGACGTTCAACATCGGCGTCCAGTACGACTTCCACCTGCCGAACGGCGCGATCCTGTCGCCGCGGGCGGACTACGCCCACATCGGCGAGGCCTGGACCAGCATCTTCAACAACGAGGCGCTGGGCGACCGGCTGGAAGCCCGCAACCTCGTGAACCTGCTGCTCAGCTACAAGACCGACAACTGGACGGTCTCGGGTTACGCCCTGAACGCGACGGACCAGACCTACATCGCCGCGGTCAACTCGGGCCTGCGCTACGCGGGCGCCCCCCGCCAGTTCGGCGTCAACGTGACCCGGAGCTTCTGAGCCTGCCCCGGGACGGCGACCTCCGCGTCGCCGTCCCGGACGTCTTCGCCGGTCCGCCGGCTTCTGTAACCGTCTGGACTTTCGCCCAAGGATGATCGGCTCCCTTCCCGGCCTCATGCAGGACTACGCGCTGACCGTTGATCGCTTTCTGGATCACGGCGCGAAATGGCACGGCGAGGCCCGGGTGATCACCGCGGGCGTCGCGGGCCAGGACGACGACGCCGTCGGCTATGCGCCCCTGCGCGGACGCGCCAACCGGCTGTCCGGCGCCCTGTTGGATCTGGGACTGAGCCCCGGCGACCGCATCGCGACCCTCGCTTGGAACACCCGCCATCACGTCGAGGTCTGGTACGGCGCCATGGGCGTCGGGCTGGTCTGCCACACCCTGAACCCCCGCCTGACGGTGGCGCATCTCAGCGCCATGATCACCCAGGCGGGAGACCGCGTTCTGGCCGTCGGCGCCGGACTGCGCGACATGGCCGAGACCCTGCTGGCCGAATGCCCCTGCCTTGAACATCTGATCCTGCTGGACGGCGAGACGCCGGAGGCGGGACGCGCCGACGTCAGTCATCTGGAAGGCCTGCTGACGGCGCGCGGACACCAGGTTGAATGGGGCCGTTTCGATGAGCGGGCCGAGGCGGGCCTGTGCTTCACCTCGGGCACGACGGGCGCGCCCAAGGGCGTAACCTACACCCACCGCTCCAACTATCTGCACACCATCCGAGCGCTGCAGGCGGACGCCATGGCCCTGACGGCCAAGGACGCCGTGCTGGTGGCCGTGCCCATGTTCCACGCCAACGCCTGGGGCCTGCCGTTCGCGGCGCCGGCGGTAGGCGCCGATCTGATCCTGCCGGGCCGGATCACCGACGGGGCCAGTCTGGCCCGACTGATCGACCGGCATCAGGTGACCGTGGGCGTCGGCGTGCCGACCGTCTGGCTGGGCCTGCTGGATCACCTGGATGCGACGGGGACCGAGACCCACAGTCTGGAGCGGATCATCATCGGCGGCTCCAGCTGCCCGGACAGTCTGCTGCAACGGATGGAGCGCCGCTTCGGCGCGACGGTGCAGACCAGCTGGGGCATGACCGAGCTGTCGCCGCTGGGCGCCATCTCGCCGCGCACCGACCAGCCGGGGGCTGCGCGCGGCTCGGGTCGTCCGCCGATGGGGCTGGACCTGCTGCTGACCGACGCGAACGGCGCCCCCCTGCCCGACCAGCGCAACACGGTCGGCCATCTGAAGGTGAAGGGCCAGAGCGTGGTTCGGCGCTATTTCGGCGCCCCGGAAGACGCGACCGACGCCGGAGGCTGGTTCGACACCGGCGATCTGGCGGTGCTGGACGAGGCGGGCAATCTGCTGCTGGCGGGCCGATCCAAGGACCTGATCAAGTCGGGCGGCGAATGGATCAATCCGGTCGAGATCGAGGAGATCGTCGGCGCCCTGCCCGCGGTCGGACTGGTGGCGGTGATCGGTCGGGCCGATCCGAAATGGGGCGAGCGTCCCCTGATGGTGATCGAGCCCGCGCGTGGGCAGCAGATCGAGGACGCCGTCCTGAAGGCTACGCTAAAGGGCCAGGTGGCGGACTGGTGGATCCCCGAGCGGATCGTGCGGGTCGAGGCCATGCCCCTGGCGGCGACCGGCAAGATCAACAAGGCCGAGCTTCGCGCCACCTATGGAGGCGCATAGGATGACCGCCGTCTCCATCGAGTCGGCGTCCCTGCACCGTGGCGCGCCGGACCGCCCTGAGGTTCAGGCCATGACCACCCCGCCCCGCAAGCCGCGTCGCAAGGCCGAACAGCGCGCCGAAAGTCTGGAGCAACTGCTCGACGCCGCCGAGGAGCTGTTCTCCCAGCACGGCTTCTACGGGGTCACGATCAAGGACATCGCCGACAAGGTCGGGGTCCACAAGTCGCTGGTCCACTACTACTTCACCGACAAGCAGGAGGTGTTCGACAAGGTCATGGCGCGGCGCGCGCCGGTGACCAGCGGACGCCGGATGGAGGCTCTGGACGCTTATGAGAAGGCGACCGGCGGCAAGCCCACGGTCGAGGGCGCCCTGCGCGCCTTCCTCGACACCGATCTGGACACCTATTCGACCGGCGGCGACGGCTGGCGACATTTCGGCGCCCTGAGCGCCCAGATCAACAACACCCCCGCCTGGGGCGCCGAGGTGATGGACCGGCTGTATGACCCGGTCGTGCTGCGCCTGATCGACCTGCTGAAGCGGGCCATGCCCGAGGCCGCCGAGGAAGACATCTTCTGGGGCTATCACTTCGTCACCGGCGCCCTGACCCTGAGCCTGGCCCGCACGGGACGGATCGATCACCTGTCGGGCGGGAAGTGCCGCTCCGACGACTTCGAAGCGATCAAGGAACGAATGGCCGCCTTCATGGCCCACGGCTTCATCGGCGTGTGCCGGGACCGGGCCGAGGCGCGCCGCAAGCGAAACGAATGACCTCCGCCTGACCGGCGGCCACCCAAGAACAGACGGGCGCAAGACCCGCATCGAGGAAACGAACCATGAGCGCCACACCGATTGAATCCGGAGGTCCGCCCGCCGCCCGCCCCTCGGTCGGCCGCAACGCCTGGGTGGCGCTGGGCATGCTGTGGTTCATCTATGTGCTGAACTTCCTCGACCGGCAGTTGCTGTCGATCCTGGCCAAGCCGATCCAGGACGCGCTGGGCGTGACCGATGGTCAGTTGGGCCTGCTGGGCGGGCTGTATTTCGCATTCTTCTACTGCTTCATCGCCATCCCCGTGGGCTGGCTGGCGGACCGGACGAACCGGGTCTGGGTCGTCTCCATCGCCTGCGGCATCTGGAGCGCGGCGACCATCGCCTGCGGCCTGGCCAAGACCTTCCCGCAACTGGCCGTCGCCCGGATGACCGTCGGCTTTGGCGAGGCCGGGGGCGTGCCGCCGTCCTACGCCATCATCACCGACTATTTCCCGCCGCGCCGACGCGGGCTGGCGCTGGGCCTGTACAACCTCGGACCGCCGCTGGGCATGGCGCTGGGCGTCCTGTTCGGCGCCCGGATCGCCGCGGAGTTCGGCTGGCGCGAAGCCTTCATCGCCATCGGCGTCATCGGCGTGCTGGTCGCCATCGCCACGCCCCTTCTGGTCAAGGAGCCGAAGCGCGGCGGGCTGGATCCGGCGACGGCTGTCGCCCCGGTCGCCAAGGCGCCGTTCTGGGCCACCGTGGGCGAGTTCCTGCGCAACCCGACCCTGATGCTGGCGGCGCTCGGCAGCGGCGTAACCCAGATCATCACCTACGGCTTCGGCAACTTCACGCCGCTGTATCTGCAGCGGGAACTGGGGATGACGCCGCAGGAGCTGTCGATCTGGTTCGCCCTGATCGTCCTGTTCGGCATGGGCGGCGGCATTCTGGCGTCCGGCTTCCTGATCGACCGGTTCACCCGCCGGTCAAAGACCGCCTACGCCCTGCTGCCCGCCATCTCGCTGATGGTCGCCCTGCCCTTCTATCTGCTCTTCCTGTGGGCGCCGAGCTGGCCGCTGGCGCTGGTCATCCTGCTCGGGCCGACGCTGATGAACTACTTCTACCTGTCGTCCTCGGTGGCGCTGGTGCAGGCCGAGGTCGCCCCCAACAAGCGGGTCCTGTCCGGCGCCCTGCTGCTGCTGGTGATGAACTTCATCGGCATGGCGGTCGGGCCGACCTACGTCGGCTTCGCCAGCGACCACTTCGGCTCGCTGCGGACGGCGCTCTACACCCTGGCCCCCGTCTATCTGGTGGCGATCGTGCTGTTCCTTGTGCTGGCGCGCCGGCTGGGCCGTGACACGTCGCGCGCGGAAGGGGCCGCCTGATGAAACGCCTGCTCTCCATCGCGGCCAGCGCCCTTGCGCTGACGGCCTGCGCCACGGCCCACGCCCAGACCCCGCCCGTGGTCAGCGCGCCCGCAGGCTCCGTGCGGGGCGTCGCCGACGGCGACATCCTCAGCTTCAAGGGCATTCCCTATGCGGCCCCGCCGGTGGGCGAGATGCGCTGGCGTCCGCCCGCCCCGGCGGCGGGCTGGCAGGGGGTGCGCGACGCCACCGAATACGGCGCCGCCTGCATCCAGCCGACGCCCTATGTGCAGTCGATCTATTCGGCCGATCTGGGTCGGACCAGCGAGGACTGCCTGACCCTGAACGTCTGGACGCCGTCCACGACGGGCCGCGCGCCGGTGCTGGTCTGGATCCACGGCGGGGCGCTGGTCACCGGCTCCAGCAAGGAGAGCCTGTACGACGGCGCCCGGCTGGCGCGCGAAGGCGTGGTGGTCGTCTCGATCAACTACCGCCTCGGCGTGCTGGGCTGGCTGGCCCATCCGGACCTGAGCGCGGAAAGCCCGGCGGGCATCTCGGGGAACTATGGCCTGATGGACCAGGTGGCGGCGCTGGAGTGGGTCAAGCGCAACGCCGCGGCCTTCGGCGGCGATCCGGACAACGTCACCATCGCGGGCGAGTCCGCGGGCGGGCTGAGCGTCCTCTATCTGATGTCCACGCCGCTGGCGCGAGGCCTGTTCGACCGGGCCATCGCCCAGAGCGCCTATATGATCTCCACGCCCGAGCTGAAAGCGGCCCGGCTGGGCGCGCCGTCGGCGGAGGACGCGGGCGCGGCCCTGTCGCGGACGTTGCAGGCGCCCAGCCTGCGGGTGCTGCGCGGGATGGACCCGCAACAGCTGACCGACCGGGCCGCCATCAGCGGCTTCGCCACCTTCGGCGCGGTCGACGGCAAGGTCCTGCCCGGCCAGATCGTCGATGTGTTCGATCAGGGGCGGCAGGCGCGGGTCCCGGTGCTGGCCGGGTTCAACAGCGGCGAGATTCGCTCGCTGCGCATGCTTGCACCGCCGGTTCCGGGCAGCGCCGCCGACTACGAGCGGGTGATCCGCGAACGGTACGGCGACATGGCCGAGGCCTTCCTGCGCCTCTATCCGTCGTCGGACATGGGCGAGAGCATCCTCGCGACCAGCCGCGACGCGCTTTACGGCTGGACCTCGGAACGGCTGGCCAGATCGCAGACGGCGGCGGGTCAGGCGTCCTATCTGTATCTGTTCGACCACGGCTATCCGGCGACGGATGAGGCCGGGCTGCACGGCTTCCACGCCAGCGAACTGCCCTACATGTTCGGGCGGCTGGACCGCACCCCGCCGCGCTGGCCCAAGGTCCCGGACACTGCGGCGGAGCGTCGCCTGTCGGACGCCATGGTCGGCTACTGGACCAGTTTCGCCAAGGACGGTCAGCCGCGCGCGACGAATGCGCCGGACTGGGCCGCCTATGGCGAAGGCCGGAATTGGCTGGTGTTCCGCGACGCGCCCCAGCCCGCGACCGCCCTGTTCCCCGGCATGTTCGAACTGCATGAGCAGACCATGTGCCGTCGCCGGGCGACCGGGACCATCGGCTGGAACTGGAACACCGGACTGGCCTCGCCGCCGATGCCGCCAGCCGCGACCGGCTGCTAGCGGCGCAGCAGCTTGCCCGTGCCGACATCGGCGCGCAGACCGGCGACGAAGGCGGCATGGCCGTCGTCGCCGGCGTCGGCCGCCAGGCTCTCGGCCTCGTGGATGAGGCCCTCGACCTCATCGCTCATGCCCGAGCCCAGTCGGACCAGCGTCCGCGCCCGGACGCGCAACAGGATCAGGGCCGCCGCCGGATAGCGTGCGGACAGGCGCGCGGCCCACAGGGCGGTGTCCTCATGCCCGCCGCGCAGTTCGCCGCCGCGGGCCTCGATCATCTCCGCCGCCTCGCGCAGGGCGGGCCAGTTCATCAGGAAGGCCAACCCCTTCACCGGGTCGAAGTAGCCGGCGGCATGGGCGAAGGCGCGATCCAGCGCGGGCACGTCCTCGAAGTCCGGCAGGCGGGCGACGATGGCGCGCAGGGCGTCGGCCGACAGGGTGCGTTCGAACAGGGCCCAGCGGGCGTCGTCCGCCTCGGCCGCATAGCCCTCGGCGTCCAGCACGGCGATCTCGGCCTCCAGCCAGCGCTCGGGCGGCGGCGGGGCGGGCTCGGCCTTGCGGCCCCAGCGCGACGGCGGCGGAGCGGTCGGGCGGGACGCCTCCAGCGCCGCCCTCGCCTCCTCCGCCCGACCCGCGGCGGCGAGACGCACGGCCATGACCGCGCCGACCTCGGGCCGGGTGCGGTCGTCGTCTGGGATGGCGCTGATCCAGGCGTCCAGATCGCCGCTGCGCTCGGCCAGCTTGCGCACCACCAGCGCCAGCCGCCCGGTCGGACGCGGCTTGCCCTTCGTCAGATCGGTCAGCAGGGCCGAGGCCACGGCGGGGCTGAGGTCATCGACGCCGCGTCCGATCCATGAGGCCCATTCGGACAGGCGGGTGGCCAGGGCGTCGGAGAGGATGGGCACGGCGCCCTCCGGCCCCAGCGCCGAGGCCAGGGCCGCCAGTTCGCCGGTCGCGCTGTCGAACAGCAGACCCAGTTCGCCCTTGGGGTCCTTCACCCGCGCCGACAGGCCCGGATAGAGGTCGAACCACGTCACCATCCGGTCGAAGGCCAGGCGGGCGTCCAGTTCGGACAGGCGGTCGACGATCATCCGGCGCAGGCTCTGCAGGTCGCGCACCAGTTCGGGCCGCTTGCGCCACGACACCCGCACGCGGCTGTCGCCGAGCGCGGTCAGCCGCTTGTCAAGTTCGAGCGCCAGATCGGGCGCCCCGACCTCGCCCGCCAGCTCCATGCGCAGCCGCCGCTTCCACAGGGCGTCGCCGCCCGCGACCTCCATCAAGAGGCCGGCCAGACGGTCGGCGCCGAGGACGGACAGGTTGGCGGCGGAGAGGGTCTTCTTGGGAGTCGCGGGGCGTTTCGCCATGGCCCCTATCTAGGGCCTCGCGCCCAGCGTTCCAAACCGGTTGGTCGCCGCCGCCACGCACTGGCGCAGATAGGCGTCGTGCGACGGCAGGCCGTCCACCCGCGCCTTGATGGCCGCGCGGATCTGCGACAGCCGCAGCCGCAGGTCATCGTCGGACAGGACATCGGCCAGCGGGTGATAACCCTCGGGCATCAGGCCCTGACCGTAGAGGATGGGGAACCAGTTGGTCTCGCGAAACAGCTCGTGGTTCTCGACCATGACCTCGCCCCGGGCGCGGAACAGCTCCAGCTTGGCGGCCAGCGAGTCCGGCACCGGCATGTCGCGACAGTGCCGCCAGAACGGCGTGTCGTCGCGGGTGCTGACCTTGTAGTGGGCGATGATGAAGTCGCGGACGCCCTCGTACTGCTGATCCATCTCGCGATTGAACTGGTCGGCCATGGCGTCGTCCCGGCGCGCGTGCGGGAACAGGGCCAGCAGCTTGGAGATGGCGGTCTGGATCAGGTGGATGCTGGTCGACTCCAGCGGCTCGAGGAAGCCGCTCGACAAGCCGATGGCGGCGACGTTGCCGATCCAACCCTTGCGCCGACGGCCGGTGACGAAGCGCAGTACGCGCGGCTCGGCCTGGGGCGCGCCGTCGAGGCGGCTCAACAGGTCGGCGGTCGCCTGATCCTCGCTGATGAAGGCGTCGCTGAAGACATAGCCATTACCGGTGCGGTGCTGCAGCGGGATGCGCCACTGCCAGCCGCTCTCGTGGGCGGTCGAGCGGGTGTAGGGGACGGGGTTCTCGACCCGCTCGCAGGGCACGGCCACCGCGCGGTTGGCGGGCAGCCACTGCGTCCAGTCATCATAACCCGCCTGCATCTCCTGCTCGATCAGCAGGCCGCGGAAGCCGGAGCAGTCGATGAAGAAGTCGCCCGCGACCTCGCGCCCGTCCGACAGGGTGACCGAGCGGATCAGGCCAGTTTCGCCATCGCGATTGGCGGAAATGATCTTGCCCTCGCGCCGGACCACGCCGCGCTTCTCGGCGTATTTTCGCAGCCAGGCGGCGTAGAGGCTGGCGTCGAACTGGAAGGCGTAGTTGATGCGCGGCATGCCGTCCGCGCCGCCAGGCGGAGTGCGGGCGAAGCGGTTCAGCCGCATGGCCTCGGCCTCGGCGACGAAGTGGTGATTGTCCGGGTCGCCGCCCTCGGCCACCGACCGCAGCCAGTAGTGGCTGAAATTGACCCCGTTCATATCGGCGCCGAACAGGCCGAAGGGGTGCATGTAGGTGTGGCCCAGCCTGCCCCAGTCGACGAACTGGATGCCCAGTTTGAAGGTCGCCTGGGTCTCGCGGATGAACTCGTTCTCGTCGATGCCCAGCAGTTTGTTGAACAGCAGGATGGGCGGGATGGTCGCCTCGCCCACGCCGACGATGCCGATCTCGTCGGACTCGATCAGGGTGATGTTCAGGCTCTGGGTCCCGGCCACCTTGGAGAAGGCGGCGGCGGTCATCCAGCCGGCGGTCCCGCCGCCGACGATGACGATGTCGCGGACGCGATCCGGACGCTCCATCAGCCGGCCCCGAACTCGGTGTCGAGGACGGGCATGAGCTGCACCTCCTCGGCGATGCGGGACAGCAGACCGCGCACCTTGCCCATCTGTTCCTCGACCGGAACCGTATCGACCATGGGGTCGTAGCTGGCCGGGATCAGGCCGTGGCCGATCAGGATCTGGGCCCAGTTCTGCTGCTGGAAGGACTCGTCGTCATACAGGGGCACGCGGCCCCGAGCGGCGAAGACGCGCAAGCGGGCCTGCAGCTTCTCGGGCAGCATCATGTCCCGCGCGCGATCCCAGACCGGCTCATCGAAGCGCTTGTTCAGGGCGTAGTGGGTGATCAGGAAGTCGCGAATGTTGGCCAGATGCGAGGCCATGGCGCGGTTGTAGGCCTCGGCCTCGGGCAGGGCCTCCGCCTCGGCGGGGAACAGGGCGATCAGGTTTGACAGGCCGGTGTGGATCAGGTGCAGCTGGATGGCGTCGAGCGGCTCCAGCGACACCGCCGCCGGGCCGATGGCGATGCAGTTGCCGGTCCAAGGCGGACGGGCGCCGGGATGGAAGTCCTCGACCGCCGCCTCTCCGGTCAGGGGCAGGCCGGTCAGCACCGGCAGGGCGTCCAGCACCGCCTGATCCGACATCGTCCGCGAGTCATAGACGGCGACCAGGGCGGTGCGGTCCTTCAGCGGATAGAGGCCGACCCAGCCCGCCGGGAAGGCCGCGATCTGGCTGAAGGCGGGCAGAGGCTTCAGGCGCGGCGCCTCGGCCACGAGGATGCGGTCGGCGCTGAACCACTGCCGCCAGCTTTCGAACGGGGCGTCCGGCGCGCCCGAGGCGAGGACGGCGGCGGGACCGGAGGCGTCGATGAACAGGTCGGCCTGCACCGTCATCCCGTCGGTCAGCGTCACCGAGACGATGCGATCACCGTCGCGCTGGACCGAGCCCACATCGGCGCCCCGGCCCTCGATCCCGGCCTGAAGCGCGGTCCGGCGCAGCAGGTCGACATAAGCGCGGGCGTCCAGATGGTAGCCCGATGACAGCGGCAGCTCGGCCCGGTCACCGTCGCGGGAAACGGCCGACTTCCCCTGCTTCGCGGCGGCGACGGCCAGCGAGAAATCGTCCAGCTCGACCTTCATCCCCTCGCCCCGGGCCTTCACCCAGAACTGCAGGAAGTCGATGTCGTTCAGGGTGATCCGGTGGGTGTCATAGCCGTGGACGAAGGGCGCCTTGGACTTCGACCAGTTGGCGAAGCGCTGGCCCAGCACCGGCAGGCCGCGCGTGGCCTCCAGCACCGCCGCCTCCTCCAGCCCCAGCAGGCTATGCAGCGCGCCCAGAGAGGGCACGGCGGAATAGACGTCGGCGGGGGTCAGCAGGGACGGCATCTCGACCACCCGCACCTTCACCCCGGTGCGGGCCAGCGCCTTGTGCAGGGCCAGGGCCGACAGCCAGACGGCGGCGTCGCGACCAACGACCAGAACCTGTTCGACGCGAGGTCTCATGGGGGGGCTCATGCGCCCGCTCCCATGGCCTTCAGCGGCGCCTCGCCCGCGCAGTAGTCGCGCACGAAGTCGGCGTGGCTGGGCATGGCGTCGACCCGGTCAGAGATGCGGGTCCGGAGGGCCTCCATCTCTTCCAGCACGGCGGGCAGCGGCAGGCTGTCGGCCATGGGGTGATAGCCGGTCGGCAACACCCCCTGCCCCACGAAGACGCTCAGCCAGCTGGGCGGCGAGAACAGGCCGTCCTTGTACTGGGCGATGTGCCCGCGATGGCCGAACAGGGCCATTTTCTCGCGCAGGGTGTCGGGGACCTCCATCTCGCGACAGTGCCGCCACAGCTCGGAATCCGTGCGGTTGTTCGCCTTGTAGTGGAGGATCAGGAAGTCGCGGACCCGGTCGTACTCATTGTCGACCACCCGGTTGAACTCCTCGGCCAGCACCGGATCGATCGGGCGGCGCGGCAGCAGGTCCAGCAGGGTCAGGACGGCGACCTGGGTGAGGTAGATGCTGGTCGACTCCAGCGGCTCCAGGAAGCCGGACGCCAGCCCCACGGCGATGCAGTTCCTGGTCCAGGAGGCGGTGCGACGACCCGATTTGAAGCGGATCGGCTTGGGATCCATCAGCGGCGCGCCGTCCAGATTGCCCATCAGGCGGGTGATGGCCTCGTCGTCGCTGATGAAGCTGCTGGAATAGACGTAACCGTTGCCGGTGCGGTGTTGCAGCGGGATGCGCCACTGCCAACCCGCCTCCAAGGCGGTGGAGCGGGTGTAAGGGGTGAAGTCCTCCGACCGCTCGGTCGGCACGGCCAGGGCCCGGTCGCAGGGCAGCCAGCGGGTCCAGTCCTCGAACGGCCCGTTCAGCGCCCCGCCGATGATCAGGCCGCGGAAGCCCGAGCAGTCGATGAACAGGTCGCCGGTGATGACCTCGCCGGACTCCAGCACGATGGCGGCGACGTCGCCCGAGGTCGGGTCCAGACGGACCTCCATGACCTTGCCCTCGGTCCGCGTCAGCCCCCGCGCCTCGCACCAGCCACGCAGGTAGCGGGCATAGAGACCGGCGTCGAAATGGTACGCATAGTCGTAGGTCGAGTTGACCGCCGTCTTGTCCGTCGCCGGGAAGTCGAAGCGGTTCCGCCGGCTGGCGGTGATGGCGTAGGAATAGTCGCCGATGTCCGCCGCCCGCCCGGCCAGGCGCGCGCGGGTCCACTGGTGATGGAAGCCGACCCCGCCCAGCGGACGCCCATGGGCGCCAAAGGGGTGGACGTAGGACGAGCCCTTGAAGCCCCAGTCCCGGAACTCGATGCCCAGTTTGAAGGTGGCGTTCGTCTTCCGCATCATGTCGGACTCGACGATGCCGATGCGGTCGTTGAACTCGCGCATCTGCGGCAGGGTGGCCTCGCCGACCCCGACCGTGCCGATGTCGTCGGACTCGACCAGCCGCACCTTCACCTGATCAGGCTTCAACACGCCCACCAGGCCGGCGGCGCTCATCCAGCCGGCGGTGCCGCCGCCCACGATAACGATCTCAAGCGGTTTGTTCACGCGCGGATTCCCCGTCCAGAAACGCGAAACGCGCCGCCCCCGGAGGGACGACGCGTTGCTTGTACCGTGCTTCCGATCAGAACCGGTAGCGCAGGCCCATGACGACCCGACGGTCGGACTTGAGCCAGGCGTTGGGGGTCAGCGTCCCGCCTTGCGACGAGTCGTTGATCTGCTGGAACAGGCGGGTCTCGGTGGACAGCAGGTTGCTGGCCTGCAGGCTGAGCTCGAGGTTGTCGGTCACGACGTAGCGGACCGAGCCATCGAGGAAGCCCGCCGACTCCTGCCAGATCGGCAGGTAGACGCAGCAGTCCACGGCGGTCACGAGGTATTCCGAACGCCAGTTATAGGCCAGACGCAGAGCCCACGGCCCCCGCTCGTACATGCCGACGATGTTGTACTGGTGGTCCGACAGGCCCTCCAGACGATCCACCTGCAGCACGGTGCCCGAGCTGCCCGGCTGGGCCGTCTCGCTGCCCGCGCCGCCCGAAGCGACCTTCAGGTTGGTGTTCTTGACGCCCTGGTTCTCGATGAAGGTGTAGTTGGCCTGCATCCCGAACCCGGCCCACGGTCCGGGCAGGAAGTCGAAGAACTGCTGGTAGGCGAACTCCAGACCACGCACTTCGGCGCCGTCGCCGTTCATCGGACCACGGACCTGGACCGTGCGGGTCACCCCGTTGTTGGTCACATCCAGATTGTACGAGCCGTACTGAATGTAGTTCTGGAAGGTCTTGTAGAAGGCGGTGACGGTGAACGAGCCGGCGTTGCCGAAGTAGTGCTCAATGGCCAGGTCGAACTGGTCGGCCGTGACCGGCTCCAGATACGGGTTGTAGGCGTTGGCCGTATAAGTCGGGTTGACCCCGGTGATCGCCCCACCCGAGTAGACATAGCGCGGGTCGGTCGGGTCGGTGCCCGGCAGGCTGGCCGAGACCTCGACGTAGTTCTTCAGCAGGCCGATATCCGGGCGGGACATGGCGCGCGACGCGGCGAAGCGCATCACCCAGTCTTCGCGGATGTCGAACTTGATGTTGAAGCTCGGCAGCCAGTGGCTGCTGGAGGACTCCGCCGTGCTGCGGACCCCGCCGCCCGAGTTGAAGGCGATTTCATCAGCGGACAGGTAGCAGCCGACGCTGCCCGGGGTCGACGGAACGCCCGGGATCGGCACGACCGGCGTGCAGGCGATGGTGCTGGGCGACAGGGCGATCGGGTAGGACAGCGAGCCCGTGCTGGTGACGTTGGTCTCGACGTAGCGGACGCCGATGTTGCCCGAGAAGGGCGTACCGCCGATGGTGGCGTCATTGCCGCCGAAGCGCAGCATGGCGTAGGCCGCCTTGGTCTCTTCCTGAACATCGTTGAGCTCGTTCGGGCGATAGCAGCCCTCGACCTCGCCGGTGCGCTCGCAGATGGGACGCCACTGGTCCTGACCGACGCCGATCCGGTCGTAGCTCAGCAGATCCGCGGCGTGATCGGCCAGGCGCTCCATGTTGAAGAACACGTAGTCGCCACTGTTCCCGAAGAAGTCGCTGCCGAAGTTGCGCGTCTCGTACAGGCCCGTCGGATAGCCAGCGAAGCCGCCGTTGGCGGTGTGGCGATCGATGTTCCAGAACGTCGACTGACCGCCGCCCAGGTTCCAGTTGTTCGCGACGTTGCCCCAGTTGTAGGCGCTGTAGCGGACGTGCTGGTTGCGATCCGCGTAACGGACGCCGACCCGCAGCGAGTCCAGCCATCCCGAACCGATGTCGTATTCGACGTCGGCGCGCAGGGCCAGTTCGTCACCCTCGCTGTCCTCGCGATGGTCCATCAGGTGGTTGTAGCGGTAATTGTTGGCGTTGGTCAGACCGCCCGCCGACTGGTTGATGTTGGTCGGAGCGCCGAAGCTCATGACCGGACGATCACCCGTGTAGTCCAGCGTCAGGTTGGCGAAGGTGTACTGGCCGACCTCGACGTCGTAGTTCTGGACTTCCGAGTTGATGTACTGGGCGTCGAACTGGGCGCGCAGGCGATCCGAGATGTCCCAGCGGACGTTGATCGCGAAGTCCTCGGTCAGGTTCGAGGTTTCGTTGTAGCGGGTCAGGGCGTTCAGATCGCCGCCACGAACCGGATTGGCGCAGGTCCCCTGCCACGAATAGCAGGGCTCCAGCATGTTGACGCCCTGGTCGTTGACCGCGATGCCCGCGGCTTCGGCGTCGCTGGCCCCCCACCAGAAGGTGTCGGTCTGCTGGATCAGCAGTGTGCCGCTACGGAAGTTGCCTTCGGAGTCAAAGACGTAAGGCGTGCCACCGACGCCCGGCGACGGGTTCCACTGCGAACGGTTGCCGGGGGTGTAGACGAAGTTCACCGGCAGGGAGAACATGTCGGCGTTGTAGCTGACGATGGCGCGTTCCCGCCATTCGTTGGTGAAGTCCGACCGGTTGTACTGGGCGGTGACCATCAGGTCCCGGTCCGGGCTGCGCCACTGACCGGCGAAGGCCAGGCCGTTACGCTTGCGCTCGTAGTCCGTCTGACGATTGCCCACGCTGGACGGGATGTAGCGGTCGCCGGCGCCGTACTCCGGCACGTTCCGGAACACGCCCATGCGACCGTACTGGATGGTCTCGGACTGGGTGTTGACGTCCGAGTAGGCGACGTTGGCGAGGAAGCCGAACTCGCCCATGTCGGTGTCCCAGCGGTCGCTGAAGATCGCCGAAACCTCGGGCGTGTAGTTCTTGGACAGGTCGCCGTAGTTGACCGTCGCCGACATCTGCATCAGCCGGCCCGACGAGTCGAAGGGCACGCGGGTGCGCAGATTGATCGTGCCGGCGATGCCGCCTTCGATCATTTCGGCGGTCTGGTTCTTGTAGGTGTCGACGCCCTGCATCAGCTCGGGCGAGATATCACCCCAGCTCAGGCCGCGGCCCGAGTTGGCGCTGAAGGTGTCGCGGCCGTTGTACTCGGAGCGGACCTGCTGCAGGCCGCGCACCAGAACGCCCGACGGCTCGGCGCCGAAGTGCGAGGTGTCGTCGCTGGCGGCGAAGCGGTTGACGGTGACGCCCGGGACGCGCTGCAGCGCCTCGGCCACCGACTTGTCCGGAAAGGCCCCGATGTCGGTCGCGGTGATCGAGTCGACCACGGTGTCCGCGTTACGGCGGATCTGCTGCGAGGTTTGAAGCGCGCGGCGCTGGCCGGTGACGATGACTTCGCCGAGTTCGGTCGAGTCCTCATCCTGGGCCTGCGGCTGCGCCGCGTCCTGGGCCATGGCGGCCGAGGGCGCCACGGCGGCGACAATGGCGCTCAGCACCAGCGCGGACGCGCCGTACTTCAGGGCGCGCAGCCGTGCGGTGTTGTTGCTCATGTTCATTCCGTCGCCTCCCATGACGGTTCCAGCCGCCAATGGGCGGCTGATCGTGATTGTCCTTGACCGCAGGGCCCAACCCCGGCGGAGAAGTTTCACGGATATTCCGTGATCGTGCCGGCTTTCTCATGCAGCAGAACTGCGCGGACCAGCTGGATCAAGTTGTCTGAATACTTGCGAAAACAGGAGCACTGTTCGCGCTACGTCACAGTGAAACCGTGAAACCGGACCCAACTCCGATCTAGCGCCAAACACCGCGGATGATCCGCGGCTCTGTTCTGGCCCACTGTGCGTGGACCGGTCCTTCCCCCTTCGTTCGCAGTTTCTCGAACTTGCCCCTTTGTAAGGTTCACGGACAAAATAATTCCAATCGCTTTGTGTAACAAGCGAAAGATACTGATTCTACGGGAATTTTTCAGAGAGTAGGCATTTGCAAGCCCCTGATTGATAGTGGCGGCAAGTGGAATCGGTACAAATATTGACGTTAGGGAACCCGTTGACTGAGGAACTGCCGCCCCTGCCCGCCCCCGTCCCCGAGTTCCCCGACGTCGATGCGACCCGGTTCCAGAATGAGGTGCTGGCGGCGGGCCGGCCGGTGGTGTTCCGGGGGCTGGTGAAGGACTGGCCCGTGGTGCGCGCGGGCGCCGATCCCGCCGAACTGGCCGCCTATCTGAAGCGGTTCGACCGGGGTGCGCCACTGGGCGCCCTGTTCGGCCCGCCGGGGATCAACGGCCTGTTCCACTACAACGCCGATCTGAGCGGTTTCAACTTCCGGCAGGGGCAGGTGAAGCTGTCGGGCGCGCTGGACCTGCTGCAAGATTATGCCCGCGAGGCCCAGCCCTCGGCGCTGGCGGTCCAGTCGGTTCCGACGCGGGCGAACCTGCCGGGGTTCGAGGCCGAGAACCCGATGCCGGTGCTGCACAACGCGGTCGAGCCCCGCGTCTGGGTCGGCAACGCCGTCACCGTGGCCGCCCACCACGACCCGTCCGAGAACATCGCCTGCGTGGTGGCGGGCAAGCGTCGCTTCACCCTGTTCCCGCCCGAGCAGGTGGCCAATCTGTACATGGGACCATTCGAGCTGACGCCTGCGGGCGCCGCGATCAGCCTGGTCGATCTCGACCAACCGGACCTCACCCGCTTCCCCCGGTTCGCCGAGGCGATGAAGCATGCGCTGGCGGTGGAGCTGGAGCCGGGGGACGCCCTCTACATCCCGTACATGTGGTGGCACCACGTCCGCTCGACCGAGCGGCTGAACATGCTGGTCAACTACTGGTGGACCCCATCCGACCCCGCGCGTGGACGGCCGCTGGACGCGCTGATGCATGCGATGGTCGCGGTGCGCGACCTGCCCCCGGCCCATCGCGAGGCGTGGCGGACGATGTTCGACCACTATGTCTTCGAGAAGAACGGCCCTGTCGCCGACCACATGCCGCCGCCCGCGCGCGGCATCCAGGGCCTGCTGGACGGCCCGACGGTGCGCGCCATCCGGGCCGCCATCGGACGGACGCTGGGACGCGGGTGAAGGCCGCGGGGAGGTTCGCCCCGCGGCCCTCGCCGTCTCCTAGTCCAGCGCCCTGAAGCGGATCGCCTGACCGCCGCCCGCGCCCATGCGGAGCGTCAGGCTTTCGCCCGCCGTCACCGTCTGCTTCGCGGTCTCGAAGGCATAGGGATTGGTCAGGTAGCTGGCCCCCTCGCCGTCGCGGTAGATCTGGGCCTCATAGCGTTTCCCGGGCGTCAGGAAATCGAGGCTGACCGTCACCTCGCGCGCCTGCTCGTCGGTGACCGCGCCCAGGAACCAGTCCTGTCCGCCGCGCGGCTGGCGCGCCACGACGGTGTAGTCGCCGATCACCGAGTTCAGGGTCCGCGACTGCTCCCAGTCCGTCGGGACGTCGAGGATGAACTGGAAGGCGTCGGGGTGACGCGCATAGTTCTCGGGCAGGTCCGCGGCCATCTGCACCGGGCTGTACAGCACGACATAGAGCGCCAACTGGGTCGCCAGCGTCGACTGCACTCGCTCGTTCACATCGGTCTTGCCGAAGGTCAGGTCGAAGATGCCGGGGGTGTAGTCCATCGGCCCGGCCAGCATCCGCGTGAACGGCAGGATGGTGACATGCTCCGGCGGATTGGTCGGACGGCCCCAGGCGTTGAACTCCTGCCCGCGCGCGCCCTCGCGGCTGATCATGTTCGGATAGGTGCGACGCAGGCCCGTGTCCTTGACCGGTTCGTGGGCGTTCAGGGCGATGTCGTGCTCGGCCGCGGCCAGGGCGGCGCGGACCTCGTGATCCACACGGTACTGACCCGCGAACCACTCGTGCTGCGGCGTGCCGTCCGGGTTGGTCCCGCGCACGATATTGCCGCTGGGCTTCACATAGCCGGTCTTGATCACATGAACGCCGACGCTCTCGTACAGGGCGTAGCCGGCCTCCATCTGGGCCTCGTAGTTCTCGACGGCGCCGCCGGTCTCGTGGTGGCCGATGATGTTGGTGCCGCGCGACTGGGCATAGGCGGCCAAGGCCGGAAGGTCGAAGTCGGGATAGCTTTGGGTGAAGTTGAACTTGTCGCCGTTGGCGACCCAGTCGCCGTCCCAGCCGAGGTTCCAGCCCTCGACCAGCACGCCGTTGAAGCCATGCTCGGCGGCGAAGTCGATGTACTTGCGGACGTTCGCATTGTTGGCGCCGTGGGTCGCCCCGCTGCCCCAGGTCGAGCGGTTCAGGTGCATCTCCCACCAGACGCCGACGTATTTGCCCGGCTCGAACCAGCTGACGTCACCCAGCTTGTTGGGCTCGTTGAGGTTCAGCTCGATGCGCGAGTCCGCCAGTTGCGCCGGAGTCTCGCCGACCAGAACCGTGCGCCAGGGCGTCTGGAACGGGCCGGTGCGACGCACCAGCACCCCGTCCGACCACGGCATCAGATCGGCCTTGAAGCTGTTCTCGCCGACGTGGCGCAGGTTCATGCTGGCGTAGCCGGTCAGCGCCGCCTCGTGCACCGACAGCACCAGACCGTCGCCCTCCAGCGTGAAGGGCGTCTCGGCCAGGGTCACGTCGTTCAGCGGGGCGCGGTGATACAGGTATTCATCGCGCTCGACGCCGCGGGCCGGATACCACCAGGCGTCCCAGCGACCGGCGAAGTTGAACTGGGTCCGCTCGTCGGTGATCGCCACCGGCTCATCGGCCGCCAGCCCCTTCACGTCGTAACGGAAGCCGAAGCCGTCATCGAAGACGCGCACGACCAGATCGTAGGGGACGGCGCCGCCCTCCCCGGCCAGCGACAGACGCAGTTCATTGTGGTGGTCGCGGATCAGCCGCTGCTCGCCCCACGGCTGCTCCCAGGTCGCGTCATGGCTGTCGCGGGCGACAGCGGCGACGCGGGTCGCCGGCGCGTCCGACTTGCCCTGCATCACCAGCCCCAGCTGCGAGGCGGTGATCACCGGACGTCCGGCGCGGGTCACGTCATAGGTGGCGCCCGTCGGGCCGACGTTGACGCAGAAGGTCAGGGCTTCGGACGGCGAAGACACGCATTCGCGCCCCTCGGCCAGGGCGGGCGCGGCGGCGCCCAGGGCAACGAGCATCGCCGTGGTGGTGAGCCAGTGCTTCATCTTGATTGTCTCCCGGTGAAGCGGTCTTGACCGGAATCCGGCGCCGCCTTTGTCGCCCCTATCCGACCGGACGCCCCCCGACTGTCAAGGCGAGAGCGGCGTTCCGTAACGCTTGGTGTTCGAGGCGGGCGCATTGTCACCTTCCCGCCCGACCGCCGCAGCCCTATCCCTGAGAACGGGAGGAACCACCATGATCAAAACCCTGCTGACGGCCGTCGCGGCCCTATCTGTCTTCACAGCGAGCGCTGCCGCGGCCGAGACGCCGGTCGAACGGCACGGCCAGTTGAGGGTCGAGAACGGGCGGGTGGTCGACCAGCACGGGCAGCCGGTGACCCTGCGCGGCATGTCCCTGTTCTGGAGCCAGTGGAAGCCGCAGTTCTACAACGCCGAGGCCATCGACTGGCTGGTGGACGACTGGAAGGTGACCGTGGTGCGCGCGGCCATCGCCGTGCCCGAGGGCGGCTATCTGGAGCATCCGGAGCGGGAGACGGCCAGGGCCGAGGCGGTGATCGAGGCCGCCATCGCCCAGGGCATCTATGTCATCGTCGACTGGCACGCTCACGACCCCGAGCCGGAAGCGGCCCGCCGCTTCTTCGCCCACATCGCCGAGAAGTACGGCGACCGGCCGAACGTGATCTACGAGACCTACAATGAGCCCCTGCCCCGGCATGACTGGGCCGGGGTGGTGAAGCCCTATCATCTGGCGGTCATTCCCAGCATCCGCGCGCACGACCCGGACAATCTGATCGTCGCGGGCACCCCCAGTTGGTCGCAGGATGTCGAGGTCGCCGCCGCCGATCCGCTGCCGTTCAGCAACGTCGCCTACACCCTGCATTTCTACGCGGGCACGCACCGGCAGGAGCTGCGCGACAAGGCCCTGCTGGCGATGCAGCGGGGCGCGGCCCTGTTCGTCACGGAATGGGGAACCACCGAGGCCAGCGGCGACGGGCCGGTCGATGAGGCCGAGACCCGCCTGTGGTGGGCCTTCATGGAAGAGCACGGCATCAGCCACGCCAACTGGTCGCTGAACGACAAGGACGAAACCTCGGCCGCCCTGCGTCCGGGCGCCCCGGCGCATGGCCACTGGACCCGGGATCAACTGACCGAATCCGGACGGCTGGTCCGGGATCGTCTCAGGGAGATGAACGACGCCCGGTGATCCGGGCGCCGCTCTCTCAGGCCCTTATTGGGCCGGGCAGACCGTATCGTTCTCGTTGGAGGCCAGGCGGATCTCCGACACCGAGACGGTAAAGGTCCCCGAGGTGCCCAGCTGGAACGGCGTCTCGACGCCGGCCAGATTGGCGCCCGCCTCGCCGAAGCAGGACAGGCGGATCTTCACCGACTGCCACTCGCCGACCGGGGCGGTGTTGAACAGCGAGGTCAGGTTCACGTCGCCGCCCTGCAGGTTCAGCGAGACCGTCGAGGACGGACGCGCATCGACGCGGTAGCGGAAGCTCAGCGCCATCTCGCCATTGGACTGACGGGTCAGGTCCACCGCGCTGCCCCAGATCTGGGCGTCGCCATGGCCCGAGCCGTTCCAGCGGAACTGACGGGCGCTTTCCTGGGCGCGGTCGTCGACCACGGCGGCCTCGATGGCGCCGCGAGGGCTGACGCCGCCCAGACCCAGGGTCGGCTTGGCCTGACCGCCGGCGTCGTTCAGCAGCAGGGCCCAGGGCGAAACGAACTGGCCGCCGACGAAGTAGCGATCGACCACCGAGGTCTCGCCGCTGACGCCCGAGTTCTCCGACAGGGTCGGGACCGAGGCGTTGCGGGCGTAGGTCAGGCCGTAGCCGTAGGCGAACAGCGGATCATAGCCCGCCTGGCCACGGTTCAACGGCGCGCCCGTGGCGTCCTTGGGCCACGAGAAGGACAGGGCGCCGCGGAAGTCGTGGCGCGGCTTGCCGTCACGCTGGCCGATCAGGACGTCGGCGATGCCCGCGCCCTCGGTGCCCGGCAGCCAGGCGGCGACGAAGGCGTCCGACTGGTTCAATTCCGGGTTCACCCACATCGGACGGCCCGACAGGAAGACGGCCACGGTCGGAATGCCCGCCGCCTTCAGGCGACGCAGGGTCTCCAGCGGCTCAGTCGGCACGAAGTCGAGGGTGTCCACATCGCCCTGGAACTCGGCGTAGGGCGTCTCGCCGAAGACGACGATGACCACGTCCGGCTTCTGGCTGAAGGAGCCGTCGGCGCTCAGGGTCGCCGTGCCGCCGCCTTCGCTGACGGCTTCGTTGATGCCGCTCCAGATCGACTGGCCGTTCGGGAAGTCGGCATTGGTGTTACCGGTGCCCTGCCAGGTCAGGGTCCAGCCGCCCGAGGCCTGACCGATGTCGTCGGCGGCGGTTCCGGCCACCAGCACGCGGGCGCCCGAACGGATCGGCAGCACCGAGCCTTCGTTCTTCAGCAGCACCAGCGACTCGCGCACGGCCTCGCGGGCCAGGGCGCGGTGGGCGGGCGAACCGAGGTGTTCGAAGCGGCCCTCGACCTCATAGGGCGAGGCGAACAGACCGGCCTTGACCTTGGCGCGCAGGATGCGGGTCACGGCCTCGTCCAGACGGGCCATGCTGATCTCGCCCGAGCGGACCTGGGCCAGGGTGTTCTCGTATAGCGGCTTCCAGCTGTCCGGAGCCATGAACATATCGATGCCGGCGTTGAAAGCCGAGGCGCAGCTTTCGTTCGAGCAGCCCGGCAGCTGGCCGTGGGCGTTCCAGTCGGAGACCACGAAGCCGTCGAAGCCCAGCGGGCCGTGCAGGACGTCGCGCAGGATGGTCGGGTTGCCCGAGTGCTTGAAGCCGTTCCAGCTGGAGAAGCTGGCCATCACCGACAGGACGCCCGCGTCGATCGCCTGGACGTAGCCGCCCAGATGGATGTCCACCAGCTCCTGCTCGGTGCCGATGAAGTCGCCCTGGTCCTTGCCGTTGTTGGTGCCGCCGTCAGCGAGGAAGTGCTTGGCCGAACCGGCGATGTGGCCCGGAAGCAGCGGATGGTCGGGCGACAGCTCGCCCTGCAGGCCCAGGGTCATCGGACCGGCATAGCTGCGCTGGACTTCCGGGTCCTCGGCGTAGCCTTCGTAGGCGCGGCCCCAGCGGTCGTCGCGCGGCACGGCCAGGGTCGGGCCGAAGGTCCAGTCGGCGCCGGTCACGGCGACTTCCAGGGCGGTCGCCTCGCCGATGCGGCGGATCAGGTCGGGGTTGCGCGCGGCGCCCAGGCCGATGTTGTGCGGGAAGATGGTGGCGCCGACGACGTTGTTGTGACCGTGCACGGCGTCAATGCCGTAGATCAGCGGCACGCGGGCGCCCGGACGGGCGGCGGCGGCGGCGCGGAAGGCGCGGGCCAGATCCACCCACGCCTGCGGCGAGGCCCGCTCATCCCCGCCCGGCGAGGAGTTGCCGCCCGCCAGGATCGAGCCCAGCGGATAGGTCAGCAGGTCTTCCGGCTTGATCGAGGCGATGTCGGCCTGGATCGTCTGGCCCACCTTTTCCTCGACCGTCAGGCGCGACAGCAGCTCGGCGACGAAGGCCTCGGTGCGGGCGTCGCTCATCGCGTCGGGCGACGAGGCGTGCGGCCAGTTCGCTGGATTGGCGCGAGCGGCCTCGGGCACCGGCGGCAGATTGTCCTGGGCGAAGGCGGGCTGGGCCGCCATGGCGAGCGTCAGCGCGAGAACGGAAACGGTAAGGCGCATTGGTATCCCCCGGGGAGTTTCTTTTGGACGAGACCGCGGGCGGCCACGCTGTCCGCGCCGGGATTCGGGCGGACGTTACCGCTATCTATCAAGGACGGCGGGCTGTCTTGGCAAATCACGGTGTCTTTCCGCCCTGCGACAGAATGAACTTGCACGTTCCACCGTTACAGCATAATGGAACGCGCCATGACGATCCCCCCCGCCCGCAACGCGCTGTATGACGCCCTGCTGACCCTCAAGTCGCGGGACGAGGTCGACGCCTTTCTGGCCGACCTGTGCACGCCCGCCGAACTACGCGCCTTCGCCGAGCGCTGGGAGGTGGCCCGCCTGCTGGACGCCGGGGGGAAGTCGTATCGCGAGATCGCCGCCGAGGCGCAGGCCAGCCCGACCACCGTCGTGCGGGTCGCCCGGTTCCTTAAAGAAATGCCGCATCAGGGCTACCGCCTGGTGCTGGACAGACTGAAAGCCTGAGTTGAGATCATGAGTACCGTTGAGGGCCGGCTTCGCATCGCCGTCCAGAAATCCGGCCGCCTGTCCGAACGCAGCCTCGACCTGGTGCGGGACGCGGGCCTGCGCGTGGTGAAGGGCAACAACGACCTGCTCTATCGGGTCGAGAACTATCCCATCGACCTGCTGCGGGTGCGCGACGACGACATTCCGACCTTCGTCGCCGACGGGGTCTGCGATCTGGGCATCGTGGGCGAGAACGTGCTGGAGGAAGGCCGCAACGGCGGGCCGGTGGCCCAGGTGGTCATGCCGCTGGGCTTCGGGCGCTGCACGCTGAAGATCGCCGTGCCGCCGACGCTGGACTATGCCGGACCGGCCTCGCTGGACGGCAAGCGGATCGCCACCTCCTATCCGCGCGTGCTGCGCCGCTGGCTCGAGACGCAGGGCGTCAGCGCTGACATCGTCACCATGCGCGGCGCCGTAGAGGTCGCCCCCCGGCTGAAGCTGGCTCATGCCATCTGCGATCTGGTCTCCACCGGCGCGACCATCGAGGCCAACGGCCTGTCGGCGCGCGACACGGTGTTGGAGTCGCAGGCGGTGCTGATCCGCTCGCCCGTCGCGCCGGAGCCCCAGCTGGCCGAACTGCTGGACAGCATCATTGAGCGGATGAGCGGCGTCGTAGCCTCGCAGGGCGCCAAATACGTCATGCTGAACGCGCCCCGGGCGGCGCTGGACCAGATCACCGCCATCCTGCCGGGCGCGGGCGCGCCGACGGTCATGCCCCTGTCGGGCCGTGACGACGCCGTGGCCGTCCACGCCGTCTGTCAGGAAGCCGTCTTCTGGGAGACGCTGGAGAAGCTGAAGGGCGTCGGCGCCTCGGCCATTCTGGTCCTCCCCATCGAGAAGATGATGTGATGCGCCTCATCGACTGGTCTTCCCTTGACGCCGCCGGACGCCGCGAGGCCCTGGCCCGCCCGGCCCGCCGCCATGACGCGCAGGTCACCGACGGCGTGCGCGGCATCTTCGACGACGTGCGCGAACGGGGCGGCGCCGCCGTCACCGACTGGAGCCTGAAGCTGGACGGCGCCGCGCCGCGCCGCATCGCCGTCACCGATCAGGTCGTGGCCGACGCCCGCGCCGCCCTGCCGCCCGCCGCCACCCGCGCCCTGAAGATCGCCGCCGAAAACGTCCGCATCTTCCATCAGGCGACCCGCCCGGAGACCGGCGACTGGGTCGAGACGCGCCCGGGCGTGCGCTCGCGGATCGCGTGGCGGCCGCTGGGCTCGGCGGGCCTCTATGTGCCGGGCGGGACCGCGCCCCTGTTCTCGTCCCTGCTGATGCTGGCCATTCCGGCGGGCGTGGCAGGGGTCGAACGGCGCGTGGCCGTCACCCCGCCGTCGAAGGACGGCCAGCCCCACCCGGCCATGATCGTCGCCGCCGCTGAAGCCGGTCTGGACGACCTGTGGCTGATTGGCGGGGCGCAGGCCATCGCCGCCCTGACGTTCGGCGCGACCTTTGATGACGGCGAGATCGCGCCGGTCGACAAGCTGTTCGGCCCCGGCAACGCCTGGGTCGCCGAGGCCAAGAAGCAAGCCTCCGCCCTGCCCGGCGGCCCCGCCGTGGACATGCCGGCCGGACCGTCGGAGCTTCTGGTCATCGCCGACCGGGACGCCGACGCCGTGGCCGCCGCCGCCGACCTGCTGAGCCAGGCCGAACACGACGCCGACGCCCAGGTGCTGCTGGTGTCAGAGAGCAAGGGCCTGATCGACGCCGTGCTGGAGGAGGTCGAGAAGCAGCTGGAGACCCTGCCGCGCGCCGACATCGCCCGCGCCGCCCTGGCCAACGGACGCGTCATCCGGGTGAAGACTCTGGCCGAGGCCTGTGAGGTCTCCAACCTGTACGGCCCCGAGCACCTGGCCATTCAGACGCTGGACGCCGATGCCTGGGTGGACCGGATCACCGCCGCGGGCGCCGTCTTCGTCGGTCCCTACGCCGCAGAGACCCTCGGCGACTACGCCGCCGGGCCCAGCCACGTCCTGCCCACCGACGGCGCCGCGCGCACCATGGGCGGCATCACCACCGCCAGCTTCATGACTTCGATGTCCATCCAGTGCGTGACCGCCGCCGGCGCCGCCGGACTGGCCCCGGTGGCGGCCCAACTGGCCCGGATGGAGGGGCTGGAGGCCCACGCCCGCGCAGCGGATTTGAGGTCGGGCCAATGAAGAACCTGCCCGCGCCCTTCGCGCCGCTGGTCGCCGGCGGCGAAGGACTGGATCGCTACCCCGCCCGCCCCTCCGCCCTCGCCGCCCGCATGGGCGAGGTCTATGGCCTGCCCGCCGATCAGGTGCTGCCGGTGCGCGGCCTGACCCATGGGCTGGAGCTGGTCTTCCGCCTCGCCGCACGGGACGGCCTGACCGTCGAGGCGCCGGACGCCGAGCCTTATCGCGCCCTGGCCGCCCTCTATCGTCCCGGAACCGGCGCCACCGGCGCCGTCATCCTGCGCGCCCTCGGCTCGCCCGAGGCCGTGGCCGAGATGGCCGCGCGGGTCGCCCCGGCCCTGCTGGTCGTGGACGAGGGCATGGCCGAATACGCCGACGCCGCCTTCGCCGCCGAAGCCATTTCGGACCAGCCCAATCTGATCGTCCTGCGCAGCCTGTCGATGGCCTATGGCCTCGCCGGCGCCCGCGTCGGCGCGGCGCTGGGACAGCCGGAGGCCCTGGCGCGGCTGGCCTCGGTGCTGGAGCCCTACGCGTTGCCGGAAGTGTCGGTGCGGCTGGCGCTGCAGGCGCTGGATCCGTCCCGTCTGATCGAGACGAAGGAACGCCTCGCCGCCGTGCGCCGCGAGCGGGAACGGCTGACCAAGGCCCTGTCGCGCGAGATGACCATAGAGCCCGGCTTTGGTCCGGTGCTGATGGCCCGCCCCGCCCATCCGGACGCGGTGCTGACCGCCCTGACCCGCTATGGCGTGGTCGCGGAGAAGGCGGGCGACCGCCTGCGCCTGCCGGTCTCGGCCAGGGCGGAGATCAACGACCGCCTGCTGATCGCGCTGAACCTCGCTCCGGCCAAGGCCCGCGCCAATCGCACCGGTCAGGCCGTGCGCGACACCAAGGAGACCCGCATCGTCTGCGCGGTCGATCTGGACGCGACCGGCCCTGTCATCATCTCCACCGGCGTCGGCTTCTTCGATCACATGCTGGAGCAGATCGCGGCGCACGGGGGCTTCTCCCTGACCCTATCGTGCGAGGGCGACCTGCAGACCGATCCGCACCACACCATCGAGGACAGCGCCATCGCCCTGGGTCAGGCGCTGAAACAGGCGCTGGGCGAGCGGCGCGGCATCGCCCGCTACGGCTTCGTCCTGGCCATGGACGAGGCCGAGGCCCACGTCGCCATCGACCTGTCGGGTCGGCCCTATCCGCTGTTCGAGGGCGCGTTCGCCACGCCTTTCATCGGCGAGTATCGCACCGACCTGACGGCCCACGTCTTCCGCTCGCTGGCCGAGGCGATGGGCGCCGCCGTCCACATCAAGGTCACTGGCGACGACGACCACCACAAGACCGAGGCCGCCTACAAGGGCTTCGGCCGCGCCCTGCGTCAGGCCATCCGCATTGAGGGCGAGGCCGTTCCCAGCACCAAGGGCGTGCTGTGAAGTCCGTCACCGTCCTCACCTATGGCGCGGGCAATGTCGCCTCGGTGCAGTTCGCGCTGGAGCGGTTGGGCGCCGCCGTGCGCCTGACCAGCGATCCGGACGACGTCAGCGAGGCCGAGCGGCTGATCCTGCCCGGCGTCGGCCAGGCGGGCTATGCCATGCGCCGTCTGGACGCCTTGGGCCTGACCGAGGCCATCCGCGCCTTCCCCCGCCCCCTGCTGGGCGTCTGTCTGGGCCAACAGTTGCTGTTCAACGACAGCGACGAAGGCGGCGGCACGCCCCTGCTGGGCCTGATCCCCGGACGGGTGGCCAGGCTGGAGCCCGGTCCAACCCTGCCAGTGCCGCACATGGGTTGGTCGCGGCTGGAGGTGGCGCAGGCCGATCCGCTACTCGACGGCGTCGGCGACGACGCCTGGGCCTATTTCGTGCACGGCTTCGTCTGCCCGGACGGCCCGGCGACACTGGCCCGCGCCGACTACGGCGGCGTGGTCCCCGCGGTCGTGCGGCAGGCCAACCGCTGGGGCTGCCAATTCCACCCGGAACGCTCGGCCAAGGCGGGCGCCCGCATCCTGAAGAACTTCCTGGAGCTGGACGCATGATCGTCTATCCGGCCATCGATCTGCGCGGCGGCGTCTGCGTGCGCCTGATGCACGGCAAGTTCGATCAGGCGACCCACTATGACGACGCCCCGGCCAAGCGGCTGGCGGCCTTCCGCGCATCCGGCGCGACCTGGGCGCACATCGTCGATCTGGACGGTGCCGAGGCCGGGCAGGCGGTGCAGCACGATCTGATCGGCGAACTGGCCGCCGCCATCGACATTCGCATCCAGTCCGGCGGCGGGGTGCGCAGCGCCGACGACGTCGTCCGCCTGCTGGACGCGGGAGTCAGCCGGGTCGTGGTCGGCTCGCTGGCCGTGACCCAGCCGGACGAGGTGCTGGGCTGGCTTGAGCGGTTCGGCGTCGATCACATCACCCTGGCCATCGACGTGAAGGCGGACGGCGACCGCTATATCCCGGCCCTGAAGGGCTGGACCCAGGCGGCGGAGGTCGATCTGTGGGCCGCGCTGGACCGTTATCCGGTCGGGACGGCGAAGCACCTGCTGGTCACCGACGTGGGCCGCGACGGCGCCCTGACCGGGCCGAACCTCGACCTGCTGGCCGAAATCCACCAGCGCCGTCCCGACCTGTGGCTGCAGGCTTCAGGCGGGGTGGCCGAGGTCGGCGACCTGACCGCCGCCCGCTCGGTCGGAGCCTCCGGCGCCATCATCGGGCGCGCCCTGTACGAAGGCCGGTTCACGCTGGAGCAGGCGCTGGAGACCGCCCGCGCATGACCGCCCGCCGTATTATCCCCTGTCTCGACGTGAAGGACGGGCGGGTCGTGAAGGGCGTTCGCTTCGAGGGCCACCGCGACATGGGCGACGCCGCCGAACTGGCCGCCCGCTATCGCGATCAGGGCGCCGACGAACTGGTCTTCTACGACATCACCGCCAGCCCGCAGGGCCGGACGCTGGACTATGGCTGGGTGCGCGACATCGCCCGGCTGCTGGACATCCCCTTCTGCGTCGCGGGCGGCATCCGCTCGGTCGAACAGGCCGCGCTCTGCCTCGATCACGGGGCGGACAAGGTGTCGATCAACTCCCCCGCCCTCGAGCGGCCCGAACTGATCGCCGAGATGGCCGACCGGCTGGGCTCGCAGTGCGTGGTGGTGGGCGTGGACTCCAAACGCGCCGGCGACGACTGGGTTGTGCACCAGTACACCGGTGACGCCGCCGCCAGCCGGGGCTCGGGCCGTCGCACCATGGACTGGATCGTTGAGGCGCAAAGGCTCGGCGCCGGTGAGATCGTGCTGAACTGCATGGACGAGGACGGGGTCCGCAAGGGCTATGACATCGCCCAGCTGGCCGAGGCCCGGTCCCGCCTGACCATCCCGTTGGTCGCCTCGGGCGGCGCCGGCTCGTCCGAGCATTTCCGCGACGTGTTCGAACAGGCTGACGTCTCGGGCGCCCTGGCCGCCAGCGTCTTCCACACCGGGGTTCTCCCCATCCCCGAGCTCAAGAGCTTCCTGATCCAATCCGGCATCGAGGTGCGACCATGATCGACGTGAACACCCTCGACTTCGCCAAGGGCGACGGCCTGATCCCGGTTGTGGTGCAGGACGCCGCGACCCTCCAGGTGCTGACCCTCGCCTATATGGACCGCGCCGCCTTCGACGAGACGGTGGACAGTGGCGAGGCGACCTTCTTCTCGCGCTCGCGCGGCGCGCGTTGGCGCAAGGGCGAGACCTCGGGCGACCGGCTGCACGTCGTCTCCATCACCCCAGACTGCGACAGCGACGCCCTCGTACTGAAGGTCCGCCCCGTCGGCAACGCCTGCCACCTGAACCGTGTCAGTTGCTTCGGCGACGAGGACGCGCCGGGCGTCGGCCGTCTGGCCCGGCTGGAACAGACCATCGCCGTCCGCGCTGCGGCCGACCCGACCGAGAGCTGGACCGCCCGTCTGCTGGCCGAGGGGCCCAAGCGGGTGGCGCAGAAGGTCGGCGAGGAAGGCGTCGAAACGGCCCTGGCCGGAGCCGCCGGACCGGACGAGGAACTGGCGTCGGAAGCCGCCGACCTGATCTATCACCTGCTTGTCCTGCTGCACGCGCGCGGCCTGGGGTTGCAGGACGTTCTGGACGTGCTGGCGGCGCGGGCGGCGAAGACCAGTCACTGAACCGTGATGGACGAGGGTGGGCGGGCAAGGCTAAGCCTGCGTCCATGACGCCGATGACCTTGACCGGTTTCGGGGCTTTCGCGCCGCGCGACCAACGCCCCTCGACCGCGCTGGACCCGCTTTTCAGCCAGTCCGAGGGCTGGACGGAAGCCCAGTTCGGTATCGCCTCGCGCGGCGTCGCCGGGCCGGACGAAACCACCTCCGCCATGGGCGCCGAGGCCGCGCGCCGGGCGCTGGCCATGGCCGGCTGGGCGCCGGAAGACCTCGACATCATCATCGGCGCTTGCGGGGTAATGGAGCAGCCCATCCCCGGGACTTCGGTGCTGATCCAGCAGGCGCTGGGCCTCGGCAAGTCCGGTGTCTGGGCCTTCGACGTCAACCAGACCTGCCTGTCCTTCGTCACCGCGCTGGACGTCGTCGCCATGGGCTTCGAGACCGGTCGCTTCCGCCGGGCGCTGGTGGTGTCGAGCGACATCGCCTCGGCCGGGCTGGACTGGAACGCCCCCCATGCGGCGGCGATCTTCGGCGACGGGGCGGCGGCGGTCTGTATCGAGGCGGGGACCGATCGCGACGGCCCCGGCCTGCTGGCGCGGGGGTTCGAGACCTATGGCGACGGCAAGGATCTGGCCACCCTGCGCTCGGGCGGCACGCGTATCCGCATTGAGGATGGGCTGGAGGCGCTGGCCGAAGGCGCGCGCTTCCACATGGACGCCTTCGGCATCTTCAAGGCCGCCGCCCGCTGCCTGCCCGATTTGATCGACCGGGTGCTGGGCGAGGCCGGACTGACCCGCGAGACGGTGGACGTCATCATCCCGCATCAGGCCAGCAAGCCCGGGCTGGAGCATGTCCGCCGCCTGATGGGCGGAGACCCGGCGCGGGTGGTCGACATCTTCGCCACGCGCGGCAACCAGATCGCCGCCTCCCTGCCCACCGCCCTCGCTCAGGCGCAGGCCGACGGCCGACTGGCGCCCGGCAAGACCGTCCTGCTGCTGGGCACCGCCGCGGGCGTCAGCGCCGCCGCCATGGTGATCCGAACATGAGCCGCCGCGCGCTCGTCACCGGCGCCACCGGCGGCCTGGGACTGGCCGTGGTCGAGGCCCTGCTGGCCGCCGGCTACGCCGTCCGCGCCTCGGGCCGCAAGCCGGAGGCGCTGGAACGGCTGAAGGCCATGGGCGCCGAACCGTTCGGCGGCGACCTGCTGGACCAGACCGACGCCGCCTGCCGCGACATCGATGTGGTCTTCCACGCCGCCGCCCTGTCCAGCCCCTGGGGACCCGACGCCGCTTTCGAGCGCGCCAATGTCGAACTGACCCACCGCCTGCTGGACGCCGCCCGGCGCGAGGGCGTGGACGGCTTCATCTTCGTCTCCTCGCCCTCGGTCTTCGCCCGCTGGGGCGATCAGACCAATCTGACCGAGGACAGCCCGCCCAATCCGCGCCCGTTGAACGCCTATTCCCGCACCAAGGGCGAGGCGGAGCGGATGGTCCGCGCCGCCGACGCGCCCGGCTTCCGCACCGTCTCCCTGCGCCCCCGCGCCATCGTCGGGCCGGACGATCAGGTGCTGCTGCCGCGCATCCTGCGGCTGGTGAAGAAGGGCCGCTTCCCCCTGTTCCGGGGCGGCAGGGCCATGGTCGAACTGACCGACAGCCGTGACGCCGCCCGCGCCCTGCTGCTGGCCGACCAGCATCGCGAACGGGCGGGCGGACAGGTGGTCAACATCACCTCGGGCCGCCCGACGGCCCTGGCCGATCTGGTCGGCAAGCTGGGGCAGGCGCTGGGCGTGGAGGTGAAGATCATTCCCGTGCCTCTGGTCATCGGACAGGCCCTTTCCGTGGCGTCCCAGACCGTCAGCCGCCTGCTGCCCGGCCAGCCCGAGCCCATGTTGACGCCCTACACCCTGTCGACCCTGGCCTGGTCCCAGACCTTCGACCTGTCCGGGGCCAAGCGACTGATCGACTACGAGCCCCGACACGACGCCATCGCGACCGCCATGGCCATGGCCCCGGAATTGGCGAAGCGCGCGTGACCCGCTGCCGCGTCCATATCCTGCGCGCGGGCGCCTGTTCGCATCCGGAAGTGATGACCCGCCGCGACGGATCGCTGAAGCCCGCAGCCTTCCCGGCGCTGGCCGCCCTGATCGTGCATCCGGTCGAGGGCGCCATCCTGTTCGACACCGGCTATGACCCGGCCTTCTTCGAAGCCACGCGGACGTTCCCGGAAATCCTCTACCGCTGGATGACCCCGGTCGATCTGGCGCCCGGCGAGACGGTGGCGGAACAGTTGCCCGCCTTCGGCGTCCAGCCTGAGGATGTGACGGCGGTGATCGTCTCCCACTTCCACGGCGACCACATCGCGGGGCTGAAACGCTTCCCCAACGCCCGCATTTTCTGCGCACGGGCGGGCCTGGCCCAGGTGCGCAGGCCCGCCCGGTTCGCGCGGGTCCGGCAGGGCGTGCTGGCCGATCTGGCGCCCGCCGACATCGACGCCCGCGCCGTCTTCTTCGAGGACCGTCCGCGGCTGCCCCTCGGTCCGGACCTGTCGCCGTTCGAGGATGGCGCCGACCTGCTGGGCGACGGCTCTCTGATGGCGGTCCAGCTTCCCGGTCACTGTCCCGGCCATTGGGGGCTGGTGGTGCGGCAGGAGGACGGACGCAGCCGCTTCCTGATCGCCGACGCCGCCTGGTCCAGCGGGGCCGTGCGCGACAACGTCCCGCCGCCGCGCCTGACCACCGCCCTGCTGGGCGAGACCGGGCCGTGGCGCGACACCCTGAGCGCCCTGCACCGGCTGTGGGACAGAAATCCCGAACTGCTGGTCACCCCGTCCCACTGTGGCGAGGTCGAGGTGGAGACGCGCCGTGTCGGCGGTTGATCGCCCCGCCGTCCTGCGCGCCTGGCTGGACGCACGCTGGAGCGGTTCGCGCCAGACCACGCGTGCAGCCATCGAGGCGCGGCAGGCCCGACTATGGCGCGCCCTGACGCCCGCCCTCGCCCGCACGCCCGCCGTGGCGCATCTGGCGGGGCAGCCGCTGGACGCGTTCCCGATCACCTCGCCGCAGCAGGTCCGGGCCGACTTCGACCGCTGGAACACCTTGGGCCTCACCCGCGCCGAGACCGAAGCGGCCGCCCGCGCAGCCGAGACCGGCGGAACCGGCGAGGTGCGCCCCGGCGTGGTGGCGGGCTTCTCCTCCGGCTCCTCGGGCGCCCCCGGCCTGTTTGTCAGCAGCAAGGCCGAGCGCGCCGCCTATCTGGGCCATATGATCGCGCGGCTGATGCCCAAGTCGGCCCTGTTCCGGAAGAAGCGGATCGCGCTGAGCCTGCGCGCGACCTCGAAACTGTACAGCGACGTCTCGGGCGCCGGGCCGTTCCGCTTCCTGTTCCTGGGCCTGGATCTGCCGACCCCGCTCAAGGCCGAACGGCTGGAGACCTTCGCGCCGCATGTGCTGATCGCCCCGGCCCATGTGCTGGCCGACCTGACCCATGCGGTGGAGGACGGCGCGACCTGGCGGCCCGCCCGCCTGTTCTGGGGCGCCGAGCCCATGGGCGAGAGCGAGCGCGACTGGATCGAAGCCACGCTGGAGAGCCGTCCCGCCCCGATCTATCAGGCCACCGAGGGCTTCCTCGGCGCGCCCTGCGTGCACGGAACCCTGCACCTGAATGAGGATGTGCTGATCGTCGAGCGCGAGCCCGTGCCGGGGACCAACCGGTTCCTGCCGATCATCACCGACCTGCGCCGCGTCACCCAGCCGATGATCCGGCTGCGCCTGCCCGACCTGCTGGAGCCCCTGCCCGCTCCCTGCCCCTGCGGCACGGCGCGGCTGGCCATCCGTCCCGTCGAGGGACGACTGGAGGACCTGTGGCGCTGGGGCGAGACGGTCATCCCGCCGCGCGCGGTAGAGGAGACCACCAGCGCCGCCCTCGGCCCCGGCGAGGACTGGCGGGCGACGGCGAGCCCGGACCGCGTGACGGTCGAGGCCGCGCCGGATCAGGTCGCCGCCGCCGTCGAGGCCGTGCGCACCCTGCTGGCCGAGCATGGCGTCTCCGTTCCGGTCGAGGCCGGGGGCGCACCGCAGCCGGTCGGGATCAAGCGTCGCCGGATCCGCTGGTCGAATGGCTGAGCGGGTCCTGATCACCGGCGCGCGGGCCGTGGCGGCGCCGGACATGGCCCGCAGCCTGCGCACCGCAGGGTATGAGCCGCATCTGGCCGACTGCGTCCCCGCCCGACTGGCCCGCTGGTCGAACAGCGCCGGACCGGTGCATCGCTACGCCTCGCCCGTCGAACGCCCCGCCGTCTTCGCCGCCGACCTGCGCGCCCTGATCGCCCGGCTGGACCCCATCAAGGTAATTCCGGCCTGCGAGGAGGTCTTCCACCTGTCCGCCCTCGCCGTCGCCGAGGGTTGGTCCGACCGACTGCTGGCGCCCGGCCCAAAGGTGCTGGCGACGCTGCACGCCAAGGACCGCTTCGCCGCCCTGTGCGCCCGCCTGTCCCTGCCCATCCCCGAGACGCGGACGGTGACCGACGCCCCCGCCCTGCTCACCGCTGTCGAGGCCATGGGCGATGTGGTGGTCAAGCCGGTCTGGTCCCGCTTCGGCGCCGCCCATGTCTCGCCCTCGCCCTCCCTCCTCGCCGCAATCCGCCCCGGCGCGGCCTCGCCCTGGGTCGTGCAGAAGCGGATCGTGGGCGAAGAGATCTGCTTCCACGCCGTCACCCACGACGGGCGGATCAGGGCCTTCGCCGCCTACGGCTCGGAGTGGCGGCTGCCCGGCGGCGCGGCTTACGCCTTCCAGCCGGTGACGGAGGCACTCACCGAGGCCTTGCGCCCCATCGCCGATCGGCTGGCCATGGAGGTCTGGACGGGCCAGTTCGCCTGCGACGTCCTGATCGATGACGCCGGACAGCCGTGGCTGATCGAGTGCAATCCGCGGGCGACCAGCGGCGTCCACCGGTTTGGCGGAAGCGCCGCCTTCGGGCGCGCCCTCATGGGAAAGGGAGAGGCGGCGCCGGACAGCCAGTCCCGCCACATCGCCCCCGCCCTGTGGCGCTACGGACGGCCCTCGACCCGCGCCTCGGGACGGATGGAGGCGTGGCGGGCGCAGCGGCGCAAGGGGCTGGACGTCCTCACCCGCCCCGGCGATCGCATGCCGCTCCCCGGCGCCCTGCTCGACACCCTCGGCTTCGGCCTGCGCGCCCTGCGTCGCGGCCAGTCCCTGACCGCCGCCATGACCGCCGACATCGAATGGAATGGCGAGCCGCTCGACCCCGCCCGCTGGAGCCGCCCGTGACGCCCCTGCCCGACAGCCTGTCCCGCAGTTGGCAGATGGCCGCCCTGTCGCGCGAGGTCGGGCGCAAGCCGCTGGCCCGCACGGTGGCGGATACGCCTCTGGTCCTGTTCCGGGGCGCGGACGGCGTCGTCGCCGCCCTGATCGACCGCTGCCCCCACCGCAACTATCCACTGTCCGAGGGCAAGCTGGTCGAGGGCGCGGTCCAGTGCCCCTATCACGGCTGGCGCTTCGCCCCCGGCGGCGCCTGCGTCGAGGTTCCGGGGTGCGCCCTGACCGTCCGCGAGGGCGCCCGCCTGTCCGCCGCCCCGGTCGAGGTGCGCGAGATGAACGGCGCCGTTATCGTCCGCCTGTCGCCCGGCGGCCCCGACCTGCCCGACCTCGGCCCATGGGGCGCGGCGGGCCATGATCATTTCTGGTGGTCGCAGGGCGTCTGGCGCGGGCGGGCGCTGGACGCGCTGGAGAATGTGCTCGACCCGTTCCACACCAACTTCATCCACGACGGCATCATCCGCCGCAGCACTCGCCGCATCCCGGTGCGTCTGTCGGTGCGGGCGGGGACGGACTGGATCGAGTCGATCATCGAACAGCCTCACCCCGACCTCGGCTGGATGTCCCGCCTGCTGGAGCCGCCGCGCGACCGCAGCATCACCCGCCTGCACGCCCCGACCCTGGTTCAGGCGCGATGGGAAGGGCCCCGCGGCCTGACCCTGTGCGTGACGGTCTTCTTCACCCCGGTGACCCCGACCAGCCTGACGCCCTTCGCCTGCTTCACCACGCCCAAGGGGCGCGGGCCGGGCTGGCTGAAGGAGCGGGCCATCCGCTTGTTCCTCGATCCCGTGGTCAGGCAGGATCGTCAGGCGCTGGCGACGCAACTGGACAATATCGAACGCTTCGGCGCCCCACGCTTCCTGCAGGGGCCGGGCGATCTGCTGGGCGCGCGGGTGGCGCAACTCTATCAGGGGCAGACGCTGGAACCGGCCGATGAAGGCCCGTTCGACCACCAGCTCTAGATCAGACCCCCGCCTTCGCCGCCGGACGGGCGCGGCTCGCCTCCAGCCAGCGGGCCAGATGGGCGAACTCCTCGGGCGGGCGGTATTTGATCAGCCGCGCGAAATCCAGCCCGACCACCGCCACCACATCGGCGATGGTGAAGCGGTCCGAGGCGATGAACTCATGATCGGCCAGGCGGCGATCCAGCGTCCGCATGAACTTCTCGGCGGAGAGTTTGTTGTACTCGGCCACCTGCGGAAGCTGGGTCGCCTCCAGCGCAGCCAGCGCCGGATGCGAGTGCCGCACGTTCAGCATGATCGGATTAGCCAGATAGAACTCGCAGCGGCGGGTCCACATCTCGATCACCGCCTGCTCCGCGGCGTCCCGCCCGAACAGGTTCGGCTCGGGATATACCGACTCCAGATAGCGGCAGATGGCGATGGATTCCGAAATGGTCGTGCCGTCGTCCAGCTCCAGCGCAGGCACATGCGGCACCCCGACCTTGGCCCGGTACTCGGGCGTCCGGTGCTCGCCGACCATGATGTCCAGTTCGACCAGTTCGACGTCCGCGACGCCCTTCTCGGCCAGAACCCAGCGGACCCGGCGCGGGTTGGGAGCGCGGTACGAGGTAAACAGCTTCATGCGGTCGGCCTTTCGGTTCAGCCGAATATGGAGGCCGGCATGACGCCGACAATGGCCGCGCTCATCAATGTCGCCAGGAAGCCCGCGAACAGCGCCTTCCAGACCAAGCCCAGAACCTCTTCGCGACGCTCGGGCATCAGCACCGACAGGCCTGTCACGGTGATGCCCACCGAGCCGATGTTGGCAAAGCCGCACAGGGCGTAGGTCAGCAGCATCCGGGTGCGCTCGGTCATCTCGCCCGCCGGGACCGCGCCCAGATCCATGAAAGCCTTGAACTCGGTCTGGGTCAGCTTGACGCCCAGCAGCAGGCCCGCCTGACGGGCGTCAGCCCATTCAACACCGGTCAGCCAGGCGACCGGGGCGAAGATCCAGCTCAGCAGCCATTCGACACTGATCCCCGGGAAGATGGTGCCGACGATGATGTTCACCAGCGCCACCAGCGCGACGAAAACGATCAGCACCGCCGAGATGTTCAGCACCACCATCAGGCCGTCGGAGGTGCCCTTCACGATGGCGTCGATGGCGCTGTCGTACTTCAGGGGCGAGTCATACTCCGCGAAGGCCCCGCCCTCGCCGGGCTTCTCCGGGATGATGATGCGGGCCAGCAGAATGCCCGCCGGGGCCGAGATGATCGAGGCGACCAGCACGTGCCCGGCGGCGTTGGTCAGGGTCGGCGCCAGCATCAGGGCGTAGGCCACCATTGTCGAACCGGCGACGGTGGCCAGACCGACCACCATCATCAGGAACAGTTCCGACCGGGTCAGCTTGTCCAGATAGGCGCGGATGACGATCGGGCTCTCGATCATGCCCAGGAAGATGTTGGCCGCGACGGCCAGGGCCGAGGCGCCGCCCAGCCCCATCGTCTTCTGGAACAGGAAGCCGAAGCCGTAGGTGATCCACTTCAGCACCTTCCAGTGCCACAGCAGGGCCGACAGGGCCGAGATCACCAGAATGAGGGGCAGCACCTGGAAGGCGAAGGTGAACAGGGCGCCCGGCTCCTGCACCGAATAGGGCTGCTGAAAGCCGCCGCCGGCCAGATAGCCGAAGACGAAATTGGTGCCGACGCTGGTCGCCTGGGCCAGACCGTCAACCGCGCCGTTGATGCCTTGCAGCACCCCGTGCGACGCCGGGTTGAACAGCACCAGGACCAGCACGGCCTGCACGATGATCGCGCCAATGGCCAGTTTCCACGGGAAGGCCCGCTTGTTCTCGGACAGGCCCCAGCAGGCGCCCACGATGACAATGAGCCCCAGCAGGCTCTGCAGATTCAGCAGGCTGAACATCAACACTTCCCCGACCGGCGAACCGCGCCGATCCCTTCAGCCCTTGAACGACAGCTTGTCGCATCTGGCAAGCGCCGCCAGATGCGACCGACCGATCAGAGCTGGCCGCGAACCAGCTTGCCGTAGTCTTCCATCAGCCCGAGGCTCAGCGCGCCCGGCGTGAAGCGGAACTCGCCGATCTCGCTGACCGGGGTCACCTCGGCGGCCGTGCCGGTCAGGAAGCATTCGCTGAACGTGGCCAGTTCCTCCGGGCGGATGTGGCGCACGACCACCTCGATGCCCTTGGCCTTGGCCATCTCGATCACCGTCTGACGGGTGATGCCGTCCAGAATGGCGTCGATCGGCGGGGTGTGCAGCACGCCGTCCTGCACGAAGAAGACGTTGGCGCCCGTCGCCTCGGCCACATAGCCGCGCCAGTCCAGCATCATCGCGTCCGAATAGCCGCGCTTCTCGGCGGCGGTCTTGGACATGGTGCAGATCATGTACAGGCCCGCGGCTTTCGCCGCCGACGGGGCGGTGGCCGGGTCCGGACGGCGCCACTTGGCCCAGTCCAGGCGAATCCCCTTCGCCTTGGTCTCCGGATCGAAGTAGCTGGGCCAGTCCCAGACGGCGATGGCGACGTGCGGCTTGGAGTTCTTGGCCGTCACGCTGACCTGTTCCGCCCCCAGATAGGCGACCGGACGCACATAACAGTCCGAAAGCCCCATCTTTTCACAGGTTTCCTTGCAGGCGGCGTCAATCTCGGCCACGCTGTACGGAAGATCGAAATCCAGAAGGTTGGCGGAGCGCTTCAGACGCTCCGAATGCGGCGTCAGCTTGAAGATTTCGCCGCCATACATACGCTCACCCTCGAACACCGACGAGCCGTAGTGAAGGGCATGGGTCAAAACGTGCGTTTTCGCGTCCCGCCAGGGCACGAAATGCCCGTCCATCCAGATCCAGCCGTCACGATCGTCGAAAGGAACGAAGGCCATTGAAGAACGTCTCCCGCGAAACTTACCGGGTTAGACCCGCCGGAATCGCTCAGGTCAACGCCTGTTGCGCGTGTGAGGTCGCATCCGCATGACGGACGTTCGCTCCTATGGCCGTTCAGGGCCTATCGCGGGACCGGGCGCGGGTCGCCATCTGCTGGTCGTTGACGACGATGACCGCATCCGCGAACTGCTCAAGGAATTCCTGACCCGCGAGGGTTACCGGGTCACCGGCGCCGCCCACGCGGCCGCCGCGAAGCGCCTTGTCGAACTGATCGAGTTCGACCTGATCGTGCTGGACGTGATGATGCCGGGCGAAAGCGGCTTCGACCTGACGACCTGGATCCGCTCCAAGGCCGAGACCTCGAAGACCCCCGTCCTGCTGCTGACCGCCAAGGGCGATCCGGACGACCGGATCGAGGGCCTGTCGCGCGGCGCCGACGACTACATGTCCAAGCCGTTCGACCCGCGCGAACTGGCCCTGCGGATCGACGCCATCCTGCGCCGCACCGGCGGCAAGCCGCTGACCCCGCGCGAGATCAAGCTGGGACCGGCGGTCTTCGATATGGAACGGCTGGAACTGCTCAAGGACGGCAAGCCCCAGCGCCTGACCGAGGCCGAGGCCCAGCTTCTGAAGACGCTGGCCATCCACGCCCACGCCCCGGTCGAGCGCATGAGCCTGTCGCCCGACACCGCTGACATCACCGGTCGCGCCGTGGACGTGCAGGTCACCCGCCTGCGCCGCAAGCTGGAGGCCGATCCCAAGAACCCGCGCTACCTCCAGACGGTGCGCGGCATCGGCTACATGCTGGCTCCGGACTGATCCCCTCATGCGGCTGCTGCCCGCAACCCTCTGGCCGCGTTTTCTGAAGCGACGCCTTCCGACCTCGCTGTGGGGTCGGTCGTTGCTGATCATCGTCCTGCCGGTGCTGGTCATGCAGGTGGCCGTCACATGGGCCTTCTTCGACATGCACTGGCAGACGGTGACCGCCCGCCTGTCTGACGGTCTGGCGGGCGACATCGCCTGGGCGTCCGAAAGCTACGCCGACGATCCGACGCCGCAGAACCTCGAGGTGATCGCCGAGCGGGCCGAACGGTCAATGTCCCTGTCCATCGCCCTGCAGGAGGGCGAGACGCTGCCCCGCGACCGGCGGCGCGGCGCCATCGGCGTGGTCGACCGGACGCTCGAGCGCGCCCTTCAGGCCCGCATCGACCAGCCGGTCTGGTTCGACACCACCCGTTACCCCGCCTACGTCGACATCCGGGTGCAGCAGCCGCAGGGCGTGCTGCGCATCATCGCCCCGCGTGAACGCGCCGTGGCGACCCAGGCCCACATCTTCGTCCTGTGGCTGCTGATCGCCACCGTCCTGCTGATGGGCGTGGCCATCCTGTTCATCCGCAATCAGGTCCGCGCCATCGAGCGGCTGGCCGAGGCGGCGGAAGCCTTCGGCCGGGGCGAGCCGCGCGAACGCTTCAAGCCGTCTGGCGCGCGCGAGGTCCGGGCGGCGGCCCAGGCCTTCATGAATATGCGCGACCGCATCCAGCGTCACATCGACCAGCGCACCGCCCTGCTGGCCTCGGTCAGCCACGACCTGCGCACGCCCCTGACCCGGCTGCGGCTGGAACTGGCCCTCGCCCCGCCGTTCAAGCGCGCCGACGCCATGCGCGGCGACATGGACGAGATGGAGCACATGATCGACGAGTATCTGGCCTTCGCGCGGGGCGAGGCCGGAGAGGCGGCGCAGGATGTCTCCATCGCCGCCCTGCTGGCCTCCGCCGGCGAGGACGCCCGGCGGGCGGGCGCGGAGGTCGAGATCTCGGCCCCGGAAGACCTGACCGCCTCGCTGCGGCCGCTGGCGTTCAAGCGGGCCGTCAGCAACCTGGCGGGCAACGCCGCGGCCCATGGCGAGCATGTCCGTCTCAGCGCCCGCGCCCTGCCCTCCGGCGGGCTGGAGATCGCCATCGAGGACGACGGGCCCGGCATCCCCGACGACATGCACGAGGAGGCCTTCCGCCCCTTCTCGCGGCTGGACGAGTCCCGCAACCAGAACCGCAAGGGCGTCGGCCTCGGCCTGGCCATCGCCCGAGACGTGGCGCGCGGTCACGGCGGCGACATCACCCTGGAACGCAGCGACATGGGGGGCCTGCGCGCCCTGATCCGCCTGCCCGGCTGACCCGATCCGCCGCCCATTGCGAAGCGGCGCGGCAGGGACCATCTTCGTCCAGATCAGGAGTGATCAGGAGGAACCTATGCGTAAGCTCGCCTTCCTTGCCTCGTTCGCCTTGGCTGCGGTCCTCGCCGGTTCCGCCTCCGCGGACCCCGCCGCGATCAACGTCAGCTTCGGTCCGCGCCTGCAGGCGCAACTGTCCCAACTCGGCCCGACCGAGGTCCAGGAGCAGTCAGACAGGCTGGTTGAGGTCCTGTCCCGCGAATTGGCGGACAACGCCGCCCTGGACGGCGCGCGGATCGACCTGGTGTTGACCGACCTGAAGCCGAACCGTCCGACCCGTCACCAGAGCCGCGACCGCCCCGGACTGGATCCGATCAACAGCGTCTCGATCGGCGGCGCGGCCTTTGAGGGCCAGGTCACCCTCGCCGACGGGACGGTTCAGCCGGTGCGCTATGAGTCGTTCTCGAATAATCTCGGGGAGGTTTTCGGCTTCAGCACCTGGCAGGACGCCGACCGGGCCTATCGCCGCCTGGCCTCGAACCTCGCCGCCGGTCGCTACACCCGCTAGAAGCTCTTCGCCCGCTCGACGGCGGCCTTGACCGCGGCCTCGGCCGCGCGGTTCAGGTCGCCGCCTTCGGCCATGGCGTCCAGCCCCGCCCGCGTCGTGCCGCCCGGTGAGGCGATGCGGGCGATCAGGGCGTCCAGCCCGTCCCCCGTCTCCAGTCCAGCGCCCGCCGACCGCAGCGCGCCGCGGGCCAGCCGCGCGGCGGCGTCCGGGGCCAGTCCCTGCGCCACGCCCGCGTCCGCCAGCGCCTGCACGAAGGCGTAGATGAAGGCGGGCGCCGATCCGGCCACGGCGGTGGCGGCGTCCATCAGCCCCTCGTCGTCCAGCGGCGCGACATCGGCCACCGGCGCGAACAGGGCCTGCGCCATCGACAGGGCGCGTGCATCCATTGACCAGATCGCCGCCACGCCCCGCGCCTGCGCCACCGCCGTCGTCGGCATGACCCGCGCCACGGGCCGACCCGCGACACGCGCGATATCTTCGGACGAGACACCCGCCATGACCGAGACCAACACGACTTCGGGATTCAGGTGCGGAACCAGAGGCTCCAGCGCCGTGCGCCACATGGCCGGTTTCACCGCCAGCACGAGCGTTCGCGTCTCGCGCAGGGCCTCCAGCGGCGGATTGATCCGCGCACCCTTGGCCCGCGCCGCCTCGGCGGCGGGCTTCCCGGACGGGCTGAGGATGATCAGGTCGCCGGCGGCGACCGCGCCGGTCGCCAGCCAGCCTTCCAGCATGGCCGAGCCCAGACGGCCGCAGCCCACAAGGACCACGCCGTCACGGGAGACATCAGAGCTCATGGGATCAGGCGGTGCCGACCGTCTCGAACAGGCAGGCGTCGATCGCCTCCTGCGGCTTCTTCGAACCCCGGATCATGAAGTCGAAGGCCGGATAGTAGCGGTCGGCGGCTTCCACGGCGGCGTCGATCATCGACGCGGCCTGGGCCAGGGTCGGACGCTCGCCCAGCGGCAGGGCCAGCGAGTGGCGGAAGACGATTTCGCCATCCTCGGCCCAGACCTCGAAATGGCCCATCCAGGTGCGCTGATTGATCAGGCCGACCAGTTCATAGGCGGCGCCGCGGCGGGCCTTGGAGGCCTGCAGGTCCAGAGCGCAGCAGAGTTGCAGGCAGTCCCCTTCCGGACGCCAGGCGAACCACAGCTCGTAGTCCTTCCAGTCTCCGGCCAGCGAGAAGGCCAGATCGCCCTCATCCGTGCGGTCGAACGGAAGGTTTTCCGCCACCAGCACATGCTCGACCACGTCCAGAGGATCGTAGGGCGTGTCGATTTCTTCGGGCCGAACGGCGTCCATCAAGTCTTCCTTGGGCGCGACTCACGCCCTGTTAAGGAACCGTAGGCGGGTTCGCAGATTCGGCTCAACCGGCTGCGTCCTGAGGGGGAACAGACGCTGTGGACGTTCCCTTGCGAGGCGTCTTCGCGGCCTTCAGGGCGGCGATTTCCTCACGCAAAGCCGTGACTTCCGCCTTCAGCGCATCGAACTCGTCTCGCCGAACGAGGTCCATTTCGGCGACGAAGCGGTCGGCCTGGGCGCGCATGGCGGTCCTGGCCTCTTCCCCCGCCGCCTGGGCCAGACCCATGGCGCCGGTGGTCAGTTTGGAGAACTCATCGAGGAAGGGATTACGGCTTTGCATGGCTCTCTGGCGCTCCGACTCAAACTGGCGAGCATGGTTAAGGAAGGTTCACTCGATATGGTGAACGAAACCTTGTCACAGGTGCGGCGAAAGCGCTGTGACAGCGTTACGGAAAAATCGGGGACGGGATCGGTGGCGCTTGCTAAACCACTTCTCCGAGGAAACGCCGTCAGGAGCGCCCGTGCAATTTCCCGAGTTCGACCCGGTGCTGTTCAGCATCGGCCCGCTGGATATCCGTTGGTACGCCCTCGCCTATGTAGCGGGCATCGTTCTGGGCTGGTGGTACGCCGCCAAGCTGATCAAGACCGAGCGGCTGTGGGCGCCGGGCAAGGCCCCGATCACCACCCAACAACTGGATGACCTGGTCCTTTGGGTGACGCTGGGAATCATCCTGGGCGGCCGTCTCGGCTACGCCCTCTTCTACCAGCCGCATCTGTACGGCCAGTTGTTCATGGGGCCGGACAATTTCGCCCTGTTCCGACTGTGGGACGGCGGCATGTCCTTCCACGGCGGCCTGCTGGGCTGCACCCTCGCGGTGGTGGTCTTCGCCCTGCGCTCCAAGGTGCGCATCCTCAGCATCGGCGACATCGCCCTGGCCGCCGCGCCCTTCGGCCTGATGTTCGGCCGCCTGGCCAACTTCATCAACGGCGAGCTCTGGGGCCGGGCCACGACCGTCCCCTGGGGCGTCAACTTCTGCAATCAGCGCGCCCGCGAGATGTACGGCGCGACCTGTGAGTATCTGGGGCAGGGCCCCGGCGACATCGTCCGCCACCCCAGCCAGCTGTATGAAGCTGGCCTGGAGGGCATCTTCCTGCTGGGCCTGCTGGCCTTCGCCATCTGGAAGGCGGGCCTGCTGCGCAAGCCGGGCTACGTCACCGGCCTGTTCCTGCTGGGCTACGGCCTGATCCGCGCCTCGCTGGAGACGGTGCGTCAGCCGGACGTCGGTCTGGACCACCTGCCCTTCGGCCTGACCATGGGCATGATCCTGTCGACGCCTATGATGCTGGTCGGCGCCTGGCTGATCTGGCGCGCCTGGAGCCGCCCGCCGGTCTCGGCCTGACGTTATGAGCCTGAAGGACCGGCTGGCGCGCGAGATCGCCCTGACGGGGCCGATGACGGTCGCCGATTACATGACCCGCTGCCTGCATGATCCGCAGGGCGGCTACTACGCCACGCGTCCGGCCATCGGCGCCACGGGGGACTTCATCACCGCCCCGATGATCAGCCAGATGTTCGGCGAGCTCCTGGGCCTGTGGGCCATCGAGCTGTGGAACCGGCTGGGCGCGCCCGAACGGGTGCGGCTGGTCGAGGTCGGCCCCGGCGACGGCACCCTGATGGCCGACGCCCTGCGCGCCGCACGTCTGGCCCCCGACTTCCTGCAGGCGGTCGATCTGATCCTGATCGAGCCCAGCGCCCCCCTGCGCGAGGCCCAGGCCCGGATGCTGGCCGACAGCGACGTCCACCCGCGCTGGGTCTCGGCGCTGGACCAGATCGAGACCGACGCCCCGGTGATCCTGATCGCCAATGAGGTGCTGGACTGCCTGCCTGCCCGCCAGTTCGTGAAGACGGAGGACGGCTGGGCCGAGCGCTGCGTCGGGGTCACCGACGACGGCGGCCTGCAGTTCGGCCTGGTGCGCATCACCGGCGGGTTCAAACGCCCCGAGTTCGAGGTCGAGCCGGGCCAGACGGTCGAGATTTCGGACCAACAGGCCATCTTCGGGCGCGAACTGGCCGCCCTGGTCAAGGCCGCCTCGGGCGCCGCCCTGCTGATCGACTACGGCCGCGCGCGCGCCGAGGCGGGCGACACCCTGCAGGCCCTGAAGCGTCACCAGAAGGTTGATCCCCTGGCCGAGCCCGGTGAAGCCGACCTGACCCAGTGGGCCGACTTCCCCACCGTGCAGGAAGCCGCCGTGCGCGCCGGCGCCGACGTCACCGGCTGCCTGGGTCAGGGCGAGTTCCTGCACCTGCTGGGCATCGAGGCTCGCGCCGACCGGCTGAAGGCGGGCCGTCCCGACGCCGCCCCGGTCATCGACCGCCAGCTGGCCCGCCTGACCGACGACGACCAGATGGGGACCCTGTTCAAGACCTGCGCGATCTTCTCTCCGCACACCCTGGTCGTGCCGGGGTTCGAGGAATAGCCATGTCGCCGGCCCCCATCATCCATCCCCTGCTGGAGCGCGCGGGCGTTCGCCACGGGTTCTTCACCCGTCAGGGCGGCGTCTCGACCGGCATCTATGACAGTCTGAACGCCGGGTTGGGCTCGACCGACGACCCCGCCGCCGTGGCCGAGAACCGCCGCCGCATCGCCGCCCACATGGGCGGGACGCCCGACGACATCGCCGCCTGCTACCAGATCCACTCCGCCGTCTGCCGCGTGGCCGAGGCGGGCTGGAAGGGCGAACGGCCCGAGGGCGACGCCGTCGCCACCGCCGCGTCCGGCGTGATCTGCGGCGTCCTGACCGCCGACTGCGCCCCGGTCCTGCTGGCGGACGCCCACGCCGGCGTCGTCGGCGCCGCCCATGCGGGCTGGAAGGGCGCGCTGGGCGGCGTCATCCATTCCACCGTCGCCGCCATGCAGGCCCTGGGCGCGGAGCCCTCGCGCATCGTCGCCGTGGTCGGCCCCTGTATCGCCCAAGCGTCCTATGAGGTCGGCGCCGATTTCGAAGAGCGCTTCACCCACCACTACCCGGGCAGCGAGCGCTTCTTCATTCCCGGCTCGGCTCCGGACAAGCGCCTGTTCGACCTGCCCGCCTTCGTCCTGTGGCGTCTGGGACAGGCGGGCGTGGGTCAGGCGGCGTGGACCGGCCATGACACGCGCGCGGATGAGGCGCGGTTCTTCTCGAACCGCCGGGCCTATCTGAGCGGCGAGCCCGACTTCGGGCGGCTGATGAGTGCGATCAGTCTGGGCTGAGGAAATCTCCCTCCCCTTCTGGGGAGGGTGGCCGAGCGAAGCGAGGACGGGTGGGGAGCGACCGCACGAACGAGCGGCTTCAGCATCCCCCACCCTGTCGTCGCTGACGCGCCGACATCCCTCCCCACTTCGCGGGAGGGAGAAGGTTCAGCCCGCCATCGCCATCTGCGGCACGCGGGTGACCACGCGCCAGGCCTGCGGGTTGGCCAGCAGTTCGCGGACCAGCAGGTTGTTGATGGCGTGACCGGCCTTCACGCCCTCATAGCGGCCCAGCAGGGGCGCGCCCAGCACGTAGAGGTCGCCGATGGCGTCCAGCGCCTTGTGCTTCACGAACTCGCGCTCCATGCGCAGCCCACCCGGGTTCAGGATCTGGTCGCCGTCGATGACCACGGCGTTCTCCAGCGAGCCGCCACGGGCCAGACCGGCCTTGCGCAGGGCCTCGACCTCATGGGCGAAGCCAAAGGTGCGGGCGGCCATGATCTCGTCGCGGAAGGTCTGTTCGTCGACCACGAAGTCCACGACCTGATTGCCGATCACCGGCGTGGCGAAGTCGATCTCGAACCGCATCTCATAGCGGTCGCAGGGCAGCAGGACGGCCGACTTGTCGCCCTCCTGAACCCGGATCGGCTCAAGGATTTCGATGTACTCGACCGGAGCTTCCTGCTTGCGGAAGCCGGCGCGGTCCAGCAGTTGAACGAACTGCAGCGCCGAGCCGTCCAGGATCGGCAGCTCGGGGCCGTCCACCTCGACCACGGCGTTCGACACGCCCAGGGCGGCGAAGGCGGCCATCAGGTGCTCGATCGTCGACAGGCGCACGCCCGCCGCGTTCTCGATCATGGTGTTCAGGCGGGCGTCGACCACGGCCTCGCCCGAGACGGGGATGCGGTTGTCGCGGTCGGTGATGTCGGTGCGGACGAAGACGATGCCCGTGCCGACCGGCGCCGGGCGCACGGCCAGACGCACGCGGTCGCCCGTGTGCACGCCCACGCCGGCGATGATCGCGGGCGCGACGGTCGTCTTCTGGAGATGGTCGTTACGGACCGACAAAACTCAAACTCTCTGCTTTTGCGCTCCGCCACCGTGTGCGGAGTTCGCCCCACGTCGTGGTTAGCGGTCCCTTCGCAAGCGCGAAAGGAAAGTCGAGTTTCGAATTGTTTCGGTTTTCACCGACCGGCCGACCTCGACCATTGTCAGTCGATTATCGGACATTCTTCCGGATTGGGCGCGCCCTTTTCGCACGGGTCGCCGTTCGGGTCCGGAACGCCATAGTAGGCCCTGCAGTTGGCGTTGAACGTCTCGATGCACTGCGCCCACGCGTCGCCGTTGTCGGGGTCGAAGCCGTACAGGTTGAAACACTCGCTCTGCCCGGCCCGCAGACACCGCTGATAGCCGGCTTGATCGTAGACCGCGCCGGCGCTGCCCGCCGTCAAGCTGAGGCCAGAGGCCAAAACGACGGCCAGACCCATTTTCAGCATGTGTTTCATCTCGCCCCTCCAAGGTCCCTGACAGTTCAACCCAGGATCGCGATTGCGCTCAACTCACACACGCGTGAACGCCGCCCCGGCTACCGGAGCGGCGTTCGATCATCGACAGGAAACTGTGGTTAGTTGGCCAAGCGGCGCAGGAACGACGGGATTTCCAGATCGTCTTCAGCCTGACCCAGCTCCGGCTCGATGGTCGGCTGGGTCTGGCTGGTGTGACGCATTTCCGTCTGGCGGTTGCCCGAAGACGGATAGGACGGCTGCGACTGACGCTTCTTGCCGAACAGGCTCCAGCCGCTCTTGCGGTGATCCCGGTCGTCGTAGCCGTCGTCATAGGCCGGTTCCGGACGCGGGGCCGGCTCGGCGGCGGCGGCGGCGGCGCGGTCCATATACAGGTCGCCCTGGGCTTGCGGCGCGACCTCAGCGGCGGCCGGACGCGGACGGGCTTCGAACTCCTCGACCCACGGATCGACGATCGGCTCCAGCGTGCGCTCTTCAGCGACGTGGATGATCGGCTCGGGGGCGGGTTCAGGCGTACGCGTTACAGACCCCAGCGACGGCTGGGCGGGCTGAAAGCTGGGAACGATGGGGGCTTCCTCGGCGCGGGCGCGGACCGGCTCGGCGGCGCGCACGGGCTCCGAACGCACCGGCTCCGAGGCGCGCGGGGCGAAGGCCGGGGCGGCCGGGCGGCGGTCGAAGGCCGAGGTGCTGGCCGGCGGAGCCTTGGCGGCCGCGCCGCTGTCTTCCATGCCGGTGGCCACGACCGAGACGCGGATCTTGCCATCCAGGGCCGGGTCGAAGGCGGCGCCGAAGATGATGTTGGCGTCGGCGTCCACTTCACCGGCGATGGCGTTGGCGGCCTCATCGACTTCCAGCAGGGTCATGTCCATGCCGCCGGTGATGTTCACCAGCACGGCCTTGGCGCCCTTCAGCGAGGTCTCGTCCAGCAGCGGGTTCGCGATGGCGTTCTGGGCGGCCAGCAGGGCGCGGTCGTCGCCGGTGGCTTCGCCGGTGCCCATCATCGCCTTGCCCATCTCGCTCATCACGGCGCGGACGTCGGCGAAGTCGAGGTTGATCAGGCCCGGCAGGATCATCAGGTCGGTGATCGAGCGCACACCCGAGTGCAGGACCTGGTCGGCCATCCCGAAGGCGTCGGCGAAGGTCGTACGCTCGTTGGCGACGCGGAACAGGTTCTGGTTCGGAATGACGATCAGGGTGTCGACGTAGCGCTGCAGCTCGGCGATGCCGGCCTCGGCCAGGCGCATGCGGTGACGGCCTTCGAAGGTGAAGGGCTTGGTCACGACGCCGACGGTCAGGATCCCGCGATCACGGGCGCATTTGGCGATGACGGGGGCCGCGCCGGTGCCGGTGCCGCCACCCATGCCGCAGGTGATGAAGACCATGTGGGCGCCGTCCAGGTGCCCGAAGATTTCCTCGGCCGACTCTTCAGCCGCGTTCATGCCGACCTCAGGGTGGGCGCCCGCGCCCAGGCCCTGGGTGATGGTTTCGCCCAGTTGAATGCGGCGGTCGGTCTTGGCGAACGACAGATGCTGCGCATCCGTGTTGGCGACCACGAACTCAACGCCCTCCAGACCGGCGTCGATCATGTTGTTGACGGCGTTGCCGCCGGCGCCGCCGACACCGAACACGACGATGCGGGGCTTCAGTTCCGTAGCTTGCGGACGCACCAGCGAGAGAGACATTTTTTCCGACCCTAATTCCGACCCTGCCCTACCAGTCCCAATGCGAGATCCCCGCCGAATCGCATTGGTTATGAGCGCGTTAAGGAAGCGCCCGAACTGCTTAAGGGAGTGTTACCGGATAGGCTGAGTCGGAGCGCCAGCCACGGGTTTCATTAACCTTGGCGGCAGAAAACCGCCTGTTTTGACCCCTTTCCAAACAAAAAGGGCGGCTCTTGCGAGCCGCCCTTTCCGTTTCGGATCAGACCGAACTTACCAGGGACGGTAGTTCAGGCCGATGTTGAAGCGACGGCCGTACGGGTCGAACGAGCTGACCAGGGCGCCGGCGTTGAGCCAGGCCGGTTGTTCAGCGTCGAAGACGTTGGTCACGCCGGCCGACAGGGTCAGGTCATCGCGGACCGCATAGCGGACGCCGATGTCGTGACGGGCGAAGTTGCCGGTCGTCAGGTACTCGTAAGCCGAGGAGTCCGGGTTGCGGACGAAGTCACGCAGGAAGGTGATGTCCTGCGACGACTGCCAGTCCACAGCCCAGGTCACGGTCAGGGCGTCGGTCGGAGCCCAGGCCAGTTGCGAGGTCATACGAACGCGCGGGTAGAACACCGTGCTCGCCGATTCCGTGAAGTCGTTCGGGTTGCTGATGTTGTTGAAGTTCTTCTGCTCGATGAGCCACGAACCGCGCAGCGAGTAGTTGAACGTACCGAAGTTCACGCCGAACAGCTGCTCCGAGTCGAAGCTGTAGCTGGCGTTGAAGTCCAGACCGCGGGTGGTGCGCTTGGCGTAGTTGAACGACTGCTGGACGAACGAGGTGACCAGGAAGCTCGAGCCGCTGCGCGTGACGCTGTCGCAGAACTGTTGGTTCAGCGAGTTGGCGCCGGTTTCCGGACCGTAGACGCAGAGGTTCGAGGCCGTTTGGGCCGAAACCGAAGCGATGACGTCGTCGATGGTGATCTCGTAGTAGTCGAGCACCAGGGCGAAGTTCGGAATGAAGCGCGGCTGCAGGCCCACCGTGAAGGTGAAGCTGTCCGAGGTTTCCGGCTTCAGGTTGGCGTTACCAGCGTTGAAGCCCGCGATCGAACCGCTGCCGTACTGGGCCAGATCGGCCGGACGGTAGCGCTGGACCGGGCCATTCGGAACGGTCTGATCGTCGTAGGCGTAGTCGAAGGTCAGGCCGCTGATGACCTGGCCTTGCGCGTTGACCTGGGTCGTCCCGCGCTGAACCGACAGGGCGGTACAGTTTTCCAGACGACGGGCACGACGGGCCGTATCCGTGTCTTGCGAAATGGCGCGCGAGTCGCACGGATCGGCGTAACCGTTGGCGAAGGTCTGCGCGGTGCCGCGGAAGCCTTCGAACAGGGTCGGGGCGCGGAACGAGGTGTTGTAGCTGGTCTTGAAGGTGATGTCCGGGATCGGACGGTAGACCAGGTTCACGCCGTAGACGTCCGCGTTGCCGTACAGATCGTAGTCGGCATAGCGGTACGAGGCCGACAGTTCGGCGTACTCACCCAGCCAGCTGTCGCGGAACAGCGGCAGCGAGACTTCGGCGAAGAACTCCTTGGACTCGTACGACACGGGGGCCATGTCAGCACCGGTGTTCAGGAACAGCCAGCGACCGCGGGTGTCGGCGTCACGGCCGATGCCTTCGGCTTCTTCCTTGCGCCATTCACCACCGACGGCGACGCCCATTTCACCAGCGCCCAGGACGTCCCACAGACGGCCGGCCAGCGAGAAGACGGCGTTCTGCTGGATGTTCTGCTCACGAACGGTGATGTCGGCGTAGACGTAGTCGAGGGCGGCCTGCGACTGGTTGCCCGGGCCGAAGACGTTCAGCGGCGTACAGTTGTCGATCGAGGTCGGATCGGTCGTGCGCAGGTCGCGGTCGTAGCCGAGGGTGGTCAGGTTCTGAGCCGACGGACGGTAGTCCGTGACGGCCAGGCCCTGAGCCTTCAGCAGCTTGGCGCGGCAGACGATGGCGCCGACAGCGCCGGCGGCGCCGGTGGTGTCAACCACCGCGTCCTGGGCCAGACCGAAGCGGAGGATGTCGATACCCTCTTCGCGGTTTTCGTTCTCCATCTTGCCGTAGGTGTAGGACATGTCCCACGCCAGGTCGCGGATGAAGGCGAAATCGCCCAGGTCGCCGTTACCGCCGACGACGAAGCGTTGCAGTTCGCGGGTGTTGAACTGCTTGCGGTCGTTCGAGAAGAAGCGGTGACGGGCGAACGGAGCCGCGACGGCCGCACCCGGAGCGCCCGGAGCCGTGGCGGTCGGGTTGCCGTAGGGGATGTAGGTGTTGTTCTGGATGGCCGTACGCAGGGCGGCCGGCAGGAAGGCGTTGTCCAGACGGGTGATGAAGGTCTGGTTGTTGAAGATCGGTTGAGCTTCGTTGGCGCCGACGGTGCGGAAGATCTGCGGCGCGCCCGGACCGGTGCGGGTCACGATTTCCGTGCCGTCGCGGATGATCACGTCGCCGAAGACCGGCTGGGTGATCAGTTCGCTGTCTTCCGTGACGTACTTGGCTTCAGCGAACAGGTTGATGCTGTCCGTCAGGCGGAAGTTCAGGCCAGTCTGGAAGCGGCTCGAGACCGACTTCGGCGTGGCGGTGTCACCGGTGAACTCGGTGTTCGGGTTGATGCCGTCGCCGCCGATGTTCAGCGTGCGGTTCAGACCCGTCAGGCTGACGCGCTCGCCGAAGTTGGCCAGACGCGGGGTCGTGCCGTCGTAGAGGTAGGTCTTGCCCGGCTCGAGGTTGAAGCAGTTGCCGCTCGGAGCGACGAAGTTGACGTTGCCGAAGCCGTCGCCGTAGCCAGCGCGCGCGGCGCAGGCGCCGGTCGGGATATCCGGGTCGCTGGTCGGGCTCGGACGCTGCGCGTTCGCCAGGACGGTGACGCCCCAGGGCATGCGCGAGAGCGTGCGCAGGTTGCTGTACAGGAGCGAGTCCAGCACGCCGTCCGACGTGGCCGAGGTCGGGTCAGCGTCATTGCCGACCAGCAGCGAGGCTTCACGCAGCCAGTCAATGTCGCGCGGACGGATCCGGTCGATGTCTTCGTGTTCGGCGAAGGCGTAGACGTTCAGACGGTCGTCCAGGAAGTTCTGACCCCACAGGACAGCGACGTTCATGTTCGCCTGGCCGTCCTGGTTGATCTCGCGGTAGCGAGCGTCGATTTCCAAGCCTTCGAAGTCCTTGCGCAGGACGAAGTTCAGCACGCCGGCGACGGCGTCAGCGCCGTAGACCGACGAGGCGCCGCCGGTGACGATTTCGATGTTCTCGATCAGCAGGCGCGGGATGGTGTCGACATCGACAGCCAGAGTGCCCGACTGCGACGACACGTGACGGCGACCGTCGACCAGCGTCAGGGTGCGACCCGAACCCAGGGTGCGGAGGTTGGCCAGCGACAGACCGGCGATGTTCAGCGAACCGGTGGTGTCCGACGGAACCTGCGAGTTCGACAGGGCCGGGATGGTGGCCAGGTAGTCGATGACGGTCGCTTGACCGGTTTCCAGCAGTTGCTCGCGCTCGACCTGGATCAGCGGGGTCGGCGAGTTGGTCGGGTCACGGCGGATACGCGTGCCGGTGACGACGACTTCTTCGATCTCAGTGGCGTCCTGGGCCGACTGACCTTGGACGGTCACGCCCGGGAGCTGGCTTTGGGCGAAGGCCGGAGCCGCCACAGCCATGACCCCTGCCAGGATCGTAGTGCCAAAGAGATACTTGCGCTTGATTAGCATGTGTTGGGCCCCAACCGGTGATGATGCAGGACGCAGCGACCGTATGAGAACGGCACACTGCTTCTGACGCCACGCTAGCAGCAAAGACCGGGGCCACAAGAGATTGTGGCGGCACGGCGACCACTCAAGACCCCAGTTGTTACAATCCGGACACACTCCCGCCATCTGAGCGAGAAATTCGGACACATGCAGGCGGGATCGAGGCGAAATGCCCGCCATCACGGCATTCGCCCGTCTTTCGGGCGCCTTAAAGGTTCTCCCGGAGCCAGCCCGCAGCCCGGGCGACGAGGCCCCCAGCATGCGCGCGCGGCGCATCTGCTGCGGTGATCTGCCGCGACATCAGCTTGCGGGCCGAGACGGCTTCACGGGGGCCGTAGGCGGCGCGCAGCAGCACGCCGGCGGCCGAGCAGAAGGCCGGGCCGGAGGCGGCGTCGGCCAGGTGAGGCGCGCGTTGTGGCTTGCCGAGCCGGACCGGGCGGTCGAACACCCGCACCGCCAGCTCGCGGACGCCGTTCAGCTGGCTGGCGCCGCCGGTCAACACCAGGCCGGCGCCCGGCTCCAGCCCCACGCCCGCATTGCGCAGACGGTCGCGCAGCAGCTCCAGCGTCTCCTCGACGCGCGGCGCGATGACGGTCTTCAGCATGGCGCGCGGCACGATGACCGGCCCGGCGGAGGCGTCCTCGCCGCGCGGCGGGGCTTCCAGCATCTCGCGGTCCTCATTGGCCGAGGCCATGGCCGAGCCGTGCAGGGTCTTGAGTCGCTCGGCGCCCGCGCGCGAGGTCGACAGGCCGCGCGCGATGTCGGCGGTGACATGGTCGCCGCCGACGTTCAGCGATTCGATGTGCAGCAGGCTGCGCCCGCCCCAGACCGCCGCCGAGGTCGCGCCGCCGCCCATGTCGATGCAGACGCAGCCGAGATCCATCTCGTCGTCTTCCAGAGCCGCCAGGGACGAGGCCACCGGCGCGGCGACCACGCCCTGCAGGTCCAGATGGGCCAGTTCGAGGCAGTGGCTCAGGGCCGTGAAGGCGCTTTCGGCCATGGAGACGACCAGCAGGTCGAGACCCAGCGAGTGGCCGCGCATGGCGCGCGGATCGTGCACGCCGCGCGCGCCGTCCACCGACCAGGCGATGGGCAGGACGTGGATCGGGCGTCGGTTGGGCAGGCGGATCTGGGCCAGGGCCATGGCGATGGCGCGCGCCAGCTCGGCGTCGCCGACCGGGTTCTGGCCCAGCGAGACGCGCGACTGCACCCGGTGGCTGGCCATCTGGCCGATGGCCGTGGTGACCACGACGCCGGACACCGGCGAGCCCGCGGCGCGCTCGGCGCGCTCGACGGCGTGGCCGATGGCCTGGGCCGCCTCATCCATGCTGATGATGCCGCCGCCCTTGATGCCGCGCGACTGGACATGGCCCGCGCCGGCGACCCGGATCGTCCGGTCCGCGTGGCGCACGCCCTCGGGCTTCATGATGAAGCAGCCGACCTTGGATTGCCCCAGATCGAGCGCGGCCACGACCGGGGCGCGTCCCGATGCGCCGCGACCATCCACCGATTTGTCCACAGACCGTCCGGCCATCCCCTGCCCTCTCAAGCTCTACCGTCGCCGGACGAGGGTCGGACGGCGACCTCCTCGGGCGTTCTCAAATCAATGCGCGCGAAGCCCAGCTCCAGCAGACGGCGGCGCTGGTCCATCTCGTCGAGCTGGATCAGGGCGGCGTCCTGATTGGTCGCCGGCAGCTGGATCAGGCTGCCGTCCTTCAGACGCAGGTCCCATCGGCGCTCGTCCACCCGCACCAGGGCTTCCAGACGGCTCATCAGGCGCGGGCGCTGGGCGACCAGCGGCAGGATTTCGGCGGCGGCCTGTTCGGCGCCCTTTCCCACCACCAGCGGCAGGTTGGGGTAACGGCCCGCGTCGGCGCCGGGGATGACCTTGCCGTGGCCGTCGATGACCTGGTTGCGGCCCGCCATCTGCCAGACGGCCAGACGGTCGTGCTCGACGACGTTGACGACCAGGGTGTTGGGCAGCAGGCGCGTGACCTGGGCCGACTTGACCCAGCCGACGCTCTCGACCCGCTGACGCACGGCGTCCAGATCGATGGAGGTCATGGCCTGACCGGCCTGAAGGTTCACGGCGCGCTGGATGGCGGCGCTCGCCTCGGGGCTTTCACCCTCGATGTAGACCCGGTCCAGCTTCAGCCCCATGCCGATCACCATGCCGTCCAGGCCGCGGCTGATCGAGGCGCCGATGCGCTCGGCGCGGGCGCCCGTGGCCAGCACGCCGCCCAGCAGGACCACGCCCGCCGCGATCGAGATCACCACCGCGCGGGGCGAAAGATCCAGACGGCCGATGGCCGCCACCTTTCCCGGGATCGCGGGCGCATTGCGGGGCGCGCGACCGCGCCCTCCGTTCCGGGGCGCCGCGCCGCGTTTTGCGGTCGGGCCTGAACTCTGTCGCCGACCGCCGCGAACTACCGCGGGCATGAGGCGTCCTCCACCATCCACCGGACAAGGTCTTTGTATTCCATCCCGCAATAGGCGGCCTGCTCGGGAACGAGGGAGGTCGGCGTCATGCCGGGCTGGGTGTTGACCTCCAAGAGGACCAGATCGTCCTTAACATCGTCATAACGGAAGTCGGATCGGCTAACGCCTCGGCAACCAAGCGCCTTGTGGGCCAGCTCGGCCTCGCGCAGCGCCCGCTCGAACACGGCGGGCGGCAGGTCCGCGGGCAGCTTGTGGACCGAGCCGCCGGGCGCGTATTTGGCCTCGTAGTCATAGAAGCCCTTCACCGGGGTGATGTCGGTCACGGTCAGGGCGCGCGGCCCCGCGGCCTCGCCCAACACGGTGACGCACAGCTCCTTGCCCCGGATGTAGGGCTCGACCATCACCTCTTCGCCGTAGGTCCAGTCGGGCGCGCCGACCTCGGTCTGCGGACCGTTGGCGCCTTCCGGCACCAGATAGACCCCGACGGACGACCCCTCGGCGTTCGGCTTGATCACATAGGGGGGCGGGATGACGTGGCGGCTGGCCACCTCATGCCGGTCGAACAGGCCGCCGCCCGGCACCACCACGCCCGCGGCGCGCAGGACAGACTTGGTCTTGTCCTTGTCCATGGTCAGAGCCGAGGCCAGCAGGCCCGAGTGGGTGTAGGGGATCTGCAGGGTCTCCAGAATGCCCTGGACGCAGCCGTCCTCGCCCCACTCGCCGTGCAGGCAGTTCAGAACCACGTCCGGTTTCAGCTCGGTCAGCACCTGGGCCAGATCACGGCCCGCATCGACGCGGCTGACCCTGGCCACCTGACCTTCAAGGGCGTCGGCGCAACCTTTGCCGGAACTGAGCGACACCTCCCGCTCGGACGACAGCCCGCCCAGAAGGACAGCGACGTGGAGGTCGAAAAAGGGGCGGGACATGGGGGACTCCGGGATGCCCAACGGCATGACCCGGACGTCCTTAACAGACCCTCAACCAAACCTGCCGGAGGTCCGAAATCCCGTCGATGAACAGGCCGTGAGGTTCAGGCCGCGGCGCGATGGTCGCCGTCGGGCGCGCGGGGCAGCAGCAGGGCCACCTGGCCGCCGCCAAGCGGCCCGGGGCCGAAATTGATGTCGCCGCCGATCCGGCGCAGCTCGACCCGATCGAAGGCGACGCCGTTCTCCGCCGGCCCGAGACGGATGGCCTCGACGAACTGCAACTGCCGCGCCTGATAGTCGGAGACGCCCGCGTCCTCGACCACCAGCCGCAGACGACCCTGATCATCCAGCCCCGCGACCAGCCGGACCACGCCGCCCTCGGTGGAGGCGTCCAGCGCACTGGTCAGGGCGTCGATCACCAGCCGCTTCATCCGCTCGGGATCAATGGCGGCGCGCCATGTCGGGTCGCCCGCCAGCACCTCCAGCCCGACCCTGGCCCGGCGGGCGCGGAACCGGACAGCCTGGGTCGCCGCCTTGATCGTCTCCGACACGCCAGCGGTCCGCGCGGCCAAATCGAGCGCCCCGTCGCCCAGGGCCACCATCTCGCGGCTCATCTGTTCGATCTCGGCCCCGCTCTCGGCGATCCGGGCCAACAGGTCGCGCTGGCGGGCATTCAGGTCGCCCAGACGACCACTGCGCAGCATCTCGGCGACGGTCACCACGCCGGTCAGGGGCGAGCGCAGCTCCTCCCCCACCCGGCCGATCAGCTCGGACTTGGCGGCGCTGACATCCTCTGCGGCGACGCGGCGGCGATCCAGCTCATCGGCCAGCCGGTCCAGCTGACGCATCAGGGCCGCGACCGGATGGACCGTCAGCACCAGCGCCCCGAAATAGATCGGCATGGCCATCACCGGATCGACCCCGGTGCTGTGCATCCGGGCGATGGGACCCTGATCAATCAGGCCCGCGCCGATGATCGCCACCGCCACCGCGCCGATGCTCAGGGCGCCGCCCCGGTCCCGGTCGTAAAGCACCGCCAGCACCGTCAGCGGGAAGGCCAGGATGACCACCGGCAACTGCGTCTGCCAGCTGAGGGCGAAGCACAACAGGCCGATGGCGGTCGGGGCCAGCAGGGCGCGCAGCCAGCCACCGCGCCGTACTGACCCCAGCGACAGGGCGAAAGGCGCCACGATGGCCATGCCCATCATGTCGGCGGTCAGCCACATGCCGCCCTGCTTCACCAGCTCCGGCCCGCCGAGATTGTAGGCCACGGCCAAGACGAAGGCGGCGATCAGGGTGCAGGCCAGCGGCCCCGCGACCACCGCGCCCAGCAGGAACTGACCGAGGTCCTTCAGGCCCGTCAGCGGCAGGGGCGTCCGGCGCATGAACCAGGCCGCGACCATGATCTCGATGGTGTTGGCGACGGGGAAGACCACGGCCATCAGCGGCGAGCGCCCGATGGCGAAATTGACCGCCGCCATGGCCACCATGCCGACGACCAGCGCCGTGCGGGCCTGCTGCGGCGTCGAACAGGCGCGCAGCACGAAGACCAGGATCAGGGCGTTGACCGGCCAGAAGGACGTCAGCCCCGCTTCACCCAGCAGATAGCGGTCCGACACCAACGTCGAGACCCAGACGACGGCGAACAGGCCGGCGAGCGACAGCAGGCGGGAGAACGACGGTCGATTCGGCAACATGCCCAAGCTCTGCCTCGGGATCATGTAGCCCCTGTTAACGGCGTCAGCCCTTGCGGCCGATCCGTTTGATTTCCCAGTCCAGTTGCACGCCGGTCTTGGCCTTCACGTCGGCGCGGACGGCCTCGCCCAGCCCCTCGATGTCGGCGGCGGTCGCCTCGCCGGGGTTGATCATGAAGTTGGAGTGCAGTTCGCTGAACATGGCCCCGCCGCCGTTGACGACGTGCAGCTTGCCGCGCCAGCCCGCCTCATCGACCAGCTTCCACGAGGAATGGCCTTCGGGGTTCTTGAAGGTCGAGCCGCCGGTCTTCTCGCGGATCGGTTGGGTGGTCTCGCGACGGCTGGTGATCTCGTTGATCTTCGCCGTGACCGTTTCCGGATCGGCGGGCGTCCCGCGATAGACGGCCTCGACCCAGATGATATCGTTCTCCGGTACGACCGAGTGGCGATAGGTGTAGCCGAAGTCGGCCAGCACATAGTCCACCCGCTCGCCCGACCGGGTCAGGCCCCAGGCCGAGACCAGCACGTCCTTCGTCTCCGCGCCGTAGCAGCCCGCGTTCATGGTCAGGGCGCCGCCAATGGTGCCCGGAATGCCCGCATAGAACTCCAGCCCGCCGATGCCCGCCTTGGCGCTGGCCTTGGCGACCATCGAGTCCAGCGCGCCCGCGCCGGCCGTGATGGTGTCGCCCTCGGTCGTGATCTGGGCCCAGGGACGCCCGGCCAGCCGGATCACCACGCCCTCAACCCCGCCGTCGCGCACGATGACGTTCGAGCCGACGCCGAGCACGGTCACGGGAACCGCCGGGTCCAGCGCCTTGAGGAAGTCGGCCAGATCGTCGGCGTCCGCCGGGATGAACAGCGCATCCACCGCCCCGCCCACCCGGAACCAGGTGTACGGCCCCAGCGGCTCGTTCAGCAGCAGCTTGCCGCGGACTTCGGGATACGAACTCAAGACAGCGCCTCCAGCTGCGCCGGCAGGGCGTAGGCCCAGCTGGTGATGTCGCCGGCGCCCAGCAGGACGACCAGATCGCCCGGCTTGGCCTCTTCCTTGATCGCGCGCGGCAGGACGGCGGCGTTCTCCAGCGGCTGGACATGCCGGTGGCCGAAGCGGCGGATGCCGTCGACCAGCGCATGCTTGTCCACGCCCTCCAGAGGGGCCTCGCCCGCCGGATAGACGTCGGCCACAATCACGGCGTCAGCGTCCGAGAAACAGGTGGAGAACTCCTCCATCAGGTCGCGCAGGCGGGTGTAGCGGTGCGGCTGAACCACGGCGATGACGCGACCCTCGGCCACCTGGCGGGCGGCCTTCAGCACGGCGGCGATCTCGACCGGGTGGTGGCCGTAGTCGTCGATCACCCGCACGCCGCCGGCGACGCCCGTGGTCGTGAAGCGGCGCTTCACCCCGCCGAAGCCCGCCAGACCGGCCTTGATGGCCTCATCCGACACGTCCAGCTCGCGCGCCACGGCGATGGCGGCCAAGGCGTTGGAGACATTGTGCCAACCGGCCATCGGCAGATGCAGGCCTTCGATGCGGATCGGCTCGTCCAGCGCGGCCAGCCCCTGCTGCTGGATCACCACATCGAAGCGGCAGCCATCGGGGCCCATTTCGCAGTTGTCGGCGCGGACCATGGCCTGCGGATTGACGCCATAGGTGACCAGACGGCGGTTATCGATGGAGGCGACGAGACGCTGCACTTCGGGGTGATCCAGACAGACCGCCGCGAAGCCGTAGAAGGGGATGTTCTCGACGAAGTCCACGAACGCCTTCCGGACGCCGTCAAAGTCGCCGTAGTGGTCCAGATGCTCGGGATCGATGTTGGTGACGATGGCCACCGTGGACTTCAGGCGCAGGAAGCTGCCGTCGCTCTCGTCGGCCTCGACCACGATCCAGTCGCCGTCGCCGACCTTGGCGTTGGTGCCGTAGGCGTTGATGATCCCGCCGTTGACCACCGTCGGGTCCAGCCCGGCGGCGTCCAGCAGGGCCGCGACCATCGAGGTCGTCGTCGTCTTGCCGTGGGTGCCCCCGACCGCGATGGAGAACTGCAGCCGCATTAGCTCGGCCAGCATCTCGGCGCGGCGGACCAGCGGGATGCGCCGCTCGCGGGCGGCCATCATCTCGGGGTTCGTCGCCTTTACCGCGGTCGAATAGACCACCGCCGACACGCCCTCGCCCACATGGGCGGCGTCATGGCCGATGAAGATCTTGGCGCCCAGCTTCTCCAGCCGCTCGGTATTGGCCGAGGCCTTGGCGTCCGAGCCCTGCACCGAATAGCCGATCTTGAGCATGATCTCGGCGATGCCGCTCATGCCGATGCCGCCGATGCCGACGAAGTGGACGGGACCGAGGTCGAACGGAACGGGGCGAAGGCGAGCGATCATCGAAGCGGGTTAGCAGGGGTTTTGGCGGAATGCATCAAAGTTCCTCCCCCTGCGGGGGAGGGGGACCGCGAAGCGGTGGAGGGGCGCCGGAGACAGGCTCACCCTCCAGAATGACAGAGCCTGAGGACACACCCCTCCACCATGCTGCGCATGGTCCCCCTCCCCCGCTGGGGGAGGACCTCGCTCTAATCCTCCGACACGAAGTCCTGTGCGAACTCCGGCCCGTCCTCCTCGCCCGCCAGCAGGGGGACGTCGTCCTCGTCGGAGGCGCGGGTGGGGTCCGGGACCTCGAAGCCGACGGGGATGGACAGGTCCAGCAGGCCCGCGGCCTTCATCTCCTGAACGCCCGGCAGGTCGTAGAGGCTGGCCAGGCTGAAGTGTTCCAGGAACTTGTCGGCGGTGGCGTAGGTCACCGGGCGGCCCGGCGTGCGACGACGCCCCTTCAGCTTCACGAACCCCATCTCCAGCAGCAGGTCCAGCGTTCCCTTGGACAGGGAGACGCCGCGCACGCTCTCGATCTCGGCCCGGGTGCAGGGCTGGTGGTAGGCGATGATGGCCAGGGTCTCGAGCGCGGCCTTGGACAGGCGACGCGGCTCCTCCCGCTCTTCGGTCATCATGAAAGACAGGTCGGCGGCAGTGCGGAAACGCCAGCGGTCGGCCACGCACTCCAGCTCCACGCCCCTGTTCTGATACCGCTCGCGCAGGGCCGAGATGGCCCCGCCGACGTCCGCGCCCTCGGGCAGGCGGCGCGCGATCTCGGCCGCCGACAGCGGACCGGCGGCGGCGAACAGCAGCGCCTCGACGCGGCGCTCGATCTCCATGTGATCGGGGGCGAACTGGATGCTCATGGGGTCAGTTCCAGCGGCAAGCCCTTGCCGCGGCGCTTGAGGAAGATGTCGGCGAAGGCCTCGGCCTGTTTCACGTCCATGGCCCCCTCCTTCACCAGCTCCAGACTGGCCGACAGGGTCGAGGCTGTATAGCTGGCCTGCGAGGGCCCCTCGTCCTCGTATTTCTCGGGCGCGATCTTGTCGAGCGGCGTCCACTGCTCCAGCCGGGGCAGGACCTCGCGCAGCCAGTCGCGGGCGGCCTCCAGCTGGAAGGCCTCGACCCGCTGGCCGGGATTGTAGCGCCGCATCTCCTCGCGCCGCCGCTGAGTCACATAGGCGGCCATCAGCTCGTACAGGCTGGCGTCGATGCGGTCGGACGGGATGATCACCGTCGCCTCCGGGTCGCCACGGGTGAAGACGTCGCGCTTCAGCTGGGGCCGGGACTGGATCGCCTCGACCGCCCGCCGCATGGCCTCCAGCTTCTGCAGGCGGAAGGCCAAGGCCGCCGCCATCTCCTCGGCGGGCACCTCGTCGCCCTTGCCCTTCTCATTGCGGGGGAGCAGGAGGCGGGACTTCAGATAGGCCAGCCAGGACGCCATCACGAGATAGTCGGCCGCCAGGGCGAAGTTGCGCCGCCGCGCCTCATGCACGAAGGCCAGATACTGTTCGGCCAGCCGGGTGATGGACAGCTTCAGCAGGTCCACCTTCTGCGTCCGCGCCAGCGCCAGCAGCACGTGCAGCGGGCCTTCATAGCCTTCCAGATCGACCACGAAGGCGTCGCGTTCGTCCGCCTGGTCGGCGGCGGCGAAGTCCAGGTTGGGCTGGAAGGCGTCGGTCATGGAACTAGGCCTGCGCCTCCCCGACGTCCGGCCCCTTCGCCGCCTCGAACCGTCCGGCCAGCAGGGCGGCGAAGCGGTCGTGGGCCTCGCGATAGTCCAGCGGCTCGGGCGTATGGACGATGCGCGCCAGGGCGGCCTCGGCGCGGCGGGCCGCCTTGCCCTTCAGCTTGCCGACGCCCTCGGCGACCGAGGCCATTTCGGCCAGATCGCCGTTGCAGTGCAGGACCACGTCGCAGCCCGCCTTCAGCGAGGCCTCGGCCCGTTCGCGGAACGAGCCGGACAGGGCGTGCATCGACAGGTCGTCGGTCAGGATCAGGCCGCCGAAGCCCAGATGCTCGCGCATCAGCTTCACCGCCTCCTTCGAGGTGGTCGCCGGGCGCTTAGGATCGACGGCGGTGAAGACGACGTGGGCCGTCATGGCCATGGGCATGTCGGACAGAGCCTTGAACGGGGCGAAGTCCCAGCCGTCCAGTGTCTCGAAATCCGCATGCACCACCGGCAGGGCCTTGTGGCTGTCGGCGAAGGCGCGGCCGTGGCCGGGCATGTGCTTGATCACCGGCAGGACCCCGCCCGCCAGCAGCCCCTCGGCGGCGGCGCGGCCCAGCCGGGCCACATCGGCGGGATCATGGGCATAGGCGCGGTCGCCGATGATGTCGTGGGCGCCGGGCACCGGCACGTCGAGCACCGGCAGGCAGTCAACGGTGATCCCGACCGCCTTCAGATCATGGGCCAGCAGACGACCGCCCAGCCGGGCCAGCTCGCGCGCCGCCAGCGGATCATTGGTCGCCTTCAGATAGGCCTCGCCCGGCGGATATTTGGGCCAGTGCGGCGGCCCCATCCGCTGGACTCGTCCGCCCTCCTGATCGATCAGGATGGGGGCGGCCTCGTCGCCAAGGCAGTCGCGCAGTTCAGCGGTCAGGGCGCGCAGTTGGTCCGGACTTTCGACATTGCGGCGGAACAGGATGAAGCCCCACGGCCGGACGTCGGAGAAGAAGGCCTTCTCCTCCGCCGTCAGCCGATGGCCGCTACAGCCGTAGATCGCCGCCGTCGTCACCGGGCGTCAGCGAACGATGCAGTCGCCGCCGTTCGACTTGATGGCGCTGCACAGGGCGGTCGCCTGTTCGCGGCTCAGGCCGGTGACGGTGGTGCGGTACAGGGTCGAACCGCTGGACGAGGTGACTTCCTGCACCCGGCGGGTCGAGCCGCGGGTCAGGGACGGATAGCGGCCGACGACCTGGCCGTACTCGCGCTCGGCGATGGCCGGGGTCGAGAAGGCGCCGATCTGGACGCCCGAGGTTCCGCCGGTCGTGGCCGGGGCCGCGGGCTCGGCCTTGGCGGGCGGAGGCGTGGTGGCGGCGGGCGGAGTCGGACGGGTCGCGGCCGGCGCGACGGGCTCGGGCTGCGGCGCCGGGCGCGGCTGCACAGCCTCCGGCGGCGGGGTGAAGGTCGGGGTCTCGCTGGTGGGCGCGCCGCCGGAATAGACATCGATGCCCGCTTCCGGATCGACCGGCTGGGCTTCGACCGGGGCGGCGGTCTTCAGGTCGCCAACCGGAGCCCCCACGGCGGGCGGGGCGTCGCCCGAGGCGCGCGGACCCGCCTGATAGTAGACGACCACGGCGATGATCAGCAGCAGCAGGACCACGCCGGAGATGATCAGGGTCAGGGGCGGCGCCTTGCCGCCGCCACCGGCGGGACCGCCGCCGCGACGCGGATCATAGCCGCCGCGATCAAACGGCAGGTCGTCGTCGGTCGGGGGCGTATAGGCGCCGCGGTCGCGACCGGGGTTCGGACGGTAGGGATCTTCGTGGGACATGGCCGCGCCTCAGGAACGTCGCCGACCGCGAATCGCCCGCGTCGGCCCAATAGCTTACCCGTCCCAGCCCGGCTTACGAATCACAGATCCAGCGCGAGGTCGAGGCTGAACAGCTTCTTGTGCTCTTCGATCGCATAGCGGTCGGTCATGCCGGCGATGTAGTCGCAGACGGCGCGGGCGCGCTTGGCCTCGTCGCCGTCGCGGGCGGGCCTCGACCATTCCGGCGGCATGGTCTCGGGCTCGGCCATGAACAGCTGGAACATCTCGGCCAGGATGCGCCGGGCCTGACTGCGGGTCCGGTTGACGCGGTAGTGGCGGTACATCCGCTCGAACAGGAACTTACGAAGCACGCCCAGGTCGGCCAGCATGGCCGGCGAGAAGGCGACCAGGGTGCGCGAGGCGGTGCGCACGTCCTCGGTGGAGCGGATGTTGTCCGCCTCCAGCCGCCGTCCGGTCTCGGCCAGCACGTCCTCGACCATGACCCCGATCATCCGGCGCACGGCCTCGATGCGGACCATCCGCTCGTTGATATTGGGCCAGTCGGCGCGGACGCCGTGCAGCACCGGCCCGATCAGGGGCACGTCCATCAGGTCGTCCAAGGTGAACAGGCCCGCCTGAACCCCGTCATCGACGTCGTGATTGTTGTAGGCGATGTCGTCGGCGATGGCGGCGGCCTGGGCCTCCAGCGAGGCGAAGCTGTCCAGCCTCAGGTCCCAGCCCGGCGCATAGTCGGCGATGGCCTTCCACGACGGCTCGTCCAGCCGGTGGCTGACCGGGCCGTTGTGCTTGATCACGCCCTCGACGGTCTCCCAGCTGAGGTTCAACCCGTCGAACTGGGGATAGCGCTCCTCCAGCTTGGTCACGACGCGGAAGGTCTGGACGTTGTGATCGAAGCCGCCGTAGGCCGCCATGCAGGCCTGCAGTTCGTCCTCGCCCGCGTGGCCGAAGGGCGGGTGGCCCAGATCGTGGGCCAGGGCGATGGTCTCGGCCAGATCGGTGTCCAGCCGCAGGGCATGGGCCAGCGAGCGGGCGATCTGCGCCACCTCGAGGCTGTGCGTCAGCCGGGTGCGGTAGTGATCGCCCTCGTGCGCGACGAAGACCTGGGTCTTCTCCTTCAGGCGACGGAAGGCGGTGGCGTGGATGATCCGGTCGCGGTCGCGGGCGAAGGCGTTGCGGGTGCGGCTGATCGGCTCGGGCGACAGCCGTCCGCGGCTGTGCTCGGGGTATTCGGCGTAGGGCGCGCGGTCAGGGATCAAGTTCGGCTGCTCATTCGCGAGGACGGGCCTTTGCGAACGCCCGTGCGCGCCTCATATAGGCCCTTGTGAGCACCGTCCAATCCGCCCCCGCCTTCGCCATCTCCGCCCCCACAGGCGGTCATGGCCTGACCCTGTCCGAAAGCGCCGCCAAGCGTCTGGCCAAACTGGGCGAGATCGAGGGGCGTCCGGTCCTGCTGCGCGTGGCCGTGGACGGCGGCGGCTGCTCGGGCTTCCAGTATCGGTTCGAGCTGATCGAGGCGGGCGACGCCGACGATATCCGCATTGAGACCGACGGTCAGGCGGCGGTGGTGGACACCGTCTCCCTGCCCTTCCTCAAGGGCTCGGAGATCGCCTTCGTCGATGATCTGGCCGGCGCCCAGTTCGTGGTCAGGAACCCGAACGCCGCCTCAAGCTGCGGTTGTGGCGTCAGCTTCTCCATCTGATTCAACGCCCTGCGTCGAGCAACCGCGGTTACGTGATTTACCGTAAACGCCCGTGAACCCCATAGTCAGGCCTGCCGTGGTTGACCAGACGTAAGCGCCGCTCCCCCGGCGCGGGTTTTACGGTGCGTCCCATGAAGATCAGCTCGCTCTCCCTCTCGGCCAAGATGGCCCTGATGGTCATCGCCGCGCTCGGCGTCCTGACACTGACCCTGATGGCGGTCGCCGCCGTGCTTCTGACCCGCGATGCGGAGGCCCGGGCGGCCGAGCGTCAGGAAACCAATATGCGCGTCGCCTGGGACGTGCTGGCCGACTATGGCGCCAACTTCAGCTCAGACGGCCAGACCCTGCGGGTCGGCGGCACGACGCTGAACGACTTCGTCGAGCCGGTGGACCGGATCAAGACCCTCGTCGGCGGCACCGCCACCGTCTTCATGGGCGACACCCGGGTGACGACCAATGTGGTCAAGGAAGATGGCTCGCGGGCCGTCGGCACCAAGCTGAAGGCTGGACCGGTGCATGACGCTGTGCTGCGCGAGGGCCAGTCCTATCGCGGATCGGCCGACATTCTTGGAAAGCCCTATTTCGTCGCCTACGACCCGATCAAGAACGCCCAGGGCCAGACCATCGGCGTCCTGTACGTCGGCGTGCCCAAGGCCGACTTCATGGCCTCGGTGAATCACGTGATGATCGCCCTGTTCGCGGGCGGCACGGTGATGGCCCTGCTGGTGCTGGGCGTTTGTCTGGTGCTGTCGCGCCGGATGTTCTCGCCGCTGCAGGCGCTGTGCGACCGGATGGAGTCCCTGCGTCAGGGCGACACCAGCTTCGAGGCCCCGTGGGCCGCCCGTGGCGACGACATCGGACACATCGCCCGCGCCGTCCTGGCCTTCCGTGACGCCGCCATCCGCCAGCGCGAGGTCGAGGGCGAGGCCGAGGGCATGCGCGAGACCGCCCGTCAGGCCCGCATCGCCTCCGAAGCCGAGACCGCCCGTCTGGCCGAAGAGGACGCCGTGGTCGTCGAAGCGCTGGGCAAGGGCCTGTCGGCGCTGGCGCAGGGCGACCTGACCCACCGCATCAATTTGACCTTCGCCGCCCGCAGCCGCCAGCTGAAGGACGACTACAACGCCGCCATGGACGCCCTGGCCGAGACCATGGGCGAGATCATCGTCCTGACCGGCGCCATGCGTTCGGGCGCCACCGAGGTCAGCACCGCCACCGACGACCTGTCGCGCCGCACCGAGCGTCAGGCCGCCGCGCTGGAGGAGACCGCCGCCGCCCTGGACGAGATCACCGTCACGGTGAAGAAGACCGCCGAGGGCGCCCGCGCCGCCGCCGACATCACCGACGAGGCCCAGAAGGGCGCCGCCGAGCGCGAGCGGATCATCGCCGACACCACCGCCGCCATGACCCAGATCGAGAGCACCTCGGGCCGGATCGGCGAGATCATCGGCGTTATCGACGAGATCGCCTTCCAGACCAATCTGCTGGCCCTGAACGCCGGGGTCGAGGCGGCCCGCGCGGGCGAGGCCGGTCGCGGCTTCGCGGTTGTGGCCTCGGAAGTGCGGGCCCTGGCCCAGCGCTCGGCCGACGCCGCCAAGGAGATCAAGGCGCTGATCGCCGCCTCCAGCGCCAGCGTCGGCGAAGGCGCCCGCCTTGTCTCCCAGACCGGCGGCGCCCTGACCGCCCTGATCGGTCAGGTGGCGAAGATCAACGAACTGGCCGGCGAGATCGCCGCCTCGGCCAACGAGCAGGCCGTCGGACTGGTCGAGGTCAACACCGCCGTCAACCAGATGGACCAGACCACCCAGCAGAACGCCGCCATGGTCGAACAGACCACCGCCGCCAATCAGGCCCTGAGCCATGAGGCGGAACAGCTGGCCCACCTGATCCAGCGCTTTCGGATCGCGGGGGGCGGCTCGCAGGTGATGGCGCGGGCGGCGTAAGTCGCGCTGAAATCGGACCAAGGCGACGCGTGGCCCGGATGACTGCTCGCGCAGTCTCCGGGCCGCTTTCGTCAGTCCCTGACCAGCCCGCCGTCGACGACGAGGTTCTGGCCGGTGACCGCCCGGCTCCACGGCGAGGCGAAGAAGAGGACGGCGTCGGCGAACTCTTCCGGGGTGGTGACCGAGCGGAGCGGGGTCATGCCGGCGATCAGGTCGAAGACGGCTTCCGGGGTCGCCTTGCTGGCGTCGGTGGTGCGCAGCAGGCCGCCGGAGACCATGTTGACCGTGATGCCCTGCGGACCGAGGTCGGCCGAGGCCGTGCGGGTCAGGCTGAGCAGGGCGGCCTTGGCGGCGGTGTAGTCGTGGTAGGGCACGACCGGATTCTGGAACAGGTTGGTGCCGATGTTGACCACCCGGCCGAAGCCGTTGGCGGCCATGCCCGGCGCCGTGGCCTGGATGACGTTCAGGGCGCCGCGCACGACGGTGGCGAACTGGTCCTCCAGCTCGGACCAGTCGATGTCGTTCAGCTTGGACCGGGCCTCGCCGTTGAAGCTGTAGTCCAGCGCATTGTTGACCACGGTCGTCACCGGCGAGCCGAAGACGTCTTCGGCCAGGGCGACCATCTCGTGCACCGCCTCGCGGTCGGTGACGTCGGCGCGGAAGGCGACGGCCTGTTCCGGGAACTCGTCGACCAGTTCGCGGGCGGCGTCCTCGCTGGCGCGGAAATTGATGACGACGCGGGCGCCTTCACGGGCGAAGGCGCGGATGACGGCGGCGCCGACGCCGCGCGCCCCGCCGGTGACGAGGACGATCTGCTCTTCGAGTTTCATCAGGCGAGGGTCTCCTGGAAGCGGACGGGACGACCGTGGGCGGTGCCCTGCAGCTCGCCGTCGCGCATCACGACGCGGCCGCGAACGATGGTGGCCATGGCCTTGCCGGTGGCCTCGAAGCCGTCGAACGGGGTCCAGCCCGAACGGGTGGCCATGTCCTCGTGCTTCAGCACGTGCTTCTTCTTGAGATCGACGATGGTCAGGTCGGCGTCATAGCCCTCGGCCATCCGGCCCTTGCCGGCGATGCCGAAGACGCGGTTGGCGCCGTGGCTGGTCAGGTCGATGAAGCGGTCCAGCGTCAGGCGGCCGTTGGCGACATGGGTCAGCATGACCGGCACCAGGGTCTGGACGCCCGGCATGCCCGAGGGCGAGGCCGGATACGGACGGGCCTTCTCCTCCAGCGTATGCGGAGCGTGGTCCGAGCCCAGCACGTCGGCGACGCCCTGCTCGACCCCGCGCCACAGGCCGGCGATGTGGTAGTTGTTGCGGATCGGCGGGTTCATCTGGGCCAGCCCCTTGAGGCGGTCATAGGCCTCGTCCCCGTCCAGCGTCAGGTGCTGGGGGGTGACCTCGACGGTGGCGACGTCCTTGTGCCCGGCCAGGAACTCGATCTCTTCCGCCGTGGTGACGTGCAACACGTGGATGCGGGCGCCGGTCTCCCTGGCCAGCCCGACCAGACGGCGGGTGGACATGATGGCGCTCTCGGGGTCGCGGACCTCCGGATGGCTGGTCCAGTCGCCGGTGCGGGCCAGCGGACGGCGCTCGACCAGACGGTATTCGTCCTCGGAGTGGAAGGTGGCGCGGCGCTTCACATGGCGCAGGACCTCGCGCACCCCGTCGTCGTCAGCGACCAGAAGGGTGCCGGTCGAGGCGCCCATGAAGACCTTGACGCCGCAGCAGCCCGGCAGACGCTCCAGATCACCGAGGAAGCGGGCATTCTCGTGGGTGCCGCCGATGTAGAAGGCGTGGTCGGTCCACATGCGGTCGCGGGCGCGGGCCAGCTTGTCTTCCAGGGTGACCGGATCGGTGGTGTTGGGCTCGGTGTTCGGCATCTCGAACACGGCGGTGACCCCGCCCAGAGCGGCGGCGCGCGAGCCGGTCTCCAGATCTTCCTTCCACTCCAGCCCCGGTTCGCGGAAGTGGACCTGGGTGTCGATGACGCCCGGCAGAACCGTGAGGCCCGTGGCGTCGAACACCTCGCCCGCCGAGGCCTGAGACAGGTCGCCGATGAAGGCGATCTTGCCGTCGATGATGCCGACGTCGGCGAGGCCGCGTCCGGCGTGATTGGCGACTTCGCCGCCGCGAACGATCAGGTCGTAGGTCATGGCCGGTCTGAATAGTCGGAAACGGGACGGATGGCAGGGGGCGGGCGGAAAAAAGAGGGTGTGAACAGTGTAATTGGTGTGAGGCGGGCGGGACGGTGAGACGGTGCGAATAGACCGTCTATGCCGTCTATGTCGTCTATCGGTGGAGGTGGGGCGGTAGACAGTAGGCGGTAGGCAGTAGGGTAGCAGTCCGATGCGTCAGGATTGGTCGTGTCGCTTCCCCGCCCCCCCTTTCTTGCTATCGTCATCCCGACGGACCCGGGAGCCAGCGGCGCGCGTGAGCGCGACTCTATCGGGAGCGCCGGTGCTTTTAGATCTTCAGTGTTTCGCCGCCTTCGCGGCGCCGCTGGGTCCCGACTTTCGTCGGGATGACGATAGCAGAGAAGCTACCCCCGCTCGGCCAGCAGCTTCTTCGCCGCCTTGAGCACGCGGTCCGCCGGGACCTCGTTCATGTGCAGGATGGCCTGGTTGAGGCCGGGGTCGATCTTGCGGAACTCCTCCACCGAGCGGGGGCCGCGGACGACGACGCCGCCCCAGGGGCCGCGCACCGTGTCGTCCGAGGGGCCGTAGGCGGCCACGACGGGCGCGCCCGCGGCGACGGCCAACTGGGTCCACAGGGAGTCGCCGCCCAGATAGAGCTTCGCCCGCTCCAGCACCGCCAGCGCCTGCACCGGCGTCAGCTTGCCCGGCAGTTCGGTGGTGCGGTGACGCGGCATGGCCAGACGGATGGTGTGGCCCGCGTCCTTGTCGGCCTCGGTCCCGATGACCACCACCCTGCCCCCGGCCAGTGGGCCGTCGTTGGTCAGGGTCGAGGCGAGGGTCGCATAGCGTTCGGACGGCCACTCGCGGCCCATCCATTCGGCGCCGGGGGCGATCACCAGCAGGGGCGCCTCTTCATGCGGCAGCAGGGCGTCGACGGAGGCGCGGGTGGCGTCGGAGACGTAGAGGCGCGGCGGCTGGACCTCGTCCAGTTGCAGCACGCGGGCGGCCAGCTCGACCTTGTGAAAGCCCGCCTCGTCCTTGCCGCGCACGGCGCGTTTTTGACGACTGAGCTTGCCCGAGAAGGTGGTGCCGCGCATGTCGACGACCAGGCCCCATTTGATCGCCCGGACCTGGTTCCACAGGCCCAGCCAGTCGAGCCGCTTCTCGCGCTCCAGCACGATCAGCCTGTCGAGGCGCGGGGTGTCGGCGAACAGGGGCGCGCTCTGCGGCGAGCCGACAATGGTGAAGCTGGCCTGCGGCATGGCCTCGACCAGATAGGCGAGGACGCCGGACGACATTACGGCGTCTTCGGCGCCGGCTTCAGCGATGTAGAGAATGGGGAAACGGCCCGCCATGCGACGGTTGTATACGGATTCTCGTCACGTCATCGGGACATGATGGTTTTCACGTTGCGAATGCGTAGGTTCGTGTGGACGAAACTGGAGAACGCCGCCATGCGCCGCCGCCTGAGCCTGATCCCCCTGTCCATCGTCGCCCTGACCGGCCTGGCCGCCTTCGGGAACGCGCCGGTCCAGACCGCGCGCGAGGCGCCGCCGGGCGAAGGGGTGGTCTGCGCCTGGGCGCTGTACAGTTTCGCGTCGGATGTCGTTGAACGGTGTCCGTCGAATGTCAGCCCGGAAATGAAGGCCGAGCTGAAGCGGTCGGTCGAGCGACTGGACGCTTATGTCCGGGCGAACTCGGAGATCACGCAGGAAGATTTCGATCAGTTCAAACGAGAGCAGGCGAACGTCGGGCGCCCCGAGGCGGAAATCTGTCAGGCGGACGCGGACGAGGGGCTGGTCGATGCCATGACCCAGATGCCGGTCACCCAGCTACGGATCTATATCGACGACCTCACGGCTCGCCCCGGCGCCCCGACCTGGGGTACGTGCCTGTAGGATGAGCCTTCCCCTCCTGCCCGGTCGCGAGTGCGGCGGCTGCGTCGAGTGCTGCCGGGTGATCCCGCTGGACCTGCCTGAACTGGCCAAGCCGACGGGCGAGCTGTGCGGCTATTGCGTCAACGGCGCGGGGTGCAGCGTGCATGCGATCCGGCCGCAGACCTGCCGGGTGTGGTTCTGCCTGTGGCGGGTCATTGAGCTGGATGATGGGTGGCGGCCGGACCGGAGCGGGGTGATCGTGCGGCCGGACGGGATCGACGAGGGGGTGATCACCCTGTTCGTCATCCGCCGGACGGAGTTTCTGGCGTCGGAGGACTTCTTCGCCGTGGTCGCCGGCTGGCTGGCCGAGGGGATCGAGGTGGCGCTGAGCGTGCCGGGACCGGTGGGGACCTATCCGGCGCGGGCCGTGGTGACCGAGTGGCTGAGACCGGCGGTCGAGGCAGGGGATTTCGAAGGCTTCGTCGGGCGGGTGGTGCGGTCGCTGGACAGGCTGGACGAGCACGACTGGCAACGGGACGGGATCACGGCGCGGTATGCGGTGGGGGAAGCTTAGCCTCTCCGCGTCCGCTCCCCTGCCTTGTCATCCCGGACGCCGCGCAGCGGTGATCCGGGACGCCGGCGTCTCTTTCGTTCCGAGCTCCCGGACGGTGCGCCAGCAGCGAGCCGGGAGACAGCTTGCGGCCGACCGTCTCCCGGATAATCGCGCTGCGATTTCCGGGAGGATTGAGAGGGATTACCTTCCCGTCCCGGATCTCGCTGCGCTCGTCCGGGATGACAAGCCGCCCACACCGAATAGTCAGGGACCGCCGACCTCCCACCCCACACCCTCCCACCGACTGCGTCGGCGGGCCCCTCCCTCTCCCCATGGGAGAGGGAACGCCCTATCTACCCGCCATGACCACGCGCATCGCCCGCCTGACCTCCCGCGCCCTGATCCGGGTGAGCGGCCCGGACGCCCGGCCGTTTCTGCACAATCTGCTGACGCAGGATGTGGAGACGCTGGCGCAGGGCGAACTGCGGTTCGGGGCGCTGCTGTCGCCGCCAGGGCGGCTGCTCTTCGACCTGTTCATCCATGGCGAGGCGGACGACCTGCTGCTGGACGTGGCGGCGGAGCGGCGGGAGGCGCTGATCCAGCGGCTGTCGATGTACAAGCTCAGGGCCAATGTGGCTGTGGAGGCCGATGAACGCGCCGTGTTCGTCGGCTGGGGCGGCGCCGTCGAGGGCTTCGCCATTGATCCGCGCGAGCCGGCGCTGGGCGGGCGGCGGTATGGCGGCGAGATCGAGACCAATGCCTCGGAGGACGACTGGCAGGCGCACCGGCTGGCCGTCGGGGCGCCCGATCCGACGAACGATGCGCCCGCCGACAAGACCTATCCGATCGAGGCCAATTTCGACCTGCTGAACGGCATCGACTTCCAGAAGGGCTGTTTCATCGGTCAGGAGACGACCTCGCGCATGAAGCGGCGCGGGACGATCAAGAACCGGATGATGCCGCTGGAATTCGACGGTCCGGCCCCGGCCTTCGGGGCGGAAGTGCTGAACGGCGAGTTGCGCGCGGGCGAGGTGCTGAGCGGGCGCGACGGGATCGCGATGGCGCTGGTGCGGATGGATCGGCTGAACGGAGAGTTGACCGTGGACGGGCGTCCTGTACGGGTGCGCCGCCCCGACTGGCTGCCTGAACTGGCGCCGTCCGGGGACTAGATGGTTGGGCTTGCGTCCGAGGACGAAAGGGACGATCTAGCCGCCGTAGGTTTTCAAAAAGGATGCTCTCTATGTCCGATCCGGTCGTCATCTGTTCCTTCGCCCGCACCCCGATGGGCGGCTTCCAGGGCGCCCTGTCGGGCGTGAAGGCCACCGAGCTGGGCGCTATCGCGGTCAAGGCCGCCGTCGAGCGCGCGGGCGTGGCGCCGGAGAAGGTCGAGCAGATCTATATGGGTTGCGTCCTGCCCGCCGGTCTGGGTCAGGCCCCGGCCCGTCAGGCGGCTCTGGGGGCCGGCCTCGGCCAGCACGTCGAGGCGACGACCGTGAACAAGATGTGCGGCTCGGGCCTGCAGGCCGTGATGATGGCCGCCGACGCGATCAAGGCCGGCTCGGCCGACATCATCGTGGCGGGCGGCATGGAGTCGATGACCGGCGCCCCCTATCTGATGAACAAGCACCGCGGCGGCGCCCGCATCGGCCACGACGTCATCGTCGACTCGATGATGATGGACGGGCTGGAGGACGCCTATCAGGCCGGCAAGCCGATGGGCTCCTTCGCCCAGGACACGGCCAATGAGTACCAGTTCACCCGCGAGGACCAGGACGCCTACGCCATCGAGAGCCTGAGCCGCGCCAATGCGGCGGTGACCGGCGGCGCCTTCGGCGGCGAGGTGGTTCCGGTGGAGGTGCAGACCCGCAAGGGCCCGGTGACGGTCAGCGAGGACGAACAGCCCGCCAAGGCCGATCCGTCCAAGATCCCGAACCTGAAGCCCGCTTTCGCCAAGGACGGCACCATCACCGCCGCCTCCTCGGCCTCGATCTCGGACGGCGCCGCCGCCCTGGTCGTGACCCGCGAGAGCGTGGCCAAGGCTCTGGGCCTGCCGGTGCTGGCCCGCATCGTCGGCCAGGCCGCCCACGCCCATGAGCCGGCCAAGTTCACCACCGCCCCGGTGCCCGCCATGCAGAAGGCCCTCGCGAAAGCGGGCTGGTCGGTCGAGGACGTCGATCTGTGGGAGGTCAACGAGGCCTTCGCCGTGGTGCCGATGATCGCCATGCGCGAGCTGGGCATCTCGCACGACAAGCTGAATGTGAACGGCGGCGCGACCGCGCTGGGCCATCCGATCGGCGCGTCCGGCGCCCGGGTGCTGGCCACCCTGCTGGCGGCGCTGAAGACACGCGGCGGGACCAAGGGCGTGGCCAGCCTGTGCATCGGCGGCGGCGAAGCCGTGGCGATGGCGGTGGAGCTGGCATAAATTTCCTTCTCCTCTCCAGAGAAGGTTGGATCGCAAAGCGAGAGGGATGAGGGGGATGCCGGCGAGGGCCTCCCCCTTTCCAATTGCGCGACGAACAAAGCCCCCTCATCCGGCCCTCCGGGCCACCTTCTCCCTCGAGGGGAGAAGGATGCCGCGCTTGCTGAAACCGCCTGGTTCGCCCTAGCCTCCTTCCCGGAGGCCTTCATGATCACCACCCGCAGAGGCGCGCTGGGCCTAGCCGCAGCCGCCGCGACGCCGGTTTCGGCGCTCGCGATGACACCGGTGTCGCAGCTCGCACCGCCGGACCCGACCGAGACGATCCGCCTGTGGCCCCACGGCGCGCCGGGCGGGGAGCGGGTGACGGTGACGCCGGTGGTGACCGAGCGCTCGACCGATCCGGCCTTCCATGACCGGTTCGCCCGCTACACCACCGATCCGATCCTGACGGTGCTGAGGCCCGAGCGGCCGAACGGGGCCAGCCTGCTGCTGATCCCGGGCGGGGGCTACAAATGGGCGGTGGTGGACAAGGAGGGGCTGGACTGCGCGCGGGTGTTCGCGGCGGCGGGGGTCACATGTTTCGTGCTGCGCTATCGTCTGCCCGGCGACGGGTGGGCGGCGGGACCGGATGCGCCTTTGCAGGACGCGCAGCGGGCCTTGCGGATCGTGAGGGCCCAGGCGCCGGACCCGGCGCGCGTTGCGGTGCTGGGCGCCTCGGCGGGCGGGCATCTGGCCGGAATGCTGACCACGCGGACGGACCAGACCTATGCCCCGGTCGATGACGTCGACGCCGTGTCGATGCGGCCCGACCTGTCGATCCTGCTCTATCCGGTGGCGACGATGAGCGACCCCTTCGTCCATGCGGGCTCACGCAAGGAGATGCTGGGCGAGACGCCGTCGGCCGAAGCGATGGAGCGCTATTCGCTGGAGCGGATGGACTGGGCGGGCCGTCCGCCGGTCTTTCTGCTGCACGCCATGGATGACGAGGCCGTGCCGGTGGAGAACAGCCTTCAACTGCTGACGGCGCTGAAGGCGGCGGGCGTGCCGAGCGAGGCGCACCTGTTCCAGGAGGGCGGACACGGGTTCGGCGTGCGGCTGATCGCGGGCAAGCCGGCGGCGGTGTGGCCGGAGCTGGTGATGCGGTGGGCGGAGAGGTTGGGGTGGGTTTGAGCGAACCTTCTCCCTACCCCCTCGTGGGGAGGGAGAACGGTCAGACCTACTCCTCCTCATCCCCAAGCAGGTCCGCCGCGTCGAAGTCGTAGTCGAGCAGGTCGCTCGGCTTGCACTCCAGCGCCGCGCAGAGCTTGGCCAGGGTGCGGAAGCGGATGCCCTTCACCTTGCCGGAGCGGAACAGGGACAACTGGGTCTCGCTGAGGCCGACCTGCTGCGCCAGGTCGCGGGCCTTGAGGCCCTTGCTGACGATCAGCTGGTCGAGGGTCACACGGATCGGCATCAGATCATTTCGTCAAGTTCGGCCTGAACCCGGTCCGCCTGTTCCATGACTCGGCCCAGCAGGAACAGGGCGCCGCCGATCATGCCCAGCGTCATGCCCGAGACGTCGAAATAGAGCCAGCCGCCGTGGCCGCCATTCACCAGCCGGATGATGTTGGTGACGCCGAAGACGCTGAGCAGACCGCCGAAGCCGAGGGCCAGACCGACGCGGCGCACGGCGGCGGCCATGACCGGCTGGATCAGACGCCCCTTGGCCAGTTGCCCCATGGCCCGACCGATCGACCAGACGGCGAACAGGTAGAAGAGCTGCGGCAGGTCCTTGATCGCCTGCGCCAGCCAGAGGTCCACGAGCTCGGGCGGACGGGCCTGCCCCCGCAGCATGTAGGCGATGGGCGAGGCCACATACATCAGCACCAGCAGCAGGCCCACGCAGCAGACCATGAAGATCGCCAGCCAGTTGAACTGGCGGCACATCAGCCGGAAGCGGTCGGTCTCGGTCTTGCTCAAGGGGGCCTCTCCAGCGGGTCGGAACCTGTCTTGTCTTTAATCTTGACTTAAAGACGAGCCCTTTGCAACTTTATCTAAGAGTTAAACAAAAAGGAGCGCCGCCGCCATGGCCGCCGCCATCGAGACCCATCATCTGAGCCGCCGGTTCAAGGACCATCTGGCCGTCGACGCCGTGTCGATGACCGTGCCGGACAAGGCCGTCTACGGCTTCCTGGGCCGCAACGGCGCGGGGAAGACGACGACGCTGAAGATGCTGCTGGGCCTGATCGCCCCCACCTCGGGCGCGGCCCGCGTGGCCGGGGTCGATGTGGCGCGCGACCGGCTGGCCGCCGCGCGGCGCACCGGGGCCCTGCTGGAGGCGCACGGCTTCTACGGCAATCTGTCGGGACGGGAGAACCTGGACCTGACCCGCACCCTGCTGGGCCTGCCGAAGACCGAGATCGACCGGGTGCTGGAGGTGGTCGAGATGGCTGACAACGCGGGCAAGCGGGTCAGCGACTATTCGCTGGGCATGCGCCAGCGGCTGGGTCTGGCCCGGGCCATGCTGGGCGCGCCGCCCGTGCTGGTCCTCGATGAGCCGACCAACGGGCTGGACCCGGACGGCATCGCCGACATGCGCCGGTTCCTGCGCGCCCTGCCCGAGCGGACCGGAGCGACGGTGCTGCTGTCCAGCCACCTGCTGGGCGAGATTGAGCAGACGGCGACCCACATCGGGATCCTGAGCCACGGCCAGCTGGTGCTGGAGGGCGAACTGGACCGGCTGAAGGCCGATCTGGCGCCGGAGGTGGTGTTCCAGACCGACGACCAGACCCGCGCCGCCGCGTTGGCGAGCGCGCGCGGCTTCACCCTGGAGGTGACGGAGGACGAGACGGTGGCCCGGCTGAAGCCCGGCGAGGACGCCCGCGCCGCCGCCGCCGCCCTGAACCGCGCCCTGATCGAGACCGGGTTGAATGTCTTCGCCATCGGGCCGCGCGCCCGCTCGCTGGAAGGCATCTACCGCGAGGTCTCGCAACCCCAACCCCGGCTGGAGGCCGCCTGATGCTGTCCATTCTTTCCGTTGAAGCCCGCAAGCTGAACCGCTCGCTGGCCGCCCTGCTGGCCCTCGCCGCGCCGTCGCTGATCGCCGTCTTCGCCTTCTTCATGCTGCTGCGCGGGGACAAGCCCCAGCCGTGGGAGATGTGGCTGGGCAGCGCGGCGGGCATCTGGGCTTTCTTCATGCTGCCGATGAGCGTGACGGCCCTGACCGCGCTGGTGGCGCATATGGAGCATGGACCGAAGAGCTGGGACCACCTGCGCGCCCTGCCCCTGCCCCGCTGGAAGCTGTACGCCGCCAAGGTGGTCTGCGTCCTGGCCGTGGTGGCGATCATGAGCGCCGCGACCTTGGGCCTGACCATTGTGGCGGTGAAGCTGGCGGTGATGATCAAGCCGGTGATCGAGCCGACCGGGCCGATGGAGCTGGCCCGCTGGATCAAGGTCCTGGCCATGATGTTCGGCGCGGCCCTGCTGATGGCAGCCATCCAGCTGTGGACCGCCCTGCGCTATTTCAGCTTCGTACCGGGGCTGGTGGTCGGGATCGGCGGGACCTTCTTCGCCGTCGTGGCGACCTCGGCCAAGCAGGGCGTCTTCCTGCCCTGGCAGATGCCGGTGAACATGCTGGCCTCAGAACCGTGGCGCGTGACCACCGCGCTGGGGCTGGGCTGCGGTGTCGGTCTGCTGGCGCTGGTCGCCATGACCATTCATCTGGCGCGGCGCGAGGTGCGCTGACCGCGAGGCCGCGTCCGCCTGCATGAGGCGGGTCAGGGACGCCTGTCCTGTGGTCAGAATGATCATTGGATCAGTCCTGCGATTGAGAACGATTTGCAGGTTCGCGCGGATTCCCCCGGCTGGCAAGCAGGACAGTGGAAAAAGCCGGAGGGCGACCCCGCGCCCTCTGGCCGCACCGCTCCCGGCCCGGCAGAGTGAACGCCGGTTGGATGGCGATCCTGAACCGGAGTGAGACCGTGCGTGAAGACGGAAAGCTGGATTACCTCGAACTGCCCGGCGGCGACCTGCCGACGGTGAAGACCTTCTACGGGGCGGCCTTCGGCTGGACCTTCGTGGACTATGGCCCGACGTATGCCGCCTTTGACGAAGGACTGGACGGCGGCTTCGACGCCGACGCCACAGAGGCGACGACGACGCCCCTGCCGGTCCTGTTCGCCCATGACCTCGACGCCATGCTGGCCAAGGTCGAGGCGGCGGGCGGCGTGATCGTGAAACCGATCTTCGACTTCCCCGGCGGACGGCGGTTCCATTTCCGCGATCCGGCCGGGAATGAGCTGGCGGTCTGGTCCGAGACCTGACCGGCTTGGACAAGTCGTGTGGCGAGTGCGGCCTGTGCTGCAAGCTGATGGGGGTGACGGCGCTGAACAAGCCCGCAGGCAAGTGGTGCCGTCACTTCAGCAAGGCGCGCGGCTGCGCCATCTATGAAGACCGGCCCGACGACTGCCGGGCGTTCAACTGCCTGTGGCTGCTGACCGAGGCGCTGGACGCCGACTGGAAGCCGTCGGTGGCGGGCTTCGTCCTGCACAGCGAACAGGGCGGTGCGCGACTGATCGTCGAATGCGACGCGGCCCGCCCGCATGACTGGCGGCGCAAGCCCTATCAGGCGACCCTGCGCCGCTGGGCCGCCGATCCGGGGTTGGAGGTGCTGGTCTTCGCCGGAACGCGCGGGGTCAGGCTGGGCCGGACCGACACGCCGGTGCGCCGGGCGTAACGCCTAGCGGACGTCGATCGACTGGGCGATCTGCTCGGCCAAGGCGCGGTCGGCGCCCTCCAGCGTCATGGTCCAGATGTGGACTTCGCGCGGCGCGGTTCCGCGCTGGAACAGATGCTCCATGGCGTGGCGCTGGCCGTCCTCGGTGGCGACGACGCTGACGCGGCCGCCCGCCTCGACCTGCTCGCCCGAGTAGATGGGGAACTGCGAGGCCGGACCGGCATAGACCATGACGAACGACCGCTCGCCGCGACGGATCGTATAGATCTTGAAGTCCGGACCGGGACGGCCCGTGACGATCTGGAAGCCCGCCGGAAGCTCGACCGCGAACGGCAGGGCCGCGCGGGCGGCGGCGTCCAGCACGGTGACCGTCGAGACGCTGGGCGCGGGCGGCGGCGGGGTCGGCGCAGGCGTCGGAGCCGGAGCGGCCGTAGCAGGCGCGGGCGTGGGGGCCGGAGCGGCCGGCCGCGGCGCGGGCGTGACGGCGGCGGGCGGCGGGGTCGTCGCGGGCGCGGCGGGACGCGGGGCCGGTGTCGCAGCGGGGGCAGCGGGACGCGGGGTCGGGGCTACCGTCGGAGCGGCTGTTGCAGGCGCGCGGGTCGCCGGGGCCGCCGGACGCGGCGCGGCGGTCGCCGGAGCCGGCGTCGGAGCGGCGGTGGCCGGTCGGGGAGCGGGAGCCACGGTCGGCGCGGGCGTCACGGCGGCAGGCGGCGCGACCACCGGGGCGGGCGCGGGGGCCAGATACTCGGCCGGGCGCGGCGGGCCTCCGTTCAGGTCACGGGTGAAGTCCGAGCCGGGGGCCGCGGCGGGCGCGGGCGGCGGCGTCTGGCTCGCGGGTTGGGCCGTCTGGGCCTGGGCGGCTCCGGCGAGCAGGAGAAGGGCGGCGACGGACACGGCGGTGGTTTTCATGGTCGGGACCTTCGCCCCTCAACGTGGCGACGGCAAGACCGATCAGGCCGACGGCAGCTCGACCCAGAAGACAGCGCCTTCGCCCGGGGTGGAGACCACGCCGATGGAGCCGCCCTGCAGCTCGACCAGACGCTTGGCCAGGGCCAGGCCGATGCCGTGGCCCTCGACGGTCGAGCGCTCGAGTCCCAACCGGTTGAAGGGCTCGAACAGCTGGGTCTGCTTCTCGGGGGACAGGCCGGGGCCACGGTCGATGACCTCGACGCGGACGCCGTCATGGATGCGCGAGGCGCGCAGGACGACCAGACCGCCCGAGCCGCCGTATTTCACGGCGTTGGAGGTCAGGTTGCCGATCACCTGGGCCAGACGCTGGGAATCGGCCAGGGCCACCAGGCCGTCGCCTTCGCTGATCACATCGATGCGGATGCCCTGGGCCTCGGGGCGCAAGACGGTGGCGCGGCGGACGTCATCCAGCAGGCCGGGAACGTCGGTGGGACGCAGTTCGACCTTCACCGCCCCGGACTCGGCGCGGGCCACGTCCAGCAGGTCGTGAGCCAGGGCCTCGACCTGACGGGCGGTCTTGACCAGCATCTCGGCCATCTCGGTCTGGGTCTGGCTGGTCGGGCCCAGCTGGCCGGCGCGCCACAGCTCGCCGATGCCGATGATGCCGCCGACCGGGCTCTTGATCTCATGGGCCACGTTGGCCAGCAGGCGGGACTTGGCCTCGGACGCCCGCTCGGCGCGGACCTGACCGGCCTTGGCGCGGTCGGACAGGCGGTCGCGCTCCTCCAGCAGGGCGGCGACCAGCAGGATGGGCAGATAGCCGAACAGGACCAGAAGCTGGGCCATCATGGCGCGATCCGCCCCCTGGAAGGAGGTGGCGTAAGGGCCGTGGCCCAGCATGCTGCCGCCGATGGCCAGGACGCTGATGATCAGCAGGGCCGCGGTCACCCCCAGCAGGCGCAGGCGCACCGCGATGAGCAGCAGCAGCGGCAGGGTGACGAAGCTGATCGGCAGCGACTGCAGGCCGAAGATCAGCACATTGGCGAGCGTCAGCAGGCCCAGCAGGATGACCGCCTCGGTCGCCCGGGCCGGGGAGCGCAGGCGGACCAGCTCGCGCCGGGTCAGGGCCAGGCCGAAGCTGGCGACCACGGCGATGCTGAGCGCATGGCCGAACCACCAGGTCTGGGCCGTGTCCATGAAGTCGGCGCCGTTGCGGAACCACAGCATGCCGCCGATGAAGACCGCCGCCGGGATGGGGGCGATGACGGCGGCGCTGATCAGGAAGCGGCTGGCGCCTTCCACCGACGCCAGGTTCAGGGTCGGGGCGAACCGACGGGCCATCAGGACGGCGCAGTAGATGTCCATCATGTTGGCGATCGTGAAGATCAGGGTCGTGGTGGTGGAATTGCCCGCCAGCAGGTTGCCCGCCGCCAGACCGCAGGCCACCAGCCCGCCGAAGCAGAGATCGTACAGGGGGCCGCGCGAGGTGCGCAGCCAGACCGCGACCGCCAGACCGCCCGCGGCCCAGAGGGCGGCGACCATGTCGGCGGTGCGGGCGAAGGTCAGGGCCAGGATCGTCAGGACCATCACCGCCATGGCGGTGAAGATCGGCGCCAGCGGCTGGCCGATGCCGCGCGTCGCCGACACGTCGACGCTCACGGGGCGCGCGCCGACCGTTTTCTCCGCGACGGGAACGGGCTGAGGGTCGAGCACGCGGCTCATCGTCATGATCTGGTCCGGCAGACGAAACTGGTCCGCTACCTAACCGGGCGCTTCCTAATATCCCCTGAAGGTCAGAAGGCCGCGCTAAGCACCTGATCCAGCTCGCGAACCGCCTCAGCCGCCCCCTTTGGATGGTTCCAAACGGCGCCGCTGACGGCCACGAAGTCGGCCCCCGCGCGGGCCAGATCGGCGGCGTTGGCGGCGGTGATCCCGCCGATGGCGACGCAGGGCGTCTCGACCGTCTCCTGCCAGATGGTCAGGATCTCGGGCTCGGGACGGTGGTCCGTTTCCTTGGTCGTGGTCGGGAAGAAGGCTCCGAAGGCGACGTAGTCGGCGCCCGCCTCCGCGGCGTCCATGGCCAGTTCGCGGCTGTCGTGGCAGGTGACGCCGATCATGGCGTCCGGCCCCATCGTCCGGCGGGCCTCGGCGTAGGAGGCGTCCGACTGGCCTACATGCACCCCGTCGCAGCCCGAGCGCTTGGCGAGGTCCGGCCGGTCGTTCAGCAGCACCGCCACGCCGCGCGCCTGCGCCACCGGCTTCAGCGCGGCGACGGCGGCCAGGACGGCGTCGTCATCGATGTCCTTGAGCCGGATCTGCAGCGCCGCCACGGGACCGGCGTCCAGCGCCTCGGCCAGCGTCGCGGCGAAGGCGGACAGGTCCGGGATCGCCGGCGGGGTGATCAGATACAGGGCGCACGGCGGGCGCGGCGGGACGACGGGTTCTCTGGCCATGACCGGGGAGTGCGACGAACCGCGCCGAAGGTCAATCGAGGTCGAGGTAATAGGGACGCGGTCCCGCCGGCCGGGGCGGCGTCATGTCCACGCGCTGAAGTTCGCGGATGCGCCCGCCCCGCTCGCGCCCCTCGACCACCTCATAGCCGAGCAGGGCCAGGATGCGGTCGCCGAGGAAGATCGGGCGGGCGTCGCCGTACCAGCCGTAGCAGGAGGCCACGCAGCCGTCGTCGGCCCGCCGCTTCAGGCCCGCGTCCAGCGATCCGATCTCGCCCAGCCGCCCCAGGCTGTTGCGGCGGATGTAGGTGAGGGTCTCCAGCGTATCGCCCCCGCTGTCGGGATCCGCGCCGGGACGCGGACGCGAGACCGGCAGGCCCAGCACTCCGGTCGAGCCGTCGGCGCTGGACGGATCGGGGCGGTAGAAGAAGGCGTGGCTGCGGCTCTCGGTCTCCTCTGAGCCGACCAAGACGAACTGGTCGCCGATGACCGGTCGAGGCGTCTGCAGTTCCAAGGTGGTGAAGAAGGTGTCGGCCTCGCCCGAGACCACCAGCGCGTCCGGGCCCATGGCTTCGATGCGCCCCACCATGCCCGGCACGCCCCAGCCCTGGGTTGGTCCCGGGCTCAGGGGAACCGCGAATACGCGGCTTTCGTAGCGGGGCAGTTTCGGCTCCTGCCAGTACAGGCGGTTCCATGTCGTGCTGGAGTAGATGAGGAAGTCCCCGACGAACCGGTTCTGCGCCCGTCCCTGCCCCAGCGCCGGCAGGATGCGGTAGTCGGCGAAGTCGGCCCCCGCCTCCCCGTCCCCGAAGCGCGAGAAGGGCAACTGCAGCAGGGCCGCGCCGCCCTCGGTGCGCTCAGGGCTCCACATGCCGTCGCCGCCCTCGTCGGCGGTGACCAGCACATTGATCCTGTTCAACTCGGGCTGTTCGAGGAAGGAGAACTGGTCGATGGGGGCGCCCACCGTCGCCGCCGCCTGCGGCCGGCCGCCGTCCAGCGGCACGCGATACAGCCAGCTGCGCGGCGTCTCGCCCTTGGGCCGCCCCCACTCATCCTCGCTCATCCAGACATAGACCGCCGTCGAGGCGACGTAGAAGCTGCGCGACTCCGGCCCGAGGATCGCCGTCGCCCGGCAGGTCAGCACGGCGTCGGACAGCGGGCAGCGGACCACGGTGTGGAAGATCAGGTTGCGGCTGTCGTCATCGACGCCCGGCGCGCGATAGACGTCGTTGGCGGTGACCAGGGCCAGCCCCGGGATCTTCTCGTAGTCGTCGTCCTTGTCCGCCTGTCCCTCGGCGTCGGGGGTCCAGCGCGTCAGGCGCGGTAGGTCCTGCATGGGATCGCCGGTCGAGGGATCGACGGGCGAGTAGACGACCAGTTGATCCCCCACCAGCCGCGAGGCGTAGTTGCGCGACGAATAATAGTCGTCCGACGACAGGTGGTGACTGTCCTCGAAGCTGAGCCGACCCGCGGCGTCCAGCCGGAATCGATTGATCTCGGTTCCACCCCGCGCGTAGCTGTAGCCGATGACGATGACCCGGTTCCCCGAGACCAGCATCTCGTCATACCAGTCGCCCGACGCGTCGGCGCCCGGCGGATAGGCGTCGATCCGGTCGACCAGACGCAGTCGTCCGCCCGCGGTGTCGACGGTGAACAAGCGGCCCCGGCGCAGGATGACCAGGGTGTCGCCCCGCATCTTGACGATGTCGCCCTCATCGACCCCGGCCTCCTGATTGTTGGTGATCGACGGCGCGGCCGCGACGCGCGAGCCGGTGACGACGACCTCGTCGATCCCGCCCTCCAGACAGTCAGGCTGCTGGGGTGGGCACTCCTGTTGACCGGGGTCCTGCGGCGTATGGGCGTCGAGGAAGGCGGTCAGCTCGGTCATGGAGGTGAAGGCCGGCAACCCGGGTCGCTCGGACGCCATCGTCGGCGTCCCGACCAGCAGGGTCGCGACCGCCCCCAGACCCGCCCACATCGTTCTGATGCCCATGACGTCCCTCCACAGTCCCTGAGCGGAGGTGATCAGAGAATGGAGGATGCGACAACCTCGCCCCATGCGAACGACTTGCAATCGCCTTAATCTGGTTGCTATAGCGAACCATTCGCATCGAGTGAGTCCCCTCCTTGTACGTCTGCAACTGTAACGGCCTTCGCAAGCGTGACGTCGCCTCGGCTATCGAGGCGGGCGCGACGCGTCCGCGCGACGTCTTCGCCCAGCACCAGTGCCAGGCCCAGTGCGCCAAATGCGTCTGTGAGATGCGTCAGATGATCCAGGACACCCGACAGGCCTTCGCCCTGGCGGCTGAGTAGCATTCGCATCGCCTGTTGAAGGCGATTTTTACTCGCAATTTCAATGTGGTGATAAGTGTTCGCAAGTGAACACACGGCGTTCTGACGTGTTATGAACGGCGGGACTGAGGGCGCGACCGTTTCCGGATGCGCCGTGACTTGCCAAGGACACTGCCATGAAGGGCGACCCCGCGATCATCCGGACGCTGAACGCGATCCTGACCAACGAACTGACGGCGGTGAACCAGTATTTCCTGCATGCGCGCATGTTCGAAAGCTGGGGCCTGAAGCACCTCGGCCAGATCATCTATGACGAGTCGATCGGGGAGATGCGTCACGCCGACATGCTGATCAAGCGCGTGCTGTTCCTGGACGGCCTGCCGAACCTGCAGGACCTGCACAAGCTGAAGATCGGCGAGAACGTGTTCGAATGCCTGGGCGCCGACCTGCAGCTGGAGCTGGGCTCGCGCGACACCGTCATCGCCGCCGTCGCCCAGTTCGAAGCCGCCAAGGACTACGTCAGCCGCGACCTGGTCATGCGCATCCTGGCCGACACCGAGGAGCACATCGACTTCCTTGAGGCCCAGCACAAGCTGATCGAACAACTGGGCGAGCAGAACTATCTGCAGTCCGCCATGACCGAAATCGCCCCGGACAGGAGCGCGACCGGGAACTAGCCGTAGGCCAGAAGGCCAGTCGCCAGCGCGTTGCCAAGATTGAGCAGCGCGTGGAGCAGCGCAATGAGGGTGATCGAACCGGTCTGCAGCCAGATCACGCCCAGAAACAGGCCGAGCGCCGTCTGCAGCAGGAAGCCGGGCGCGTAATCGAAGGCAACCTGCCAGAGGACGGACCAGTCGCCGTGCATCACTGTGTTCAGAAGGGTGCCGGGAATATGCATCAGACCGAAGGCGATACTCGACAGGAAGACCGCGTTGACACGTGAGCCGGTGCGGCCAACCAAGGCGGTCAGGAGGAAAACCCTGAAGAGGACTTCTTCAAGCGTTCCGCCGATGATCAGTGCGCCCAGGGTGGAGATCAGGTCCTGACCTTCGGGAAGGGCTGAGCGTTCGGGACTGGCGAGATAGGCGAAATGGCTCCAGGCCAACGCGACACAGATGGCCGGAGCCCCGATGAGGAGAAGCCGGGGCCAACTCGCATACCGTAACCGTTCGGGCCATTGGATCAGCTTGCAGTGCACGAACAACGCCGGAACGAGGGTACCCGCCAGAAGATAGGTGATTTCGGACGACGCCGGGTTCGATTGGCCCAGAAGGTGAAGCAGGGCGCCGACAGCGCACATGACCCCGAGGACTGTAAGGATCATCCACCAGATCGGGCGAACCTGATCGTCGTATCCCGTCGTCCAAAAGTTCGCAGAACCGATCGTCGCAACGCGCAGGGTCATGAAGGCGACGCCGAACGCGACGGCGGTGACCAGTAGGAATACGGCGTAGATCATGCCGACGAACTCGTCGCCGATGACCCCCGGCCGGGACACGACGGTCCAGTACGTGAGCACGAACAAGGCAAGGGCGAACAGCTGCGCCAATCTGCGCGATGTCATCGGCGACTCCGGAAATACCTCTGAAGATAGAAGCTTCACCTTTGTGTCTGCAACCATAGAGCGGCGAGGGTCGACAGGGGGAACCTGGGTCGGCGCGACCCATTGTTGAGATGAACAGAAAGGCTGGCCATGACCGATATTGACGACTTCGTGGACGACGCGCGGGACGCGGCGCTGGATTTCGTCAATGGCGAGGACCGGAGCATGGGCCATGTCCTGCTGGGCGTGGCGGTGACGGCGGGGTTCGCTTTGGCCGCGACCTTCCTGGCCCAGAAGGCCCTGAGCCCCCGAACGTCCGCCGAAGACCTGCGCAGCGGCGCCCGACCGGTGACCGACCGTCCGCGCGGGGCCATGAGCATGATTGTGCCGGCCGTCTTCTCCGCCACCAGCCTGTCGGCGGTGCGGGTATGGAACGCCCCGTCCCAGCCTCGCCGCAACGCCGCCCTGACCCTGTGGGCCGCGACCCAGGCTGTGAACGCCCTGTGGCTGGCCGCGCGGCCAGCCGGGCGGGTCCTGCAGATCGGAGCGGCCATGGCTTCGGCCGGGCTCGCCGCCGCCTTCGCCCACGAGGCGCGCCGTCTGGACCCCGACGCCGGCAAGCTGGCCGCCCCCATCGGCGGCGGCACCCGGGTGCTGAACGCCATCGACCGCAAGGTCGATGAGAACCGGGCGACGGTGCATTAGCCGCGAGGGGTGGTTGAAGAGTGAGTAGTGAGCGGTGAGTAGACGGAGTGGCGGAGGCCGCGTCCCTTTTCCTACTCCCTCTTCACTCCCCGACCGCCCCAGCTTGCCGTAAGCCCCGGCTTCCTTTACGGACTGCGCCCGCTCGCGCGCGCCGCAAGGGCTGCGCCTCAAACCCTTCGAGACAACATGGCCAAGATTAACGGCAACACCATCAAGCCCGGCATGGTCCTGCAGCACAACGGCGGCCTGTGGGTCGTCACCAAGGCCAGCCACGTCAAGCCCGGCAAGGGCGGCGCCTTCGCCAACGTCGAGGCCAAGAACCTCGAGACCGGCAACAAGCTGAACGAACGCTTCCGCTCGGAAGACAAGGTCGAGCGCGTGACCCTCGAACAGAAGGACTTCTCCTACCTGTTCGACGGCGGCGACAACCTCGTCTTCATGAACGACGAGAACTACGAGCAGATCGAACTGCAGAAGGACTGGGTCGGCGACGAACGCATCCCCTACCTGCAGGAAGGCATGAAGGTCGTCATCGAAATGCACGAGGACCGTCCGATCGGTCTGTCGCTGCCGGAACAGGTGACGCTGGAAGTCGTCGAGACCGAGCCCACCGTGAAGGGCCAGACCGCCTCGTCGTCCTACAAGCCCGCGATCGCCAACAACGGCGTCCGCATCATGATCCCGCCGTACATGTCGGCCGGCGAGAAGATCGTCGTCGATACCTCGACCGGCGAATACGTCCGCCGCGCGGACTAAGGCGTGGCGAGTGGCTAGTGGCGAGTGACTAGAGTGTTCGCGCCCGTAGCACTCGCCAGCGCCTCAGGCGTTGAAACTAACCACTAGCCACTAGTCACTTTGCCCCGCAGGGGCCCCACTTCTCCGCTTGTCCGGGCCGCGGCCTTTTCAGGACAACCGGACCAGGAGATTCCCGATGGCCCTCGCCTCCGCCCTGCTCACCGTCATGATGGACGCGGTTCGCAAGACCGCTCGCCCGATGCTGCGCGACTTCGGGGAGGTCGCAAACCTCCAGACCTCGCGCAAGGGCCCCGGCGACTTCGTCACCGCCGCCGACATCAAGGCCGAAGAGACCCTGTTCGAGCTGCTGACCAAGGCCCGTCCGGGCTATGGCTTCCTCGGCGAGGAACGCGGCTTCATCGAGGGCACCGACAAGTCGCACCGCTGGATCGTCGATCCGATCGACGGCACGACCAACTTCATCCACGCCATGCCGCATTTCGCGATCACGGTCGGCCTGGAGCGCTTCGCGCCGGACGGCTCGTCCGAGATCGTCGCCGCCGTGACCTACAACCCGGTCATGAACGAGATGTTCTGGGCCGAGAAGGGCAAGGGCTGCTACCTGAACGACGGTCGCATCCGCGTGGCGGGCCGCAAGGATCTGTCGGAAAGCCTGATCGGCACCGGCCTGCCCTTCATCGGCAAACAGGGCCACGCCCAGTCGATCAAGGACATCCACGCCGTCGGCCAGCGCGTCGCGGGCGTCCGCCGCCTCGGCTCGGCCGCCCTGGACTTCGCCTGGGTCGCCGCGGGCCGCTACGACGCCTTCTTCGAGCGCAACCTGCAGGCCTGGGACGTGGCGGCGGGCATTCTGCTGGTCACCGAGGCCGGCGGTCTGGTGACGACCATCGACATCGACGGCGATCCGAAGAACGGCAAGCAGGTGCTGGCCGCCAACCCGGACATCCACACCGCCCTGCGCAAGGTGCTGCAGGGGGCTTGAGGCCTGTTTCCTTCTCCCGATGGGAGAAGGTGGCCCGAAGGGCCGGATGAGGGTCGGCTGTTGAAGTCGGCGTGAGCCGGCAGATCGGGACGGTGACGCGGCTTTCGCCGAATGCCGATAGTCGACCCTCACCCTTTCGCGCAGCCACTCGCTACGCTCGCGGGCGCTCAAGCCCTCTTCCATCGGGAGAGGGAGCAGCTACCCGATCAGCGCCCGCGCCGCGGCTCGCGCTTCATCGGTGATCATCGCGCCGGACAGCATCCGCGCGATCTCTTCCAGCCGTTGGGCCTCATCCAGCGTGTCCACCGTCGTGGCGGTCAGGCCGCCGATGTCGGACTTGCGGACCTTCCAGTGGGCGTGGCCGCGGGCGGCGACCTGCGGGCTGTGGGTGACGACCAGCACCTGGGCGCCCTGCGACAGGCGTTTCAGGCGGGCGCCCACGGCCGAAGCGACCGCGCCGCCCACGCCCTGATCGACCTCGTCGAAGATCATCACCGGCTGGCGCTGGTCCTCGCGGCCCGCCAGAGCCGCCTTCATGGCCAGGGCGAAGCGGGCCAGTTCGCCGCCTGACGCGATGGCGTCGAGCGGGCCGAAGGGGGTTCCGGCATTGGTGGCGATCTCGAAGCGGACAGTCTCGACGCCCAGAGGGCCGCGACGGCCGTCAGCCACCGGTTCGAAGGCGACGCGGAAGCGGGCGCGCTCCAGCTTCAGCGGGCCAAGCTCCTCCATCACCGACGCCGTCAGCCGCTCGGCGGCGGCTTCCCGCGCCGAGGTCAGCAGGGTGGCGGCGATATCGTAGGACTCGCGGGCGGCGGAGGCCTCGCGCTCGGCGGCGGTGATGGCGTCGGCGCCATCCTCGATCAGGCGCAGCTGCTCGCGGAAGCGTTCGCGCAGGACCGGCAGCAGCTCGACGGAGGTGTTGAGCTTGCGGGCGGCGGCGCGCAGGGCGAACAGCCGCTCCTCGGTCTTGTCCAGACGGCCCGGCTCGAAGTCGAAGGCGTTTGCGGCGGCGTCGACGCAGGCCAGGGCCTCCTCAGCCTCCACCAGGGTGCGGTCGATGGCCTCTGCGGCGGCGGTCAGCTTGAGCAGCAGCGGGTGGTCGCCCTCGGCGCCCGACTGGGCCGCGCGGGTGCGGGCATGCTCGACCGCGCGCAGGGCCGCCGACAGGTTGCGGGACAGCTTGTCCCCGCCCAGCGAGGCGCGGGCGTCGGTCAGGTCGGCCATGGCCTTTTCCGCCGCGCCCAGCAGGGCCCGCTCGCCCGCCAGCTCGGTCTCTTCCTCAGCGCGGGGATCCAGGGCGTCGAGGTCGGCGAGGTTGAGGGTCAGTTCCTCGGTATGGGCGGCGGCGTCAGCAGCGGCGGCGCGCAGCTCCGAGACCTTGCGCTCGGCGGTCTTCAGGGCCTCGGCGGCGCGGGCCACGCCGTCCAGCTGCGGCGACAGGCCGCCGTAGGCGTCCAGCAGGGCGCGGTGGGTCTTCCAGTCCAGCAGGCCGACCGTCTCGTGCTGGCCGTGCACCTCGACCAGGGCCTGGCCGATCTCGCGCAGGGCGGTGACGCCCGCGGGCTGGTCGTTGACGAAGGCGCGGCTGCGGCCGTCGGCGGCGACGGTGCGGCGCAGGATCAGGTCCTCGCCCGGCGCGACCTCGAAGCCCTTGTCGGCGATCAGCTCGATCAGGGCGGGATCATCGGGGGCGGTGAAGACGGCGGTGGCGCTGGCCTGCTTGGCCCCGGCGCGGACCAGCCCGGCGTCGCCGCGCGCGCCCAGCGCCAGACCCAGAGCGTCCAGGATGATCGACTTGCCCGCCCCGGTCTCACCGGTCAGCACGGTCAGGCCGTCGCGGACCTCTAGGTCCAGCACGTCCACCAGAACGATGTCGCGAATCGATAGCGCGGTCAGCACGACGGGGCTCCTTGCGGAGACAACAGGCCGGAAACGCGGTCAGACATCTGGGGCAAGGCGAATCGTTTTCTCAGGCGACGCCGGAGAATGCGGAGCAACCACCCCCGGGGACAACCCCGGGAATAGCGGAACAAATCGAAAACGTCAGCCCGGGATCAGACGACGCAGCCAGCTTTCGCGCTGGCCGGTCGGGGCGACGGTCGGCTGCGAGCCTTCGTCCGACAGCAGGGCGTAGGCTTCGGCGTACCAGGGGCTGCCCGGATAGTTGAAGCCGAGCACCGAGCCGTTGCGCATGGCCTCGTCCTTCAGGCCCAGCATCAGATTGACCTCGACCATGCGGTAGAGGGCTTCCGGCGTGTGCGAGGTGCGCTGGAAGGCCGGGCTGTCGATGACGGTCTTGTAGCGGTTCAGGGCCGCCAGCGGCTGGTTGGCGCGCTGGTAGTAGCGGCCGATGGCCATTTCCTTGCCGGCCAGCTGGTCGTTGACCATGTCGATCTTGACCGTGGCGTCGATGGCGTAGGACGTGCCCGGATAGCGCCGGGCGACGTCACGCAGGCCGTCCAGCGCCGCCTGGGCGTAACCCTGGTCGCGGCCCACGTCGGTGATCTGTTCGAAATTGCAGATGGCCTTCATGTAGAAGGCGTAGGGCGCGCTCGGATTGCCCGGGAACAGGGCGATGAAGCGGTCCGCGGCGGCGACCGCCTCCTGATAGTGGTTATCCTGATAGTAGGCGTAGATCTGCATCAGGATCGCGCGGCGCGACCATTCCGAATACGGGTGCTGACGCTCCACTTCCTGGAAGTAGTCGACGGCGTCGGCCCAGCGCTTGGACTGCAGGCGCTGATAGCCGGTGTTGTAGAGCGCCTCGACCGGGCGTTCCTCATAGGCCAGACGCGGGCGATTGCCGCCGCGGTTACAGCTGGCGACGACCATGGCGGACAGGGCGACGGTCGCCAGAACAAGTCCGGTGCGAATCTTCGAAGCAGGCAAGGACGACCTCAACATGACAGGCCGGCGGGCGCTCACCCGTCGGCACCCCCGGAATTCAGACGCGATCTCTACACCAGCGGATCGGTGTGCGCCAATGCAGCACGAACGGTCGAGAAATTCGTCCGCGCGCCTTGTGGCTGAGCCGTCCCCTGATATGTAGCGCGCCAACGCGACGGCGGCATTGTCAGCCGCGCGATGACGGCGAAAGGATGACCGGACATGAAGCTGCTCTCTGGCAACTCGAACCGGACCCTGTCTGCGGCCATTGCGGCCCACCTGGACATGCCCCTGACCAAGGCCCAGGTGAAGCGGTTCGCCGACAATGAGGTCTTCGCCATGATCGAGGAGAACGTCCGCGGCGAGGACGTCTTCATCCTTCAGTCGACCAGCTATCCGGCCAACGACAACCTGATGGAAATGCTGATCATGACCGACGCGCTGGTGCGCGCCTCGGCCCGGCGCATCACGGCGGTGGTCCCCTACTTCGGCTACGCCCGGCAGGACCGGAAGACGGACGGTCGGACCCCGATCTCGGCCAAGCTGGTCGCCAATCTGATCACCCGCGCCGGCGCCGACCGGGTCCTGACCATGGACCTGCACGCCGGCCAGATTCAGGGCTTCTTCGACATCCCGACCGACAATCTGGTGGCGACGCCGGTGCTGGCCCGGGACATCAAGGAAAACTACCCCAAGGGCGACGATCTGATGATCATCTCGCCCGACGTCGGCGGCGTGGTGCGCGCCCGCTCGCTGGCCAAGCGCCTCGACGCCGATCTGGCCATCGTCGACAAGCGCCGCCCCAAGGCGGGCGAGAGCGAGGTCATGAACATCATCGGTGATGTCGAAGGCCGCCGCTGCATCCTGTTCGACGACATCGTCGATTCGGGCGGCACCCTGGTGAACGCCGCCAAGGCGCTGATCGACAAGGGCGCAACCGAGGTCTCGGCCTACATCAGCCACGGCGTCCTGTCGGGCCCGGCGGTCCAGCGCGTCAACGACGGCCCGCTGAAGGAACTGGTCATCACCGATTCGATCGAGCAGCCGGACGAGGTTCTGGCCTGCTCCAAGATCCGCCGCGTGTCGGTCGCGCCGCTGATCGGCGAGGCCATCCGGCGCATCGCCAACGAAGAGTCGGTCTCGAAACTGTTCGACTGATCCGGACGGATCGCGGGAACGTCCTTGGTCCGGCCTCATTAGGCCCTGAAGATTCGGCGCGGGGCGTCGATGCTGAAGGAGACCTGATGAGTTCGGCCAACCGGAGCCGCGGCCTTGCCGTGGCCGCCCTCGCTGTCGCCGCCCTGCTGGCGGGCTGCGCCTCCCAATCCGCCGCCGAAAAGGCCGCCGAGGCCGAGGCCGCGCGCGTCGCCGCCGAACTGGCCGCCCGCACGCCGCCGCCGATCAGCCTGAACCAGAGCGTCGCCGAGGCGGCCTCCATCTATGTCAGCTTCACCCGCGACATGGCGGCGATGGAAGGCGGCTTCCAGAACGCCGAGGCCATTCAGGCCGCCATCCGCCAGGGCACGGCCTACGATCCGGTCCAGCTGTCGCGCGGTCTGGTCGCCTATGCCTCCATCGTGGCGCTGCAGTCGCCGGAGTTCGTGCAGGGGGTGCGCCAGTACGCCGTGGACCGGACCACGCGCGAGCAGCTGGCCGCCAATATCGCCGCCGATCCCCGCTGGGCGTCGCACCTGCCGGGCGCCGACGCCGCGGCGGGGATGATCATCACCACCCTGCGCGGCGACATCGACGCCCTGTCGCGGGCCGCCAATCTTATCGAGAACGACGCCTACGCCATTCAGGCCCGCTATGACGTGCGCCGCCCGTGGGGCGTGGCCCCGGTCGCCAATCGCGAGGCGCGGCTGGCCGAGGCCAAGGCGCGCTCGACGCAGGCCATGCTGCCTTCCGCCGAGGACGCCGCCCGCCTGCTGCGCGCCGCGCACAGCGGGACCGGGCTGACCGTGTCGAGCACCCGGCTGCGCGAGCCGCCCTATCCGCCCGTGGTCGAGCAAGCTCTGGCCCTGGCCGCCCTGGCGGCGCTGGGCGAGGCGGGCGACGCCGCGCGCGGGCGCACCGACGCCCTGCAGAACGAGACCGTCAGCCAGACCTGCCTGACGGAATCCAAGCTGAACCTGTTCCAGTGCCTGGCCGCCTCGCGCCCCAGCTATGAGGACATGTTCTGTCTGGGCCGCCACATCGTGCGCGATCTGGCCACGTGCACCCGCGGCGCCGCCCAGCCCGCCGCACTGATCATGGTCACCGCCCCGGAGGTCAGCGCCGTGCAGCCGCCGCAGATCACCGTCGCACCGCTTGAACAGCCCGCTCCGCCGGTACGGACGCCGGTGACGACGGCCCCCACGCCGACGCCCGCGCAGCCCCCGGTCCACTCCCCTGCCCGACCCGCCCCCAGCGCCACCGAGCGGCTGAATACCGGTCCTGGTTAAAACTCCCGAACCGGGAGAATCATCTCCTTGTGATGTCCAACTTCCGGCAACGCTGGGATTAACGCTCGGCGAACCCTTTTCGCCGCGATATAGATGGCAGTCTGTGGTCAGCGCCCTGCCGGAGGGGCGCGAGGGTCGGGGTTTTCCATGTTCAAAGCTCAAATGCGCCGCGGGCTTACGCTTGCCGCCGTCGCCGCAGCCGCCGTGCTCGCCAGCTGCGCCACCGATGAGCCTGCGGCTCCGCCCGCGCCGCCGCCCCCTCCGCCGCCGCCGCCCGCCGTCTCGCTGAACGAGGGCGTGGCTCAGGCCGCCTCGATCTATGTCGCCTTCATGCGCGACGTCGGCACCATCCCGCCCGGCGGCTTCACCGACGCCGAGGCCATCCAGGCCGCCATCCGCAAGGGCGCGGCCTATGAGCCCTCCCAACTGTCGCGCGGCATGATCGCCTATGGCTCGATCCTGGCGCTGCAGTCGCCGGAGTTCGTGCAGGGCGTCCGCACCTACGCCGTCGAACCGGCGATCCGTCAGGAAATGATCGCCCGCCTTATCGCCGATCCGGCCGCCGCCGCGACCCTGCCGGGCGCCGACGCCGCCGCCGGCCTGATCGTCGAGACCCTGGGCCGCGACGTCGCCGCCATGCACGCCATCGCCGAGGGCGTGGAGGGCGACGCCTACACCATCCAGGAGCGCCGCGACCCCCGCCGCCGCTGGGCCACGACTCATATTCCGAACCGCGAGGCCCGCCTGCAGGGCGCCAAGACCCTGTCGGTGGCGCAGATGCTGCCCTCGGCGGAAGAATCGGCCCGCCTGTTCACCGCCGCCAATACCGGTTCGGGCCTGGGCCTGAGCTCGGGCCGTTCCGGTCCGCCCTATACGCCCGCCGTGGTCCGTTCGCTGGCCCTGGCCGCCCTGGCCGCCCTGGGCGCCGGCGGCGAGGATTCGCGCGCCAGCACCGAAGCCATGACGGTGGATCAGAACAGCGAGTTCTGCCTCAACATGTCCAAGCTGATGCTGTTCCAGTGCCTGGCGGCCTCGCGCCCCAGCTATGAGGACATGTTCTGCGTCGGTCGCCACATCGCCCGCGACCTGTCGACCTGCACGGCCCAGAACATCACGCCGCCCCCGGCTGAACTGGCTCCGACGGCCGTCGCCGGGACCGAGGGCCCGGTCCAGTCCCCGGTCGCCGCGGAGGCCGCCGCGGCCTCCACCTCGGCCACGGCGTCGCTGAACAGCGGCCGCTGATCCGACTAAGAGTCCGACAGCGGTTGCGTCCCGGGGCGCTTGCGTGTAATAGCCCCCGCTCCTGATTTCGAGGGTTCATACCCCCGCCGCGCAGGCCACGGTTGGCGCGGCGTTTCTGTTGTTATTTGAGGCGAGCCAGATGGCCGAGATCATCCTGAACGTGGACGTCCGCGACGGCGTCGGCACCGGTGGCGCCCGCGCCGCCCGTCGCGCCGGCATGGTGCCCGGCATCCTGTACGGCGGCGACAAGGCCCCCGTCGCCATTTCGGTGAACGAGAAGGACTTCCGCAAGTCGCTCTACACCGGCAAGCTGCTGGGCCACCTGGTGACCCTGAAGTACGGCGAAGAGACCCAGCCGGTCATCGCCCGTGACGTGCAGTTCGACCCGGTGTCGGACCGCCCGCTGCACTTCGACCTGATGCGCGTCGACGCCAAGCAAACGATCAAGATCGAAGTGCCGGTGCACTTCATCAACGAAGATCAGTGCAAGGCCTTCCGTCAGGGCGGTTCGCTCGAGATCGTCCGTCACTCGGTCGAGATTTCGGTGCAGGCCGACCACATCCCGGAAGACCTGGTGGTCGATCTGGCCGGTCACAAGCTGGGCGACACCATCCGCTTCTCGGACATCAAGGTCCCGAAGGGCGTCGAGCCGACCATCACCGACCGCGATTTCGTGATCGCCTCGATCAAGACCTCGTCGGCCGCCATCTCGGCCGCCGCTGACGAAGCCCACGACGCTGAAGTGGCCGCTGAAGCCGCCGCTGACGAAGTCCCCGCCTCCGAGCAATCGGAAGAAGGCGAAACGACCGAAGGCTAAACCGCCCTCGATCGACTGTTTCTGGAGCGGCCCCTTCCGTTTACGGATGGGGCCGTTTCCTTGTCTGGACCACAGCCATGATCATCATCGCCGGCCTGGGCAACCCCGGCCCGAAATACGAGAAGAACCGCCACAACATCGGCTTCATGGCCGTCGACGAGATCGCGCGCCGCTGGTCGTTCGGTCCCGAGAAGGCCAAGTTCCAGTCGGTCATCCGCGACGGCGAGGTCCAGACCGCGAATGGGACGGTGAAGGTGCTTCTGATGAAGCCCCAGACCTATATGAACGAGAGCGGCCGGGCCGTGGGCGAGGCGGCGCGCTTCTACAAGATCAAGCCGTCCGAGGTGATCGTCTTCCACGACGAGATCGACCTGGCTCCCGGCCGCTTCCGCATGAAGACCGGCGGCGGCGCGGCGGGCCAGAACGGCGTGCGCAGCCTGATCAGCCATGTGGGCGCCGACTTCCGCCGGGGCCGCATGGGCGTGGGCCATCCGGGCGAGAGCCATCTGGTCATGCCGCATGTGCTGGGCGACTTCGCCAAGGCCGATCAGGCGTGGCTGCAGGCCATGCTGGACGCCTGCGCCGACGCCCTGCCCTTCGCCCTGGCCGGTGACGACGAACGCTATCAGGGCGAGGTCATGCGCCTGGCCCCCGCGCCGAAATTCAGCCCGCGTCAGACGGCGAGAGGCGAATAGCCACGCTTCCCGTCCGGGCCGATCTCCGCTAGAGCCGTCCCGTGACCCGTCCTCAGACCGAAAACTGGTCGATCTGGCGCGCGCTGGCCCTCATGGCCGCGACGTTCGCCATCGTGCTCGGGACCCTGCTGCCCTACGCCGCCATGGCCGCCGCCCGTCCGGGCGACACCCTGGTGCTGTGCTCCAGCGAGGGACCGCAGACCATACGGATGGATGCGGACGGCCAGCCGGACCGCTCGGTGCCGCCGCCCAAATGCGCCGCCTGCGTCATGGCTCCGGCGGCGGTTCTGCCGACCCCGCCCCTGCCCCAGCCCTGCGCCGCGCCCACGGTCACACCGGCCTCGACCTTCACCGCCCTGATCGCCAGCCCGCCGCCGCCCGCGCGCGGCCCGCCGCGACCGCCCTCGACCGCCCCACCCCTCGCCTGAACCAGACCCGGCGCTGACCCGCGCCTGACCCCGCGCGCCGTCCGGCGACGCGGGCCGTTTCTCTGTTTCAGGATTTCAGTTCATGTCCCTTCGGACCACCGCGGTGCCCTGCGCCCTGCTGCTCGCCGCTATCTCGGCTCCCGCCCATGCCCAGACTGTTGATCAGGACGCCGCCGTCCTCGACACGGTCATCGTCACCGCCCGTCGCAACCCGGAAGACCCCGCCGTCGTCGCCCAGGCCCGCGACCAGCTGTCCCGCACCCCCGGCGCCGTGGCCGTGGTCTCGGCGGAAAGCTACGCCAACCGCTTCGCCCAGACCTTCGCCGACACCCTGCGCAACGTCCCCGGCGTGCTGGCGCAGAAGCGCTATGGCGAGGAGGCCCGCCTATCGATCCGGGGCTCGGGCCTCGCTCAGGGCTTCCACCAGCGCGGCGTGCTGTTCGCCCAGGACGGCGTGCCGTTCGCCGACGCCGACGGGTTTTCCGACTTCCAGGGCGTTGACCCGCTGAGCGCCCGCTACATCGAGATCTATAAGGGCGCCAACACCCTGCGCTTCGGCGGGGCCCAGTTGGGCGGGGCCATCAACCAGATCACGCCGACCGGAAACACCGCCGTCGACGATACGGTGCTGCAGCTGGAAGGCGGGTCCTTCGACAGCCTGCGCGGCAGCGTGCAGCTGGCGCGCAGGTCCGGCGACTGGGATGTGTTCGCGGCCGTCTCGGCGATGGAATCCGAAGGCTATCGTGACCACAGCGAACAGAGCCAGGCCCGCCTGACCCTGAACCTCGGTCGGTCCTTCGGCGAGGACCGCGAGGTGCGGCTGATCTATCAGGCCGCCGACATCAAGCAGGACATCCCCGGCTCGCTCTCGCTGAGCGACGCCCTGAACGACCCGGAGAAGGCCAATCCCGGCGCGATCAGCGGTGATCAGGCGCGTGACCTGACCCTGAAGCGGCTGACCCTCCAGACCCGCTGGCGGCTGAACGAGTCCACCGTCTTCGAAGGCGCGGTCTGGGGCTGGGAGAAGGAGCTGTGGCACCCAATCTTCCAGGTGCTGAACACCAACAGCGAGACGGTCGGCCTGTTCGGTCGCTTCGACTGGGCCGGTCAGGTGGCCGGCATGCGCGCCGACCTCTTCTATGGCCTCAGCTATCGCGACGGTCAGGTCGACGGCCAGCGCTACGTCAACAGCGGCGGCCAGGCGGGCGCCCTGACGGCGAACAATCTGCAGAAGGCGACCGGTCTGGACGTCTTCGCCGAGGGCCGTCTGTTCGTCACGGACCGGTTGGCGCTGGTGGCGGGCGGCTCGTTTGGTCGGGCGACGCGAGACTATGTGGATCGCGTCAACGCCGCCAACAACGACGGCATCGACTATGAGTGGTTCTCGCCCCGTCTGGGCCTGCTGTGGGAATCCGAAGACGGCGCGCAGGTGTTCGCCAACGTGACGCGGTCGGTCGAGCCCCCGGCCTATGGCGCTCTGGTTCAGGCCCCGCTGGTCGGCTTCACCCCGGTGAAGGTGCAGGACGCCTGGACCGCCGAGATCGGCACACGCGGCCGTCGTGGGGCTCTGGCGTGGGACGTGACCGCCTATCGCAGCGAGATCGACGGCGAACTGCTGAACTTCGTCACCGGCCCGAACATCCCCGCCGCGACCTTCAACGCGGGCGAGACGGTGCACCAGGGCATCGAGGCCGGTCTGGACTGGCGCCTGCCGTTGGAACTAGCCGAGGGCTCGCTGCTGCTGCGCCAGACCTATGCGTGGAGCGACTTCCGCTTCGTCAATGATCCCCGCTGGGGCGACAACCGCCTGCCGGTCGCGCCGGAGCATGCCTATCGGGCAGAGCTGGCCTGGCGTCATCCGTCCGGCGTGACCGTGACCCCCTCCGTCGAATGGCGGATCAGCGACGCCTGGGTCGACTATCAGAACACGCTGAAGGCGCCCGGCTATACGCTGCTGGGCCTGAACGCGAGCTGGGCGGTCAAGGACGGCATCACCCTGTTCGTGGATGGCCGGAACCTGACGGACGAGCGGCATGTGAACGAGTTCTCGGCCATCACGGACGCCCGGGTTCCCCCACTCCCCGCGACGCCGGTCTCGACCGTCGTGTTCAACCCCGGCGAGGGACGCGCTGTCTTCCTCGGCCTGCGCCTGGCCCTCTGATGGGCGCGAAGCAATCGAAAGGGGCGTCGGACATCCTGTCCGGCGCCTATCGCGCAGTCTGGCGCTGGCATTTCTACGCGGGCCTGCTGGTCCTGCCGGTGCTGATGCTGCTGGCCCTGACCGGCGCCGCCTATCTGTTCAAGGATGAGATCGATCAGGCCGTCTACGGCCGGATGATCGATGTGCCGGTGGCGGCGCAACAAGCCTCTCCGGACGTCTGGCTCGCCGCGGCGGCCGAGGCCGGCGGCGGACGCGCCGCCAGCCTCCTGATGCCCGAGCGTCCGGACCAGGCCATCCGCGTCCGCGTGGACCAGCCGGACGGCCAGCGCCGCACCGTCTTCGTCGATCCCTACACCGCCCGGGTCACCGGGGTGACCGGCTTCGGCGGGGTGATGGAGACGGTCAAGGGCCTGCACTCCCTGACCCTGTTCGGTCCGGCGATGAACATCCTGGTCGAGATCGTGGCGGGCTGGACCATCGTCCTGTTCGCCACGGGGCTGTACCTGTGGTGGCCGCGTCGGCGGGCGGCGGGCGTGGTCCGCCTGACCTCCACCGATGCGCGCCGCCGTCCCTTCTGGCGCGACCTGCACGCCCTGACCGGCTTCTATGTCGGCGGGGTGGTGCTGTTCCTGGCCGTCACCGGCCTGTTCTGGTCGGCGGTCTGGGGCGACCGGATTATGGATGCGGTCAAGGCCGGGGGCCTGGGCCGTCCCGCCGCCCCGGTCGCGGGCGCCTGGCAGAGGGCCGAGCACGCCGACCATCCGGACGGCGCGGGCTGGACGATGCAGGGCATGGTCCTGCACGCCGACGGCCATCACACGCAGGGGCCGCTGTCCGGCGTCCTCGCCCGCGTCGAGGCCGAGCAACTGGCCCGTCCCTACACCCTGGCCATCCCCGCCGATCCGACCACGACCTGGACCGCCACGGCCCAGGTCCGGCGGGTTCAGGACAGCCGCGCCCTCTACATCGATCCCGCGCAGGACACGGTCGTGGCCGACATCGGCTTCGACCAGTTCGGCGCGGGGGCCAAGGCCGTCGAATGGGGCGTCTACACCCACCAGGGCACGCAGTTCGGCCAGATCAACCGCTGGATCATGCTGCTGGGCTGTATCGGCGTCTGGGTGCTGGCGATCAGCGGGGTGGTGATGTGGTGGAAGCGTCGTCCGCCGAAACTGTCCGCCCGCCGCCTCGGCGCCCCTCCCGCCCCGACCGGCCTGCGCGCCCGGATCGCGGTTCTGGCCATCGTCATTCCGCTGTGCATCCTCTATCCGTTGACCGGACTGAGCCTTATCGCGGCTCTCCTGATCGACCTGACCTTCCGCCGGCTGACCCGCGTTCAGCCCGCGCTTTCGTGAAAGCGACCTCCGCCGTGAGACTCCTCCCCCTGACCACCATGGCCGCCCTGACCTCGCTGGGCGCACTGGCCGCGCTGGCCGCCTGCGGGCCTTCCACCGCGCCGCAGACCGGCCCGGCGGCCACCGTCGCCGTCGCCGACGCCCTGTGCCGCCCCACGCCCAACGGACGGCACGCCACCGCCTGCTATGTCACCCTGACCGCCAATACCGACGACCGCCTGGTCTCGGTCTCCAGCCCGCGCGGCGACCGGGTCGAGATCCACGAGAGCAAGCTGGAGAACGGCATGATGGTCATGACCGAGCTGCGCGCGGGTCAGCCCCTGCCCGCCGGCCAGAAGGTCGAGCTGAAGCCCGGCGGCAACCACATCATGCTGCTGGGCCTGACCGAGCCTTTGGCCACCGGCCAGACCGTAGACCTGACCCTGAGCTTCGCCAACGCCCCCGCGGTCGAGGTCACCGCCCCGGTCGCCCACCCGCCGGTCGAGGGCGCCAACTGACATCGTTCGACGCGCGAGCCTGACAAACCGGTCCGGACCGGTTAAAGGCTCGCGCTCACTCGAAAGCTCCAGAAGACCATGGCCCTGAAAGTCGCGATCGTCGGCCTGCCCAACGTCGGCAAGTCCACCCTGTTCAACGCCCTGACCAAGACGGCGGCGGCCCAGGCGGCCAACTATCCGTTCTGCACCATCGAGCCGAACACCGGCGACGTGGCCGTGCCGGAGCCGCGCCTGAACGCCCTGGCCGAGATCGCGGGCTCCAAGGAAATCATTCCGTCGCGCATCACCTTCGTGGACATCGCCGGCCTGGTGCGCGGCGCGTCCAAGGGCGAGGGTCTGGGCAACCAGTTCCTGGCCAACATCCGCGACTGTGACGCCGTGGCCTTCGTCGCCCGCTGCTTCATCGACGACGACATCACCCACGTCGAAAACCGCATCGACCCGATCAGCGACCTCGAGATCATCGAGACCGAGCTGATGCTGGCCGACCTCGAAAGCCTCGAGAAGCGCTACGCCAACGTCGAGAAGCGCGCCAAGGGCGGCGACAAGGAGATGCAGACCACCCTGCGCCTGATCAACCTGGCCCTCGAACAGCTGCGCGCCGGCAAGCCCGCCCGCGTCGCCGAGGTGTCCAAGGAGGACGAGAAGGCCTGGCACATGCTGCAGCTGCTGACCTCGCTTCCGGCCCTCTATGTCGCCAACGTCGACGAAGGCTCGGCCGACAAGGGCAATGAGCTGTCCGATCTGGTCGCCAAGCGCGCCGCCGCCGACAACGCCAAGTCGGTCGTCATCTCGGCCAAGATCGATTCCGAACTGGCGGTGCTGGACGCCGAGGAACAGGCCGAGTTCCTGGAGGGTCTGGGTCTGGAAGAGCCGGGCCTGAACCGCCTGATCCGCGAGGCCTACGCCCTGCTGGGCCTGCAGTCCTATTTCACGGTCGGCCCGAAGGAAGCGCGCGCCTGGACCATCCACATCGGCGACACGGCCCCGCAGGCCGCCGGCGTGATCCACACCGACTTCGAGAAGGGCTTCATCCGCGCCGAGACCATCGCCTTCGAGGACTATGTGGCCTTCAAGGGCGAGGCCAAGGCCCGCGAAGCCGGCAAGCTGCGCGCCGAAGGCAAGGCCTACGTCGTCAAGGACGGCGACGTGATGAACTTCCTGTTCAACTAACGGGACGCCGGCTCGGCACTCGGCTCGGTCTTCACTGGGCAACGGGCCAGCAGCACCACCGCCTCATTGCGGTTCAGCCAAGTCAGGCGCAGCACGTCGTCCTGCACCGACAGGCGCACAAGCTCGCTCGCCGTCTCGCCCTCGGCGGTGCAGGACAGGGCGACGTCATAGCCGTCGACCACCTGGGTGATGCGGTTGATGTCGCAGCTGTTCTCATAGCCCTCGAAGCGGAAGGGCGTGATGGTGATCGGCTGCTCCGCCCCGGTCGTGTTCGCGCACCAGTCAGCCTTTCCGGCCCAGCGGCCGACGAAGGTGGCCGGACCCGCGCCGGGCATGGCGGGGCCGATGCCCGGCGGCGACGGCGCGGGCGGGGCCACCTCGGAACTCTCCACGGGGGCGGCGGGCTCGGTCGGCGGATTGACGGCCTGCCGCTCGCAGGCGGCGACCAGCAGCACGACGGACAAGGGGATCAGGGCGCGGATCATGCCGGGTGAACGCCGTGCATCCACAGAGGGCTCCACACTCGCGTCGATCACGAAATCGCGGTCACGCTTGCATCGCGCCCGTGTTTTTGCGACCGGTTCGCCAGTGTCGAGAACAAGGGGGCGTCCCGCATGGCTCAGAACACCAATCCGTGGAGCAAGGCCATCGATCCGTTGGCCGAAGATATCGCGACCGTGCTCAAGAGCATGGGCGGATCCGCGCACCAGAAGGACGTGGTCCAGTGCGTGGCCGCGATGAAGCGCCAGCGCGGCGAAACCGTCGCCCAGGACCTGGCCTCGCGGATCGTCGAAGTGTTCGAACGCTATCGCGACCTGTTCTTCCGCCCCTTCGGCGAAGGCTCGATGCGGTGGGCGCTGCAGCCCGGCGTCGCCTGATCTGACCCTCCGGATATGAGAAAGGCCCGCCGGTCTCCCGGCGGGCCTTCTTGTCGGCGGCCAGGGCGCGCTTAGAAGCGACGCACGAAGCTCACGCCGTAGGTGTCGGCTTCACCCCCGTTGTCACCGCGGAAGTCGCGGCGCGTCCAGTCGGCGCGGACGCCGTTCTGACCATCGAAGAAGTAGTTGGCGCCGACGCCGTAGTTGACGCTCTCACCGTCGTTGGTGGCCTGCACGCCGGCGACGTCAGCCTTCACCTGGGTGGTGCCGTAGCCGAGGCGGCCGAACAGTTCGAAATTCTCGTTCACCGGCAGCTTGGCGACGCCATAGACGGCGGCGTCATACTGGTGCTCCAGCGAGCCTTCCAGACCGGCGACGGTGATGTGGTCATCCTTGACGCCGAACGAGGCTTCGCCTTCGACGCCGAGGTTACGGGTGAAATCGTAGCCGACCCGGCCCGTGATGGCGCCGAGGTTGCCGTTGTCGCCGTCGAAATAGGTGTAGCCGGCCGAACCGGTGATCCGCGAAGCGGGTTCCTGAGCCATCGCCGGAGCGGCGATCAGAGTAACGGCGGCGGTCGCGAGAAGAATGTTACGCATGGTTTCTGTATCCTCTAGATGCGGTGACTTCTGCGGTCACCGGCCCCATCCAGCGGACTACAAAATGGGTCGGGATCGGGCGAGTTCCAGAGCCGCCCGATGACTTCCCAAAGACTGTGCGATTGCAGGCACAGACAGCGATATGCCAATCTTGGCCTTATCGTGTTCTCATTCTGGCAGTTCGAAAACTATCGATCCTTTTCACGCTCGGTCCCGGCCCGCGCGTGCAGGGCGGCCTGGGCCGCGGCCAGACGGGCGATCGGCACGCGATAGGGCGAGCAGCTGACATAGGTCAGGCCCACCTCTTCGCAGAAGGCGATGGACGACGGGTCGCCGCCGTGTTCGCCGCAGATGCCCATCTTGATGTCGGCGCGCACCGCCCCGCCCCGCTCCTTGGCGATGCGGATCAGGTCACCGACGCCGTCGCGGTCCAGCCGGACGAACGGGTCGGTCTCGAAGATGCCCTTGTCCATATAGGCCTGCAGGAAGCGGCCGGAGTCGTCGCGGCTGATGCCGAACGTGGTCTGGGTCAGGTCATTGGTGCCGAAGCTGAAGAACTGGGCGTGTTCGGCCAGGTCCCCGGCGCGCAGGGCGGCGCGGGGCAGTTCGATCATGGTGCCGACCAGATAGTCGACCGTGTCGCCCGCCTCCTCGAAGACGGTCTTTGCCGTCCGGTCGGTCAGCTCGCGCAGGTATTTCATCTCCAGACCCAGAGCGACCAGCGGGTGCATGATCTCCGGGATCGGGGCCAGACCAGATGCTTGCTTCACGTCCAGCGCGGCTTCCAGCACCGCCCGGACCTGCATCTCGTAGATTTCCGGATAGGCCACCCCCAGACGGCAGCCGCGGTGGCCCAGCATCGGGTTGGTCTCGTGCAATTCCTTGGCCCGGCGCTTCAGCTTGGCCGCATCCAGCCCCGAGGCGTCGGCGAGGGCGTCGATGTCCTCTTCCGTGTGCGGGATGAACTCGTGCAGGGGCGGATCAAGCAGGCGCACCGTCACCGGCAGGCCCGACATGATGGTGAACAGCTCGACGAAGTCCGCCTTCTGGAACGGGGCGATCTTGGCCAGGGCCGCGCGACGGCCCTTCTCGTCGTCGGCCAGGATCATCTCGCGCACGGCGGCGATCCGGGTGTCGTCGAAGAACATGTGCTCGGTCCGGCACAGGCCGATGCCCTCGGCGCCGAAGCCGCGCGCGGTGCGGGCGTCCAGCGGGGTCTCGGCGTTGGCGCGGACGTTCAGGCGACGGACCTTGTCGGCCCAGGCCATCAGGGTCTGGAAGTCGCCGGTCAGTTCCGGCTCGATCATAGCCACGGCGCCGTCGAGGACTTCGCCCTTCGAGCCGTCGATGGTGATGATCTCGCCGGCCTTGAAGGTGCGGCCACGCGCGGTGAAGGTCTCGGCCCTGTCGTTGATCGACATCTCGTTGATGCCACAGACGCAGGGGCGGCCCATGCCGCGCGCGACCACCGCCGCGTGGCTGGTCATGCCGCCGCGCGCCGTGACGATGCCCTTGGCGGCGTGCATGCCGTGGATGTCTTCCGGGCTGGTCTCCTCGCGCACCAGGATGACCGCCTCGCCCAGCTGGGCCAGACGCTCGGCCTCATCGGCGTCGAAGACGATCTTGCCAGTCGCCGCGCCGGGGCTGGCGGGCAGGCCCGCGGCCACCACGGTGCGGCTGGCGTTCGGGTCCAGCGTCGGGTGCAGCAGCTGATCCAGGGCGGCGGGCTCGACGCGGCTGACCGCCTCTTCCTCGCTGATCACGCCCTCGGCGGCCAGCTCGACCGCGATCTTCAGCGCCGACTTGGCCGTACGCTTGCCGTTGCGGGTCTGCAGCATCCAGAGCCGGCCCTGTTCGACCGTGAACTCGATGTCCTGCATGTCGCGGTAGTGGCTCTCCAGCCGGTTCACGACCTCGACGAACTGGCCGAAAACCTCCGGCATGGCCTCTTCCATCGAGAGGGCCGTCTCGCCCATCTCCTCGCGGCCCGCCCTGGTCAGCGACTGCGGCGTGCGGATGCCCGCCACCACGTCCTCGCCCTGGGCGTTGATCAGGAACTCGCCGTACAGCTTGGCCTCGCCGGTCGACGGGTTGCGCGTGAAGGCCACGCCGGTCGCCGAGGTCTCGCCCATGTTGCCGAACACCATCGACTGGATGTTCACGGCCGTGCCCCAGCTCTCGGGGATGTCGTGCATGCGGCGATAGAATTTGGCCCGGTCGTTCATCCAGCTGGCGAAGACGGCGCCGACGGCGCCCCACAGCTGGTCATGCGGGTCCTGCGGGAAGGGGTGGCCCAGACGATCCTCGACCACGGCCTTGTAGTCGGCGACGACCTTTTCCCAGTCCCTGGCGGTCAGGTCGGTGTCGACGGTGACGCCCAGACGATCCTTGTGATCGTCCAGCACGCCCTCGAAATCATCGTGGCCCAGGCCCAGCACCACGTTCGAATACATGGTGATGAAGCGGCGGTAGCTGTCGAAGGCGAAGCGGCGGTCGCCCGACAGGGCCGCCAGACCTTCGACCGTCTCGTCGTTCAGGCCCAGGTTCAGGACCGTGTCCATCATCCCCGGCATCGAGGCGCGGGCGCCCGAGCGGACCGAAACCAGCAGCGGGTTCTTCGCGTCGCCGAAGATCTTGCCGACAATGCCCTCGACCTTGGCCAACCCGGCCTTCACCTGATCGGCGAGGTCGGCGGGATAGCTCTGGCCCTGCGCATAATAGTGGTTGCAGGCCTCGGTGGTGATGGTGAAACCGGGCGGCACCGGCAGCCCCAGCGCCGACATCTCGGCCAGGTTCGCGCCCTTGCCGCCGAGAAGATTCTTCATCGAAGCGTCGCCGTCGGCCGAACCGCCGCCGAAGCCGTACACCCACTGTGTCATCAGTAGCCCCTGAACCGTGGTGATTGCGCGGCGGATTCGCTCCGCTCGCTGTGTATCCGCCCCGCTTACCTCTCTCGGAGCGGCAAGGCGACCCTGAGCGCGTAACAAAACGTGAGCAGGTGTGACGGTTCCACCTCCCTTGGCGAGCCGAGCCTCATTTTCAGGAGACCGACGACGAAGGCGCGAGGCCAGTTACCCCGCCTTAACCGTAAGGATTCACCATGCCCGCTCTCATCTGTGCGGGGCCGCGTTTCCATGTCCGAACTGAAGACCGACGTCATCCACCGGGGCGATTGCATCGAGGTGCTGCGTTCGCTGCCCGACGCCTCGGTCGACATGGTCTTCGCCGACCCGCCCTATAACCTCCAGCTGGGCGGCGACCTGCTGCGTCCCGACAATTCCAAGGTCGACGCGGTCGATGACGACTGGGACAAGTTCGGCAGCTTCGCCGAGTATGACGCCTTCACCCGCGCCTGGCTGAAGGAATGCCGCCGCGTGCTGAAGCCGGAAGGTTCGATCTGGGTGATCGGCAGCTATCACAACGTCTTCCGCCTCGGCACGGCGATCCAGGACCTCGGCTTCTGGGTCCTGAACGACATCATCTGGCGCAAGTCGAACCCGATGCCGAACTTCAAGGGCACCCGGTTCACCAATGCCCATGAGACCCTGATCTGGGCCGCCCGCAGCCGCGAGCAGAAGCGCTACACCTTCAACTACGACGCCCTGAAGGCCTTCAACGAAGACACCCAGATGCGCTCGGACTGGACGCTGGCGCTTTGCACCGGCGAGGAGCGCATCAAGGACGCCGACGGCAAGAAGGCCCACCCGACCCAGAAGCCCGAGGCCCTGCTGCACCGGGTGCTGCTGTCGGCGACCAAGCCGGGCGATGTGGTGCTGGATCCCTTCTTCGGCACCGGCACCACCGGCGCCGCCGCCAAGCGTCTGGGCCGCCACTACGTCGGCATCGAGCGCGACGAGACCTACGCCAAGGTCGCCGAGAAGCGCATCAAGGCCGTCATCCCCGCCGCGCCGGAAGACCTGGCCGTCATGGGCTCCAAGCGCAGCGAGCCCAAGGTGCCGTTCGGCGCCCTGGTCGAGGCCGGCCTGCTGCGCCCGGGAGACCGCCTGTACTGCCCCAGGGGCGAGCGCGAGGCCCGCGTCCGCGCCGACGGCTCTCTGGTCTCCGGCTCGCTCAGCGGCTCGATCCACAAGCTCGGCGCCCTGTTCGAGAACGCCCCGGCCTGCAACGGCTGGACCTACTGGCGCTTCAAGTCGGACCAAGGCCTGCGCAGCATCGACGCCCTGCGCGCCGAAATCCGCGCCGGGATGCAATAAGCCTCGGCCTCCGGGCCGACGTTAACAAATTCAATGCGATGCAGCCGCTCATGTCGGCCAGCCGACACACTGTCGCAGCTGTAACCGCCTAGATTTCAAAATGAAATTCCGCTTTCGCGGAACTTCGCACCTGCAGCAATGTTAGCGAGTCCGACGTCGAATGGGCGTACGGAGCATCGCCATGAAGATCGCGCAGGTCACCCCTCTGTACGAGGCCGTTCCCCCTCGGCTCTATGGAGGCACGGAGCGGGTCGTGGCGCATCTGACCGACGCCCTGGTCGATCTGGGCCATGACGTCACCCTGTTCGCCTCCGCCGAGGCCGAGACCCGCGCCCGCCTGATCCCGGTGCGCGATCAGGCGATCCGGCTGGACCCCGCGCCGCTGAAGTCCGACCTGGCCGCCCACATGACGATGCTGTCCGAGGTGCTGAAGCGCGCCGACGACTTCGACATCATCCATTTCCACACCGACATGATCCACTTCCCGTTCTTCGAGCGGTTCGCGGACAAGACCCTGACCACCCTGCACGGGCGGCTCGACCTGAAGGACCTGCCCGGGGTCTATGAGCGCTGGCCGCAGTTCGGGCTGGTGTCGATCTCGGACGACCAGCGCCGCCCCCTGCCCTTCGCGGGCTGGAAGGCGACCGTGCACCACGGCATGCCGTCGGACCTCTATACGTTCAGCCCGAAGTCGGAGGGCTACCTCGCCTTCCTAGGCCGCATCTCCCCGGAGAAGCGGCCGGATCGGGCCATCGAGATCGCCACCAAGCTGGGCAAACCCCTCAAGATGGCGGCCAAGGTCGATGCGGCGGACAAGGCCTATTGGGAAACCGTCATCAAGCCCATGGTCGACGGCAACCCGCTGGTCGAGTTCGTCGGCGAGATCGGCGACCACCAGAAGTCCGCCTTCCTGGGCGGCGCCGAGGCCCTGCTCTTCCCCATCGACTGGCCCGAGCCCTTCGGCCTGGTGATGATCGAGGCCATGGCCTGCGGCACGCCCGTCGTCGCCTTCCGCTGCGGCTCGACGCCCGAGGTCATCGAGGACGGCGAGACCGGCTTCCTGGTCGAGACCATGGAGCAGGCCGTTGCCGCCGCCGGCCGCGCCCACCTGCTGGACCGCGAAGCCATCCGCGCCCGCTTCGAGCTGCGCTTCTCGGCCACCGCCATGGCCCGCCGCTATCTGGACGTCTACGGCGACCTGCTGGCCCGCCGCCCCTTCGCCGAAGCCCCGCTGGCCGATGTGGTGACGCCGCTGCGCCCGCTGGAAGAGGAACGCAGTTTCGCGGCCACAGCCTGAACCCGCGCCGGGTTCGTCCATTACCGTACCAAGCGGGCCATCAAGCGTCCGCATTCGGGAGGAAGGCTCAGGACTGACCTGAACCGCCGTCGAGGAGCCTCATGGACGACGCCTATTCGGTGCAAACGACCGCGGCTGACAGCGGCGAGGTCGACGGCCTCGAGCAGCTGATGGCGCTGAAGGACGCCGACACCTTCTGTGTCGCGGACCACTGGGGCGACCTCAGGGGCGGGGCTGACGGCCTGTTCGACCATGACACCCGCCTGCTGTCCCGGTTCGTCATGACCGTGGGCGGGGCCCGGCCCTCGCGTCTCAGCTCCGGCGTCAGCCAGGACAACGTCTTCTTCATCTGCCACACGACCAACCGCCCCCTGCCCCCGATGGGCGGGCGCTCGGCTCCGGCGGGGGTGCTGCATATCGAGCGGCGGCGCTTCATCCGCGACCGGCGGCTGTTCGAGCGGGTGCGGATGGTCAACCACGGCGTCGAGGACGTGCTGCTGCCGCTGTCCTTCGATTTCGCCGCCGACTTCGCCGACATCTTCCAGGTGCGCGGCACGCCCCGGCTGAAGCACGGGACCGTCGCCCCGCCGACGAACGACGGCCGCCGCGTCACCTTCACCTACACGGGGCTGGACGGGGTCCAGCGCAACACCTGCCTGGCCTTCTCCGAGCCCCCGGCGCGGCTGACCGGGTCAAAGGCCGACTTCATGTTCAGCCTGCCAAAGGGCCGGCGGGTCGATCTCTATATCGAGTGCGGTCCGGACCGCTGCGACCAGCCGGATGAGTTGCGCTTCCGCCTGAACGCCATCGAGGCGCGGCTGTCGATGCGTCGCCGCCGTCGCCGGGGGGCCTCTCTCAGGGGGCCGCGCAGCCCGCGCTTCAACGACTGGCTGGACCAGAGCCGCGCCGACGTCGCCCTGCTGACCACCGACCTGCCGACCGGCCCCTACCCCTACGCGGGGGTTCCTTGGTTCTCGACGCCGTTCGGACGGGACGGGATCATCACCGCCTGGCAGATGCTGTGGCTCGATCCGTCGCTGGCCAAGGGCGTCCTGACCTATCTGGCGAAACGGCAGGCCACCGAGGTCTCGGCCTTCCAGGACAGCGCCCCCGGCAAGATCATGCACGAGACGCGCGGCGGCGAGATGAGCGCGCTCGGCGAGGTGCCTTTCGGCCTCTACTACGGCGGGGTCGACACCACTTGCCTGTTCGTGGCCTTGGCCGGCGCCTACGCCCGGCGCACCGGCGACTTCGGCCTGATCCGCGAGTTGTGGCCCAATCTGATCGCCGCCACCCGCTGGATGACCGACTATGGCGACATCCGGAAGGACGGGCTGATCAGCTATCAGCGCGGCGCCGACACCGGCCTGTCCAACCAAGGCTGGAAGGATTCCGAGGACTCCATCTTCCACGCCGACGGCCGCTTCCCGAAAGGCCCCGTCGCCCTGCTGGAGGTTCAGGGCTACGCCTTCGCCGCCTGGCGGGCGATGGCCGATCTGGCGAGCGCGCTGGGCGATGACCGACAGGCCGAATGGGCCGACCGCGCCGAGGCCACCCGCGCCCTGGTCGAGGACCGGTTCTGGATGGAGGACGAGGGCTTCTACGCGATCGCGCTCGATGGCGACGGCGACCCGTGCCGCGCCATCGGCTCCAACGCCGGCCACCTGCTGTTCACTGGCCTGCCCTCACGCGAGCGGGCGCTGCGGGTGACGAAGCGGATGCTGTCGGCCGAGTTCCGCTCCGGCTGGGGCGTGCGGACCCTGGCCACCGGACAGGCCCGGTTCAACCCGATGAGCTATCACGACGGCTCGGTCTGGCCCCACGACACCGCCATGGCTGCGGCGGGCATGGCGAAATACGGCGAACGCCGTGCGGTCGCCCTGCTCCTGAGCGAGATCTACGACGCCGCCGCCCATTTCCGCATGCGCCTGCCCGAACTGTTCTGCGGCTTCGAGCGCATGACCGGCGAGCCGCCCATCGCCTATCCGGTCGCCTGCCTCCCGCAGGCCTGGGCGGCGGGCTCGGTCTTCCTGATGCTGCAGTCGGCGCTGGGCGTGAACATCGACGCCGTCGAGGGCGTGGTCGAGATCGACGATCCCGTCCTGCCCGCCGGCATCGACCGGCTGAACGTGACGGAATTACGGGTCGGCGAGGGCGTCGTGGACCTGACCTTCCAGCAGATGGGAACCCACACCGTCGCCATCCCGAAACGACGCGAAGGCGAGGTGAAGGTGCGGACGCTGGGGTAGCGCCCTGCCCTTGTCATCCCGGACGCCGCAACGCGGCGATCCGGGACGCCAGCCCGGCCCAAATTATCGCTCCCGGAAATCGCGGAGCGATTGTCCGGGAGACGGGTGGATGCCGCTGCCCTGCTCCCGGCTCGGCCCTGACGGCCCGTCCGGGAGATTTCCGGGAAAACTCCAACGTCCCGGATAGCCGCTGGCGCGGCTTCCGGGATGACAAGATCCAGCGTCAGCCCAATCCCCGCTCCAGCGCCTTCCTGAACACCGTCGGCAGCGCAGCAAGCGCCTCCTCGACCGGTGTCCAGATGAAATCCCCTGCCCCCTCGGCCACCCTTACCTCCAGCGTCAGGCTGAAGTGGGTGAACACATGCTCGACGAACCCGGCCTCGCGCCAATCGGCATCCACCGGCGGCTCCACGTCCGGCGCGGCGCTCCAGTCCGAGGTCGGCAGGCCGAGCATGCCGCCCAGCAGGCCCTTGTCCGGCCGCCGGACCAGCGCCACCCGACCCTGTCCGTCGCGCAGCAGCCAGGCGATGCCCGCCCGGTGCGGGCGCTCGGCCTTCTTCAGCTTCAGCGGATAGCGCTCCGGCTGTCCTCCGGCGTAGCCCCCGCACCAGGTCGTCAGCGGACAGTCCCCGCACAGCGGCGACTTCGGGCGGCAAACGGTGGCCCCAAGATCCATGAGCGCCTGCGCCCAGTCGCCGGGCCGGTCGTCCCGCACCAGCAATCCCGCCAGCGCCCGCAACTCGGGCCGAGCGGCGGGCACGGGCGTCTCGACCGCGAACAGCCGGGCCATCACGCGCTCGACATTGCCGTCCACGACATTGGCCGCCTCGCCGAAGGCGATGCTGGCCACGGCGGCGGCGGTGTAGGCGCCCACGCCCGGCAGGGCCAGGAGCCCCGCCTCGGTGTCCGGGAAGACGCCGCCATGCTGTCCCGCCACCGCTCGCGCGCAGGCCAGCAGGTTGCGGGCGCGGGCGTAGTAGCCCAGCCCCGCCCAGGCGGCCATGACGTCGGCGTCCTCCGCCGCCGCCAGATCGGAGACCGTCGGCCAGCGCGCGGTGAAGCTCAGGAAGTAGGGCGTGGCGTGCGGCGTCGTGGTCTGCTGCAGCATCACCTCGGACAGCCAGACCCGATACGGATCAGGCCTTCCCTTCGTTCCCGGCGGCGCGCGCCACGCAAGCGTCCGCGCATGGACGTCGTACCAGTCCAGCAGGGCGCGGCGGATTGAGGGAACGTCTACGGGGACGGAAGGCATCGCTCGCGCTATAACCCGGAAATGCGCCGCACGCTGCCCACCGAAGACGAAGCCCGGGAAATCCTGTCCCGCAGCCGCACGCGCCCGGCTCCCCGCCCCGCGCCCCGCGCCGGTCGCGCCCTGCAGGGGCTGATCAAGGAGCTGGACGCCAAGCTGGGTCGCGGCGCCGGGGCGCTGGAGCCGCGCTGGCGCGAGATCGTCGGCGAGCGGCTGGCCCGCGTCACCCGCCCGCAGAAGCTGACCAAGGGCCGCGCGGGCGCCGGGGGCACGCTGGAGCTCCGCGTCGCCGGCCCCGCCGCCCTGCTGGTCCAGCACCAGTCCGAGGAAATCCTGCAACGGGTGAACCTCTTCCTCGGCCCGGGCGCGGTCGAGAAGCTGCGCATCGCCCAGGGTCCGGTGAAGCCGCTGGCCGACGCCCCGGCCGCGCCCAAGCGCAAAGCCGTCGCGCCGCCCCTGCCCGCCCATCAGGAAGCTGAACTGAAAGCCTCCGTCGCCGACGCGCCGGAAGAACTCCGGGGCATGCTGGAGAAGCTCGGACGGGCGGTTCTTGGGGATCGCGACCACCCGCGACGTTGACAAAACTTCGCCGCACCTGTTCTCGAAAACCATGGCTGCGCGACTTTGCGGGGAATCGCGCGATGCTCCGGAATCCCGTCGAGTGAGGACCACCCCATGAAGTTCCGATACGCCGACATGAGCCGGCGCGCGGCCCTGTCCGCCGCCGCCCTCGCCGCCATGGCCACCCTGACCGGCTGCGGCGGCAATTCGAACGGCCCGGCCGCCGGCGACATGGCCCTGGGCGCCGCCGAAGGCGCCAAGGTGACCGTCGTCGAGTACGCCTCGATCACCTGCCCGCACTGCGCGGCCTGGAACGAGGAAACCTGGCCCGCCTTCAAGGCCAAATACGTCGACAACAACAAGGTCCGCTTCGTCTTCCGCGAACTGCGCACCCCGCCCGCCAACGTCGCCGCCGCCGGCTTCTCGGTCGCCCGCTGCGCCGGCGAGGACAAGTATTTCGACGTCGTCCACGAGCTGATGTCGAACATCCAGGAACTGCACGGCCCGGATCCCCGCTCGACCCTGTACCGCATCGGCAACGGCGCGGGCCTGTCGAACCAGCAGATCGAGGCCTGCATCAAGGACCCGGAAAACCTCAAGGCCAGCGACGAGCGCGACCGCGCCGCCGTGCGCAATGGCGTGACCGGCACCCCGACCTTCCTGGTCAACGGCGAGCAGGTCATCACCCCGGGTTCGAACAGCGGCGCCTCGCTGGCCGACCTCTCGACGGCGATCGACGCCGCCCTGGCCAAGTAAGGCCGACTGGTGACGGCGTTTCGGCCCCTGATCCTGATCCTCACGCTGGCCCTGTTGGGGCCGGCGATGACGATGTCCGCGCCGACGCGAGCGGTGGCGACCGAGCCGGTCGCCCCCGTCACCTCGGCGGACCGCGTCATGGGTCGGGCCGACGCGCCGGTCACGGTGATCGAATACGCCTCCTTCTCGTGCCACCACTGCGCGGACTGGCACCAGTTCGTCTTCCCGCTGTTCAAGCAGCGGCTGATCGACACCGGCCAGGTGCGCTTCGTGTTCCGCAATCTGCCGACCGACCCGGCGCAGATGTCCATGCCCGCCGCCGCCCTGGCCCGCTGCGCCGCGCCGGAGAAATTCTTCGACGTCGCCTCGATCCTGATGCGCGGTCAGGAGGCGGTGTTCCGCGGCGGCGATCAGGAAGACTGGTACAACCCGGCCATCGCCGCCAGCGGGCGGACCAAGGCCCAGATCGACGCCTGCGTGGCCCTGCCCGCCACCCGCGCGGCGATCCAGCGGGACATCGACAGCGCCGTCGCCGCCGACGCCACCACCACCCCGGCCTTCTTCGTCAACGGACGCCGCGTGACCGACCGCTCTCTGGGCGGTCTGGAGGTCGCCGTCCGGGCGGCCGCCGCGGCCCGCTGAGGCGCCGCCTCCGGTGCATTTCCAGCGCCTCAGGCTCGTCGGCTTCAAGTCCTTCGTCGATGCGTCGGAGTTCCACATCGAACCCGGCCTGACCGGGATCGTCGGCCCCAACGGCTGCGGCAAGTCCAACGTCCTTGAAAGCCTGCGCTGGGTCATGGGCGCCAACTCGGCCAAGGCCATGCGCGGCCAAGGCATGGACGACGTCATCTTCGCCGGCGCCGCCAACCGCCCGCCGCGCAGCCACGCCGAAGTCCAGCTGACCATCGACAACGCGCAACGCCGCGCGCCCCAGCCCTTCACCGACAGCCCGATCCTTGAGGTGTCGCGCCGCATCGACCGGGGCCAGGGCTCGACCTACCGGATCAACGGCAAGGAGGTCCGGGCCCGCGACGTCCAGCTGCTGTTCGCCGACGCCTCGACCGGCGCCAACTCGCCGGCCCTCGTCCGGCAGGGCCAGATCAGCGAACTGATCGCCGCCAAGCCCCAGAACCGTCGCCGCATCCTTGAGGAGGCGGGCGGGGTCGCGGGCCTGCACACCCGCCGTCACGAGGCCGAGCTGCGCCTCAAGGCCGCCGAGACCAACCTCGAACGCCTCGACGACATCGGGCGCGAGCTGGAGACCACCCTGACCCGGCTGAAGCGCGAGGCGCGGCAGGCCGAGAAGTACAAGAAAATCTCCGCCGAGATCCGCGCCCTGCAGGCGTCGCTGGTCTACGTCCGCTGGAACGACGCCCGGCTGGCGGCGGAGGCGGCCGCGCGGGAGCTGGCCGACGCCGACCGCGCCGTGGCCGAGGCGACCAGCGCCTCCAGCCGCGCCCAGACCGCCGCCCTGACCGCCCAGGAGGCGCTGAAACCCGCGCGTGAGGAAGACGCCGTCGCCGGCGCTCTGCTGCATCGCGCCAGCCTGGAGCGCGACCGCCTCGACATGGCCGAACAGGCCGCCCGCGCCGAGGTCGACCGCCTGAAGGCCGAGGGCGTCCGCATCGCCGCCGACATCGAGCGTGAGACCGGCATGGCCGGGGACGCGCAGAGCGAGCTGGCCCGGCTGACCGAACTGTTCGAAACCCTGACCGCCGAGATCGCCGCCGCTCCGGCGCGTGGCCCCCAGCTGGACGCCGCCCTGCTGGCCGCCGAGGACGCCCGCCGCGCCGCCGACGCCGAGGTCGAGCGCGTGGCCGGGGCCGTCGCCGCCGTCGAGGCCCGCGTCTCCGCCGAGAACGCCCGCAAACGCGACGCTGAGGCCCGGGTTGAACGCGCCAGGGCCCAGCTGACCAACGCCCAACGCGAGCGCGAGGCTCTCGGTCCGCTCGAGACGCCCGAGATCGAGGCCGCCAAGGCCGCGCTCGAACAGGCTCAGCAAGCGCTGACCGCCGCCCGCGCCGCCGTCGAGACCGCCGAGGCCGACCGGGGCGACAAGGCCCGCGTCGAACAGGAGGCCCGCCAGACCGCCCGCGCCGCCGAGGACCGTCTGGGCCGCCTGCAGACCGAGGCCCGCGGGCTCGCCCAGCTGCTGGTGCAGGGCAAGCGCGAGCACGCCCCCGCACTGGACAAGGTGCAGGCCGACAAGGGCTATGAGGCCGCCCTCGCCGCTGCGCTCGGTGACGATCTGGACGCCGCCCTGGACGCCCGCGCCGCCGCCTACTGGGCTGGGGCCGAGGTCCCGACGCCGTCCTGGCCCAAGGGGGTGACGCCGCTGGCCGACCACGTCTCGGCCCCCGACCAGTTGAAGGCCCGCCTGGCCCTGTGCGGCGTGGCGGCCACGGATCAGATCGCGGCGCTGGCCAAGGCCCTGCCGGTCGGCGCCCGTCTGGTCACCACCGATGGCGACCTGTGGCGCTGGGACGGCTTCGTCCAGCGCGCCGAGGCCCCCCGCCCTGCTGCGGTCCGTCTGGAGCAACGAGGGCGGCTGTCCGAGCTGGAAGCCGAGATCGACCAGGGCAAGCCCGCGCTGGAGGCCGCCCAGACCGCGCTGAAGACCGCCACCGACGCCTTCCGCGCGGCCGAGGAGCTGGTGAAGACCGCCCGCGCCGCCCCCTTCCCGCTGGACAAGGCCGTCACCGCCGCCCGCGACCGCGTCGAGGCTCTGGGCCGCGAACAGGCGCGCAAGGAGGCCCGCGCGCAGGCGCTGGACGAGACCCTGACCCGCCTGACCGCCGAGGTCGAAGCCGCCGAAGCCGCCCTGCTGGAAGCACAGGGAACCGAGGCCCCGTCCGAGACCCTGGCCGCCCTGCGCGAGGAGCTCACCGCCGCCCGCGCCGCCGCTGACGCCGCCCGCACCGCATCGGCCACCGCCCGCGTCGAGCGCGACAGCGAGGCCCGCGAGGTGGCCGCCCGTCAGGCGCGTATCGAGGGCGTCAAGCGCGAGCGCGAGGGCTGGTCCGGCCGGGCCAAGGACGCCACCGTCCGGGTCGCGGCGCTGGAGAAGGACGCCGCCACCACCGCCGCCAGGCTGAAGCAGGCCTCCGACGCCCCCGAGCAGCTCGCGGCCCAGCGCTCGACCCTGCTGGACGCCCTGACCGTGGCCGAGACCCGCCGCAAGGCCGCCGCCGACGCACTCTCCGTGGCCGAAGGAGCCGCGGGCGAGGCCGACCGCGCCTCCCGCGCCGCGGAGACAGTCGCCTCACAGGCCCGCGAGGCCCGCGCCGGTCTGGCCGCCCGCGCCGAGGCCGCCGCCGAGAAGCTGGCCGACGCCACCGCCAATGTTCGCGAGACGGCGCAGATGTCGCCCGAAGAGCTGGGTCAGAAGCTGACCGACGACGCCATCGCCCGCCCGCCCGACGCCGCCGGCGCCGAAAGCCTGCTGTTCGGTCTGGAGCGCGAGCGCGAGCAGCTGGGCGCGGTCAACCTGTTGGCCGAGGAAGAGGCCAACGAATACGGCGACCGCCTGCAGACGATGAAGGTCGAGCGCTCGGACCTGACCAGCGCCATCGCCAAATTACGGGATGGCATCGACGAGTTGAACGCCGAGGGCCGCGAGCGCCTGATCGCCGCCTTCGACGTGATCAACGGGAACTTCAAGGCCCTGTTCGAGGCCCTGTTCGGCGGCGGTCAGGCCGAGCTGAAACTGGTCGAGAGCGACGACCCGCTGGAGGCCGGTCTGGAGATCTTCGCCTGCCCGCCCGGCAAGCGTCTGGCGGTCATGAGCCTGATGTCCGGCGGCGAGCAGGCCCTGACCGCGGCGGCCCTGATCTTCGCCGTCTTCCTGGCCAATCCGGCGCCCGTCTGCGTGCTCGACGAGGTCGACGCCCCGCTGGACGACGCCAACGTCGACCGCTTCTGCCGCATGCTCAACGAGATGCGCAACCGCACCGACACCCGCTTCATCGTCATCACCCACAACCCGGTCACCATGAGCCGCATGGACCGGCTGTATGGGGTGACCATGCCGGAACGCGGGGTCTCGCAACTGGTCAGCGTGGACCTGACGCAGGCGGAAGAGATCGTGGCGGCATAGCCACGACAGTTCCTCACCCACAGGGGGAGGAACTATCGCCCGCCCAGCACTTCCGTCCTGACGAACCACCCGAAGATCGCCGGTCCCTCGATCACATATCTCCGGAACATCCGCTTCGGCTGGCTCAGCAGGCGATGCAGCCATTCCAGCGACAGCTGCTGGAAGATTTTCGGCGCCCGGTGCTGTCTGCCGGTCAGGAAGTCCACCGACGCCCCGACGCACAGGGTCACGCCGAACGGCCGTCCGGCGGCGCGCAGGGCGTGGGCGAAGCGCTCCTGCTTGGGGAAGGAGACGCAGGCCAGCAGCACGTCCCATTCGGCGGCGGCGGCGGTCTTCACCACCGCGTCCCACTCCGGCGTGCCGGGCGTCAGCATCGGCGCTTCGATGAAAGTGAACCGACGCCCCGGATAGCGCGCGACCAGATCGTCGAACGCCGCCCGGTCGGGACCGAACACGCCGAAGGTCAGATCGTGATCCGAGGCCAGCAGATCCGCCGTCATGTCCGAGCCCGGATAGACCGACAGCCGCTTGCCCCTCAGCTTCGCCAGATGCGCCAGAATCCGGCTGTCGCAGATCATGAGCGCCGCGCCGCGATAGACGTCCTCGACCACCCGCCCGTCCATCAGCTTGATCACATGGTCCACGTTCGGCGTGACCACATAGCCGTAAGGCTTGCGCGCCATGGCGGCGACCTGCCCCAGCAGTTCGGCCCGATCCCCGTCGGCGAAGTCCAGCGTCATGAAGCGCGTCATGGCAAGGAGCCTACTCGCGGCGCGGTCAACGTCCGGTTACGATGGCCGGATGAAACGCGCGATCCCCGCCCTGCTCCTCTGCGCCCTGTTCGCGGCCCCCGCGATAGCTGGACCGCAGGACGAGCGTGACGGCGAGCATCGCTTCGTCCTGATCAGCGTCGGCCGCTTCGCCGTGCTGGCCGACATGGTTTCGCTGGAACGCAACGGCGACGGCGTCCGGCTACGCGCCTTCCAGGTGACTGAGCAAGACTTCCAAATTGGCGATCAGGCCTATTGGGGCGGCTGGTCGTGGTGGCGGTTCGACTGCGCGGCCCGCACGGCGGACCGGCTGGACTTCGCGGCGGTGAAGGCCGGTGGCGCGGAAGGTCCGGCGACGCCCGATCCCGCCCCGCCCTATGACGCCGCGCCCGGCGGAGACGCCGCCGAGCTCCTCGCCGCCGCCTGCGACCCCGCCTCGGTCGGCCCCTACGGCGTCAGCACCCTGGAAGACGCGGTATTCGTCGGGCGTGAGGCGTTGAGCCAGTAACTTCGTTGCTATCGTCATCCCGGACAAGCGCTCGCGTGAGCGCTCACCGCGGATGAACCAGCTCCTGAATGGTATAGCGATCCTCATCATTGGCGGCGCCACACAGGATCCGAAGCTGCTCCGCCACGCCTGTACGGGTCACTCTGGCCGGCTCGAAATTGGTCTGCACCGGATCCCGGTTCGCGCTGTATTCCGTCCTTGCCCGAACCGAACGCGTTCGGCTTTCGCAATCGTAGTCGGCGATCAACACCGAGTAGGAAGTCCGTCCCGAATTCCGTCTGGGAACAAGAACGACTTCGCCCTGAACAATCCCGTCCAACGGTCGCAATCGCTGACTGACCGCTACCCTCGCATCACCTTCTGTTCCGGCTCGAACATAGGTTTGAGCGTGTGCGAAAGGCGCCATGAGTCCCGCCATGACAGCCGCGAGAATACCGATACGCATAGCCTCTCCTATTCCGGACAGGGCGTTGCATCCGGATTGACCCACTCCGGCACATAGTCGGGAGACTGGCTAGCCTCCTTATCGGCATCAGGGGTGCGAGACACGCCATATGGATTGGCAGCGGGTGCTCCGGTTTGGGCCGCCACCACGTACACACTCATAGCCGCCAAGTTGGCCCTGGTCTGGGAGGCGAGCCATTCCAAATACTCCACGTCTGCCACAGACGGCAGAGCATTTGATGAGTTGTGGCAGTGCACAAATCCAACAGGTGTACCCGTTCCGCAATCGGTAACCGGAATATCGACGCCACCGCGCCCGCCAGTCCTCTCGCGCCTGGGGTGAAGGAACGAGCCACCATATGGGCGGCATGCACCTCACCGGACCGTCTGCTCCTCCCCCATCCCCGCATTCAGCTGCCTCTGCCTCGGCAGGGCCTCTGGGCACTGGTCGCGCATGAAGGCCAGCATCTTCTCGCGGATCTCGCAGCGCAGGTCGAAGGCCGTCGGGGCATTCCGCGCGCTGGCCAGGCAACGGATTTGGGCCACCCGGTCGGTGATGTCCGTCACCTGCAGATTGACCACGTCGCGGTCCCAATGCGGACTCTCGCGGCAGATGCGCTCCAACTCGGCCCGCAGCCGATCCATCGGCGCCTCATAGTCCACATACAGGAAGGCCGTGCCGATCAGCCGGGCCGTCTCCCGCGTCCAGTTCTGGAAGGGCGTCGAGATGAAGTAGCTGAGCGGCAGGATCATCCGCCGCCAGTCCCACAACTTCACCACCACATAGGTCGAGGTGATCTCCTCCACCTGCCCCCATTCGCCTTCGACGATGACAGCGTCGTCCAGCCGGATCGGCTGGGCGGTGGCGATCTGGACGCCGGCGATCAGATTGGTCAGCAGCGGCTGCAGGGCCAGACCGGCGATGATGCCGACCACGCCCGCCGAGGCCAGCAGGCTCATGCCCCACTGACGCACCGCCCCGATGGTCATCAGCGCCAGCCCCAGGGTGATCAGGGCGATCAACAGGGCCGCCACCCGCTGCAGGATGCGGGTCTGGGTCACATGCTTGCGGGCGACGAGGTTGTCTTCCTCCGCCAGGTTGAACCGCCGCATATAGATGATGGCCCACATGTCCGAGGCGCCGACGGCCATCCAGCCCACCGTCAGGATGAAGGCGAAGCCCAGGAACTGGCGGATCGCGGCGGACGGCCCGGGGTCCATCGGCGACACGGTCACGGCCAAGGCCACGGCGATGATCATCACCATGATCCGCACCTTCAGCCGCGCCCGGCCCACCAGCCCGCGCCAGAACAGGTCGCGCTTGCGCACCGCCAGCTTCAGCAGGGCGAACACCAGCTGGTTCGCCGCCCAGCCGATCAGCACGAAGACGCCCACGATCAGGGCGATCACCGCCCATTCGGGCAGCCAGTTGAACTCCCGCCAAAGGGTGGAGATGTCGCGGGACAGGTCGGTGACGAAATTCGGCATGGCCAAGCTAACGCGCGACCGGACGATCAGAGCCCTGAAAACCTCCGGTGCGTCAGCCCGCCGCCGCTTCCACCATGTCCGCCAGCCGCGCCGTGGCGTCCGGCAGGGCGGCGGAGCGGGCGCCGGCGCTCATGGCCGACAGGCGCGCCGGGTCGGCCAGGATGGCGTGCAGAGAGGCGGTCATGGCTTCCACCGTCACCGCATCCTCCAGCATCACCTCGGCCCCGCCCGCCTCGGCCAGGCTGGCGGCGTTGAAACGCTGGTGGTCGTCCATGGCGATCTTCAGCGGGATCAGCAACGACGGCAGGGCCGCCACCGCCAGCTCCGAACAGGTCGAGGCCCCGGCCCGGCCGATCACCAGATGCGCCGCCGACAGGCGAGCCGCCATGTCGCGGAAGAAGGGGGCCACCTCGGCCTCGATCCCGGCCTCCAGATAGATCTGGCGCGCGGCCTCCAGCGTCTCGGGTCGCGACTGCTGCTGCACCTTCAAACGGCTCCGGATCGCGTCCGGCAGGGCGGCCAGCGCGCGCGGCGCGGTCTCGGACAGGATGCGGGCGCCTTGGCTGCCGCCGGTGACCAGCACATGGATCGGCCCCCCGTCCACCGGGGCGACGAAGGGGCGCTCATACAGGGCGCGGATGTCCGGACGCACCGGATTGCCGATCAGGCTGACCCGCGCGCCCACCGCCTGCGGGACCTTCTGCAGGTTCGGGAAGGACGAGGCGATGGCGCCGACATAGGGCGCCAGCCAGCGGTTGGTGCGGCCCAGCACCGCATTCTGTTCATGAACCAGCGTCGGGCGCTTCTGGCTCAGCGCCGCCAGCAGGGCGGGCGCCGACGGATAGCCGCCGAAGCCGACCACCACCGCCGCGTCCAGCCGGGTCAGGGCCGCGCGCGCCTGCATGACGCCCTTCAGGATCGCCACCCCCGCCTTGGCCATGCCGATGGGGCCGCTGCCCGTGGCCGCGTCCAGCGCCAGCCGCTCCTCGGCGGGGAAGCTGTGCGCGTACTGCTCGCCCCGGTGATCGGTGGCCAGCACGATGCGCCAGCCGCGCCGGGCCAGCTCACGCGACAGAGCCTCGGCGGGGAACATATGCCCGCCGGTCCCCCCGGCGGCGACGACACAGACTTTGGACGACATGGCGGCTTCTTACGGCAGGATGCGGCGGCGTTCGCCGAGCGTTGCGCCCGGCTCATAGGCGCCCGGACGACGGCGGGTCAGGCTGAGTGCGAAGCCCATGGTCAGGCCCATGGCCAGCATGGACGACCCGCCATAGCTGATGAAGGGCAGGGTCATCCCCTTGGTCGGGATCAGGTTCAGGTTCACCGCGATGTTGATGCAGGCCTGCAGGCCGATCAGCATGAACAGACCCGCGGCGGCCACCTGCTCGAACGGGTCGTTCAGCTTCATCGCCCGGCGCATGCCCCGGATGACGATGAAGGCGTACAGGCCGATCATGATCAGGCTCAGCACCAGGCCGAACTCCTCGGCGCCGACAGAGTAGATGAAGTCGGTGTGCAGGTCGGGCACCGAGCGCTTCATCACCCCCTCGCCGACGCCGCGTCCGACCAGCCCGCCCGCGCGGATGGCCTCGGACGCCCGGTCGATCTGATAGGTCGCGCCCGCGTCGTCCGAACCGAAGCGGCTCAGGCGATCACGCATGTGGCTGAAGGTGAAGAACAGGCCGACCACGCCCACGGCCCCGGCCCCGGCCAGCGCCATCACCCACTTCAGCGGCACCCCGGCCATGAAGAAGACGGCCATGAAGGTGGTGGTGATCAGCAGGGTCTGGCCGATGTCCGGCTGGATCAGCAGCAGGCCCACGGTCACGGCCCAGACCCCGAAGGCGATGCTGACGCCGGGCACGCCCTTGCCCTTCTGCGCCTCGGCGAACATCCAGGCGGCGAAGACGATCAGGCTGGGCTTCACGAACTCGGACGGCTGCAGGCTGAACGGCCCCAGATTGATCCAGCGCGCCGCGCCCTTCACCGTGTCGCCGATGAAGGGCAGCAGGGCCATCACGCAGATGGCGCCCAGCAGGGCCAGCACCGCGATCCGTCGCACGCCGCGCGGCGACAGGAAGGACATGGTCAGCATGACCGCCAGCCCCGCCCCCGCGAACACGATCATCCGCCAAGAATAGTGGAAGGGGTCCGAAATCGACTGGTCGGCCAGGATGGCGGCGGGCGAGGAGGCGAAGCTCAGCGCCACCCCCAGCCCCATCAGGGTCAGGGCGGCGGCCAGCAGGCCGCGATCCACGGTCCAGAACCACTGGGCCAGCAGGCTCTGGTCGTTGCGCGAGAAGGCGGGGCTGTAGCTCTGGTGGGTCATGAGGCGCTCGCAGGCGTGGCGCCGAGGGCGAGCACTGCGGCGCGGAACGCCTCTCCCCTCGCCTCGAAGTCGGGATATTGATCGAAGCTGGCGGCGGCGGGGCTCAGCAGCACCACCTCGTCACGACCGGTCGCGGCGGCGGCGTCGTAGGCGGCCTGCACGGCCGTGGCCATGTCGCCGCTGATCCGGTGCGGGGTCTCGCCCAGCCGCGCCGCGAACGGGCCGGCCGCCTCGCCGATCAGGAAGGCCTCGACCACCCGGGGGAACAGGTCCTCCAGATCATCGATCCCCCCCGCCTTGGCGCGCCCGCCCGCGATCCAGAAGCTGCGGTCGTAGGAGGCCAGCGCCTGCCGCGCCGCATCGGCGTTGGTCGCCTTGGAGTCGTTGACGAACCGCACCTTGCCCAGTTGGCCCACGGTCTCCATCCGGTGCGCGAGGCCGGGGAAGGAGAGCAGGCCTTGAACCACATCGTCGTACCCCAGACCGAGGAAGCGAGCGGCGAGATAGGCAAAGGCTGCGTTCTGGGCATTATGCCTCCCCGGAAGCGAACGCGCCGGGGTCAGATCGAACAGCTCGATCTCGTCGAAAATAACCTTTCGACCGTAGGCGTTCACGCGCCCGCCGGGCACCCAATGTCTGGGATGGTCTTCATCGTACAAGTGGCCCGGACGCAGTTCGACCTCGTGCTCCGAAGTCTCGACCTCCCGGACCTCCCGCTTGGCGTTCTGAAGGGACGCAGCGAGCGTCCGTCCCCAGCTCTCATCAACACCGATCAGCGACACATCGGCATGGGCGAATATCCGCTTCTTCGCCGCGACATACCCCTCCATCCCGCCATGCCGATCCAGATGGTCCGGCGAGATATTGGTCAGGATCGCCACGTCCGGCGCGAAGGTCGTCGTCAGGTCCAGCTGATAGCTCGACACCTCGATCACATAGACGGCGTCCCTATTCGGCTCCGGCAGGGCCAGCACGCCGATGCCGATATTGCCGCCGACATGCACCGCCAGCCCGGCCTGTTTCAGCACCCAGCCGATCAGGGCCGTCGTGGTCGACTTGCCGTTGGTGCCGGTGATCGCCACCACCCCGGGCCGCTCACCTTCCGGCATCGCCGCCAGCGCGCGGGCGAACAGCTCGATGTCGCCGATCACCTCGACGCCCGCCGCCTTCGCCTTCTCGACCGTCCAGTGGGGCTTGGGATGGGTCAGCGGCGCGCCCGGCGACAGCACAAGTGCGGCGAAGCCCGACCAATCGGCGACCGTCAGGTCCTCGACCGCGAACCCTTCCGCCTCCGCCTGCAACCGGCTGGAGACGCTGTCGTCCCACAGCACCGGCAGCGCCCCGCCCGCCTTCAGCGCGCGCGCCGCCGTCAGCCCCGACCGTCCAAGGCCGAAGACCGCGATCCTCCGCCCTTCAAAGCCGGGGACGGGGATCATGACTGGAGCGTCCGAAACATCTCCCTTCCCCCTCGATGGGGGAAGGGTCGGGGATGGGGGTGCGCGCGCCGGGCTTGCCGGAGAAGCACAGGAGGCGTCGTCGAGACAGCCTCATGCGCCCGTCCCGACACAGCCTGCACGCACCCCCACCCAACCCTCCCCCGTCGAGGGGGAGGGCTCAGGGAAACGTCAGACCGTGCGTGATGCTGGGCCAATCCGCTCTCACCGCAGCTTCAGCGTCGCCAGACCGGCGAGCGCCAGCATGGCGGCGACGATCCAGAAGCGGATCACCACGGTCGATTCCGGCCAGCCCATCTTCTCGAAGTGATGGTGGATCGGGGCCATCAGGAAGATGCGCTTTCCGGTGGCCTTGAAGTAGGCGACCTGGATCATGACCGAGGCGGCCTCGATGACGAACAGGCCGCCGACGATGCCGAGCACCAGCTCATGCTTGGTGGCCACGGCGATGGAGCCCAGCGCGCCGCCCAGGGCCAGCGAACCGGTGTCGCCCATGAAGATCTTGGCCGGCGGCGCGTTGTACCAGAGGAAGCCCACGCCCCCGCCTATGATGGCCGCGCAGAAGATGGCCAGCTCGCCCGAGCCCGGCACGTGATGCACGCCCAGATACTGGGAGAAGATGAAGTTGCCGACGAGGTAGGCGATCAGGCCGAAGGCGGCCGAGGCCATCATCACCGGCACGATGGCCAGACCGTCCAGTCCATCCGTCAGGTTCACCGCATTGGAGAAGCCCACGATCGTGAAGGCGGCGAAGGCCACATAGAACCAGCCGATGTTCAACAGCACCGCCTTGAAGAACGGGAAGGCGATGGAGGTCTCCAGCCCCGGGGACGTCGGCGACACCGTCATCCACAGCACCGTCATCACGCCCGCGATCACCGCGATGACCGTCTGGGCCAGCAGCTTCTGCTTCGAGGTCAGGCCCGCCGAGGTCTGTTTGGTCACCTTGGCGTAGTCGTCGATGAAGCCCAGCACGCCGAAGGCGGCCGTCACGAAGGACACGATCCAGATGTAGGGGTTGGTCAGGTCGCCCCACAGCAGCACCGCCACCGCGATGCCCGCCAAGATCATCAGCCCGCCCATGGTCGGGGTGCCGACCTTGGACAGGTGCGACACCGGGCCGTCGTCGCGGATCGGCTGGCCCTTGCCCTGCTTGGTCCGGATCCAGTTGATGAAGCGGCTGCCCATGGCCACCGCCACGATCATCGCCGTGGCCATGGCCAGGGCCACACGCACCGTCTGGTACTGGACCAGGTTCAGCAGCGGGTAATCCTGCGCCACGTCCTGGAAGTAGAGATACAGCAGATAAAACATAGCTTCCCCTATCGCTCCCCGCGCGGCGTGTCGCTGCTTGAGGGGGCGCCCAGCGCCGCGAGAGCCTTCGCGACCAGCGAAGCCTTCGACCCGTTCGAACCCTTGACCATCACGATGTCGCCCGGTCCTGCAAGCGTGGCCGCGTCGGCCGCCAGCTCGGCGGCGGTCTCGCGCCACTCGCCGCGACGGGCGGCGGGCAGGACGTCATACAGCCGCTTCATCTCGGGCCCGGCGGCGTGGACCAGGTCCAGCCCGGCGGCGTCGATGGGGGCGGCCAGCCCCTCGTGCAGGGCACGCGACTGCTCGCCCAGCTCCAGCATGTCGGTCAGCACCACGATCCGCCGCCCGCCCGCGCTGACCGGCCTGGCGCCGAGGCTGCGGAAACCCGCCGCCATCGACAGCGGATTGGCGTTGTAGCTTTCGTCGATCAGGGTGAAGGCCCCGCCCGGCGCACGCACCGTGGTCGTCTCGCCCCGCCCGGCCAGCGGACGGAAATGCGCCAGCGCCTCCAGCCCGGTGTCCAGCGACACATCCAGCGCATCCAGCATCAGCAGGACGCACAGGCTGTTCAGGCCCCAGTGGAAGCCCGACTGCGCCAGTTGGTAGTCCAGCGCCTGGCCATACAGCTCGGCCTTGACCCGCGCCCCGCCGTCGAACGGCTGGAAATCGAGCAGGCGGGCGTCATGGCCGGCGTCGCTGCCGAACGTCGCCAGTCGCGCGCCCACGGCCTTGGCCCGGTCGCACAGCACGGCGGAGAAGGCCACGTCACCATTGGCCACCGCGACCCCGCCGGGGATCAACCCGTCGAAGATCGACGCCTTCTCGGCCGCCACCCCCGCCTCGCCATCGCTGAAGGCCTCGATATGCACCGGCCCGACCGTGGTCACGCAGGCGGCGTGCGGCTGGACGAATTTGGACAGCGGCGCGATCTCGCCCGGCGCGTTCATGCCGATCTCGAACACCGCCCGCTCGACCGTACGCGGCATCCGCGCGAGGGTCAGCGGCACGCCGATATGGTTGTTGTAGCTCTTGATCGAGGCGTGGGCCGGACCGGCCAGATCCAGGCCCGCCTTGATCGCCTGGGTCACGCTGGTCTTGCCGACCGAGCCGGTGACCGCGCCGCGCTTCACATGCGGCGCCCGATCCCGGGAAAAGACGCCCAGCCCCTCCAGCGCGCGCAGGGTGTCGACGGTGATCACGGCCGGGCCGTTGACCGCCCGCTCGGTGATCGCGCCCGTCGCGCCATTGGCGAAGGCCATGTCCGCGAAGTCGTGCCCGTCGCGCGCGCCCTTCAGGGCGATGAACAGGTCGCCGGGGACGATCTCACGGCTGTTGTAAGTGATGCCGGTCGCCTCGAACGGGGCGCCGGACAGGCTTCCTCCGGTCGCGGCCTCGATCTCGGCGGACGTCCAGAGGGGTTCGAAATCAGGCATGGATACGCAGGGCTTCGGCGGCTTCGGTGGCGTCGTCGAAGGGATGGGTCACCCCGGCGACGATCTGGCCCTGTTCATGCCCTTTTCCGGCGATGACCACCACATCTCCTTCACGCATCAGGCCGATGGCGTGCTGGATGGCGCGGCGGCGGTCGCCGATCTCCTGCGCGTCGGGACAGCCCGCGCGCACCGCCGTGCGGATCGAGGCCGGGTCTTCCGAGCGGGGGTTGTCGTCGGTGACGATGGCGATGTCGGCCAGACGGCCCGCGATCTCGCCCATCAGCGGGCGCTTGGCCCGGTCCCGGTCGCCGCCGGCGCCGAACACCACGATCAGCCGACCGGTCGCATGCGGACGCAGCGCCTTCAGCACCGTCGCCAGACCGTCCGGGGTGTGGGCGTAGTCGACATAGACCTCGCCCTGCCCGGCGCCGCCCGGAATGCGCTCCAGACGCCCCTGCGCGCCCTCGATCTTCTCCATGGCCGCCAGAACCCGTCCGGCGTCCTCGCCCGCGGCGATGCACAGCCCCGCCGCCACCAGGGCGTTCGAGGCCTGGAAGGCGCCGGCCAGCGGCAGCAGGATTTCGTGCAGTTGGCCCTGCACGTCGATGGTCAGGCGCTGGCCTTCCGGCGTGGCGCGGCGCTCGATCAGCGCCAGGTCGCGCCCGCGCTCGCCCACCCCCATCACGCCGAGACCCGACATGATGCTGGCGGCGGCGAAGGCCGAATAGGCGTCGCTGTCGGCGTTCAGCACCGCTGTCCGGCCCCGCGGCAGCAGGGTCTCGAACAGGCGCAGCTTGGCGGCGCGATAGCCCTCCATGTCGCCGTGATAGTCGAGGTGGTCCTGCGTCAGGTTGGTGAAGGCGGCTGCCCGCAGCGTCACCCCGTCCAGACGGCGCTGGTCAATGCCGTGCGACGAGGCCTCCAGCGCCAGATGGGTCACCCCTTCCTGCGCCAGCTGGGCCAGCATCCGCGCCGCGTCGGCGGCGTCGGGGCTGGTCAGGCCGGGGCCGGTCAACGCCTGATTAACGTTACCTGTCTGTTTCAAAACCCCCAGCGTGCCCATGCTCGCGGCGGTCAGGTCCATGGCCGCCCAGATCTGGCGGCAGAAGGCGGCGACCGAGGTCTTGCCGTTGGTCCCGGTCACGGCCACGCAGGTCTGGGGCTGGGCGCCGTAGAAGCTGCGCGCGGCGATGGCGTAGGCCCGGCGCACATCGCCCGAGGTCACCAGCACCGGAGCGAGAGCGGCGTCCGTGTCCGAAGGGGCCAGCACGGCGGCGGCGCCCTGCGAGAGGGCCTGCGGGATGAAGGCGCGGCCGTCGGCGGCGGTCCCCGGCAGGGCCACGAACAGCGAACCGGGCGCAACCTTGCGGCTGTCGGCGGTGACGCCGGTGATCACCGGGTCGGACGACACGTCGCGGCGCAGCAGTTCGGACAGGCGAACCGCGCTCATTGGGCGAACACCGGAGGGATGACGGGATCGGCGACCCGGCTCACGCCCAGGAAGCCCGCCACGCGATCAATCACGCGACCGGCGACCGGCGCGGCGACGGCGCCGCCCAGTTGCGAGCCCTGCGCCGGCTCGTCGATCAGCACGAAGACGACAAAGCGGCGGGCGTTGTCCGGGCCGTCCGCCGGGAAGACCGAGGCGAAGGAGCCGACACCGTGGCGGGCGTCATAGCGACCGTTGACCAGCTTGTTGGCCGAGCCCGTCTTGCCGCCGACGCGCAGGCCCTGCGCATTGGCCGACCGGCCCGAGCCGCGCAGGACGTTGGCCCGCATCAGGTCGCGGATGGCGCGCGAGGTCTCGACGCTGACCACGCGACGGCCTTCAGCGCCCGTGCCGCCCCTCTGCAGGGTCAGCGGGCGATAGACGCCGCCGTTGACCAGGGCCACCGTCGCCGCCGCCATCTGCAGCGGCGAGATCATGATGCCGTAGCCGAACGACATCGAGGCGCGGGTCGAGTCTTCCCAGTTCACCGGACGACGGGGGCGCACCGACTCGCGCAGCTCGATGGGCGCGCGATCCAGCAGGCCCAGCCGGTTGAAGTAGTCCTCCATCACCTTCGGCCCCAGCTCCACCGCCATGCGCGAGGTGCCGATGTTGGACGAGTGCAGATAGACCTCCTCCAGCGACAGGATCTTGTTGGTCGCGTGGAAGTCGGTGATCCGGCGGTTGCCGATCATATAGGGCTGGGACGCGTCGAACATGGTGTTCATGTCGACCTTGCCGGTGTCCAGGCTGGCGGCGATGGTGAAGGTCTTGAAGACCGAGCCCATCTCATAGTTGCCGGTCGCGGCCAGGTTCTTGCGGTCGGTGAACGGCCAGCTGGCCATGGCCATGACCTCGCCGGTCGAGGCGTCCACGACCACGCCGACCGCGCCCTTGGCCTGCACCGCCGAAGCGGCGGCGGACAGTTCGTTCTCCAGCACGCCCTGCACCCGCAGGTCGATCGACAGCTGCACATTGCCGCCGTCGGCGCCGGCGGCGCGGATCACGTCATTGAAGGCCAGTTCCGAGCCCGAGATGCCCTGACCGCCGGTGTCGACCACGCCCAGGATGTGGCGCGCCGTGCCGCCCAGCGGATAGACGCGGCGGTCCTCCGGCTCGAACGTCACCCCGCCCAGCGCCAGGGCGTGGACGGCCGACTTCTCCTGCGGCGTCAGGCTCTCCAGCACCATCTTGCGCGTGTCGCCGTTCAGGATGGCGCGCAGCTTGGTCACCGGCACACGCGGCAGAGCGCGGCGGATCTGCCGCTCGGCCAGGGGCTTGTTCCAGACTTCCTTGGGATTCACATACAGGGTGTAGTGGGTGATGTTCGTCGCCAGCAGGGCGCCGTTGCGGTCCACGATATCGCCGCGCGACACGGCGTTCGGATTGGAGGCCGCGCCCGTCACGCCCTTGGGCGTCAGCAGGGCCGCGTGGGCCGCGCCCAGCGCCAGGCAGCAGAACACCGCCGAGAAGGTGATCAGGATCACGAAGATGCGGACGCGGGTGTCCTCGTCGGGCCGGGCGTCGGCGCGGGCGCGGCCGAACGAATGCTCGACCCACCACATGGCCTCGGCCAGCCAGCGCCACGACGGCAGCAGGCGGCGCAGGCCATAGACGACCGGGCGCGGCGCGCGCGGCGCCGGACGATGGTCCCAGGCGTGGGGATCGTGCACGCTCATCGGGCGCCCTCCCCTTCCGGAGCGGCGTCGTCTTCAGTGGCGGCGGTCGCGGACTCGGCGGGCGTGGGGGCGACGATCACCACCGGGCGCGGCTCGGGCACGGGCGCCAGATTGTTCAGCCGGTCCTCACTGGCCTGCCGCTTCATGTCGACCGGCCCCAGACCCGCGCCGCGCGACAGGGCCTCCAGCCGCGCGGGCTGCTCCAGCTGGGCCACTTGAGCCTTCAGCAGGCGGACGCGCTGGCCGTTCTCGCCGATTTCGCGCTCCAGCGAGGCGATCTGCGCGCTCTCGCGCGCCGCGGCGGCCTTGGCCAGATAGACCGAGAAGATCATGGCCGCGACCATCAGCACGCCGATGATCTCGATCCAGCGGATGCCGCGGACCTTCCAGGCGAACAGGCGATCCAGCGCGCGGCGGGCGACGGCGGCGTTCATGCGGCGATCCTCCCCCACGGAGCCGCATCCGTACGGACGGCGGCGCGCAGCTTGGCGGAACGGGCGCGCGGGTTGGCGGCCAGCTCGGCCTCGCCCGCCTCGACCGCGCCCTTGAAGCTCAGGGTGAAGCTCGGCTTGCGGGTCTCCACCGCGACCGGCGCATGACGCGAGCCGCCCGGCGCATTGCCCGTCCGCTCGGTCAGGAAGGCCTTCACGATCCGGTCTTCCAGCGAGTGGAAGGTCACCACGGCCAGACGCCCGCCCGGCGCCAGCGTCGCCTCGGCGGCTTCCAGCCCCGCGCGCAGCTCGCCCAGTTCGTCATTGACCGCGATGCGCAGCGCCTGGAACACCCGCGTGGCCGGATGGATCGCAGCGCCGCGACGGCCGCCCAGCGCCTTCTCGACCACCTCGGCCAGATCCAGCGTGCGGCTGAACGGCTGCTCGACGCGGCGGCGCAGGATGGCCGTGGCGACCCGCCCCGACTGACGCTCATCGCCGTACAGTTTGAAGATATGGGCCAGCGGGCCATGGTCCCAACTGTTGACGATGTCGGCGGCGGTCACGCCCTCATCGGACATCCGCATATCCAGCGGCCCGTCGCGCATGAAGGAGAAGCCGCGCTCAGCCTGATCCAGCTGCATCGACGACACGCCGATATCGAACACCACCCCGTCCAGCTTCACCTCGCCCGACTGCGCGAAGGCGTCGGACAGACCCGAAAATGGAGTGCGAATTAGACGGAAAGTCTCGGGATAGTCATTGGCCACCGCGTCGGCATGGACCTGCACCGTCGGGTCGCGATCCAGCGCCACCACCGTCGCACCCGTCTTCAGGATGGCGCGCGTATAGCCGCCGGCGCCGAAGGTGGCGTCGATGATGACGTCGCCCTTCCGCGGAGCCAGCGCGTCCAGCACTTCCGCGATCAGGACCGGCGCATGCGGAGAGGTCATGCGCCCTCCCCTTGCGGACGACGGGCGCGCAGGGCCAGACGCCCGGCCTCGCCGCGTTCGCGCACCGCTTGGCGGGCCAGCGCGCGGCGCTCCTCGCGACGGGCGTTCCAGCGCGCCCGATCCCAGATCTGGAAGCGCGAACCCAGGCCGACAATGACCACGTCTTCGCCCAGCCCCGCTTCCTGGCACAGGCCTTCCGGCAGGGTGATGCGGCCGCCGCCGTCGTACGACAGCGGGCGCTGGCCGGCGAAGAAGGTCTCTTCCAGGGCGGTGCGCAGATCGTCGCCGAAGGGCAGCTCTTCGATCATGGCCACATACTCGGCCATCAGCTTGTCGCCGCCGGCCTCGAGGCAGTCGGACTCGATCGAGAAGAAGCAGAACACGCCGTGCTCGGCGCCGTTGTCGGCGGTGCGGAACTCCTGCGGGATCAGCAGGCGGCGCTTGCCGTCCAGTTGTTTCTCATAGGTCGAGAGAAACACGCCCTGCCCAATCGAGCCCCTGAAGGCCCGCTCCCCTGAAATCCCGATGAAACGCCAGCCGGCGCGAACAACCCCTACTGAAGATATGGGATAGCATGGGACTGAGTGGGTCTCAATGGGATTAGTTGACGATTATTAACCGTCAAGCTGGTCCAAAACCCAGCGAAAACCGGAACATACAGTGAACTATGAACATGTGGACGGACGGTGGATCGATCCTGACAGGCCATTCGAACCAAGCGGTTAATCGGGCGTGGGTCCGCGCAGAGCACATCCCGTCCCACTCATCCCATCGAACAAGGAAATTTTGAGCACCCGGCCGCTTCGCGGCCCGCCCCCAAGCAGCGAACGCCAGGGCCAAAAACAATGTCCTCAAGCAGCGAAGCCCCGCGGGCCGAGCGATAGGACAAGAAAAATGGTCAGACGGCCTGTAAGCCGGGTTCTGTTCCGCTCCGAAGAACGGCGACGATCATTCCTCTGGACCGGCCATTGCTGACCGGTTCTCGCGACCTACCCGGATGCTCTCGGGCGGTGAGCCCTGCAGGCCGAAGCCTACGCGACATCCCTATTCGGTCTTGCTCCAGGCGGGGCTTGCCATGCCGGTCCTGTTGCCAGTCCCGCGGTGGGCTCTTACCCCACCCTTTCACCCTTCCCCCCCTCGCGAGGGAGGAGGTTTGCTTTCTGTGGCGCTATCCCTCGGGTCGCCCCGGGCGGGCGTTACCCGCCGCCTTTTCACCGTGGAGCCCGGACTTTCCTCGACGGAGCAAGCCCCGCCGCGACCGCCCGGCCGTCTGACGCGCGGACTGATGCCCCTCCCGGCGCTGGGGGTCAACCGAATGATACCCGCGACGCCCGGTTGCGCTAGCCATCCGGCGATGGCCCAGCCCACCCCGACCGCACCCGTCGATCCCGCGACCGAGACCCCGGCCGAACGCGAAGCGCGTCTGGCATGGGGGCGGGCGCGGATCGCGGAAGCGGAAGAGGATATCGCCGCCGGGCGCGTGATTGGCGGTCAGGAAGCGCTGGACTGGCTGGACGGCTGGACCGCCGGCGAAAATCTTGAAGACCCGGACATCGGCTAGATGACCGACCACAAGCTGGACGAACAGGCCCTGGAGGTCACGGTCATGCGCGTCTTCGGCCTCCGTCAGAACAGCCCTGAACCCTAGTTCAGCACACCCGTCGCACTTTCCGCCGTCGCCAGTTGCAGCACCCCCATCAGGGTCGCGCGCGTCTCGCCGTCGGCGATCCCGTCCACCTGACCCGGCCGCCAGTGCCGCTGGAAGGCCTCAACGGTCGCCCTGGTCGGCGCATCGTATTCGCCGCCCGGCTGCAGGGCGTAGCCCAGCCGATGCAGGCCGGCGCGCAGCACGATGACGCCCAGCCCTTCATCGCCCGGCCCCAGCGGCGCGCCCAGGGCGGCGATCCGCTCCTGCGCCGGTTCGAACCACAGGCCGTGGCCGACCGCCGCCAGCCGCCTCCACGGGAAGCGCTCGCCCGGATCCTGCTTGCGCTCGGGCGCGAGGTCCGAGTGGCCGATGATGCGGGCGTCCGGAATGGTCCAGCGGGTGCGGATGTCCGAGATCAGGCTGATCACCGCGTCGACCTGCGCCTCGGGGAAGTCGCGATAGCCGAACTCGTGGCCCGGATTGACGATCTCGATGCCGATGGAGGCCGAGTTGCAGTCGGTCTCGCCCTGCCAGGCGCCGCGTCCGGCGTGCCAGGCCCGGCGCGCCTCGTCGACCAGCCGCACGATGCCGCCGTCCTCGGTCACCAGATAGTGGGCCGAGACCTCGGCGTTCGGATCACACAGGCGCGTCAGCGCGGCCGCGCCCGTCTGCATGCCGGTGTAGTGCAGCACCAGCATGTCCGGCGGCGACCGGCGACTGTCGAAATTGGGGGACGGAACGTCCTTGACGACCAGCATGGCGGCGATGGCCTCAGCGGCCCGTTCGCTCCCAGCCGTAGGCGACCCAGGCGTCGCCTTCCTTGCGGGCCTCGATGATCCCGTCGTCGGCGCGACGGTTGCGGCGGGTCATGGTGCGGCGGGCGCGCATGGCCAGACCGGCGAAGAAGACCAGAACGGCGGCGATCACGGCGATCACGGCCACGGCGGCGGCGGTCACCACCGCCAGCACAGCGCCCACGGCCATGGCGACCAAGGTCGCGACAAGGCCGAACAGCCACACCACCGGCGCAAGCAGGCCGTTGGACGGGCGCCGGGCGGCGGCGCCGAAGATCAGGCGTTCGGACTGGGTCATGACTTCACCTTCAAGGGCGCTGCGAACAACGCCGAACCCACAATGTCGGTCCGCGAACCCTCCGGGTCAATGCGCGACCGCTTCACAGGCGAGTGTCTGATCGCCTCAGTACGGCTGCTCGGCCAGCACGGACGCGCCCGCGGCCCGCGCCCGGTCGGTCTCGATGCGACGAACCGCCGCCTCAGCCTGCGGGTCGTTCATGACCCCGCCGATGCCGATCAGCACCCGCGCCGCCTCGCTGGACACGCCGAAGGCCTTGGACAGGGCCTCGAACGGCGAGCTCGGCTCCGGATAGCGTTTGAAGCGGACCTCGGTCCCGGCCGAAATGTTCGCCAGCGCCCTCGCCTTGGCGATGGCCTCTTCCAGACCGCCCAGCTGGTCGACCAGGCCGATGCCGTGCGCCTGGGCGCCGGTCCACACGCGGCCGCGCGCGATCTCGCGCACCCGGGCGGGCGGCAAGCGGCGACCCGTCGAGACGCGGGCGATGAACTCCTCATAGGTCCGGTCGATCTGGGCCGAGAAGGCGGCGCGCTGGGCCGGGGTGAATTCTTCCGAGGGCGAGAAGGCGTCGGCGTATTCGCCGCCGACCGACAGATGGCGCATGTCGATGCCGAAACGGCCCAGAGCGTCGGCCAGCACGAACTTGCCGCCGAACACGCCGATGGAGCCGGTCAGGGTCGTCGGCTGGGCCACGATCCAGCTGGCTTCCGAGCTGATCCAGTATCCGCCCGACGCGGCGTAGTCGCCCATCGACACCACCACCGGCTTGCCCGCCGCCTTGGCCGCGCGCACGGCGGCCAGGATCTGTTCCGAGGCTTCCGGCGAGCCGCCCGGCGACGAGACCCGGAAGACGATGGCCTTCACGTCCTTGTCCTCGATGGCGTCATGGATGGCCTTTGCCGTGTCGTCCGAGGTGATGGACGAGCTGTCGCCGAACGGGCTTCCGCCGCCGCCGCGACCGGTCACGATGGCCCCCTCGCCGCCGACGATCGCGATGGCGTCGCGGCCCGATCCGGCGCGCTCGCCGATCGAGGCCGCATAGTCGGCGAAGTCCATGATCTCGGCGCTGCTGCCGGCGCGGCGCTTGATTTCGGTCTGCGCCTCCTCGACCTGGCCGATCTTGTCGATCAGGCGGCGTTGCAGGGCGTCCTGCGCCGAGTACGGTCCGGCCTCGATGGCGGCCTTCAGCTGCGGCAGGGTCTGTTTGCGGTCCTGCGCGGCGGCGCCCAGGGCGCTGTCATAGATGGACGTCATCCACGCCGTCATCGCCTCGCGGTGGGCGGCGGTGAAGTCGCTCTGCGTATATTCGTTGACCGCGTTCTTGTACTCGTAGCGCTGCTCGAACTGGGCGTTGACCCCGTACTTCTCGAACGCCCGGCCCAGGAAGATGCTGTCCGCCGAGAAGCCCGCCAGCTGGAAGCTCGCGGTGTTCTGCATCCACAGCTCCGTGGCCGAGGCGCCGACCATATAGCTCGACACCGTCGTTCCGACCGGCTGGAAGCCCTGGCTGTGGGCGATGACCTGCTTGCCCGCGCGACGGAAGCGACGCACCGCCTGACGGATCTCATCCGCCGCCGCCGGGGTGATCCCGGCTTCCGGCAGGCGGATCAGCAGGGCCTTCACCTTGTCGTCCTTTTCGGCCTGCGCCAGCGTGTCCACGATCTGCATCGTGGACAGCCCGCCCCCGCCGAACACGGCGAAGGCGTTGGTCGGCGCCTGGTCGGTCAGCCCGTCGCGCAGGTCCAGTTCCAGCACCGTCTGCGCCGGCGTCGGCTCCTTGGAGCTGACGGAGGCGACGACGACCATCAGGAAGACGAACGGGATCACCACGAAGAACAGCAGCAGCCCGGCGAACACGCCGGCCATGGTCAGGAAGAATTGCTTCATGGGGCGACAGGTCGTCCGGGGCGCGGGCCGGGTCATGGCCACATTTTGACCATAGAGGGGCAGGCGTTTCGGTCAAATGAACGTCGCGTAACGGGCGAATGCGCCGCAGCATGCACATGGTGCGCTGCCGAAAGCCGTGATTGATGCGGCTCTCCGAAATCACTATATCAGCCGCCTGCGAGCGGGGGCCGATCGCCCCGCGTCATGTTCGGACCGCACTCCCTATGCTGGTCACGCTTATGAAGGCCAAACTTCACCGCGCCACGGTGACCCAGGCCGACCTCGACTACGAGGGCTCCATCGCCATCGACATGGACCTGCTGGATGCGGCGGGCATCTTCCCGCACGAGCAGGTCGATGTCCTGAACATCACCAACGGCGCCCGCTTCACCACCTACGCCATCGAGGCGCCGCGCGGCTCCAAGGTCATCGGCGTCAACGGCGCCGCCGCCCGTCTGGTGCAGAAGAACGACAAGGTCATCGTCGTGACCTACGGCCAGCTGCCCTCGGAAGAAGCCCGCCAGTGGTCGCCCAACGTCGTCCTGCTCGACGACGACAACAACATCAAACACGCCTCCTGATCGCGGCTTGACGCCGACCCGTTCGCGGCCTTCCCTCCCCTTTCGGAGGACCGGCCATGACGCGTGCGATCTCGAACCTGCGCTGGGCGCTGTACGGCGGCTATCTGCTGGCGGTCGTCATCGCCATGATGATGGCCTTCACGCCCGGCCTTGAGCTGCTGGGCCTGCCGCCCGAGCGCGTGACCTTCATCCCCGCCATGATCACCGGCGCGCCCTGGAGCCTGCCGCTGCTGCTGATCAAGCTCGACTCGGTCACCACCCTGGCCATCGTCATGGTCGCCAACCTGCTGAACGTCGCCATCGGGCTGATGCTGGTGAAGGCGCAGGACTGACGCGTGGCTAGTGGCTAGTGGCTAGTGGCTAGTGGCTAGTGGCTAGTGGCTCAGGTGAAGCACGATCCAGACAGAAAGAAGCCCCGCCCGGCGAACCGGACGGGGCCTTTTCTTCGAAGCTCGAGAGCGGCGACGGCAAACTAGCCACTAGCCACTAGTCACTAGCCACTCCCCAACCTCCAGCGCTTACCGCGCCAGATCATAAACCCCCGTGATATCGATCCGCACGGTCAGCTCGCCGGCGGCGATCGGGGTCGAGTCGGCCGCCATCTCCATGCGCGCCGCCATGGCGTACATCGGGCGAGGCGGTTGCGGGGCGTAGCCGCCGCCTTCGGTCAGCGAGCGGATGCCGCCCAGCGGCGTGCCCAGGGCCTGCGAATACAGGGCCGCCTTGGCCTGCAGGTTGCGCACCGCGATCTGGCGCGCCTGGTTCTCGGCCGCCGACGGATCCTTCAGGCCGAAGCTGATGCCGTTGATCTGGTTGACCCCGGCGGCGACCACGGCGTCCGCCGTCGAGCCGACCTTGGTCAGGTCGTTGATGACCACGGTCACCTGGTTCGAGGCCTGATAGCCCCGCAGACGCGGCGGGTTGTTCTCGACGTAGTCATACTGGGCCGACAGGTTCAGGCCCGAAGTCTGCACGTCGCGCTCGCTGATCCCGGCGCGACGCAGGGCGGCGATCACCTGGTTCATCCTGGTGGCGTTCTGGGCCATGGCCTCGGCGGCGGTCGGGGCTTCATTGACCACGGCGAAGGTGATGGTCGCCATGTCCGGCGTCGCCTTGACCTCGCCATAGGCCGAGAGGTTCAGGCTCGGACGCTCGGTCACCGCCTGGATGGTCAGGGGCGCGCCGCCGTTCGGCTGCGACTGGGCGTGGGCGGCCGGGGCGGCGACCGTCAGGGCGACCGCGGCCATCAGCGCGCCGCCGATCATCAGGGCGCGGTTGGAGACGGCGGGCGTCGCGGCGGCGGCGACAGCGGCGGGACGGCGGATCATCGGAGAGGCTCCATGAGAGACGAGTTGTCGTTGCGAACACCGTCGTCGGCGTTCGTGTTCCAACCATGGCCGTTCCCGCCTGAACGCGCGGTCAGGGTCCGCTGGCAGAATCCATTCATCTGCGTGAAATCGCCGACAGATCGACGGCGAAGGCGCGGCGTTGAACCGGGGCGCTTGGCAACCCGCCGTTGCTCCTGCTAGGCCGTTCCTCCGCTCCGGGGGCCCGTAGCTCAATGGTTAGAGCCGACCGCTCATAACGGTCTGGTTGGGGGTTCGAGTCCCTCCGGGCCTACTGGGCGTCGCCGGTCGGGGCGTCAACGCGACCGCAAGCGCCAGAAGACCGCCGAAGATCAGGACGCCCTGCCAAGTGTCGGCTAACAGCCGTTCGGGCGGCAGACCGTCGATCAAGGTCATCGCGAAGTTGAAGCCCGCGACGACAATCATCGATCCCATGAACCACAAGCCCGCTTCGACCCACCGCGTCCGGGGCCGCGCGGACCAGCCGGCGTATCGCGTAACAACCTGCTGCACAGCGAGCAGCAGGATTCCGGAGACGGCGGCGTTGACCACCGCGTAGCGCGCGATCCAGCCCATATCACTCAGGCTAACAGGCCAGCGCCAAACGGCTTCCCCCAGGACCCGCACCATCAGGATCGCCAGCGCCCAGCCGCCCAAGGCCAGCAGCAGCAGCTCAAGACCGCCTGAGCGGCTCGGGAATCTCCCACGGAGCCCGGCGACGGCGAACACCGACATGAGCAAGCCCGTCAGCAGGTAGGGCAGGGTCAAGGCTACAAGCTGCGGCCAGAACGGCCCGTATATATCCATCCCGACGTAATCGATCTGGGGCGATCCGACGTAGGGAACGAGATCAATTGCTGTCCCGACGACGTGCAACCCGGTCAGCAACAGGAAAAGGTAGAAGCCCTTTCCGGCCACCCGCATGGCGGGACCGATCACCGCCCCCAGAATCCACCCCCGCCGCCCCGGCTCCAGCGATCCTCGCCGCGATAGCGGTCGTCCTGCACATAGCGGCCGTCGCGGTCGTACCAGCCGTCGCCGTTCTGGTAGTCGTCGTAGCCGTCCAGCCGGTAGCCGTCGTCATAGTAGTCGACGCCCAGCATCCCGTCCTCCTGGCTCCACCAGTCGCGCGGGTAGGAGCCGCGGGCGCACTCCCAGCCGTCGCCCGGACGCCAGTAGGGCTCGTAACGGCCACGATAGCGGTCGCGGAACTGCGGGCGGCAGACATATTGCGACCAGACCCGGTTGCCGCTGGCCTGCACATTGGCGCGGCTCTCGCGATAGATGACCTCGCGCATGCCGGCGAAGACGTTGTTCACGATCACCGCATTGCCCGCAGCCGCCGCCACGCCGACCGTGGTCGCGCGCACCCGGCTGTCGGCCAGGCGCAGCTCGCCGCTGTACAGCACGACGCCCTTGTCCGAACGGCAGACGCGGCTGTTCTCGATGGAGACCGAGGCCCCCTCGACCACCACGCCCTCGACGAAGCCGCAGACGGCGGTGTTGTCGATTTCAACCCGGCCATAGTCGCGGCCGGCGCGCACGATCACGCCGATGCTGCGCGGGCCGAAGGCGTTCGGCGCATTGGTCCCCTTAAGCGTGGTCGCCGACAGGCGCGAGGCCGGTCCGGCGGCGGGGGTGATCTCGATGCCCGACTGCGACCCCGACACCACGGTCTCCCAGGTGTTCAGCACCGCGCCGTCCGCGACGATGGCGGGGGCGATGGTCTGGGCCTCGATCACGGCGTTGCGGATGTCCAGCAGGCCGCCGTCGGCATAGATCGCCGCCTCATCGCCCGCGTGGCGGAAGCCGACGCGGTTCATGACGATCTCGGCGCCGTAGCCGACGATGCAGGCGGCGTCGCCCGCGCGCGGCGAGGCGAAGACCATGTCACGGATCTCGACACGAACACCCTGGGCGACCGTCATGCACGGGAAGCCGTCCGGCGCCTGCAGGGTCGGCTCGCCCGTCCGGGCCCAGTCGCGCGGATCAAAGCCGCCCTCGCCGATGATGGTCATGGGCTTTTCGATGTTCAGCCAGCCGACGCAGGCGCCCGCCCGCGAGCGGATCACCAGCGTCCCGCCCGGCCGCACCCGGCGCACGGCGTCCTCGACGGCGCCCGTCCCCGGATTGCCGCCACAGTCGACCAGCACGATCTCCTCCCCGCCCGGACGCAGCGGCGGATAGCCGGGACGCCCCCAGTCGGGCCGGTGACGACCATAGTCATAGCGGTTGCGGTCGCGCCGGTGGCGCACCGTCCGGGTCGGCGGGTCCAGCAGGACGCCGAAATTCGGACGCGTCTGGCTCTCCACCTGCGCCGCCGTCTGGGCGTGCACGGGCTCGGGCGCCATCGTGAAGGCCAGCACCCCGGCGGCTGCCGCCGCCATGCCGCCGATCAGGCTGAAGGATTTGCGGGTCGTCATGGGTTCACGCCCTCCTTAGCGGCGCTGCGAACGGGAAACCTGGGCCAGCACGGCCTGCAGGCGGCCCGCCGACGGGCCGAAGCCCGACAGGGCCGAGTCGATGCGGAAGGCCACGGCCTGCGCCTTGTCCTGATCCGCCACCCCGGCGACGCCCAGGGCGAAGTAGCTGGACATGGCGAACTTGGCCTCGGGGCTGCCCTGACGCGCCGCCTCCTCGAACCATTTGAAGGCGCGGGCGTAGTCGGCGGGCAGGCCGATGCCCTCGGCGTACATCACCGCAAGCACCAGCTGCGCCTCGGACGAGCCGTTCACCGCCGCCAGCTGGATCGCGCGCACCCGCTCCAGATAGGACAGGCGTCCCTCCATCGGGTGGCCCAGCATGGCCTCCAGCGTCTCGACCTGCCGCTTCGACAGGTCCTCGGGCCGCTGGGCCGCCGTCTCGGTCACGCCCAGATAGCGCAGCGCGCGGCCCACATGAATGAAGGGCAGCTCGGTCGCCATCCGGCCCAGCGCATATTCATAGGCGTCGCCGCGCGGGCGGCTTTCATCCGAGAAGGGCACGCCCGACTGCGGCGCGGTGTTCGGATAGAACTCGAATGGCGGCGTCCACTGGCGCGCCTTCACCTCGACGAAGCGCTGGTACTGGGCCCGGCTCGGCGCCGAGCGCTCGAAGTCGCGCATCAGCACATAGGCGCCCACGTCGCCGGTCTGCACCGCAAGATAGTTGTAGAGATAGGCGTCCACGTCATTGCGCTGGAACAGGCTGGTCGCCGCCGGATAGCCGCGACGGTTCCGCTCACGGCCCTGCCCCCGGTCGGGGCTGCCCCGACCCCAGGCCTCGCGCGCCTCGCGATTGTCCTCGGGCTCGCCGAACGGGCCGTAGAGTCCGTCATGCAGGCGGGCCAGGGTCCGGTAACCGCCCGCATCCTGCGTCGACAGGATGTAGATCACCCTGTCGCGCACCGCCTCCTGCTCGTCCAGCGTCATCGCCGACAGGGTGCGGTCCAGCTTGCGATAGGCCTCGTGCCGCTCGAACGCCCGGCAGTCGTCATAGCGCGACAGCGGACGCCAGCCGCCCCAGCCGCCCCGGCTCACGCGGTTGATCGGGGCGTAGCCCTGGTCATTGGCCAGGGCCATGGCCAGCCAGGTGGCCGACTCGATCGGGTCCTCGATGTTCTTGTCGGTCGCCCGCACGGCGGAATAGCGCGCGCCCAGCTCCAGCTGGGCGAAGAAGTCGTTCTGGAAGGCCGCGCGGCGCAGGGCGCGCAGGCCGGTTTCCTGGGCGTTGAACTCGCTGCCGGTCATCGAGGCCGGGCGCGGACAGCTGTTGGCTGCCGCGTCGTCGCGGCCCTGCCAGAAGCGCACGCCGTTTCCACGATCGCCGCACGACGCCATGCCCAGCGCGGTCAGGGCCAACACGCCCGCGACGGCGGCCACGGCGATGGGGCCCCGCGAATTGGAACGCGAGCGTCTTCCGTGATCGCCTTCGCCGTCAGCCATAACCCCTCACACCCCGATCAGGCGTCCCCGCCCGCACCCGTTAACCACGTTCGTTAACCCTTGCGGGACTGCGACAGTCCGGTCCGGTTAAGAACCTGTCAAGGTTAACGCCGTTTCGCGACAAAGCGTTGCCGCATAGCGGCCATTTTGTGCCCGAACGCGAGTTGTCCACGGGAATCAGCGGCTTGAGAACTCGCCTGACAGGCGAAAACGCGCGGTCTCGCTTCCCGCCGGGCATCCTCCTATATGCGACGGACCCCGCCGGAGTTCCTGCCTGATGTCCTACGTCGCCCGCGATGACCGCCCCGCCGACAAGGCCGCCCGCTATGCGGAGGTGGAGGCGGAAATCCTCGCCGTGCTGGACGGAGAGCCCAACCGCACCGCCCGCATGGCCACCGTCGCCTCCATGCTGGCCGACGCCTTCCCGGCCTTCTTCTGGACCGGTTTCTACGTCGTGGACGAGGACAAGACCGAGGAACTGGTGGTCGGCCCCTATCAGGGCACCCTCGGCTGCCTGCGAATCGCCTTCAGCCGGGGCGTCTGCGGCGCCGCCGCCCGCACCCGCACGACCCAGATCGTCGAGGACGTCCACGCCTTCCCCGGCCACATCGCCTGCGACCCCCGCTCGGCCAGCGAGATCGTGGTCCCCGTCTTCGACGCCTCGGGCGCCCTGATCGCGGTTTTCGACGTCGACGCGACCGTTACGTCCGCTTTTGACGCATCGGACGCCTATGCTCTGGAAGCCCTGATGGCCAAGGTCTTCGCGGGCGCCGCCTGACCGTCTCGACCGTCTATCCATCTGATAGACGATCACCCGGATGATATTTTCCGGTTTCGTTGTTTTTACTGAGTTTTCCCGGATCCCGATAGACGGGATAGACGGATTAGACTGTTTTTCAAAACCGTCTATCGGTCGCCCATCCGGGGTCTTCGCACCCGCTTTTTCCGTCGGAGGTTTTCATGTCTGACCGCGTTGTTCTGGTGACCGGCGGCCACGGCGCCCTCGGCGCCGCCGTCGTCGAGGCCGCTCTCGCCCAGGGGCTCAAGGTCGCCATCATCGACCACGCCCGGGGCCATGCCGTGCCCGAGGGCGTGCTGGAACTCGGCGGCGTGGACCTGACCGACCCGGCCTCGGCCCAGCAGGCGGTGGACGCCGCGGGCGACCATTTCGGCCGCATCGACGCCCTGCTGAACATCGCGGGCGGCTTCGTCTGGCAGACAACAGAAGACGCTTCTCCGGCCTGGGACAGGATGTTCGCCCTGAACCTCTCCACCGCCCTCAACGCCAGCCGCGCCGCCCTGCCCTGGCTCAAGGCCTCGGACGAGGGCCGCATCGTCAACGTCGGCGCCAACGCCGCCATCAAGTCCGCCGCGGGCATGGGCGCCTACGCCGCCTCCAAGTCCGGCGTCCACCGCCTGACCGAAAGCCTGGCCGAGGAGCTGAAATCGACCTCGGTCACCGTCAACGCCGTCCTGCCCTCGATCCTCGACACCGAGCAGAACCGCGCCGACATGCCCGACGCCGACCCGTCCAAATGGGTCGCCCCCGCCGACCTCGCACGCGTGATGCTGTTCCTCGCCTCCCCCGAAGCGCGGGCGGTGACGGGCGCGCTGGTGCCGGTGGTCGGAAAGGTTTGAGCTCAAGGGCATGAGATCCGCCCTCTTCCTCCCCGCCACCAACCCGCGCGCCATCGAGAAGGCCCGCACACTGGACTGCGACGTCGCCATCCTCGACCTCGAGGACGCCGTCGCGCCGGAGATGAAGGCTCAGGCCCGCGCCGCCGCCGTTCAGGCCGTCCGCGAGGGCGGCTTCGGCCCGCGCCTCGGCGTCCGGATCAACCGGCTCGACACCCCGTGGGGCGCCGACGACCTCAAGGCCCTGACCGGGGCGGGCGCCGGCCTGATCGTCGCGCCCAAGGTCAGTGACGCCGAGGCCGCCCGCGCCCTCGCCGAGGCCCTGCCGCTGGGCGCCGTCCTCTGGGCCATGATCGAGACGCCCCGCGCGCTGCTGAACCTCAACGCCATCGCCGAGGTCGAACGGCTCGAGGCCCTGATGTTGGGCGTCAACGACCTGGCCGTGGCCCTGCGCACCGGCCCGTCGCCGGACCGCGAACCGCTCAAGCCCTGGCTGGCCGCCGCCGTCGCCGCCGCCCGCGCCAACGGCCTGCTCGCCCTCGACGGCGTCTACAACGCCTTCAGCGACCTCGAGGGCTTCGCCGCCGAATGCGCCCAGGGCCGCCTCTACGGCTTTGACGGCAAGAGCCTGATCCACCCCTCCCAGATCGCGCCCGCCAACGCCGCCTTCGGTCCCTCGGAGGCCGAGATCGCCCACGCCCGCGCTATCGTCGCCGCCTTCGCCGCGCCCGAGGCGGACGGCAGGGGCGCCATCCCGATCGACGGCCAGATGGTCGAGCGTCTGCATCTTTCGGAAGCCGAACGTGTCCTCAGCCATCTCGACCGGAGACATTGAGAGGCCTATCTAGTCCGTCCAGAAACAGTACGCGCGCCCCTCAAGTAGCGAGGCGCCGCGCGCCGAGCGTTAGGGGCGCTTAAGGAAACCTATGACCAACGCCGTCATCGCCGCCACCGGGCTGTTCACGCCTGACCAGTCCATCTCCAACGAAGAACTGGTGGCCGCCTACAATGCCTACGCCGACCGCTTCAACGAGCGCCACAGCGCCGAGATCACCGAGGGCGACGTCGCCCCCCTGACCCACTCCTCGGTCGAGTTCATCGAGAAGGCCTCCGGCATCAAGTCGCGCTTCGTGCTCGACAAGGCCGGCGTCCTCGACCCCGAGCGCATGGCGCCGAACATTCCCGAGCGCTCCAATGACGAGATCTCGGTCCTCGCCGAAATGGCCGTGAAGGCCGCTCAGGAAGCCATCGCCGCCTGGGGCAAGCCGGTCAGCGAGATCGGCGCTGTCCTGTGCGCCGCCTCCAACATGCAGCGTGCCTATCCGGCCATGGCCATCGAGGTCCAGCAGGCGCTGGGCATCGAGGGCTTCGCCTTCGACATGAACGTCGCCTGCTCCTCGGCCACCTTCGGCCTGAAGACCGCCGCCGACTTCATCGCCTCCGGCTCGGTCAAGGCGGTGCTGATGGTCAATCCGGAAGTCTGTTCGGCCCACCTGAACTTCAAGGATCGCGACAGCCACTTCATCTTCGGCGACGTCGCCACCGCCGTGATCATCGAATCCGCCGACACCGCCGCTCCGGGCGGCTGGGACATCCTCGGCGCCCGACTAAAAACGAGCTTCTCGAACAACATCCGCAACAATTTCGGCTTCCTGAATAACGCCGCCCCCGAAGGCATCGGCGCCCCGGACAAGCTCTTCGTCCAGCAGGGCCGCAAGGTCTTTAAAGACGTCGTGCCGATGGTCTCCGACATGATCGTCGACCACGCGGGCGAGCTCGGCATCGACCCCACCGGCCTGAAGCGGATGTGGCTCCACCAGGCCAACATCAACATGAACCAGTTCATCGGCCGCAAGGTCCTGGGTCGTGAGCCCGAGGCGGACGAGAACGTCATCATCCTCGACGAATACGCCAACACCTCCTCGGCCGGCTCGATCATCGCCTTCCACCTGCACCACGACGGCTTCGCCCCCGGCGACACCGGCCTGATCTGCAGCTTCGGCGCGGGCTATTCGGCGGGCACGGTCTTCGTCCGGAAGCGCTGAGGGTCCAACCGCCACTGCGACTTATTCGCATCACGTCACAACTCCGTCGCAGTCGCGATTGATTGTGAGAGTCGTTCGCATTAATTGCCGCGCCACCTCTTCAAGCGGGACAATACATGCGCACGCTCCTCCTTTCCGCCGGGCTCGCCGCCCTCACCGTCGCCGCCGCAGCCCCGGCCATGGCCCAGAACGCCCAGCAGGAGCCCACCGAGCTGGCCCCAGTCAGCGTCCTGGCGACCCGCACCGAAGTCCGCCCCGACGAGGCTCCCGCCACCGTCTCGGTCTACACCTCGCGCCAGATCGAGGGCGAGCTGGCCACCGACATCAAGGACCTGATCCGCTTCGAGCCGGGCGTCAGCGTCATCAGCCAGCCCCAGCGCTTCGGCGCCGCGCTCGGCGCCACGGGCCGTGGCGGCAATGAGGGCTTCACCATCCGCGGCATGGGCGGCGACCGCGTCCTGATGATCGTGGACGGCGTCCGCGTCCCGGACGGCTTCGTCTTCGGCGCCCAGAGCGTCGGCCGCGGCGGCTACGCCGACCTCGACCTGATGCGCTCGGTCGAGATAATGCGCGGCCCGGCCTCGGCCCTGTACGGCTCGGACGGCCTCGCCGGCGCTGTCGCCTTCAACACCAAGGATCCGACCGACCTGCTGCGTCAGGGCCAGGACTTCGGCGCCCGCGCCCGCGTCGGCTACAACTCGTCGGATCAGGGCCTGACCAAATCGGGCATGTTCGCCGGTCGCCGCGGCGCCTTCTCGGGCCTGCTGGCCTGGACCGGTCGTGACGCCCAGGAGACCCGCACCGCCGGAACCGTCGGCGGCGCCGGCGCGGCCCGCACCGAAGCCAACCCGATGACCACCAGCTCGGACGCCTTCCTGGCCAAGGGCGTGTGGGACTTCGCGCCGGGCCAGAGCCTGCGCGTCACCTATGACTACTTCGACAGCCAGATGAGCGCCGACGTGCTCAGCGGCCGCTCGGCCACCGTCACCGGTCTGTTCGCCGACGACACCACCACCCGCGAGGGCTGGAGCGTGGGCTGGCGCGGCAAGGACGTCTTCGGCTTCGACAGCGGCCGCCTGACCATCTACGGCCAGACCGCCGAGACCCGCCAGTACACCTTCGAGGACCGCACCCCGGCGGTGGATCGCAGCCGCGACAACACCTTCGACAACGAGGTCTTCGGCTTCTCGACCGACTTCACCCGCACCTTCGGCCTCAACCGCATCACCGTCGGCGGCGACTGGTCCGAGACCACCCAGCAGGGCGTCCGCTCGGGCACCGTCCCGCCCGCCGGCGAGACCTTCCCGACCAGCGCCTTCCCCAAGACCGACTTCACCCTGGGCGGCGTCTTCCTGCAGGACGAGATCGCCCTGCTGGGCGGCGACCTGCGCATCGTCCCGGCCGTCCGCTGGGACAGCTATGAGCTGAACACCGCCAACGACCCGCTGTACCCCGGCCCGCGCGCCGACCAGTCGGACGACCACATCTCGCCCAAGCTCGGGGTGGTCTGGTGGGGTCACGACAATTTCGGCCTGTTCGCCAACTGGGCTGAAGGCTTCAAGGCCCCGACCCCGAGCCAGGTGAACAACTACTTCGCCAACCTGGCCTTCGGTTACACCTCGGCCCCGAACCCCAACCTGAAGCCGGAAACCAGCCAGGCCATCGAGTTCGGCGTCCGCATGCGTGACGTCTCCCTGTTCGGCGCCGAGGTCTCGGGTCAGGCCGTGGTCTTCAAGTCGGACTACAAGGACTTCATCAGCCAGCAGGTCGTCTCCGGCGCCGGCACCCCGACCAACCCGCTGGTCTACCAGTGGATCAACTTCACCGACGTCGAGATCCAGGGCTTCGAAGCCCGCGCCAACGCCTACTGGGACAACGGCTTCAGCACCCGCTTCGCCTTCGCCTATGCGGACGGCGAGACGACCAGCGCCGGCGTCACCCGCCAGCTGCCCAGCATCGACCCGATCAAGGTCGTGTTCGGCGTCGGCTATGACGAGCCGCAGGGCCGCTTCGGCGGTCAGGCCGTGCTGACCTGGTCCGAAGCCAAGGACGCCGCCGACACCGACGGCCTGACCTCCTGCTACAACGCGACCAACCCGGCCCTGGGCTGCGCCACCGGCGACGACTTCGCCCTGGTCGACCTGACCGCCTACTGGAACATCAACGACAAGGTCACGGCTCGCGCGGGCGTCTTCAACGTCTTCGACGAGACCTACAGCTGGTGGAGCGACATCCGTGGCGTGGCCGCCAGCTCGGCGGTCAAGGACGCCTACACCCAGCCGGGCCGCAACTTCGGCGTTTCGCTGGCCTTGCGGTACTGATCACGCCAGACGATAACGCGACTGACTCGCATTCGAAGGACCTGTCACATGCGCCAAGCCCTGATGCTCACCACCGTTCTGGCCGCCGCCCTCGCGGCGTCCGCCCCGGCCTTCGCCGAGACCGCCCCAATGGCGATCTCGGGGGCGACCCCGGTGGACGCCCCGGCGATCAGCCAGTTCGAGCGGGATCGCCAGTCGATCCTGGCTCAGGCCGGCCAGTGGCGGGTCCGCTTCGACATGCGCGAGAACGTCAGCTTCCGCGCCGGCTATGAGCCGCTGGAAGAGAAGCTGTCGGCGGGCGACGAGATCGTCCGCGTCGTCTACGACGACGGCAATCGCATCAGCCTGCAGCACATCCTCGTCATGAGCGATGATGCGGGCAACCACATGGTCATCAAGCACTGGCGTCAGGACTGGGTGTACGAGCCCGAGACTGTCCTGACCTACGCCGGTCCGAACCGCTGGACCGTCACCCCGGTGTCGGCCGAGGACCGTCGCGGCGCCTGGTCGCAAACCGTCTGGCAGACCGACGACAGCCCGCGTTACGGCGGCGTCGGCCACTGGGCCTATGACCACGGCCAGTCGGAGTGGACCTCCAACCCGACCTGGCGTCCGCTGGCCCGCCGCGACGCGGTCCGCAACCCGATCTACGACCGCTATCTGGGCACCAACCGCCACGCCCTGACGCCGCAGGGCTGGGTCCACATCCAGGACAACGTCAAGATGGGCCAGGCCGAGGGTGACGGGGGCGATCCCGTCGCCATCGTCCAGGAGGACGTGATCAACACCTACCGCCGGGTCGACAACTACGACCCCGCGCCGGGCGACGCCTACTGGACCGCCACCAAGGACTACTGGGCCGGCGTCCGCGCCGCCTGGGACGAGGTCGCCGCCCGCAACGGCGGCATCTACCTCGAGGAAGAAGCCAACCGCGGCGCCGTCACCGGCAAGCCGCTGATGGACTGGGCCGAAGAGATCCAGGCCGGAACCCTGACCACGGAAGCGGGCATCGCCCAGGCTCGTGACCTGATCGGCCGCGCGACGGTGGCCCCGGCTTCCTGAGCCGATCACTGGCGCGAGTGGGTAAAGGGGGCGTCGGGGGGACGCCCCCTTTTCATGCCCGCTCCAGCCAACCCCGATACCGCACCAGCCGCCCCAGCAGGGGCGCGGTGATGGTCACGTCGAAGACGAAGCGGCCCTCGGCGTCCACCTCCTCGAAGGCCTCGGTGGCCGGGCACAGGAAACGCGGCAACGGGATCGGCCCGGCGCGCCAGCCCTCCACCCGATAAACCAGACGCCCGCCCTCGGGGGTCAGCCTCAGGCCCATGCTCAGCGGCCCGAACCGCTCGCTGATCCGCCCGCCCTCGCGCGGCCGCGACAGGCGGCTGGCGAAGCCGTGGCCGCCGATGCGCCGCCGCCAGATCGAGCGCTCGCCGTCGGCGTCGATGGCTACCTCGGCCTCGCAGTCCGCCTGCGCCCTGGGGAAACCGATCACCCATGCGGCCAGCGCCGCCAGCGGCCCGGACGCCCCCTCGGTCATCGCCCGGCCCCGCCACAGCGACCGTCCCGGCGTCTCATGCAGCGCCCGGATCGGCTCCGGCAGGCTGTCAAAGGCCGAACCGATGGCGCGGGGATAGAGACCACGCTCCGTCATGGCTTCGGTCGCCAGCCCATGGGGCGCCATCTCCTCGGTGATCGCCTCCAGCGGCAGGACGCCGACGCAGGCCCGCGCACCCGGCGCCACCCGTCCGGCGTCGATGGCGCGGATGGCGGCCAGCGCGGGCAGGCTGGGCGTCACCGGCCCCTCCCCCGGCTCGGCGACCAGCCGCCAGACGGCCCGCGCCGCCCGGCCCTGCCCGTCCACGCCCAGCGCCTGCACCCGCATGGCGCCGCGATCCGACCCGCTCACGGACTGCAGGCTCGCCAGCGTCAGCAGCGTCCTGGCCAGCGGCACGGGATTGAACCGAAACAGGCTGACCAGACGGCCCAGCAGCCAGCCTTCCAGATGCAGGGTCCACGGCTCCATCCCGGCCAGGAACAGGGCCCGGTCCCTCGGCGCGAACCGGGCCGGGAACAGGTCGAGGTCCGGGGTCTCGCACAGCGACACCCGCCGCACGCCCGCCGCGCCGAAGTCGCGCCGGTACAGGCCGCTCCAGCCCCGCCGCATCGTCCATACGCCGTCGTCGAAGACCATGACCGGGCGGCCCATCCACGACAGGATGGCCTGCATGACCGACAGTCCCTTGGGCGCCCGCGCGCCCGGCGAAATGGCGGCCTCGACCGAGACCACCTCGCGCCAGCCTTCAGTCAGTCGATCCAGCACGGCGTTGGACAGGGCGGGCGTCGAACTGCAGCCGGTCAGGGCGACCACGCCCGCGGCCCGCGCCGCCTCATCCAGCGCCGGGAAGGCGGCGACGAAGTCCCGCCCGTCGGCCAGGTCGACATAGTGCAGGCCCGCCGCGATGGCCGCCCGCGCCGTCGTCGGCTCCGCGCCCTGGAACGGCCCGGCCATGTCGGCGACGATGGCGGCTCCGGTGGCCTTGAGTTGCTCCGGCGTCAGGGTGGCGGTGTCCAGCGCCGCGACCGCGACGTCACCGCCCGGAAAGGCCGCCCGCAGCCGCCCGGCCACGTCCTCAGCCCGCGCCCGGCTACGCCCCGCCACGACCACGCCCAAGCCATGCCGCAGCAGCCCCTCCGCCAGCCGCGATCCGAACACCCCGCCCGCACCGATCACCAGAACTGTGGTCATGCGAGGAAGCGCGCCCGATCTTCCGGCGACGGGACCATGCAGGCGTCGGTGCGCCCGAAGATCGCGTACCGGTTCTTCGCGATCAGGTCATAGGCCGGGTCCCGCAGCCACCGGGGCGCGGCCTTCAGCGCCGCCAACGCACGGGTCTTCGGTAAAGCGCCCAGCACGCTCAGGGCGGCGTCCGATTTGAAATGGATGCGGCGGTTCAGGATCAAAGCGTTGGTTTCGGGTTCATCCGGATTGATCCCGTATCGCACCGCCAGCGCCCGCCCTGCCTCAGACTGGATGGGCAGGAAGCGGAAGCGGCCCTCGCGGTCATGCGCGATCACGAACCGCACCCACCGTGAGCAGAAGACGCAGACCCCGTCGAACAGGATCAGGCCGTCGGGTTCATCCGGTGCAGGCTGCGGCGACCAACGGCTCATGGGCGGATTGTGGGCGGGTTGCCGAACCGGAGCAATGCGGCATTCCTCCCCTTCAGGGGAGGAACTGCGATCAGGCCGCCGCCACCGCCTCGATCTCGACCAGCCAGCCTTCCTCGAACAGGCCCGTCACGATCACCGTCAAGGCCATCTGCCGCCCGCCCAGCCGACGCAGGCGCACCTCCCGGTTCGGCAACGCATAAGTCCGATCCGACAGGTAGGTCGTCACCTTCACGAGGTTGTCCAGCGTCATGCCGGCGGCGCGCAGTTGGGTCTCGACATTGTCCCAGACCTGTTCGCACTGGCCGGTGAAGTCCGTGGCCAGCGAGCCGTCCGGGGCGACCGGAATCTGGCCGGACAGGTAGAGCCAGCGGGTCGCCCCGCTGACTTCACACGCCTGAGCGTATTCGCCCTCCGCCGGCGGCGAGCCGTCGCCGGTCAGAGGGCGGATCGACAGGGTCACTGGCGCGCGTTGTCCGAGCGGGCGCGGACCTGGGCGAACTCCGAGGTCGGCTTCCACTGCGGCCAGTCCGAGCTGTTCGCGAGGTCCAGACCCAGGTGATACAGCAGGGTCAGGTTCTCGACCGCCGAGGTCAGGTCCCAGTCCGCCGACCATTCGTCCGACGGCTTGTGGTAGTCGGCGGCGAAGCGGGCGCGCCACGCGGCTTCGCCGGCTTCACGCCCGCCCTCGACCCAGTCCCAGCCGTGCCAAGGCATGATCGCCGGCACGCCCATGCGGGCGAACGGGAAGTGGTCCGAGCGGTAATAGAAGCCCTGCTCCGGCTGGTTGTCGTCCGAGACATAGCGGCCCAGCGGGGCGGCCAGCGCCTCCAGACGATCTTCCAGATCATTCTGGCCCTTGCCGAAGATCGGGATGTCGCGGGTCGAACCGGACAGCGGCAGCATGTCGATGTTGATGTCGGCGACCGTGGTCTCCAGCGGATAGACCGGGTTGGCGGCGTAGCCATAGGCGCCCAGCAGGCCCATTTCCTCGGCCGCCATGTGGGCGAAGACGATGGTGCGCTTGGGACGCGGGGCGGCGCTCAGCTGACGCGCCATCTCCAGCACGCCGATGGTGCCCGAGGCGTTGTCCCAGGCGCCGTTCCAGATGTTGTCGCCGGTCACGCCCGGGTGTTGGTCGGCGCCGCCGACGTGGTCCCAGTGGGCCGAGTAGATGATGGTCTCGTCCGGGTGCTCGGTACCGGGGATCTTGGCCAGCAGGTTGTGGGTGACCAGGGTGTCGATGGTCTCGGAGATGTCCAGCGACAGGGTGACGCCGTTCAGCGCCACGGCCTTGAAGGTCCCGCTGGCGGTGTTGGCGAAGCTGTCCATGCCCAGGCCGGCGGCCGAGGCCATGGCGCCCGCCACGTCGTGGTTGATCGCGCCCGAGAACTCCAGGTCCGCCGCGCCCGGGGTCAGGGTGCGGGTGCGGTTGGCGCCGCGGGTCAGGCCCTGCCACTGGGGCGAGCTGGCGGGGGCGGCGATCAGGGTGATCACGCCGACCGCGCCACGGCGGAAGGCCTCATCGGCCTTGTAGGCGCCCGACTGGTAGTTGGTGGCGTAGTCGCCGTTGAACACGGGGCCGTCCGGCTCGCCCGCGATGACCACCACGACCTTGCCGCGCACGTCGAGGCTGCCGTAATCGTCCCAATTCCGCTCGGGAGCGGTGATGCCGTAGCCGGCGAAGACCACGCCCGCATTGCGGATCGAGGCGCGGCCGTCGTTGGTCGCGGCGCGCAGGGTGATGTCGGTTCCGACCGTCAGGGCGTGGCTCTGGCCATCCGGGCCGGTCCAGCTGGCCGTGCCGCCCGCGACGGGGGTGTAGCGCTTCAGCTCGACCGGCTGTAGCCACTGGCCGTTCGGCCCGCCCGGTTGCAAGCCCATGGCCTCGTACTGGGCCTGCAGGAAGGCCAGCACCATCCGCTCGCCCTCGGTGCCGGGATAGCGGCCTTGGTACTCATCGGCGCTGATGGTGCGGATGTCATTGCTGATGCGCTCGGCCGAGAAGCTCTGGGCGTTGGCGGCGCCGGCGGCCAGCAGGACGGCGGCAAGGGCGATGCCGCCCGTCAGTTTGCGAAACATAGTGGGAAGCTCCATCCCCCGAAGTCGATGGCGCGCACCTTAGGGCGGCCCCGAAAGACCGCCCCTTACATTTTTGTCATGTGCCGGAAGGTTAGTCCCGCTGGTCCGCCGTCGCCGCGCGGGCGGGGCCGAACTCGGAGCCGTCCTTCCACTGCGGCCACTCACGGCTGTTCGCGAGGCCCGAGCCGACCGCGTAGAGCACCTGCAGGTCCTCGACCTGGCCGCTCAGGTCCCAGTTCGGCGACCACTCGTCCGCCGCCTGGTGATAGCGGCTGCGGCCATACTCGGCCCGGTTGGCCTGACGCTCGGCGATCGGCTCGTCGCGGAAATCGCCGGTCGAGCCGCCGTAGGTCATCGGCACGCCGCGCTTGGCCAGCGGGAAGTGGTCCGAACGGAAATAGCCGCCCGAGGCCGGGTTGGCGTCCGGCTGAATGGTGCGGCCCTGGCTCTCGACCACGGCGCCGATGCGCTCGTCCAGATCGGACTGGCCGTAGCCGGTGATGCCGTAGCGCTGGACCCGGCCATAGACGTTCATCGAATCGACGTTGAAGCCGCCCACCGTGGTGGCCAGCGGGTAGACCGGGTTGGAGGCGTAGTATTCCGAGCCCAGCAGGCCGCTTTCCTCGGCGGTAAAACTGATCATCACGATCGAGCGCTCGGGACGCGGACCCGAACCGAACGCGCGGGCCATCTCCAGCAGGCCGGCGGTGCCGGTGGCGTTGTCGACGGCGCCGTTGAAGATGGTGTCGCCTTCCGCGTCTGGCGCGCCGACGCCGATGTGGTCCCAGTGGGCCGTGTACAGGACGGTCTCGTCCGGATGGGTCGTGCCCGGCAGGCGGGCGATGACGTTGTGCGTCGTCACCTGGGTCGAGGCGACGTCGAACATGGCGCTGATCGTGGCGCCGGACAGTTCGACCGGGCGGAAGTCGGGGCTGCGGGCGGCGACCTTGAGGGCCTCGAAGTCCTGACCGGCGGCGCGGAACAGCTCGACGGCGACGTCACGCTGGATCCACGATTCCATCTGCACCCGCTCGGCGGCGGCGTTCTGGCGAACGATGTCGAACTGCGGGCCCGACCAGCTGTTGGTCACCGTGGCCCAGCCGTAGGAGGCCGGGGCGGTCTCGTGGACGATGATCACGCCCGCCGCGCCCTTCCGGGCCGCCTCTTCGTACTTGTAGGTCCAGCGACCGTAGTAGGTCATGGCGCGGCCGCCGAAGGTGTTCAGCTCGGGCTGTTCGAAGTCGGCGTCATTGACCAGCACGACGATGACCTTGCCGCGGACGTCCACGTCCTTGAAGTCGTTCCACTGGCGCTCGGGCGCGTCGATGCCGTAGCCGACGAAGACCAGCGGCGCGTTCGCCAGCATGACATGGTCGCCCGGCAGGCGCGTCGAGATGACGATCTGTTCGCCCTGCGTCAGCGGCACGGTGGTCCCGCCGACATTGAAGCGGGCGCGGATGTTCGAGGCGGTAAAGCGGTTCAGCGTCACGTCCTGCGTCCACTGGCCGTTCGGTCCGCCCGGCTCGAAGCCCGCCGCGCCGTACTGGGCGCTGAGGTATTCGATGACCTTGGCCTCGGCGGGCGTGGCGATGCCCCGGCCCTCGAAGCTGTCGTCGGACAGGATGCGGACGTGCTCGGACAGGCGGGCCGTATCGAAGGTCGGGGTCTGGGCGCTCGCGGCCCCCGCGACGGACAGGAGCGCGCCGGCGACCAGCGCGGCGACGGAGACGGACAAACGCATGCTCGGGACACCCTCAGCCTTTTGAACAGGGTGCGGACCGTAGGGCGCCCGATCCGGGCTGTCGATCAGCCCCGCCCTACTGCGGCGACACGGCCCCCGCGCCCGGCCAGTTGGTGTCGCCGACGCGGGTCAGGCGCAGTTCGATGAAGCGGCGGGGCGGCTGGCCGTCGGCGACATAATCCCCGACCTCGTGCCAGGTCCCGTCACGGACGGTGGCGACGTACAGGATCCTGGCGTTCGGCCCGGCCGGGGTCTCCCAGCGGAAGCCGTCCTCGGTGCGCTCAAACGGGAAGTCGCCGCTGAAGCCATTGGCGTAGCTGCGGAAGGCGTAGCGCCCGGCCCGCTCATCCCACGAGATCAGGGCCAGGGCGTTGAATTGGGTCGAGCCGTCGGCGGCGTAGCCCCGGCCCTCGATCACCTTGACCGAGCCGCCCAGCAGCGAACCGATCCGCTCGGTCTGGGTCAGGACCATGCGGCCGCCAGGGCCGGTGACGACCGCCTCCCCGCGCCACTCGCCGTCCATGAAGTCGAGCGCGCCGACGGCGGTGCGCTGGGCCGGGGTCCCCGCGGGCTGGGCCGGGATCTGGGCGACGACGGGCGCCGCGATGGAGACGGCGATCACGGCCAGGGCCGCGGCGGACACAGAGCGAAGACGGCGGATCATCGAGACCTCCCTGATTTCGCTTTGCGTTATAAAGTTCTTTTGTTCTGTTAGCAACACGCCGTTCGACACGGACACCGAAACGAAAAACCCGCCGGAGCGGGGCTCCGGCGGGTCAATCGTTCTGCCTTGGAAAGCGGAGGCCTTAGTGGGCCACGCCCTTCCAGATGCGGCGGTAGGACAGGTAGGTCACGCCGGCGAACAGGATCAGGAAGATCAAGGCGCCGACGCCGGCGCGCTTGCGGGCGACCTGCTTGGGATCCGAGGCCCAGGCGATGTAGGCCGCGACGTCCTTGGCGTAGTTGTCCACGGTCTGGGCGGTGCCGTCATCGTAGGTCACCTGACCCGCCTGCAGCGGGTTCGGCATGGCGATGAAGCCGCCGGGCGGGACGTGACCCGCTTCGCCGGTCCAGAACGGGGTCAGATCGCCGGCCATATAGGCGTTGTAGTTCTGGCCCGGACGGATCTGCAGGCCGGCCGGAGCGGCGTGGTAGCCGGTCAGCAGCGAGTAGATGTAGTTTGCGCCGCCGTGACGGGCCTTGGCCATCACCGACAGGTCGGGCGGAGCCGCGCCCCCGTTCGCCGCGGCCGCAGCCGTCGCGTTCGGGTACGGGTTGGGGAAGCGGTCGGCGGCGGTGCCGTCGCGCATCACCGGCTCGCCGGTCTCAGTGTCGATATCCGCGATCTGCACTTCCTTGGCCAAAGCCTTCACGAAGCGGTTCTCGGCCGGGTTTTCCTGGTCCACGTCGTAGAACGGGCCACCCGGCTCAGCGAGCGTGCGGAAGTGCATGAGGTTCATGCTGTGGCACGAGGCGCAGACCTCCCGGTAGACCTTGTAGCCGCGTTGCAGCTGGCCCTGGTTGAAGGTCCCGAAGGGACCATCGAACGAGAAGCCGCCGTCACGCAGGGCGTGGCCGCCGCCGCCCGCCGCGAGGGCGGGACCGGCGGACAGGGTCAGGCCGGCCGCCGCGGCGATCAGGACCAGGGTCTTCTTCATGGAGCGCATCGAAGTCTTGAGGGTCATGGTCGCGATCAGCCCTTTTGCTCTTCGGCGCCCGACAGGACGGGTTCCGAGATGGTCGCGGGGACCGGCAGCGGCTTCTCCTTCAGACCCACCAGCGGCAGGATCACGAGGAAGAAGGCGAAGTAGTAGAGCGTGGCGAAGCGGGTCAGCCAGAGGTAGCTGTTCAGCTGGCCGTCGATCAGGTTGAAGCTGGGCATGCCCGGAACAACCGGGGCGTCCGGCAGTTGGGCGCCGCACCAGCCGAGCAGCAGGCCGACGACGACGAAGATCACGAAGAAGGTCCGCATGGTCGGGCGGTAGCGCATCGAGCGCACCTTCGAGGTGTCCAGCCACGGCAGGACGAACAGGACGCCGATGGCGCCGAACATCGCCAGCACGCCGCCGAACTTGTCCGGAACAGCCCGCAGGATCGCGTAGAAGGGCAGCATGTACCATTCGGGCACGATGTGCGCCGGGGTCTGCAGCGGGTTGGCCGGGATGTAGTTGTCGGCGTGACCCAGGGCGTTCGGCATGAAGAAGACGAACAGCGCGAACAGGATCAGGAACAGGATGATGGCGAAGCCGTCCTTGACCGTGAAGTACGGGTGGAACGGAACCATGTCCTTCTTGGCCCGGTCCTTCGGGATCAGGATGCCGACCGGGTTGTTCTGACCGGCGTGGTGCAGGGCCCACAGGTGGAGAACCACGCAGCCCGCGATGACGAACGGCAGCAGGTAGTGCAGCGAGAAGAAGCGGTTCAGCGTCGCGTTGTCGATCGCCGGGCCGCCGCGCAGCCAGATCAGGATCGGCTCGCCGATGCCGGGGATCGCCCCGATCAGGTTGGTGATCACCTCAGCGCCCCAGTAGGACATCTGGCCCCACGGCAGGACGTAGCCGAGGAAGGCGGTGGCGATCATCAGGAAGAAGATCACGCAGCCGACGATCCAGATCATTTCCCGCGGCGCCTTGTAGGAGCCGTAGTAGAGGCCCCGCAGCATGTGCAGGTAGACCGCGATGAAGAACATCGAGGCGCCGTTGGCGTGGGTGTAGCGGATCAGGTCGCCGCCGTTGACGTCGCGCATGATGCGCTCGACCGAGGCGAAGGCCAGTTCAGTGTTGGGCACATAGTGCATGGCCAGCACGATGCCGGTCGCGATCTGCGTGACCAGGCAGAGGGCCAGGATGCCGCCGAAGGTCCACCAGTAGTTGAGGTTCTTCGGGGTGGGCAGCGACATGTAGTCGGCGCCGAAACGGACGATCGGAAGACGGGTGTCGAGCCACTTCTCGACGGCGGTCTTCGGGACGTAGGTGGATTCGTGATCGCTCATGGGTCTCTTGTCCGTCCTCAGCCGATCTTCACGCGCGTGTCGGACACGAACTCGTATTCCGGAACCACCAGGTTGGCGGGCGCCGGGCCCTTACGGATGCGGCCCGAGGCGTCGTAGTGCGAACCGTGGCAGGGGCAGAACCAGCCACCGAAGTCGCCGGTGCCGAAGGTGGGGACGCAGCCCAGGTGGGTGCAGTTGCCCAGCACGACGAGATATTTCTCGTGGCCCGGCTTGGTGCGCTCGGCGTCCGTCTGCGGTTCCTTCAGGTCGCTGGCGTGGTCGTCGGCGATCACGCGCTGCAGCTCGGCCGGGGTGCGGTAACGCACGAACACCGGCTTGCCCTGCCACTTGATCACGACCTGCTGGCCTTCCTGGACCTTGGTCATGTCGAATTCGATCGACGCCAGGGCCAGCGTATCCGCCGCAGGGTTCATCTGGTTGATCAGCGGCCAGACGACCATGCCGACAGCGCCCACAGCCGCCGCACCGGCGGCAATGTGGATGAAGTCCCGGCGGGTGGCGTCGCCGCCTTCACCTTCAACGACCGATTCGGCCACGTCTCACTCCGTCGTACGCCGCTTCCCACGCCCTTCATGGAGCGCGGTCGTCACGGCATGGATGCTTTAGCGGAAACCCGTTCTCCCGCCCCGGCCCGGTTTGCAGCGGTTTGACGCAAGTGGCTGACGCCACTTGCGAAACGGTCGCAAATTGGACCGCGACAAGCCCCCGGGCCGCGCGTATGAGGGCTCTAGAATGCGTCTCGCCCTTTTTCAACCAGCCATTCCGCAGAACGTCGGCGCTTGCATCAGGCTGAGCGCCTGTTTTGGCGTGGAACTGAACATCATCGAACCCACCGGCTTCCGTCTGGATGACCGGGCCATGAAGCGCGCCGCGCTGGACTACGGCCCGCTGGGCCACATGACCCGACACGCCGGATGGGAGGAATTTCAGCGGAATCGCGGGACCGGACGCCTAGTCCTGTTTACGACAAAGGGGGCGACGCCCCTGCCCGGCTTCGCGTTCAGACCCGACGATGTGTTGCTGTTCGGCAGCGAACCCACGGGCGCCCCCGACTATGTCCACGCCGCCGCGAATGAGCGGGTTGTCATCCCGCTGCGCCCCGAGGCCCGGTCGCTGAACCTGTCGGTGTCGGCGGGTATCGCCCTGTTCGAGGCCCTCCGGCAGACCGACGGCCTGCCCTGAACACTCTGGACGCGCGAGGCGGAACGTCCAATACAATCTGCGGGCATGATCGACCGTTTCCGGCTGCCCCTGACCTTTGACGCCGCGGCCTTGCTGGCGGACCTTCGGACCCTGTCCGCCGAGGGCTGGATTCCGCATTTCAACAGCGGCTTCTATGACGGCGACTGGAGCGGCCTGGTGCTGCGCGGACCGACTGAGGGCGGCGACAGCCTGCTGGCGACCGGCGAGGCCTTCGCCGACACGCCCCTGCTGGACCTGTGTCCCGGTGTCCGCGAGGTGCTGGCGACACTGGACTGCCCCTTGCGCGCGGTGCGGCTGCTGCGGCTGGGGCCGGGCGGGATGATCCACGAGCACCGTGACTATGACCTGGGCTACGACCGGGGCGAGGCGCGACTGCATGTGCCCGTCGCGACCAATCCGGACGTCGCCTTCCACCTGCGGAACCGCCGGGTGGACATGGCGCCGGGCGAGACCTGGTATCTGGATCTCAGCCAGCCGCACCGGGTGTTGAACGGAGGCGCGACCGACCGTATCCATCTGGTGATCGATGTCGGGGTCAATGACTGGCTGCGCGGCCTGATCCCGTTCGAGGCGGACGACCCCTTCCGGCCGACGTCGCCGCAGGTGGAGCCCGAGGTCGCCGCCGCCAACCTGTCGGCCTTCCGCGCGCTGGTGGCGATGAGGCCGGATCTGCACGCGGCCCTGCGCGACACCACCGACCGGGACCTGTTCATCGAGGAGACGATGCGGCTGGCGCTGGAACACCACCTGCCCCTGAGCGCCGCGATGGTGCGCGACGCCATGGCCGAGGAGCGCGGCCGCTGGAACGAACAATGGATGAAGTAGGCGCGCTGGACGGCTGGTTGCCCGGCCGCATCTTCTGGGACGAGACGGATGTCGAGGCCTCGGTCGTCGAGTGGATCTGGTGCGACCTGCCCCGGTTCACCGAAGCCTTTCTGGACGACACCTTCGCCCGGCTGATGCGCCACCCAGCCAACAGCCTGTTCCGGCGACGGACGACGCTGGCGGAACTGGAGGCGTGTGCGGCGCGCAATCCTGGCATCCCGCCGACCGGCTTCATCTTCCACGTCTCGCGCTGCGGCTCGACCCTGCTGGCGCATCTTCTGGGCCGACTGGATGGGGCGCTGGTCCTGTCGGAGCCGGGGCCGGTCGACAGCCTGATCCGCGCGGGCCACCGGATGGGGCGTGACCGGCAGGTCGCCCTGCTGCGCGCCATGGTCGGGGCGCTGGGTCAGGCGCGAGCGCCGGGCCAGGACCGGCTGTTCGTCAAATTCGACGCCTGGAACACCCCGCAGCACGACCTGATCCGGGAGGCCTTCCCCGAGACGCCCTGGGTCTTCCTGTACCGGGACCCGGTGGAGGTGCTGGTCAGCGCCCTGAATCAGCGCGGGGTGCACACCTCGCCGGGCCTGCTGCCCGCCGCCCTGTTCGGGCTGGAAGGCCATCCGCCGGGCGATGAATACGCCGCGCGGGTGCTGGGCGTGATCCATGCGGCTGGGCTGGAGGCGCACCGCGCCGCGCCGGGCCTGCTGCTGGACTACATCCAGTTGCCCGAGGCGACGTGGACCCTGGTCGCCCCGCATTTCGGCATCGCGCCCACGCCGGAGGAGGTCGCCCGCCTGATCGCCGCCTCGAGCCGCAATCCGAAGCAGGGCGACCGCCCGTTCGAAAGTGACAGCGAGGCCAAGCGCGCCGCCGCGCCGGAGGCGGTGCGGGCGCTGGCCGACCGCTGGATGCGGCCCCTGTACGATCAGCTGGAGGCCGCGCGGACGGGGTGACTACTCCGGCGCGCCGCCGCCCAGCGGCAGGGCCAGGCTGGGACGTTCCGCCTGCTTGCTGTCGGCCACGGCCTGAACCTGACGCATGACGCGCAGGACGTTCTCGCCCGCCAGCTTGCGGATATCCGCCTCGGTCCAGCCGTTCGCCATCAGGGCGGCGAGGATGCGGGGATAGGCGTCCACGCCATCGATGCCCTCCGGCAGGGCGCCGACGCCGTCGAAGTCCCCGCCCAGACCGACGTGATCAATGCCCGCCACGTCGCGGACGTGCTGGATGTGGGCGACGACGTCGGCGATGGTGGCGCGGGGGCGCGGATTGGCCTCGGCCCAGGCGCGCAGGCGCGGGTCCGGGGTCTCGGCGCGCGGATCAACGCCCAGCCGGTCGGCCTCCGCGGCGAGCTGCTGGTTCCAGGCCACCTGGGCGGCGCTGACGAAGCCGGGCACGAAGGTGACCATCACCACGCCGCCGTCCTCCGCAATCAGGCGCAGGACGTTGTCGGGCACATTGCGCGCGCTGTTGGTCACGGCCTTGGCCGAGGAGTGGGAGAAGATCACCGGCGCCTCGCTGACCCGCATGGCGTCCAGCATGGTCTCCTCCGAGACGTGGCTGAGATCGACCATCATGCCGATGCGGTTCATCTCCTTGACCACCTGCTCGCCGAAGGGCGACAGGCCGCCCCACTTCGGCGCGTCGGTGGCGCTGTCGGCCCAGGTGGTGGTCTTGGAGTGGGTCAGGGTCATGTAGCGCACCCCGGCCTCGTGGAACTCACGCAGCAGGCCGAGCGAGTCATCGATGGAGTAGCCGCCCTCGATGCCGATCAGGCTGGCGATGCGGCCCGCGCGATGGATGCGGACGACGTCATCCGCCGTGGTGGCCAGTTCGAAGACATCAGGGTGGGCCGCGACGATGCGGCGAACGGTGTCGATCTGTTCCCAGGTCTCGCGCGCGGCTTCGGTCGGGCTGAGATCGGCGGGGACATAGACCGACCAGAACTGGCCGCCGACGCCGCCCGCACGGAGGCGGGGGATGTCGGTGTGCAGCTTGGTGGTCGCCGCGAGGTTCGCCGTCAGGTCCACCGCATAGGGGTCGTTGCCGTGCCCCTCGCGCAGGGCCCAGGGCAGGTCATTGTGCCCGTCGATCAGCGGCGTGCTCTCAAGGATGCGGCGCGCCTGCGCTTCGCGGGCGGCATCCTGGGCGAGCGCGGGACCGGCGAAGGCCGCCAGGACGGCGGCGGCCAGAAGGGCGGTGCGGAACATCGGCGAACTCCCGTGAAGCGAGGCTGTGGACACTGGCATGAAATCAACAGGACCACGGTTACACTTTCGTCACGCGTCGCCACAGCCTAGGAAGCGGCCATGACCGACGCCGCCGATCCCCTCTCGCAGAAGAAGACCGACGCCCGCCAGTGGTTCGAGACCCTGCGCGACCGCATCCACGCCGGCTTCGAGGCGCTGGAGGACGCGGCGCCCGCTGATCTGTTCCCCGGCGAGCCGGGCCGGTTCGTGCGCACCCCGTGGGACCGCCAGGAAGGCGGCGGCGGCGTGATGGGCATGATGCACGGCCGCCTGTTCGAGAAGGTGGGCGTCCACTGCTCGACCGTGCATGGCAGCTTCCCCGCCGATTATGCCAAGTCGGTGCCGGGCGCGGTCGAGGACCCGCGCTTCTTCGCCACCGGCATCAGCCTGATCTGCCACCCGGTCAGCCCGCGCGTGCCGGCGGTGCACATGAACACCCGCTTCATCGCCACGACGAAGAGCTGGTTCGGCGGCGGCGGCGACCTGACGCCGGTGCTGGATGCGGATCGCCGCGATGACCACCCGGACACCCTCGCCTTCCACGCCGCGATGAAGGCCGCCTGCGACGCCCACGATCCCGCCCAAGACGGTTCATGGCATGCGAAATACAAGGCGTGGTGCGACGAGTATTTCTTCCTGCCCCACCGCAATGAGTCGCGCGGCACCGGCGGCATCTTCTACGACCACCACGACAGCGGCGACTGGGACCGGGACTTCACCTTCACCCAGGACGTGGGGACGGCCTTCCTGGACGTCTATTCGCGGATCGTCTCGGGTCGGATGAGCGAGGCGTGGACGGCGGAGGAGCGCGAGGAGCAGTTGGTCCGGCGCGGGCGCTACGTCGAGTTCAACCTTCTGTACGATCGCGGGACGATGTTCGGACTGAAGACCGGCGGCAACGTAGACTCGATCCTGAGCTCCATGCCGCCCGTGGTGAAGTGGCCCTGATCAGGCCGCCTCGGTCCGCTCGGGATCCAGCGCGCCGCTGATCGCCTCGAACAGGCTCGCCAGGGTGACCGGCTTGGTCAGATGACCGTCGGCCCCGGCGGCGCGCCCGGCCTCGACGTGTTCAGCCATGGCGTTGGCGGTCAACATCAGGACAGGGGTGCGCGGCAGGCCCTGCTCGGCCTCCAGCTCGCGGATGGCGCGGGTGGCGGTCAGGCCGTCCATGACCGGCATCTGCATGTCCATCAGGATCAGGTCGAAACCACCGCCCCCGAAGGCGTCCAGCGCCTGCCGCCCGTCCTCGACGGCGGTCAGGTCCATGGCGGTGGCGGCCAGCATGATCTCGACCACCTTGCGGTTGGCCGGATGGTCGTCGGCCAGCAGGATGCGCAACGGGATGGCGGCCACATCGACCAGATCGCCCTCGGGCGCCGGCTCGGGCGCCACCGGCTCGGCGACCGGCAGGGCGATGCTGAACCAGAAGGCCGAGCCCTCGCCCGGCGTGCTCTCGCAATCCAGCGTCCCGCCCATCAGATCGACCAGCGCCGTCGAGATGGCGAGCCCCAGACCGGTGCCGCCGAAGCGGCGGGTGATGGAGCCGTCGGCCTGCTGGAAGCGGGTGAAGATGCGACCCTTCTGCTCGGCGTCGAAGCCCACGCCGGTGTCGCTGACCCGGAAGACGGCGCGTCCGTCCGGATCGGTCTCAACCGAGATCGACACTGCGCCCTCGGCGGTGAACTTCAGGGCGTTGGAGACCAGGTTGTTCAACACCTGACGCAGGCGCACGGCGTCGCCCTCGACGAAGCCGGACAGGGCTGGATCGAAGTCGACATTCAGGGCCACGCCCTTGTCCTCGGCCTTGACCCGCCACAGGGCGGCGACATCGCTGACCGCCTGCTCCAGATTGAAGGCGACGGGCTCCAGCGTGACCTGACCAGACTCGATCTTGGCGGTGTCGAGGATGTCGGACAGCAGCCGCTCCAGCGTCGCGCCGGACGAGCGGATCAGATCGACCATCTCCCGCTCCTGCGCATCCAGATCGCGGCGAGCGAGGGAGTCCGCCATGGAGACCACCCCGTTCAGGGGCGTGCGGATCTCGTGGCTCATATTGGCCAGGAACTCGGACTTGGCGCGGTTGGCGTCCTCAGCCCGGGCGCGGGCGTCGCGCAGATAGCGGGTCAGGCGCCATTGCCAGGCGAGGGCCGCCGCGGCGCAGAGCAGGAACAGGACGACGATCACCGTCACGATCAGCTGCAGCCGGTCGTTGGCTCGGGCGGTGTCCAGCTGGTTACGGCGCTCGGTCAGCTGCTGCTGCATATTGCCGGTGACCTGATGGATGCCCGCGCTGAAGTTCCGGGCCGCCTCCGTCTCTTCATCCAGCATGTGACCGCGCAGGACGCGGTAGGCCTCGGTCGGGCGGCCTTCTGCGAACAGGATTTCAGCCTCGACGTGATCCAGCTCGGACTGGTCGCCGACGTCGGCCTCAAGTCCGCGAAGGATCGTCAGATCGCGACGGGCGGCGGCGAGTTGGCCGGCGTGAGCCCGGGCGATGGCGCGCAACGGCAGGGCGTCCCGCCTCAGGAAGGCGGCGGCGCCCAGGTCCTCGCCATAGGGCGCCAGGCAATCCAGCACCGCCTGCGCCATCCGGCGGGCGTTGGCGACCGTGGCGCACAGGCTGGCGTCATAGATCTTGAGCGTCGGCAGGTCCGACCGCCGCGCCATGCGGTTGTGGGCGGCGTAGAAGATGGCCGCGCGGTCCGTCTCGCCGATCTTCACCGCCATCATGGTCAGGTTGTAGAGGCTGTCGAAGTCCGGGCGGGGATAGTTCGGGTTGGAGTATTCGATCTCGAACTTGCGGAAGGCGTCGGCGGCGCCCTGGACGTCGTTCAGATCCTTCAGCCCCATGCCCGCCACTTCCCAGATGCCGGCGTGGGCGGTGCGGGCGAAGCGGTCATTGGCCGGAATGTCGGCCTCGGCGCGGGTGAGCAGTTGCAGGCCCTCGCCGACGCGGGCGTTGTCGATCAGCCAGAGCGCGGTCAGGCGGGCGGCGTGAGCGCGCACGAACCAGTCACGACCGGTATTCGCCATCTGCTGCATCTCGCGGGCGACCCCGCTCTCGCCCTTGTCGTAGCGGATGGTCAGGGCGTTCAGATGGGCGATGTCGCGATAGCGGGCGTCGTTCTGGCGTCGGGCGGCGGCGGCCAGACGGCCGTTCCACACGGCGGCGCGGTCGAACTCGCCCTGGTTCAGGATGGTCCAGGCGACATGATAGAGCCGGTTCAGCCCCTCGCGGTCGTCGCGGTTCATCGCGTCGCGACCGAAGGCCTCCAGAGCGGCGAATGAGGTCGAGGCGGCGCGGGCTTCGACAAAGGCCGCCAGTTGCATCCCCTCATCGGCGCGGCCGGACGTGGGTTGCGCCGAGGCCGTGGCTCCGCCGAGCGCGAACGCAAAAAAGATTGCGAGTACGAAACGGAACGGCGACATGCCCATCCCTCTTCGCACCTATTCCTTGAGCAAGGCTTACGGCGTGAGAAAACCGCGAATCCAATCTGTTACCAGCGCCCGGTCGTTGGGCTGGGCGAGAGTCTCCAAGGCCCGATCGACCAGCGCCGGATCGATCCGGCCCCGTCGTCCAGCGGTCAGGTCGGAGGCATAGGCCGGAGAGAACTCAGGATGGCCCTGGAAGCTGATGGCATCATCGCCCCACGCCAGACCGGCGAAGGGGGTGAAGTCGCTGCGCAGCATGACGCGGGCCTGATCAGGGATGGCGACCACCTGATCCTGATGCGAGACGGGGATGGCGACGGTCTGGGCGCGCGGGGCCATCCACGGCGTCTCGAGCGCCACGTCATAACGATGCAGGCCGACGCCCCAGCCGCGCTCGGATTTCTCGACACGGCCACCGAGGGCCTGGGCCATGGCCTGATGGCCGAAACAGACGCCGACCAGCTTCGTCTGGCCCCGCGCCGCGCGGATCCAGTCCAGCAGGGCGGCGATCCAGGCTTCGTCCTCATAGACCCCGGCGGCGGAACCCGTGACGATGGCGCCGTCGAAGGCGACGGGATCGGGCCATTCGCCCTGCTGCACGTCGAAGGTCGTGGTGGCGAAGGCGTCGCCCAGCAGGGTCCCGAACATGGCGGGATAGTCGCCGTGCGCCTCGGCCAGGGCCGGCGGCGGGGCGCCGGTCTTCAGGATGGCGATACGGGTCATGCGACTCTCCGGAGCGGCGGATATGGCGTTCCGACCGAGGCTCGCAAGGCGGGTGCGACCGATGCGGCGTATGAACGCTTTTTAAGCCGGACGGTACAAAGCTGCCGCAAAACTCCTCTAGAGGGCGCGCCATGTCCGACGCCGAACCCGTGGTCCTGATCAACGTCTATCGCTGCGCGCCCGAGAAGCAGGCGCTGCTGATGGAGCATCTGGCGGTGATGGTCGCCGCCCAGCGCGGGGCCGAGGGCTTCGTCTCCGCCACCCTGCACCGGGGCCTGAACGGCAAGGTCGCCGCTGTCCACGCCGTCTGGCGCTCGCAGGACGATTGGAAGGCGATGGCCCGCCTGCCCGGCGTCGCCGCCGCCATGGAGCCGATCATGGCCCTCGCGACCTTCGAGCCCAACCTCTACGAGGCGGGCGAGGTCATCGACTAGGCCGTCCAGACCTCGGCCTTGGCTCCCGCTTCGCCGAGGGTGTCGGCGACCCAGCCACAGACCTGACGCGCCGCCTCTTCCGCTCCGGCGGGCGGGTTCAGGATGACCATGGCGCAGCCGTTCATCTTCATCGGATTGGTCAGCGGCCGTAGGCGCGCCTCGGCGACCAACACCCGCTTGGCGCCCGCCTCGTCCAGACGACGCAGGAAGCCGTCGAAGGTCTCCATGTCCTTCAGCGGGGTCCAGATCGCGACCATGGCGCGCGGGTCGGCGCGGACGATGGCGGCGGCGGTATCGGCGGCGCGCTGGTAGTCATCGGGCCGTTCGAACGGCGGGTCGATCAGGACGAAGGCGCCCGGCGACCGGGTCGCGTCCGCCCGCGCCTGATCATAGCCGTCGCCGCCCCGGGCCGTGGCCTGCGGGAAGGGCCCCATCGCCTCGGTCAGCAGCTCCAGCACCGGCGGGTTCAGCTCAAAGCCGACATAGCGGTCCTCGCGGCCGAGCCGCCGGGCGACCAGCAGGGGCGATCCCGGATAGAGGCGGGCGCCGCCGTGGGGGTTCAGCTCGCCGACCGCCTTGGCGAGCGCCTCGATCAGCGGCGGGCGATGGGTCGCGACCATCAGACGCTCGATCCCGGCCTCGGCCTCCTTCGACCGGACAGCGTCGCCGCTGAGGTCGTAGACCCCGGCTCCCGCATGGGTGTCGATCACGGTCACCGGGCCGGTCGCGCGACGGCGGTCCAGCAGCCAGAGCACGAGCGCGTGCTTGACCAGATCAGCGAAATTTCCAGCGTGGAAGCTATGGCGGTAGTTCATGCCCCTGCCTCCTCTCCCACGCCCGCGCGGTCAAGAGGAACCGCCTCAACTCATGCATCGTTGGAGTTCGCCATGATCGATCACCCCGTCCTGTCCGACGAACAACGCACCCCGCCGCAGGCGGTGGCCGATGCGGCGGAGCGGGGGCTGGAGCTGCGGCGGGAGCACAAGCGCGGCGGCGCCGAGGTCGGAATCCGCCGGGCCGGACAGTTGATGAGCCAGGAGGTCCTGAGCGACCGGGACATCAAGTCGATGTACAGGTATTCAGCCCGCCACGTCGTCGACAAGCACGGCAAGGACTGGAACAACAAGGACAAGCCGTCGGCGGGCTATATCGCCTGGCAGCTGTGGGGCGGAGACGCCGCGCGCGACTGGATCCACGACCTGCGGCAGACCCTGCGCGAGGTCGGGGTGTGACAGACGTCGAGGTTCCCGCCGGGCTGACCTGGTGCAGCGACGAGAATGCCGGCCTGTCACGCCGGAGGTCGGGGACCGGCTTCCGCTATCTGGACACGACCGGCAAGACCATCGGCGATGCGAAGGTGCTGGACCGCATCCGGGGCCTGGCCATTCCGCCCGCCTGGACCGACGTCTGGATATGTCCTCGCGCCACCGGCCATATCCAGGCGACCGGACGTGACGCCAAAGGGCGAAAGCAGTACCGCTACCACCCCGACTGGAGCCGACACGCCTCGGAGAGCAAGTTCGACCGCCTGCCCGCCTTTGCCCGCAGGCTGCCGAAGCTGCGCGAGCGGGTCGAGGCGGATCTGGCCAAGCGCGGCGTGACCCGCGACAAGGTGCTGGCCACCGCCGTGCGCCTGCTGGAGATCACCCTGATCCGGGTCGGCAATGCCGAGTACGCCAGACAGAACCGGTCGTATGGCCTGACCACCCTGCACAAGCGGCATCTGGAGGTGGACGGGGCGGCGCTGAACTTCGCCTTCAAGGGCAAGAGCCGGGTCGAGCATGAGGTGCGGGTGCGCGACCGGCGACTGGCCACCGTGGTCCGGTCCCTGCGCGAGCTGCCGGGCCAGCAGTTGTTCAAGTACCGCGACGCCGACGGCGACCTGTGCCCGATCACCTCGGACGATGTGAACGCCTACATCCGCGAGGCCATGGGCGAGCAGTTCTCGGCCAAGGACTTCCGCACCTGGGCCGGGACAGTGTCGGCGGCGCGCGCGCTGCGGGATATCGACGTCCCGACCTCGCCCACCGACGCGAAACGCAAGGTCACGGTCTGCGTGAAGGCGGTGGCAGGCCTGCTGGGCAATACGCCGACCGTCTGCCGGTCGTCCTACGTCCACCCCAAGGTTTTCAGCATGTTCGAGACCGGCGAGCTACGCGCCCTACCCGGCCCGGACGCCAAGGGGTTCGAGATCGCCCTGATCCGGTCCCTGACCTGACGCCGATGTAACTTGCCCCGCACGAAGAACGACGGTTTACGACCCGCCCGTCAAATCGTCGGAGGGACGAAATCGATGTCCAGTATCTTTCTGCGTATGAGTGTTCTGTTCGTCGTGCTGGGCGTGTCGCTCGGCTACTGGATGGGCATGACCCACAATTTCATCATCTCGCCCGTGCACGCGCACATTAACCTGCTCGGGTGGGTGTCGATGTTCCTGTATGGCCTGTTCTACCGCGCCTTCCCTGATGCGGCGCAGGGCTGGCTGGCCAAGACCCATCTGGTGCTTGCCGCTGTCGGCCTGCCGCTGATGATGATCGGCCTGACCATCCAGCTTATGCAGGCCCAGAGCCTGATGGCCTTCGTGCCCGCGCTGATGATCAGCGGCCCGACCATGGTCGTTCTGGGCATGGCCGTCTTCGCCGTGATCGTCTTCCGGGCGACGGGCGCAAAGGCCGCCGTGGCCGCCTAGGCGGTCAGCCAGTAGCCGCGACTGCGGGCGCTGATCGGCGCCCCGGTCGCGTCGACCCGGGCCAATATCCAGGCCTTGAAGCCTTCCGCCGCCTCGTCGCCCCGCAGGAGGCGCAGCGAGCGGATGATGCGGGTGATCCGCAGGTGGTTGTGATCCTCGGCCCGCAGCCAGTGATCGGTGTCCCGGTAGAAGGCCGCCATACGGTCGGTCGCGCCCGCCAGCACGATCTGGCCGATGCTGGAGCGGCCGATGGCCTGGACTTCTTCCGGAGACAGGACCGGGGCGTCCGGCACGGCGCCGGACGGCTCGGTCAGCGGGAACAGCCACTGGATATAGTCATGGTGCTGCTCCAGCGCGGCGTTGTTGAACGCCAGCACATCAAAGATCAGCCGCCCCCGGCCGTCGGTCCCCGCCCCTTCAAGGAAGGCGAGGACCGGAAACGACGTCTCGCTCAGCCTCGCCTCCTCAGGCCGCCTTGTCCCAGTTCAGCACCACCTTGCCGGACTGGCCGGAGCGCATGGCCTCGAAGCCCTCGCGGTAGTTCTCGTAGGACATCTGGTGGGTGATCAGCGGCTGCAAATCCAGGCCGGCCTTCAGCAGGCCCAGCATCTTGCGCCAGGTGGTGAACATCTCACGCCCGTAGACGCCCTTGATGGTCAGGGCCTTGAGGATGATCTGGCCCCAGTCGGTCTCCATCGGCTTGGACGGAATGCCCAGCAGGGCCATGCCGCCGCCCATGATCAGGGTGTCGACGCACTGCTTGAAGGCGATGGGCGAGCCCGACATTTCCAGCGCCACGTCGAAGCCGACCTTCAGACCCAGCTCGTGCATGACGTCGCGCAGGTCTTCCTTGGTGGTGTTCACCGTCCGCACGCCGGGGGCGACCTTCTGGGCCAGCTCGAGGCGGAAGTCGTTGATGTCGGTCAGGACGACGGTGCGGGCGCCGGCGTGGCGGGCGACGGCGGCGGCCATCATGCCGATGGGACCGGCGCCGGTGACCAGCACGTCCTCACCCAGCAGGTCGAACTGCTGTGCGGTGTGCACGGCGTTACCGAACGGATCGAGGATCGAGCCGATCTCATAAGGCACGTCGTCCGGCAGCTCGATCACGTTGAAGGCCGGGGCCACGACGTATTCGGCGAAGGCGCCCTGGCGGTTCACGCCGATGCCGCGGGTGTCCGGGTCCAGATGGAAGTGACCGGCGCGGGCGGCTTCGGAGTTCAGGTCGATGACGTGGCCTTCGGCCGAGACGCGCTGGCCGACCTTCAGGCGGCGATCCACGTCCTTGCCGATGGCGACGATCTCGCCGGCGAACTCGTGGCCGGTGATCATCGGGACCGGCACATTCTTCTGCGACCACTCATCCCAGTTCCAGATGTGGATGTCGGTGCCGCAGACGGCGGTGCGCTTGACCTTGATCAGCACGTCCTCGTCGCCCGGGGTCGGGATCGGCGCGTCGATCAGCTCAAGGCCGACTTCGGGCTTGGTCTTGGCCAGGGCCTTCATCATGTCAGTCATCAGATCACTCCCAGTTCCTTGCCGGCCGTCGTGAACGCCGCGACCGCTTGATCAATCTGTTCGAAGGTGTGCGCCGCCGACATCTGGGTGCGGATGCGGGCCTGGCCGCGCGGCACCACCGGGAAGCTGAAGCCGATGACGTAGATGCCCAGCTCCAACAGGCGGGCGGCCATGTCCTGGGCCAGCTTGGCGTCGCCCAGCATGACCGGAATGATCGGGTGCTCGCCGGGCTGCAGGGTGAAGCCCGCCTCGGTCATGGCCTTGCGATAGCGGGCGGCGTTGGCGAACAGCTGCTCGCGCAGCTTGTCGCCTTCCCCGCCGGCGGCGATGCGGATGGCCTCCAGCGACGAACCGCACACGGCGGGGCTGAGGGCGTTCGAGAACAGGTAGGGCCGCGCGCGCTGCTTCAGCAGGGCGACGACATTGGCCCTGGCGCAGATGAAGCCGCCCATGGCCCCGCCCAGCGCCTTGCCGAACGTGCCGGTGACGAAATCGACCTCGACGCCGTGGTGAGCATAGGAGCCGCGCCCCTGCGGCCCGAGGAAGCCGGTGGCATGGCAATCGTCGACCATGACCAGGGCGCTGTATTTGTCGGCCAACGCCCGGATGTCCTTCAGCTTGGCGATGTAGCCGTCCATCGAGAAGGCGCCGTCGGTAGCGATGATGATCTCTTTGGCGCCGTCGGCCCGGGCCTGCTTCAGCTGGGCCTCCAGATCGTCCATGTCAGAGGTAGCGAAGCGATAGCGCTTGGCCTTGCACAGGCGCACGCCGTCGATGATCGAGGCGTGGTTCAGGCTGTCGGAGATGATGGCGTCGTCGGCGCCGAACAGGGGCTCGAAGATGCCGCCGTTGGCGTCGAAGGCCGCCGCGAACAGGATCGAATCCTCGAAGCCGAGATAGTCGGCGATGGCGCGTTCCAGCGTCTTGTGGATCTCCATCGTGCCGCAGATGAAGCGGACGGAGGCGGTGCCCGCGCCATAGGCCTCGGCTGCGTTGGCGCCCGCGGCCACGACCCGCTCGTCGCCGGCCAGACCCAGATAGTTGTTGGCGCAGAAATTCAGGACATCGCGCCCGCCGACCCGGATGACCGGTCCCTGACGGGAATGGATCACGCGCTCGGGCTTGGTCAGCCCCTGAGCGTCGATGTCGGCGAGTTCCGCGGAGACGCGGTCGTAGAAGGTCGCTGTCATGCGCGCTCCGCTACGCCGAATCCGTGACGGATTGAACCCCCACGACCGAAATCGGTCGGGTTCTCAGGCCCGGCTCAGATTTCGGTCAGCAATATCAGACGGTCGGTTCCGGCGCCGCCGGTGTCGCAGCGGTCAGCGAACGGATCGGGCTGACCCGCACGCGGCCGCTGCAGGGGCTGAAGGCGAGGTCCAGCGACACCGCGGAGGTGTCGCCCGGGGCGGTCACCCGGATGCGGGCCACGTTGGGGCAGGTCGTCTGGCCCTGCGCCTCGTTCGGCACGACGTTCCAGGCCAGTTCGAAGGCGGCCTTGGCCTGCGGGGCCAGGGTGACGGGCGCGGGCGCCTGACCGGCGGCGAAGTAGCTGCCGGGGCTCTGCTCGCTGCGGATGGCGGTCAGGTTGCGGCCCTGACGGTCCTGCAGGACGACGCCAGGGTAGCCGGTCAGGGTGCAGGCGCTGCTGCCGATGTTCTGGACGCCGATGTTCTGGACGCGGTTGCCCGCTCCAGCGTCGCCGCCCTCGGTGGACAGCTTGAGTTGCGGGCCGCGGCAGAGCGCGGCGGCGGGCAGCACGCCGCCGGGCGCGGGCTGGGGCGTCGGGATGGGGCCGGGCGCGACCGGGCCGGACGACGGACGGCTGCAGCGTTCCAGCACGGCGGTGCCGACTTCCTCGTTCGGGCCGAGGCGGCTGAGGGTGGCGCTTTCGACGCCGTCGCGGTTGGCGGTCCACCACTCGATGTCTGAACCAACGTAGCGGGCGCCCGAGGCCGATTGGGTCGTGCGCAGGGCGTAGGCCTGGCCCTTGTAGGACAGCTGGGCGGTCGAAGTGTCGGGATAGGCGACGGTGATCGACTGGCCGCTCTCACAGGCATAGCTGACCGGCGGGGCGGTCGGCGCGGCGGGGGCAGGAGACGCGGGAAGCGGCGCCGGCGGCTGCTCGGATTCCGGCGAACAGGCCGAGACGGCCAGGGCCAGAACGGAAACGGCGGTGGTGCAGGCGGCAGTCAGGCGCATGGAGGGTCCCTTTCCCGGTCGCAGCGTTAACGCCAACGAACGGCAAAGGCTCCGCTTGTGCAAGGACCGGCGCGCGTCGGGCCGTCAGACCTGATCGAGCAGGGCCGGGCCGCCCATGGCCGGATCGCTGATCGAGGGTGCGCCAGTCTCCAGCCGCCCGGCCAGCCGACGGCTGTAGCCCTCCAGCGTCGGACAGCGGATCGAGACGTCGTACCAGCCGCGGGTGACGCCGACCGGCCAGGGGACGGAGGCGGTCTTGCCCGGCGCGATGCGGACCGACCGGGGCGCCGCATCCTGCCCATAGGCGTTTGCGATCAGGTCCAGCCGCAGCACGGCCTCGCCCGGATTGGTCAGGCGCAGGATCAGGTCGCCCTGTTCGGGACGGCCTTCGACAGCCAGCACCGGTTCGATCCGCTCGGCGTCGCCGGTGAAGTGGCGATGGAAGCCGTTTGGCCCCAGCACCCACAGGTCATAGGCGCCCACCTCCCAGACCCCGTCGAGGCTGTCGCCTGCGCCGATGGTGTAGCGCCGGGGCGTCCGGTCCAGTCGCAGCCGGTCATAGACATGGAAGACCGCGCCGACCGCGCCCCGGTTGTCGAAGATCAGCCCTTGCGCGCCGTCGTGACGTGTTTCCCCAACCCCAAGCCGGTAAGGCAGGCCCCGCGACAGGCGCACACCGGGCGTCTGTATGGGCGCCTCCGGCAGGGCGGGCGTGATCGGCGCCGTGCGCCCCGGAAGGGCGACCGCCCGGTCCGCCGTCTCACGGGTCGCGGGCAGAACGTCCGGGAAGGGCGCATTGGGCGTGCGGAAGTCGAAGGCGCTGGTCAGGTCACCGCACACCGCCCGCCGCCACAGCGAGATGTTGGGCTCCATTACCCCGAAGCGGGTCTCAAGGAAGCGGATTACCGAGGTGTGGTCGAACACCTGCGAATTGACCCAGCCGCCCCGGCTCCACGGCGAGATGACGTACATCGGCACGCGCGGGCCGAGACCATAGGGGCGACCGACGAACTCGGTGCGCTCGGCCCGCTCCTCGCTGGGCGTGGTCTCGAGGTGGTATTCGCCGACCGTCGAGACGGTGGAGCCGCCCAGCCCGACCTGCGGCTCGCGCCCCACCATCGACGACGGCGCGGGCGGCGGCATGTGGTCGAAGAAGCCGTCGTTCTCGTCGAAGGTGACGAACAGGGCCGTCCGCGCCCAGACGGCGGGGTCGGCGGTCAGGGCTTCGATCACGCGGGCGGTGTAGTCCGCGCCCTGCGCCGGGCTGGACGGGCTGGGGTGTTCGGAGTCGGCGGCTGGGGCGACGATCCACGACACCTTCGGTAGGGCGCCGGTCAGCACATCCTCGCGCAGACCGTCGAGGTGGCGGGTGCTGAGGCCCAGCGCCGCCAACCGCGGGTCACCGCCCGGCGCGCCCGCGTGGCTATCGCGGAAGGTCTGGAACCCGGCGGTGGGGTTGTCGGTGAAGTTGTCCGCCATGTCCTGATAGATGCGCCAGCTGATCCCGGCCTCCAGCAGCCGCTCCGGATAGGTGGTCCAGCGGTAGCCGTCCGGATGCCCGCCGTCGGCGACCAGGGCGTCGTGCGAGTTGGAGATCGACGGCCCGCCGCGCGTTCCCGACGGATCATTGGTCCCGCTCCACAGGAAGAGCCGGTTCGAGTTGGTGCCGGTCTGGATCGAGCAGTGATAGGCGTCGCAGATCGTGAAGGCGTCGGCGAGGACGTACTGCCAGGGGATATCCTCCTGACGGTAGTAGCCCATCGAATGTTCCTGCTTGGCCACGGGCCAGGCGCTCATCCGGCCTTCGTCCCAGGCGGCCTGGGCGTCAGGCCAGCTGTGGGGCGTGCCCTCCACCCGCATCAGGCGGAAGTCGTCGGCGGTGTTGAGCGCGAACGGTGCGACCAGGGCGGGTCGCCCCTCTCCGTTCGGATTGGCCTGCACCCAGCAGGTCTTGCCCTTGCGCTGATCGGTGTCGGCCACCGGGATCGGGAAACGGTCGCCGAAGCCACGCACGCCGGGGAAAGCACCGAAATAGTGATCGAACGACCGGTTCTCCTGCATCAGGATCACCACGTGATCGACGTCGGCGATGGTCCCCGAGCGGACGTCGGCGTCGATGGTCATGGCCCGCGCGAGGGCGGGAGCCATCAGCGCGCCCGCGCCGGTGGTCAGCAGGAGGCGTCGACGATCCAGATCCATGACCGGCTCCGTCAGACTGTGGGCGGGAAGCCCGCTAACAAGCACAGGCGTGCGAAGCCGGGATGACGGCAGGCATCAGGTGGTCAGGACACGCGGCAGCTTGAAGGTGACGGTCTCGCGCTCACCGTCGTCCTCGACGACATGGGCGTCGAAGCGGTCGCGGACGGCCTGGACCAGTTCCTCAATCAGCCGCTCGGGCGCCGAGGCGCCGGCGGTGATGCCCAGCGTCGAAACGCCGTCCAGCCAGCTCCAGTCGACATGGCTGGCGTCATCCACCAGACGGGCTTCGCGGGCGCCGGCCTTGATCGCCACCTCGACCAGACGGACCGAGTTGGACGAGTTCTTGGACCCGACCACCAGCACCAGATCGCAGCCATCGCCCAGCCGCTTCACAGCCTCCTGACGGTTGGTGGTGGCGTAGCAGATGTCTTCCTTGTGCGGGTCCGGCAGTTCCGGGAACCGACGCTTCAGGGCGGCGAGGATTTCGGCGGTGTCGTCCACCGACAGGGTGGTCTGGGTCGCGTAGGCCAGGGGCGCGTCGCCGGGCCGTTCGAACGCCTCGGCGTCCTCCACCGTCTCGACCAGCGAAATGGCGCCGGACGGGAGCTGGCCCATGGTGCCGACCACCTCGGGGTGGCCGGCGTGGCCGATCAGGATGATGTGGCGACCGGCGACGTGGTGGCGCTCGGCCTCGACGTGGACCTTGGACACCAGCGGGCAGGTGGCGTCGAGGAACAGCATCTCGCGCGAACGGGCCGCGGCGGGCACCGACTTGGGCACCCCATGGGCCGAGAACACCACCGGCCGGTCGTCCGGGCAGTCGTCCAGCTCCTTGACGAAGATCGCGCCCATGGAGCGCAGACGCTCGACCACATGGCGATTGTGCACGATCTCGTGGCGCACATAGACGGGCGCGCCGTATTTCTCGATGGCCCGTTCGACGATCTGGATGGCCCGGTCCACGCCCGCGCAGAAGCCCCGGGGGGTGGCGAGACGCACGGTCAGCGGGGGCTTGTCGGCCGGTCGGATCGGCTGGTGAACGGTCATGCGGCGGAACCTAGTCGCTCGGGCCGTCCGCCGCCACCGTCGTTTCCGCGCGCGGCGGGTTTGCCGCGCCTCGGTTTAGCCGCTATCAGCGGCAAGCGTGCGGACGGCGTCGGGCTGTCGCCGCCTCCTCGTGATCTGGAAGAGCATTGATGCGTCGCGTCCTGAAGGTTTCCCTGGCCTCGGCTCTTGTCGCCGCCACCGTCGCGGCCATCGCGCCCATCGCCATCGCGCAATCGCGTCCTGGCGGGCAGGAGCGCGACCGCGCCGACCGCCCTGAAGCCGGTGACCAGGCCGGCGACCGCGCCCGTCGCGTCCGCATCGCGCCGCTGAGCCGTCGCTCCGCCGCCGGCCCCTGCCCCTATGTGAAGATTCTCTACGACGCCGCCCGCTACGTCGAACTGACCGGCGACCGGGTCGCGGCCGCCAACGTCGGCTACACCGGCGAGATCGAGGGCCTGACCTCGGACTGCGCCTATCAGAACGACGAGCCGATCGAGGTCCAGACCCGCGTCCTGTTCAACCTCGGCCGCGGGCCGCAGGCTGACGGTCAGGCCCGCACCTATCGCTACTGGATCGCCGTCACCGAGCGGAACCGGGCCGTGCTGGACAAGGTCTATTTCGACCTGCCGGTGACGTTCGAGAACGGCGCGACCACCGCCACGGTCACCCAAGACAACACCATCATGATCCCGCGCGCCGCGGCCAGCACCAGCGGCGATAATTTCGAGATCCTGGTCGGCTTCGACGTCACGCCGCAGATGGCCGAGTTCAACCGCTCCGGCAGCCGTTTCCGCGTCAACGCGGGCGCCGCCCCCGCAGCCCAGCCCGCAGCCCAGTAAATGACCGATCTCAAGACGGAACTGGGCGAAGCGGTCGCAGCCGCCTTCGCCGCCGAAGGCGTGGACGCGACCCTTGCGCGGGTCACCCCCTCTGACCGGCCCGATCTGGCCGACTTCCAGTCCAACGGGGCGCTGGCCGCCGCCAAGGCGCTGAAGGCCAATCCGCGCGAACTGGCCGCGAAAGTCGCCGCCCGTCTGGAAGGCGATCCGCGTCTGGCCTCGGTCGAGATCGCCGGACCGGGCTTCATCAACCTGAAGGTCGCCGACGCCGCGCTGGCGAAGCGCGCCCAGGATGTCGCCGCCGACGCCGAACATGCGGGCGCCGCCACCGTGGCCGAGCCGCGCAAGGTGGTGATCGACTACGGCGGCCCGAACGTGGCCAAGCCGATGCACGTCGGACACCTCCGTAGCGCCATCATCGGTGAAAGCCTGAAGCGGCTGTTCCGCTTCCGTGGCGATGAAGTCATCGGCGACGCCCACTTCGGCGACTGGGGCTTCCAGATGGGCCTCCTGATCGTCGCCTGCGGCGACGAGGGGCTGGCGGACGCCTTCATGGTCGAGGGCGACGGTCCCTTCCCGGCGGAAAGCCCCGTCACGCTGGCCGATCTGGACCGGCTGTACCCGCTGGCCGCCGGCAAGGCCAAGGAAGACCCCGACTTCCGCGACCGCGCCCGCAAGGCGACGGCGGAGCTGCAGAACGGCCGTCCCGGCTATCGCGCCCTGTGGCGGCATTTCGTGGCCGTCAGCCGCGAGGCGCTGAAGCGCGAGTACGGCGACCTGTCGGTCGACTTCGACCTGTGGAACGGCGAGAGCGACGCCGATCCCCTGATGCCCGAGATGCTGGAGCATCTGCAGGCGACCGGCCTGCTGGTCCCCGACGACGGCGCGCAGGTGGTGCACGTCGCCCGTCCCGGCGAGACCCGCAAGAAGAAGCTGGCCGACGGCTCGGTGGTCGAGGCCCCGTCGCCCCCGCCCCTGCTGGTGATCAGCTCGGAAGGCTCGGCCATGTACGGCACGACCGACCTGGCGACGATCCTCGACCGCAAGAAGGCCATCGGCCCGGACCTGGCCCTGTACGTCGTCGATGAACGGCAGGCCGAGCATTTCGAACAGGTGTTCCGCGCCGCCTATCTGGCCGGCTACGCCGCCGAGAAGTCGCTGGAGCACCTCGGCTTCGGCACCATGAACGGCCAGGACGGCAAGCCCTTCAAGACCCGCGCGGGCGGCGTGCTGAAGCTGCGCGACCTGATCGATCAGGCGACCGAGAAGGCGCGCGAACGCCTGCACGAAGCCAAGCTCGGCGATGACCTGTCGTCGGAAGAGTTCGAGGCCATCGCGCACAAGGTCGCCATCGCGGCGCTGAAATTCTCAGACCTGTCGAACGCCCGGACCACCAGCTACGTCTTCGACCTCGACCGCTTCATGAGCTTCGAGGGCAAGACCGGCCCCTATCTGCTGTATCAGGCGGTCCGCATCCGCTCCCTGCTGCGCAAGGCGGCGGATCAGGGTCTGGCGCCGGGCGCCATCGTCATCGGCGAACCAGCAGAGCGCGATCTGGCCCTGACGCTGGACGCCTTCTCGCAGGCGACAGTCGAGGCCTACGACAAGCGCATGCCGCACGTCGTGGCCGAGCACGCCTACAGGCTGGCCCAGTCGTTCTCGAAATTCTACGCGGCCTGCCCGGTGCTGATCGCGCCGGACGCCGAGACGAAGGCGTCGCGTCTGGCCCTGTCCAAGGCGGCGCTGGATCAACTGGTGATCGCCCTGACCCTGCTGGGCATCGACACGCCGGAGCGGATGTAGGCTAGACTGGCGGGACTTTCCGGAGACCCGCCTATGTCGCTCGACACCTATATCGCCGGCCTGCCCAAGGCCGAACTGCACCTGCACATCGAGGGCTCGCTGGAGCCCGAGCTGATGTTCGAGCTGGCGCAGCGCAACGGCGTCTCCATTCCGTTCGACAGCGTCGAGGCCGTGCGCGCGGCCTATGACTTTTCGAACCTGCAGGACTTCCTCGACATCTACTACGCCGGCGCCAATGTCCTGCTGACCCGCAAGGATTTCGAGGACCTGGCCTTCGCCTATTTCCAGCGCGCGGCGGCGGACAATGTGCGCCACGCCGAAATCTTCTTCGATCCCCAGACCCACACCGACCGTGGTGTGGAATTCGGCGTGGTGGTCGAGGGGCTGATCGCGGGCATGGACCGGGCGAAGGCCGAACTGGGCGTCACCTCCGGCCTGATCCTGTCTTTCCTGCGCCACCTGACCGAGGATGAGGCCTTCGCCACGCTGGAGATGGCCAAGCCCTATCTGCACCACTTCATCGGGGTCGGGCTGGACTCGTCCGAGGTCGGGCACCCGCCGTCCAAATTCCAGCGCGTCTTCGCCGCCGCCCGCGAGCTGGGTCTCAAGCTGTGCGCCCACGCCGGCGAGGAAGGCCCGCCCGCCTATGTGCATGAGGCGCTGGACCTGCTGCACATCGACCGCATGGACCACGGCAACCGCTCCATGGAGGACGAGAGCCTGATCCAGCGGCTGGCGCAGGAGCAGATGACCCTGACCGTCTGCCCGCTGTCGAACCTGAAGCTCTGCGTGGTTAAGGACCTGAAGGACCACCCCGTCCCCGAAATGCTGCGCCGGGGCCTGCACGTCACCCTGAACTCGGACGATCCGGCCTATTTCGGCGGCTATGTGAACGCCAACTACACGAAACTGGCCGAAGCGGTCGGCCTGAACCGTGAGCAGGTGACGCAGATCGCGATCAACAGCTTCGAGGGCAGCTTCCTGCCGGACGCCGAAAAGGCCGCCCGGATCGCGGAAGTGAAGGCGTACGCGGCCGCGTAGCGCTTGACTTGGCCCCGGAGTCGGGGCCTAGGTCCGCTCGCTCTCGCGGGAGAGATCGGAGCCCCTGAAAGGCCCCGGAGCCGAAGGCGCAACCGCCCCGGAAACGCTCAGGCAAAAGGACCGCGAGGGCGCACGGACGCTGGAAAGTCGCACGAGTTGCGCGCCGACGGAGCAAGGTGGCGAAGGCCGCCGGAATCTCTCAGGCTTCAGGACAGCGGGGGCGCGAGGACGGCGGAGCTTTCCGCTTCAACACGCGACCCCGAGAGTCTGGACCATGACCGATCAAGCCCTGAAGACTACCCCCCTGAACGCCGCGCACCGCGCCCTGGGCGCCCGCATGGTCGGCTTCGGCGGCTATGACATGCCGGTCCAGTACGAAGGCGTGCTGGCCGAGCACCGCTGGACCCGCGAGCACGCCGGCCTGTTCGACGTCTCCCACATGGGCCAGTGCAAGATCACCGGCGAGGACGCCATCGCCCAGTTCGAGCGCTTCGTGCCCGGCGACTATCAGATCCTGAAGGCCGGCAAGCAGAAGTACTCGCTGCTCCTGAACAAGGACGGCGGCATCATCGACGACCTGATGGCGGGCAAGCCCGATCACGACGGCCTGTTCGTCGTCGTCAACGCCGGCAACAAGGACGAGGACTTCGCCTTCTGGGAAGCCAACCTCGAGGGCGACGCCGAACTGACCGTTCTGGACCGCGCCCTGATCGCCATCCAGGGCCCCGAGGCCGCCGAGGTGATGCTGAAGCATGATCCGGTCTTCGGCGACTTCGGCTTCATGGACACCGCCCGCCTGATGATCTTCGGCGTGGACTGCTACGTCTCGCGCTCGGGCTACACCGGCGAGGACGGTTACGAGATCTCGGTCCCAGCCGCAGACGCCGAGCGCATCTGGAACCTGCTGCTGGAAGACGCCCGCGTGAAGCCGATCGGCCTGGGCGCCCGCGACAGCCTGCGTCTGGAAGCCGGCCTGCCCCTGCACGGCCACGACATCGACCCAACCACCAGCCCGGTGGAAGGCGCGCTGACCTTCGCTCTGTCGAAGTCGCGCAAGGAACGCGCGGACTTCAACGGCGCCGAGCGGGTCCTGAAGGAACTGGCTGACGGCCCGAGCCGCGTCCGCGTCGGCCTGAGCGTCAAGGAAGGCGCCCCGGCCCGTGAAGGCGCCGAGATCGCCGACGCCGACGGCAACGTTATCGGCAAGGTCACCTCGGGCGGCCCGTCGCCGACCCTGGGGCGCAACATCGCCATGGGCTACGTGCCCCCGGCCTTCGCCGAGCTGGGTACGGACCTGAAGGTCATCGTGCGCGGCAAGGCCGCCGCCGCCGAAGTCATCGCCACGCCGTTCGTGGCGCAACGCTACTACCGCAAACCCAAGACCGTCTGAGGATCAGCCATGAAGTTCACCAAGGATCACGAGTGGGTCAAAGTCGACGGCGACATCGCCACCGTCGGCATCTCCAAGCACGCTGCGGACGCCCTGGGCGACGTGGTGTTCGTCGAGACCCCGGAAGCCGGCAAGACCGTCTCGGTCGGCGACAGCTTCGCCGTCGTGGAATCGGTCAAGGCCGCCTCGGACGTCTACGCCCCGGTCGCCGGTGAAGTGGTCGAGGGCAACGCTGTCCTCGCCTCGGCTCCGGAAACCGTAAACGCCGATCCGGAAGGCGAAGGCTGGTTCGCCAAGATCAAGATCTCGGACGCCTCGCAGTTGGACGCCCTGATGGATCGCGCCGCCTACGACGCCTACCTCGCCACCCAGTGAATGATGTTTCGGCCCGCTGATTAAGAGTCAGCGGGCCGTCTCGGCCGCCTTCCCCCGGCCAGGAGCCACCGATGCGCTACCTCCCCCTGACGCCCGACGACCGATCCGCCATGCTGGCGGCGATCGGGGCCAAATCCATCGATGACCTGTTCGTCGACGTGCCCGAGGCGGCGCGCCGCGACGGCTTCGTCGATCTGCCGCGCGTCGCGGGCGAACTGGAGGTCGAACGCGCCCTCTCGGCCATGGCGGCCAAGAACGCCACCGCCGGGACCGTGCCCTTCTTCTGCGGCGCCGGCGCCTACAAGCACCACGTCCCGGCCACCGTGGACCACATCATCCAGCGGTCGGAGTTCCTGACCAGCTACACCCCCTATCAGCCGGAAATCGCGCAGGGCACGCTGCAGTACCTGTACGAGTTCCAGACCCAGGTCGCGAACCTGACCGGCATGCCGGTGGCCAACGCCTCGCTGTATGACGGCTCGACGGCCATGGCCGAGGGCGTGCTGATGGCGACCCGCGTGACCCGCCGCAACAAGGCGGTGATCTCGGGCGGCGTTCACCCGCACTACATCCGCGCCACCGAGACCGTGGTCCACGCCGTCGGCGTCGAGACCCTGGCCCTGCCCGCCGCCGTCGACGCCGAAGCCGCCGTGATCGACCAGATCGGTCCGGACACCGCCTGCGTGGTCGTCCAGACCCCGAACGTCTTCGGCACCGCCACGGACGTGACGAAGATCGCCGAGGCCGCCCACGCCGCCGGCGCCCTGCTGATCGTCGTGGTCACCGAGGCCGTGTCGATGGGCCTGCTGAAATCGCCCGGCGAAATGGGCGCCGATATCGTCGCGGCCGAGGGCCAGTCGATCGGCAACGCCCTAAACTTCGGCGGTCCCTATGTCGGCCTGTTCGCCACGCGCGAGAAGCTGATCCGCCAGATGCCCGGCCGCCTGACCGGCGAGACCGTGGACGCCGACGGCGAGCGCGGCTTCGTCCTGACCCTGTCGACCCGCGAGCAGCACATCCGCCGCGATAAGGCCACGTCGAACATCTGCACCAACTCGGGCCTGTGCACCCTGGCCTTCACCATCCACATGAGCCTGCTGGGCGAGACGGGTCTGCGCAAGCTGGCCCTGCTGAACCACGAGAAGGCCGTCGCCACCCGCGACGCCCTGGCCGCCATTCCCGGCGTGGAGATCCTGACCCCGCGCTTCTTCAACGAGTTTGCGATCAAGCTGCCCAAGAACGCCGCCGACGTGGTCGACACCCTAGCCGCGCACCACGTGCTGGCGGGCGTGCCCTACAGCCGACTGGCCCCGGACGCCGGCATGGACGACGTCCTGCTGGTCGCCGCGACCGAGACCACCCTGGACACTGACATCACCCTGCTGGCCAAGGCGCTCGGCAAGGTTCTGGCGGCCTGAGCGGAGACAAGACGATGAGCACCATGAACACCGTCGGCCGTCCGACCGCCCCGAACCAAGTGACCTCGAAGCCCGCCACCCTGACCGGCGGCCGCGGCCTGCTGCAGAACGAAGCCCTGATCTTCGAGGGCGAAGGCTGGGGCAAGACCGGCGTCGACCTGCCGGAGCCCAAGGGTTCGGCTTCGGACCTCGGCGAGTTGGTCCGCAAGGATCCGATCGGCCTGCCCGGTCTGTCGGAGCCGGAAGCGATGCGCCACTATGTGCGCCTGTCGCAGAAGAACCACGCCATCGACCTGGCCATCTATCCGCTGGGCTCGTGCACGATGAAGCACAACCCGCGCCTCAACGAGAAGATGGCCCGCCTTCCGGGCTTCTCGGACATTCACCCGCTGCAGCCGCAGTCGACAGTGCAGGGCGCGCTGGAGCTGATGGACAGCCTGGCCCACTGGCTGAAGACCCTGACCGGCATGCCCGCCGTCGCCCTGTCGCCCAAGGCGGGCGCCCACGGCGAACTGTGTGGCCTGATGGCCATCCGCGCCGCGCACGAGGCCTCGGGCCAGCATGAGAAGCGCCGCAAGGTGCTGGTGCCGACTTCGGCCCACGGCACCAACCCGGCCACCGCCGCCTTCGTCGGCTATTCGGTGGTCGAGGTGGCCCAGACCGATGACGGCCGCGTGGACGTCGCCGATCTGGCCGCCAAGCTGGGTGACGACGTGGCCGCCATCATGGTGACCAACCCCAACACCTGCGGCCTGTTCGAGCGCGACATCCTCGAGATCAGCCGCCTGACGCATGAGGCGGGCGCCTATTTCTACTGCGACGGCGCCAACTTCAACGCCATCGTCGGCCGAGTCCGTCCGGGCGACCTGGGCGTCGACGCCATGCACATCAACCTGCACAAGACCTTCTCGACGCCGCACGGCGGCGGCGGTCCGGGCGCCGGTCCGGTGGTGCTGTCGGAAGCCCTGGCACCCTTCGCCCCGGCCCCGTGGGTGGTGCACGACGCCGACGGCTACCGTCTGGTCGAACGCGAGGAAGACGAGGCCGCCCAGGCCTTCGGCCGCCTGTGCGCCTTCCAGGGCCAGATGGGCATGTATGTCCGCGCCCTCAGCTACATGATGAGCCATGGTTCGGATGGCCTGCGTCAGGTCGCCGAGGATGCCGTCCTGAACGCCAACTACATAAAGGCCCGCCTGTCGGACCTGATGAGCCCGGCCTTCCCGGAGGGCCCGTGCATGCACGAGGCCCTGTTCGACGACGAATGGCTGAAGGGCACGGACATCACCACGCTCGACTTCGCCAAGGCGATGATCGACGAGGGCTTCCACCCGATGACCATGTATTTCCCGCTGGTCGTCCACGGCGCGATGCTGATCGAGCCGACCGAGACCGAGTCCAAGGCCGAACTGGATCGTTTCATCGAGGCGATGCGTCTGCTGGCCGGCGCCGCCAAGGCCGGTGATGTGGACCGCTTCAAGGGCGCACCCTTCCACGCCCCGCTGCGTCGTCTGGACGAGACCCGCGCCGCCCGCTCGCCGGTGCTGCGCTGGACCGCCCCGGAAGGCTCCAACCAGGCGGCCTGAGCCTGCCCCCCTCCCCCGCCTCGCGCGGGGGAGGCTTCAGCCCGCGATACGCCTCAGCGCCGCAAAGGCTTCCCGACCGAACACCTCGGGCGACTGGTCCGGCCGCTTCAGCCATTCGGCGGTCGAAAGCTTCAGAATATTGACCGCCGCGCCCGCCACGATCCGGCAGGACACATCGTCCTCCGGCAGTCCCTTCTTCATCGCCAGCGTCTGGGCCAGCAGCCGCTCGATCCGCTCGTACTTGGCCTGATCCCCGGCCTGCAGCGACGGCGTCGCGCCGATCAGCACCGTGATCGCCCGCACCTGCTCGGTCTGATGCCGCCGCGCCAGATCCAGCAGGGCGTTCTCGACCATGTCCAGCAGCGACTCTTCCGCCGGACGCGCGGCCACGGCGTCGGCGATCATCTGCGGGATCTCGGCCTTGGCCGAGAAGACGATCTCTTCCTTCGATCCGAAATAGTTCAGCAGGGTGCGGCGCGAGACGTCCGCCGCCGCCGCGACCTCGTCCAGGGTCGTGGCCTCGAACCCCTTCTCGACGAACAGGCGGATGCCTTCGGACTGGATCCGGGCATGGGTCTCGGCGCGTTTGCGCTCACGCAGCCCCGGCGTCGGGGAGGAAATGTTATCTTGCACTTCTTGCATATTTGCACCGGATGCAGATATGCAAGCCGGAGCCCTTTGAGGCGACTCTTTTCAGAGACAGGATAACCCTGATGGCGAACTGGACCACAAACGATATTCCCGACCAGACCGGCAGGCTGGCGGTCGTGACCGGGGCCACCGGCGGCCTGGGGCTGGAGACCGCCCTGGCGCTGGCTGGAAAGGGCGCCGAGGTGGTTCTGGTGGGTCGCAATCCGGCCAAGGGCGCCGAGGCCCTTGCCGCCATCCGCAGCGCCTTCCCCGACGCCCTGCTCCGCTTCGAACAGGTCGACTTGGCCCGGCTGGGGGATGTGAACGCCTTCGCCGACCGGATGCTGGCCGAGGGCCGCCCCATCGACATCCTGATCAACAATGCGGGCGTGATGGCCCTAGCCAAGCGGCAGACCACGGCCGACGGGCATGAGATGCAGTTCGGGACCAACTACCTGTCCCATTTCGCCCTGACAGCCCGGCTGCTGCCCCTGCTGACGGCGGCGAAGGCCCGGGTGGTGCAACTGGCCAGCATCGCGCACAAGCCCGGGCGCATCCGGTTGGACGATCTGAACTACGAGCAGGGCTATCGCGCCTGGCCCGTCTATCAGCAGTCCAAGCTGGCCATGCTGATGTTCGCCATCGAGCTGCAGCGGCGCAGCGATTCGAACGGCTGGGGCCTGACCAGCGTTGCGGCTCACCCGGGCTATGCGCACACCGACTTGATCGCCAATGGGCCGGGACAGGGCGCGGGCGCCCTCTATCGCGGCGTCATCAGCGTGTTCGAGCGCCTGTTCGGCCACTCGTCCGCGGACGGCGCCCTGCCGACCCTGATGGCCGCCACGCTCCCGGAGGTCGCCCCCGGCGGCTACTATGGGCCGCAGGGCTGGCAAGACCTGAAGGGCCCGCCGGGCCCGGCGCAGGTCCGTCCGCAGGCGCTGGACGCCGATGTCGCGGCCCGGCTGTGGTCGGCGTCGGAGCAGCTGACCGGCGTCGCCTTCGGCTGATCGCTCCCGCGAACCGGGCGCCGCACCTGCGAAGCACGTCAAAGTGAACGCCGTTCCAGATCAGAGGCGTATGCTCCTCCCTGCGTTATCAGAACCGAAAACAGGCGTTGGGAGGCGCTGCTGGTCATGATGTCACGCGTACAAAAGGGTCTGGTCGCGGGTTTCGCGGCCACTGTCGTGGTCTCGGTGCTTGAGGCCATCAATATGACCGTCGGCCATTGGGCGGTCAGTTTCCCGCAGCTTCTGTCCTTCATGTTCGGCGTCCGGGACATTCCGGCCGTCGGCTGGATCGCCCATATCGCGGCGGGGACGCTAATCCTGGGGCCGCTGTTCGGCATCCTGTGCCCGAAGCTGCCGACGGATACGCCGGAGTCGAAGGGCATCCTGTTCGCCGTGGGCGCCTTCATCCTGATGGGCCTGTTCCTGGCCCCGCTGATGAACGCGGGCATGTTCTTCATGCGCGCCGGGTTCGGCACCCTGGCCTGGATGATCGCCAGCCACGCCGTCTTCGGCATCGTGCTGGGCAACGTCTACGGCCGTCTGGTGCGGCGCGAGAAGAAGCTGGCCCATCCGGTCGGCGTCGCTCCGGCCCATTGATCAGAAAAAGGCCCCGCCGGAGTCCGACGGGGCCTTTGTTCTTTTGCGCTGATCGACCGATCAGTTCAGCCGCGTACCCAGTTGGGCGATGGCGGCGTCGAGGAGCGGGTCGGTCTTCTGGCCGGCCACGCGAGCGGTCAGGATCTGCTCTGCGGCCTTGGCGGCCAAGTCGGCGGCGGCAGCCTTCACCTCTGCGGTGGCCTGGGCCTCAGCCTGTTCGATGCGACGCTCGGCCAGGGCCTGGCGGCGGGCGATCGACTCTTCCAGCTTGACCTTGGCTTCGGCTTCCAGACGACGGGCGTCGTCCTCGGCGGCCTTCAGCATGGCGGCGGCCTGGGCTTCAGCCTCGGCCTTCTCGGCGCGGATCTGGGCCAGCAGGGCCTCGGCCTCGGCGCGCAGGCGGGCGGCCTCGTCCAGTTCGGCCTGGATGGTGTTGGCCTTCAGATCCAGTTGGCTGGCGATCAGCTTGGGAACGCCGGCCCAGACGAGGATGCCGAAGAACAGGATCAGGCCGATGGCGACCCAGAGTTCAGGGTTCGAGAAGCTGTAGAAGTGACCGAAATCGAGGAAGGCGGGCATATCAGGCGGCTCCCTTGACGGCGGCGGCGACCTCGGCGGCCGTGGGGGCCTTGCCGGTCAGGCGCTCGACGATGGCCGAGGCGGTGTCGTTGGCGATCGTGCCGACATTCTGCATGGCGGCGTCACGGGTCTTGGCGATGGCGCTTTCGGCCTCGGCGATACGGGCCGAGACGGCGGCTTCCTCGGTCGCCTTGCGGGCGGCGGCTTCCTCGGCGATGCGGGTCGCGGCGGCCTGGGCGGTGGCGCGCGATTCAGCGCGGGCGCGGGCGACATCGGCCTTGGCGGCTTCAGCCTGCTCGGCGGCCTCGGCCTGCACCTGACGGGCGGTCGCGACGGCGCCGGAAATGGTTTCAGCCCGTTCGTCCATCACGCGGCGGATGCGCGGCGCGAAGACCTTGCTGATCAGCAGGTAGAGGACGAGGAACAGGACCAGCAGGTAGGCGATCTGCCCGAACCAGTGCTGGGTTTCGAACTGCGGCAGGCCGCCTCCGCCGCCGTGGCCTTCGGCCTCGGTCGTCGCGTGAGCGCCGGCGTGGGGGTCAGTCGGGGTGGTGGCCATCGGAAGTCCGTTCGGTCTGGAAAAGGCGACGACGGCGGAACAGGCTGAGCAGCCTGTTCACGCCGTCGTTTTCAGCGTGATCGCTGGATCAGCCCAGCCAGGCCAGGATGCCCAGAACGAAGGCCAGGATGCCCAGGGCTTCGACCAGGGCGGCGCCGACGAACAGGTTGCCGACTTGCGAGGCGGCGGCCGACGGGTTGCGCAGGGCGCCGGCCAGGAATTGGCCGAAGATGTTGCCCACGCCGATGCCGGCGCCGAGCATGCCCAGGGTGGCCAGGCCGATACCGAAGTACTTGAAGGATTCGGCTTCCATGATGAGTGTCCTATTCAGTCAGGGTTGGTTTGGAAGGAAGGCTGGGCGGGCTTTTAGTGGCCGTGGCCCAGGTTGACCACATCGTTGAGATAGATGCTGGCCAGAACGGCGAAGACGAAGGCCTGCAGGAAGGCCACGAGGAACTCGAGCGCGGTCAGGCCGATGACCATGCCCAGCGACAGGGCGGCGACCGGCAGACCCAGCAGGCCCAGACCGCCCGCGGCGGCCAGCGCGCCCATCGAGACGACGAAGCCGGCGAAGATCTTCAGCGCGATGTGGCCGCCCAGCATGTTGCCGAACAGACGAAGCGCGAGGGTGATCGGGCGCAGCAGGAAGGACAGGAACTCGATCAGGCCGACGACCGGGCGAATGGCGAACGGCGCGCTGGTCGGCCAGAACAGGGCGAAGAAGCCCAGGCCGTGCTTGGCGAAACCGATGCCGATGACCAGCAGGATGGTCAGCAGGGCGAAGGTGCCGGTGACCGCCAGCTGCGAGGTGGCGGTGAAGGTCAGGAACATGCCCAGCAGGTTCATGCCGAGGATCAGCATGAACAGGGTGAAGACGAACGGGAAATATTTGCGGCCCTCGTGGCCGATGATCGAGTCGGTCACGCCGTTGACCAGACCGAACAGCTGCTCGCCGGCGGCCTGCATACGGCCCGGAACGACCTTGGCGTTCGAGGTGACCAGCGTCAGGAAGCCGACGACCAGCACGAAGGCGAGGGTCATGGCGATGTGCGAATTCGTGATCGCCAGATCCACCGTCCCGACAAGCGGAAGGGTGACGTCGGGCAGGTCGACGACCTTAACGATCTGGAACTGGTGAATCGGATCGGCCAAGGCCTATCGCTCCTCGTCTTCATCGTCGAACGGGATGGATTTGGGTTCCACCCCGGCCGCCTTCGCCTGCGCCATCAGCCGGTTGGCTGTGCGACGCGCCATGTAAATCGACAAGGCGAAGCCCAGAAGGACTCCGCCGATAATCCCCCAGGGCCTGGTCCCGAAGAGCCAGTCCGCCCCGAACCCCGCCGCCAGACCCAGGAAAACGCCCCCGAACAGGTCGGCGACGATCTTCCAGGCCTGATTGGCCACAGCCATGCCCGCGATCTCCGAAGAGGTCGGCGGAGCATTCCGCGTCTCCAGTTCGGATGCGCTCTTGGTGAGACGAGCGATCGCCTCTTCGCGCGATTCCGGTGGTAGGGACATGGCGGCCTCAGCACTCCTTGATCCGCCTGTGGACGAACGCCGGAGGGGGTCTGAATTCGGCGCGGAACCTATAGGTGAGCCCCCCGCAGGTCAAGGCGGCGTGAGATTGGTTTAGATCATTGAAAATATGCACGTTTGTTTCTCCGCAGGGCGAGCGTGGCGAACGGTCGCTGCGCCGGGGCGGGATTCGGGGAAGCGTGGCTGGTGGAGCGTGGGGTGTTGGGGTGTGGGGCGTCGGGCGTCCCTCTCCTCTGGGGAGAGGGGGCGTGCGGGTTCGTCCCCACCGGTGTGATCCGGCGAGGGTGGGAAGGGCGCGGGACGCCGGGGGCTCGCCCGGTGTTTGAGTTAGTTGTTACCGTTTCGACGAGATCGACGTCCCGCGTGGCCGTTTTCCACACGCTCCTCCGGCTGGTGGCCCTGTACTCATGGCCTTACCGGATCATCCGCCGACGCCATTGCTGACGACCGACGCGGGGCGGACGTAACGATCAGGGTCGTCATCGGCCCGCTCCTCGAGCGCGCGGCGAGCACGCGGGCAGGATCCATCCCTGCCCTCGAGGCCCCCTGCACTCGAGGGGTGTGGCTATCCGTTCCGCGCCGTCACCATCCAGGCGGCGCCGGAGATGACGACGCCACCGGGGGTGAGGCGGGCGCGGTAGGCGGCGCGGACCGCGGCGATGGCGCGGGTGCGGGTGTCGTCGGAGACGGTCTTCAGGACGCGTTCGAGGGGGCCGACCTTGACGGCGTTGGCGACGGCGTCCTCGACCGCCTGGTCCGGGGTCGGGCCGACGCCGAAGAGGACCGGTTCGTCCACGGCGACGATGCGGATTTCGGTGAAGCCCGCCTCGGTCAGGATGCGCTCAACCCGGGCCGGATCGCCGAAGGAGAAGGGGCCGGGCGCCTCGGGATCGGCGGGCGGGGGCGGTGGGACGATGCCGCGGATGGCGGTCATCGGCAGGCGGGTCCAGTCGTTCTCCCCTGCCCCGCGCCAGCAGACGAAGGCCATGCGGCCGTCCGGCTTCAACGCCGTGCGCAGGTTGCGGAAGGCGGCCACGGGTTCATCGAAGAACATGACGCCGAAGCGCGAGACGATCAGGTCGTGGATCGGGTCGAACCGCCCGGCGGCGGCGTCAGCCAGCAGGAATTTGACCGGCAGTTCCTGTTCACCCGCGATCTCGCGCGCCCGACGGATCAGGGCGCCGGAGATGTCGACGCCGGTGACCCGGCCGTCCGGCGCAACGAGGGGCGCGAGATCGAGGGTGGTCACGCCCGCGCCGCAGCCGACATCCAGAACCCGCTCGCCCGGCTGAGCCTGGGCCGCGTCGCGCAGGGCGTCGCCATAGGCGGCGAGCATGCGGTCCAGCCGGACCTGGTTCTCGACCCAGCGGTCGCCGCTGTCGCCGTTCCAGTCGAAGGGGCGCGGGGGTTCAGCGGACATGACCGTCTCCGGGTCGATAAAGGACTGGGTCGGAGATATTGCGAACGGTTCGCAAGTTCAAGGGCGCGCGGGAGGAGGAATGACCACCGCAGGGGCAGGACCGGGCGCGGGCGCCGGAGCCGCCGGGGCCGAGACCGCAGCCTGCGGCTGGTTGCAGCGCAGGCCGGTGTAGAGGCCGTTGAGATAGTACCAGCGCTGTTCGAGGGCCTGTTCGCGCGCCTCGCGGCGTTCGCGGTCGGGCCGGGTCAGGGCGTCGGCCCCGGCGATAGCCAGACCGGCGCCAGGGATCAGCATGGAGGCGCCCGCGCGACCGACATTGACCACCGAGCTGAAAACGCCGCCGCCCTGTTCGCCGCCGAATTCCTGACTGAGCGCGGCGGCCTCGTCGGAAATCTGGACGCAGCTCATGGCCGCGTCGCCGTCGCGGAAGATCTGCAGGGGTTCGGGCGCGGGCCTCTCCGCCGCCTCCTGCGCGAAGGCGGGCCCGGCGGCGAGGGCGAGGACGACTGGCAGGATGAACTTCATGACGGCGCTCCGGATCAACAGCGCCCCCGGTCCGCAGCAGAACGGGGCGAGGGTCGATCCGGTTGCCTGTCAGGGCGTCCTAGGCGCGAACGGCGCGGCTGGCCTCGACGCCCAGCGCCTGAAGCGCGGCGGCGGCGATGTGGTCGGCGTTGAGACCGGCCTGATTGTACTGGGCGACCGGGCTGTCCTGATCCTGGAAGACGTCGGGCAGGTGCAGGGTGCGGATCTTGAGGCCGGCGTCGAGCGCGCCTTTCTCGGCCAGCATCTGGAGCACGAAGCCGCCGAAGCCGCCCATGGCGCCCTCCTCGACCGTGATCAGGCACTCATGCTCACGGGCCAGACGCAGGATCAGCTCCTCGTCCAGCGGCTTGGCGAAGCGGGCGTCGGCGACGGTGGCCGAGACGCCGCGCGCGGCGAGCGCATCGGCGGCCTTGAGCGATTCCTGCAGGCGGGTGCCCAGCGAGAGGATGGCGACGGTCGTGCCCTCGCGGACGACGCGGCCCTTGCCGATCTGCAGCGGAGCGGCCAGTTCCGGGATCTCGACGCCAACGCCGTCGCCGCGCGGATAGCGGAAGGCCGAGGGGCGGTCGTCGATCTCGAGGCTGGTGGCGATCATGGCGGCCAGTTCGGCCTCGTCCGAGGCGGCCATCAGGACCATGCCCGGAAGCGCGCCCATGAAGCCGATGTCGAAGGAACCGGCGTGGGTCGAGCCGTCGGCGCCGACCAGACCGGCGCGGTCCATGGCGAAGCGGACCGGCAGGGACTGGATGGCGACGTCGTGGACGACCTGGTCGTAGCCGCGCTGGAGGAAGGTCGAATAGATGGCGCAGACCGGCTTCATCCCGTCGGCGGCCAGACCGGCGGCGAAGGTGACGGCGTGCTGCTCAGCGATGCCGACGTCATAGGTGCGGTTCGGGAAGGCGGCGCCGAACAGGTCCAGCCCGGTGCCGGACGGCATGGCGGCGGTGATGGCGACGACGGTCGGATCGCGCTCGGCCCGCTTGATCAGCTCGGTCCCGAAGACCTTGGTGTAGCTGGGGGCGTTGGAGACGGCCTTGGACTGCTTGCCCGAGACGACGTCGAACTTGGTCACGGCGTGCAGCTTGTCGTTGCTGCTTTCGGCGGGGGCGTAGCCCTTGCCCTTCTGGGTGACGACGTGGACCAGCACCGGGCGGTCGGTGATGGCCGCCGCGTTCTTCAGGATGGGGACCAGGTTGTCCATGTCGTGCCCGTCGATGGGACCGACGTAGTAGAAGCCCAGCTCCTCGAAGAAGGTGCCGCCGACGACCATTCCGCGGGCGTATTCCTCGGCCTTGCGCGCGGCGTTGCGGAACGGGCGCGGCATGTGCTCGACGAATTTCTTGCCGATATTGCGGACCTGACGATAGGCGCCGCCCGAGACCTGACGGGCCAGATAGGCGCTCATCCCGCCCACCGGCGGGGCGATGGACATGTCGTTGTCGTTCAGGATCACCATCAGCTGGCCGTTGGTGGCCTCGACGGCGTTGTTCATGGCCTCATAGGCCATGCCCGCGGAGATGGAGCCGTCGCCGATGACGGCGACCACGCGGTTGCTCTCGCCCTTCTGGTCGCGGGCGGCGGCGAAGCCGAGGGCGGCGCTGATCGAGGTCGAGGCGTGGGCCGCGCCGAACGGGTCGTATTCGCTCTCGGCGCGTTTGGTGAAGCCCGACAGGCCGCCGCCCTGACGCAGGGTGCGGATGCGGTCGCGACGGCCGGTGATGATCTTGTGCGGATAGCACTGGTGACCGACGTCCCAGATCAGGATGTCCCTGGGCGTCTCGAAGACGTGGTGCAGGGCGACGGTCAGCTCGACCACGCCCAGGCCGGCGCCGAGGTGGCCGCCGGTGACCGAGACAGCGTCGATGGTCTCGGTGCGCACCTCGTCGGCCAGCTGCTTCAGCTGGGCGATGTCGAAGTCCCGCATATCGGCGGGGAACTTCACCTGATCGAGCAGAGGGGTGTCGGGCATTCGGGGAATTCGTACCTGGGCCTTTGATCTTCCAACACGCAGTAGAGCATTTCGCTGCGGTTCAGGTCGATGCGGTCTGAAAAATCCGTGCAGGAACGGTGCATCTAGCGCGCGGAAAGTCCCACGGCGAGAGCCCATGTTGTCACTGTGGGTTCTGGATTTCGGGTCACGCCACGGCAAGTTCACGCCCCAGCCGGGCGGAATCGCCTCGAGTGGAAATCCAGATCAGGGTCGCCGTCGCGGCGCTGATCAGTTGTTCCAGCCATTGAAATCCCCGACCGCGCCGGTTTGCTAAAGCCCAATCGATGTGAGCTGCCTCCTCCAGCCGGATATCCGAGATGACGCGGTACATCTCCGAGTCGCGCGGCTCGGCCCATCGAATCTGATCGTCGAGATGTTTGTGCACTGTTGTCTCGACGGCCTCGGTGCAGGCGAGGATGGCTTCCCGCCCTAATGCCGCTGTCACCAGCCCAAGAACCGCACCGCGGACACCCCATATCCACATCATCCGGCATGGCTTGCCGTCACGGGTCGGCATCAGTTCGCGGAAGCGGCGGCGATGCGACCGCTCGTGCTCCAACGCTTCCTGAAGGAAGGGCAGCAGGTCAGGCGCGCGCAAACGGGCGGCAACAATCTGGACGCTGTATATACTGATGGCGCCGTGCTCACCCCCGTGGTTCACCCGCAGAATACGCGCCGGGATGGAGGTGTTGAGCGCCAAGGTTCAGCTCCGGCGCTGAAGCACAAAGTCCACGCTGGCCTTGAGGATATCCGCGTCGGGGCCGAAGACGTCCAGATGGGCGCGGGCCTGGTCGGCGAGGTGCGCGACCCTGTGCCGCGCCTGGTCGACGCCCAGCAGGGTGACGAAATTGGTCTTGCCCTGGGCGGCGTCCTTGCCGGCGGCCTTGCCGAGGATGTCCTCGTCGCCTTCGGCGTCGAGCAGGTCGTCGACGATCTGGTAGGCCAGACCGATGTCGTGAGCGAAGCTGGTCAGGGCCTGACGGTGGACCTCGCGGGCGCCGGCGATGATCAGCGGGATCTCGAAGGCGAAGGTGAACAGGGCGCCGGTCTTGAGCCGCTGCATGCGGGCCACGCCGCCGAGGTCGTCGCGGACGCCCAGCAGGTCGATCATCTGGCCGCCGGCCATGCCGCGCGCGCCGGACGCCATCGACAGCCGCGCCGCCAGCTCGCAGCGGACGGCGGGATCGTCGTGGGTGTCCTCGTGCAGAATGATGTCGAAGGCCGCCGTCTGCAGCGCGTCGCCGGCGAGGATGGCCGTGGCCTCGTCATAGGCGATGTGCACCGTGGGGCGGCCCCGGCGCATGTCGTCATTGTCCATGGCCGGAAGGTCGTCGTGGACCAGGCTGTAGGCGTGGACGCACTCCAGGGCGCAGGCGGCGCGCAGGACGGGGCGTTCCTCGATATCGAACAGGGTCGCGGCCTCAAGGGCGAAGAAGGGGCGCAGCCGCTTGCCCGGTCCCAGCGCCGCATAGCGCATGGCCTCGGTCAGGCGGGACTCGGGGCCCTCGGCACGGGGCAGGAGCTCGTCGAGGGCGACGGTGACCAGATCGGCGATCTCGGCCACGCGATCGATGACGCCCTGCTCCGGCGAATTGGCGGCGTGCGGAATGGAGGTCAAAACAGCCTCCCGCCCACGGGGACTTCGCGATCCAACCCGACCAGCACCACGGCGCCGTTCTCGTCGGGGAAGCCGAGGGTCAGGACCTCGGACATGACCGGGCCGATCTGGCGCGGCGGGAAGTTGACCACCGCGGCGACCTTGCGGCCCTCGAGCTGTTCCAGCGTGTAGTGGACGGTGATCTGGGCCGAGGATTTCTTGATCCCGATCTCGGGACCGAAGTCGATGGTCAGCTTGTAGGCGGGCTTGCGCGCCTCCGGGAAGGGCTCGGCCTTGAGGACCTGGCCCACCCGGATGTCGACCTTCATGAAGTCGTCGAAGCCGATGGTTTCGGCGGAACCGGCCATCAGTCGAACGACGCGGGCTCGGCGCCGCGCGGCTGGCCGTCGGGGCCGACGACGATCTTCTCGACGCGCAGCTGGGCGGCCTTGAGCCGGGCCTCGCAGTGCGCCTTCAGGCGCGCGCCCTCCTCGTACAGGGCGATCGATTCCTCGAGCGGGGCCTGACCGGATTCCAGCTTCTGGACGATCTGTTCCAGACGCTGGAGGGCGTCTTCAAAGCTGAGGTCGGCGGGGATCGAGGTTTCGGTCATCGGGCTTCCAGGAACGAACCTCTTCCTTAGTCAGCGCACCGGGCCACCGCAATCCGTCGAAAGCCCGTTCCACATACCCTCGTTACGAGATACACCACCTGCGTTCGCGGATAACGGGGGTCGTTCATGGACAGGGTGCTGATCATCGGGCTGTGCGCTGCTTTGGGCGCCTGCGCCGCAGTGCCCCGCACCCAGGCGGTTCAACTGGCCCAGAGCGGGGCGACGGCTTCTGATCTGGCGGCCCAGGAAGTACGGGACCTGTCGGGACGGCTGGACCGACAGGAAGAGCTGATGGCCTTCACCACCACCTGGGAGACCTGCGTCGAACTGCCCGACCCGACCCAGTGCGAGCCGATGGAGCAGAGCGACGCCAATGCGCAGGAGGTCGGCAAGCTGATCCGGGCGATCAACCTGCGGGCCGAGGCGCTGACGGCGCTGGCAGACGCCTATCGGGCGCTGGGGCAGGAGGCGCAGTATAACGCCGAGGGCGCGATGGAGACCGTCGTCGGGCGGCTGACCCGCAGCGTCAACGCCTATGCCGATGTGATCGACCCGGGCGCCGGGACGCTGGTCAACGCGCCACTGGGCCAGGGGATCAGCATGGGCGCCGGCCTGCTGGCGCGGGACCGGCAGAGGACGCGGCTGCGCGACGGCAGCGCCCGCATCCGCGCGGCGGTCGTGCTGCTTCGCACCTCGCTGGGGGCAGAGGTGCGGCTGTTCGACGCCCTGTCCGGCAGCTTCGCCGAGCAGGAGGGCGCGACCATCGAGGCCCTGTATGCGGCGGGCCTGATCTCGCGCTCGCCGCTGCTGGCGCAAATGGCGACCGATCTGGGAGTCACCATGGCGCCCGAGGCCGAGCAGGTTCTGGCCACCGACCTGAGGGCGCGCGGCGCCTTGCAGGCCTATGTGCGCGGGCAGGCCAATGACCGGGTTCGACTGCAGGCGGCGCGCTATGACGCCATCCTGAACGCCCTGGCCAAGCTGGAAGCGGCCCATGCCGATTTCGAGACCGTCGGCGGCGCCGACATTGCCGACCTGAACCGGGCCATCGGCGAGATCACCGCCCTGATCCCCGCAACGAAGGAGGCCGGCCAATGAGCAGCACCCACGAAGACCGGTTCGCGGTCGCCGCCCAGGCCTATTCCGACGCCTGGAACGCCCGCAAGGCGGACCGCAGGGCCTGCAATGGCGACCTGACGCAACTGAAGGCCGTGAACGCCAATCTGGACGGGCTGCACACCCAGATGCTGCGGGCCGCCAACGCCTGGCTGGGCGAGACCGGTCCGGACGTCGAGGCGGCGTTCAAGGCGGCGAAGGACGCCAAGGACACGGTGGACAAGGCGCGTCAGGACGAGGCGGACATCGTCACCCGACTGGGCGCATTCACGGACCTGCTGAGCAGCGTGACCACCCTGATTGACAAGGCGAAGACGGCGACCGAGGCCGCCTGAGCCGTCAGGCGGCGGGGACTTCCACCCGACGGGCCGAGATGATCTTCACCCGGGGCTCCAGCATCTGGCCACGCATGTAGTCGTCGCCCTCGGTCTCGGACTTGGGCGCGGCCAGCATGGCGCGGACCACGTCCATGCCCTCAATGACGCGGCCGAAGACGGCGAACCCCGGATCGTCGGGAGTGGTCTTGCCCGCGTCCAGAGAGGTCAGGTTGCCGACGACGATGAAGAAGTCGGCGGTCGCCGTGCCAGGCTCGCTCTGGGCCATGGAGAGGGCGCCGTCGGTGTGGGTCAGGCCCGTCTGGCTGGTCGGCTCATGGGCGACCGGGGGCAGGACGACGCTGCGCGCGCCGCTGGCCCCGCCCTGCACCAGACCGGCGTCCGGCCCAAGCTGCATGCCCCGGTAGAAGGTCAGGCCGTCGAGGCGGCGCTGATCGACGTAGCGCAGGAAATTGGCCGAAGTCTGGGGCGCGCGGGGATCGGTCTCGACGACGATGGTTCCCAGATCGGTGACGAGGGCGACGCGGACAGGCGCCTCGGCGGCGTCCTGGGCGATGGCGGGGACAGCGCCGAACAGAAGGGTCAGGCCGAGCAGGCAGGACAGCAGGGATCGCCGGATCATGGCTTGCTCCGTCGCGAGGTCAGCGCTTCTCGTATCGGCGCTGGGACCAGTAGCGGAAGCCCTGGTTGTGCACGAGCTTCCAGCCGTCGGCCTTCAGCCGCTTGCCGACCATGTGGTTGAAGTAGCCGTGGGCGAGGACCAGCACGTCCTCACCCGAGGACGCGCGGCCGATGAGCACCTGGGCGGCCTGTTCGGCGCGGGCCTCGGCCTCGACCCGGGTCTCCTGCCCTTCGTGGTGGTTGAAGGCGTGCCACCAGAAGCGGGCGACGGCGCCCCAGTATTTCGGCGGCAGCTTGAACCAGGAGGGGAAGTGCGGCGGCGGCAGCGGCGCCTCGATGAACAGGGCGTCGGTCAGGACCTCCTTGCCCGCGGCGGCGGCGGCGGCGGTTTCCTGCGCGCGCGGACGGGTGGAGGCGTAGATGGCGCCCGCGCCCTCGGCGGCGGCCAGAAGCTCGGGCGGCGGGGTCTGGCCGGCGCGCAGGCCGCCAACCTCATATTTCGCCCACCAGTCGCGGTACTGGTCCGACGTCAGCATGCATTTGCGCGACAGGGCCGGTTCGCCATGCCGCGTCAGGATGATGGCGCCCGGACGCACGGCCACCAGCGTCGCCCGCACGCGTTCAGCGGACGGGGCGGGCTCGGATTGCGCGGACGCGGGGGTGTCGACCAAGGATGAGTCTCTCGCGGCGAAGGGCATGATGTACGGACGTAAGCCTCTGGCGAACTGTCCTTATTCCTCCCCCAAGGCCTGTACATGGGTGACCGCCGAGCGGCCCTGCCCTTTTAGGTCGTAACCGCCCGCGCGCGCCGAGACAACCTTCCCGCAACAGCACGATCACGCGAGCGCGGATTCCGGGCTCCGACGCACTCGCGCCGGACGTCTTCCCCCGCTAAGGCGAAGGCATGACCGACGCCCTGATCCGTCCCGCCCGCGATGCTGATGCGCAAGCGCTTGCCGACCTGGGGCGCGAGACCTTCATAGACACCTTCGTGACCGGGTTCGGGATCCCCTACCCCGAGGCCGATCTGACGGCCTTCCTGGACGCCAGCTTCAACGCCGACACGATCCGCACCAAGCTGGCCGAGCCCGGCGCGGCCTGGTGGGTGGCCGAACGGGACGGCGAACTGCTGGCCTTCGCTAATACCGGGCCGAACACCCTGCCGCATCCCGACGGCAAGGCCAGCCACGCCGAACTGCGGCGGCTGTATGTGTCGAAGGCCGCGCAGGGGCTGGGCCTGGGCACCAAGCTGCTGGCTTTGTCGCTTGAGTGGATGGAGGCCAATACCGACGGCCCGCTGTGGATCGGCGTCTGGAGCGGCAATCTGAAGGCCCAGAAGCTGTACGCCGCCTACGGCTTCGAGAAGGCCGGCGAGTATCAGTATCCGGTCGGAAGCTGGCTGGACGACGAGTTCATTCTGCGACGCGGATAGACGCGGGCCGAACGGCATGGCTTGATCGCCGTTCAACCAAGGGGGATGGCGATGATCCGGATTTTTGCCCTGCTGGCGGCGCTCGCGTTCGCCGCGCCTGTCGCCGCGCAGGATGCGCCCCCCACTGCCGAGCAGATCGCCGCCGCCAAGGCGCATGCGGACGACGTCATCGCACGGAGCGACGCCGGGGCCTTCTTCGTCAACGTGACGACCACCGAAGTTCCGCAGGCCAAGCATACCGGAAGCGGCATGGTCTGCGTGTTCGCGACCGGCGATCAGCGAGACTCGATATCCTTCTACCCCGTCGTCGAGGGCGGGCCGCCGCATGGGGACGACGTCAGTTGCGCCTCGTGGTGGGAGACCACCTTCATCAGCATGTTCGCGACCCGTTACCCGCAGGCCTACCCGGCCGACGATATGATCTCGTCCGCCGTGGCTGACATTCATCGGAGCTGGCAGAATGTGGTCCCCGTCGAAGGGGAGTTCCCGGTTGTTTCGCTGCAGGGCCAGGAAGAGCCGCTGATCGCCGCTTTCGACGCCGAAATTCAGGGACAGACCCGCCGGACCGTGGTGGTCCTGCGCAACATCGACGGTTGGACGTTCAAGGCCCGGGCCACCGGTGACGCCCAGTCTCCCGAGGCGACCAAGATGGGCACACTCGCCTTCGCGGTGTCGATCCCCGGCGGCTGGGAGATCTTCCAGGCCGCGCGCTGACCGCTTTAGTTCGCGCACCTGTTCCCGGACCGGAAGACGGCCTAGTCTGCCCCCATGCTCCTGCCCTTCTTCACAGCTTTGCGCGACGCCAAGGTTCCGGTGTCGATGAAGGAATGGCTCCATCTGATGGAGGCCATGGACAAGGGCGTGGCCTCGGGCCGGGTGGATGATTTCTACCACCTGTCGCGCGCCGTTCTGGTCAAGGACGAGAAGCACTACGACCGGTTCGATCAGGTGTTTGGCAAGGTGTTCGCGGGCATCGAGACGGTGGGCGCGGGCGAGGACCTGACGACCAACCTGCCCGAGGACTGGCTGCGGCTGCTGAATGAGAAATTCCTCAGCGACGAGGAGAAGGCCGCCATCGAGGCCATGGGCGGGTTCGAGAAGCTGATGGAGACGCTGAAAGAGCGTCTGGAGGAACAGAAGGGTCGCCACGAGGGCGGCAGCAAATGGGTCGGGACCGGCGGCACCAGCCCCTTCGGGCATGGCGGCTACAATCCCGAGGGCGTGCGGATCGGCGGGCCGGGGAAGCACGGCCGGGCGGTGAAGGTCTGGGAGAAGCGCGAGTACCGGAACCTGGATGACCAGGTCGAACTGGGCACCCGCAACATCAAGGTGGCCCTGCGCCGCCTGCGCCGCTTCGCCCGGCAGGGAGCGGCGGACGAGCTGGACATGGACGCCACCATCGACGGCACGGCGCGTCAGGGCTGGCTGGACATCCACATGCGGCCCGAGCGGCGCAACACGATCAAGGTGCTGCTGTTCCTCGACATCGGCGGCTCGATGGATGCCCATGTGAAAATGTGCGAGGAGCTGTTCTCGGCGGCCAAGACCGAGTTCAAGCACCTGGAATTCTTCTACTTCCACAACTGCCTCTACGAGGGTGTGTGGAAGGACAACCGGCGTCGGCACACCGAGAAGATCGACACCTGGGACGTGCTGAACAAATACCCCGCCGACTGGCGCGCCATCTTCGTCGGCGACGCCACCATGAGCCCCTATGAGATCACCATGCCCGGCGGTTCGGTCGAGCACTGGAACGAGGAGGCCGGCGCGGTCTGGCTGAAGCGGGCCACGCAGCAGTGGGATAAGGTCGCTTGGCTGAACCCCTCGCCGGAGCGGTACTGGAACTACTCCGCCTCGGTCGGGCTGATCCGCGAGGTGATCGACGAGCGGATGTATCCGCTGACGCTGGAAGGGCTGGAAAAGGCGATGCGGGCGCTGGCCAAGTAGGCTAGCGTGACCGCGACACATCCGGAGGGTTCCCCATGCTGACCGCCGCCGTGCTTTCCGCCCTGATGCTGCAACAGGCCACGACCGGTCAGGTCGTCTGGTCCACGCCGGTGGAGCCCGCGCCGGTCGCCGCACCCGCGGAGGTCCCGACCATCCCCGACTGGGCGAAGACGGATCCGTTCGGCTACGAGCGGTCGGAGTGCAGTCCGCTGATCCGCAACGCCTCGGAATCGATGGACGCCTGCCAGAACCGGGTGCGCTTCGCCCTGGCCGCCAATCTGGGCGACGCCCTGCCCGCAGGCCTGCGGCCGACCGCCTCGGTGGACAACTGCCGCCAGGAGGCGGCGGGCGACCGCTACGGCATGCAGTGCGGCGCCCAGGCGCGCAGCGTGCCCGCCGGGCCAGACCTGCGCGACCGGACCTGCAACACCCGCCCCGTCCGCAATCGCGAGGGCGGCGGCATGACCTATCGCGAAGAGTGCACGGTCGGCGGCCAGGAGGTGCGGGAAGAAGGCCTGCGGATCAATCTGGGCGGCCGCTCGGACTGAGACGCCGTCAGGAGTCGCAAGCCGACACCAGCGTTATTTGAAAGCAGGATGATGGGCGGAGGAACCGCCCATGCTGATGCTGCTGATCGCCCTGCTGACCCAAGACCCGGCGACCGCGCCGACGCAGGCCCCCGCTCCGCCTCAGGGCCGAGTTCCGTTCAATGTGCAGCTGAATGGGTTGACCCGCCCCGCGCCTGCGGCGGTCGATAGTTGGGGCGGAGGAGCCGGGCTGGGCGCTGACCGATCCGGCGCGGTGGGAGCGGCTGCGCCGCGGGGCCAACGGCGACGAGGCCTGCCGCAGGGCGGCGCGCAACCGGTTGGCGGTGGCGCGGGCGTCGATGGCGGAGCGATCCGAGCCCGCCTCTCCGTCCCGGCCACAGGAAAACTGCCGAATGGTGACCCAGAGGTCCGAGAGCGGCTTCGGCCGCTCCTTAACCGGGGTCTTCGGCGACGAGGCCTCCGTCGAGCGGGCGCCGGAGGCCAACCAAGTGAACGGACCGAGCCCCGCGACGAGCCCTGCGACCGACCGATGAGCCATGAGAGGCAGAACCAGTGGATGGGCCGCTGCCGCGTGGCGACGCGCTGATCCTGACATGACGACGCCGCGCTCCCAAGGGAGCGCGGCGCGTGAGATGTGAGGCGAAAAAGGCCTAGTTGCGCTTGTCGCCGCGAAGGGTGTCCTTGAGGCCGCCGACGGCATTCTGGACCTTGCCTTCGACCTGGTCGGCCTTGCCTTCGGCTTTCAGCTTTTCGTCGCCGGTGACCTTGCCGGCGAATTCCTTGGCCTTGCCGCCGAGGTTCTTGGCGGCGCCTTCGATGCGATCCTGATCGGGCATTTCAGTCTCCTTGAGAGGGCGCCGGGGGAAGGCGGCGCTTCGGACAGGAGAACGAGGGCGGGAGACGAGTGTTCCCTTCCGCGTCAATGTGTTCGCGATCGTACGGGCGGTCAGCCCAATAAGTTGGACCGAAGTCTGAGCCCGGCTGGACTGCGTCTGATCGAGCCGATTTCGGTCTAGCGGCGCAGCCAGGCGGCGACCGCCCAGGCGTGGGCGTCGTGGCGCAGCTCGTTCAGGGCCGTGTGCGGATGCAGCCAGACCAGCTCATGATCGGCCTCGACCTTGGCGGAGGGATCTAGCGAGACCTGTTCGGCGATCCAGAAGCCGCCGCTGTTGTTCAGCGGTTCGCCGGTGGACTTGAGGAAATACTGCGAGGCCTCGGCGATGCGGGCGAAGGGGCGGACGGTCATGCCCGTCTCCTCGACGAACTCGCGGATGAGGGCCTGTTCCTCGGTCTCGTCGCCATCCACGGCCCCGCCGGGCAGGTCGTAGTAGCTGCCCTCGCCGCGGTCGACGCGGACGCAGGCCAGCTTGCCGTCATGGAAGACCAGGCCGAAGGCGGTGGGGCGCAGGACATAGTCCAGCCCTGATTGGGCGACGCCGAACTGCAGGGCGTTGGCCATGGTCAGAGGTCGAAGGCCAGACGGGCGCGCACGCCCTTGTGCGCCTGATCGAACTCGACCACCGAGCGCAGGCCCGAGGCCATGGCCGAGATGATCTTTCCGCCCAGACCGGTGCCCTTGGGCGAGCCGTCGCCCATGCCCGGACCGTCGTCCTCGACCGTCAGCAGGGCGCGGCCGTCGCTGTCGGTGCGCAGGATGACGCGGATCTCACCGCCCTGGCCGGGGGCGTAGGCGTACTTGACCGCATTGGTGACCAGTTCGGTGACCACCACGCCCAGGGAGACGGCCTGGTCGGTCGAGACGCGCAGGGGCTCGACCTCCAGCGTCAGGGTGGGCGAGCCCTTGTCCGGGCCCAGCGACTTGGACAGTTCGTCGATCAGGCCGCGCAGATACTCGTCCATCTCGACCGAGGACATGTCGCCCGAGGTGTAGAGGCGGCGGTGCACATGGGCGACGGCCTCGATGCGCGCCTGCGACTCGCGCAGGGCGTCGCGGGCGCCCTCGTCGGCGAGGTGGCGCAGTTGCAGGGACATGAAGCTGGACACCAGCTGCAGCGAGTTGCCCACCCGGTGATTGACCTCGCGCAGCATGGCCTCGGCGCGGTCGCGGGCCAGGCGGACCTGCTCTTGGGCCTCGAGGTGCTCGCGCTGCAGGCGACGACGCTGGATGGCGTCCTCGATGGCGTTGCGCAGCAGGGCGGTGAAGTCCTCGGACACGTCCTTGATGACGTAGTCGGCGGCGCCCGCGCGCAGGGCGGCGACGGCGATGCGGCCCTCCTGCGCCCCGGTGACATAGACCACCGGCGGCGGGTCGTTCAGGGTGATGATGTCCGGCAGCACGTCCAGACCTTCGCGGCCGGGCATGTAGTGATCCAGCGCGACAGCGTCGAAATGGCCCGCCTGGGCGGCGAGGACGTCCAGCCCCGCGTCCCCGTCAGGGGCGCAGGTGACGGCATAGCCGTGACGCCCGAGCTCCTTCTCGACCAACCGCGAAAGCCCGCGGTCGTCATCGATATAGAGCAGGCGGATGACCTCGCCTTCGGTCTTCACTCGATCTCCGGAGCCTGCATCACGGACAGGAACAGTCCGAGCTGGCGGATCGCCCCCGCGAAGCTTTCATAGTCGACCGGCTTGGTGATGTAGACATTACAGCCGAGATCGTAGCAGCGCTGGATTTCGACCTTGTCGTCCGTGGTGGTCAGCACGACCACCGGGGCGCGGCGCAGGCGCTCGTCGCCCTTCACCCGCTCCAGAATGTCCGTACCCGACATATCCGGGAGGTTCAGGTCCAGAAGGATCAGCAGCGGACCATTGGCGCGGACCTCGTCGCTGAACAGGAAGTCCAGGGCGGAGCCGCCGTCGGCGAAGTGCGCGATATCATTGGCGATATTGGCGCGCCGGATGTTCTTCTCGATCAGCTTGGCATGACCGAGGTCGTCCTCGATCATGACGATCTTGACGGAAGTGCTCATCAGAAATCTCCGGCGTCCGCGAGGATCAGGCGTGTGGGGAATTTGAGGATGAATGTCGAGCCCTTTCCGAGCTCTGAATCCACCGTGATGTCTCCGCCGAGGCGGCGAACGCTGTTGCGCACGAAGGCCAGCCCCAGCCCCTCGCCCGCCCGATCCTGACGACCCGAGCGGCGGAACAGCTCGAAGATGCGCTCATGGTCGCGGGGCGCGATGCCACGGCCGTTGTCGGCGATGCGATAGATCACCCAGTCATGGTCCGCCTCACCCGAGACCACGATCCGGCCGGGCCGGTCGTGGTCGAGATATTTGACCGCATTGTCGATAAGGTTGCCGAACACCTGCTCGATGGAGAGGCGGTCGCTGTCCAGACGCGGCAGGGACTCGACCACGATCTCGGCGTTCGCCTCGGCGGTCTGGTGATTCACGCTGTCGGCGATGCCCTGAACCATGGCCGTCATGTCCAGCAGTTCCGGCACCAGCGAGCGGCGGCCTTCGCGGGACAGCTTGAGGATGGCGTTGATCAGCCGGTCCATCTTCTCGGTCGAGGCGCGGATGAAACCGATGGCCTCGGGCATGTCCTCACGGACGGCCGTGACCACATCCGCATCCACCTTGCGATTGCTCTCGGCCTCGGTGATCGCCTTGTCGACCACCCTGCCCGCCTGCTCCAGTTCGGAGGTGTAGCCCATGACATTGACCAGCGGCGCGCGCAGATCGTGGCTGACGATATAGGCGAAGCGCTGGATTTCCTCATTGGCCCGGGTCAGGTCCGAGGTACGCTCGCGGACCTTGGCTTCCAGACTGGCGTTCATTCGGGCGACCGCATCGCGGGCTTCCTGGATTTCCATGACGTAGCGACGGATCAGCCATGCGCTGACGCCCGCAAATCCAAGGATCAGCAGCGCGCCGATAGCATTGGCCAGAACGGTGACCGTGCTGGACCATTCAGACTGACGGGTGCGGAATTGCATCCGCGTCTCCAGGATCTCATCGATGGCCGCCGCCTCGGCGCGGAAGCCGTCCATGGTCGCCTTGCCCTCATTGCTGCGGACGACGCCCAGGGCCTGTCCCAGACGACCGGTGCGGGCCATGTCGATGGTGCGCTGCAGTTCGGTGGCCTTGATCTCGGCCAGTTCGCGCAGATGGGCGACCCTGGGCTCGATGTCGGCGTCGCCGCGCGCGAAGGCCTCCAGATCATCCAGCATCACAGGCAGGTCTCGCGCCGCCTCCTGATTGATCTGCAGATATTCGGGGTTGCCGGTCAGCAGGTAGCCGCGCTGGCCCGTTTCGGTGTCGATCAGCCTGATCAGGACGGTCCGGGTCTGACGGCGCATCTGCTGGGCCGCGGTCACCTCTTCGTTAAAGTCCGCGGTGCGCTGGATCATCACGAAGGTGGCGACGTTGCTGCCTAGCAGCAGCAGGATGGCGAGCGCCAGCAGACCCGCGACGCGGCGACCCAGGGTCGGCGTGCGCAGGAAGTGGCCCAGGGCCTGAAGCGTATCTCGCCACGCCGAACTCATCGCACAGGAGCATTAGCGTCACCTTTCCCCCTGTCCAGTCGCGTCGTGGGAGAAACCCTCGCCGTGCTGAGGATTTAGGGTAAAGATTATCCGGTCTTGATCGGGGGAGAGGGACTCTAATGGTCTGGTGGTGGTGGATTATACCGGCGGTCGTGGGACTGCTCGGGCTGGTGTTGATGGTGAAGGGCCTCGGCGCCCTGTTTCGCGGCAAGGTCTTCGGCGGCCTGCTGGGCGGGGTCGGCGGAGCCGGCTTCATGGCCCTGGCGGCGACCGCGGCCCTTCTGGCGCTGGACGTCCAGACCTATTCCCGCCTGACCTATGAGCGTCCCGTCGCCACCATCACGACCCGCCAGCTCGGCCCGCAGTATTTCGAGGCCACCGTGATCCAGGCCGGCCAAGGCGAAAACCTGCCTGCGGCGACCAATCTCTATCCCCTGCACGGCGACGAGTGGCGGATCGAAGCCCAGGTCCTGAAGTGGAAGCCGTGGGCCAATGTGCTAGGCTTGGACACCCAATACCGGCTGGACCGCCTGTCGGGTCGCTATCAGTCGATCCAGCAGGAAATCAACGCCGAGCGCAGCGTCCATCCGTTGACGGTGACCAACACGGACAACGGCCTGCCCTGGCAGATCAGCACCTGGGACACGGCGCGGAAGTACCGCAAATACGTTGACGCTGTGGACACCCTGTACGGCGGCGCGGCCTATATGCCGATGGCCGACGGGGCGCGGTATGAGGTCTGGATCACCCAATCCGGCCTGATCGCCCGCCCGGTGAACGACGCCGCGCGCAACGCCTCGGCGGGCGGCTGGACCGAGGTCAACTGACCTAGACTGACCCGATGGTCCGCAGGCGGGCCTTGGGGTGGACCTCGTTCTGGCTCATGACGACGGTCTGGCCGCGGAAGCGTTCGATGATCGAGCGGACGTAAGGTCGAACCTGCGGGCCGGTGAGCAGGACCGCCGTCTCGCCCGCCATGGCGGCGCGTTCGAAAACGTCGCGGACAGCGCGGATGAAGTCCTGCAGGCGCGACGGGGCCATGGCCAGTTGCTTGTCCTCGCCGGGGCCGATCAGGCTTTCGGCGAAGGCCTGCTCCCACTCGGGCGACAGGGTCACGATGGGCAGGGCGCCGTCGTCGCCCTTGTGCTGCCAGCACAGCTGACGAGCCAGACGGGCGCGGACGTGTTCGACCAGGGTGGTGACCGAGCTGGTATGCGGCGCGGCCTCGGCCAGACCTTCCAGAATGGCGGCCAGATCGCGGATCGAGACCTTCTCGCGCAGCAGGGATTGGAGCACACGCTGGAGCGTGGTGACGGTGACGACCGAGGGAATCAGTTCGTCGACCAGCTTCTTCTCTTCCGCGCCCAGCTCCTTCAGCAGCTTCTGGACCTCGGCGTAGGAGAGCAGGTCGGCCATGTTCTCCTTGAGAATTTCTGTCAGGTGGGTGGTCAACACCGTCGAGGGGTCAACGATGGTGTAGCCGCGGAAGGTGGCCTCCTCGCGCAGGCTTTCGTCGATCCAGGTGGCGGGCAGGCCGAAGGCGGGCTCGCGCGTGTGCTCGCCGGGCAGCTCGACCTGACGACCGGCGGGGTCCATGGCCATCAACGAGCCCAGACGCACCTCGCCGGCCCCGGCCTCCATCTCCTTGATGCGGATCGCGTAGCCCTGGGTGCCGAGGCGCATGTTGTCGAGGATGCGGACCGACGGCATGACGAAGCCGTACTCCTGGGCCAGCGAACGGCGCAGGGCGCGGACCTGATCGGTCAGACGGCGGCCCTCCAGATCGTTGATCAGCGACAGCAGGGAATAGCCCAGCTCGATCTTGACCTCGTCGATGGTCAGGGCGGTGCCGATGGGCTCCTCGACATCCTCCTTGGGCCCGCTGGTGGTCTCGGCCAGTTCGGCCTCGGTCGGCTGGGGCTTGAGCCGGGCGCGGCCCAGACGCCAGGCCATGAAGCCCGCGCCCGCGGCCAGGGCCATGAAGGGGATGATCGGCATGCCGGGGATCAGGCCGATCAGGGCCGACGAACCGGCGACGACGCCCAGCGACACCGGGTTGGTCGCCAACTGGCTGACGAAGGCCTTGTCGGCAGTGCCCTCGACGCCCGCCTTCGACACCAGGAAGCCGGCGGCGATCGAGATGATGATGGCCGGGACCTGGGTCACCAGACCGTCGCCGATGGTCAGCTGGACATAGGTGTTGGCCGCGTCGCCGACCGGCATGCCGTGCGAAATGACGCCGATCAGGATGCCGCCGATCGCGTTGATGAAGGTGATGATCAGGCCCGCCACGGCGTCGCCGCGCACGAACTTTGACGCACCGTCCATGGCCCCGAAGAAGGTCGATTCCTGCTCCAGCTCCTTGCGGCGCAGCTTGGCCTGGTCCTCGGTGATCAGGCCCGCCGACAGGTCGGCGTCGATGGCCATCTGCTTGCCCGGCATGGAGTCCAGGGTGAAGCGGGCGGACACTTCGGCGATCCGGGTCGAGCCCTTGGTGATGACGACGAAGTTCACCACCAGAATGATGGCGAAGATGATCACCCCGATGATGAAATTGCCGCCCATCATCAGCTCGCCGAAGGCGGCGATGACCTGACCGGCGGAGGCGTGGCCCTCCTGACCATGGGTCAGGATGAGGCGTGTCGAGGCCAGGTTCAGGCCCAGACGGAACAGGGTCGAGACCAGCAGCACCGTCGGGAAGATGGCGAAGTCGAGCGGCCGCTTCATCATCACGGCCGTCATCAGGATCAGCACCGACGACACCAGCGAGAAGGCCAGCAGCAGATCCAGCAGGAATTTCGGGATCGGCAGGATCAGCAGCATGATCACGCCGATCACGCCGACGGCCATCATGACCTCGCCGCGCATCAGCCAGCCGCGCATGTCCATGGCGGTGGGACGGGCGTAGCCGTCCTTCATCATGATCGGGGCATCAGTCATGGCCGAGCGCCTTCAGGGCGAGGCGGGTCGCTTCGGCGACGACCGCCTCGTTCTGCTCCGAGGAGGAAGCGCGGTCAGCGTGATAGTAGACCGCGATCACGACGGGTTCGCCGGACGGCGGGGTCAGGACGCCGATATCATTGGTCGGGCCATAGCCGCCGGTGCCGGTCTTGTGCGCGACGGTCCAGCCGGCGGGAACGCCCGCCTTGATGCGGTTCGGACCGGTGGGCGTGTCGATCATCCAGCGGGTCAGCAGCGCCTTCGACGCCGGGCTCAGCGGCGTGTCGGCGTCCACGAGCAGACGGCGGATATTGGCCACGGACTGGAGCGGCGTGATGGTGTCCTTGTCGCCGTCCAGACGATTCATCTCGGGCTCGAGACGGTCCACGCGGGTGCTGTCGTCGCCGATGCCGCGATAGAAGGCGCGCAGCGCGTCGAGGCCGCCCATCTCGCGGATGAGGATGTTGGCCGCGGGATTGTCGCTGAGCTCGACCGTGCCCTGCATCAATTGCTCGATCGTCAGGGTCGAGCCGACGGCAGGCTCCGTCGTCGGAGCGTGGTTGAGCATGTCGGCGCGAGTGATCGGGACGGCGCGGTCCAGCCGCTCCTGCCCCGCCTGCACGCGCAGCAGGGTGGCGGCGGCGAGATACATCTTGAAGGTTGAGCAGTAGACGAACCGCTCGACGCCGCGCGATGCGAGCGTGCGGCCGGCGGCCGTGTCCAGCGCCGCGAAACCGATGCGACCGCCGTTGGCCGTTTCCAGCGCGGACAGGTCGAGGGCTTCGATCACAGCGGGATCAGACGCCCACGCCGACGGCTTCACCGCCGCTGTTTCAGCGGACGGCTGCGAACAACCCACGACGCCGATGGCGCCGAGGCCGGTCAGGACGCTTCTGCGGTCCGTTACCGTGGTCATGGATCAGGCTGCGTAGCCGGAGGCCGCGACACCCGACTGGGGCGCGGGGATCGACGTGCCCTCGTCGGCGTATTCGTTCAGCTTGTTGCGCAGGGTCCGGATCGAGATGCCCAGGATGTTCGCGGCGTGGGTGCGGTTGCCCAGGCAGTGCGACAGGGTGTCGAGGATCAGGGTCTTTTCCATCTGCGCGACGGTCTGGCCGACGTGCGAGCGGGTGACGACGTCAGCGGCGTGGGCCGCGCGGGCCGCCGGACCGGCGTCCGCCGGGGACGCGCCATAGGCGCCGGCGGTCAGGGGCTGGCCGTCCGGCAGGCGGATGGCCTCGACGTCGATCTTGGGACCGACCGCCAGCAGCACGGCGCGGTGCATGGCGTTTTCCAGCTCGCGGACGTTGCCGTTCCAGCGGTGGCTGGTCAGGGCGCGCTTGGCGTCCAGCGAGATCGGACGCACCGGCACGCCGTTGGCGGCGGCGTATTTCTTGACGAAGTGATCGGCCAGCACGGCGATGTCGCCCGGACGCTCGCGCAGGGCGGGCAGGCGCAGGTTCACGACGTTCAGGCGGTACAGCAGGTCTTCGCGGAAGCTGCCCTCGGCGACCGACTTGGCCAGGTCGCGGTTCGAGGTGGCGATGATGCGGATGTTGACCGGAACCGGCTTGGTCCCGCCGACGCGGTCGATGACCCGCTCTTGGATGGCGCGCAGCAGCTTGGCCTGCAGGCGGACGTCCATCTCGGAGATTTCGTCCAGCAGCAGGGTGCCGCCGTCGGCCTCCTCAAACTTGCCGATGCGGCGGGCCAGGGCGCCGGTGAAGGCCCCCTTCTCGTGACCGAACAGCTCGGACTCCAACAGATTGTCCGGTATGGCCGCGCAGTTGACGCTGATGAACGGACGCTCGGCGCGCTTGGACCCCGAGTGCAGGTAGCGGGCCATGACTTCCTTACCGACGCCGCTTTCGCCGGTGATCAGGATCGAGGCTTCCGAGCGGGCGACCTGGTCGGCCAGCTGGATGACATGCTTCATCGACGGGTCGGCCGAGATCATCGGGCGCTCGTCGTCGGCCACCGCCGACAGGACCGCCGCGATCAGGTCCGCTTCCGGCGGCAGGGGGATGAATTCCTTGGCCCCGGCGCGGATGGCGTTGGCGGCGTCCACCGCGTCGGCGTCGACGCCGCAGGCGACGACCGGGACATGGATCCGCTCGTTCTCATTGGCCGAGATCAGGGCGGCGATGTCGACGCGATAGTCGACCATCAGGAGGTCCGCGCCCTGGCCTCGTCGCAGTTGCTCCGTCGCCTGATCGCCGCGCTCGACGTGCTGGACCTTGGCGCCGTGCGCCATGGCCATCTTCACCGCCGTCGCCAGCTGTCCGCTGAGCCTGCCAACCACCAGAAGCCGCATGGGTCTTCTCCTCTAATCTCTACGCCCGCGTCGCCGATCAGGCGCCGCTGTCTTCCGTCTTGATGATTTCCGTCATGGTCACGCCCAGACGGTCTTCGACGACCACCACCTCGCCGCGGGCGACGAGACGGTTGTTGACGAAGATATCGATGGCCTCGCCGACCTTGCGGTCCAGCTCCAGCACGCTGCCGCGGTTCAGCTTCAGCAGCTGGGCCACGGACATGTGGGCCTTGCCCAGCACGGCGGAGATGTTGACGGGGACGTCGAAGACCGGCGCGAGGTCGTGCGCGGTCTTGTCGGTGTGCTCTTCGTGGGGCGCTAGTGCGGATGAGTCGGGGAACTCTTCCAGCGCCATGGAGTCGGTGGCCATCAGGACCTCCCGTTCAGGGTTTCAGCGTGCCCGGCCTCGGCGGCCAGGGCGGAATTCAGGGCCTCGAGCATGCGGCCGAAAGCGGCTTCGGGTTCGAAGTCGGCGCGCCCATCGGCCCATTCCAGACGGAAGGCGGCGGGCGGCAGGCCCGGCTCGTCGCGGAAGGCCAGCACGCCCGAGAAGCCGGCGTCGGCGGCCATCTGCTGCAGGCGCTCGCGGGTCTCGTCGTTCAGCTCGCCGGTGCGGATGACCAGACGGGGCGAGGCGTCGATCTCCTGCCCCAGAGCCTCCAGCGCGGCCTGCAACGGGGCGTGGGGGAAGCGATCCAGCGCCGCGGCGGAGACCACTCGGGCGGCGGCCATGGCCAGTTCCGCCGACTGCTCGCGGTGCGCCTGGGCGATCTGGGTCAGGGCGGGGGCGGCCGACGCCAAGGCCTGACCGATCGAGGACAGGGCCATGGCCTGGATGCTGGCCACCTCGGCCAGGGCCGTCTCGCGCGCCTCGAGCGCGGCCTGGGCAACGAGCGCCTCGACCTCGACCTGGCTCCACGCCCGTTTGACCGAACGCCACGAGGAATTCTGCACCACCTCGCCACCGGCGTCGAACTCGGTGTCGAAGAAGAAGGCTCTCTTTTCGGGTTGCGCGCTCATGTCAGTAGATCAACTCGTCGTCGCCGCCCTGGCCGACCAGCATGATCTCGCCCTTGGCGGCGAGGTCCTTGGCGACCTGAACCATGGCCATCTGGGCCTGATCGACGTCCTTCAGACGGACCGGCCCCATCGACTCCATGTCTTCGCGCATGATCTTCGACGCGCGCTCGGACATGTTGGAGAAGAACAGTTCGCGCAGGCTCTCGGAGGCGCCCTTCAGGGCCAGGCCCAGCGAGTCCTTCTCGACCGCGCGCAGCAGGGTCTGGATGCCGCCCGGGTCCAGCTTGGCCAGATCCTCGAAGACGAACATCAGGGCGCGGATGCGCTCGGCGGACTCGCGGTTGCGCTCCTCCAGCGCGCCGATGAAGCGGGCCTCGGTCTGACGGTCGAACGAGTTGAAGATGTCCGCCATCATCTCGTGGCTGTCGCGCTTGGACGTGCGGGCCAGGTTCGACATGAACTCGGTGCGCAGGGTCTGCTCGATCTTGTCGAGGATGTCGCGCTGCACCGGCTCCATGCGCAGCATGCGCTGGACGCATTCCAGGGCGAAGTCCTCGGGCAGGCTGGTCAGGACACGCGAGGCGTGGTCCGGCTTGATCTTGGACAGAACCACCGCGACCGTCTGCGGATATTCGTTCTTTAGGTAGTTGGCGAGGACGGCCTCGTTCACATTCCCCAGCTTGTCCCACATGGTCCGACCGGCGGGGCCGCGGATTTCCTCCATCAGGGCGTCGACGCGATCGCCCGGCATGAAGGAGGCCAGCAGTTTCTGGGTCTGCTCGTAGCTGCCCATGACGGCGCCCGAGCTGCTCATGCCCGAGACGAACTCGACCAGCAGCTCCTCGACCACCGAGGCGCTGACGGTGCCGAGCGAGGCCATGGCTTGGGAGATCTCCTTGATCTCCTCCTCGTCGAGCCCTTCCCACAGCTTGGTGTGGTCCTCGCCGAGCGACAGCAGGACGACGGCCGCCTTCTCGGGGCCGGTCAGTTTCCTGGCGTCCTCTACGGCCGGCTTCTTGGTGACCATACGGGCGCCGGACATCAGCCTTCGTGCACCCAGCTACGGATGATCGAGGTCGACTCTTCCGGATGGCGCTCGACGAAGTCGGCGACCTTCTTGACCGAGGAGGCCTTCACCTGACCCTCGATGCGGGCGATGTCGAGGCGCTGCTCCATCTCGGACGGGCCGCTCAGCTGGGCCAGACCGCCCGCGCCGCCGACGATGGTGGTCTGCAGCGAGGTGACCGGCGCGCCGCCCGGGCCCGCCAGCTGGGGCTGACCGGCAGCGGGGGCGCCGCCGCCCGTGGCCGTCTTCAGCAGGGGACGCAGGACAAAGAAGATCAGCAGGACGCCGGTGATCAGGAGCACCAGCAGCTCCACGCCCCGCATCATGTCGTCCTTGGTGAAGTTGAACAGCGAGGCGCCCGCCTCCTCGCCGCCGACGGCCAGCGGGTCGCGGTTGAACTGCACGTTCAGCACTTCGATCTTGTCGCCCCGAGCCTCGTCGATGCCGACGGCGGCGGCGACCAGCGACTTGATCTGGGCGATTTCCTCGGCGGTGCGAGGGGCATAGGTCGGCTCGCCGCCGTTGGCGCCCGGCGTCCACTTGCCGTCGACCGCGACCGAGACGGCCAGCTTCTTGATCTCGCCGGCTTCCTTCACCGTGGTCGTGGTGGTGTTGGAGATTTCGTAGTTGGTGGTCTCGGTGTTCTGGGTGTCGCGCGAGCCCTGCGGGGTCACGGCGGGAGCCTGACCGCCCGGAATGTTGTTGGTCGCCGTGGCGCCGCCGTCAGGCGCGCCTGAGGTGTCGGTGCTTTCCGTGCCGTTGGTCGAGGTCGAGCGGACGACCTGGCCATCCGGATCGAAGCGCTGTTCCTGGGTGGTCGAGCGGGCGTGGTCGATCTCGGCGGTGACCTGCACGCGCGCGCCGCCGACGCCGACGACGCCCTCGACGATGTCCTTGATGCGGGCCTGCAGTTGTCCCTCGGTCTGGCCGCGCGCCTCTTCCGCCGAGGCGGCGCTGAAGCCCTGATCGCTGGTCCCGGCGGCCAGGGTGCGGTTCGAGGTGTCGGTCAGGGTGACCTTCTCGGGCTTCATATTGGGCACCGAGGAGGCGACGACGTTGCGGATGGCCTGGACCTGGGCGCCGGTCAGCTGGCCGCCGGTCACGCCCACGACCACCGAGGCGGTAGGCTCGGCGGCCTGCGACTGGAACAGTTCGCGGCGCGGCAAGGCGATCATGACCCGCGCCGACTGGATGCCGCGCATGGTCTGGATGGTGCGGGCCAGCTCGCCCTCGAGGGCGCGCTTTTCGTTCAGGTTCTGCTGGAACTCGGTCTGGCCCAGCACCGACTGGTTGTCGAAGATCTCGTAGCCCACGCTGCCCGAGCTCACGAGCCCCTTGCCCGCCACCAGCATGCGGGCCTCGCCCACCTGGTCGCGGTTGACGAAGATGGTCGAGCCGTCGCCCTTGGAGGAGTATTTGATCCCGGCGCTGTCCAGCGCCGTGGTGACTTCCGAGGCTTCACGCAGGTCGAGGTTGGAATACAGCAGGGCGTCCGGCGCCTGGCCGATGCGCAGCATGACGGCGATCAGCACCGCCGCGACGCCGGCGGCGACGCCAAGCACCACGGCCAGCCGACCGATCCCGAACTTCTGCAACGCCGCCGTGAAGCCGCCCACGCGTCCCCGCCCCGATACTCACGGGACACTCATTCGACCCGCTGGGCAGAAAATGCCGGGCGCATGGTAAACGCCGCGTTAAGACCCGCGGATATCAGCGCTTCCTGCGCTGCCCCATGACGAAGCCGATGACCTTGGCGGCGGCTTCGAAGTGTTCGCGCGGGATGGTGTCGTCAATCTCGACGGCGGCGTAGAGGGCGCGGGCCAGGGGCACGTTCTCGACGATCGGCACATTGTGCTCGCGCGCGACCTCCCGGATGCGCAGGGCGACCGCGTCCACGCCCTTGGCCACGCAGACCGGGGCGGCGTCGCCCTCGTTCGGCTCATAGCGCAGGGCCACCGAATAGTGGGTCGGGTTGGTGATGACGACCGTGGCCTTGGGCACGTTCTGCATCATCCGCTGGCGGCTGCGCTGGGCGCGGATCTGCTTCAGCTTCGCCTTGACGTGCGGATCACCTTCGGACTGCTTGTAGTCTTCCTTGACCTCTTCCTTGGTCATCATCATCCGCTTGTTGAAGCGGAAGCGCTGCCACAGATAGTCGGCCCCGGCGGTGAAGCTGAGGAAGATCAGGGCCGCCGCCATCAGGGCGATGGCCATGTCGCGGGCCAGCGGCAGGATGGCCGCGGGCGGCATGGCCGCCATGTTCTCGAACTCGCGCACATGCGGCTTCATCACCATCCAGCAGATGAAGCTGACGGCCAGAAGCTTGAGGAAGGTCTTCAGAAACTGGACCAGACCGTCCGGGCCGAAGATGCGCTTGAAGCCCTCCAGCGGGCTGACCCGGTTCCATTGCGGCTTCAGCTTGTCGCCGGTGAACAGGATGCCCGACTGGGCCAGGTTGCCGCCCGCGCCGCCGATGATGGTGGCCAGCATGACCGCGCCTAGGAAGGGCGCGATGGCCCACAGGGCGCGCCCGCCGATCTCGACGCCCGCGCCCGCGTCCAGCCCGCCCAGCATGGCGTGGGGCGAGGCGATGAAGGGCAGCATCTGCTCGGCGATCTGGCTGGCGAACATGCCCCCGGCGGCGAGGATGACGGCGGCGGCGCCCAGCAGGGACAGGGCTGAACCGACGTCCGCCGACTTGGCGACGTCACCCTTCTTTCGCGCGTCCTCAAGTTTTCGGGGTGTCGCCTCTTCTGTTTTCGACTCGGGATCGGAGCCTTCAGCCACCGGCGCCTCCCGCGAAGATCTGGGCGAGGGCGCGGTAGCGGTCGATGAAGACCGTGCCGAGCACGCCGAGGCTTAAGGCGAAGATCGAGAGCCCCAGAATGACGCTGAGCGGGGCGGCGGCGAAGAAGACCTGGAACTGCGGCATGACGCGGCCGACCAGTCCCGAGGCGAGGTTGAAGATCAGGGCGAAGACCAGCAGCGGAGCCGACAGCTGGACCCCCAGCGCGAAGCTGTCGCCCAGCGTCCGGATGGCCAGGGTGGTGAAGTCACCGGTGACCAGCGGGCGGGCCGGAGCGATCAGTTCATACGAGCCGACCAGCCCGGCGATGAACAGGTGATGGGTGTTGGTCGCGAAGATCAGCGTCGTGCCCAGCAGCATCAGGAAAGCCGAGATGGTCGTGCCCGGCTGGGCCTGCATCGGGTTGGCGGTCTGGGCGAAGCTGAGAGTGGTCTGCAGCGAAACAATCTCGCCCGCCGTCGACAGGGCGGTCAGGAAGCTGCGCAGCAGGGCGCCGATCATCAGGCCGACGATGACCTCGCGGATGATCCAGCCGGCCATGCCGCCCAGGGTCGCCGGCAGGGCCGGAAGCGCGCCCGCCACCACCGGCCACAGGGCCAGGGTCACCACCAGGGCGAAGGACAGGCGGATGCGCGGCGGCACATAGCTTTCGCCCACGCCGGGCAGCATCAGCAACACCGCGCCGATCCGGGCGAAGATCAGCGCGCCCTGCCAGACCTGGTCTGATGTGGCGTAGGGCTCCACGCGCCGGTCACATGCCGGCGATGCGCGCGGCGATGGTCCGCATGAAGCCGCCCAGCAGGGCGCCCATCAGCGGCAGGAACAGCAGTAGCGAGACGAAGATGGCGATGATCTTGGGCGCATAGATCAGGGTCTGCTCCTGGATCTGCGTCAGGGCCTGGAACAGGCCGATGACCACGCCGACCACCAGACCGACCAGCAGGATGGGCGTGCACAGCTGGATCGTCAGCCACAGGGCGTCACGACCTACATCCAGAACTTCCGCGCCGTTCATGCCACGCTCCAGAGGCCGCAACACGCGCAGCCGAACTGGGCAAGAAATGCCGGGAGCGTGGTTAACAAGGCGTTAGTGATACGCGATTGGCGAGACGACAGCCGTGCGTGGTAGCTCTGCGGTATGGCAGCCACCCCCGCCCTCTCCGCCTCACTCGCGGCATTGCTCCAGTTATTGGGAGAGGAACTATCGACTGGTCACGCTCGACTTGAGACGGTGAACCGTCTCGTCGAGGAACTTTCGTCCATTCCCCCGGAGAGGATTTCGCGGGTGGCTGAAGCACTTCAGGGCAGCCCCTTCCTGTACGGCTACCTGCCATCGCAAATCATCCAGACTCCCCCGAGCCTGCCAGACAAGGTTTTCCGGTTCCTGAACCCGGCCATACCGGAGCGGAGACCGCGTCGCCGCGCGGAGTCGCTGGACCTCCTGAAACAGACGCCCCGGCTGGAGTACCTCTTCCTGTTCCACAGCGACGGCTATGTGCGCGAGGCGGCGGTCCAGAAGCTGGCGGCGACACCGTCGCCGTTCTTCGCCTCGGCGCTGGCCCTGCGCCTGAATGATTGGGTCCCACAGGTTCGTCGGGCGGCGGGACAGGCCATCGGTCGGATTTTCGGCGACGGCGACGCCCCGGTGCTGGCCGAAGCCGCCCTTTTCCTGCTCGCGCGCACACCGTTCTGGTCCCGCAATCCCGCTGCGGTTTCGGTTCTGTCCGACGCCCTCACCCGGTCTGACGTGGTTGAGGCGCTTCTGCTGCGGCTGGAGACGCGTCGCGACGGCTTGGCGCTGGACGCGCAGCGCGCCGCGATGATGAGCCCGGCCCTCGACGGCCACCTTCTGACTTTGGCGACGAAGGCCAACAATCCGGCCGCCCGGATGATCGCCTTCGACGCCTTGCTGCGGGGCGAAGTCCGGCGCCGGACCGGGTTCCGGCGGCAGTGGATCGACCGCGCGTTCAACCTGTACCGTCGCGTGCCCACCTTCGACCGCCGGAACATAGAGCGCCCTCTGCCCCTACGAGACCTGATCGGTCTGGCCGCGCAGGATCGGTCAGCTGCCGTGAGACGCATCGCGGGCGACGTACTGGTGACCAACCGCCGCGACCTGCCGGACATTGCGCCCTTGCTGGCGCAGTTGCGTCATGACCGTTCCGCCGCCGTCCGGCAGCGCATCGCCTTCATCGACCGTGATCTGGGGCTGGAAACTCTCGCCGCTTCGGGGTCTAAGACCCCATGACCAAGCAGAGCATCACCCAGGCCGACGCCGAAGCCGCTGTCCGCACCCTGATCGAATGGGCCGGGGACAATCCCGACCGCGAGGGCCTGCTGGAAACGCCAGCGCGCGTGGCCCGCAGCTATCGGGAGCTCTACGAGGGCTATGAGATCGATCCGCGCCAGTATCTGGAAAAGACCTTCGAGGAGGTCGGCGGCTACAATCAGATGGTCGTGCTGAAGGACATCCGCTTCGTCAGCGCCTGTGAGCACCACATGCTGCCGGTCGTCGGCGTGGCGCATGTCGGCTACCTGCCCACCGACCGGGTGGTCGGCATCTCCAAGCTGGCCCGGGTGGTGCGCGGCTTCGCGCGGCGCCTGCAGATCCAGGAGAAGATGACCTCCGAGATCGCCCTGGCCATCGAGGAAGTGCTGCGTCCGCAGGGCGTGGGCGTGGTCATCGAGGCCGAGCACAGCTGCATGACCCTGCGCGGGGTCAATGCGCCGGGCGCCAGTCTGACCACCAGCCACCTGAGCGGCGTGATGCGGGACGATCCGCGCACTCGCGAAGAGTTCCTGCGCCTGACCCGGAAATAGTCGAGCGGGAACGGCCCGGTCCTTGCGACTTATTGCTCGAAGGAGGCAGGTCTGATGCCCTGGACAGCGATTTCGACCCGAAATGAGACACTCCCCATCGTTCGGGGCGGGTGGCTCGACGCGTTGCGTTTCATTGTGGCCAGCCTGATCATCCTGCACCACTTCCAGATGTCAGCCCCCGTGCCGCTGGCGGAAGGCGTGCATCCCGTGTTCGAACGGGGCGGCTTCCTGCTGACCAACTTCTTCCTGATCGACAGCGGCTATGTGCTGATGCGGGTCTACGGGGCTTCGGTCGCCAAGGGCTCGATGTCGGCGGGCGACTTCTTCCTGAAGCGCTATCTGCGGGTCGTTCCCGCCCACCTGATCATGGGCCTGTCGCTGGTGGCGCTGGTCGTCGTCGGCGGCGCCTTCGGCTTCGCCCCCCGGGCGCCGGAGTGGTTCCGCTGGGACCAGCTGTGGGCCCAGCTGTCGCTGACCCAGGCCTATGGGGTGCACGGCGGCTACGGCTGGAACGCGCCCAGCTGGTCGATCTCGGCCCTGATCGGCTGCTATCTGGCCTTCCCGTGGATCCTGCGCGGACTGGTCAAGCTCGGGCCGTGGACCGTGCTGGTCACGGGCGTCGGGATGTACCTGGTGGCCAACCAGCTGACCTGGGCGCTGCTGGGCTATCCGGTCTATCAGATGCCGATGGGCTTCGGCTTCTTCCGCGCCCTGCCGCTGTTCTTCCTGGGCATGTCGCTGGCATGGTTCGCCCAGAAGGTCTGGATCGAACCCCGGCTGGCGGGTTGGGCCGGGATCGGTGCCGCCCTGCTGCTGGCCTTCGTCCAGTATTTCGACAAGCACGCCCTGATCTCGCTGGCCTGTATCTCGACCATCATCCTGGCCGCCGGCGCCACGCCGACGCCGCGCCCGTCGAAATTCATCGAGAAGGCCGCCCAGGTCTCGTTCTCGATGTTCATCACCAATGAGGTGGTGCGCATCGCCTGGTTCGGCGTGGCCAATGTGCTGATCGCCAGATACGCCCTGCCCTCGCCGGTGCAGTGGGGTCTGTGGTTCGCGGGCGTGGCGGCGGCCTTCGTCTTCGCCTTCCTGTTCCACAACCTCATCGACACCCCGATCCAGGACCGCATCCGCGGCTGGCTGAAGTCCCGCCGTCGCCCGGCGACCGAGGCCAAGCTGCAGCCGGTCGTCTCGATCGACGGCTGAGCGGGACGCTACATCCCCTCGATCAGGTGCAGGATGTTGCCGTCGGGGTCCTTGAGCCAGACCAGCTTGGCCGGTCCGGCCTCATGGATGTCGCCGTTCAGCGTCAGGCCCATGTCCGGATAGTGTTCGAAGACGACACCCTTTGAGCGCAGGTCGTCGACGACCTCGATCAGATCGCCCTTCATCTCCCAGGTCACCGCATTGGCGCGGTTGGTGCCGGCGAAGTCGGACACATAGACGGTCAGCTGGGTCTGGCCGGTGCGGAAGACCAGCACGCCGGTCTCCGCGCCGGACTCGATCAGGGTCAGGCCCAGCGTGTCCTCATAGAAGACGCGGGCGCGGTTCAGGTCGCTGACGGCGACGATGGCGGATGAGCTGCGGTCCTTGAGCATGGCGACCTCTCTCGTCCGGAAGCAGCGTACGAGGCCGCAAGCCGTTCCGTGTCAGCTGCGTTCAGCCGACAGACAACGTCAGATCGGCATCCGCATGATTTCCTGATAGGCGGAAATCACCTGATCGCGGACGGCCATGACCTGCTCCAGCGACGCCTCGGCGGAGCTGACGGCGGTGACCACGTCGATCAGGCTGCCCTGCCCCTGAACAGCCGAAGCCATCTGGGTTTCGGCGGCGCGCGAGGCTCCGGTCATGTCGCCCATGACGTTGGTCAGCATCTCGGCGAAGCCGGACTGCTGGGGCGCGGCCACGGGGGCGGTGGGCATGGCCCCGCCCTGGATCGCCGAATAAGCCTTGGCCGCCATCAACGGGTTCATGGATCAGCCCTTATTTCTTGATCAGGTCGAGGGTGCGCATCTCCATGGAGCGCGCCGTCTCGATGACGTTCAGGTTGGCTTCGTAGGCCCGCTGGGCCTCGCGCATGTCCATGGCCTCGACCAGGGTGTCGACGTTGGGCCGCAGGACATAGCCCTGAGCGTTCGCCGCCGGGTGCGAGGGATCGTATTCCGAGCGGAAATTGCCCTGGTCAGGCCGAACCTCGGCCAGGGTCACGCCGGTCGCGCCGTCAATCTCGCGCGCCTGGAAAACGGGGATCTGGCGGCGGTAGGGTTCGCCGCCCGGGGTCTGGGCCGTCGACTGCGCGTTGGCGATGTTCTCGGCGATGATGCGCATGCGCGACTGCTGCGCCTTGAGCGCGCTGGCCGCGACGGCCATGGCGCTGTTTCTGGGCGGGACGGGATCAGGCATCGGTCATTCCCCTGTCAGGATCAGCGGCCGGGCGCGCGGGCGGCCATGCGGAGCATCTGCATGGACTTCTGGTAGAAGCCGATGGCGGCATCGTAGGCCATGCGGCTCTCGGCCATCTTCAGCATCTGCTCCTCGACCACCACGGCATTGCCGTCGAGCGTGGTCTCGGAGTCCGGCGCCGACACTGTGTCGAAGCGCGGCTGCTGGCCCGCCGGGGCGATGTGCATGGCGCTGGTGCGGGTCATCTGCAGACCACCGCCGCTGCGCAGGGCGGCCGCGAAGTTCGACGGCTGGTTCAGGTCACGACCGACGTAGCCGGGCGTGTCGGCGTTGGCCACGTTCTGGGCGATGACACGCTGGCGCTCGTCCAGCCATGACAGGCGGCCCTTGATCTGGCCCAGCAGCGGAAGATCGGTGAAGCCCACGGGCGGCGCGTCTCCGGGCGAGGATCGCCCACGGTTCGATGGGCAGAAAATGCCGCCTGCATGGTTAACAAGACCTTATCTCAACACAGCGTTAACCATGATCGCCGAAGTGTTGCGCGTCGGAATCAGTCGCCGGCGGGGCCTGTCGCATGAACTTCCTCGATCTGCTCAGGGCCGTTTTCGCCCTGGCTTTCACCCTCGGCATCATCGGCCTGGCGGCCTGGGCGGCGCGTCGATACGCGCCCCAGCTGCTGGCCAAGCTCAGCGCCGAGCGGGGCGAACGCAGGATGCAGGTGGTCGAGACCCTGGTGCTGGACCCGGCCCGCAGGCTGGTTCTGGTCAAGGTCGACAACGAGGAGCGCCTGCTTCTGCTGGGCGAAGGGCGTGAGCTAATCGAGCCGCGCGGTCCGGAGGCGGGCAAGTGAGCCTACTGAAGAGCGTGTTCGGCCTGCCGACCCGCGCGGAGCTGAAGCGCGCGGCCCTGCTGTCGCTCCTGACCACCCTGCTCTGCCTGTGCTGGCCGCTGGCCGCGCTGGCCCAGGACGTCGCGTCCGGCGGCGCGGCGATCAACGTCGATCTGGGCACCGGCGCGGGCCTGACCGAACGGGTGGTCCAGTTGGTCGGCCTGATGACGGTCCTGTCGCTGGCGCCGTCCATCGTGATCATGACCACCAGCTTCGTGCGAATCGTCGTGGTGCTCTCCCTGCTGCGCACGGCGCTGGGCATGCAGCAGTCGCCGCCCAATGCGGTTCTGGTCTCCCTGGCCCTGTTCCTGAGCGCCATCGTCATGGCTCCGACCTGGCAGGACGCCTATGATTCGGGCATCCGCCCCCTGCTGGACCAGCAGATGGAGCTGCCTCAGGCCTTCGATGCGGCATCAGAACCTGTGAAGACTTTCATGCTGGGTCAGGTCGATCAGGACGACCTCGCCCTGTTCACCCGTCTGTCCAAGATCGAGGCCCCGCAGCAGGCCATCGACCTGCCCCTGCGGGTGGTCACTCCGGCCTTCATGATCAGCGAGCTGAAGCGGGCCTTCGAAATCGGATTTCTCCTTTTTGTTCCGTTCCTTGTGATCGATTTGGTGGTCGCCAGCGTGCTCATGTCCATGGGTATGATGATGCTGCCGCCGGTGGTGATTTCGCTGCCGTTCAAGCTGATCTTTTTCGTGCTCGTGGACGGCTGGAGACTGGTCGCCGGGAGCCTCGTAGAGAGCTTCCAGCGAGGGGCCGGCGGCGGATAAATCCCCACCCTGCGGGGGTTACAGCGCCGATGACGCTTGCCTTGCGGATAAAAAGCGGCGTTGATCCGTCCGTCATCGCCCCTGACTCGCGGGGCGAACTTAATCGGGAAACGACCCACAATGACCACTCAAGCCGAACTCATCGCCGCCGTCGCCAAGGACGCTGGTGTCAGCCAAGCCGACGCCGGCCGCGTCCTGGAAGCGATCGTGAAGAACATTCACAAGTCGCTGGTTGCTGGCGGCGACGTCCGCATCTCGAACCTCGGCGTGTTCGACACCGCTGCCCGCGCTGCCCGCGAAGGCCGCAACCCGGCCACCGGCGCGACCATCAAGATCGCCGCCTCGAAGGCTGTCCGCTTCCGCGTCTCGAAGCCGCTGAAGGACGCCGTCAACGGCTAAGTCATTCGGCGACCTTCGTCGCCGGACTGATCAGGAACGGGCGGGAGTCGCAGGGCGATTCCCGCCCGTTTTCTGTCTGAGCTCGGCCTTCATCTCATTGACCCAGCCGGCGAAGGTGTCGGCCGAGGCGCTGAGGGTGGAGAAGTCGGCGGGCGAGACCGTGCCGCTCGTGCCGTTCAGGCCCTCCAGCGCGATCGACAGAGCGACCTTCGAGCGGGCGGCGGGCACATAGGGGCGATAGTTGCGCGACAGGCGGGCCAGCGCGGCCCCGTCGCTGGCCAGCGAATAGCCGACCCCGGCGCGGATCAGACGCGCTTCCTCATCCTGGGTCAGGGCGCCGCCGTTGCGATAGCGTTCGCCCAGAGCGCCCTCATACAGGGCCGCGGCGCCGCCCCAGTTCTCCTGCTTCCAGAAGATCTCGGCCTTCACCGCCTTGGCGTCCGACGAGGCGTCGGTCCCCAGTACTTCCAGCGCATGGTCATAGCGGCCCAGGTTCATCAGGGCCCGCGCCTCAAGCGCCCGGCGCTCGGCGTTCAGCGCCGTCGGCAGCAGGGTGGTGCGCGAGTTCCACAGCGCCTGCAGCGCCTTCTCGGGCTGGCGATCCATCAGATAGATGGTGGCCAGATCGGTCGCGACCTGGGCCTTGGCGACGCCTTCAAGACGGCTGTCGACCTGGTGCTTCAGCAGTTCGGCGGCCTGATCCAGCAGGTCCACGTCGACCAGGCGGCGGGCCAGACGGCGGACCATCTCGTCGCCGTCGGCGCCGATGGGGGTCAGTTCGCGGAAATCGTAGAACAGGCCCAGCGCCTGCACCGGCTGCAGCCCGTCCGCGCCGCCCTCGAGGAACAGCATGCGGAAGGCGTTGGTCAGGTCCAGCGACAGGTCGGCGGCGCCCGGCAGGCGGCTCATGCGACCGCCCGAGCCCTTCAGGGCCGTCAGCGCCTCGCGGTACAGGCCCTGTGACAGGTACAGCTTGCCCAGTTGGCGGATGACGGCCAGTTCGGTGGCGTCCCCGCGCCAGCGCCAGCGCAGGGCTTCCAGCTCGCGCGCCGCCTCGTCGGGCTTCATCGCGCCGCGTTCCAGCGACAGGCGGATCAGGCCCAGCTTGGCGGGCACCGCGACATTGTCCAGCGGGGCGCGGCCGACGGCGCGGTACACGGCCAGCGCCCGGTCGGTCATGCCGTCCTGCTCGAACAGCCGGGCCTGTACATTGCGGGCGGCCAGTTGGTCGACGGCGGGGGCGTTCTGGCTGAAGGTATAGGCCAGCAGGGCGCGGGCGGCCTCGGGGTCGCCACTCTCCAGGGCGGCCTCGGCATGGGCGGCGCCGAAGCGGGCGCGCCAGATCGGCGGGAAATCATCGACCGCCCCGGCCCCAGCGGAGAAGGCCTGACGGGCGGCGGCCCAGTCGCCCTGTTTCGAGGCGATATAGCCGCGCCAGACGGCGGAGGCCGGATCGCCCGCGACGGCGGAGGAGGCAAAATCGCTCTGGGCCTCGTCGAGACGCCCGATGGAGGCGCGGGCCGCGCCGCGCAGGCCGCGCAGTTCGGGCTCGCCCGCCATGTTGGGGGCCTGAGCGACGATGGCGTTCATCACGCCGATGGCTTCGTAGGACAGGCCGGATCCGACCAGGAAACGGGCCAGGGCCATGCGCGCCTCGATGGGCGCGCGGGGATTGTCTCCGGCGGCCGCGGCCTCGGCGGCGGCGCCGTCCTGCAGTTCGCGATAGCGGGCGGAGAAGGTGGAGTGGCCGGTGCTCTCCCAGCCCTCGACGATCAGGCCGGGGTATTTGGCCTTGCCCGGCGCGCCCGGCTCGGCGCTGGCGCTCTCCAGCGTGGCGGAGGGCGGCGACAGGGTCAGGCCGCCCGGACGGGTCAGGGTGACCAGATCGCCGTCAGCCTTGATCGCGAGGTCGGAGACCAGGGTTTCGACCGCCAGACCGTGGGCGGTCGGCAGCAGGGTCATGTCCAGGCTCTGGCGGCTGTCCGCATAGCCCTTGCCGGGCGCCAGGGCGGTGACGGCGGCGAAGCGGTCGCCGGCCATGGGATCGGTCAGCCAGATGGCCCGGGTGGCGCCGGCCATGCGGGCGACCAGCGCGGGCGCGCCCGTGTCATCGCGATCCACGGTGACGCCGCCCGCCGAGGCGGCGGGGCCGCCGAGGCTGACCGTCCAGGTGGCGCCGTTCGAGACGGCCGAGACCCGCAGCGCGCGCGGGGCGGCGATGCGGACGGCGACGTGATCCGGACCCGCGGTCCAGTGCGCGCCCGTCACCGGGCCCAGCGCCTTGGCGCCGTCCATGTCGAGACGGGCGGGGGTGTCGAACACCACCCAGACCGCGTCGCCCCGGCGGAAGACGGCGGCGCCGACCGACTGGTCCCACTTGAAGTCGAGGCTGACCTTCTCCGGGCTGACGTGCGAGACCACCGGCACGGTGACCGCGCGGGCGGGCGCGACCGGCGTGGCGGGCGCCTCGGGGGCCTGGGCGTAGAGATTGACGAAGACCGCGCCATCGGCGGCGCCGGAGCGCACATCGGCGCCCTCGGCCAGGGTCAGGACCAGTTCGGTGCCCCCGCGCACGGCGCGGGTCTCGACCTTCTCGACGCCCTTGGGCGGATCGACGCGCAGGCGGGAGATGTCAGGAGCGGCGGTCGCGCCGATGCGGACGACGACCGTGCGGCCCTCGCGCCGGACCTGGGAGCGAGCGCCGATGACCCCGGCGAACTCCACCCGGGTGAAGGCCTCGTTGGCGCCGATGCGGATGGTGACGGGATCGAGAACCGCGCCGCCCGCCTCCTGGGCGTACAGCGGCGCCAGCGGGGCGAGCACGACCGCGCCGGCCGCGGCGGCCGCCACGGTCGACTTCAACAGGCGCTGGCTGGAACGGGCCCCGGACATACGCGCGCATACTCGCGCGACGGCTCTTTAAGCAGGGTTAACCGATAGTGACCGGACCCGCTCCCCCTTGGGCAATTTGCCCACCGCGACAAACAGCCCGGGTTGCGAGCATACTGACGCGAGCCGACATGCCGTCCATCAAGGAACCGGACACGCCATGAGCGACCCCGTCTATCCGCCGCTGAGCACCCTGAAGACCGGCCTGCGCTGCCGCTGCCCGCGCTGCGGCGAAGGTCCGCTGCTGCGCGGCTTCCTGAAGATCCGCGACAACTGCCCGAACTGCGGCCTGGACTACAGCTTCGCCGACCCGGCGGACGGCCCGGCCTTCTTCGGCATGAGCCTGGTCGGCATCGTCGGCATGGCCCTGTTCATGTGGTTCGAATTCAGCGTCCACCCGCCCGTCTGGGTCCATTTCGTGGTCACCATGCCCCTGCTGGTCGTGGGCTGTCTGGCCGTGCTGCGCCCGCTGAAGGGCTGGCTGGTCTCCGAGCAGTTCGTGCACAAGGCCGCCCCGCCCGAGTGGGAAAGCGTCGGCAAGCACGGCGACGGATCGAAATGGCGCTAGGCTTTCGGCAGACCGATCTCGAACACCGCCCCGCCCTCTGACGGCACCAGGTCCAGCGTGGCCTGATTGGCGGCCAGCAGAGCGCGGGCGATGGACAGGCCCAGCCCGGCCCCGCCTTCGCTGCGGCGGGTAGTGAAGAAGGGCTCGAAGATGCGTTGACGGTCGGCGGGGGTGATCCCCGGACCGTCATCGGTGATGGACAGGATCACGGTCTCGCCCGCGACCCGGGCGGCGACCCGCGCCGAGGTCGCCCCCGCCTGACGGGCGTTCTCCAGCATGGTCGAAACCACCACCTCCAGCGTCGCCTCGGGCGCGGCGACGGGCGGCAGGTCGTCGGGCAGCTCCAGCGTCACCGCCAGCTCGGGCGATCCGGCGTCGATGGCCTTCAGCAGGGACGGACGCAGGTCGACCGACAGGCCCGCCTCGGGCCGGGCCATGTCGGCGCGGGCGAGGTCCATCAGCCGGGTGACCAACGCCGACAAGCGCCGTCCGTCCGCCGCGATATTGCCGAGGAAGCGGCGACGCTCCTCCGGCTCCATGTCATCGTGATCCTGCAGCAGTTCGACCGCGCCATTGATGCCCGCCAGCGGCGTCTTGAACTCGTGGCTGACAGCGGCGGCGAAGTCGCGCAGGTAGCGGGAGCGGCGGTCGATGGCCTCGGCCATGACGCCGAAGTCCTCGTACAGGGTGCGGATCTCGATGGCGGCGGTCGAAGGCGGCGGCGGCACCTCCCCGCCCCCGGCGGTGACCTCGCGCGTAACCCGGCTGAGCCGCTCGATGGGCTTGGCGATGCCGCGCGAGACCAGCACAGCGAGGAAGGCGATGAAGCCCAGCACCCCGACAATGCCGAGCGCGATCTTGATGCGGTCCTGGTAGACGCCCTTGAACAGGGCGCGGGGCGAGCGTGAGACCAGGACCACCCCCTGGACCTGGCCGTTCACCACCACTGGGCGAGCATGGTGGATGCGCAGGCCCGACGCCCGGCTGACCCACTCCATCGAATAGCGCGGGTGATAGGCGTCGTTACGCCTCAGGACGGTGCCGATCCGCCCGGAGAGCGCCGCGCGGACCTCGGGGATGTCTCTCCAGCTGCCGCCGCGCCCGTAGCCGCTGACCACCACCCCGTTACGGTCGAGGAAGATGATCGAGGCCAGGGTGGTGCGGCTGGTCTCCTGCATGATGGCGTCCAGCCGATTACTGACCGCTACCGCATCCGGATCGGGCGCCCCGGCGGGCTTCACCGGCGGCCGGGCTGGCAGGACCGGGGTCGAGCCCAGATCGATGGTCGCCCCCTCGGGGTGATACCAGCCCGGCGTCTGACGCTGGGCGTCGGTCGGGACGGTCAGGGTCGAACCCGGCCACAGGGCCTCCGCCGTCGCCGTGAGGGCCGAAGTCTGGGCCATCAGTTCCGCCTCGGTCTGGCGAACGAGGGTGTTCTCATAGACACGCAGGAAGATGCCCGCGAAGCCCGGCAGCAGGGCCGCGAACAGCAGCACCGACAGCAGGATCGTGCGCAGCCGCAGGGCGGGCCAGTGACGCCGCACGAACAGGCGGAAGCGGCCGGGCTCGCCCGTCACGCCGCCGCGCCGAGGCAGGGTCCCAGCTGGTAGCCGAGGCCGGGGCGCGTCTCGACCACATCCCCGCCGCCCACCGCCGCGAACTTGCCGCGCAGGTTGCGGACGTGGCTGTCGATGGTCCGGTCGGTCATGGCGAAGCCGGGGCCGTGGACACGGTCGATGATGGCGTCACGGGTGAAGACCATGCGCGGCTGGGCGGCCAGCACCCGCACGATGGCGAACTCGGTCACCGTCAGCGGCACCTCGGCTCCGGCCCAGGCCGCGCGCCAGCCCTCGGCGTCCAGCGACAGCTTGCCGTGGGTCACCGCCCCGGCGGGCAGGGGCGCGGGCGTCCGCGCCGTGCGCCGCAGGATGGCGGCCACCCGGGCCACCACCTCACGCGGGCTGAACGGCTTGGTGACATAGTCGTCGGCGCCCAGTTCGATGCCCAGGATGCGGTCGAACTCGTCGTCGCGCGAGGACAGGAACAGCACCGGAGTGTCGCCCTTGGCCCTCAGGCGACGGCAGGCCTCGATCCCGTCCATGCGCGGCATGTTGATGTCCAGCACCACGAGATCGGAGGGATGGGCCTCCAGATCGGCGAGGGCCGCCTCCCCGTCCCCCGCCTCGCGCGTGGCCAGTCCCGCCTTACGTAGGGCGAAGGTCAGAAGATCACGGATGTGGGGGTCGTCGTCGACCACCAGGACGGTGCGCTGCATGATCGCCATGTTCAGACTCCGGGGACTGAGGTCAACGGGGAGGTTGTGGTCAGGTCCGGCGACGGCAGCGCCTCGGGCGGCGCTTCCGGGGCCGGCGGCGGCGGGGCCAGATGGCCATCCGGCAGCCGCTCGCCCGGCAGCGGCCGGAGCAACGGTGCCCGCGCCGCCAGCGCCTCGACCCGCGCCAGCCGCCGCGCCCGGCGCCAGTTCCAGCCACGCCAGTTCCCGCCGTCGCCCCGCGCCTGTTTCAGGACCTCCTGCCGGACGGAGGCCACGCGATCCTTCAGGACCGGATCGTCGGTCGCCTGCTCCAGCTCCACCAGCGAGACCAGGGCGGGCTCGCCGAGCCTGCGCAGATAGCCGAGATCGAGCACGGCGCCCGTACCGTCGATCTCGCGGGCATGACGCACATTCCAGGACGCGGCGATCGCGCCGGTGTCGATCAGGCTCAGCCCGGCCAGCACCGTCAGCACCAGCCTGACATTGGCGTCGATCAGCCAGTGGCCGCCCTTGTCCCGCAGCAGGCGCCAGCAGATCAGCAGCAGGCCGATACCGACCATCACCATCCAGACCATGGCCACAAGCCGGAAACGGGTCAGGGCATAGCCCTCAATATAGTCCGCTGTGCGCAGAATGGACGAGGCGACCAGCACCATGTTCTGCCCAACCCACAGCACCACCAGCGTGCGAACCAGCGGCCGTTGCGCCGTCTCCGATCCGGGACGCAGGGCGACCAGCACGAACAGCCCGGCCAGCAGGGCGGTCGCGATCAGGGGATACGCCCCCCGGTGCGCATAGGCCGCCAGCGTCAGGTCACCCGGCAGGGGCGCGCCGCTCCACAGGAAAGCGACGTCCAGCCCGTTCTGCAGGGCGAACAGGGCGTTGAAGACGATCAATGACAGGATCACCGAGGCGGTGCTTACGCCCGGCAGGGCGCGCTGACCCAGCGACGGCAGGGCCAGCAGCTTGCGATGCCAACGGGGCCGCAGGGTGGTCCAGACCATCACCGCCACCACGATGCAGCCCATCAGCCGCAGCACCGTCTGGACCGAGGGCGCCGGGACGCGGGCGGCGTCCAGTGCATCCGAGATCAGCGGATTGGCGCTGGCGAACAGCAGTAGGAAGACCAGACCGCCGACCACCGGAAGGGCGGCGACCTTGAGCACCGCCAGCGGAGAGATGCGAGCCGGCCGACGTCGCTTCAGTCGCGACAGACGCACCAGATCCAGGATCGGCCCGACCAACGAGACCACCCCATGCACGAACAGCCGCTGAACCCAGCGCCAGGCTGGCTCACCGGACTGCACCCGCGCGGACAGGGCCGCCACGGTCAGGGACAGGCCGAACATCAGCCAGGGCAGCGGACCGGGCCGCTCGACCATCACTCCGGCGAAGCCCATCGCCGCCAGCAGGGCCAGCAAAGCCCTGCGGTCGCGCGCCAGACCACGCCGCGCGAGCAGCACCCCGACAACCCACGCTCCGGCGAAGCCGCCCAGAACGGAGCCCCACGGGAAGAACTGGAACAGCAGGGCGTCGGCCAGAAGGGCCAGAAGCACCGCGACACCCGCCTTCAGCCAGAACGACGCGCGGGAAAATGGATGGCGACCGAACATGGGGCTCCTCTCGTTTGAGGTCTCCCTTGTCGCGCGCGCCCGTCCAGTGGTGCGGGGCGCCCGGGGGAGCTTCGGCGCAGGCGGCATGCAGAACCTGTGCAGGCGTGGTTCCCACTTGGGGTTGAGTGCGCGCATGGCACGTCGAGATCAGCTGCAAGATTTACAGGTCTGGAATCCTCGATACGTCCGCTTTTGACGCATCGGCATTGTAGGATTTATTTCCCACCCATACCGGGTGGATTAGTCCAAGGAGGGACCTTTGCGAAAACCCATTCCCATCCTCGCTTGTGGCGCGATCCTGCTTGCGGGACCGACCATGACGCTGGACGTCCAGGCTCTGTCGTACGGCGCCGACGGGCGGCTCACGACGACCGTGACGACCCGGGTGACCGGCAGCGTCGCGTCCGGCGACGACACTTACCGCGGGTCCGAGAGCGGACGCATCTGAACGTCCGGCGTCGTCCGGCGCGGTCTCCGCGCCGGACGTTCGGGCCGCCCCAACGGCAGCACCGTCGCGATCACGCTGCCCACCGGGGTCGGCACAACATAGGTGTAGCCGTTCGTCCGGGTGGCGGTCCCGCCGAACGTCGAGACGACCACATCGACGGCGCCCGCCGCATGGGCCGGCGTGGTCACGGTGACGCTGTTCGCGGTCAGGGAGCCGACAATGTTGGCCGACCAGCCGCCGTGGTCAAGGCGGGCAGCCAGCACCGCGCCGCCACCCGCGTCAAGCTGCGCAAGAGCCAGTTCCACGCCATCTGCCGTCGTCGCATCGAGCGGGACATCAGCGCCCCGCCCCTCGGCCTATCGAAGCAAGGCGGGCGGGCGCGCGACGGCAGAGGCCAGCGCTACGGCGATCAGTCCACCCGCCACGGCCAGGTTCTTGATCATGTCCTTGGTCATTTTGAAGATCCACCGGCATGCGAACCCTGAACACCCGGCTCGAACGAGTTGACGAAGCCCAGCAGCGCGTCTTCGAGCACCGGGACCACTCAGCCCTCTTCGATCAGCGGGAGGTCCGACGCGCCTGACGGAGCTCTTCGGCGGCGATGGCGAAGTCGGCCTGGAACTCCGGGTTCGCCTTCAACGCGGCGACGATCACGGCGCCGACGATGCGACCGGCCTCCACGTCGCTGGCGTAATGGACGCCGCAGATCATGCGGCTTTCACCATAGGCGATGCCCCGCGCCAGGATGGCGTCTGCGCGGTCGGGCGCCATCTCCGCCAGCACCAGCGCCCAGGCCCAGCCCAGGGCCGTGTGGCCTGACGGATAGGACCCGCTCTGTCCCAGCCAGGGCTCGGGCGGGAAGCAGGTGCCCGCCGGTTCGACGACGAACGGACGCTGGCGGAAGTAGCCGCGCTTGGCGGGCGTCTGGATGGTCTCCAGATCCCCCAGCATGCGGCCCAGAAGCAGGGTCAGGGTCGGCATCTGTTCCGGGACGAATTCGATGCCCAGAGCCTCGTTGAAGATGCGCGGCGCCGAGGGGGTCTCGATCTCGTTGTCAGCGGCGGCCTGCGCCCAGCGCGGCGTGCCCTTCAGGGCGCGGGTGGCGCGGTATTGGACGGTGTCGTCCTGCTCGCGCAGCGAGCCTGGCGCGGGCGGCGGCGGCAGGAAGTTGGCGGCGTTGGGGGCGGCGTCCTTGTCCAGATAGCCGTGGGGGTGGTCCCGGAAGCCGATCCAGAAGGTCGGGGCCTCCGCCGAAGCCGTGGCGGCCGGTCGCCCGGTCGTGGCGCAGCTGGTGAGAGCAAGGGCAAGGGCGGCGCCGGCCAGAAGGCGGGCGGAGAAGGAAACAGGCATGGAGACTCTGGGCACTGTGAAGATCAGGCGAGCTGGGCGCCCGGACGGCCGCTCTCGACCACCCAGGTGTTCAGCGTGGACAGGGCGGCGCGCGGATCGCGGGGGTCGCTGATCTGCTGGTAGCGGGTGGTCATCAGGTCAGGCGTGACGTCGATGGAGATGTAGCCCCGCACCCGGCTGTCGAAGAATTTGATGTGCGGATTGGCGTGCATGGCGCCCATCAGCCCGTCATAGGGCGGACCGCCGGAAGTGATGGAGGTGCCGACGAACTCGGTCGCCACCACGGGCGAGGTCTCGTCCTCGCTGTTGAGCAGGACGTCGTTGGTCCAGAACGAGTGATAGTCGCCCGCCAGCACCACGGGGTTCTTCGGCTTCAGCGTTTGCAAGGCGCGGGTCATGCGGTCGCGCGCGGCGGGGAAGCCGTCCCAGGTGTCGGTCCAGTAGCGGGTCTCATCGCCGCGGTTCTCGAAGCGGAGCCCGGCCATGACCAGATTCTGGCCTAGGATGTTCCAGCGCGCGTCCGTGCGCGCCAGACCGTCGTAGAGCCAGGTCTCCTGATCGAAGCCCAGAAAGGTGCGGGAGGGATCGAGGCGGTCGCTGCACTGGCTGTTGGGAACGATCTGCCCCCTGGCGCCGCCCTCGACGGTGCAGGCGCCGCGCGAGCGGTACTGCCGCCCGTCCAGCATGTAGAACTCGGCCAGTTGGCCATAGCGGATGCGCTTGTAGATCGGCATCTGCAGCATGGCGTCGACGCGCGTGCGGCGGATCGGCATGGCCTCGTAGAAGGCTTGGTAGGCCGAAGCGCGGCGCTGGACGAAGCTGACCGTCTCGGCGTCCTTGTTCGGCCAGATCCCGGAGTAGTTGTCCAGCACCTCATGGTCATCCCAGGTGACCAGACAGGCGGCGGCGGCATGAAGGCGCTGCAGGTCGGCGTCGGTCCGGTGCAGGGCGTAGCGGTTTCGGTAGCCGGCCAGGGTGGTGGCTTCCTCGAAGCCGTAGTTGCGGACGTTGGACGCCGCGCGCTCGCCGGTGCGGCTGTACTCGTAGATGTAGTCGCCCAGGAACAGGGTCAGGTCCGGCGCCTCGTCGGCCATGTGGCCATAGGCGCTGAAATGGCCGACTTCCCAGTTCGAGCAGGAGGCGACGCCGAGGCGCAGCCGGTCGACATGGGCGTTCGGGGCCGGGGCGGTGCGAGCCGTGCCGACCGGGCTCTGCTGGCCGGCGGCGGTGAAGCGATACCAGTAGGGACGGCCCGGGCGCAGGCCCTGCACCTCGACATGGACCGCATGGGCGCTGGAGGCGTCGGCGGTGGCGCTGCCGCCTGCGGCGATGTGGGTGAAGGTCTCGTCGGCCGAAACCTCCCACAGCAGGTCAACCGGACCGGACATTCCGCCGAAGCCGTCCGGCGCGATCGGGTCGGCGGCGAGCCGGGTCCAGATGACGAAGCCGTCGGGCCAGGGATCGCCGGCGGCGACGCCGAGCGGGAACAGATAGGCGCCGCCCGCATGGGCGCGACCGAACTGCAGCACCACCGGCGCGGCCGCCAGACCGCCGATCAGGGCGCGGCGGTTCAGGGAGGGGATCAGCAGAGACATCGGCGGCGTCCGGAGCATCGGGAGAAGAAGGCCGGCGGGCCGGAAAACCGGCCCGCCGGATCAGGCGACGGGGATCAGAAGTCCATCGACAGGCGCATGCCGACCGTGCGGCCCTGGTTGGGCGAGCTGGTCGGGCGGGCGCCGCCGTTGAAGTTGTTGCGCGTCTCTTCGTACTCGGTGTTGAAGAGGTTCTGCGCATAAAGGCTGACGCGCCAGTTGGCGTCCGACGGCCCCATGCTGAAGTTGGCGTTCCACAGCCAGTAGCCCGGCAGGACCGAGGCCGAGGCGGCGTTGTAGATGCCGTCACGCTGGTTGTAGTTGGTCTCCGCGCGCCAGTCGAAGCCGGCCATCGACCAGTCATAGGCGACCGAACCGCCGTAGTTGAACTTCGGGAACTGCAGGGGTTCGCCCGAGCGGTCGTTGGAGATGATGATGTCCCACGGACCGTCGACGGGGTTGGCGGCGTTGGTGGCCGCGGCGTCGATGGCGAAATACTCGGTGTATTTGCCCTTCTTGTAGCCGAAATTCTGGCTGATCGTCAGGCCTTCGATCGGGGTCCACAGCAGCTCGATCTCGCCGCCGTAGATCTCGGACTTGGGCACATTGGTGATCTTGCCGAGCTGGCCCGTCTCACGGCTGTATTCCGTGCCCTGGATCTGCTGGTTCTCATAGTCATAGAAGAAGACCGCGCCGTTGACCCGCAGGGTGTTGTCGAACAGGTCCGACTTGATTCCGGCCTCATAGGCGATGACGACTTCCGGCTTGAACGGGGTCTGCGACTGGCCGTTGTAGGTGGTGAAGCCGCCCGACTTCACCCCGCGCGCCACGCCGGCGTAGAACAGGGCGTTGTCGGCCAGGTCGTATTCCAGACCGAAGCGGCCGGTCCATTCCGACAGCGAGGTGTCGTAGGTCATCTCCGGGCCGACCGGCAGGTTCAGGCGGCGCGTGCCCGTAGTCGTCAGGGTGCGCTCCTCGTTCTCGTAGCGCAGGCCGGCGATCAGGCTCAGACGATCCGTCAGGGCGAAGCTGTTGTGGGTGAAGACGCCCATGGCCTCGACCGACTGGTCATAGGGGGTGTTGATCAGTTCGCGGTTGGCGCCGCGGAACTCGGTGTAGAAGCCGCCGTCGATGCTCTCGTCCGCATAGTGGGCGCCGACCATCCAGTCCAGGCGACCGATCTGGTTCGACAGGCGGACTTCCTGCGAGAAGGCCGTCAGATCGTTATAGAAATAGACGTCCGATTCCGCCGCCGGCGTGCCGTCCCAGTCATTGTATTCCGAGCGGCTGAAGGTCTGGTACGCCGTGATGGTGTTCAGCGTGGCCCAGCCCAGGTCGGCCTCGACGCGAGCGCTCAGATCCAGACCGTCATTGTCGCGGCCCGGCTTGGAGCCCAGGGCGCGGCCCGAGACGGCGGCCATCGCCGGCGACAGCTGCCAGCCGGTGATGCGGCGAGCGGTGTCCGCCGGATAGGTCACACTGCCGTCGAAGACCGGATAGGCGCTGCGCAGGCGAAAGCCGAGGCCGTCCGACTGGTCCATCATATAGGTGGCCGACAGATCGACCGTGACGTCCGGCGTCGCATCCCAGGTCAGGCGGCCGCGCACGGCGGTCTTGTCGCGATCACCGAGGCGCTCGCCGGTGGTGCGATGGTACTGCCAGGCGCCGCCCTGTTCGGTGACGGCGGCCAGACGACCCAGCAGGCCGGGCGCGATCTGGCCCGAGACATAGCCTTCGACCTTGTAGCGGTCATAGGAGCCGTACTCGGCCGTAAAGCCCGAGCGCAGGTCGGCGGTCGGGGCGTTGGTGATGATGTTCACCGCGCCGCCGGTGGTGTTGCGCCCGTACAGGGTGCCCTGCGGACCCCGCAGCACTTCCATCCGGGCGATGTCGAACAGCGCGCCCTGGGTGGTGACGGTGTAGGGATGAGCGACTTCATCGACATAGATGCCGACGGTCGAGGCGTTGTTCGAGGAGTATTCGCGCGTGCCGATGCCGCGGATGCGGAAGCTGGGCTGGCCGCTGCCGAACTGGCTGTCGACTTCCATGTTCGGCACGACATTCTCGATGTCGTTGACGACGTTGACGCCCTTCTCGTCCAGCTCCTCGCCGCCGATCACGCTCAGGGCGATGCCGACGTCCTGGCTGTTCTGGGCGCGGCGCTGGGCGGTGACCACGACGTCGTCGAGGGTCGAGGCCTGATGCGCGGCTTGCTGTTCGGAAGCGGTCTGGGCCGCGGCGGGCAACGCCGCCAAGGCCAGGATGGCGCTGGAGGCGCCGAGGAGGAGACGTTTCATTTTTTGACCATCCATCGGGCGACGCGCGGGGTGCCCCCACCCTCGCGAGCCGAAGTGTTTTGGGATGTTGTCGAGCGCCCATTCAGCCCGTCGAGGGTCGAGGCGATCCCTGCCCGGGGGAGGAGCGGGAGGCCGCCGTCGCGACGAAGAAAAACAAACGTTCGACAACGATCCGCCACTAGGGCGACCAAGCTATGCTTTTGTGACGCCCGCCCGAAGTCTTTTTGTCAGTTGTTTTGGCGCTTTATGACGCCGCTCGGAAAACGATTGTTTTACCGAGACTTCCGCGCAACGAGCCGGTTCGCCGCCACCTTGAGCTCCGCCGGCTCGATCGGAACGCCGGTGCTCAACGCGGTCATGGCCGCCCCCTTGTACCAGAGGGCGAACCGGGTCGCCGCCAGCCGGGTCAGGTCGAACTCGGAGGGCCAGATGCCGGCCTGGTTGTAGTAGGTGCCGCCCCCCTCCGGGCCGCGCAGCAACATGGCGAGATCCCGCAGGGACGCATCTCGCCGGGCTTCGACGCAGACGCTGGAGATCAGGCGCGCATAGCGGACATAGAAACCCTCGCCGTCCGGACCGATGGAGGCGAGCGGCGCCATCCGGGCCGCCCACCGGTCCAGATCGACCAGAGCCGGATCGCCGTCAGGCTTCTGTCCCGCAAGGTAGCGGGGCATATCCCGGAACACGGCATGCCAGACCGCGTCGAGAATGAAGCGACGCATGTCGGGCCAGTGATAGGCGAGGGTCGAGGTCGAGGTCCCGGCCACCGCGCTGACCGAGCGATTGGTGATCGCGGTCAGACCGCTGGCGAGGATCTGATCCGCGGCGATATCCAGCAGCTTCCATCGCATGGACTCCGGCTCCACGCCGCCGGTCGGCGCCTGGGGCAGGACCAGGCGGTTGCGGTACCAGAGCGTCGCGCTCGGCGCGACCTCGGGCAGTCCCAGCATCCGGTCGATCATCCCGCCCAGCCCCTCGGCCGCGATCGCCTGATAGTCCGGTCGCTCCATCAGCGCGCCGGCGTAGAACTGCTCGATGTCCAGGATCGCAACCAGCGAGGTGGAAAAATCAGCTGTTCGATCATCGGTTGCGAGATGGGCGCGCCAGGCTTCAACCTTCAGCGCGTGCCAGCGCCGCATCAGGTCCCGCCGCTCCTCCCCGTGTTCTGGGTCAAGCGTGAGCGTCTCCCAGATGCGCACGAAGCCGGCGCCGTCGGCGGCCCGTAGCCGCAGGTAGTGCTGCACCAGCGCCAGAAGGCTGTCCCGACCGAGAGGAAGCCCCTCCGCGGTTCGGAAGAAGTCCGCATGGAAGGCCTCGTCGCGGCGCAGGGCCTCCTCACCAACAGCCTGGATCAGACCGGCCTTGGCCCCAAACAGGTTCACGATCACGGTGGTGCTCCGACCTATGGCCTGGGCGAGCTCCCGCAGGGTCAGACTGGACAGGCCATGGCTCGCCGCATGGGTGATCGCGGCGTCCACGACCTGATGGGCGTCTGCGGCACGACTGTTCGCCTGGGGAATGGGCATGGTTTCCAATGCCGGGCGGACGGCGTCATGTCGAGAAGCCGGCCTGGAAGCGATCAAGCGAACGTTCGACGAATGCCGCCGCGTCACCACCGAGGACCAGCCGGCTTCCGGTCACTCACACCAGCCCCTGGTCGATTCTGCGCCAGAAGCGGGCGTCGACATCGGATCGGCAGGCCGCACGGCGGAACAGACCAGCCCACCGACCGCGCCACCGGAGCCGCCGACAGAGCAGTCACTGAACGCCGCCGACCGGCAAAGGCCCGCTCCGAATTGGGCTACGAGCCCATCGTGTCGATACAGGCGGGGCTACGCCTGATGGGCGCCCCACCCCAATGAGGCCAATCGGGTCGACCTAGCCGATGAGACCACGGATGCGCTGGAAATATCGGGACCACCTAAGACCCGCTCAACTCGAACCCACAATCATTGACGCTCGAAAATCTGACCACTTAAGCCGACCACTTAAGAGCTGCTCAACCTGGCCCTAAACCATTTAAGATCCGCTCAGTCTCGCACAGACGTTGGAGACCCAACAAAATCGGGACCGCTCCGCCCCCCCCCTCATGTTGAGGGACAGTCACTGCTATCCAGTACACGCTCTAGGTAACCGGCAATCCCGCTACACCCAAGGGCTTCGACAGCAACGGCCCTGCGCTGTCATCCAGCAGATCGCCAACAAACGCGGCGCTGTGTTGCCCGCGATCAGGGCGCTTGACGGACATCAGGCATAATGAAGCTTTGCTTTGGATTGACTTGCGGCTTCGCCCGATGAACGGTGTTCAGGCAACGGGAGGTTGCCATGACGCTTCAGCGAACATTTCTCACTGCCGCCTTGGCGGGGTGTGCCCTCAGTGCAAACGCGCAGGATGCACAGACTTTTTTGTACGACGCTAACGGACGGCTCACAGTCGCGACAACAGCGAGAAGTGTCGGCGACGCTCATGTTGCGTATTACGTGCTCGATGATGCGGATAATCGACTGGCAAATGGCGCGATGCCCGTCAGCCCTCCGGCCGCCGACTCGCTGTTCTGGCCCTACACCTTGGTGCCGACCCAAAAGCTGACCTCAGCCAATGGCCAGTTCACAATGACGCTGGAGACTAGTGGCGATCTCGTCATACGCAACAATGCTGGCACGATGATTTGGAACAGCTGCACTGGTCAGGGAGGCTCCAGCATGGTCCGGGTGGGATCGACGGGCCAGTTGACCATCTACGGCCTGCAGTTGGCTCCAATCTGGACAGCGGGTCCAACCGGCAACTCCGGTGCCGTGCTTTCTCTGCAAAACTCCGGCGTCGCTGTGCTCAAAACGACCGGCGGATCGACCCTCTGGACCTCGGGAATGCCATGCGCCTGAACACCGTTCTCGGCGCCGCTATCGGAGCGGGCCTTTCTTTCATGCCCATGACTGCTGCCGCGCAAGTGCAGCCCATTCCCCCGGAAACCTACACTCTTGACCCCAGAGGGGTGGACCTCGTCGCCGGAACCTTTGTGCACAGCACAACCGAAGTGGTGATCGGGCAGCCTGAAGCAGGGGGCATCGCGTATGGGCGAACCTTCACCGGTACAGGGTGGCGCGACAATCTGATCGGCGGGATCTCAGTCGCCGGCAGCGACATGACGATCTCAGTCGGACCGATCTCCGAACAATTCATTTATAACGGCAGCGCTTGGAAATCGAAGTTCAACAACGGATCCACCGTAGCTTTTGGGGTCGGCTACTTCATCGTAACGGATGCCCGTGGAAACATGGCGCGCTTCGATCATCTCGGCGCGAACCCCTACTCCGCCGACACCGCCCTAGTGACATGGATGACATCGCCAGATGGTTCTAGGACCGACTACGCCTACAACTCCGGCGAGCGATGTCTGGAGCCAAGCCCGGGCGGACAGTGCGGGCTCATGGGTCTCGAATTCCGCCTTGCGTCGGTGCGGACAAATCGCGGCTATATGGTCAAGTACGCCTATGCCTCAAACGACCCGCAGAGCCCTGCCTGGACACGCCCCATCAATGTGACGGGCATAAATCTGGCCGTGGACTGGTGCGATCCGACGTCAGACGCCTGCTCCAACTTCAGCCAGAATTGGCCCAGCGTGACCTATGGCGGCTTCAGCGGCGGCAACCCTTCAACGGTTGAAGACCAGGCTGGAAGAGTGACGACTTACGGTTATTCATCGGCTGGCGACGCCAACTTGATCAGCACGATCTCACTGCCGGGAGCCGCCACGCCGGACATCACAATCGTATACAATACGGATCAACTCGTCAGCACTGTCACCGACGCCTCCGGAACTTGGACGTACGGCTACTCAATCTCGGGCACGACACTCACGACCACGACACAGGGCCCATTGTCCCAAGGCAACGTTGTCACTGTTGATCTGACTATCGGTCGCGCGACAACGATTAGAGACGCCCTCACCAACCAGACCTCGTACCAGTACGATGCAGACCGGCGGATAACACGGATTACAAGACCTGAGGGCGACTACACCAACTTCACGTACGACGCTCGATCCAATCTGACCAGCTCGGTTTCGATCCCGAAACCCGGCGCAATGCTGCAAGCGCTGACCTCCACAGCGACCTTCCCTTCGGATTGCGCCGAGCCTGTCCCCGTTCCGGCTACAATTTGCAACCGTCCGATCTCCACGACCGCCCCGAACGGCGGCACAACGGACTATTCTTGGGATGCTGAAACCGGCCAGCTATTGAGCGTGACTGCACCACGACCATCACCCGGCGCTGCTCGTCCTCAGACGCGCTATGCCTACGTCGGTCTAGAAGCCTATTTCCATAACGGTCCCACGACTTTCGCCAGCGGCGGAGAGATTTCCCTCCAGGTCGAAAGCTCCGCCTGCGCCGTTGGTGAGGAGACGCAGACGCCGGCCTGCGGCGGGTCACAAAATGAGCTTGTCGAGACCGTCGGCTATGTAACGTCATTGACGCCCCACAATCTCTTGCCCGTTAGCCTCAAACAGGGATCCCGCCAGACCCCGGAAATGGCGGAAGTTCAACGGACCTGGACAGCTGTAGGGCGCCCGGAGACAGTCAACGGCCCCCTCCCTGGAGCGGCGGACACGACGATCTATCTGTATGCGCCTCAGGACCCCTCTCAGATGATCGGCATCATTGGCCCGGATCCGGACGGGATGGGGGCGGGCCTAAACCGCGCAAGCCGCTATACCTATGATGGCCGAGGCTTGTTGACCGCAGTCGAGACCGGGACGGCGGCCAGCGGGGAATGGGCGAACTTCACTCCCTTGCTACGAACAGAGACCACGTACGATCCCGCCGCCTTCCACAGACCCGTCCAGACCCGCGAAGTCACCCCGACGGGAGCGATCGCGACCGTTCAACAAGTCTCCTATGACGCGGCGGGGCGCAGGAGCTGCATCGCCACCCGGATGAACCCGGACACCTTCGGCACCCTGCCTTTATCGGCCTGCACCGCGGAAGATGCTGGTGCCTTCGGCTCCGACCGCATCGTTAAGTTGAGTTACGATGCGGTTGGTCGCGTCGTCGGATCGACGTCGGGATACACCACGGCTGACTCTCAGTCTGAACTGCTCACCTACTCCGCCAATGGCCAGACCACATCTCTCACGGATGGCAAAGGCAACACCTCGATCATGGAGTATGATGGCTTCGACCGCCTGTCCCGGCTCCGATTCCCGAACGCAACCTGCTGCGGGACATCTGCGACCGATTTTGAAGAGTACACCTTCGACGCTTGGGGGCGACCTTACAGCATGAGAAATCGCGCCGGAGCCGTAACCTACTTCGGCTACGATGGATTGAACCGGCTCACCTTCGTTAATGCGCCCGTCGGCACCCCCGACGTTACGACCTTGTATGACAATCTGGGGCGCACGACCTACAGGACGGATGGGGTGAACTCAGTGACGCGCGCTCTGGATCCTCTCTCCAGGCTTGTCAGCGAAGCCTCCCCCCAAACAGGGGCCATGTCGTATCAGTACGACGCGGGCGGAAGGATGGTGCGCATGACCTGGCCGGACGCTTTCTACGCCGAATACCAGCACAACCTGTACGCCGAGGTCACATCCATTCGTGTGAACGGAGCGACCTCCGGTGCCGGGGTTATAGCGACCTACTCGTGGAGCGACCTAGGGCGCCCACTTTCTGTTCAACGCGCAGACGGGGCCGGGGTCGGGACAGCCTACAGCTATGATGCCTGGGCGCGGCTCTCGAGCCTTTCCCACAACGCTGCCGGATCAAGCAACGACCTCGCGCTCCAGTTTGCATACAATCCCGCCGGTCAGATCGTGACACGAACCGTATCAAACGGCGCATACGTCTCCACTCCGAACGCCAGCGTCAATTACGGGATCAATGGCCGCAACCAAGTGACCTCCGTTGCGGGCCAAGCCGTCACCTATGATTTGAACGGGAACACGACCGAGCTGCCAGGCGCGACATACACATATGATGCGTTGAACCGCCTTGCGTCCACGACCGCCGCCGGCGGTACGTTGATGAACACATACGACCCCTTCGGCCGGATGGCCCTCGTCGACAATGGTTCGGTTAAGAGCCGTCTCCAATACTCCGGGCCGCAACTGGTCGCGGAATACAATGAGCTCGGTCAGATCAGCGCGCGGCACATTCCCGGATTGGGCTTGAATGATATTGTGACGAGCTACACCGGTAGCGGCACCGGCACCCCGACCTGGCTGCTCCCTGACGAACGAGGTTCAAATATCGGCAGTTCTTCCGCCGACGGCCTTGTCACCTCGATCAACCGGTTCAACGAGTACGGCATTCCGGCATCAGGCAACACAGGGCGCTTCCAGTTTACCGGCCAAGCCTTCTTCAACGGGGCCGCTTCACAGGATTTCAGGGCTCGGGCCTACCTGTCCCAACTGGGCCGTTTCACCCAAGCAGACCCGACCGGATATGCGGCGGGAACAAATCTCTACGCATACGGCTCGCTGGATCCGATCAACAGGATCGATCCCTTCGGGTTAGAAGACATCGAGGTGGGCTGCCTACGAGAGATACTCTGGACGGTAAAAGCTGGCAGCTTTCTAGACCTGAAATGGATTCAGGAGGTTCCTGCACGCTGCCTCATCAGCGTTCCCGGTCTTTGGGCAGACTTCCAACCCCGCTACGACCAGTTGTTCGAGACAGTCGGCCAAGCAGCTTGCGAAGCCGCCGCCTCCAGATTGGGTGACAAGGCAGTCTACAGTACCTTAAGTGCAGGCGCGGCACCGGGGTGGGGCCTTTCTGACGCCGTAACCATGATCGCCCGTGTAAATGAAACTGGAGGAATCACGGTGACCTTGAATGAATATGTCGCCGAATATCATGGATTTTACATGTCGGCAGGAGGATCGGTTGGTTTGATTTACAACGACCAAGGAGGTCTTGGCGGGGCCACATTCTCTGATATTCGCGATTTTATTCACGGCAGAGCCAGTTTTTCACCTAGCCTTGGAGCAGAATTCACCAACAACTCCTTCGGTGGAAATATAAGTACAGGCGTTCCGGTCTCCATATACAAGATCAACAGCGAAGCCTCGCGGGAGCTTTCACGTGTTAAACTCTGCTGAGCCAGCCGTTCTCGCCATCTCGGTTCTCCTAATTTCGTTTGGCGCTTTTGGTGGCTCGTCAGTCGTGAGGTTCGCTTGGAAACCCCACGTACCGGTCGAGACAGCAACCGCGTGGTTGGTTCTCTTCGGAGCCTACGCCTTCATCGGGGTGGTCTGGAGTGATCCGAGGACTTGGGCGATGCTGGGAGCGGCAATGGCGCTGACCTTTATTCTCATCTTCGTTCGCGACCGGCGCGCAGGACCTCGGGAACCGCGTTGATTGGTGCCCGACGGAGGCTGCATCGGCTATATGCCCCCGGGCACAAAGCTCGGCCCTATAGAGGCCGCTGCCGCACGGGACGTTAGGGTGGTGAATTAACCTGGGCGGGCGTGGCGGCAGTTAGGTAGCGCAGCGAGACCCGTCGATCCGAGTTGCGCTTGACGAGGTCGACATAGGCTTCGATCGCCTTTGCGCCATCTCCAGAAAGACGTGAAGCGCTGGACAACGACCATCGCGGGGGTAAGGAGTCGTGGGCTGTCCGACATGCAGCCGCCTCATTTCCCGCCACCGTCTCCAGCGCCAACGCCCGCAAAGCCTCGGTCACCCGCACCGAAGCCTGGGTCCGCGAGACAACGAACGCCAAGGCCCCAACCTGCGAAATAGGGTTGTGAGAAGTCGGTGCGGCCAGAACGCCCGATACGGGGTCGGAGACGCCTTCAATCCCCACTAGCCGGGCGGATCCCAGACAATCTCAACCTGGCATTCCAAGGCGCGGATTGCCGCAGCAAGACGCTCAGCAGGCGCTTCAACAAGCCGGGGGTGGACGGACGCTCGCGCCATTCCAACTTCTTCAGCGCATTGGGCATGTGGACGAAGTCGAGTTCAGCCTCCGCCCAAGTACGAATGTGGAGAGCATGGCTCCTCGCCCATTTAGTGCAATCCCGGCACCCCGCGCTCCTGCTCAATAAGCGTGAGCAGTTCCCGGATTTGTCTCTCGACGGCGTCCACCTTTAGCGTTCGAAGATGCGTCTGACGTCCTGCCGCTGAAAGCATGGCGTCGAGCACAGCATCCGAGTGTCGCATTAGCTCAACCAGGTTCTCGCCACTTGGTCCGTTTCGAGCCTCAAACCAGTTCTTCACCGCCCGCTCGTTGGCATTGGTGATGCGGCTCACGATCTTGCGCGACGATAACGTCGAACCCCATTCGTGATGCAGGGCGTCGGCGATGAGCTTGGGGAAGGCGTCCATCATACACCTCACGCACCGGAAACTGTTTTCCGGTTTTGGACCGAAGTTTTCAGGCCAACTTCGGAAAAGACTTTCACCGCCACCGTCCTTACGCCCGTTGGCTGACCGCATCATGACTGTGCGGATAGTTGGCGTGCGATATGGACCGAGGACGCGTTCAGCACGAAGGCGAAAAGAAGCGCGTCATGCGCGCTGCGCAGTACGTGCGCATGTCCACCGAGCACCAGAAATACTCGACAGAGAACCAGGCTGAAGCGATCGCCGCCTATGCCGCCCGCCGCGACTTCGAGATTGTTAGGACCTACGAGGATGCCGGCAAAAGCGGCCTGCGGTTGGATGGCAGGGCGGGACTTCAAAAGCTGATCTCGGATGTGAAGAACGACGTGGCCGACTTCGAGGCCATCCTCGTCTATGACATCAGCCGCTGGGGACGGTTCCAGGACTCCGACGAGAGCGCCTACTACGAGTTCATCTGCCGCGAAGCCGGCATTGCGGTCCACTACTGCGCGGAGCAGTTCGAGAACGACGGCAGTCTGAGCGCGACCGTCATCAAGAGCATGAAGCGCGCGATGGCTGGCGAGTACAGCCGTGAGCTTTCCGCCAAGGTCTTCGCTGGCCAGTGCCGCCTGATTACCCTCGGCTACCGTCAAGGCGGACCTGCGGGGTATGGCCTGCGTCGCCAGTTGGTGGACGAGCACGGCGTGCCTAAGGCGATCCTGTCTCGCGGGGAGCACAAGAGTTTCCAGACAGACCGCGTCGTCCTGACGCCAGGCCCTCCCGAAGAGGTGGAAGTTGTCCGGCGCCTCTATCGTCTCTTCGTGCTCCAGCAGCGATCAGAAACGGAGATCGCGGCGCAGCTGAATGCCGAGGGATTGGTGACCGATCGCGGTCAGCCGTGGACGCGGGCGACGGTCCATCAGGTTCTCACCAATGAGAAGTATATCGGCAACAACGTCTTCAACCGATCATCATTCAAACTGAAGACCAAGCGGGTGATCAACACCCCGGATATGTGGGTTCGCAGGAACGGCGCCTTTCCCGGGATCGTCGAGGCCGACTTCTTCGAAGCCGCCCAGCGGATCATCCGGGCGAGGTCCGCTCGCTTCACGGACGATGAGCTGCTGGCCAAACTGGCCCAGGTCCTTCAGAGCAAAGGCGCGCTGTCCGGGGTGATCATCGACGAGTTCGAGGACATGCCATCGAGCTCGGTCTACCGGCATCGGTTCGGCAGCCTGCTGCAAGCCTATCAGCTGATCGGATATTCGCCCGGCCGGGACTACCGCTACATCGAGGCGAACCGCGCGATCCGGGCGATGCACCCGGACATCATGGCAGCCGTTCTGGCGGGCTTCAGCGACATCGACGATGTCGTGGCGTCGGAAGAGGACGGGCTCGTCACCATCAACGGCGAGTTCACCGCGTCGATCGTGATCGCTCGCTGTCAGGAAACGCCAGCGGGCGGACTGAGGTGGAAGATCCGGCTCGACCAGGGCTTGCGCCCAGACATCACGATCGCAGTACGCATGCAGCCCGGAAACACCGACATCCGGGACTACTACCTCCTCCCGTGGCTCGAGTACGGCGCAGACCCCAGCCTCCGCCTGGCACCGGAAAACGGCGTCCTGCTCGATACCTTCAGGTTCGACACCTTGGATGCCTTCTACGACCTCGCCCGACGCACGGAGCTCGCCGCAGCATGACCGACGTTCCTGAAATCAGAATGATCCCGGTGAACTCGATCACCGTCCTCAACCCTCGGGCCCGCAACAAGCGGGTGTTTCAGGAGCTGGTCACGAGCATCGAACGGCTGGGCCTGAAGAAGCCCATCACGGTCAGCCAGCGGCCTGGCCGCGCCCGCTACGATCTCGCCTGCGGGCAAGGACGCTTGGAGGCCTTCATCGCGCTCGGGCAAGAGAACATTCCGGCTGTAGTTATCGACGCGTCCGAGGACGAGTGCTTCGTCATGAGCCTCGTGGAAAACCTAGCTCGTCGGCAGCACACGCCTCTCGAACTCGTGCGCGCGATCGGCGCGCTTCGTGAGCGTGGCTACACGATCACCGAGGTCGCGGCGAAGGTCGATTTCAGCCACGAGTACGTCAGCGCCATCTGCTACCTGCTCGAAAACGGCGAAGAGAAGCTGATTTCGGCAGTCGAACGCGGCGTGATCCCTCACACCATCGCGATGGAGATCGCTCGGGCCAAGGACGGCGATGTCCAGCAGGCGCTCGCTCAAGCCTACGAAGAGAAGTCGATCCCCGGCAATCAGGTGCTGGCGATCCGCAAGATCATCGAGCAGCGGAACAGCAGCGGTAAGGGCATCCACCACGCCCGGCATTGGTCGGGCCGGGTGCAAAGGCCTGCCACGCCGGACAATCTCATACGGTCTCTCCAGCGCGAGACGGAACGCCAACGGTCGTTCGTGAGGCGCGCCTCCATAACCCAGTCGCGCCTGCGGTTCGTCGTGAACGCCTTCCGGCACCTTCTGGCCGACGATCGCTTCACCCTACTGATGAAGGCTGAGGGCATACACAGCCTGCCGACGGCGCTGGCCGCGCGGATAGGGCCGGAGACCTGAAATGGACCGGGTCAAAGTCGCCTTCGAACCGACGATCCGGCTTCTCGCGCTGGATCAGATCCTACCCTCGAAAATGCTCTCGGCGGCTGTGATCGAGTCTGCCAAGTACAAGCGCATCGCTGCCTCGTTGGCTGAGGTAGGCCTAGTCGAACCGTTGGTGATCGGGCCGATGAAGGTGGGCGACGCCTATCCGCTCCTGGACGGCCATGTGCGGCTGAGCATCCTGAAGGAGCAGGGCGTAGAGAATGCACGCTGTCTGGTTTCTTCCGACGACGAAGGGTTCACCTACAACAAGCGGGTCAACCGGCTGGCCACGATCCAGGAGCACTACATGATCGTCCGCGCCATTGAGCGCGGGGTGTCCGAAGACAAGCTGGCTAAGGCCCTCAACGCGGACATCGCCGCGATCCGCCGTAGACGTCACCTGCTCAACGGCATCAACGACGACGTCGCCGAACTCCTGAAGGACAAGCCGGTCGGTATCCACGCCTTCCAGAAGCTACGCCAGATGAAGCCGATCCGGCAGCTGGAGGTCGCGGAGCTGATGGTGTCCGCGAACAACTACAGCGCCAGCTATGCCCGGGCGCTACTCATGACCACAAAGCCCGCTGATCTGGTGAAGCCGGAGTCCAAGGTGAAAGCCGGTCTGAATGGCGAGCAGATCGAGAAGCTGGAGCGCGAGCTTACTGCGGTGTCCCACGATTATCGCGAGCTGGAGACATCCTTTGGCGATGATACCCTCGTGCTGGTCATCGCCGCAGGCTTTCTGGAGCGCATCCTCGGCCGGCCTACAATCGAGGCCTATCTGACGGATGCGCACCCCGAGATGCTGCAAACATTCAGGTCTGTCGTGGCTGCCGCTTCGCTCGACCAAACGGCACAGGCGGCCTGACGAAGTGGATATGGGGACCGGGACCCAATAAGCGCCGGGACCGTCGGAGAAGCCGTCGTGTGGGGCGGATCAAGGACGGTGGCGGGAATGACGGCGATCCCGTTCGGAGCCCGCCAGGCTGGCCGACATCTGGTCCGCCGAAGCCGACGGCCGGAGATCGAGCGCGAGCGCCGCTCTCTCCGGCTGGCGGCAACTTTAAGGACGCGGTGAACGGAGCCGCTCCTCCGGCCGATCGAGTCCGCACAGCCCGGGCTTTCAAGCATGCGCAGTCGGTTCGCGGCTGCAGAGCTCCTCACGGGAATGCTTGCATGCGGAAGATAAAAGGTCTTTCCTCTCAACCGTTGCGGGAGGGGGCTCATTGCGACGATCTACTGATCTTGATCCGGCAGGCCAACGCGTTCTGCTCAGCAACGACCTCGGCGACTATGCCGTGCTCGACCGGCCGACCCATGAGGCGACCCTCGCCGGCAATATCGATCCGTCCCACCCCCGGTACCGCGATCTTGAAGCTCGGAGCTTGCTGGAAGACCTCCCGCTCAGCCAACGCCATGACCTGGAAAAAGCGGCTTACGCTACACGGAAGGCGTTCGCTCTTGAGGGGCCATCCCTCCACATTTTCGTGGTGACCCTACGCTGCGACCATAGTTGCCAGTACTGCCAAGTGTCCCGAGCGGCGGTTAACGCGCAGGGCTTCGATATGTCGCCCCGCAATGCGGCCGACGCGGTGGAGCGCGTGTTTGAGTCGCCATCGGACAATCTGACCATCGAATTTCAAGGTGGGGAGCCGGCGCTCCGGTTCGACTTGGTGCGGGAGATTGTCGGACTCGCCTTGGCTCGGAATAGCGAGGCGCAGAAGCGACTGACGTTCTCGATGGTGTCGACGCTGCACCATCTGACAGACGCGGACTTGGAATTCTGCCGGGACCACAATATCCGCTTGTCGACGTCAATCGACGGCCCGGCCGACCTGCATGACGGCCATCGCCCCAATCCGACGCGTGACAGTTGGGCCCGAACGATAGCGGCGCTGCGCCGAGCCCAGGCGATCATGGGAGAGGACGCTGTCAGTGCGCTGCCAACCCTGACGCGGCGGGCTCTCGCAGACCCGCGGCGGCTGATCGACCACTATCGAGACCTCGGTTTCCCGTCGATTTTTCTGCGGCCCATCAGCCCCTACGGGTTTGCCCGGAAAACGCGTCGGGCGATCGGTTATGAGATGGGCGAGTTCCTGACCTTCTACGAACAGGCGCTGGATTACATTCTGGAGCTGAACACTAGCGGGGAGCCGTTCGAGGAAACCTACGCCTCAATCTTGCTTCGCCACATCCTGACGCCTTTCCATTCCGGCTACGTCGATCTGCGTTCCCCGGCCGGAGCAGGGTTGGGCGTGCTGGTCTACAACTACGATGGCCAGGTCTATCCGGCTGATGAGGCCCGCATGGCGGCCGAAACCGGCGACACGCGCTTCTCAATGGGGCACGTCAGCAGACCATTCTCCGAACTTATGAGCTCACCTGCGATGCAGTGGCTGGCGGCCGGCTCCGTCGCCGAGGTCCTTCCCGGCTGTTCGACCTGCGCGTTTGTCCCGTTCTGCGGCGCTGACCCGGTTTATCACGCTACTGTCCAAGGAGATCCGATCGGAGATCGGGAGACGAGCGACTTCTGCCTCAAACACAAGTCGCTGTTCACGCTGCTGTTCAATCGGCTGGCGGATGCTGACCAAGACACCCTCTCAACCTTCACAGCCTGGGCGTTCCGCAAGCCCCGTGGGGGCCTCGTGCGGCCGGGGCACGTCGATCGATGAGTTTGCCGCTGCATACCCATGCGACCGTGATGGGCGTCGAGGCGGTCGGCCTGTACAAGGTGCTCACCCGGGACGAGGCGGCCGCCTCCGCCTTGCCTGCCGCGGCCATCCTCGTTTGGGAATGCGCGCTGGATGGGTTTGCAGGCGTGGTCTCAGAACACCCCCTTCTCCACGCCGACGGCATTTCCATTAGCGCCGCCCGTGACGCCCGAGTGATCCAGCCCGGGGACGTGGTCCGACTGCGACCTGGATCTTCGATGGTCTCGGTGCTGTATCGGCGAGGGTCAGGCGCCAACACCCTGTTCGTGACCGAACGATGCAACAGCCGCTGTCTGATGTGCTCGCAGCCGCCCCGCGACGAGGACGACAGCTGGCGAATAGACGAGCTCTTGGCGCTCATCCCGCTCGTCGATCCTGACGAGGTTCAGCTCGGCGTCAGCGGCGGAGAGCCGACCCTGCTCGGGGCCGACCTTGGATTGCTGATCGACGCCTGTTCATCATCCCTTCCCGAAACGTCCTTGCACATTCTGACGAATGGCCGGGCCTTTCGTGACCCGTCCCTCGCGCGCGAACTCGCAGGCCGGCACCGGGACCGAATGACCTGGGCGGTCCCGCTGTATGCCGATCACGCCCAGCTCCACGACGTTGTGGTGGATGCCGAAGGCGCCTTCGACGAGACCCTCCAAGGGCTTTACGAGATCGGACGCCTCGGCGCTCAGGTAGAGATACGGGTCGTGCTCCACCGCATGACCGTAGACCGTCTGCCGGAACTGGCGTCCTTCATTTACCGTCGCCTTCCGTTCGTCAGTCATGTCGCCCTGATGGGCCTGGAGCCGATGGGGTTCGCCAAGATGAACCGGGACCGGCTCTGGATAGACCCAGTCGACTACGTTGAGCCCCTCGCCGAAGCCGTATTCCATCTCGCGCATCGGGGCCTGCCGGTATCGATCTACAACCTTCCCCTCTGCGTTCTGCCTGACACCCTCTGGCCCTACGCGCGTCAGTCGATCTCCGACTGGAAGAACATGTTCGTTCCCGAATGTGACGGGTGCGAGCTGACGGCCTCATGCAGCGGCTTTTTTGCTTCTGCCGGGCCTGCCTGGCGCAGCCGCGCCATACATCCCCTCAAAGCCTTGGAGGCGGTCGCATGAGCTGGTCTACGGTCCTTTCGTTGCTCCTCGGGAGCGCCAATCCCTTCGCCGCCGGCGAACCCGCGCTCGTTGTCACTCCTACTGATCCGGGTTTCGACAAAGACCCTGCCGAGGCCAGCCGGACCGTAGCGTACTGGCGCGACCCTGCTCAGAAGGACCGGCTTCTTCAGCTGGCCCAACACCGCAGCCACTCCAGCCATCGTAGCCACAGCTCGCACCGGTCTCATTACTCAGGAAGCGGCGGATATCGTGCGCCGCGGGCAGCCCCCGCGCCGAGGATCTACACCCCGCCTCCGCCCCCGGTTCGCTCCTCGCCTTCGCCGGCTCCGGCGCCACAGCCGGTTCGCCCGTTCGTCTCGCCTTCCACCTCGGTACCGAGCGACTCCGTCGGAAGCCGCGCTTTCACTCAGGCAGAAATCCGAGACATCGTCCGCCGCGTGCAGAGCGCCCTGACCATTCGGGGCTACGATACCCGCGGTGTTGATGGACAACTCGGTCCGAACACCCAGTCAGCCTTGCGGCGCTTCCAAACTGCGCGCGGCCTTCGGGTGACAGGTTATCTTGATCTCGAAACCTTGGATGCTCTGGACGTCACCGGCGCTACGCCCTCGCTCGGGGCTCTGGCCGCTCCGGCACCAGCGTCAGCGCCTGAGGTCGCTGCGCCGGCTGTCACGCCTGTGTTGCCCGCGTCCCCCCTGTGGCTTGACCAACCCACACCAGCAGATCTCCGGCGGCTTCGTCCCCGCACCGCGCCACGGTCACGAGAAGGATGGGCTATGGTCAAATGTCAGGTGCTTGAGGATGGCACCCTGGGTAGCTGTGAGGCCTTGTCAGAGACACCGCCCGGTTACCGCTATGGCCAAGCCGCAGTGCGCGCCTCTGCGCTCTACCGAATGTCGGTGGAAGGCGCTTATCGAGCGTATATCGGCCGCGAAATCGAGCTGACGATCAACTGGGCAGCCGAATAGTCGGGGGCGAAGCACTTCATGGCGGAAGCTGGGATACCGCTAGCTTTTGGTCTCAGAGTAACCGCCGCAGATCGGGGGTAATTCGCTGCCTTAGGTTCTCCGAAATGCCTGACAGCAGGAGAACATCGACCCCGCAATCCAAAAGCTCTTGGAAGCTCACCGAGACCCAGCCCAGATCCCAGGCGTCGAAATCTTCGTGACCGGGCGAGATTTCGACGGCGAGATCGATGTCAGAATCCGGCCCGTCTTCGCCTCGTGCGACCGAGCCGAAGACGTAAACGGCTATCACGCCCCGCACACGCAGCTCATCCTCCAGTTCCTGCGCCGCCGACTGGAGTTTCTCAAAGCGACCGAACCCACACCTGATGGTCATGCGGCACGCGCCCGGTGTTCAGACCTTAAGGCGCTCAAAACGCGCTCAAGCTCACATCGCAGATAGAACCCCCGACCAAGCCCCGGCTCGATTGGGTAGGTCTCGACAAGGCACCATAGGCCGCGAGGCTCGACCTCAAGCCTCGCCGCCGCTTCGCGCGTACTCATCCATTGGCTGCCAAAAGCCTCGACCTCTGCGCGGTCGTAGTTTGTCGGCAAAATCCATTTCTGAGGCGTCAGCAGCTCGCGTTCCCGCAGCCACGACAACTCCACGGCGGAGCAGTTCAGATAATCGACCACCTCGCCTGGCGTCATGACAGGCGGCGCAGCGCTCGTCCTGGCGGCATAGTCGAATGCCAAGGGGACTGAGATCGCGGCCCGCCGGCAACGAACTCGAGGGCTGACAGGCGCGCCATTGAGATAGTTCATGTCTTTTCCAGCCATCTAGCTCCACCACGTGGGGTTGAGCGCTTCAAGGCGAAGCAGGCGCTCAAGCGAAGCGCGGTCGTGAAAGCCCTGTCCAATCGATGGGACGTCTCCATACGCTTCTAGAAGGAGCCAGAGATCTTTCGGGAGAGCCCCCAGGCGAGCGGCGGCCTCGCGCGAACTCATGAACCGGCGCCCCAAGGCTTCAACGGCATCCCTCAGATAGCGAGTGCGTTCGGTTCGGGGTTCCGGCTTGAGGTAGTCCCGCTGGCGCAGCCAGGACACGTCCTGCGCCGTGCAGTTGAGATAGGTCTCCACTTCGTGGGGTTCGAACCAATCGCGACCCTGATCGCCGTACTGACGCCGTTCGAAACGATAGGGCGATCTGCTTTCGGGTCCTCCCATAATGAGGGCGCGGGCCACCCGTTCGTCCATTGCGAGCTGCGACCTGTTACCGGCGTCGATCCATCTCAATCCTCCAGGCAGCGAACCTTTCAGGCCTAGCGTCAGAACCGGCGCCCAAGGCTTGTCTCGCCCACCCACGCCTCGAAAGATCGCAGATAGCGGCGCGTAGCCAGCTAGCTCATTCACCGGCAGAGTCTCGAGCGCCTTCACGAAGGCCTCTGCTTCGTCTCGCCTTAGGGATCTGGACCCATAAGCCAGGCGAACAACCGGATCGGAATCGTGCGACAGCCATCCGAGCGCAAGCAGTTGCTCAATGGCGATCGCAGGAAGTCTCGTCGCGGCGACAAACTGCTCCCAAGGCATTGAAGCTCTAAGAGATGCTCGGAGAGCTCCCACCCTATCGCGGTGATACATTTCTTTGGTCTGGCAAGTGGTCGGTTGGACGGGTTGGAGCAATCCCGCCTCGGCGAGTTTGCGGACCCTCTCCAGGCTCAAACCGGTTACCCGGCCGACGCCCGCCGCATTCATTTGGTCCGCTTTGCACACAAAGCTCCCGCGGCCCAACTGGGCTGTCGTTCGATGGTGTGTGATCAGACGCCGGATGTTTACGTTCACGATCGGCTCACCGTGATCTCGTCCAATCCTCATGAGATCGCCGAGAAGGGCCGGCTGAACGCGACGTTCCATGCCCCGATAGAGATCCCAGATTGATCGGGGATACTCCAACAACATGCGAACGCCGGCCGCGAGATCGCTGGCCTGCCAATCGGGGTTGAAGTTTCCGCCTGACCGCTCCAGCTGACAAGCATGTCCGAAGACTAACGCCATCTCGTAGGCGTCGGTCGCGGAGTTGATCTCGAAAAAGGTCGGGATCTCACTGAGGGCGCGCTCGCGCACTTTCTCGTCTTCGCTGAACAGCTGAAGAACCCAGGTGAGCGACGGGCGATCCGATCGAGCCACTTTGCGGGTCCGCCAGCCCGAAAGAGGCCAGCCGCAGTATGCGCAATGGTGAAGACTTTTCGCGCCCGGCCAAGTCAGCGGCCTGGAGCACTCCTTCAAGGGGCAGCGATCGACCAAAAGCTCCCAGCTATCCGGACAGAAGTTCAGATGGCGCACCATCCAAGTCGACCTGTCAGAGCGATCCAGAGGCAGGCTCGGCGGAAATCGACGGCGGGCCTGGTAGACGAGATAGGGTCGCAGATGGACCCCTCCCAGCCGGCGCTTGCCGCTCTCGGTGAGAGGCTCGCTTCCCCATAGGCGGGCGAGAACCTCCATCTCCACACCGAAAAGGGAAGCGACCTTGTCCAGGTTCTCGCTGAGCCGGGAGAGGTAGTCTCCTTTGATGCCCATATTGACGTCGATTTGGCTCAGGAACGCGCTTGGCTTTCCCAAGTGGTTCTCTTCCAAACAGCGCACGATGTAACCCAGCAGAGTTTCGTCCGGCTGGGGCGTGACGGGGAAGAGCAAGCCCTTCCCCGCCCCCGATCGCGTCGCCATGGGCGGCACGACCATTCCATCAGCCATTCAGCATCCTCGCGATCGGGTTGCGGCCGACGAAGTTGTGCTCGACAGCCCAACGATCGGCCGCCCAGGAGAGATCGCTCGGCTCCAGGCGATGCCCTCCATGCCGGATCGGCAGTTCGAGCGCGATCTGAAACAGGCGCGCGACCCGTCCCACCATTCCGCTCGATATCTCGAACAAGGGGGGGATGAGGCCCGCTTCCCCAAGGTTGGAAAGCTCCGGAAGAACATCCGTTTCGACCACGATGCGCTCCAGCTTCACAACGAAGCGGGAGAACAGTTCCTGATCGCGCGGGTCTCTCGCGCTCAGCGGATTCAGATCGCAGGGAGCGAGCAGCCGCCCATTGAGCTGGAGGTTCCTCTTGAACATCCCTTCCGCGTCCTCCGTGCCCAAAAAGACCATTGGGACGACACCGGCGTCCAGCATGCCCTTTAAGGTGTCCGTGACATCGCTCGTCGGCCCGCTTCGATAGTTCAGATGCTGCACCTCATCGACGATCAGCAACTCCGTTCCAAAGCGCTGGAAGCAGGCCAGCACGCGACGCTTGAGGACGAGTTCGTTGCCGTGTGACGAGTGCGGATCGCCGAAGAAGTCCAAGATGGAAGTCATGAGCTTCTTCGAGGTCGAGGCGCGCTCCAGGTTGATCTTCACGATGGGAATGAAGGTGGCCGTCCTGGGTCGATTTCGCTCGACCAAGGCCATATAGGCTTCGGCGGCCATACTCTTGCCGGAGCCGGACGGAGCGATAGCGCGCAAACCCATCTGCGGTTGGCCGACGGTCTTCCGGCCAAGCCTCTGCAGGTAGTCGCAGCGATCGTGGAACTCGACGTGTTTTGGATAGGGCACGAAGACCGATTTGAACCGCGCGATCTTCTCGGCGACCAAATCGTTCAGGTCTCCCCGGCTTTGGGTGTGATCGGTGCTCATTGGAACTCCTCCCACTGGGTGTCGTCGTCCTTGACGGCAGGCCATTCGACCGCAGTCGGCGGCTTGGACGGTTGAGCCTTGGGCCGGCTCGGCCTCCCGGCCGTTTTCCCCCTGCGGGGGCGCACCGGCTTGGCATGGCCGTCGGTGCGCTCGGGAGCCAACAACGCCGTCGGGATGACGGGAGCCATCCCATCATGTCGCGGCTCTGCGTAGGCGATGCGGATATGGTCGCCGGCGAGCGCTTCGACGCGCGGCGATGACAACAGGCGCGCCTGGGTTCGCTTGTTCCGAGTCAGAACTCGATCAGGCGTGAGCTTCTCGATCTCGCGCCTTAGTTCCAGACGACGCTTGCGCCGCGCTTCGGCCGACTTGTCCGCATCCTCGCGCCCCCATTCCTGAAGGCGTTCGTGCCGCCATTTGGACAGCCCTTGAGCATAGTCGGGATCGATGCTGGGCATCGTCTCGAAGACACCCCGCCTGTGGTTCCAGATGTGCACCTCCCCAAGGTTGGCGGGATTGTACTTCACCTTCACCTTGGCCCCGGCCGACCCCTTCCGACGTCCGTGGACAGGTTCTCTGCTGGCCAGTTGTTCAAGCAGCGGGCCCGTGATCGCGGGATCGTGGTATTGGATTCCGAACAGGGACACCCCCGATCGCGTGAGGGTCCGCTCTTCGTGCGCGCCGACCATTTTATCGAGTTGGCGATCGTCTCCGATAATTTGGACGCCCCGCTCCCGGACACCTCGCGACCACGCGTGCACAGGTGCGTCGCCGAGGGTCGTGTGCAGTTGCTGGTGATAGACGCCGATCGCGGAGATCAGCAGTTCCTCAGCTTGCTCCAGGGTGAGCACTGCATCCCTGCGCGGATCCAGCTCCCACGCCCTCAGTTGGTCGATCGAGAACGTGCCGCCGGGCAGCTTGCGGTGAAGAAGGGTGTTCAGGGTTCCGAAGAACCGCTCCACGACGGCCTTGTAGGTCGGGGAACGGATAGGAGCCCAGCGGACGCTGGTGCCGATGTTCGTCATCGCGGATTCAAACGAGGTTCCGGTGAACTCCCACCCGTTGTCGACCACGATTTCGTCGAATTTCCCGAAGATGTCGGCCAACTCCGGACAGTCAGGGAACCGATCGCGCATATACGGTTTGGGCCGGTTGGCGCGCTTGATGCATTCGGTCACCGAATACAGGGATGGCGGCTCGAAGGTCAGGACCCAGCCGACGATGCAGCGGGAATGGATGTCGATCAGGATCGTCAGCCATGGCCGCCCCAAGAGCCGCCAGCCGCCGACATTCAGGGCCACGAAATAGTCGGCCCGGGTGTGATCCATCGCCGCCAGGAGCAACGGGCGATGCGAGACCAAACCCGGCCTACAGGCCTTGAAGCGCTGATCGGCTTCCTTCTTTCCGTATTTGGCGGCGACCGTTTCATAGCTCTCAGTCGCCCGGACATGCTGCCGGAACGTTTCTTTGGAGGGGATGGGAACGCACCGCCAGCGCCGCGATTTGAGCCAGGCGTTCAGGCCAGCCAGGTATTCGCAAAGATCGTCGTACGCGTCCCCGACCGTCTTCTTGTGATCCGCCCAGAAGCTCATGGCTTCCTCGTGCATCCGACGCCAAACCGATAGCGGCAGTCGTTTGCGGCGGGGCACCCTCCCCGACATCGAGACCATGATTTTGAGGACGCGCTCTCCCACGTCGCCGCGGAGTTTGAGCCAGCGCCGCACCGTCGAAGGGGAAGGCGGCTTCACACCGGCTAGATGGCGCGGCTTCGCCTCCCAGATCATACCCAGCGCCTTTCGGAGCCCCTGATCGCTTCGGGAGACATTCCCCATCCTGTCCAGCGACTTCAGCACGACCTGGCGTACGAGCGCTTTCGGGTCTCGTGCCTGGATCGTGTCGAAATCATCATCACGTTCGGCAGCGATCCGTTGGGCGCGGGATGGTGCGCCGCCTCGATCCAGACGACGAACAGCGCCTTGCGCGAACTGCGCCTTGAGCCAGTCCAGCGTCGGAGAAACATGCTCCCCGTTGTCGAGCGGGATCTGGAACGGCGCGCCTGTGCGTTCGGACCTGAACAGCAGGAAGCCGCTACCCATTAGCTGATCAAGAAAGTGGCGCTCGCCGGCGATCTCCCAGAGATCGCCGATGTTCAGTTGGATGTCGCTCATTGAAGGACCTCCGGCTGGTCGTCGACCAGCTCCACACGGGTTTCGTTGTTGAGAGGCGAAGCGAGGTCGAGCCGCACAATGCGGCCGACCATCATGGCTTTCAGCTTGGCGACGCCCAGGCTTCGTTCGCCCAGGTGCTCCGCCAATCGACCGAGCGCCATCGCGCCGTGACGGTCGAGTTGATCGACGACCCCGAAGACATCCGCGGAGGTGACTTCCGTGAACGCCCAGGACTGGATGTCGACGATCGACCGGTAGGTTTCTTCCGGTTCGAACAGGGCGGGCTTGAAGACCACCCTGAAACGCCATCCGATGCGATGGCAGATCAAGCGGACCGCTTCGAGCTTGAGTCGGTAGTCAGGGTCTTTCAGCGCGCGACGATCATTCTTGATCTCGACGACCTCGACCTCACCGCCCGCCAGCAGCCTAATGCAGTCGACGATGTAGGTTCGCTTCTGACCGTCTAGGATGAACTCGAAGCGGAACGGTTGGGCACGATAGTCCACGACGTCCGTATCGACCTCGGAATGCATGAAGAACGCGCGTTCGTTCATGCTTTCATACGGCAGCGCCCGCCCAGCCTTGCGGCTGGCGTACGCGCCCGTCGTCGTCAGCCGTCGGCCGGTGACGATCGTCCGGATGGGTCCGCCCGAGGGCGTCAGCACCAAGGTGGCTGTCGCAGACAGACTTTCCCAAGACAACGGGTCGTCTGCTTCGTGCGCGGGGGCTCGTACAGCCGCGTCCAATGCCGTGATCGACGGGAAAGCGGCCAAGCGGAAGGCTTGATGGAGATGATCCATCTTGATCTCCTCTGATCTGAAGAAAGTTCGCTTCGGGTTGAGCGCTCACGCTCCGCGTCTCTAAAAACGCGGTTGACTTCCGAGTCGGTGAGGGGGATCATCTGGCCATCGTCTCGACAACGATTGGTACCGGACAGTCCTCCAAACCGAGCCTCGGGCCAGCCTGGGGCTCGAGTTGTTTCTGGCGCTAAGCGTCAGATATTTTTATATTTTCAAGGCGGTCTCATCGGCGCGATCCTCCCTCTTTCGCTAGGAGACAAGCTCCCCTTCGCCTGAATCGGCGATCAGGGACTCACTAGCTTTCAGAGAGATTTTCGCAGATTGTCGCTTATGTATCTAAGTAATTTTTGATACAGATTCGCGTCTCTGGTGCGCTGCGAAGTAAATTATATACTATAGTATATAAATACTCATAGCGCGTGCTTCGGCTAACGCGCGGAGATTGCCCCACCGGATTGGGCGAATGCAGATGGCCCCAACGGTTCGATAACGAAGCTTGGCCCTATCATCGGCCATGATCGAAACGCCCGAAGCCAAAGCCGTTCGTTGGACAGCCGTCCGCGCCAACTACAAGCTGCTGAAGGAGCTCTGCGATTTCTTCTGTCGGGTCGTCCAGATGTGGGTCGTTCTGGCTGCCATTTGGTTCATACACGTGACCCTCGATTCTGCGCTCGCATTCGTGGTCAGCGGATTTCTCGTCTGCGTGCTGGCTGGCTATTCGCTGTTTGCTCCGCAGGCGATCATCATGGAATGGCGAGAAACCAAAGGGCATCGAACGTACGGACACGGAGGCTACATCGTTCAGGCGATTTGCTTCGTGATCGCGCTTTCGCCGCTCATGTGGATCGATCCAATCATCGCGGGCATCAACTCCGCGAGCCAGAACGCGACCGCCATTGCGACGCAAGGAACGACCGGTGAGTAGGCTCCCCGCAATCCTGTTCGCTGGCGCCGCCTTCGCCATACCCACGACCGCGCATGCGGATCCTTGCGAAGGCCGACTGCCATCTCGGCCAGGTCAGATCTTCAGCGGAATCGTGCGCTATGGGGGTGATGGCGACAGCCTCTGCGTTGAGGTGACCTCCAGCCCGCAAGAATGGATCGAAGTGCGCCTGGCAGATTTCGATGCCCTCGAACTTCATGAGGCAGGGGGGCGGCGCGCTCGCAACGCTCTCGTCCAGGTCGCCAGCGGACGGCGGGTCCAATGCACCGCGACCCGCGGCCGCAACGGTCGCGTCGTCAACGATGATCGAGTGATCGCTACCTGCAGGCTAGGAGGCCGAGGCATCGGCGATCTCCTGCGAGGTCGAAACGCGCCGAGCGGCGGCAACTAACTCAAAGCGGTGGTTGACGGAGGCTGCTTCCGGGAAGAACCTTGAACAACAGGAGAAGGCGCAGTCGCGGGGCTCGAATCGGACCGAGCGGTACCTCAATGATCGGGTGAGCAAGTGTCGTGGACCCGGAGGGCCACGGGAACCGGTCTATTCTGCTTTCGCGACATGCTTCGCGGAAATCGCGATGGGTGTATCAGGCAGGGCGAGATAGGCGGCGTAGACCTCTCGCGCCCAGTAGAGAGCGAACCGGACCATCCGAAAACCGTACCCCGCCATGGCGAAGGCCAAGCCGACGGCATACCAGCGCCACTGGGGCGGTTGGCGCACGAGTGTCGTCGCCAGCAAGATCAGACAGGCGGCCGCCAACCCCCGGTTCAGCCCGTAGCTGCCGAGCATGATCTCAAGCCGACCCGAGGGGTCGTGGGACAGGACGTCACGGTAGATCCCGGAGAACAGGCCCCGCCATTCCGCGCGCGGCAGGCCCCGGATCGCGGTCACCGCGGCGCCGGATCGCTTTTTGACCTTGGACAAGAGCGCTTGGTGTTGGTCGGCGGTGAGCAGCCGGGCGCGCTTGGGGTCTCGAACCCAGGACGCCGGCATTCCGCCGGCCAGCCGCCATAGGGCGCCCTCCAACAGATTGCCGACTGCGGCCACCAGATGCCCGAGGGCGTAGGCGAGGACGAGGAAGAGGCCCAGACCGCCCACGGTCACCGCGCCTTCGGCGGACACCGCCGTGCGAAGCTCCGGCGCCAACAGCACCAAGCCGAACAGGAGCACCGCGCCTGGAAGGAGGATGCCCACCTGTTCGTAAAAGCTCAGCTCTTTCATCTTCACCTCTCCCGCCCCGCAACCGCCGACTGCTCCGTCTGGCCGACGATGAGGCGAAGGCCATCTTCGCCGCAGATGGCCATTAGAGCCGGAACGTCGGAGAAGGCGAGCACGCCGCCGATCCAGCGCAACAGGCGGTCGTCATCCGCGCTAGGCCGGCTGTCATGGCCGGGCGGATGGGTATGCCATTCGCCGACATAGTCCAGATTGAACGCCGTGGCGTCCTGCACCTCTTCCAGCGTCTGATAGACGCCGACCATCCCGCGAACGAATCCCGTGGCGGTTCGAACGCTGTCGGGCGGGGCGTCGTAGTGACCCACCACATAGCCGCGCCGCTGCTGCCGGTCCCATGATCCGACCAGGATGCCGCCGGTCTCCTGACCGCCCGCGCGGGCGCGGGCGGCCGCAATCTGGTCGATCACCGTCTCGCTGACGAAGACCGCCCAATCGCCGATCGCGAGCTCCCGGAAGCCGATCACGTCTCCCTGGACGCGGCGCACCCCGTCATCGTCCAAGCTCCAAATGTCGATGGAGGCGTCCGGCGGGAGATCGCGTTCCAGCAGATGCTGGACGGACAGTCCCGCGAGCAGGGCCACGCGAGACTGCGGCACCTGCAGGCTGACATTGCGACAGCCCCCCGATGGGATAATGCCGACGCCGGCTCGGAGGTGACGTTGCAGGGCCGGCGTCGAGACGAGGGTCCAGTAGTAGGCCATCTCCAACTGGTCGAGCCGAACCGTCCGGCCCGCATCCTCGAGCAGGATGACAAGCGCGTCGCCGCGGGGATTGAAGAAGACCGAAGCCGTTCGGGCGTTGTGCCCGCTCTCAAGCGCGAGCCAGCGCGCCACGGGCACCGAGGCTGACACGTCCAGCACGAGATCGGCGTGCTGCAGCGGCGCGTCTGCAACCTGACGAATGTCGTTGGCGACGCCCGTGGCCGCGCCTGTATCGTCCAGCAGTCGGCTGATAGCCGAGGCCGTCGCCTCCGCCTTGGTGGCGCCGACCGCCCCTGGGCTGAGACCGTGACGCGCCAGATTATGCGGCAGCAGGTGGTCCGGATCGTAGATCGTCCAGGTCCCAATCCCGGCGCGGGCTGCGGTGAGCGCAACCTGAGAGCCGAGCGCGCCAGCGCCGATTAAGGCGATGGCCCGCTTGGGGTCGCTGTCGATCCCCGAAGCTTGCTGCGCCAGATCCCGGTTGAAGGGCGGATGGATGTCCATCGGGCCCAGAATGATCCCGCCCAAAGCGGCCTCATCGATCGGCCCTGGTGTCAGCGGTCGCGCCAGGGTGTCTCCGCCCCATAGGACGGCCCCCATCGCTTCGGCCAAGACTTGAGCCGTCGAGCCGCCAAGGAAGGCCTTGTGCGCCGTTCCCCCGATCACTCCCGGGGTGCGTTCAATCGGCGTGGTCAGGACCAGGAGAAAGGGCCGTTCGAACAGATTGGGCGTAGCCATCCAGCCTTGCAGCCGGGCGCGCAGATCCGGAGTCAGGTCCGCGCCCAGCTCGCGATAGACGTCCAGCAGTTCCGCCATGGTCCGCGGCAGCGATCGCAGGCGACCATGGGGAAGGGCTGCGGTCTCCAGCATCAAGACGGCGAAGCCGTTGTGGGTCTCGCTCAGCCCATGACGGCTGGCCTGCTCTGCGTCCATCAGGATGACGGGGCAGGTGCTCTGTTCGCTTTGGCGCACGCCAAAGACGACCGGCGCGGCAGGGTTCGCCGGTAGGACGACCGCCCAGCCGCTGGCGCCGAACAAGGGATCGAGCGGCTGATCTTCTCCGTGAAGCCGGCCGTATGCTGTCTCGCGCAACCACCGTCGCGTGCGTTCGAGCAGGACGTAGGGCGTGAGGATGCGAAGAATCTCATCCTGGGCGAGATCGAACAGGCACAGCGAGCGAGGTTCGCCCCGAGGTGCCAGGTTGAAGTGCGGCACATCCTCGGGGAAATCCTCGCGCAGAGGATAGACCTGGGGCGGTCTCGGCTCATCCGTCCAGGCGACCGCGATCCGCTCGGTGCGGCGAATGTCGATGACGACGGAACGTTGGCCTAGGGGCACGTCCAGATCGATGACGATCAGATCGGCCGCCACCTCCGGGCGCGCGCGGACCTCGATGAGCCGCGCCGCGCCGTAGCGTCCGCCGGCCAGCAAAGTGATCAGCGCTCGACCGCCCCTCGTTTGAGCGGCGGCGGGATCGACACGCTCGCTGAACGCTTGGTACAGGGCGGTTTCGTTAGGACCCGGCACGCGGCGCCACCACGCTCGCGGCGGCGCGCGCCCCGCCCGATCCGCTGGTGTCCTTGACCGCCCCGTCTCGCGTGATCAGCAGCACGATCGGCTGCGGATTGGTGTGCGACGGCTCCTCCATGGTGCACAGGAAGTGGCGGCGATCAGCCAGAACGTCGGCCTTGTAGTATTCGGCGGCCTGCCGGTGCGGCGGCTGGACATCCTTGTCGGCGTCGGAACCCTTGGTGGGGATCGGCTTGCTCGGCGAGATGACATAGCCCTCCCGCTCGCCGGCCTGTTCGCACAGCCACTTCACCTGATCCACCGGCTTGGTCTTGTCCTCACCCTTGTCGGGCCCGATCGACAAGTACGAGCAGTGATGGGGCAGGTGATAGACGTTCCAGTGCAGGCGTTCGTCGCGCTTGTGGAAACGGGTGATGTCGACAATTTCGGCGAGGACCTTGTGGTCGACGTCGGCGGCGAACAGTACGTCGGTGAAGGCGTCGCCTTCTTCGAAGCGGGCCTGGAACACCATGGAATCACCATTGCGGTCCTCGACCCCGCGATCGTCCGTGCGTTTGGCGTGTGGCGAATGGGCGAAGAACTCGACGTGATGCTCGGTCAGGGTAAAGCCCGGAACGACCTGGCCCGCGTCGACGAAGCAATCCACCCGGCTTTCGATCGTGAGGTCGTTAGCCGCGAGCCAAGCCTTCAGGCGTTCGGGACGCGAGAAGACCTTGATACCCTTGCCGGCCTTCAGCCGGTGGCGCGCCTCCTGCCGAATGATGCGGGCGTCATCTTCGAGCCCGTCCTCGGTGATGGCGCAGGCCGGCACCCACATAGTCTCGATCTTGGGCCGGCCCTCGCCCTGGTATTTCGCGGCGTGCTCCAGCCAGAAATAATCGGGTGCGCCGCAGCAGTGGTCGTTGTCCAGATGGGTGAAGGCAACGACGCGATAGCTGTCGAGGTTCGCCGCCTTCAAATCGTCCTTGAGCAGCTTCGGCAGGTCGCAGCGTTTGTCACTGTTGTCTGTCGCGCAGCGCATGTCCGCGTAGTCCACCAGCATGCGCGTTTCGTCGCGGAACTGGATCAGGGTCGTGTCGCCGCATCCGAGCGGGAAAAAGGTCAGCTGTGTCATTCACGGAACTCCTTGCCGCTTCGGGCTGCCGGGTTGGGGGATTGCTCGGCGGGCCGAACAGGAAGGAGAGACAGGGCTTGTCGGCCGCCGCGACCGAGCGAAGGGACGCCCCAGCGCGCCGCCACCGTCGTCGTTGTGCAGTTAGGCTTTGTCCTTTGGCGGGTTGGGATCGCCGCCGTGACTGTCGCTGCGAGCGATCTGGCCGTCGCGGTTGTGGATGCGGAATTCGGTACCCTGGTTTCGACTGATTTCGCGACCGCGATCCACCGCCTGCTGTTTCGTATCGAAATGTCCGCTGGCGCGCTCGGCTCCGCCTCTTTTCACATCCCAGCCTCCCGCCGGGTTCGGCACGACGTGGTGCGTTTCTGGACCCTTCTTCGTCATCACATGTCCTTTCCAACAAATTTGATGGCAACGAGGATTAACCCTATAGCGACCACGCAGGGCGTTGCCAACAGATTTGTTATGATGCTAGCTGCGGCAGCATAGGAGCCGGCGATGACCAAGGCGTTTAAGTTCAATCCGGGCTTCCAGTCGGACGAGGAGGCGGTAGCCAATTTCATCGTTCGCCGGGTCGAGTTCGAAGCCGTGCTGGAGACGCTGGCTCCGCCAGACTCCTCGAAGGCTCCGCCACGGGTACTCGTGGTCGCGCCGCGGGGCGCGGGAAAGACAACCCTTTGTCGCCGCGTCCTCGCCGAAAGCCGTGGCGACGGGCGGTTCGCCGATACATGGCACGCGATCTTCCTGGGAGAGGAGAGTTACGTCGTCACCACGCCGGGCGAATTCTTCCTGGAGTGCCTGTTCCACCTCCGCGATCAGGCGTCCACGCCCCGCTTGGAAGCAGGATATGAGCTGGCTGTCGCGGCGAAAACCGAGGGCGATCTAATCGCCGCGGCCGTCAGCGCCCTGCGTGATTTCTCAACGCGTTCGGGGCGACGCCTTCTGATCGTGGTCGAGAATTTCCACATCATACTCAACGATCAGATCGGCAACGACGGGGACACCTTGTTGACACTCCTCGCCGACGACTCGCTGTTTGGCGTGCTGGCCACGTCCGTCGTCCAAGCGCTTGACGACGAGCGGGGTGCGGCGAACCGGCTGCCCACCGACTACCGCCGAATCCCGCTTCAACCCCTGACGATCTCGGAATGCCACGCTCTGTGGGAAGCCCTTACTCACCAGCCCGTCAGGCGGGAGCGCATACGTCCGTTGCAAATTCTCACAGGAGGCAGTCCCCGGCTGCTCCACATCCTCGCCGACTTCATGAGAACGCCATCGCTTCAGGATCTGATGGAGAACCTGAACCGGTTGATCGACGAGAATACTGAGTATTTCAAAAGCCAACTCGACGCCTTGCCTCCTGTCGAGCGAAAGGTGTTCGCGGCGCTGCTCGACGCTTGGGATCCAAAGTCCGCAAAGCAAATCTCTGAAGCCGCCCGCGTGAACGTGAATATCGCCTCGGCCATGCTGAACAGACTTGCCGACCGTGGCGCGGTCGTGAAGGCCGCAGGCGATGGACGCGCGGCCATCTATTATGCGGCGGAGCGCCTGTTCAACATCTACTACCTGATGCGCCGACGTAGTCATCCCTCCAGCCGCGTCAGAGCCCTCGTTTCATTCATGACCGAGTATTATGACCAGGACGAACTGGTCTCGACGACGGCCATGATCGCCAAGGAAGCCTGTGGTTTGGAGCCGGCGCGACGGGGTGATCACCACTCGACCTGGGACGCGATCATGTCGATCCAGGACGAGGACGTTCGGAGTCGGATTCTGTCGCGCACGCCACGTGAGTTCATCCTGAGCTTCCGCAAGGATCTGGCTGTACGGCACGATGAGCCGGCGAGCGACGACGCCGCCGAAACCCTGGACATCATTCAGCGGGTTGAGGCGGCGGTCGACCGAGGGGATTTCAACGAGGCCCTCGTCACTGTTCGCGATTTCACCAGCCGCTGGCCTCAGAACAGCGAGGCTTGGCTGAGAACCGCGTTGATCGAGCAACGACTGGACAACAGCGCCGCCGCGATCGCGGCGGCGGGACGCGCGATCGAGCTTGCGCCGCAGGATGCATGGACATGGGCCGTCTATGGTCGGACCTTGAAACATGGTCACCAGAACGCCGATGCGGAAGCTGCGCTGAACAGAGCTCTGGAGCTTGACCCGGCCCAGATCATGGCGGCGGCCGAACTCGCCGATATCCGCCAGGACGCCGGCGACCTGGAGGGGGCCCTGCAGATCTACCGCGACGCCCGGACTGTCGGCGAAATGCCTGATTTCCTGTGGGTCCGATACGCGTTGCTCCTCATGGAGGCAGGCCGTGATGACGAGGTCGAAGAGGCCTTGAGGACAGGCGCCGCCGAAAACGCCGAAAATCGGGCGACCCTGACCATGCTGGTCGACCTCATGCTGGCAGCGGACCGGGTAGACGAGGGGGCCTCGCTACTGATGTCGGCTGCTGAGACCGCGCAGACTTGGGAGGCCTGGGCGGATCTGGGGAGCTATCTCCACTCTGTCGTTTCCGATGAAGTCCAAGCGCGGAGCGCTCTTGAGAAGGCGGTCGAACGGGGTGCAGATCAGATTTACCCTTATGGTCAGCTCGGCCTTATCCTGATCGATGAAGGCGCACCTCCTGAAGCATTGCGGGCGTTGGCCTCCAGCCTCCTCCAAAACGTGCCAGATAAGGGCGCAGCGTGGGCTCTGGCCGGCGACATCCTCGCCACGGTGGATGAAGAGGAGGGCGAGCAAGCGTATCGAACCGCGATCGCGGAGGGGGACAGTGTCAGGGCGCGACTGGGCCTCGCGCGCCTTCTCAGCGAAAAACTGGCGCGGCGACCTGAAGCCGAGGCGATGCTGCGCGAGGTCGTCGCGAATCCTTCCAGATCAGGACTATGCGCCGCATCCAGAGATCTGGCTGATCTGCTGGTCCATAAGGGTGAAGATCTGGAGGCCGAGGACGTCGTTCGACAAGGCCTCGAGGAAAACTCGGAGTGCATCTGCTGCCTGCTGCTTCATGGGCAGATCTGCGCGCGGCGCGGCGATACCGGCACCGCCATTGAAAGCTACGACGCCGCGTTGGCGCTGGACGATGAATCGATCAATGCCTTGACCAGCCTGGCCCTGCTAGATTCTGAGCGGGCGCCAGAGCTGGTTCGGAGAGCCAGCGAACTCGCACCGGACGACCCCCGCTGCCTTCACGCCTTGGCCAAGACCAAATCCGATGATCCGGAGGCGTACATGGCCGTGTTGCGCGCCACACTGGAGATCGATCCGGACTTCCTGCCAGCCGCTCTGGCCTTGGCTCCGCTTGAGGCAGGACATGGAGAACTTGGGGCGGCGCTGGGCCGTCTCCAAAGAGGGCTTGACCGTTTGATGATGCAGCGGGAATGGCTTGGCGAGCTCGTCACCGCTGCCATGGCCACAGCTCAGCGAGGCTATGCGGGCGAGGTCTATCGGCTCATCGAAGACCATGACGCGGCCGCAAATCTGGAGCCTTTGCTTGTCGCGTTGCAGTTGACGCGCGGTGAAACACCCCGCGTGGCGAACGAGGTTCTTGAGGTCGCGAAAGACATCATTGAGCAATCCCAAGCTGTTTGAGATCGACTTCGAAGGAGCGGGTGGTCGCCAGCGTGCTGACCGATCCGGCGACCGGTGATCCCTTCCCTATTAGGCATCCGCGATGGGTCGGAAGCTTACGTATGTCCGATCGCCCCCCAAATGTTTGCTTTGAGACGGTCCAACTTCCGCTTCTGGCGCTGCTAGGTCGCCGTATTTGCTCGCAGCACCAGATTGCGGCTTTGCGGTTGACTTCGCGTTCCGCTTTGGTTCCGATGCGGCTGCAGCGAGCTGGTCGCTTTGCGGTTGAAGTGGGGTCCTTACGATGCGTTCCGACGGTCGGGTGCAACCCCTTCTGGCGCGGTTCGCTGTGCCCCGTTCAAAGGCCCCCGCTATCCAAGGTCGCTTCTGCGAAGCGATGGACTTATGGGTGGTCGATACGCCAGAAGGGCCGCGCCCTTTAGTTCTATTGGAGGGTGCCGGCGACACCACCACGGGCACATTTGTCCAAGCAGAGGCGGACGATACGGATCTCGGCGCTGGCCTGATGCTAGGCACCTCGACCTTTACCAAGGTCGGCGGCGAGGGCGACGACACCGACGTGTCTGCCTCGGCCCTGCTAGAGATCACCACGAAGACAGATGCCCAGGTCGAACGGGATGATGTGGCGACGCGGATCGCCGCAATGGACCCCCGTCACGATCCTGATCGAGCCCTGTCACGCTCAATCCATTGATCCTCCTGGTCACCAATGCCCGGGACCTTACGACCGATTTCGTGGTGCTGGAGCTCCGGAGACGAGGTCTCCCTTGGTTCAGGCTGAACACGGAGCGTCTGCCAACGTCGCGGGTCTGCATGGGTTGGGAAGCGGACGAAGATTGGTCGATCGCGTTCGAGACCGGAGCGGTACGCGGGGCCGATGTGACTGCGGCGTACTTCCGGCGGCCCGGCGCGCCTGAGATCGACCCTGCGGTCGCTAATCCCGCCGAGCGGACATATTGTGAGGCAGAGTGGGCGGCTTGGCTGAAGAGCCTTTACCTCCGGCTCGACCCGCTCTGGCTGAACTCGCCCAACGCCATCGGCCTTGCCGAAGACAAGCCGCGACAGCTGCGCGCGGCGCAGCGACTCGGGTTTCAGATCCCCCACGGCCTGGTCACCAATGATCCCAATCGGCTCGCCGCCTTCGTGGAAAGCGGTGCCAGCATCGCCAAGCCCCTGCGTGAAGCGCTTCTCGACGGTGCCGAGGAAGCGGTGATGTTCACCTCGCGGCTGGATCGGGCTGAAGCGCGTGACGCAAGCAGCATTCGCGCCGCGCCGGTGATCCTGCAGCGGGAGATTTCCAAAGCGGCGGACCTCCGCGTGACCGTGGTGGGCGACCGCGTCTTCGCCGCCGCCATCGACTCTCAAGACCAGCCGGAGGCCGTCGTAGACTGGCGTCGCGGGGCCTCACGCGATCTGCCGCACCGAGCAGTCAGCTTGCCGCCAGACGTGGTCGGCAAATGCACTGACCTCGTCGCCGAGCTTGGCCTGACCTATGGCGCGATCGATCTCGTCGAAGACCGAAGTGGCGACTACTGGTTTCTCGAGTGCAATCCCAACGGACAGTGGGCCTGGATCGAGACCCGTACTGGCCTGCCGATCGCATCGGCGATCGTCGACCATCTGGCGAGCGGCGAAGCATGAACGTGCGTGAGTTCTTCTGGCCCATCCTCGAAGCGGACGGCGAAGCCGAGGACGCCGAGCGGCTTCGGATCGATCTCAATCGAATCGAGACCGATCCCATCAAGGACGATCTCGACACCCTCATCGAAGAGGCACGCCTTCTGGCGGCCTCAGAACTCGAGCGACGGCGCGCGGTGGAAGCCCGCGCGAACACCTATCTAGCGATCGCAGGGGTACTGACACCTGTTCTCGCAGCGGTCACGCCGGCGACCTTGGGCCGAGACGGCGACCTCGTTCGAACCCTGGTCACGCTCATACTGTTCATCGCGGCCGGGGCCTATCTGTTTCAGAGCGGGCGATGGGCGTTTCGATGCCTCGAGGTCGGCATCGCGTCGCGACTGGATGCGGTCGATCTCCTGTCCCGGTGGGCGGGCACCGACCGCAAGGCGGCCCTTATCCGCGGCAAGTTCATCTGCGTCCGTCGAGATCGTGCCCGGATCAACTTCAAGGTCACATGTGTGAAGATGGCCCATGTGTTCGCGGTACGCGCCTTCGCCGTCTTCCTGGTCGCCATCTGCTGCCGCTACGCTTGGGAACCGGTGATGGCCATCGTTTCGGAACGACCTGTCCCGGCTGTGACGCCGGACAGGGCTAGCTCCTGACCGAAAGGCGTGATCTTCGAAAGTCATCGGCTGATCCCGAGCATTCGAGCTCTCAAGTTGCTAGGCCGCGAGGTCAGCATTGGGCCATAGGCAGACCTCCGCCGGGCTGAGCCGTGAGTGTCTGGTTCCTGCTGTCAAGCCAATGACCGATATTGGCGCAAAACGGTCGGGATCACGGAGCCGCACTTGCGAACCTCTCGCATATTGAGCCACTTTTAGCTGGTTTTGAGCCAGTTCTAAGTGGTTTCGACAGGAAAAACGGGCGGTGGCGACCCCGGCAGGACTCCAACCTGCGACCTCGGCTTTAGGAAAGCCTTGCTCTATGCAGCTGAGCTACGGGGCCACGCACGGGCTGACCTAGCGGGTCGCGGGCGGCGGGGGAAGCCGGGCTTTTCGGGAAATCGGACTCACCGGTCGCGGTCGCGCGCCGCCGCCTCATCGACCGTCACTTTCTGATTGTGGTTAATCGACTTTAAGATACAATATCTTGTAGGGAACAAATCCCGAATCGGGCCGAGTCGCTGATTCGGTCCTGATTCGTTTCGCGCCTGTTCCGCCACAGCGCAGCTTTGCATTTACCTCGCTCACGTCCACGAGACTTCCGCTTGAGGAACCGCGCCGGACACGCCACCTTCCCAGAGACATGAGTGACCGCGGCACAGGCCGGGCCCCGTCGCGCGTAACGGCGATCCTGGGCCCCACGAACACCGGCAAGACCCATCTGGCGGTCGAGCGGATGCTGGGCCATGCGTCCGGCATGATCGGCCTGCCGCTGCGCCTGCTGGCGCGCGAGATCTATGACCGGATCGTCGCCCGGCGCGGCGCCGCCGCCGTGGCCCTGATCACGGGCGAAGAGAAGATCATCCCCGCCCGGCCGCATTATTTCGTCTGCACGGTCGAGGCCATGCCGCTGGAGCGGACGGTCGAGTTCCTGGCCATCGACGAGATCCAGCTGGTCGCCGATCCGGAGCGGGGCCACGTCTTCACCCAGCGCCTGCTGCACGCGCGAGGCCGCGAGGAGACCATGTTCCTCGGCGCCGGGACGATGGCGCCGCTGATCCGCGCCCTGGTCGAGGATGTGGAGATCGTCTCGCGCGACCGCCTGTCCACCCTGTCCTATGCGGGCTCCAAGAAGCTGACCCGCCTGCCCCGACGCAGCGCCGTCGTGGCCTTCTCGACCGAGCAGGTCTACGCCATCGCCGAACTGATCCGGCGTCAGCGCGGCGGCGCCGCGGTGGTCATGGGCAGCCTGTCGCCCCGCACCCGCAACGCCCAGGTCGAATTGTTCCAGTCCGGCGAGGTCGACTTCCTTGTGGCCACCGACGCCATCGGCATGGGGCTGAACATGGACGTGGACCATGTCGCCTTCGCCGGCCTGCGGAAGTTCGACGGCCGCCGCACCCGCTGGCTGCACGCCACCGAGATCGGCCAGATCGCCGGCCGGGCCGGTCGCCACCTGCGCGACGGCACGTTCGGGGTGACGGGCGAGGCGCTGGAGCTGGACCCCGATCTGGTCGAACAGGTGGTCGAGCACCGCTTCGATCCGGTCGAGAGCGCCGAATGGCGCAACGCCCGGCTGGACTTCGACACCCTGAACGACCTGCTGCGCTCGCTGGTGGTGACGCCGGGGGTCAGGGGGCTGACCCTGACCGCCCCGGCGCTGGACGAAACCCTGCTGCGCCGCCTGATCAAGGACGAGGAAGTGGCCCGCATCGGCCGCTCGCGCGGGGCCATCATGCGGCTGTGGGAGGCCTGCCAGTTGCCGGACTTCCAGAAGACCACGCTGGACGAGCATGGGCGGCTGGCCAAGGAAATCTTCCAGGCCCTGACCGGCAGGCGCGGTCGCCTGACCGAGGACTGGATCGCGCCCCGCTTCGCCGAACTGGACCGCGACGACGGCCAGATCGACCAGCTTTCCGCCCGCCTCAGCGGCGTGCGCACCCTCAGCTACATCGCCAACCGTCCCGACTGGCTGGACCAGGCCCAGGACTGGCGCGACCGCACCAAGGCGCTGGAGGAGCGGCTCAGCGACGTCCTGCACGAAAGACTGACGGCCCGCTTCGTCGACCGCCGCACCACCGCCCTGATGCAGGCCCTGAACGTGCGGGGCGACGCCGTCGCCGAGGTCGAGGCCGAAACCGGCGAGGTCATCGTCGAGGGCCACGCCGTCGGCCATCTGTCCGGCATCCATTTCCAGATAGACAAGGGCTCCTCGGCGCTGGAGGACCGCGCCCTGCGCCACGCCGCGCGACAGGCGGTGACGCCCGAGATCGCCAAACGCCTGGGTCAGCTGGCCGCCGAGCCGGACGAGGCCTTCTCGGTCACCCCGGACGGGTCGGTCCTGTGGCGCGGGGTGCAGGCGGGCGTCATCACCGGCGGCGAACCCTTCGCGCCAAACATTCGGTTGCTGGGCGACCTCGGCGCCGTGGCCGCTCGCGAGCGGGCGACCAAGCGGCTCGAGGCCTGGCTGGCGGGTGAGGCCGGACGCGCGCTGCGCCCCCTGCGCCGCCTGAAGACCGCCATCGAGAACGGCACGCTCAAGGGCCTTCCGCGCGGCGTGGCCTACAGGCTGCTCGAGGCGGGCGGCGTCATCGACCGCCGCGACGTCGAACGGGATCTGGCCGCCCTGTCCCAGGCCGAGCGGCGCACGCTGAAGGAGTTCGGCATCCGGCTGGGCGCCCACTCGGTCTGGCAGCCCGCCCTGCTGAAGGAGCGCGCCCGCGTGGTGGGGCAGGCCTTCATGGCGCGCGAGACCTTCCGCCCAAAGCCGACGGGTCTCAGCATCCTGCCCGAACCGCCGCCGCCCGCCCGGCTGCTCTCCGCCTTCGGCCTGCGCGCCGTCGGCCGCTTCGCCGCCCCGGTGGAGCTGCTGGAAGCCCTGTCCGAAAAACGGGGCAAGGGCGAGGGCAAGCTATCCGACAGGGACCTGCGCGAACTGCATCTGACGGCGGATGAGGCCAAGGTCCTGACCGCCGGGCTAAGGACCACCCGCGCCCAACAGCCCGACCGCCCGGACCGGACGCCGAAGCCGGTGAAGGACTCGCCCTTCGCCGTCCTTTCGGCCCTGACCGCGCCGAAGCTCGAGCCGGTTCGCCGCAAGCGGCCCAGACGGCGCAAGGAGGCCCGGTGAGCGAGACGGGCTGTCGTATCGATGTCTGGCTGTGGCGCGCCCGGTTCGCGAAGACGCGGACGCTGGCGGCGGCCCTGGTCGAGAAGGGCGCCATCCGCCTGACCCATCACGGCCAGCAGGTGCGCCTCGATAAACCCAGCCGCACCGTTCATCCCGGCGACCGGCTGGTCTTCGCCCTCGGCGGGCGGCTGATTGATCTGGAGGTGACCGGTCTGGGGGAGCGGCGCGGACCCGCTGAAGAGGCCCGCGCCCTGTACGCCCTTACGGCTGAAGGGTGAACTCGCCTTCAATGTGCAGCTTCACATCGTCACCGAGGCCCATCGGGATGCCGTAGGTAATGCCGAAGTCCGACCGCTTGATGGTCGCCTCGCCGTCGAAGCCGGCCTTGTAGGTGTTGCCCATCGACGGACCGGCCTGATTGAACTCGACCTCGATGGTCACCGGCTTGGTCACGCCGCGCAGGGTCAGGTCGCCGACCACGGTGGCTTCGTTAGCGTCGTCGGCATCGATGGTCACTGAGCGCGAGACGAAGGTCGCCGTCGGGTGGTTGGCGGTGTCGAAGAAGTCCGGCGACTGCAGGTGGCCGTCCAGGCCGTTGCTGCCCGTCATGACGTCGGTTAGCGGGATGGTCGCGGTCAGGGTCGAGGCCGACGGGTTCGACGGGTTCAGGCTCAGCTCGGCCTGCACGTTCACGAACTGGCCGGTGTAGGTCGAGAAGCCCATGTGGCTGACCGACCAGGTGATCTTGCCGTGGTCCGAATCCAGCTTGTAGGCGCCGGCGGCGACTTCCGAGGGGACCTTGGTCAGGGTCGTCTGGGCGACCACGGCGCCCCCGGTCAGCAGGGCGAGGGAGGCGATGCCGGCGGCGGCGTAGCGAAGGTAGGGACGCATGAGGGGGAGCTCCATGGATCTGTAAGCGTGACAGATACCAAATAGAGACTGAAGCCGTCGCCGCAACCCCGAAACAGCCCGTCCGGTTGACAGTTGCGCCCGCGGGGGTCATCTGCGCGTCCCGCGCCCCACACCGAAACGCTTGCCCCGCCCATGACCTATATCGTCACCGACGCCTGCGTCCGCTGCAAATTCATGGACTGCGTCGAAGTGTGCCCGGTCGACTGCTTCTATGAGGGCGAGAACTTTTTGGTCATCGCCCCGGACGAGTGCATTGACTGCGGCGTCTGCGAACCCGAATGCCCGGTCGACGCCATCGTCCCGGACACCGAGGACGAGCCGGACGGCAAGTGGCTGCAGATCAACGCCGAATACGCCAAGGTCTGGCCGAACATCACCGTCAAGGGCACGCCGCCCGAGGACAGGGAGCAGTTCGAGCGCGAGACCGGCAAGTTCGAGAAATATTTCTCGCCCAAGCCTGGCACGGGCTCCTGACAAGCGGAACGGTTCTGGTTAGCGCCGGGCGTCGCCGCGCTGCCCTGATCCGGCGAGGATTTCCAGCCTTCCGTACTCGGACGCTGTGGACGTTTTGAAATTCCGCAGATTTGTGATAGGTTACTGTCATTGGGTCGGGCGGTCTGCGAAAACCTCGCGCCGCCCGCGTTTGCGACAGAATCCCGTCCACGAAGGCGGGATCGGCCAGAGGTTGGGTGATCCGTTTCCGCATTTGACGACCAGACAGACATCTCCGACGGGGCAAGTTTCCGGCGGCTGTCAGCCTGTTGTCCTTGCGCCTTCGCCTCTCCCCTCCCGCTGAGCCGGGAAAGGAAGTGACATGACGAGCAAGACTGGTCTGGAATTCAAGGTTGGCGATGCGGTCGTCTATCCGGCGCACGGCGTCGGCAAGGTGGCGGCCATCGAGACCCAGGAAGTCGCGGGCATGTCGCTGGAGGTCTATGTCGTGACCTTCGACCACGAGAAGATGACCCTGCGCGTCCCGACCAAGAAGGCCAAGACCGCCGGTCTGCGCTCGCTGGCCGCCGACGACGTCGTCACCAAGGCGCTGACTACCCTGAAGGGCCGCGCCCGCGTGAAGCGCACCATGTGGTCGCGTCGCGCCCAGGAATACGAAGCCAAGATCAACTCGGGCGACCTGATCTCGATCGCCGAGGTGGTCCGCGACCTGCACCGCGCCGACAGCCAGCCGGAACAGTCCTACTCGGAGCGTCAGCTGTACGAGTCGGCCCTGGACCGCATGGCCCGCGAAGTCGCCGCCGCCAACAAGATCGACAAGGACGCGGCCGTCGAGCTGCTCGGCAAGTCGCTGAGCGCCAAGAAGGCCGCCGCTCCGGCTGCCGAGGCCGAAGCCGCCTGATCAGACGCGCATCGCTGAAATGACGAAGGCCCGGGAGCGATCCCGGGCCTTTTTTCATGTCTCGCCCAGGGGTTCATCCAGCCGGTCACGCACCGCCTGCGCCCGCGCCCGGCTGACCGGCAGGGGCGCGCCTTCGGTGAGGATCAGCCGCCAGCGCCCGCCCTCGCGCTCCATGCCCCGCACATGGTCCAGATTGGCGATCACCGACCGGTGCACCCGCATGAAGGACGGCGGCAGCTCGGCCTCCAGCCGGTCCAGCCGCGCCGCATGCAGCAGCGTCCGACCGCCGGTCATCCTCAGCTCGACGTAGTCGTCCGCCCCGACCACGGCGACGATCTCCTTCAGCGGCGCCCGCTCCACGCCCCGCGCCGAGGCCACGGTCAGACAGTTGGGCCGCGCCGCCGCCCGACTCAGCGCCGCCTCGCGCTCGCGATCATCCCGCCCCAGCCGCACCACCTCGACCATCAGCAGGGGTAGCACCAGCGCCGCGGCCAGCAGGAAGTAGGACAGGTCCACCAGCCATTCCGGGAAGCTGACGGCGACCACCAGGAACACCGCCAGATAGGCCAGGGTCAGCCGCGCCGTGGGCGTGCGCCGCCACGCCCCCACTCCCGCCGCGACCAGCGACAGGGCCGCCCCGACCAGCAGGGCCAGTCCGGTCTTCAGATCAAAGCCCGGCGCCAGGCCGGTCGCCACGATCAGCACCGCGGCCCCTCCGATCACCGCAGGCCTCCGCCCCGGCCAGAACCGCAGCACCACCCACGAGACCAGCAGGATCGAAAAGGCGGCGGCCAGCCCCCAGATGCCGACCAGACGCCAGACATGCAGCGGATAGGCGTAGGCTGTCAGATGCCTCAGGCTCTCCAGCACCGCCTGCGCGCTCGCCACCCCGGCGATGGCGGCGAGGATCAGGCTGGAGGTCGTGCGCCTCAGCATATGGATCACGCCGAAGCCGAAAGCCGCCGCGAACAGGGCGCCCGCCACCGCGAACACCACCGCCAGAAAGGCCATCGGCGTCGCGGGCAACGGATAGGCGGCGACGAACAGGCCCATCACCGGCCGGCTCAACTTCAGCCCGCCATGAAAGGACGACATCCGCACGACCAGCACATTCTCGCCGTCCCGCCACGCCCGCTCCGGGATCGGCAGGGCGATCTGGTAGCGCCCCGGGCGCTCCCTCGCCGCTGAACCTCCGGGCTGGCCATTGCTCCCGAACCTCCGCCCGTTCAGCCAGACCTCCGACGCGGCGGTCCCCACCACATAGAGGGCGCGCGCCTGATCATCGTCGGGCCGGGCCACAACGCCGCGCAGCCAAATCTCCCGCCCTTGCGGATCGATGGCCTTCCCCACAGGCCTGCAGTCGCCCAGCACTGGTCCTGCCGCACCGGGCCGGCCCGTGCAGGCCTCCCAGACCACGGGGTCGCCCGCCGGGGCCTGGGCGCGGCTCTCGCCCGGCAGGACCAGCAACAGGACAGTCAGAAGAAGGAAGCGCCACATGGCGTCACTGTATCGCGTCATTCACCGGAAGGCTTCGCCACTCACCGATCCGCCGGCGCCGTTCACCGATCCGGCCGGACAGGCGGGCGGAAAGCGGTCCAGCTGCGCCCATGACCCAAGCTCTTCTGAACCGCCGCCTCCTCCTCGCCGCCGCGGGCCTGACCGTCCCGGCCCTCGCCCTGCCCCGCTGGGCCCATGCCCAGGCGGCGCTCGCGCCCCAGCCGCCCGCCGGCCCCATCCGCTTCGCCGGTTGGCGGGATCAGGAGGTCGACGCCGAGCGCGGCTATTTCGAAGTGCCAGAGGATCGCCGCGATCCGACTTCGCGTCGCATCCGTCTGGGCTATGTACGCTTCGCCTCGACCGCCGCCCGCCCCGGCCCGCCCATCGTCTATCTGGCGGGCGGTCCCGGCGGTGAGGGAACCGGCGCGGCCACCGGCCCGCGCTTCCCCATCTTCATGGCCCTGCGCGAAGTGGCCGACGTCATCGCCTTCGACCAACGCGGCACGGGCCTGTCGAACCACATCCCGCCGCGCCCGCCCCTGACCGCGCCCTGGCCCGCCCTGACCCGCGACGGCCTGACCAACCATTTCCGCGCGGAGATCCAGCGCGGCTGGGCCGACTGGACCCGCGCCGGCGTCGCCATCAACGGCTACACCACCGAACAGAGCGCCGACGACATTGATGACCTGCGTCGCCACCTCGGGGCCGAGACGATCAGCTTGTGGGGCATCAGCTACGGCTCCCATCTGGCCCTGTCGGTCCTGAAGCGGCACGGCGCCCGCATCAACCGTGTCGCCCTGGCCAGCCTTGAGGGGCAGGACCAGACGGTGAAGCGCCCCGCCCATATCGACGCCTATCTGAAGCGGGTGGACGCCTGCCTTGCCGTCGATCCTGTCGCGCGCGCCGCTGTCCCGGACCTGCCCGCCCTGATGCGCCGGGTGCACGAAAGGCTGGACGCGCAGCCCGCGACGGTCACCGTCCCGACAGTCTCCGGACCGGTCGATCTGACCCTCGGCGGCTTCGCCATCCAGTATATGGCGGGCGGACTGATCGCCAATCCGCGCACCATGTCGATGCTGCCCGGCCTCTATCTGGCGCTGGAGGCGGGCATGACCTCCGTGCTGACGCCCTTCCTCAGCGATGTCCCCGGCCTGTTCAGCATCCGTGGCATGCCCGAGGCCATGGATCTGGCGTCCGGCATCTCTCCGGCGCGGCTGGCGCTCGTCGAGCAGGAGGCGCGCTCCGCGGTGCTGGGCGACGCGCTGAACTTCCCCATGCCACACGTTCTGGGCGCCGTGCCGGGCCTTGATCTCGGCGAGGCGTTCCGGGCGTCTTCCAGCTTCGACACCCCCGCCCTTCTGATCGCGGGAACCCTGGACGGCCGCACCCCGCTGGAGGAGCAGGCCGAGGTCATCGCCCAGTTCCGCAACCGCAGCCGGGTGGTGGTCGAGAACGCCGGGCACAACGTCTTCGAGGCCCATCCGGACGTTCAGGACCTGATCGTGCGCTTCTTCCGGGGCGAGGCCGTGCCGGACACCAACCTGCAGCTTCCGCCGCCGACCTTCCCGATCGGCTAAACCTGCGCCCTGGCCGCGCCGACGTAGAGGGCGCGGTCGCCGTCAGACGACGCCCCGGCCTGAGGCTGCGCCTCTGTCGAGGCGGCGGCCAGGGCCGACCGGCGCGGGAAGACCATCAGGCTGATCAGATAACCGATCACCGCGCTGCCGCCATAGCCGACGAGGGGCGTCGGATAGTTGCCCAGCGCCGCCGCCGCGATCAGGGCGGCCCAGACCGCGCCGAACACCGCGAGTTCCGGCGCCTTCGCCTGACGTCCTGCCAGCACCGGCACGGTCAGCAGGGCCGAGCCCAGCACCACAGCGACGCCCGCCAACGGATGCAGGCTGAAGGACGAGTAGAGAATCTGGTCCACGAAGGGCAGGGCGGGCGATGGGTCCGGCTGAACCAGCGTCGCGGCGAAGCCGGCGGCCGCGCAGGCCAGCGCCGCCAGTACGCTGCGGTTCGGTCGGGTGAAGGCCAGAACCGCGATCCCGGCGGTCAGGGCGCCCGCCATGCCCCGGTCCGGCTGCAGGGCCAGGGCCAGCGCCGCCACCGCGATCCCGATCAGAGAAAGCCCATCCCGGAACCGGGCGAACAGAACCACCATCAATGGCAGGATCATCATCGACGGCTGAATCGTCAGCGGCCCCAGCGCCAGCCAGCGCGTGATCCCGTCGACCCGCACGCCCAGCAGACTGGTCGCCAGCAGGACCGCGCCCAGCCCCACCGCCAGCAGCCGCCCCGGCAGATGCCCCCGCCCATCCGCCAGCGTCAGGATCGCCAGCGCGATCAGCCCGAAGGCGAAGGCGCCGATGTTCATCATCAGATAGCGGGCGGGCGCATTCCCCATGACCATATAGACCAGCCCCAGCGCGACCGCGCCGGTCGCGCAGAGCAGGGCGACGCCCCGGGGACCACGTATAGCGTCGGCAAAACTCATCGGGTCATCCCCTTGCTGGAATAGGTGTGAAATGCGGTCGGCAGCGGCTTCCCGTATCGCCCACATCAGGCATCCGAAGGCGAACCTCAGGGCCTCGCCCGGATGCTCGATCTCCTCGGCCTCACGCTGGGCGGCCTCGCCCCACGACCGGTTGCGCGGCGTCAGCAGGCGCTTGGCCAGACGAAGGACAAAAACGGCGACGCCCCTCACGCGGGCCGTCCTTCCGGCAGGGCCGCGCGAGCGGTGTCCGGGACCAGGTTCTCGGCGGCCAGACGCCGCCCTTCCGCCGTCAGCCGGTAGACGTGCCGCGGAGGCCGCCCCGGCGTCTCCGCCGCCTGCCAGTCCGCGGCCAGATATCCCTGCCCCTCCAGGCGCATCAGCAACGGGTACAGGGTGCCGGATTTGATGTCGGCCTCGCGGCATAATTCATAACCGTGCCGTCCCACGCTCCCCGCCTCGGCGAGCGCTTGCAGAACACGACGGGCGGCGGGCGAAAGAGCACGGGGACGAGTCATGCCTCAATAAATCTACCTATGTAGATTTAAGTCAAGCCACCTACCGGAGGACGGTGTTCGCGGGCGGCATCGACACGCGCCCGCGCCTGTCCTACCTCTGCCGTCTCCCTCCGTTCCTGCTGTGACGCACCTCATGCCCTCCGGACTTATCGCCCTGCTCGACGACGTGGCGGGGATCGCCAAGCTGGCGGCGGCGTCCATCGATGATGTGAGCGCGGCGGCGGGCAAGGCGGGGGCCAAGGCCGCGGGCGTCGTGGTCGACGATGCGGCTGTGACGCCGAAATACGTCACGGGGCTGGAACCCAGCCGGGAGCTGCCGATCATCGGCAAGATCGCCATCGGCTCCATACGCAACAAGCTATTGCTGATCCTGCCGGTCGCCCTGCTGTTGACGACCTTCGCGCCATGGGCGCTGACACCCATCCTGATGCTGGGCGGGACCTACCTCTGCTTCGAGGGCGCCGAGAAGCTGATGGAGATGTTCGGCGGCGGGCATCACGGCGAGGACGCGCCCGTCATCGATGATCCGGCCCATCTAGAGAAAAAGACCGTCTCCGGCGCCGTGCGTACCGACCTGATCCTGTCCGCCGAGATCATGGTCATCGCCCTGAACGACGTCGCGGATCGCCCACTGGCCATCCAGGCCGGGGTGCTGGTCGTCGTCGGCCTGGCCATGACCGTGGCCGTCTACGGCGCGGTCGGACTGATCGTGAAGATGGACGATATCGGCCTGCACATGGCCCAGAAGTCCTCACCCCTCAGCCAGCGCATCGGACGCGGACTGGTCAAGGGCATGCCGGTGGTCATGTCGGCCCTGTCGGTCATCGGCACCTTCGCCATGCTGTGGGTCGGCGGCGGCATCCTGATGCACGGCACGCATGAACTGGGTCTGCACTGGCCCGCCGAGCCGGTCGAGCATCTGGCCCACGCCATCGCCCACGCCTCGGGCCCGCTGGGCGGTCTGACCGGCTGGCTGACCACCGCCCTGATCTCGTCAGTGATCGGCGTCATCGTCGGCGGCGTGGTCGCGTTCGTCCTCCACCAGATCGGGCGGCTGAAGCCGGGCGGCGCCGCGCATTGATGCGAAACACGCGAAAGTTATCGGTTAACTCTATTTAAGATTGTACAGACGCACCCGCGTTTGCGCCAATGCGAACCTTCACCAATGGAGGGTTCGAGATGAAGCTGATCAAGTCTCTTGCGTTCGTGGCGGCCGTGGCCGTCGCCGGTGTGGCCGGGGTCGCGTCCGCGGTTCCGCCGGGTCTGCTCTACGAAAAATATTATTATACCGACGCGACTTACACGACGGTGGTCGGTCATCAGCTGGACCGTTGCGTCAACGGCAATGTCGGTTCCGGCACGCTGCATGGCTCCAAGTCCGACTACGTCATCGCGACGGCGGTCGGCGAGTGCCCCGGCGGCTACTGGTAAGCCTCAGATGTCTCCCGTCGCTGATCGGGCGGCGGGAGACGTTCCGATTGTCAGAAATACTCGGCGTTGGCCGGGCACTGGGCCGCGATCCGACGGGCGGTGATCGAGGCGGGAAGATAGGGCGTGCCGCGCGCCAGTTGGGCCCCGCCGCGGAAGGTGAAGCTTTCCGACGTATAGGTGCCGTTCAGACGCACATTCACCCGGCGATTCTTGTGGTCGGTGCAGGTCCCTTCGAAGCGGGCATTGCCGTTGCCGACCTGACGCACCGGATAGGTGCAGCGCCAGCGGCGCGTCGACAGGCCGCCGAAGAATCGGTTGATCTCGCTGGGCCGCACGCACTTCTGTTCAGTGTCGCGAACGCCTACGGCGCTGGTCGTATATTCCCAATAGCCGGGCAGGACGGTATCGCCGCCGGTCTGCGGCTGCATGGCGGCCTGCGGCGTCGCCGGCGCAGCCAGGAACAGGGCGCCGACGATCGCGGGAACGGCGACGGCGGCGGCTCGGGTCAGGACGGTCTTCATCTCGTGGCCCCTCGGGCGATTGGTCCGTTAGTGACTAGAGGGGATATATGGCGGGAATTGAACAGTGGCTGAACGGCTGGCCCGCTCCAGACGCCTTGACGCCCGGCAGACTCTTCCTCTATACGCCCCACCTCTCGCGCTGGACGGTGTCTCGCGCGCACCTGTTTCATGCGTCTGCGCCCGTCGCGGACCGCTCCGAAGGATAGTCAGATGTCGCGTCGTTGCGAACTCACCGGTATCGGCCCCATGGTCGGCAACAGCGTGAGCCACTCGAACATCAAGACCAAGCGCCGCTTCCTGCCGTCGCTGAAGGCGGTCAAGGTCAGCTCGGACGCTCTGGGCCAAACCTTCTCGCTGCGTATCTCGAACGCCGCCCTGCGCACCCTCGACTACAAGGGCGGCCTGGACGCCTTCATCGTCAAGGCTCGCGACGAGCAGCTGTCGGTCGCCGCCCAGCGCATCAAGCGTCAGGTCAAGGCCAAGCTGGCCGAGCAAGCCGCCGCCTAAGCAGCGCTGCTCTATAGAGTTCTGAAGGGGCCGGTGGTGACACCGGCCCTTTTGTTTTGCGCGAAACAGGGCGCATCCTTCGCCCCATGACCCGCGACGAGATGTTCGCCTACGCCCTGACCCAGCCAGGCGCCGAGGATTCGACCCTGCACGGCGGACGCTGCGTCCGCGTCCGGGGCCACTGGATCGTCAATGACAACACCGACCCGAAAGCCCTGGCCCTCGCGCTGGACCGGGAGACCGTGGACTTCCTGATGGCGACCGAGCCCCGGACCTATTTCCAGACGCCGCATTTCGAGGGCTGGCCCGCGGTGCTGGTGCATTATGAGGCCGCCGACGACGACCGCCTGCGCGAACAGATCGACAAGGCCTGGGCCCGACGCGCCACCAAGGCCCAGCGAAAAGCGCGAGGGATGGAGGTCTAGAGCCTCGCCTCGACGGTTGCGCCGACCGCCCCGCCCGGCCAGTCTGCGCCCCTGTTCGCCGGGGAGGCTCATCACATGTCCGCATCCATCCGCCACGCCGTCCTGCTGGGCGCCTCGCTGCTGGCCCTGGGCGCCGCGCCTGCCTTGGCGCAGGATCAGGCCACGCCCGCCCCGGCCCGCGAATCGACCGCCTTCACCCTGGCCACCGACCAGCCGCGCACGCCCGAACAGGAGGCCGTCCGCTTCGACAAGGCCGACCTGACGCTCAAGGTCATCCCCGACGACAAGACCATCGAAGGCGTCGCCGTCCTCGACTTCACTGCCACCGGAATGCTCAGCGTCCTGCCGCTGGAACTCGACACCCTGCTGACCATCTCCTCGGTGCAGGTGGACGGACGCGAGATCCAGCAGGGCGAAGGCGGCTGGCGCAATCCGGAGGGCCGCCTGTGGATCGAGCTGGGCCGCGACCTGGCGCCCGGCGACACCGTCCAGATCCGCATCGCCTACGCCGGCGCCCCGCGCGTCGCCCCCCGCGCCCCGTGGGACGGCGGCTTCGTCTGGGGCTCGACACCCGACGGCAAGCCGTGGATCGCCACCGCCGTCCAGCCTGAGGGCTGCGACATCTTCTGGCCCTGCATCGACAGCCCCCTGGCCGAGCCGGGCCGGGTCGATCTGCACATCACCGTCCCGTCGGACCTCGCCGCCCCGTCCAACGGCCGCTTCCTGGGCACGGTGGACAACGGCGACGGCTGGACAACCTGGAACTGGTCGGCGGCCAATCCCAACACCTACGCCATCGCCCTGAACATCGGGCCTTACGACGAGATGAAGGCCGACTATCGTAGCCGGTTCGGCAACACGATCCCGATGTCCTACTGGTATCTGCGCTCGGACGATCCGGCCAAGGTCGCGGCCCTGTTCGCCGAGTTCGCGCCGATGATGGACTTCTACGAATCCACCGTCGGCCCCTTCCCGTTCGGCGATGAGAAGATGGGCGTGGTCGAGACCCCGCACCTGGGCATGGAGCACCAGACCATCAACGCCTACGGCAATGAGTACCGCCTCGACGGCAAGGGCTACGACTGGCTGCTGCACCACGAACTGGCGCACGAGTGGTTCGGCAACCAGATGACGAACCGCAACGCCGACGACATGTGGCTGCACGAGGGTCTGGGCAGCTATATGCAGCCCCTCTACCTGCGCTGGCTGCGGGGCGAGCAATATTTCCAGGCCGAACTGCTGAAGCAGCGCAACGGCCTGCTGAACCGCTATCCGGTGGTGTCCGGCACGGACAAGTCCGAGGACGAGGTCTACAAGGGCGACGTCGGCCCGGGGAACGACATCTACAACAAGGGCTCTCTGATCGCGCACTCCCTGCGCCTGCTGATCGGCGACGAGGCCTTCTTCCGCTCGGTCACCCGGCTGGTCTACGGCCGCCCCGATCCGCGCCCGGGCAATTTCACGCCCCGCTACGCCACGACCCGCGAGTTCCTGGCCATCGTCAACGAGGAGACCGGCCGCGACTACGGCTGGTTCTTCCAGGGCTACCTCTACAACGCCGCCCTGCCCGACCTGCGCCAAACGCGCGAGGGCGACCGACTGGCGCTCGAGTGGGTCACCGGCGACGGCCAGACCTTCCCGATGCCGGTCGAGGTCGAGGTCGACGGCCAGGTCACCACCGTCCCGATGACCGGCGGCCGCGGCCAGATCACCGTCCCGGCCACCGCCCACGTCCTGATCGACCCGCGCAACAATGTGCTGAAGCGCGAGGTCTTCATCGAGGAATGGCGCGCACGGTTCTGACCCTCACTTCCCTTCTCCCGTTGGGAGAAGGCAGCGTTACTCAGCCACCGCGCTGACCGACTGCCGCACGAACCGGCACGTCCCCTGCGTCGTCAGGAAGGCGATGTCCGCCGCGTCGCGCCCGCAGGCGATCCGCACCAGCCCCTCGACCGGCGCCAGCCCCGTCGGATCGACCAGCCACCAGCCGTCCGACAGCCAGACCTCGAAGATGGCGTGGAAGTCCGGCGGCGTCAGTTGGTGCGCATAGGCGCTGACCGCCCGCGCCGGAATGCCCGACGCCCGGCACAGGGTAATGCCCAGGTGGGTGAAGTCGCGGCACACGCCGGCCCGGTCGATGAAGGTGCGCGCCGCCGTCGTCTCGCTGTCCGACGATCCCGGCTCATAGTCGATATTGGCCTTCAGCCAGTCGAGGATGGCCAGCACCCGCTCGCCCCCGATGGTGCCGCCGAAGGTCCGCTCCACGAACCGCCCGAATTGGTCCGACGGGCAATAGCGGCTGGGATTCAGATAGGTCAGCACCTCGGCCGGCAGCTCATTCCAGTCATGCTGCACCGTCACCGGCGGCAGGCCCTTCAGGATGCCGTTGTCGACCACCGCCTCATAGGTCAGCGTCACCTCGCCCGACAGATGCGCGCGCAGGGTCCGCGCCCCGAACTCATCGTCCTCGTTCTCGATGAAGTCGACGTGCGGCATCGTGGTCAGCCGCTCCTCGAGGATATTCTGCCCCGGCCAGTGCGCGACCTGGATCTTGTAAATGGCGTCCGTCGGAGGATCGAAGCGATAGACGAGTTCGGCGCGGACGCGGATTTTCATGGGAGCTCGACTGAGGCAAGCGGGACCCGCCGTCAACGTCGCGGATGCGAGCGGCGTTCCGCGTCAGTGCAGCCGCCCCTGCCTTGCCTCGATGAGGTCTGCGCTGCGCTCGCACTCTTCCGCATATTCGGTGAGCTGACGAATGGTCATCGGATCGGTGGCGGCTTTCAGCAACGCCCGAGCCTTTGTGGCTTGCGCGCGCAGTCTTTCTACGGTGTTGGACATGCTCCCCGAAAGCACTTCGGGATCGGCTTGTTCCGAAGCGCACCACTCGCTTATGCTGGACAGAATGTCGCATCGCGCTGTGTGCGACGGCGCCTTGTACACGCGATTTCAAAGCCCCGGTCCGCGCCGGAACGCCGCCCCGGTCTCCGCCGTTTGGGGGCGATGAAACGCATCCTAACTCTTTCCGTCATCGCCGGCGCCGCCATCGCCCTCACGGCGTGCGCTACGATCCAGCGTGGTCCGGTCGGCAATGCCGCGGTCCCGCAGCCCGCCAAGGCCGTCGATCTGGGGCGATACTCCGGGCTCTGGTATGAGATCGGCCGCTATGAGAATGGCTTTGAACGCGGCTGCGAGGGCGTAACCGCCGAGTATACCGTAAGGCCGGACGGCCTTGTCGGTGTCCGCAACACCTGTCGCCAGGGCAGCGTCACCGGTGATGAAAAGGTCTCCGAAGGCAGGGCTCGCATTGTCGAGGATAGCGCGAACGCAAAGCTGAAGGTGTCCTTCTTCGGCCCATTCTATCTGGGCGACTACTGGGTGCTGGATCGAGCGGACGACTACTCCTGGTCCATCGTTGGAGAGCCTTCCGGTCGATACCTCTGGCTTCTTAGCCGGACGGCTCAACCGTCTTCAGCCGAGCGTGAGCGGATCATGCTCCGTGCACGGCAACTGGGCTATGACCTGTCGCTTGTGCGCGAAACGCGACACTGAGCGATAGATCCCTGAGAGCGTGGTCGCCGCTCCTACGGCTCCAGCTCGATGTCCCAGTACAGATAGTCCAGCCAGCTCTGGTGCAGATAGTGCGGCGGGAACCTCCGTCCGTGCTCCTGCAGTTGCCAGGCGCTGGGCCGGTGCGGCGCGCGGCGGACGATCATCTGGGCCTGCTGGGGCGTGCGGCCGCCCTTGCGCAGGTTGCAGGGGCCGCAGGCGGCGACGATGTTCTCCCACGTCGTGCGCCCGCCGCGACAACGCGGGATCACGTGGTCGAAGGTCAGTTCGGTGGAGTCGCCGCAGTACTGGCAGACGAAGCCGTCGCGCAGGAAGACGTTGAAGCGGGTGAAGGCGGGCTGCCGGTCCTGATCCACATAACTCTTCAGCGCGATCACGCTGGGCAGCTGGATTTCCATGGAGGGGCTGCGCACGACCTTGTCGTAGACGGACACGACGTCGACGCGGTCCTGGTACACCGCCTTGACCACCTCCTCCCACGGCCAGATCGACAACGGGTAGTAGGACAGCGGCCGGAAGTCGGCGTTCAATACCAGAGCGGGCCAGCCCGAAGGGGGACGACTGAGGACCTGCATCAGGTCCGCTCCGCGGTACGGAGGGTTATCAAAGCGACAGGACTGAAGACACGTCTCCTTCCCTCGTCAGGCAGGATCGACGGTAGCCTTGATTCGTGGGCTTGGCGATGACCGGACGACGACGCTTTCGCGACGTTCGCGCCGGGTTCAGCGGGCCACGGTGCCGGGGAAGGCGGGCAGGCTCCAGCCCCAGGCCAGCGCTCCCGCGCGCAGGGCGAAGCCCAGCGTTCCGCCCACGACGGCCGCAGGCCAGACGTCCAGCCCCAGCACCCGCGCGACCACGAAAACCGTCGCGGCCAGCAGCGCGGCGGACACGGTGATCTCACGCCGCAACAGGATCGACGGCTCGCCGGCCAGCAGGTCGCGCACCACCCCGCCGAAGCAGGCGGTCAGCGCCCCCATGACGATGCAGATCAGCGGCGCGATGCCGAAGGCGCCCGCCTTGGCCGCCCCCATCACCCCGTAAGCCGCCAGCCCGATCGCATCGAGCCACAGCAGGGCGCGGAACCGCCAGGGCCGCGCGCCCACCATCCACACCGCCACCGAGGCCGCCAGGCAGATGGCGATGTAGCGCCAGTCCTGCACCCAGAAGACCGGCGCCCCGATCAACAGGTCGCGCAGCGTCCCGCCGCCCACCCCGGTGATGGCGCCGAAGAAGGCGAAGGTGACCAGGTCGTGCTTCTGGCGCGCGGCGGCCAGCGCGCCGGTGGCGGCGAACACGGCCACGCCCGCGAAATCGAGCGCGCCGAGAACCGTCTCGGGATTGGCGATGGCGGGGTCGACCAGAGGCGTCATGCCCCTAGCCTAGCCGCTATGCGGGCGGGTTCTCCAGCACGATCTCGCCGCGCTTCACCGCCCCGTACCAGGCCCACAAAAGATGGGCCGCGACACTCCGGTGGGGAGACCAGGCCTCGGCCCGCAGATTGGCCGCCTTTTCCTTCGGCCGCAGCGGCGCCCCGTCGGCCCAGCGCATGGCCTCCTGCAGGGCGATGTCCCCGCCGGGGAAGACATCCGTCCGCCCCTCGCAGAACATCAGAAAGGTGTCCGCGGTCCATCGTCCCACGCCCTTGATGGCCACCAGCTTCTCGACCGCCTCCTGATCCGACAGCCGCTCCAGATGATCAAAGTCGATCCGCCCCTCGACATGCGCCCGCGCGATCTCATGGCCATAGGTCGCCTTCTGGATCGACAGCCCCATGGCCCGCAGCGCCTCGATGTCGGTGGCCAGCGTCCGCTCGGGCGTCACCTCCCCGCCCAGCCCGTCGAAGACCCGCTTCCAGATGGCGGCGGCGGACTGCACCGAGACCTGCTGCTCCACGATCATGCGCAACAGCCCCTCGAACCCTCCGGTGCGCGACCGCCATTCGAACACCGGCAGCGTCCGATGGGCCTCGCCCAGACGGGGATCCAGCGCGACCAGGGCCTCGCGGGCGGCGGCGATCTGGGCGGGAGCAGGTGGAACAGGCATGGCGCTTCATCGACAGGCGGGGACGGGCGATCTAATCCTGGAGAATGATCACCTTTGACGATCTTCTGCATCCGATCACGCCCGCGCAATTCTTCGCGGACTATGACGACCGGAAACCGCTGCACATCCCGGCGGGCGACGACCGGCGCAAGCGCGAGGTGCTGCGCTGGGCCGACTTCAACGCCATGCTGGATCGCACCACCATCTGGTCGCCGAACAGCCTGCGTCTGGTGATGAACCACAAGGCCCTGCCCGCCGAGGACTACTGCGCACCGATGCAGACGATGGAAGGGACCTTCCTGCGCCCCGTCGCGGGCAGGGTCGAGATGCTGCTATCCACCGGCGCCAGCCTGGTCGCGAATGACGTCATGCACCTGCATCCGCCCGTGACCGCGATCACCGCGGCGCTGGGCGAAGCCTTCGGCGCCAAGATCGGGGCCAACATCTATTGCTCGTTCCAGGGCGTGCAGGCTTTCGGCACCCACTACGACAACCACGACGTCTTCGTGATCCACACCGAGGGCGAAAAGGTCTGGAACCTCTATCAGGGCCGCGCAGCCAATCCGGTCGATCAGCTTCCGGACGACGCCGACACCCGCCGCTATTTCGAACAGACGCGCGGCCCGATCCTGCAGAAGGTCACCATGCGGCCCGGCGACGTCCTGTATCTGCCGCGCGGCTGGTATCACGACGCTCTGGCCCAGGACGGCGGCTCGCTGCACGTGACCTTCTCGGTCTCGCCCCTCTATGGCCGCATCCTGCTCAAGCTGCTCGACAATGCGGCCATGCAGAACACCGCCTTCCGCGCCTATCTGCCGCCCGCCTCGCGCGACGGCGGCGTCGCGCTGGGCGCCCGGCTCAAGGAGCTGGGCCAGTTGCTGGCCGATATCGCCGCCTCGCCCGCCTTCCGCGACGAGATCGCCATGACCCAGACCCAGCTGGTCGCCCGTCCCTCCGGCTTCACCCTGCCCGAGCGCAAGCCGGTGACCACCTACCGCACCACCGGACGCGGCTTCCCCCGCGCCTCCATCGCTGTCGGCGTGGCCTATGAATGGATGCAGTCCGAGCGCCAGTTCTCGCTCGAGGACGCCATCGCCCGGTTCGATTTCGTGTCCGAGGCCGACATCCGCGCGGGCGTCGAGGCCGCCGTCGCCGCGGGCGCGATCCAGCAGGTCTGAAGCCACCACCGGATGATCACCCGCTTCGCCCCCTCGCCCACCGGCCGCCTGCACAAGGGGCACGCCTTCTCGGCCCTGACGGCGTGGACGACGGCCAAAGCGGCGGGCGGGCGCTTCCTGCTGCGCATCGAGGACATCGATCCGACCCGCTGCAAGCCCGAGTTCGACGCGGGCGTCCTCGAAGACCTCGCCTGGCTGGGGTTGGACTGGGAGACGCCTGTGCGTCGCCAGTCCGCGCATCTGACCGACTACGCCACCGTCATCGACACCCTGAACCGGCGCGGCCTGCTCTACCGCTGCTTCCGCACCCGCAAGGAGATCCTCGACGCCATCGGCGACGCCCCGCACGGGACCGCCGAGGCGGTCCGCCCCGGCCCGCATCCGCCTGAGGAGGAAGCCGCTCTGCTGGCCGAGGGCCGCGCCTTCGCCTGGCGGCTGTCGCTGGACCGCGCGCGCGAGGTGCTGGGCGACCGGGCGTGGCAGGCGCTGACCTTTGTCGAGGAGGGTGAAGGTCCCGACGGCGAACGCGGCCTGATCCGCGCCCGGCCCGAGACCGCTGGCGATGTCGTCGTGGCCCGCAAGGACGCCGGCGCCGCTTACCATGTCGCCGTCACCCACGATGACGCCCTGCAGGGCGTGACCCACGTCATCCGCGGGATGGACCTGTTCGAGGCGACGCACATCCAGGTCCTGCTGCAGGCCCTGATGGGCTGGCCCACGCCGGTCTATCGCCATCACCGGCTGGTCACCGGCGAGGACGGCCGCCGCTACGCCAAGCGCGACGGCTCGGTCACCCTGGCCCATCTGCGATCAGAGGGCCTGCCCCCCGCGAGCTTGCGCGCCGAACTCGGCTTCTAACGGAACAACCGGTCGAGGTTGTCCGCCGCCGGGAAGACGATCTTCGCATCCGGCGCCTCCACCTCCGCCCTGGGACAGGCCAGGGCGGTCAGGACGTGGCGGATGATGTTCAGCCGCGCCGTCTTCTTGTCGTCGGTCGCGATCGCCGTCCAGCGCGCGGCCTTGCTGTCGGTTTCCTCCAGCATCCGGTTGCGCGCCCCGCTGTAGGCGTCCCAGCGCGCCTCGGCCTCGGCGTCCAGCGACGACAGCTTGAACCGCTTCAGCGGATCCTCCCGCCGCTGGGCCAGCCGCTTGGCCTGCTCCTGTCGCGAGATGTCCAGCCACAGCTTGATCAGCACGATCCCGTCGTCCGTCAGCATCCGCTCGAAGCGCGGCGCGTCCTTCAGGAACTGGGCGTGCTGTTCCGGCGTGCAGAAGCCCATCACGGGCTCCACCCCGCCGCGATTGTACCAGGAGCGGTTCAGGATCACCGTCTCGCCCGCCGCCGGCAGATGGCCGACGTAGCGCTGGAAATACCACTGGCTCGACTCGCGCTCGGTCGGCTTGGGCAGGGCGACCACCCGCGTCTGCCGCGGCGACATATATTCCGTCAGCCGTTTGATCGCCCCATCCTTCCCCGCCGTATCCCGGCCCTCGAACACGATCAGGGTCCGCACGCCCTGCTCGATCGTCCAGGCCTGGGTCTGCACCAGCGCGATCTGCAGGCGTTCCAGATCGGCGTCGTAATCGTCTTTGCTCTTGCCCATGGCCCCACCGTGCGCCCCCGCCCGCCCGAGGGCAATGTTGCAGCCCTGTTTCAGTCCTGTTTCAAATCGGCCCCCGGACCGCCCGAAAGCTGTCGCCTTTCTCACGTGTCCGGAACCGGCGTTACGGCTAAGCCTGCCGCCGCAAACAGGAGTTTCCGGATGATCGCCGACCGCCGCCGCCTGCTGACCGGCCTGGCCGCCCTGCCCGTTCTGGGCGCCCTTCCCCGCATCGCCTTCGCCCAGGATGCGACCGCCGCCGACGCCGCGCTGGATGAGGTCTTCGCCGCCGCCGCCCCGCCCGCCATGGCCGCCGCCGTGGCCACGCCCGACGGGCTGAGCTGGTCCGGCGTGCGCGGCATGCGGCGCGCTTCCGACGCCGATGGCGTGACGATCAACGACCGCTGGCACTTGGGATCGAACACCAAGGCCATGACCGCCGCCGTCTTCGCCCGCCTGGTCGATCAGGGCCGCGCCCGCTGGGCCATGCCGCTCAGCGAGGCCTTCCCCGGCCTGACCCTCGACAGCGGCTGGAACGGCGCCACCCTCGACGATCTGATGCACCACCGCGCCGGTCTGCTGGATCAGGGCGTGCTGGGTCGCGAGTGGCTGACCGCCGCCCGCGCCGACACCCGCGGCCTGCCCGAGCAGCGCGCCGCCCTCGCCGCCGCCGTCCTGTCCGCCCCGCCGCAGGGGCCGCGCGGAACCTTCGCCTATGGCAACGCCGACTACATCCTGCTGGGCGCCGCCATTGAGCGGATCACCGGCGCCAGCTGGGAGGACGCCATGCGGACCCAGCTCTACGCTCCGCTCAACCTGACCAGCGCCGGGTTCGGCCCGCCGCCGGGTCGCGACAATCCCTGGGCCCACCGCCTGATCAACGAGCAGCGCACCCCCATCCCGCCCGAGCATCCCGCCGCCGACAATCCCCAGGCCCTCGGCCCCGCGGGCACAGCCCATATGAGCCTGGCCGACTACGGCCGCTTCGTCGCCGCCTTCATGGGCGGTTCGCCCGGCTGGCTCAGCGCGGAAAGCCTCAGCCGCCTGACTGCGCCGCCCGCCGGCTCCCCGCCCGCCTACGCCTGCGGCTGGGGCGTGCGCGAGCAGCCGTGGGGCGGTATCGACGGCCCCGGCCCGGTGCTGGGCCACGACGGCTCCAACACCATGTGGCACTGCACCGTCGCCCTGGCCCCGCAGCGCAAGCGCGCGATCATCGTCATGGCCAATGACGGCCCCACCGGCCGCGCCGCCTGCCAGTCCATGTCGTCCAGGCTGGTCCCCCTGGTCTTCGCCCCTTCGACCTGACCCCCTTGCCCGCGCCGCCGGGACGGTTAACCCTGTCCCGGCATGAAGCGCGACTTCGCCGATTTCTGGAACCTGCTCTGGGAGGCCGCGCTGGGCGTCTGCGCGGCCTTCGCCCTGCTGAACGCCTTCGCCCCGGACCAGGACCTGCCGTGGAAGCCGCTGGACCTCAACCACCCCATCGGCCAGGCCACCGCCGCCAAGGTCGATGATTTCGAGCTGACCCGCGTCGCCGCCCCGGAAGAGGTCACCGCCGTCACCGACGCCTGCATGCGCATCCTGCGCGAGGCCGGCGTCACCGTCGAACGGGCCGAAGACCGCGACGACGGCGGCTTCTGCGTCGTGCGCGGCGCCGTGCGGATCACCGGCGGCGACATCACGCCCCTGGCCCCCGGCGGTCTGGTCATGCAGTGCCCGCTGGCGGTCCGCTACGTCATCTGGGACCGGCAGGTGCTCCAGCCCGCCGCCGAGGAAATCCTCGGCTCCAAGGTCGCCCGCGTCGACAACTACGGCTCCTACGCCTGCCGCCGCATCTACAACTCCGACCGCCCGCAGGACCGGCCCAGCGAGCACGCCCGCGCCAATGCGCTCGATGTGGCGGGCGTGACGCTGGAGGACGGCCGCACCGTCTCTGTGGCCAATGACTGGACCGGAACCGGCCCCGCCGGAGAGCCCGGCCAGCGCTTCCTGCACCGGCTGCGGCAGGGCGGCTGCCGCGTCTTCTCGACCGTTCTGAGCCCTGACTATAACGCGGCGCACCGCGACCACCTGCACGTCGACGGCGCCCCGCGAGGCCTGTGCCGTTAGCCGACGGTAAGGCCTCGCTTACCCTTTTCGCCTTGCGAGTGAATCGCTTTGCTGTTGACCGCCGCTGTTTTGCGGGTGAGAACTTCGCCCGCAGTCCGGATTTCGCGCGGTCTCCATCCCCGTGCAGCGCTCCTTCTACTGAACGAGCTTGTCCAGATGGGCTGACGGATTCCCCGCAGGGGCATCCGCCTGGAAAAGCGCGTTTACGGAGACGCACAATGGCGACCGGTACGGTCAAGTGGTTCAACCCGACCAAGGGTTATGGCTTCATCCAGCCTGATGGCGGCGGTCAGGACGTGTTCGTCCACATCACCGCGGTTCAGAAGGCTGGTCTCGCGGGCCTCGATGAAAACGCCAAGGTCGAATACGAGCTGGAATCCCAGCGCGGCAAGACCTCGGCCGTGGACCTGAAGGTTCTCTAGGAACCGACACCCACGTCGAAACGGAAGGGCGCGGTAGCCACTGGCTGCCGCGCCTTTTCTTTTGGGCCGCGGACCGTCGGCCCTTCGGGACCTCCCGACCCGACGCGGCCTGGCGCTTCGCGCGATGTTCTCCCTCCCCGCCCCGGGGAGGGTGGCCGAGCCGCAGGCGAGGCCGGGTGGGGGCGGCTTGGCGAAGCAGCCGCGCTCCCGTCGCCGGGCCCTCCCCACCCGGTCGCTTCGCGACCACCCGCCCCGGGACGGGGAGGGAGACCCCAGATTTAGGGCACATCCTCCGCCGCCCCCGGCGGCAGCCCCATCTCCTCGCGCCACGCCTCCCGGTTCGCCATCAGCGTCACCGCATCCAGAAACCCGGCGCGCCCCAGCCGCCCTTCGTCGTTCCAGAACCGTTCCGCCCAGGGGTGCGCCTCGGTCAGCCACGCCCGGTCCCGCGCCGCCACCTCCGGCCCCAGATGCTCGGCCCGCCATTCCAGCACGAAGCCGACATGCCACAGCGGCACGCCCGCCGGCGACGCCTCCCCCCGCATGGCGGCGGCCAGCACCATCGCCACCGCGCGCTGCTCGGCCAGCCTCAGCTCGAACTCTTCCAGCTTCGCCCGCGCCCACCGGTCCCAGCCCTCCACCGGCTCCGGCTTCGGATCGACCCGCTCGGGCCGATACCAGTTCTCCGACGCCCGTCGTCGCCACAGGTTGGCCAGCCCGACCTGATACCGCCGCGCCAGCGACGCCCCGGTCTCCCCGGCCTCCCACTGCCGCCGGATCTCGGCCCAGGTCTCTTCCGAACGGATTTTCTGATCGCTCCAGTCCATGGGCGAACGATAAACCGCCGATACGTCAAATTTGGTCGCACGGCTCTCCCTCCCCCCATGGGGAGGGTGGCTGTCGCGCAGCGACAGACGGGTGGGGAACCGCTGCTCCGCCCCGGGGAGGGTGGTCGCGCAGCGACCGGGTGGGGACGGCTCAGCGCCCCCTCACCCCGCGTTCGGATCGCGAATGCTGACCTGCCCATAGGTCATGAACACCAGCGCGCTCCCGGCCGGTCCGCGATAGCCGCCCTGCGCCCCGGCCAGATGGCAGGCCAGGGCGGTGAAGGTCCAGCCGTCCGTCTCGTCCGCCTCGATCTTGCGGGTGGTCAGCGCCTCCAGCCCATGCTGCTCGCCGAACGCGCGCACCGCCTGCGCATGCTCCGAAACCGGCGCGGGCACCGACGGATGGTCCCAGCCCCACAGCCAGGTGCCGTCGGCGGTGTTCAGCGTGCCGATCACCTGCACCGGCGCGGTGATCTCCCAGCCCTTGTCATTGATGAAGGTGATCGTCCCGGCCTCCAGATCCGCGGCCCAGCTCTCGCCCGACCCCAGCCCCCACATCCCGACCGCGGCTTCGGTCTTCAGCTGCAACTCCGCCTCGGCCCGCGCGAAGGTCGCATCGATCTCGGCGTCATCGGCGGCGGGTGAAGGCTCTGCCGGGGTCGGGGCTGGTTTCTTGCCGAACAGGGAGTCGAGAAACTTCATCGGACGCGCCTCCGTGGGGGATGACAGGCACCGTGCGGGGGAAACCGGTCTGGAAGCAAGCGGTGAAGGCCGCTGGGTCTGTGGCGCGACCGGAGCCCTCAGTCCTCGCCCTCAACCCAAACCACCCCAGGCTCAGCAGCCATCGGATAGGGCTGCCTCCGCGCTTCAAGACGCTCAACCAACTCCTCAACGGAAATCAGCCCGTTGCGATGGATCATCCGATGGCAATTGGGGCAGAGCGCCGCGAGATCGGACAGCTTCGTCGTCGCCCCATCCTCAAGCTGCGCGACCGGCAGCCGGTGGTGCGCCTCGATGTAGCCTTGGCCGAGATCGCCGTAGACCTCCCCCAGATCAGTCTTGCAGGCCTCGCAGGCGAAGCTGGTCAGGGAGTCCTTGAAGGTCTTGATCAGACGTCGCGACCGCTCGCGCCCCAGATGGACCCGCAACCGCCGACGGCCCTCGGCGGCTTCGACGTCCACCTCGGCCTCATCCAGCACCACATCCGTGTCATCGGGCGCCGATTGCCAGCCCTTCAACCGCCAGCGCCCGGTGTTGGCCTCCAACCCGTCCACGCTCTCGAACAGGTCCGGCGTTCCAGCCTTGTAGGCGCTGGTCTGGGAAGAGAACTGGTAGAGCCGCCCTCGCACCACGTTACGCGCGAATTTCGGATGCGGCTTCGGTGCAATCTCAAGCACCCGCCGAAGCAGGTCGCCGATCTGGGCCTCCCCGCCCAAGTCGTCTAGCGCCTGCACCACATGCGAAACAGAGATCGGCATGACCTAGGCCAACCGTCCCATGCCGGGTCCACGCCCGACGCCCGCTTCCCACTTGCAGTAGGTTTCGCTCCCCATCCACCCACCGTAGCGGGTGGATGATCAGCCGTCAGCCCTTGCCGCGCGAGTAGCCGTCAATGTCATTCCCGTCCTTATCCACGGCGGACATGCGCACGGCGTCGAACTCTTCCGTGCCTGCGGCCTCCCATTTCACCTCGACCAAACCATCGTAAACCAGATCGACGGCCTCTTCGGCATTCCGGGCCGTCACTGTGCAGGTGTAATCCACATAGGCGTCGACGCGGGACAGGATGGTGAACTTCGGCATGGCGCTCTCCTTTCCCCGAAGTGTGCCGATGACGCCTGAACGCCGCTACCAACCCGAGGTAGGAACCTGTTCCGCCGCCCCTACGTCCGCCGGAACCACGCCTCCCAGTCCCGCCGGTCATAGGGGTCCCAGCGCCAGTGGCGCCGCAGGCGTTCGGCGGCGAAGGCCTCGCCCAGCGCCCATTTCTCCTTGCGGCACCCGGCCAGCTCCGACTCCGTCACCTCCAGGGAGGTCGCAGGGCGGCCGCAGCCGGAACAGCGGAACCGCCCGCACAGCCACAGCTCGCCCAGCGAGACGGCGCGCAACTGCGCGGGCAGGTCCGCCCCGCGCACCTTCCGCCAGCGACCGCAGAAGTCGCAGCCGATCCTCAACGCCATGTCATGGCGCCGCGCCGACTGCAGGGTGATCAGGGCGGGCGGCTTATCCGGACCTTGCGGGCGATGGTGCATGGCCTACAGCCACCCGCAGCCGTTCTCGCGTTTCGGCTTGCGCGTCTCGTGGCTGACATGCGCTGTCCGCGCCCCACACTCACAGACAAACCGCCGCGACAGCCCCTGTGGCGGCAACGCTCGCCCGGCGAACCGCTTGGCGGCGTCGATTACGGCGTCATGGCCGCAGCCGGGGCGGAGGCAGCGGATGTGGAGGAAGCGGACGATGAAGTCGGGCGAGACAGGCGGGGCGGGCAAGAGATTGGGCTTACGTCAGTGGCCACACCACGGGTAGCGTGGTGGCACTGAGAACGCGAGCCAAAGTTCACTCTTTGTTCCCTTTAGGCTGTGGAGAAGCCGCGCACCGGACAGTGCCTGCCAATCAATTTTCAAGTTACGGCATACTCTTTCGAAAAGAGTATATAGCTGCGCTTGATCGTCATCATCAGCGTAGAAAGGAAATGAAAAAGCGTCGCAACCGAGAAAGCAACAGCCCACTCACTAGTGTTCCTGAATGTAAAGAAGCAGAAAAACTCAATCAACGCGACACAGCTAAACAACGTCAAATATGAAAGATTTGTGTTTAACTCAGCCAGCAATCCCCTCCTCTCTGAGGATCTACTCTTGAATCTTTGAAGCTCCTTTGGATCCGACGGTAAAGACCATTGCCTTTGAAATATAGCAAACATTGCTACCTGAACATTCAAGAGCAAGCCGACAAATATGCCGAAGAAAGTGATAGTTACATTATAAACATCACGATCTAGGGGTATCTTGAACAAGAACGCGGCGATGCCCGCTCCGATGGGAATCGCAAAAAAAATGGCTAGATCAGCGAAAGAAACGCGGTCCTTTGCGTGATCCGATAAAGTAGCAAGGTGATCCGTGACGATCTTTATTACATTGATCTTAGTCATCTCTCATCACCGATCCTGTTGTTCAGATCTATCATAAGAATATCCGACTGCTCCGCGATAGAATCGAACGTCGGATGTCCGTTCGCTCCCTTCACGACCACCTCTGTTACATCGACCGCTCCGGTATCAGCCGTGGGCCCCAGAATTCCTACGGGACGATATTTTCCGCCGATCATGATAGTCGCCACCGCTTCCTCGTACTCATGCCCGTCAATCACAACAACGCCGTTGTCATCTGGCTCAAAATCCCCAGCGATATCACTGAGTATGCCGAGAATTGCGCCTCGTTGCGGCTTGACACTGAGCTCAAAATTTACCGAGCGAACCTCTCCGGATGCAGAATAGGCTTCGAACCGATCACTATGTTTCTGACTGCGGATGAAGGTTAGTTTCTTTACAGGCGCATCCCTATAAAGCGAGTTGGGAGAGTCTACCGCCACCAGCTTTTTAAATCGAAGTATATAGTTAGGATTTACAGCTTCAAAAGCCTTCTGGATGGCGACCACAACCAGAGACACGCAGCTTCTGCCGTGAAAAGATTGGAACGAGAAGATATGTCGACGATCTTCCTCGCGCTCCCAAAATTCAAAGAACAGAGGGACTTCCTCGACATCATCAACTTGGCGATCGTACCGTTTTGCTTTGGTCTTAGCACTTCGAAATGTACTCTCGAAACCAAAAGTCCCGTAGTTGATGTAACCCCGTATGCTTCCGTCGTGTTCCGACGCTTTTCGCTCAAAGAACCAGCTACGCTCGACTTCCGCGTCGTCCACGGCTTCGCTATGGGACGCGACGAACTCCTCCAGAAAAGCATGGACAGACGAAGCCAGTTCTGCGGGATCACACGGCTCTGAACCGCGTTGGTGCTTGGCGTGGGCGGTTACTTTGTAAAAGCGAAGGCCGATCGACGATGTCATTTTATGCTCCGACTCGGATCGGAGAATACCGATGGTTGTTTGACGTACAAGTATGGTTGAAAGCAGGCTTCACCGCCCCTTCCGGAACGCCTCCGCCTTCTCCGCCGCCGCTTCCGCCCGCCAGCGTTTCGGGGCGGACTTGTCGACCTCTTCCCCGGCGCCGGTCAGGGCTTCGTTGGCGAATTCGAGGTCGAGGAGCTTCATCTTCTTGATCTCGTCGCGGAGGCGGGCGGCTTCCTCGAATTCCAGGTTGGCGGCGGCGTTGCGCATGCGGCCTTCCAGATCCTTGAGGGCGGCCTGGAAGTTGGAGCCGATGAAGGGCTTGGCCTCCTCGGCCACGCCCGGGCGGGTCAGGCGGTCCATCTCGCGGCTCTCATAGGGCGAGGCCATGATCTCCTTGATGTCGCGCTTGACCGATTGCGGCGTGATGCCGTGCTCCTCGTTGTAAGCTTGCTGCTTCTCGCGCCGGCGGTTGGTCTCGGCGATGGCGCGCTCCATCGAGCCGGTCATGCGGTCGGCGTAGAGGATGACGCGGCCGTCCACGTTCCGCGCGGCGCGACCGATGGTCTGGATCAGGCTGGTTTCGGAGCGCAGGAAGCCCTCCTTGTCGGCGTCGAGGATGGCGACCAGACCGCATTCGGGGATGTCGAGGCCCTCGCGCAGCAGGTTGATGCCGATCAGGACGTCGAATGACCCGAGGCGCAGGTCGCGCAGGATCTCGATGCGTTCGAGGGTGTCGACGTCGGAGTGCATATAGCGGACGCGGATGCCCTGCTCATGCATGTATTCCGTCAGGTCCTCGGCCATCTTCTTGGTCAGGGTGGTGACGAGGGAACGGTAGCCCTGGGCCGCGACGGCGCGGACCTCGTCGATGACGTCGTCGACCTGGTTGCGGGTGGCGCCGGACACGGGGCGGATCTCGACCGGGGGGTCGATCAGGCCGGTGGGGCGGATGACCTGTTCGGTGAAGACGCCGCCGGTCTGGGCCAGTTCCCACTCGCCGGGGGTGGCGCTGACGTGAATGGTCTGGGGCCGCATGGCGTCCCATTCGTCGAATTTGAGCGGGCGGTTGTCGATGGCGCTGGGCAGGCGGAAACCGTACTCGGCCAGGGTCGATTTGCGGCGATAGTCGCCCCGGTACATGGCGCCGATCTGGCCGACGGTGACGTGGCTCTCGTCGACGAACAGCAGGGCGTTGTCGGGGATGTATTCGAAGAAGGTGGGCGGGGGCTCGCCGGGGCCGCGGCCGGTCAGCCAGCGGCTGTAGTTCTCGATGCCGGCGCAGGAGCCGGTGGCCTCCATCATCTCCAGATCGAAGCGGACCCGCTGTTCGAGGCGCTGGGCTTCGAGGAGTTTGCCGTTCTCGACCATCCAGTCGAGCGTCTCCTTCAGTTCGGCCTTGATGCCGGTCATGGCCTGGTTGAGCGACGGGCGCGGGGTGACGTAGTGGCTGGCGGCGTAGACGGTGACCTCTTCGAGGTCATTGGTCTTCCTGCCGGTCAGGGGGTCGAACTCCTGAATGGACTCGACCTCGTCGCCGAACAGCTGGACGCGCCAGGCGCGGTCTTCCATGTGGACGGGGAAGATCTCCAGCACGTCGCCGCGCTTGCGGAACATGCCCCGCTCGAAATTGAGGTCGTTGCGCTTGTACTGGAGCGCGATCAGGTCCGCCCGCAGCTTGGCCTCGTCGATCTGGTCGCCGACCTTCAGGGTGAAGGTCATGGCCGTATAGGTCTCGACCGAGCCGATGCCGTAGATGCAGCTGACCGAGGCGACCACGATGACGTCGTCCCGCTCGAGGATCGCCCGCGTCGCCGAGTGCCGCATCCGGTCGATCTGCTCGTTTATCGAGCTATCTTTCTCAATGTATGTATCAGTTCTCGGAACATATGCTTCCGGTTGATAATAATCATAATACGATACGAAGTATTCGACCGCATTGTCCGGGAAGAAGGCCTTGAACTCGGAATAGAGCTGGGCCGCGAGGGTCTTGTTGTGGGCCAGGATCAGGGCCGGACGCTGGGTCTGTTCGATGACCTTGGCCATGGTGAAGGTCTTGCCCGAGCCGGTGACGCCCAGCAGCACCTGATCGCGGTCGCCCGCCCTGGCCTGCTCGACCAGTTCGGCGATGGCGGCGGGCTGGTCCCCGGCCGGGGTGTATTGGGTCTCCAGCCGGAAGGGGATGTGTTTGCGGTCGGTCGGCCGGTCAGGCCGGTGCGGCACCCAGTCGGCGGGCTTGCCGGGCGCCTCCTCGGGCGTCAGGCGGGGGCCGGTGACCGGGGCGAACATGGGCATGCGACCGCCGCCCGCGCCGACGGGACCGTCCTGGATGAAGGGGGCCTGCGCCTCCTGCAGACCCGGCTGGTGGACGGGCTTGGGCGTGCCTTGCGGGGTCGGACGGGTAGAACGGGCCATGAACGCAATCTAGTCAGCGGAAGGGGCGCGCGCCAGTGACGCGCGCCCCTTCGAGGTTCGCCTGCTGACAGCAGGTTGGCAGCAGGACCGCGCCCTAGCGACGGACGCGGGCGCGGGTCTCCAGATCGCTGATCCGGCGTTCGAGGTAGCTGCGGTCGTCGGACGACGGCTGGATGCGGCTGTAGGCGGCCTCCAGACGGGTCAGGTCGCCCAGCTCGACACGGATCTGGGCCTGCGCCGAACTGCTGAGGCCCGAGGACGACAGGGCGCGGTCGACGTTGCTCAGACGGGTGCGGTTGTCGATGACGGTCGAGCCGCCGCCGGACGGGCCGTCGCCCACACGGGCGTCGAGCGCGTCGAGGCGGCTGTCGAGATCGTCGCGTTCCTGCGAGGTCAGGCGGCCGTCGCGCAGATAGCCGCTCTCGACCCGGATCAGGTCGGCGTAGTCGGTCTTCAGCCGGGTGCCCTCGGTGCGGGTCAGGCGGCGGTTGCGGACGGCGGCGTCGACGCGGGCCTCGAAGTCGACACGACCGTCGGCGACGGTGGTCCGGCCCGAGGAATAGTCCGAGCCGCCGGCTTCGACGCGCTGCGAGAACTCACGATATTTGGCCACCAGATCGGCGCGCTCCTGCGTGGTGACGCGGCCGTCAGCGGTATAGCGGGCCTCGAGCTGGACCAGATCGTCATAGTCATAGCGCAGGCGGTTGGCCTCGCTGCTGGACAGGCGGCCCGCGCGAACGTCGGCGTCGAGCCGGGCCTGAAACTGGCTGCTCTGGTTGGACAGGGGGCGGCGGCCCCGGCTCCACTCGCTCTCCAGCGAGGTCGAGACGCCGAAACGGTCGCCGAACAGGGCGCCGAGGATGGCGCCGAAGGCCTCCTGCTGCTGGCTGGGCTGCTGCTGCGGGGACGAGGAATAGGGCGTCTGGGCCAGAGCCATGGGCGCGGCGGCAAGGATCAGGGCGCCGGCGGCCACGGCGGGCGCGAATTTGAGGGAGGTCATCGGGTCATCTCCGACCGTTGTTCGGGTCCGGAGAACGACGGCGCCGAAGGATGGTTGCCTTGCGCCGCCGAGGAGAATGTCCGAAAGCCGCGAGCTTCAGGCGCGGATTCAGGGCAGGATGCTGGGATGATCCTGAGCCTCTCCATCCTGCCCTCCCCCGTCGGTCCGCTGGCCGTGGCCTGCGACGCCGAGGGCCGGCTGCGCGGGGTCAGCTTCGGCGAGGGGCTGGAGCGGGTGATGCGGCGCGAATATCCGGGCGCCGCCCTGACCGAAGGCGAGACGCCGACGGCGGTGCGCGACGGGCTGGAGGCCTATTTTGCCGACGATCAGGCGGCGCTGGGCCGGGTTCCGTGGTCGCTGGAGGGCGCGGTCGCCGCCGACGGCTTCCAGGCGCGGGTCTGGCGGGCGCTGGCGGAGATCCCGCCGGGCCTGACCATCAGCTACGGCGAGATGGCGAAACGGGCCGGAGAGCCGGGCGCGGCCCAGGCGGCGGGCGTGGCCCTTAACCGCAATCCGATCGCCCTGGTGCTGCCCTGCCACCGGGTCGTCGGCGCGGACGGCGCCATGGTCGGCTTCGGCGGCGGGCTGGAGCGCAAGACCTGGCTGCTGAGACACGAAGGGGCACTGCTGCTCTGACCGCTTGACTCATGTAACCCACAGGTGACATGTAACCCGTAGGTGACACGGGAGGCGGACACATGGGCGGGAACACACGACAAAGGGCCGGCGAGAGCTATCGCGACCGGGTGCAGCGCGACTGGGTCCGACGGATCACCGTCCTGCCGGGCGCGACGCTGGGCATCACGCTCATCGCCATGATGCGGGCGGACGAATGGCTGAGCGGCGAGGATCCGGGCCTGAGCGGCGTCATTCTGGCCGGCGCGGCGGCGATCAATCTGCTGCTGATCCCGCTGATGCTGATGGGGTGGGACGGCGGCTCGCGGAAGCAGAAGCGGCTGCTGGAGGACGAGCTGACCCGCGCCTACCGGGCCAGCGCCATCACCTGCGCCTTCTGGATGCTGCTGGTCGGGGCGATGGGCGTCTATCTGGTCGGGCTGTGGAAGCCGCATGTGGCGGTGGTCGCCCTGCCGATGGTGCTGTGGGTCGCCGCGGCGACGGCGGCGCTGAGGTTCGCGCAGCTGCATCGCCGGGCCGAGCGGGAGATGGAAGCCTATGACTGACTCGAAGAAACGGCGCAGCGCCCCGCGCATCAGACTCGGCCTGGCCCTCGTGGCCGTGATGTCATTCATCTGCGCCGGCCTGCCGGTATGGATGTGGCATGACGGGCTGCTGGACACCGTGGAGATGTCCACCTCGCTGATCATGTGCCTCGTCGTCGGCTTCACCCTCGGCGGATCGGCGCTGACCTACACGCCGGAGCCGATCCCGGACACCGGCCGCATTGGGAAGCCGGTGGTTGAGCCCAACCTGAGCTGGCAGTTGGTCAGCAATGTTGTCGCCGGCTTGCTGTGGACCGCCTGGGGGACCATGCAGGCGGTCAGTGCATTCGGAGACGAACACCATTTCGCCGGATATGCCTATGCGTCTCTTGTCCTGCTCTGGCTCTATGTCTCGCCCGCCACCCTCATGGGCTGGGCGCCCCAGGGAAAGCAACTGCGCGACGATCCGGACCGCGAGTTGAACCATGCCTTCCGGGCGCGGGCGACCGCATCCGGCTTCTGGGTCCTGCTGGCCGGTGGCGCCGCCGCCTTCCTGATCAGCTTCAGCGCCCCAGCCATGCTGACCTATGTGCTGCCCTTCGCCCTGTGGCTGGGCGGCAGCGTGGCCTGCGTTCATTTCGTCTGGCTGCATCGTCAGGCGGACAAGGGTCTGGGCGACGATGGGTGATCCGCGACTGGCATCGCGCCTGAAGGAGGCGCGGCAGGCGGCGGAACTGACGCAGGCGGAACTAGCCGAGAAAGCTGGTGTCTCTCGCAAGACCGTCAACACCGTCGAGAACGGGGTCTTCATCCCCTCGACCATCCTCGCCCTGTCGCTGGCGCGCGCGCTCGGCGTGACGGTGGAAGAGCTGTTCTGGTTGGCGGACTGAGCAGAGGGAATTGGGAATAGAGATTGGGGATTAGGGAAGCATGCGCCCGCCCCCGGGGCTCCTCCCGCGCCTAATCCCCAATCCCTAATCCCTTCTCGCCCCCGCGCCCGACGGCTAGACCGGAACCATGACCGCCCTCCCCCTGTCCGAAATCCTGATCCTGCTGGCGGCGCTGGTCGCGGCGGGGCTGGCGGGCGGGCTGGTGGCGGGGCTGTTCGGGGTCGGCGGCGGGACGGTGATCGTGCCCGCCCTCTTCTACGCCTTCGAGGTGCTGGGCGTCGGCGGCGAGAGCAATCTGCACGTCGCGGTGGGCACCTCACTGCTGACCATCGTGGCCACCTCGCTGCGATCCCTGAAGGCCCATCGCAGCCACGGGGCCGTGGACGAGTCGGTGCTGAAAAGCTGGACGCCCTGGGTCGGATTGGGTGGACTGGTCGGCGCGGCCATCGCCGGGGTCGCCTCGATGGAGGGGCTGGCCGTCGTCTACGGCGTCTGCCTGGCGCTGATCGGCCTGCAACTCGGCTTCCTGCCCGAGCGGTTCACCCTGGCGAAGGACATGCCGACCGGCTGGGCGCGGCGCGGGGTCGGCACGGCCATCGGCGGGCTGTCGGCCATGATGGGGATCGGCGGCGGCAGCTTCGGCGGGCTGGTGATGACGCTGTGCGGGCGGCCGATCCATCAGGCGGTCGCGACGGCTTCGGGCTTCGGCGTGGCCATCGGCGCCGCGGCGGCCTTCGGCTTCCTGGTGTTCGGCTGGGACGCGGTCGGTCGCCCGCCCTTCTCCATCGGCTACATCAATATCCCGGCGGCCATCGTCATGGGCGTGCTGACCACCGCCGTGGCGCCCTGGGGCGCGAAGCTGGCCCACCGGCTCGACAAGCGCGTCCTGCGCAAGGTGTTCGCCGTCTACATGGTGGCGACGGCGCTGTCGGTGGTGGTGAAGGCGGTTTGAGCTTAGGAGTTAGGAATTAGGGGCGCGGTGCGTGCCGTGGGAGCCATCCCACTAATTCCTAATTCCTAAGCCCTACGCCCTTCCTACGGTCGCAACGTCAGCGCCGCCGGAGTCGCGGTGAACGCCGAGAGGCGGCCAAGGTAGCTCATGCCCAACAGCGAGTGCGGCAGGCCCTGCTCGACGACCAGCGCTTCGACGCGGTCCACTTGAGCGCCGGCGACCGAGACGGCCTGAAGCTGGACGGGAGCGGCGCGGACGGGACCGGAGGCGGTCGTCACCGTGGCGCTGAAATCAGCGGGCTTCAGACGCAAACCCAGACGGCCGGCGTCGGCAGGGGTCAGGACCACGACGCTGGCGCCGGTGTCGATCATGACCGGGACGGCGTGACCGTCGATATTTGCTTCGGCCCAGTAGTGGCCGTCAGCAGCCTTCAGCACCTGACCGGGAACGCCGCTGGCCGGCGCGTGGACGGCGGGGCGCTCAGCGGCCTTGGCCTCGCCGCGCAGGCCCGCCTGATCCATCCACCAAAGGACGCTCAACGACGAGGCGACAGCCAGGGCCACGACCCCGAGGGAGGACAGGTCGAAACGCATGAACACGCGTACTCGCGGCAACCACCGCTTCCTGCGGCCCCTCCCCTGTCGCACACGCCCTGTTGGGATGCGGTGAAGGAGGATGGTGGATAGGGAGTTAAGCGAAGGGATTAGAGATCCGGTCACCCCATCGCAACCACCGGCGCCCCAACCTCGCGCCTTCTAATCCCTAACCCCCAATCCCTACCCGCCCAGCTTCCCCGGATCGATCCGCGACCGCCGCGAGGGCAGCTCGGCCGTGATCTCGGCGCGGCGGTCGTCGGTCAGGGCGCTCCAGCCGCCGATCTCCTGCAGGGTGCGGTAGCAGCCGAGGCAAAGCCCGCTCGGACCATCGACAATGCACACCTGCACGCACGGCGTTTTGACCGCGCGCGGTGGGCCTGAAGGCGGGGAAGAGGCGTTCGATGACATCTGAGCGAAATATGATCCGGTAGCGGAGTAAAAAGGATTGCAATTCGCGCGTAACCATACTACCTTGACCATGACGCGAAACGACTATGACGGTGAGACCCCCGATCAGCACGACGTGTCTCTTTTCATCGTTCAACGAAAGGAGACATCACAGATGAACGACAGAGACAGAAATCTCCAACACGCCATGATGAGCTTCGCGCTCTGGGGCGGAATGCTGGTGAACACGAAGAACACGAATGGGGCGGGCGACCGCGTTGTAAGCCACCCTTCGAATTTCGTACCAGTAAAGATCGACAGGGCGCGCCGGTAAGGCGAGACCCGGATCCGAAGAATACAGAAGCCCCGGGCCGCAAGGTCCGGGGTTTTTGTTTGAGCTAGGCCGAATCGACATTCACCGCATCCAGATCATGGAAGCGGCGATATGGACG
>NZ_JBHYGN010000007.1:0-527640 GCF_051858995.1 Brevundimonas sp. | reverse complement strand
CCATGAATCACGCATCAGGCCGCAAGTGAATCCCCTGAATGTCGATTGGACCTAGCGCGCTTCAAGCCAGTGCAGCCACTTGCGCTGCATCGCCGCCTCGATGTCGATGTTCGCGGCCCGGCAGTAGATCAACAGCATGCCCAGCACGTCCGCCGCCTCGTCGCCCAGCTTTTCGGCGTCGGCGGCGCCCCGCGCGCGGCCAGTGGTCCGCAGGTGCTCGGCGACCAGTTCTCCCAGCTCCTCCTGCACCTTCAGTAGCGCCCAGTCGCCGGACGCCGCCTTGTCCCGGTCGATGCCGTGCTCGCGGGCGTAGATGTCGGAGATGCGCAGGACGGAGGCGGAAAGATCAGAGAGATTCATTGTTCGTCCCGACGCACGAACACGGCGTCACAGATTTCATGAGGCAGACGGCGCTGATGATAATTTGCCAAGCAGTGCTGAAGAGCGCTGGAAGGGGTCAGCGCTGCTAACTCGTTGCCCAGCCCGACCTCTCCATCAATCCATTCTCCATGTCGATCATGGCGTTGGACGTAGATATGCGTGGTCACACTGATCGGGATAGCCTCCGCGACATCAAGCCCAGTAATGGCGTCAATGATTTTCGGCCCTTCGGTTTTAAGAGCGGCTCCCAAAGCCACAAAATCGATTAGGTCGATATATCGAGAACTCTCTCCGAGGGGCCGCTGAACGAGTTCATCGACCTCTAGGGTATTGATTTGAAGTCGCTGGGCGAGAGCTTTTGTAAGCCAGCTTTTGCCAGCCCCGGTCAGGCCATCAATCAGCACATGCCCGCAAGCACGGCGCGTTCTCAACCAATCAGCAAGTGCGTCGACGTCATTAAAAATTATGCTCAAACCGCGACCGGCGCCTTGATGTGCGGCCAGGGCTGGTAGCCGTCCAGCACGAAGTCCTCCAGCCGGTAGGCGAACAGGTCGTCCCGGGGCGTGACGGTCATGGTCGGCAGGGGCAGGGGCTCGCGGCTGAGCTGGAGGTGAGCCTGTTCAATGTGGTTCAGATACAGGTGGGCGTCGCCGAAGGTGTGGACGAACTCGCCCGGCTCCAGCCCGCAGACCTGCGCCATCATGATCGTCAGCAGGGCATAGCTGGCGATGTTGAACGGGACGCCCAGGAAAACGTCGGCCGAGCGCTGGTAGAGCTGGCAGCTCAGCTTGCCGTCGGCGACGAAGAACTGGAACAGGCAGTGACAGGGCGGAAGCGCCATGTCGTCGACGTCGGCGGGGTTCCAGGCCGAAACGATGTGGCGGCGGCCGTTCGGATTGGTCTTCAGGCCGTGGACCAGTTTCTCGATCTGGTCGATGACGCGACCGTCCGGGGCGGCCCACGAACGCCACTGCTTGCCGTAGACCGGGCCCAGCTCGCCCTCGGCGTTGGCCCATTCGTCCCAGATGCTGACGCCGTTTTCCTTCAGCCAGCCGATATTGGTCTCGCCGCGCAGGAACCACAGCAGCTCGACGATGATCGAACGCAGGTGCAGCTTCTTGGTCGTCAGAACCGGGAAGCCCTTCGACAGGTCGAACCGCATCTGGCGGCCGAACACGCCCAGCGTCCCGGTGCCGGTGCGGTCATCCCGACGCGCGCCGTTCTCGAGAATGTCGCGCAGCAGGTTGAGGTACTGATGCTCCGGGTGATCGGCCGGGGCGGCGGGTACATCGATCAGGTCAAAGGCGGCGCTCATGGGGGGAGAAGGTGGACGCTGATTCGCGAATCCCCAACGCGTCCGGTGGACACTTTGATGTGCGGGCTGTGGAGCCTTGTCCTTCTCCCGATGGGAGAAGGTGGCGGGGCGGAGCCCCGTCGGATGAGGGTCGGCTGTGTCAGTCGGCGTGAGCCGCCGCGCGGGATAGGGACGCGGCTCATCGCCCGAATGCTGAAAGTCGACCCTCACCCTTTCGCGCAAGGACGACGGCTGCGCCGCCGTGCGCTCAAGCCCTCTCCCATCGGGAGAGGGTGGTTACCCCCCGAACCCGCCCCCATCCAGGAACGCCCGCTCCTCCGCCGTCGTCTCGCGCCCCAGGCACGCATTCCGGTGCGGGAAGCGGCCGAAGCGCACAATGATGTCGCGGTGGATGTGGCCCCATTTGATCAGGTCCGCGTCGTCGCCGATCAGCGCTAGATACCGGTCCTGATCCTCCAGCCGCTCCGAATGCTCGAACGGCAGCAGGAGGAAGTTCCGCAGATCGGTCTCGAACGCCAGATGATGGCCGCGCGCGACCGCCTGTTCGGCGAAATGGCGGGCCAGCGGATCGGTGGCGAACTGGTGCGCCGTGCCGCGGAAGGTGTTGCGCGGGAACTGATCCAGCAGGATCAGCAGGGCCAGCGAACCCTCCGGCGTCTCAGCCCAGTGATCCAGCTCACGCCGCGCCGCCATCATGTGGCCGTGGGCGAAGCGCTGGCGGAAGACGTCGTCGAAGGCGTCATCCTTGGCGAACCACTTGCTCGGGCCGGCCTCTTTCCAGAAGCCGATGACGTCGGAAGGCTGTAGGTCTGTGCTCATGACCCAGACCCTACCCAATCCGCTTCCCGCCTACCACGACGCCGACTGCGACCTTTCGATCATCCGCGGCAAGCGCGTCGCCGTCATCGGCTACGGCAGTCAGGGGCGGACCCATGCGCTGAACCTGCGCGACTCGGGGGTGGCGGACATCGTCATCGGGCTGAAGGCGACTTCGGCGACGCGGGTGAAGGCCGAGGCGGACGGCTTCACCGTCCTGACGGCGGGCGAGGCTACAGCGGGGGCCGGTGTGGTCGCCGTCATGGTCTCGGACGAGGCCCACCGCGATCTGTGGCGCGATGAGCTGGAGCCCAATATCCGGCCCGGCGCGGCCCTGATCTTCGCCCACGGCCTGTCGGTGCGGTTCGAGCTGGTGAAGCCGCGCGCCGACCTCGATGTGATTCTGGCCTCGCCCAAGGGGATCGGGCCGCGCATCCGCGACCTGTACGAGGCCGGGGAGGGGGTCTTCTGCCTGTTCGGGGTGCAGCAGGACTTCACCGGCGGCGCCCACGCCCTGGGACTGTCCTATGCGGCGGCGCTGGGCTGCGGCCGCAAGGGCATTCTCGAGACCACGATGAAGGACGAGTGCGAAAGCGACCTGTTCGGCGAGCAGGTCGTGTTGTGCGGCGGCGTGGCCGAACTGGTCGATGGGGCCTTCATGAAGCTGGTCAACGCGGGCTATCCGCCCGAGGTGGCGTGGTTCGAATGCTTCTACGAGCTGAAGCTGGTTACTGATTTGATGTTCGAGAAGGGAATCGCCGGAGCGTTCGGGCGAATCTCCAACACGGCCGAATACGGCGCCTATCTGACCGGGCCGCGCATCATCGGCGACGCCTCGAGGGCGGCGATGGATGAGGTGCTGGATGAAGTGCAGTCGGGCGCCTTCGTGCGAAAGCTGATGGCCGACTACGACGCCGGCTCCCCGGAATTGCTGGCCCGGCGCAAGGCCCTGGGCGAACGCACTATCGAAGGCGTCGGCGCGCATCTGGCGGCGGTGGCTGCGAAAGCGGGGGGCTGAAACGAAAAGAGCCCCCCGAGGGAGGCTCTTTCGCTCGCTTCCAGGGTCTCGGGAAACCCTTGGAAAGAATGGTCGGAGTGAGAGGATTCGAACCTCCGACCCCTGCGTCCCGAACGCAGTGCTCTACCAGGCTGAGCCACACTCCGACTTGAGGAGGGGGCTTATAGCGACGCGTTTTTGCGCCCGCAAGCGCAGAAAACGCCTCCTGGAAAATAGTTTGCGACCCGCTGATCGCCGACCGCCGCTCGCTCGGAACGCCTCTGAAAAGGGCTGTGAAATAAGCTGCGAAAAGCCTCTTGCGTCCCGCTTCGCCCCGGCGTATCTGACCGCCTCCTCGCCGCAGGGCGGGGCGCGCCGGACCTTGCTGGGGAATGGTGTAATGGTAACACTACGGTTTTTGGTACCGTCATTCTAGGTTCGAGTCCTAGTTCCCCAGCCACCGCCCTCACTGCATTTGAGCCCTTTCGACCCCGCCTCACGGTGGTGGGTTTTACACTGGGTTTTACAGTTGGCGTTCTGTTCTGGGTCTCCTGAAGCCGCGCGATCATGCCCAGTCCGATCGCTTCGCCGGTGACGTAGCGGCGTGAGACCTCCTTCACGCGCTGGAGCTCCCAGCCGAGGATGGTGGCAACATCGTCGAGCGTCACGCCGGCCGAGATGTAGTTGGTCGCCGCCGTGCCGCGCAGGTCATGGAAGCGTAGACCCTCCAGACCCGCTGTCGCCCCCGCGCCGCCGCTCTGGCGAGCGGCTTTCTCAGCATCGTCGCGAGCGCGCTGGACACCACTGTCCAAGCCGCGACCTGGAGGCGTCCAGGGCTCACCGTCCGAAGTCGCAAGAACCGGGGGCAGTCGCCGCGCTCCAGAGAGTCGGGAACCTCACGGACCGCATCGGTGATTTCTGACGAACGACGAGTCCAGATCGTTCTGGTGCGTCAATACCTCGTAGGCGAGGGCGACGAGCCGTTCGATCTGGATCCTCTGAGAGGTCCTGGCCTGCGGTCCGCGCGACGGCGTGAACTCCAGGGCGCCCATGCCTCGGGCGCCCGTGGAGCGGAGACGCTCCACGGCGTTGAAACTCTCGGGTGTCCGGCCCTGTGTCGCAAGCTAGGCGTTGATCAGGGTGTTGCCGTAGCGATCGGGCAAGGCGTCGGCGAGAAGCCCTTGGAAGCTCTCGGGGCGAAGCGGCGGCGGGAGCAGGACCCGAAATCTGGCGACCAGCGCCAGGTCGTCAGGATGAGGTTCGGCAGGTGCCGGCGGTCGGTGCGCCGCCTTGAGCGTCTCGTCGTTCAGGATATCGCGAAGCGCCAGACGCGGGCTGTTGGCAAGCTCGTCCCTGATCCTGGCTTTCGTCTCCTTGTCTGCGTCGGCAGGGCAGTGGAGCAGGATAGCGCGCGCGAGATGCTGCGGATCGAACGGGAGCGGATGCTCATCGGGATGGCCGAAGGCGGTGTTCATGACCGGCATCATCGCCCTCCATATCAACGACTTCAGCGCCCATCCATGCTCCATCAAGACGTTTGGATTCGGCGTCCTGCGTCCGCCATCGCGGGTTCCGACGTAAGTCAGGTCGGGCAGAAAGGCGGTGGCCGCATCGATCTTGTCGAAGATGGTGTCCATCAAGGGCGCGAACCACGCCCGGGCCTCGTCCATGGTGGTGAAGGTCGGCGGAGCGACCGGCGCTTCAGACCGCCGGCGAGAAGGTGAGATCGGGGAGCGGGAGTGCAGTCCGAACGCGGTCGTCGATGAAGGCGCCGATCGCCTTGTTCGGTTGGGTCTCCAGCAGGGCCTGGGTCTCGGCGAGCAGGCTTTCGCGGACGAGCAGGGCGGGGGACTGGAGACGCTGGCCAAGCCGGATCAGATGTCGCGCGTCCGTGTCGCCGAGGGACGCAGCGAGCACGCTGAAACGCTTGTCGAGGTCGGCATTCGGGCTCAGGCCAAGCGCCGCCACGGGCCCATTCTGATCAGAGAGATCGTGCGCGAGCGCGGAGCGGAAGCCTTCATAGGCGCGGCGCAGGGCGGTCATCAGATCGCTCCAGACGGGGCGGTTCGAGAGACCTTTCGGATCCAGACGGTCGCGGAAATAGCGCTCGAAACCGGCTTCAAAGCCGAGGCTCGCCGGGGCGTGGAGGTCTTCCGGGCGCACCACCACGCCGCGCTTGGTCGCGGCGCGGGCTGCGGCGGACAGGGCCAGACGAAGTTGCTCCATATCCTGCCGGCTGGAAGGCTCCTTCTCTGTCGCCCTCGCATCAGACCAGTCCGGCAGGCTGCGGAATGATCCAAAATCCAGGATGGCGCCCGAGAGGGTGAGGTTGGAAGCGTGGACCGGTCCTGGCCACAGGCGGCTGGCCGCGGCGAAACCGATCTGGGTTCCCAAATGGCGCGCCGAGAGAACGAGCAAGCCCGACAGCCCGTCCGGCGTGCCGCCGTCCAGGTGGGCGACCAGCGCCCGGACGCGGGCTTCATCAACAAGCTGGGGACTTCCTTGGCCGCCTCCGCCGAAAAACACGCTGCGCAGCAAATGGCCCAGGCGGAAGGCGTTGGGCCGCACCAGCACGGCGCGCCGTTCGCCGAGGTTGCCATCGCCCCAGTGGATCCGGTCCCCAGTGTCGATCACGGCGAGGGTCGGCGTGGCGCCGAATGGGAAGGTCTGATCGACGACCTCCGAGCAGATGGCCTCGCGGATGGCCTCCTCCAGCCACATGAACCCATGGGAGTGGTACCAGTCGACATCGGGCGCCACGAGCGGCGTCCGACCGACCCCCTTCGCATTCAAGCCGTCATGCAGCATGCCGCAGCGGCCGCTGCCGCCGTGCGATGAACCCCACGTGTCGCCGTAGCGGTCCGCCCACATCACGCGCGCGGGCGCGGGGCTGAAGCAGGTCTCTGGTTCGACGCCGCCCATCACCGTGACCGCATAGCGGTCCGCCAACCAGATCTTCAGCGCCCCCTCATCCTCTGCGCCGTCCAGAACCCCCTTCTCGGCGAGCCATCGCCGGTTGAGCCAGACGACCTCCGGCGCCCTCCAGGTTCGAACGGGAAAAGGCGCTGCGACGCTCGGCGCGATCCGGGTCAGGGGCGCGGCCGACGCGCCGAGCACGGTCAGCAGGCGCTGGACAGCGGTGTTCGTCATCGGGGCGCTCCCAGGGTACGGTGGAAGCGGCGCGCGCCGCGTCGGGCATGCACGCTGGAAGCGGTCGCGACCAGCCGCAGCCGGGCGTCGCGCAGAAGCGACCGCACCTGTCCGAAAGGCGCGACTACGTCGATCAGCCAGAGGTCCGGTCCGGCGTTCCAGTCGTCCAGGTCCGGCGCCTCGCCAGCTTCGCCGAACAGGAGGTCGGCGGTTTCAGGGCGCAGGAAAGCCCAGGTGCAATAGCCGAGAACGCGGCCCTCGGCGTCGCGCAGGAAATGGATCTGGCGCAAGCGGATGGCGGGCCAGACCCAGACCATGACCGATCCGAGGCTGAGCCGTCGGCGATCCGTCGCGGCCAGCAGCATCACCGCGTCGCCCAGTTCCGCCGCGGGGGTCGGCGTGGATGCCTCATTGAGGGTGTCAGACATGAGGGGTCAGGCCTTTGACATTCGCGGGGACCAGGCGGCCGTTGACGAGGGAAAGCACCCGATCAGCGCCGGCGACGGTTTCCGGGCGATGGGCGACGATGATCCGGGTCATGGCCAGGCCCTTGAGCGCCTCTGTCACCGACTTCTCGCGATGGACGTCGAGGTGGCTGGTCGCCTCGTCGAGGACGAGGATCTTCGGTCGGCGGTAGAGGGCGCGCGCGAGGAGCACGCGCTGTTTCTGGCCCCCGCTCAACATGCGCCCGGCGTCGCCGACGAAGGTGTCCAGACCCATCGGCATGCGAGCGACCTCTTCCTCGATGCCGGCGATCCGCAGGGTTTCCCAGATGCGCGGCACATCGACCTGCTCGTCGAAGAAGGAGACATTCTGGCTGATCGAGCCGGAGAGAAGTTCGTCATCCTGCATGACGACGCCGAGCGCGCGCCGAACGGCCCGGGGGCCCCACGTCTCGAGAGACCGACCATCGAGAAGGATATCGCCGTAGGACACGGGATAGAGCCCGGTCACGAGCTTGAGCAGGGTCGATTTGCCGCCGCCTGATGGGCCTATGATGGCGACAAACTCTCCCGGCTCGACCACGAGCCCGACATTCTGAAGCACAGGCGGATCGTGGGGGGAGTAGGCGAACGAGACATTGCGCAGCTCTACTCGCCCCTCGACCGGAGGCAGTCCCTCGACCGCCCGGTCGATCCCGGCTTCGCGGTCGGTGAGCGCGATGTCGGCGATGCGTTCACTGTGCAGGTCCAGCATCTTCCATTGAACCAGAAGTTCAAAGGCCTGGGTGATGCTGGATGTGAAGCTGCCCCGATACGCCATGAAGGCGTACAGGACGCCAATCGTCATCCGGCCCTGGATGATGGCGGTGACCCCCAGATAGATCACCACGACATTGACGATCGCGTCTGTCAGGGACTGGAGGCTGCGGAAGCCGATGGACGCATGCGCCGCCGCCTGGTTGCGTTTGACGGTCTCGGCGTAAAGGTTCGACCAGTCCCCCTCGCGCTCAGGTTCGCCGCCCATCACCTTGATGGTCTGGATCGCGCGTATCGTCTCCAGCCGCTTGCCCTGTTCGGCCACGTCCGCCATCAACGCCTCGGCGCCCAAACGCATGCTCAGGGGAATGCTGGCGAGTCTGACGAGAGCGTAGACGACGAAGCCGGCGACGACGACCCCGGCCAGGACGGGCGCGAACAGCAACATCATGCAGAGCGTGACCAGCGCCAGCAGGCCGTCGATGAGGGACGCCGCCAGCCCGTTCGCCAGAAGTTGCCGGACCGGGGCGATCGACTCGAAGCGGGTGAAGGTGTCGGCGACGCGGCGACGCTGGAACCAGGGCAGCGGCAGCCGCAGCAGATGGCGGTAGAGCCGGCTGGTCATATCCCATCCGAGGATGGCCGTGAGCTTCTGGAAGGCGAGCCCGCGAAGCGCCTCGGCGACCACATTGAACACGGCGAACAGACCGAAGCCGAGCGCCAGCACACCGAGCAATCCGATATCGCCCTTGAGCGCCGCCTGGTCGATCGCCGTCTGCATGTAGAGCGGGCTCGCCAGGACAAAGACCTGCATCAGAAGGCTCAGGGCGAGCGCCTGCCCGATTCCGCCGATGAAGGCGGGCGTCACCCGGAAGAGGCTGCTCAACCGTAGCGGACTGCGTTCCTTGCGGCGTTTGAAGTCCGGCGCCGCGCGCAACTCAAGGGCCATGCCGGTGAAGCGCCGCGAGACCTCCGCCATGCTCAACCGGATCAATCCGACGGCGGGATCCATGACCGTGACGCCGCGTCGGGACACCCGGTCCAGCACGACGAAGTGGTTGAACCCCCAATGCAGGATGCTCGGCCGGGTCAGCCGCTGGAGTTCATCGATGTCACACTCCACCGCCCGGCCGACGAGTCCCAGACTGGCCCCCACATCGCGGATCTGGGCCAGGGTCATGCCACGCGACGAGACCGGATAACGGGCGCGAGCCTCGGCCAGGGTCAGGGCATGGCCATGACGGCCTGCGGCCGCGACAAGGCAGGCGAGGCCGCATTCAGACGCCTCGGTTTGCAGAACGACACGGGTCAACGTCGCGCCGCCGTCGCAGTGATCGGCTCCAGCAGCCAGCCGATCAGGGATCGCTGCTCCAGAACGAGATCGGCCTGAACGCGTCCGCCCGCCGGGATGAGCCATCGCCGCCCATAGGCGGTCACAGACTGGGCGTCGGGGCGCACGCGGATGCGGTAGAGCGGCTCGGGCGAAGCGGCCCCGCCGAAGCTGGCGGGGGGCTCGCTGGGATAGGCGTCGATACTGATGACGCGTCCACCCGCGGCGCCGAACCGTTGGTAGGGGAAGGCGTCATACATGAGCCGAACCGGCGCCCCGGGCCGGATAAAGCCGACGGCGCGCGACGGAGCCCACAACACCACCTCAAGACCCCTGTCCCGTGGAACGATGACGGCGAGCGTCTGACCGGCGGTCACGGCATCCCCCAGCCTGGCCTGCGTGGCCACGACCCGCCCGGCCCGGGTCGCCGCGATCAGACCCGCCCGTTCCGCGTCAATCGAGGTTGTGCGCTCCAGCAGGCGTCCCCGTTCGGCCGCCGTATCCGCCTCCGCCTGCGCCGCGCCCAGGCGCGTCTGTTCAACCTCCACCGCGATCTGCGATAGGCGCACCTCTGTGGTTTCGATCTGCTGCTGAATGCTCGACAGGGTCTGCCGGGCGGCGAGCGTGGCTTCCTGCCGTTGGCGATACGCCACCGCCGACATGAGACCGCGCTCATTCAGAGCCGCCGCCGCCGCCTCGGATTCCGCCGAAAGGGCGACCCGCTCCTCCTGGAGACGCAGGTCGGACCGCAGTCGGCGGATCTCCGCTCGCAGACCGTCCCGCCGGAAGATTGCGTCGCGCTGACTGTTGAGAGCCGCGCTCTGTCGAAGCCGGAGCGCCTCCTCGGCCGCCCGCAACTGGGTGATGTTGGCGTCATTGAGCCGGGCGGCGACGGTCCCGCCATCCGGGGTGGGCTGCTCGGAAATGATCGTGAACAGGAGTTGGTCGGCCTCGACGGCGTCTCCGTCCTTCACATGTGCCGCGTGCACATAGCCCGGGCGGGGCGCGACGATGCGCGCGGAGCCCTCAGGCGGCGCGAGAAAGCCGGGCACCGTTTCCTTGCGGGAATAGGTCATGGCGCCGAGGAACACTCCGGTCGCGACCAGCACGAACACCAGGAAGGCGCTCAGCACGAGACCGGGTACGCCCACGACGTCCACCGGATAACCGCGTCTCCACTGGGCCGCCTCAATGGCCTCGCGCCGAAAATTCAGGTCCGGCATCGCGGTTCCTCTTGCGCTGGGGGAGGGGGAGGAGGGTCCCAGATGAACGGTGAAAGCGTCCAGATCGCGAGAAGCCCCGTGGCCGTCGCGACCTCGCCCTGTCGGCTCACGGCGCCGGCGAGTATCGCTGCGCCGACCAGGAGGCCGACGGCCGACCACCGGCCTGTGCGCCGTCCGCCCCCGGCCGGCCATTCCAGGCCGCGGTCGGTGGCGCTCAGCAGTCGCCAGAGGCCGATGATCAGGCCGTGGACCGCCACAACGGCGGACTGAGGCAGGAAGCTCAACTGGCCGAGCGCGGCTCGCAGCTGCTGGAAAGCGACGTCCAGAGCCAGGGTGCGGGAGCGCCGGGGCGGTCGTGGCCGCGCGAGATCCAGCACCGTGATCGCCAGACCGGACCACAGGAGCAGAAGGGGTGCGGACCAGATCACCGGCGCGGTCGGCGCAGTCCAGACGAGGTCCGCGATCATCAGGAGCACCGCAGCGGGCTTGAAATGCCCAAGGCAGTTGAAGACCAGTTCCAGCCGGTCCAGCGCATCCAGGCCCGCGCCACGCGGGGGCCGCGCCTGCCAGACCCGCGGAAGGACGAAGGCGAGATTCTGCGCGTCGCCTCGGATCCACCGGTGCTGGCGGTGAAGCCATGCGCTCATTGTCTGAGGTTGGGATTCCAGTACGGCGACGTCCGACGCAAGGGCGGAACCCGCCATCATGCCCTCGATGTGGTCGTGGCTCAGGATGATCCCGTCCGGGAGGCGGTCCCCGAGGCGCTCTAGGAAACGGGGACCGTGGATCAGGCCTTTTCCAAAGAACAGGTCCGAGCCCAGCCGATCCTGTCTTAAGGACGCTTGCGGCATGGGGCCTTCGTCGGCGGCCAGCCTCCCGCCCATCATCGCGGTGAACCGGCCGCGTCGCTCAGCAAGCGGGGTCAGGATCCGCGGGGTCAGAATGGCCGCGTCGTTCTCCGGATGACGGGCCTTGGCGACAAGCCGCTCAAGCGCTCCGGGGAGAAGGGTGGTGTCGATGTCCGCGACGAAGACATAGGGCGTGGCGATCGGGGTGGCGGGTGCGCCCAGACGGATGAAGTCCGCCACGGCCTGGCCCGCGTTCATCTCCAGAAAGCGATGCACCTTGCCGCGCTTGCGCTCCCACCCGGCCCACTCGTCTCCGCTCGCCGTGCGTTGCCGGTTTCGCCACAGCACCGTGGGCCTGACCGACGCCTCTTGCGGATCCCCGATGCGTGCGAGGACGCGCGCCTGGATGGCCGGATCAAGGAGATGGTCGCGTTGTGACGACGGAGGGCCGTCGACCAGGAACACCAGCGGCGATGCGGCCCGGCGGAGCGCCTCCGCGTTGCGCTGGATAAATGCGGAGAGACTGTCAGCGTCGGGTGGAGTCCTCAGGATCACCGGAACACAGACGACACAGGTCGGACCCTTCCCGGTCGCTTCGGGAAGAGACCGTGGGCGAGCGAAATAGGCGTGAACCTCGCGCAAGACCTGAAGAAGGGTCACCGGCAGCGCCAGGAAGAGCGCCAGGGCGAACACGAGGCGCCCTGGCGATCCCGCAAGCACCGTGAGCGCCGCAGGGCCCGCGATGGCGAACGTCGAGAGTTCAAGGGCCAGAAGGTGACGGCGGGCGGGCGCCCCGGACGCGCTGACGCCCGACGGGGCGGCCGGGATCATGGATTGCGTCGACCTGTTCCGTCTTTCACCGCGCCCGCCACAGGTAGCGCGTCAGGGTGATCTCGCCGTGGGTTCCGGGTTCCGAGAGCAGATAGAGGAAGCCGACCGTTCCATGAAGGTCCGATCCGGTGCTGATGCGGGCGAGCGCCTGCGGAGATCTCGCGATCAAGGTCCCTGCGCCGCCTCCGGGCGCGAACACCTTGATGTCCGTCCCCTCGCCGGGCGGCCGTCGACAAAGGGCGATGAACCGGCCTGCGACGCCGGGCGTGGCCAAGGGGGCGACATCGGCCACATCGCAGGTCCCCAGCGACACGCCCGGAGAGCGGGGCGACGCCGGGGTGATCTCGAGACCAACCTCGGCGGTTGAGGAGCCGAGACGGACATCCCGCAAGCCCGTGATGGCCGATGTGCGTCCGGCCGCCCCTGGCTCGAAGGTGTAGTCCCAGGCGAGATAACGTCCGTCCTTCAGGCGGGCGAGGCGCAGGTCTCCCCAAAGCGTTTCGACCTCGGCGAACGGAACCTCCCGACCGGACGCGACGCCCCATTCCGGCGTGATGGGCTCCGAGGTGTGGAGCGCAGGCGCGGCGAACCGGACCGGGTCCTGTTGTGGACTCGTCGGGGGATGCCCTTGCGCCTTCGCGGACGCCGCCCCGGTGCAGGCTGTGAGAGCCGTCACGAGCAGGGCTGCGCCCCATCCGGCGGCGAGACGTCGCATCGGGTGCGTGCCCCTGCGCATCAGGCGGAGCAGGTCCCGCCGGGCCCGCCGCCCGCCGTATCCGGCGTCAGCTGGTTGCCGGGAACGCCGGTGATGGTGAAGGGCGTCTGCAGATAGCCGTTGATGTCCGGATAGCCGCTGCGCAGATCAATGCCGAAGAGCATCGCCAGGTCCGCCGCCATGGTGTTGGCGTTCAGCTCATTGAGATGGAAATACTCCGAGTTCTCCCATGAACTCGTGTAGGTGGGATCGCTGGCGACGCGGGCATTGTACTGGTTGAAGGCTTCCTGGGCGACGGCCTGACCCGCCGGAGTGGCGTGGATCAGTTCATGGAAGAAGTACCAAGCCTGGCTCGCGTTATTGGCCATATAGCCCTGCAGCGGGCCGAGGAAGACTTCGAACTGCGGGTTGCCGCCGTTCGCCTGGGTGAAACCGCCGTATCCCGGCGGCGGGGTGCCGCCGAGGACCGTGAAGTCCACACGCGACCACAGCGACTTCAGTTCCGCGCCCGTGGTCAGGACGGTGTTGGTGCCCGGAATGAGCAGCTGAAGGCCGTCCGGGATCGCACGCATCCGGTCCGAATGCTCCTCGATCGCATCGGCGAATGTGTCCGCGATCGCCTGGGCGGCCGGGTCAGCCGTCGCGGCGGCGTCGTATTCGGTCTGGGTTTGCTGACAGTCGGGCGGGGTCGGGACCCCCGGCGGCGACCAGCCGCCGCCCCCCGAAACCTGGCCGTTGGTCGGCGTGCCGCCATAGCCGTAGAAATAGACCAACTGGGCCCAGCTTGAGCTCCAGTACCCACGATTTCCGGTCACGGTGATCCCAGGCAGGGTGGTCGGCTCGCTGGGATCGTACCAGCTCTGCCAACCGCCCGCGACCTGGCGCATCGCGTCTTCGCTCAGTTCCCGCATCGCATCCTCCCTAGGCTCACAGCCAGCGAAGAGGTAGCGAGCATCAGGCCTTGAAACGCGTCAACCAAACCCGCGCTGGAGATGTGGTGTGGACGCGGGTTCCCGCCTTACGCGAAAAATTCACAGAGCAGTTGGCCTGCGTCGCAAGTCACTGGGAAATCGCAACTAACGCTGTTCCGGGTAACGGCGATCTCCGTGGCTTACGGCTCTATCACTTTAACGTGCAAACGACCGATGCACACGTTCGGGGGGCTGTTCCAGCCTGTAGGAAGTTTAACCTGCAACCGCCATGGCGAAGTCCGGCGCGAGAAGCGGGACTTTGGGGGGACGGCGAACTGCGTGATGGAGAAGGCGTCCCGGCGCGTCCGGTCCCACTGGAAAGGAGACTGAAAATCACCTCGCGGCGCTCCCGTTGCAGGCGGGTCGTCTTTTGGGGAGTCAATGACCGATCAGCGTCGGCAACGCCTGCCAGACGATGGCCACGATAGTGACGCCGGCGGCGAAGGCGGCCGTTTGATCCTTGAACATGGACGCGCCTTTGGCGCTGGAGCATCGTCTCACGGCGCGCTGCAGCACGAGGGCCGAAGCCAGGACGCAGAGGCCGCTGAAGGCCAGCGCCGCCATCCGCCAGCGGGCGTCATCGGCCGTGGCGACCACGTCCGCGACGCTGGAGATCAGGTAGACGCCCACGAAATGGATCGCCCACACGATCAGCCCACCCAGCATCCAGACCCACGTCTTCATGACGGGCCGGGGAACAGAGTGGTGAGGGCCGCGGAGAACGCGCCTTGGCCGGCGGAATAGGCCAGGAACAGGGCGATCAGCTGGAAGGTCGAGGGGCGCCGCGCCTCGACGTGGCCGAACAGCAGTCGCAGCAGCGCATAGAGGGCCATCAGGGCGACGATGCCCATGAAGAAGCCATGCCAGGACAGCAGGGCGAAGACCGTGGCGCCCTGACCCGTGGCCGAGGCCTTCAGCCCCGCGTCGATCCAGCCGGTCAGGTCCGTCCACCACGCCCCGCCGAGCGCGGTCGCAGCCAGCCCCATCAACAGGGTGGCGATGAGCGGACTGCGCGTCCGGTCCAGGGATAGCGCCTTGCAAGACAGTCCCGCCAGCACCGCGCCCGCGAGGTTGCCGCAGAGGGTCAGGACCAGGCTGGTCATGGGCGGCGGTGCGATCCAGTCCTGCGGATTGCGGCTCCACAGGAAGACGTAGCTGAAGCCCGCCAGCAGGGCGATCATGCCGGCGACGATCAGGGTGATGACCATGGCCCACCAGCCGTGGCTGGACGGGCCGCTCAGATAGGTCGGAACGCGGACGCCGCCGCCGATGTCCACCGTCTCGGTGATGCGGGGGCGGTCCAGCATCCAGCACCAGCGCATGATGCACCAGACCGCCAGCACCCCGCTGACCGCCGAGGCGACATAGGCCTGTACGGTCAGCAGAAGAAAGAGGCCCGCCGTGAACACGGCGGCCCAGACATGCCACGCCGACGGCGACGGCATACGCTGCAGGTATTGCGGCTCGGCGTTCAGGGTGGAGGTGACGAGGGTCTCGCGTTCGCCGGTGGGGGCATTGGGCAGGAAGTAGCGGCCTGCCTCGACGTCACGAGCGAGGTTCTTCTGTTCCCACAACGGATACAGGCTCTTCACGACCGGCACCGAGCGGACCGAGTAGAGGCCCGTCGGCAGCCACTCCAGTCCAGCAGCATCATGGATGTTTCCTGCGTCCTTGTCGCCGAAGGGGCGGAAGTTGCGCGCCATGTCGATGATCCACAGCAGCACGCCGATGGCGGTGATCGCCGTGCCGATGCTGGAAATCAGATTGGGAAGCTCCAGTCCGCGCCCCGGCAGGTAGGTGAAGACCCGGCGCGGCATGGCCATCAGTCCGCTGAGGTGCATGGGCAGGAAGGTCACGTGCATGCCTGTGAACATCAGCCAGAACACCCATTTGCCCATCCGCTCGCTGAGCGGGCGGGTCGAGGACATGGGAAGCCAGTAGTAGATGGCGGCGAAGAAGGGGAAGACCATCCCGCCGATCAGCACATAGTGCAGGTGGGCGACGATGAAGTAGCTGTCGTGGGCCTGCCAGTCGAACGGCACCATGGCGACCATGACGCCGGTCAGCCCGCCCATGACGAAGGTGACGATGGCTCCTGTGACGAACAGACCCGCCGTGGTGAACCGCATCTTCCCCGCGGCGATGGTGCCGATCCAGGCGAAGACCTGAACGCCTGCGGGCACCGACACCGCCATGGAGGCCGCCGAGAAATAGCTGGTCGAGATGGTTGGCATGCCGGTGGTGAACATGTGGTGCGCCCACACGCCGAAGCTGATGAAGCCGGTGGCGAGCATGGCCAGCACGACCGCGTTGTGCCCCAGCAAGGGCGTCCGCGCGATGGCCGGGATCATGGTGGACATGGCTCCGGCGGCGGGCAGGAAGATGATGTAGACCTCGGGGTGGCCGAAGAACCAGAACAGGTGCTGCCACAGCATCGGGTCGCCGCCCTTGAGCGGATCGAAGAAGGGCCAGCCGAAGACCCGTTCCAGTTCCATCAGGGTGGTCGCCAGAATGACCGACGGGAAGGCGATGATGATCATCCCGGCGAAGATCAGCATGGCCCAGGCGAAGATCGGCAACTTGTCCAGGGTCATGCCGGGCGCGCGGTTGCGCAGCACGCCGACGATGATCTCGATAGCGCCGGCGATGGCGGAGATCTCGATGAAGCCGATGCCCAGTAGCCAGAAGTCGGCATTGATGCCGGGCGAGAAGGCGGTCGAACTGAGCGGCGGGTACATGAACCAGCCGCCGTTCGGCGCGAGGCCAAAGAACAGGGAGCAGAAGAAGGCCAGGCCGCCGATCAGATAAGCCCAGAAGGCGTAGGCGCTGAGACGGGGGAAGGGCAGGTCGCGCGCGCCCAGCATCTGGGGCAGCAACAGCACCGCCAAGGCCTCGACGGCCGGGACGGCAAACAGGAACATCATCATCGTGCCGTGCACGGTGAAGATCTGGTTGTAGGTCTCGGCCGGGAGGATGCCCGCCATGGGCACGGCCAGCTGGGTCCGCATCAGGACCGCGAGAATGCCCGCCAGGACGAAGAAGAGCATGGCCGCGCCGACGTAATAGACGCCGACGAAATTGTTGTTGATGGCGGTGATCCACTGCCAGCCCTTCGGGCGGCACCAGATGCGCTCCAGCTCTTCCAACTCGCCGTCCGGTCGTTGTCCCGTCGTCGGGAGGCGGTCGTAGAGGGCGGTGTCGAAGCCCGTTTCCTTCTCGAACTGACGGCTCACTTCAGGCTCTCGAGCCAGCCGGAGACCTCGCGCAGTTCCTCGCCCGTCAGCACCGGATAGGCCGGCATGCTGTTGCCGGGCTTGATCGACTGGCTGTCTGAAATCCAGCCCGCCATCGTGCCCTGGTTGTTGGGCAGGATGCCCGCGCCCAAGGTGCGGCGTGATCCAACGTGGCTGAGGTCCGGTCCGGCCTGACCGTTGAAGGCCGTCCCCGCCACCGTGTGACAGGCGCCGCAGCCTGCGCGAGCAAAGACGGCGGAGCCGGCGGTGGTTTGCAGGGCAGCGGGCGAGGGCGCGGACTGCCGGGTGCGCCAGGCCTCGAAGGCGGCGGGTTCATGCGCCACGACGACGAAGCCCATCAGGGCGTGCGGGCCGCCGCAGTATTCGGCGCACTGGCCGCCGTAGGCGCCGGGTTCATCGGCCTGGATGCGGATCAGATTGCGCCGGCCAGGGATCATATCGATCTTGCCTGACAGCCGTGGGACCCAGAAGCTGTGAATGACGTCGGCTGAGTCCAGCTCGATCACGACGGGCTGACCGGTCGGGATGTGCAGTTCGTTGGCGTCCTGGAAGGCTTCGCGACCCTGGCCGTCCAGATAGGCGACCCGCCACCACCACATCTCGCCGGTCACGCGCACACGCATCTCGTTCGGACCGGGCTCCTGCGTCAGATGACTGGTCAGGCCGAGGCCATAGATCAGCAGGGCGGTCAGGACGACAACCGGGAAGGCGAACCCGCCGATCCAGACCAGTTTCTGACCGCCCAACTGCTCGCGCCAGCGACGGGGCCCGAACAGGGCGATGGCCAACGCGACCACCACGACCAGCAGGACGGCTCCGCCCATGGCGAACAGCACCCAGGACAGGGTGTTCAACGGCTCGGCGAACGGTCCGGCCGGATTGAGGGCGGGCGGCGGCCACGCGGCGGTCCCGTCGGCGGCGGCTCTAGTCATGAAGCGTGTACAGGTAGGCGGCCACGTCGCGGGCCTCGGCGTCGGTCAGGGGCATGGCGGGCATGGCGGTCGCGGACGCCATCGACGGCGCGTCCTTGATGAAACGGATGAGGACGTCGGGGCGGTTGGGAAACTGGCCGGCGATCATGGGGCTGTCGGCGAACCCGTGCAGGGATGGCCCCGCCAGTCCCCTGGGCCAATCGACGCCTGGCGTGGCGTGACAGGCGGTGCAACCGACCCGATCCATGACCGCCAGCCCGCGATCCGCGTCGGCGCCCATGATGGCGCGCGGCGGCTCGCTCTTGTCCGCGCAGCCGCACAGCAGGGCGGCCAGCGCCAACACGCTCCACCTCACATCGGTCCCTGCGGTTTGTTCAAAGCCGTCATCGCACCCCTCGTCCTCGCGGGAGCTAACCCGCGCCCATGGTCAAGGTTCCCGGCGAGCGGAACCGTGCGGGCAGGCCGGTGTTCGGTTCGGGTGCGCTTCGCCTCGCTGATCCTGCTGTTGCCGCTCGCGGCCTGCGCGCCTCCCTCTAACGAGACGGGGGCGGCTTTCACCGAGACCGGCCAGATCATCGCCATGGGCGGCGGGGAGGGCGGGCCGGCCAACGCCTGCTTCAGCTGTCATGGTCTGGACGGCGCGGGCGACGGCGTCAGCGTACCGCGACTGGCCGGTCTGGACGCCGGCTATCTGCAGAAGCAGATGGAGGACTATGCCGGAAACGTTCGTCAGGACGGGGTGATGAAACAGGTCGCCCGCTGGCTGGACGCCGGCGACCGGCGCGCGGTGGCGCAGTTCTACGCGGCCATGCCGCCTCCGGCGCGGCGTGGTCCTGCGGGACCGGCGCCTGCGATCTATCTGCAAGGCGACGTCAGTCGCGGGGTGCCCTCCTGCGCCGCCTGCCATGGCGCGGACGGGCAAGGCGTAGGCTTCGGCAACCCGGCGATCTCGGCCCAGCCCGCCGCCTATACGGTCGATCAGCTGCATCGGTGGAAGGAGCGGAGGCGGCGCAACGACCCCCGCGGGGTGATGACCGAGGCGGTCAAAAACCTCACGAACGCCGAGATAGCCCAAATCGCCGCCTGGCTAGAGCGCGCACCCGCTGCTCCACCGCCCGATAGCGACGTTGCCAGTGCGTCCGCCGCCGCTTCGGCTGCGGCACGACCGGAAGCATCCCGTGGAGTACGTCGTCCCGGTCAATGATCTGATGCTTCAGCGCCGCGCCGATGTGCAGCGGGATGAGCAGCAGCAGGGTGATCACCAGCCCCCAGTGCATCCATTCGGTGACGGCCTCGATCCGCCAGCGGGTGACGTTGTCCAACTCTTGGAGGGGCATCAGCGGCCACGCGGTTAGACCCAGCAGGGTCAGGTCCTGCTCCCGCTCGGTCGCCGAGACCATGGCCCAGCCGCTCAGGGGCAGGCCGAACAGGCAGGTATAGAACAGATAGTGGGTCACGGTGGCGGCATTGGTCTCCCAGCCCGGCTTGTCGGCGTCATTGATCGGGCCGGGAGCCATCAGCCGCCACCCGCCGCGCCCCATGGCCAGCACTAGCATCAGCACCCCGATGGCGTAGTGCAGACTGTGCGCCGCGACCTTGTCGCCGCCGACCGGAAGCTGGCCCATCCACCAGCCCCAGAACAGCTGGAAGCTGACCAGCGCCGCCATGGTCCAGTGGAAGACGATGGCCACGGGCGAATAGCGCCCCTCGTCGTGGTGGCCCGCCGCCCACTCCAGCACATTGACGATCAGCCGATCGATCACGCGGACACGTCCGCGCGGACGACGGGACGGTCCGGCCCGATCCAGCGTCCGAGGAGGATCAGGGCCGCCGCGAGGTACAGCGCCGCCGCCGGCGCCCACATGATCAGTCCCGCCGTCTGCTGGTCCGCCAGTGGCGTGCGACCCCAAGCCTGCGTCGTCATCAGGTGGGGCGCGTAGAGCGCCTGATCGGCGAAGGTCAGCAGGGCGCCCAGCAGGCCCATGGCGACCATGGCGACCAGCAGATGACCGACCGCCGATGGCGCCGAGGCCCGCCGTACACCCATCCAGAACCACACCGACGACCCCAGGAGGCTGGCCTGCATCAGCCAGTAGACCGCATCGCTGGACAGGGCGGCGCCATAGGCGACGGGTGCATGCCAGCCCCAGAGGATCACGGCCTGCGCCGCCGTCGCCAAGGTCAACGCGCCCGGGCGGCGGGACGGTATCGTCCAGGCGATCAAGGGAGCCGCGACGGCCACCAGCAGGACGTGATGGACCGTCCGGATGGAGAACAGGGCCGAGCTGATCGCACAGAGGGGAGAGACAAAGACCACGGCCAGCACGGCGGTCGCGGTCAAGCCCAGCGCCCGCTCACGACCCCGGCAATGCCAGAGAACGACCAGTCCCATGACGACCAGTCCCGCGAGCAGCACCGGATCCATATTCCAGCGCCAGTCCCCCGGCGTCGGCGCGGGGCCACAGTAGGGTAACCATGTCGGGGCCCCTTCAGCCGTGTTCAGTGATCCAATGATGGCAGTGTCCCCGTTCAGCGTCAGCGTTGAGAAGGGACGGACCGGCCTGGGGTTCCCCGACCCGTCCCGCATTGTGGCAACGAAACGGCGTCCGGCGAGTTGGCCTATCCACTGGCTGAACAGGACCCACCCCCGCATGCCCCTGACCGGACCGGCCGCACGGCCGCTGCAGATCACCCGCTCCATATTGCTCGGATTCCCGGCAGCCCTGTTTTTCGGAGGGATGATCAGCGACATCGCCTATCTGCGAACAGCAGTGATCCAGTGGACGAATTTCTCGGCGTGGCTGATCGCGGGGGCGGAGGTCTTCACCGGTATTCTGCTGGCAGGGTCCGCAGTCAGTCTGGTCCTGCAATGGCGGACGCCGGAGCGGACGTCGGCGCTGGTTCTGGCCGGTGTACTCGCGATCACCTTCATCATCGGCTTCCTGAACTCGCTGCAGCACAGCCGCGACGGCTGGAGTTCGGTGGGCGCGCCGGGGCTGGTGATGTCCATCGTCGCCACGCTGCTGGCCCTGATCGCCGCCTGGGTCGGAACCTCGCAAGCCATCCGGGAGGGAGGCCGATGATGCGCCGTCTGCTCGCCACCTCGGCCCTGAGCCTCGCGGTCGCCGTGGCCGCCTGCGGGCGCCCGGCCGAAGACCTCGACCAGACTGGTCCCAATCCGCAACTGCCGGATCGGAACGAGACCCTGATCCCGCCCATGAGGATCGCCTCGCCGACGGGCTGGGAGGGCCAGCTGCCTACCGTGCCACAGGGCTTCACCATCACGGCCATGGCGACCGATCTGAAGATCCCGCGCCAGATGCTGGTTCTGCCCAATGGCGATATTCTCGTCGCCGAGGGTTCGGGCGGTAACGCGCCCAAGCTGCGGCCCAAGGATGTGATCGCCGGGGTCATCAAGGCCGGAGGCAAGTCGAAGGTAGAGGGCGGCAATCGCATCACCCTGCTCAGGGACGCTGACGGCGACGGTACGCCCGAGCTGCGCACAGTCTTCATCGAAAACCTGGATGCGCCCTACGGCCTCGCCTTCGTGGACGGCAATCTGTACGTCGCCAACCAGGACGCCCTGTTGCGCTTCCCCTACCAGGAGGGACAGACCCGGATCGCCACGCCGGGCGAGGTTCTGACGCGCCTGCCCGCCGAGGTAAACCACCATTGGACCAAGTCCCTGACCGCCAGCGCCGACGGCTCGAAGCTTTATGTGGGCATCGGCTCGAACAGCAACGTCGGCGAACGGGGCATGTCGGTCGAGGAGGAGCGGGCGGTGGTCTGGGAGATCGACCGTCGGACCGGAGCGCGCCGCACGATCGCGACGGGCATCCGCAATCCGACGGCTCTGGCCATCGAGCCGACCTCCAGTCAGCTATGGGCCGTCGTCAATGAGCGCGACGAACTCGGACCCGAGCTGGTGCCCGATTATCTGACCTCGGTTCGCGACGGCGCCTTCTACGGCTGGCCCTACAGCTACTGGGGCCGGAATGTCGATCCACGCGTGCGTCCGGCGCGGCCCGATCTGGTCGCACGCGCCATCGCGCCGGACTATGCACTGGGCTCCCACGTGGCGGCGCTGGGGCTGAGTTTCGCGACAAACGGCGGGTTCGGAGGCCGCTTCAGCCAAGGCGCCTTCATCGGCGAGCACGGCAGTTGGAACCGTCAGGATTTGTCCGGCTACAAGGTCAGCTGGGTCGCCTTCAGCAACGGACGACCGGTGGGCCGGCCGGTCGACTTTGTCACGGGCTTCCTTGCCGACGGCAAGGCGCGGGGGCGCCCGGTGGGCGTGACCTTCGATCCGCAACGCCGGATTCTTCTGATCGCCGATGACCTGTCCAACACCGTGTGGCGGGTCGCCCCGTCAGGTTGATGATGGCGACGGCGACAGGATCGGGGAGCACCCGCTACCTCAACGATCTCGGTCGCGCGTTCGGCGGGGCCCTGCTGTTCAGCATCCCTCTTTTGATGACCATGGAGATGTGGCTGCAGGGCGTCTCCATGGACCGATGGCGGCTGCTGGTCTTCATTGTCGCCGGCCTGCCCCTGTTGTTCGGCCTGGCGCATTACGCCGGGTTCTCGCGACAGCGCGGGCTGGTGAACGACGGTCTGGACACGGCGGTCGCCCTGGCCGTCGGGTTCATCACCGCCGCTGCACTGCTGAGCCTGTTCGGGGTCGCGCGCTGGGACGCCGTGCCCCAGGGGGCGGTGGGCATGGTGATGCTGCAGGCGATCCCGGGGGCAATGGGCGCCCTGTTGGCGCGCCGCCAACTCGCGGGAACGGGAAGTGGCGAAACGGATGAAGAGGAGGCGTCCTATGTGGGCGAGCTCTTTCTCATGGCCGCCGGCGCCCTGTTTCTCGGTCTCAATGTCGCGCCGACCGAGGAGATGGTCCTGATCGCCTACAAGGCGACGCCGCTGCATGCGCTCGGCTTGATCGCGCTGTCGATTGTCCTGCTCCACCTCATCGTGTTTCGCGCGGGCTTCGCCGGGCAGGAGGAGGCGGATCACCCGGTGAGGGCGTTCTTCCACTTCACCCTTCCGGGCTACGCCATCGCCCTGGCGGTCAGTCTGTTCATTCTGTTCGTGTTCGGTCGGGTTGACGGTCATTGGCTCCCCGGCGTGGTCCAGAATGTCATCGTCCTGGGCTTCCCCGCCGCCATCGGCGCGGCGGCGGCCCGCCTTCTGGTGTGATCATGGCCCCCCATTCAACCCGCAAGACAGCCGTCCAATCTTCTGATCGCCCGCTTCTGCAGTGGGTCATGGCGGGGCTGGGCGCTTTCGTGACCCTCGGCGTCATCGCGGTCGTCCTGTGGGAGGCCCTGCAGCCCGCCAGCCCGCCGGAGCTTCACGCCCGGATTGTTGATATCACCCCGGTGGCGACCGGCTTCAGGGCGGAGGTCGAGATCTTCAACGAGGGGGCCGATACGGCGGCGTCGGTGGATGTCGTGGGCCGACTGGCCGCCGGAGCGCCGTCGACCGCGACCGTGGACTATGTGCCGGGCAGGGGGCGCGCGACCGCCTGGCTGCAGTTTGACCGCGATCCCCGGTCGGCCTCGGTCTCGGTGGCCGGCTGGTCCGAGCCCTGACCCGCTGAACGGACGCCTTCTGGCGCGCGTTGATCAATCAAGTCCCCCCGGAACCCTTTATTTCCCCCTACACCCTCTACTACTGGTCGGCGCCGTTCCGGGGAGAGTTCGTCCGCGCCGTCCTTGCCTTCGCGGACAAGGATTGGGATGAGGCGGGCGACGATCGGATATCCGCCCTCATGGAAGGACCGGTTGGAACAATGCCAATCCCCTTCATGGGACCGCCGGTGCTGGTGGACGAGACGGCGAGTTTCGCCCTGTCCCAGATGCGGGCGATCATCCTCTATCTGGGCGATACGCTCGGGCTTCTGCCACCGACGGCTGCGGGATGTGGGCTGGCGATTCGCGGCCGATGCCTGGGATCCCCAGGCCCGCGAGATCGTCTTTCGCGGCAACCTTGCCAAGTTCGGCCAGGCGGAGAACCTGCGGACATATCTGCTGGCTACGGGTGACCTGACCCTGGTCGAGCGCGCGCACTATGATCCGGTCTGGGGCGTGGGGCTGGCCTGGGACGATCCACAAATCGTCGATCCCGCCAACCGGCAGGGGATCAACTGGCTGGGCGAGGCCCTTATGCGGGTCAGGACGACGTTGACGGCCTAATGCGCCAGCGCGGCTTCCAGCGGGAGGCGGATGCGGACGCCGACGCCGGCGTCGGGGGCAGTCTCGATGCTCATGGAGCCGCCGAGGTGATCGACCAGGCCTTGGACCAGCGACAGGCCTTCGCCGGGCTCGATGGCGTCAGCGCCGATGCCTGAGTCGCGGACGACCAGGCTCACCCCGCCCACCGCGCGCGAGAAGGCGACGGCGATGGAGCCGCGGCGGTCGCCGGGGAAGGCGTGGCGGAGGGCGTTGGAGATCAGCTCATGGGTGATGATGGCCATGGGCAAGAGATGGCTGTCGGGCAGGAGGGTGGCCTGACCGCGCACGTCGATGCGCACGGCCCGGCCCTCGCAGGCGCGGCTCCAGAAGGCGGCGACGTCGTCGAGGTAGCCAGCGAAATCCAGCGGGCCGTCGTTGGTCATACGCCGGCTGATCAGCTCCATCGCCGCGGTGACGTCGCTGAGCCAGGTCAGGTGGCGAACGCTCTCGGGATCCGTGACGCTGCGCAGGCGAATCCCCACCAGGGTCTGGAGGAGCTGATATCCGCCGAGCATCCGCTTCTGAAGCTCGACGATCCGGTCTTCCGCTGCCGCGGCCATCGTTCCCCCAACGATTGAAAATGCCGGGAATTCTTACTCCACACTGAACCAAATAGCCAATGGAGCGTTGGAGTGTCCGCTGGCGGACATTGGTAGTGTAAATGCGTCTGGTTAGCGTTGGGGGAAGTGGCTTGTCCGACCTGCCTGACCTTCGGGTCATGATCGTAGAAGACCAGGCTTTACTGGCGATGGAGCTGGAGCTCGTGCTGGGCGAATCCGGCTGCGACGTCATCGGCTGCGCCATGGACAAGGCGGGCGCCTTCGCCATCGCCGAGCGCGAGCGGCCCGACCTGGCGCTGATCGACGTCAACCTGCTGGACGGGATGACCGGTCCGCAGATCGCACAGCGAATTGTCGGCGAGTACGGCGCCGCCGTGGTCTTCCTGACCGCCAATCCCGAACAGATTCCCGACGGCTTCGCCGGCGCCCTGGGCGCGGTGTCCAAGCCGTTCGACGAGCAGACTATCCGGGCGGTGGTCGGCTTCGCCCGCCAGTTCATCCTGCACCGCACGGTCGGCGAGACCCCGCGCCGGTTCCGACTGGCCCCGTGGCTGACGACGCCGCCGGACGACATCGCGCCGCATTGAGCTCAGCCTCTCCCTCCCCCGGACGGGGAGGGAGAAGGCCTTGAGCGCTACTGCACCTTCATACGCATGAAGAGCATGCCGCCGTCCGGATCGCCGCCGTAGAGGGGCTCGAGCGGGCCGGGGACCTGGTTCACCGTATAGAGGGCGCCCAGGCCGAAGCGGACGTTGTCTGACAGCCGCCAGTCGTGGACCGCGCCGACCGAGGCCTTGGCGACGGTGTGGAGATCGCCGTGACCGCCGCCGACGCCGGGGACCAGTTCGTCGGTCTCGATCCGCTCGGCGCGGGCGAAGACGGTCCAGCGGTCGTCGGGGCTGATCGCGCCCTCCAGCATCCAGCCGTCCTTGCTCTCGTCGTGGTCGTTGATCTTGCGACCCCAGGCGAGGGTCGTGGACCACCAGCCTTCCGCGCCGAGGCGGCGGGTATGGATGGCGCTGGCCGAGAGCTTGCGGTCGTTCTCTTCCGGCTCGAGCTGTTCCGGCCCTGTGACGTCGGCGTAGGAGGCCTGCAGCGACCAGTTGTCGGTCGGGTTCCAGGTCCCGCGCACCGCCCAGCTGTCGAACTCCGGCGGGTCGAAGTCGTAGCGGTTCTGGTCCGGCTCGCGCCCGGTGAAGGAGGAGGCTTCCAGCTTCACCCGGTCGTGGACCCAGCCGAGGGTGGCGACGCCGAAGACGATGTGGGTCGAGTCCAGCCAGTGGTGGGTGATCGGCGCCTCGGGGCTGTCCATGGCGCTCATGCGGTGCATGAAAGCGGGCGGGCCGAAGGCGGGTTCGCCCGGATAGCCGATGTAGGCGAAGACCGTGTCCTTGTCGGTCAGCGGCTTGGCGTAGCTGGCCGAGAGCTCCATCACCAGCTCGTGCGGGTGCTGGCGGTCGACCAGAGGCGTGACCCCGTCGGCGGTCTCGCCGGCGGCGAGGAGCAGGGGGAAGCCTTCCTTGCCCATGAAGGGGTCGGGGCTGACCATGGCTCGCAGGTTGAGGGTCGAGCCGTCGATGAAGTCGCGCCGGGCCGAGCCCATGATCATGCCGCTGACGAAGGTCTTCGAGTCGCCGCGCGGGCCGTTCTGGCGGTCGTAGACCAGGTTCAGCTGGGCATGGCCCATGAAGCTCCAGTCGCCCGAGCCCCAGTGGACGCCGCCGTGCCGGGCGGCGTCGGGCTGCCAGGCCGTGCCGGAGGCTTCGCGGGTCATGGGCCACGGACCGAGGGTTCCGGTCATGACGTGGCCCAGGGCCGAGTGATCCATCCCGGACATGTCGTGCCCGGCGTGGGGATCGGCTGGGGGCGGCGTCTGGGGCCGGGCCTGGGCTGGGACCGGGGCGGACTGATGGTCGTGCTGCTGGGCGGCGGCCGGGAGGGCGAGCGCGAGCAGGGATGCGCCGGCGAGGGGCGCGAGGATGCGGGCCATGGTTGGCTCCTTGAATGCGTGTCTGATCGGGCGCCGGGAGATCGGCGCGTGCAAGGTCTTGCGGGATCAGGCGCGCGGAGGGCCGTGGTCGGGGGCGGGGCCGCGGCCGGTCAGGCGGGCGGCGGGCAGGGGATGGTGGTCGCCGGCGGCGGTCGGCGCCGAGGAAGGCTGGACCGGCGGGACGGCGGGCGCGGCCACGCACATGACGCAGCAGGCCATGACCTTGAGCGCCTTGGTCGGTCCCTGTTGCTGGGCCGGGGCGTCGCCGTGGTGCATCTGGCCGGAGGTTTCATGGCAGGGCGGACCCGCCGGGCCCGCCGAAGCGGGCAGGGCGCCGAGCAGCAGCACCGCGAGGGCGCCGCACAGCATCAGCACTGTCCGCAGGATCACCATACGGCAGACCTAGGCGCTTGAGGGACGGTCCGCAACGGCGTCACAGCCGCAGGCCGTCGCGTTCGGGCGGGCGACCGTCCGGGGTCAGGTCGAGTTGCATGAGGACGACGTCAATCCAGCGTTCGAACTTCCAGCCGGTCTCGCGCCAGACCCCGGCCTCGCGGAAGCCGGTGGCCTTGTGCAGGGCGATGGAGCCCGCATTGGCGCTGTCGCCGATGACGCCGATGAGATGACGCAGGCCCATGGCGCGGGCGCGAGCAATCAGGGCCTCCATGAGGGCGCGGCCGACGCCCCGGCCCCGGGCCTCGGGCGCGATATAGACCGACAGCTCGACACAGTAGCGGTAGGCCGGGCGCAGGCGGAACGGGGCGAGGTAGGCGTAGCCGACGACCTGTCCGTCGATTTCGGCGGTCAGCCACGGCAGGTCCAGCGCCAGCACCGCCTGCAGGCGCGAGGCCATCTCCGCCTCGTCCGGCGGATCGAGCTCGAAGGTCGCCGTGCCGTGAAGGACCTCGTCCGCATAGATGGCGGTGATGGCGGGCAGGTCCTCGGGGCGGGTGTCGCGCAGGGAAGTTATTGTTTTCATCGTCAGTCTTGATCAGTGACGGAACGTGGTTCTCTTTGTTAGCGTCGGCTGACAGTCGCGAAGGGGGAGCCCGTCATGAAAGCCATCCATCTCATTCTCGCCGCCGCGATGGCGGCGACGGCGCCGTCCATCGCCTCGGCCCAGTCCAAGCCCGGCCAGGTCTACAAGCCCGGCGAGAGCGGCGGTCGCCCGACCATCGACCTGAAGGTGTGCAACCGCAGCGGCCGCTCGGCGACCGTGGCCGTCTCCTATGTCCAGGTCGGCGAGACCCGGTTCATGAACCGGGGCTGGTACGACGTCGCCGACGGCGCCTGCCGCGATCTGGTCACCACCGACAACGCCAACTTCTACTTCTACGCCGACGCCACCGACGGGTCGGGCCGCAACTGGCAGGGCAGTCATACCCTGTGCGTCGAGTACCCGGGCCCGTACACCTTCTATTCGACCGGCTCGTCCACCTGCGGCAGCCACCAGGAACTGAGGAGTTTCAGCGCCTTCCACGCCGAGTCCCCCGGGGTCTGGACCTGGAGCCTGGATCCGTAGGACCCGGTCAGGCCTGCTCCCACCCCTTCTGGATCGACCAGATGGCGAAGGCGTAGACCACGGCGATGTCCTTCAGATAGTCGAACCGGCCCGACGAGCTGAAGTGACCGGCGGTCATGTTGATCTTGAGCAGGACCGGCTTGCCCGAGGTGGTGGCCGGTCGCAGCTTGGCGACCCACTTTTCCGGCTCCCAGTAGGTGACGCGCGGGTCCGACAGGCCGCCGGTGGCCAGCACCGCCGGATAGGCCTTGGGCTCGACCTGATCGTAGGGGCTGTAGCTCATCATGTAGTCGTAGGCGGCCGGATCGGTGATCGGGTCGCCCCACTCAGGCCATTCGCCGGGTGTCAGCGGCAGGCTGACATCGGACATGGTGTTGATCACGTCCACGAAGGGCACGTCGCCGATGACCCCGGCCCAGAGGTCCGGGCGCATGTTGTTGATCGCGCCCATCAGCAGGCCGCCGGCCGAGCCGCCGTGGGTGACGATGTTGCCCGCGCGGGCGTAGTTCTTCTCGATAAGGTGTTCGGCGGCGGCGATGAAGTCGGTGAAGGTGTTCTTCTTCGTCATCCGGCGCGCGGCCAGGAACCAGCCCCAGCCCTTGTCCGAACCGCCGCGAATGTGGGCGATGGCGTAGATGAAGCCGCGATCCACCAGCGACAGGCGGTTGGTGTTGAAGCCCGCGCCCATCGGAATGCCATAGGAGCCGTAGCCGTACAGCAGGACCGGCGCCGAGCCGTCCACCGGAGTCGACTTGCGGCGCAGGATGGTGACGGGAACCAGCGCGCCGTCGCTGGCCGGAGCGTTCAGCCGCTCGACCACATAGTCGTCGATGTTGTGGCCGGACGGGACCTCCTGCGTCTTGCGCAGGGTCCGCTCGCGGGTGGCCATGTTGTAGTCGAACACCTGCGCCGGGGTGGAGGGCGAGGTGTAGGCATACCGCGTCATCGGCGAGTCGTATTCATAGGTCCCCTGCAGGCCCAGCACATAGGCGGGCTCATCGACCGCGATGGCGTGCTCTTCGCCCGCGCGGGTGCGGATGACGATGCGGGTGTTGGCGTCGAAACGCTCGACCCGGGCCAGGTGGCCGGAATAGGGGAGGATGCTCTCGATCAGGCGGCCTTCGGTGAAGGGCACCAGATCGGTCCAGTTGGCGCGGCCCGGCGCGTCGGTCGGGGCGGTGACGATCTTGAAGTCCACGGCGCCGTCCGCGTCGGTGCGGATGACCCAGCGGTCGCCCCAGTGGTCGGCGTCATAGCGCACGGCCTCGCGGCGGGGCTCTATGACCGTGGGCGTGGCTTCGGGCTGGTCAGCGGGCACATAGCGCCATTCCGACTGCTCACCGTTGGCCGAGGTGATGAGGATGAATTTGTCGTCCGAGCTGAGGTCCAGCCCCATGTACATGCCGTCGTCCGGCTCCTCGTAGACGGTGGTGATCTCCCCGCCGCGGGTCGGGCGTTTCAGGACCTTGTCAGACCGGCCGTTGTCGTCGCGGTTGATCCAGAAGACCCACTGACCGTCGGCCGAGAAGGTGGCGCCGCCCATGGCGCTTTCAATCGGGTCGCCGAGGAACTGGCCCGACGCGATGTCCTTGATGAAGATGCGGTAGACCTCGGAGCCCTGGGCGTCCTCGGAATAGGCGAACAGCGCATGGTCGCGGCTGTGTTCGGTCTCGCCGACCGAGGAGTAGGCCTTGCCCTCGGCGAGGGCGTTGGCGTCGAGCAGGACAACCTCGCCGGTCGTTTGACCCCTGGGGCGGCGGCAGTAGAGCGGGTGCTGTTGGCCGGTCTCGAAGCGGGTGTAATACTCCCACGGGCCGTCGGGCAGCGGAACGGAGCTGTCATCCTCCTTGATGCGGCCCTTCATCTCCTCGAACAGCTCCAGCTGGAGCGGCTCGGTGGAGGCCATCATCGCCTCGCGATAGGCGTTCTCGGCGTTCAGGTGATCCTTCACATCGGCCTTGATGATCGACGGATCGCGCAGGACCTGCTGCCAGTTGTCGTCCTTCATCCACTGATAGTCGTCGGTCCGGGTGCGGCCGAGCTGTTCGATGGTGACGGGGATCTTCTTGGCGACGGGCGGGACAGGCGCGTTGGGCATCGAGGCTCCGGAGGAGGTTTTGGCGTTCGCCAGGGTGGGGAGGGCGCTCGCGGCGAGAGCGGCGGAGGCGGTGGTCAGCAGGTCGCGGCGATTCATGGCAGACTCCCCGAAATGATGGCGGACCTTGTGCGCCCCGGCCCCGCGCCGTCAAATGAACAAACGTCCCAGACTGAAGAGCCCCCATGTTTGACCTTCAGGTCCCGCCCGAAGCTCCCGCCCCGCCGCCGGTGGCCGAGGTGGTGCAGGCCGCGCCCGCCTGGGACCTGACGGTCAGCCTGATCCGGGCGACGGTGCAGCTGGACCAGCCGATCAACGAGACCGAGCGCAAGGTCGGCACGGCCTTCCTGATCGACGCCCCGACCCCGGACGGACATCCCCGCACGGTGCTGGTCACCGCCGCCCATGTGCTGAACGGCATGCCGTCGTCCGAGGCGCGGATCGGCTGGCGCGTGGAGACCACGGACGGCGGCTGGCGGTTCGCGCCGCGCCCGCTGCGCATCCGCGAGGATGACGGCGACCCTCTGTGGACCAAACACCCCGAGCGGGACATCGCGGTGATGGCCGTGACCGCCCCGCCGGAGTTCGCCGAGGCCGCCATCCCGCTGGGCTGGCTGGCCAACTCCTATGCGCTGGACGCCTGGGAGGTGGGGCCGGGCGATGAACTGATGACCCTGGGCTATCCGCACGGCTATTCGGCCAATACGGCGGGGTTCCCGATCCTGAGGACCGGTCGGGTGGCATCCTGGCCGCTGACCCCGATCCGGGCCTTTCCGACCTTCCTGCTGGATTTCGCGGTCTTCCCCGGCAACTCGGGCGGGCCGGTGTTCTGGACCCCGGCGGCGCGCAAGCTGCCCGGCACGGTGGAGCCGGAGCATCCCTTCATCGCCGGGGTGCTGGTGCAGGAGATGCGCGTCGGCGGCGAGACGGTCGGGATCGGGATCGTGGCCCATGCGGAATATGTGCGCGAGGCGATCGCGCTGATGGATGCGGTGGAGCCGTAGCTCACCGTTCACCTCTCCGTTCGCGAAGGCGAATGGAGAGGACAGATCGACGCGTGAGCGTCGATCAGGAGAGGGTGGCTCCGTCGAGGCCGGAGGAACCTCGAACACCGGTGTCGGCGGCCACTCCCTGACCACCTGCGCCGCCCCCTCCTGATTGCTGCGCGATCTGTCCTCCCCATCGCCTTGATGGGGCGATGGGGAGGTGAGCCGTGCGCAATTTTCGGGCCGTCGAGGTCCTTCATCGTCGGACTTCCCCCTCTCGCTGATGCCAGCGGCGGTAGGTGAAGAGGGGGCTGGCGTCGGGGAGCGGGGGCGGGACGTAAAGTGGGTGTGAAGGGTGTAATCCGGGTAAGGTCGGCGTGCTCGGAGGCTTGGGTTCCGCGGGGACGACACGCGCGGCCTCGCGGGCGGCGATGGCGGCTTCGCGGGCGTCCAGATCGTCGCGGACGGTCTGGTGATAGTCGGAGATGGTCTCGCGCACGCCCCGCATGGCGCTGACGGCGCCTTTCAGCTGCATGCGGCGCTCGATCTCGGCGGCGCGGACCTCGAGCCGGGAGCGGACCTCGCGGTCGCGCAGGGCCAGGTTCATGATCCGGCCCCACTTCAGCGCCTCCTCGATGCGGCCCTGTTTCACCGCGTGGGTGACGCGCGCCGAGGCGATGCGGAAGGTCTCTTCCATGTCGGGAAGGGGCAGGTCCTCGGTGGCGACCTGTTCGTGCGGCTGGGGATCAGGCTGGTCGCAGCGCCGCCATTTGTGCTTCCGGGAGCGGGCGCGGAAGGTGTTGAGGTTCAGGTGGAAGCGTTCGCAGACGGTCTCTGCGGCCTCGCCCGCGAGATAGGCCTCGCGGGCGGCGTCCCACGTGGGGTCGGAGCGGTGCATGTGTCCCTGGGTCATGGGGACAGCGTAGAACGTCGATACGTCAGGATTGGTCGTATGGGGCTCGCTCACCTCTCCGTTCGCCGTCAAGCGAATGGAGAGGACAGATCGGCGCGTCAGCGTCGATCAGGTGAGGCGGCTCCGTCGGGGCCGGAGGTGGCGCGGACACAGGTGTTCGAGGGCCAACGGCAGGCGCCTGCGCCGCCCCCTCCTGATCGCTGGCGCGATCTGTCCTCCCCATCGCCTTGAAGGGGCGATGGGGAGGTGAGCGTTCGAGCCTCAGCCCGCCAGCACGTCCACGCTCATCCGCTCCAGCAGGGCGCCGCCCTGACCGACCGCAGCGAGGCGGCTGGAGACGTGGCCGAGGACGTTGGCGGCGTAGATTTCGTAGAGCGCGATCTTGCCCTCCAGCCAGACCGTGTCGCCCTCGCCGGTGTCGAGCTGGGCCTTGGCGGCCAGCGCGCCCTTGGCCAGCATCCAGCCGCCGGTGACGTCGCCCAGCAGCTTCAGATAGGCGTCGGCGGCGGTCAGGACGTCGGCGGCGCGGGCGGGGTCCTGCTTGGCGTCGAGAATCCACAGGGTGGCGTCCTCGACCGCCTCGATGGCGTTGGCGAAACGCTCGACCGGCTTGCCGGTGTAGAGCTTGCCCAGCGCGGTCAGGGTGGTCTTGAAGTCGGCGATCAGGGCCTTGGCCGAGGCGCCGCCGTCCTGCGACAGCTTGCGGCCGACCAGGTCCATGGCCTGGATGCCGTTGGTGCCCTCGTAGATCGGGGTGATGCGGGCGTCGCGGTAGTATTGGGCCGCGCCGGTCTCCTCGATGAAGCCCATGCCGCCGTGGACCTGAACGCCCTGCGAGGCGACCTCGCAGCCGACGTCGGTGGACCAGGCCTTGGCGATGGGGGTGAACAGGTCCTCGCGGCCCTTCCACTGGCGGCGCTCGTCCTCGGTGGCGGCGTGGCGGGCCAGGTCGGCGGCGACGCCGGTCGACAGGCAGATGGCGCGGGCGGCGGCGATCTTGGCCTTCATCACCGACAGGGTGCGGCGCACGTCGGGGTGGTCGACGATGGGGCTGTTGGCGACGCCGGTCCAGACGCTGCGGCCCTGCTTGCGCTCCTGGGCGTAGGCGAGGGCGTGCTGGTAGGCGCGCTCGGCGATGCCGACGCCCTCGACGCCGACGGCGAGGCGGGCGGCGTTCATCATGACGAACATATGGGCGAGGCCCTGATTGGGCTGGCCGACCAGTTCGGCGGTGGCGTCCTCATAGGCCATGACGCAGGTCGGCGAGCCGTGGATGCCCAGCTTGTGCTCGACGCTGACGGGATAGAAGCTGTTGCGTTCGCCCAGCGAGCCGTCGGCGTTTACGTGATACTTGGACGCCAGGAACAGGCTGATGCCCTTCGGTCCCGGCGGGGAGTCGGGCAGGCGGGCGAGGACCAGATGGACGATGTTGTCCGTCGCGTCGTGGTCGCCCCAGGTGATGAAGATCTTCTGGCCCGACAGCTTGTAGGTCCCGTCGCCTTTGGGGACGGCGGTGGCGGTCAGGGCGCCGAGGTCCGAACCCGCGCCCGGCTCGGTCAGGACCATGGCCCCGGTCCATTCGCCGGAGACCAGTTTGGTAAGGTATTTGCTCTGTTGCTCCGGCGTGCCGACGGCCTCCAGCGCCTCGATGGAGGCCAGCGACAGCATGGGGCAGAGGCCGAAGGCCATGTTGGCGGCGTGTACGGTCTCATAGGCCGCCAGCTCCAGCGCCTTGGGCAGCTGCTGGCCGCCCGAATGCGTCTGGGCGGTCAGGCTGGTCCAGCCGCCGGCGGCGAACTGGCGATAGGCGTCCGAGAAGCCGGGTGCGGGGGTGACGTTGCCGTCCTTGCAGACCGAGCCCTTCTGGTCGCCGACGCGGTTGAGCGGGGCGAGCACCTCTTCGGAGAACTGGCCCGCGGCCTCGAGCACGGCGCCCATCAGGTCGGCGTCATAGTCGGGGAAGGCGCCGGTGGCGGCGACCTGGTCAATGCCGGCGACGGCTTGCAGGGCGAAGGCGAGATCGCGGATCGGGGCGCGGTAGGTCATCGGAGGTCCGGGCGGCTGGCGTACGATACGAGTGGTTCTGGCCCCGGCGACGGCCTCTGTGCAAGAGGCCGGGACTCAGGGCGGGGACACTGTGGCGGTGTGCCGCGACGGAAGGGAAGGGCGGCGCCGTTCAGGTCCAAGGGTTGCGCTTCCGGTGTCCGGAGGCGCACATGGCCGCGACTTCAGTATGAGGGTTTCAGGCGCGTGGACGGATCGGACGGCAGGACGGATCGGGAGAAGGGCGCCGAGGAAGCCGCCGCCCGGGCGCTGGCGGACGGCAAGCTGATCCTGCTGCCTACCGAGACGGTCTATGGGCTGGGCGCCGACGCCTCGAACGCCAAGGCCGTGGCGGCGATCTTCGAAGCCAAGGGAAGGCCGCGCTTCAACCCTCTGATTTCACATGTGTCCGATGCGGCGGCGGCTGAGCGGATCGCCCTGTTCGACGACAACGCCCGCAAGTTGGCCGAGGCCTTCTGGCCGGGGCCGCTAACGATCGTCGCGCCGGTGCGGGACCGCGAGGCGGTCTGCGATCTGGCGCGGGCCGGGCTGGACAGCGTGGCCGTGCGCGTACCGGGCCATGCGAAGGCGCGGGCGGTGCTGGCCCTGTTCGGCGGGGCGGTGGTGGCGCCGTCGGCCAATCGCTCGGGACGGCCCAGCCCGACCACCTTCCAGGACGCCATGGACGAGACCGGCTTCGCCGCCGCCGAGGGCGTGGACGGCGGCCCGTGCGCCGTGGGGGTGGAGAGCACGGTCGTCTCGGTGCTGGACGGCAGGGTCAGCCTGCTGCGCCCCGGCTCAGTGACGCGCGCGGAGCTGGAGGCCGTGGTGGGGCCGCTCCATGCGGGCGGCGAGGGGCATCGCTCGCCCGGTCGGCTGACGCTGCACTATGCGCCGGACGCGCCGGTGAGGATCAATGTGACGACCCTGCACAAGGGCGAACTGCTGCTGGGTTTCGGCCCCGGCGTGGGCGACGCCCGCTGGAGCCTGAGCCCGACCGGCGACCTGCGCGAGGCGGCGGCGAACCTGTTCCGGCGGCTGAGGGAGGCGGACCGGGAGAAGCCGGCGGGCATCGCGGTGTCCCCGATCCCGAAGACCGGGCTGGGCGAGGCGATCAACGACCGGCTGAGCCGGGCGGCGGGGCATATCGGGTAACTGGCCATCGTCCTCCCAGTCCCTCACGCTTTCGAGGGATCGCTCCGGATGAAGGACCGGCAACTGTAGGCGCCCTCCCGGCGGGCGTGATCGATGATATGGATCCGGCGAACCAGCGAGGCGCCGGTGAAGTAGGTGCAACTGAGGCGCACCGCGGGATGACGATAGCGGGGGTTAGAGGAACCGCGCCTTCACATCGACGCTGGACCGCTCGCCGACCGCGTCGAAACACTGCGACAGCCAGTCCTCGGCGGCTTCGCGTCCATAGCCTTTCAGGCGGTTGAGGAAGGTCCACTCCGTATCGAATTTCGAGCCCAGCGAGAGGTCGCCGAGCCAGCGGTCGCTTTCGATGGCGTGCATGCGGATGGCCTGGACGCGGTGGCGGCCGCCCGCCTTCAGCTGGCCGTCGGCGATCAGGGACTGGAGCAGGGCGAAGGCGCGCAGTTCGGAGACGAGCGGGGCGTTGAAGACGATCTCGTTCAGCCGATCCATGATCTCGCCCGCGGCATGGGGCGTCTCGTCCCGGACGAAGGGGTTGAGCGGCAGGATCAGGATGTCGTCGGGCGTGTCGGGATGGATCAGGGGCCAGAGCGCCGGATTGGCCAGATAGCCGCCGTCCCAGTACGGCTCGCCCTCGATCTCGACCGCTTGGAAGAGGTGCGGCAGGCAGGAGGAGGCCAGCAGGACGTCCGGGGTGATCTCGGGCGTGCGGAAGACGTGGGCGCGGCCCTGTTTCACCGCCGTGGCCGAGACGAAGAAGCGGATGCCTGAGGCGCGGACGGCGTCGAAATCGACGGCGTTGTCGAGCACCCGCTTCAGCGGATTCAGGTTGAAGGGATTGAACTGATAGGGGCTCATCGACAGGGCGAGGTTCTCGCCCGTGCGCCAGAGGCCGGTGTCCTTCAGCCAGCCGGGCGTCAGGGCCTGGCTCCAGATCGCGCTGTCGCCGAAGACGTTGCGGCCGCCGGACTGGTTGACCTCCCGCCAGAGCTTGTCGAGCTGGGCGCGGGCGGCGTCGGGGCCGCCGGCCTCAAGGCCCGAGATCAGGGCGGCGCCGTTCATGGCCCCGGCCGAGGCGGCGGTGACGGCGCGGACGTCGAGGCGGCCGTCCTCAAGCAGGCGGTCGAGCACGCCCCACTGGAAGGCGCCGTGGGCGCCGCCGCCCTGCAGGGCGAGGCAGATGGTCGGGCGGGAGGCGGGCTCTCGTGGGGTCAGGGCCGGCCTCCTTCGGGCGCTATTGGGCGGTCCAGCCGCCGTCGATGGAGAAGCTGGCCCCGTTGGCCGAGGCGCCCAGGTCACTAACCAGATAGAGGAACATGCCGGCCAACTGGTCCGTGGTGACGAACTTCTTGGTCGGCTGGGAGCCGAGGATGACATCCTTCAGCACCTGCTCCTTGGACATGCCGCGGGTGCGGGCCTGGTCGTCGATCTGCTTGGAGACGATGGGGGTTTCGACGAAGCCGGGGCAGATCGCGTTGCAGGTGATGTTGTCCTGCGCCAGCTCCAGCGCGACGGTCTTGGTGAAGCCGATGACGCCGTGCTTGGCGGCGACATAGGCCGACTTGAACGGGCTGGCGACCAGACCGTGGGCCGAGGCGATGTTGACGATCCGGCCGCGACCCTGGGCCTTCATGATCGGGATCGCCGCCCGCGTCGCATAGAAGGTCGACGACAGGTTGATGGCGATGATCTGCTCCCACTTGTCGGCGGGGAATTTCTCGACGGCCTCGACGTGCTGGATGCCGGCGTTGTTGACCAGAATGTCGACGCGGCCGAGGTCGTGCCTGGCGAAGGCGACCATGTCGGCCACTTCGTCGCCGCGTGTCATGTTGGCGGCGTGGTAGCGGACGCGGACGCCGCAGGAGGCCTCCATCTCGGCGCGGGTGCGTTCGATCTCGGCGGGGTCGCCCAGACCGTTCAGGACCACATCGCCCCCCCGGCTGGCCACGGCGCGCGCGAGCGCCAGACCGATGCCCGAGGTCGAGCCCGAGATCACCGCGACCTGACCCTTCAGATCGCCGATGTCGCGGAAGGGTTCGCCCTCTTTCGAGGCCGTCTCACCGCGCTTGGGCCACTGGAACATGCTGTTTCCCCTTGGAAGGTCTTTGCGACTCTACCCGCGGTCTTACGACATGGCGACAGGGGGGCTCAAGTATTTCCCGATCTGGTGAATATCCACTCGGTCTCCGTCGAGGCGGCGGCGTCGAAACGGTAGCCGTCGCGGTCGAAGCTCTTGAGGTCTTCGGCCGACTCGATGCGTTCGTCGATGGCGTAGCGGGCCATGGTCCCGCGGGCGCGCTTGGCGAAGAAGGAGATGATGCGGCGGTCGCCGTCCTTGTCCTCGTAGAAGTTCGGCGTGACGACCGGCAGCTTTAGCGCGCGGGCGTCGACGGCGCCGAAATATTCCTGGCTGGCCAGGTTCACGAGGGTGGGGTCGTCCTGCCCGTCGGCGTCGGCGTTCAGGCATTTCGAAATGCGGTCGCCCCAGAAGTCGTACAGGCTGGACCCGCGCCGGGTCTTCAGCCGCGTGCCCATCTCCAGACGATAGGGCTGGATGCGGTCCAGCGGGCGCAGCAGGCCGTAGAGGCCCGACAGGATGCGCAGGTGCGACTGGGCGTAGTCCAGACCGGCGGCGTCCAGCGTGCGGGCCTGAAGCCCCTCATAGACATCACCGGCGAAGGCGAAGGCGGCCTGCACCCCGTCCAGCGAGTCGGGCTGGAAGGCCTGGAAGCGCTCGCGGTTCAGGCGGGCCAGATCGTCCGAAATGCTCATCAGGCTGCGCAACTCGGCCACGGTGCGGGCCCGCGCGGTCTTCGACAGGGAGGCGGTGTCCTCCAGGAAGCGGCGCTCCGAGGCGGGCAGGGCCGGGTCGGCTTCGGTGAAGTCCAGCCGCTTGGCCGGGGAGAGGACGATCAACATGGCGCCCTGTTAGGCCCGTTCGGTGACGATTTGAACCGGGCGCGGGGTCGCGGCTCAGCTGCGCTGTGCATACAGGGCTGACAGGACGGCGGGCAGTTGCTCGGGCAGGTCCTCGGCGATCAGGCCGGGGCCGAACAGGCGGGCGGCCTCGGCGTGCATCCAGACGGCGGCGCGGGCGGCGTCGAAACTGTTCATCCGCTGGGCGATCAGGCCGCCGATCATGCCCGCCAGCACGTCGCCGCTGCCGGCGGTGGCCAGCCAGGGCACGCCGTTGTCGTTGGTCGCCAGCCGACCGTCCGGGGCGGCGATGAGGGTGGCGGGCCCCTTGAGCACAACGACGGCGCCCGCCCGTTTCGCGGCCGCACGCGCGGCGGCTTCGCGCCCCTTGTCGAGCAGGCCGGGGAAGAGGCGTTTGAACTCGCCCTCATGCGGGGTCAGGACGTCGTCGCGGTCCAGCAAGCCGAACAGCTCCTCCGGCCAGGGCTCGAACACGGTCAGGCCGTCGGCGTCGACGATCAGGGCCGCGCCGGTCTCGGCCAGGGCCCGGACGTTGGCGGAGGTGGCGTCATTGACCCCGGCGGCGGGGCCGATGACCACGGCGTCCATGCCCTGGGCCAGCGCTTTGAGCGCCTCGTCGGAGGTGAAGGCGGTCAGCATGACCGCCTCGATGGCCGGGGCGATGACCGAGGCGGCGTCGGGCGGGCAGAGGATTCGCACCACGCCCGCCCCGATGCGCAGACCGGCCCGGGCGGCCAGCCGCGCGGCCCCGGTCTGGGTGGCCCGACCGGAGACGACGCCGAGCCGTCCGCGCGCGTGTTTGTGGGCCTCGACACCCGGCCAGGGCAGGGTGGGACGCCAGTCGGGCAGCGCGGCGGCGGACTGGGGTGTGGTCACTTCGGCTCTCCTCCGTTCACGGACGGCGACACCGGTGGAAAAACACTTGCCTTATTGTGCAATGCAATGTCCCTTTGGTGCCCGAGCGCGAGGCACTGATGGCCCGCCCGGGAACGCCGATGAAAAAGATTGAAGCCGTCATCAAGCCCTTCAAGCTGGATGAAGTGAAAGAGGCCCTGCAGGACGCGGGCGTCCAGGGGATGACCGTGCTCGAGGCCAAGGGCTATGGGCGTCAGAAGGGGCATTCGGAACTCTATCGCGGCGCCGAGTACGTCATCGACTTCCTGCCCAAGATCAAGATCGAGGTGGTGGTGCCGGACGACCTGGCCCCCTCCGTGATCGAGGCCATCCAGACCGCCGCCCGCACTGGTAAGATCGGCGACGGCAAGATTTTCGTGTCTGACGTCCTGGACGTCATTCGCATCCGAACCGGTGAGACGGGCGCGCAAGCGGTCTGATCACCCGGACTACCGGCCGTATCTCCCGATGCGGTCGTCCAGACCAACCTCCCCATAAGAAACAGGACCTCGAAGAATGAGCGCCGCGGGCAAGATCCTCAAAGAGATCAAGGAGAAGGACGTTCGCTACGTCGATCTCCGCTTCACCGACACCAAGGGTCGGATGCAACACGTCACCTTCGACATCGACCTGGTCGACGAGGAATTCCTCGAAGAAGGCACGATGTTCGACGGCTCGTCGATCGCCGGCTGGAAGGCCATCAACGAGTCCGACATGCTGCTGAAGCCGGACCTGAACGGCTACTGGATCGACCCGTTCTACCAGCAGACCACCCTGTTCCTGTTCTGCGACGTGCTGAACCCGGACACCGGCGAGGCCTACAACCGCGACAGCCGCTCGATGGCCAAGAAGGCGCTGGCTTACGTTCAGTCCTCGGGCGTGGGCGACACGGTGTTCTTCGGCCCGGAAGCCGAGTTCTTCATCTTCGACGACGTGCGCTGGTCCACCGCCCCGCACGACACCGGCTACACCTATGACTCGACCGAGCTGCCGGCTAACACCGGCGCCGAGTACTCGGAAGGCAACATGGGCCACCGTCCGACGCACAAGGGCGGCTACTTCCCGGTGAACCCGGTCGACAGCGCCCAGGACCTGCGCGGCGAAATGCTGGGCGTCATGCGCGACCTGGGCATGCAGCCCGAGAAGCACCACCACGAAGTCGCCCCGGCGCAGCACGAACTGGGCCTGAAGTTCAGCGACCTGCTGACCATGGCCGACCGCCTGCAGCTTTATAAGTACGTGATCCACAACGTGGCCGCCTCGTACGGCAAGTCGGCGACCTTCATGGCCAAGCCGACCTTCGGCGACAACGGCTCGGGCATGCACGTGCACCAGTCGATCTGGAAGGACGGCCAGCCGCTGTTCGCCGGCGACAAATACGCCGGTCTGTCGGACCTCTGCCTCTGGTACATCGGCGGCATCATCAAGCACGCCAAGGCCATCAACGCCTTCTCGAACTCGACCACCAACAGCTACAAGCGTCTGGTTCCCGGCTACGAAGCCCCGGTCAAGCTGGCCTATTCGTCGCGCAACCGCTCGGCCTCGATCCGTATTCCGTGGGTCAACTCGCCGAAGGCCAAGCGCATCGAAGCCCGCTTCCCGGATCCGATGGGCAACCCCTATCTGACCTTCGTCGCCCTGCTGATGGCGGGCCTGGACGGCATCGAGAACCGGATCGATCCGGGCGCCGCCGCCGACAAGAACCTGTACGACCTGCCGCCGGAAGAGCGCGGCAACATCCCGGAAGTCTGCGGCTCGCTGCAGGAAGCCCTGGACAGCCTGGACGCTGACCGCGCCTTCCTGAAGAAGGGCGGCGTGATGGATGACGACTTCATCGACAGCTACATCGAGCTGAAGAAGGAAGAAGTCGCGCGGCTGCAACTGCACCCGCACCCGGTCGAATTCGACATGTACTACAGCTGCTGATCGACAGCGGGGGCTGATCGAGGAGGGCGCCGGACGAGAGATCGTCGGGCGCTCTTTTCGTTTGAGGGGCGTCAGGTTAGGTCATGGCTCCCGAATTCAGGAGTGCGCCGCGTGCTGATGGTCATCCTTGCCGCTGTGGCTTTTCAGGACGCAACGGCTCCGTCACCGGCGACCACGGAGTCTGTTAGCCCCGTTCTTCCAGCGCCCGTCTGGGTTCGCCCGCCGCAGGTCAACACCAGTCGTCTCCCACGACAGGTGCATGGACGTGTCGTCTTGAGGTGCAAGACGACGTTGGATGGGCGGCTGGAAGGATGTGAAGTGCTGTCCGACAGTTCCCAGTCCGGTCAGCTTGGCCCCCACGCCCTGGCCGCCGCGGGTGAAGCACGGATCAAACCTCTGCTCACTGATGGTCAGGAGAGCGAGGGACAGATCGCCTTCACGGTCAGGGTCGTTCCGGACCCCTGACGCCCTCTCCGGTACGGATTGGCCCTACGCCGCCAGCCGATCAATCAACGGCTGGAGCGCTTCGTCCGTGGACGGAGCAAGCTCTCGCAGGAATGCGATGAGGGCGCGTTCGTTGTCGTCGAAGTCGCCGTCGCGGCCGATGCGGTCGATCAGCCAGCGGGCTTCCTCGGCATTGACCGGGGCGGCGGTGGAGGCGGCGTGGGCGTTCTCTTCCACGCGGGCGGCGTAGAGGCCGTCGGCGGAGGGCTCGCGCAGGGCCCAGGCGAAGGCTTGCGCGACCCACGTGCTGAGCCCCAGCCGCCCGGTAGGCAGGGGGCCGTGCTCACGCGTGAAGGCCTCAGAGATGCCGTCCTCGGGGTCGGCCAGCCAGCGCTCGCGGCGCAGGGCCTCCTCGCGGCCCGGGGCGGCCCAGCCGGCGGCGGCGGTGACGGCGTTGGCCACGGCGCGCATGAAGAAGTCGGTCCATGAGGGATCGTTGGCCGCGCCGCGCGTGGCGTCGTTCAGATCGAACAGGACCTCGGCCTCCTCGCGCGAGATCGCCATGCGGCCCGGGCCGGTGGGGGCGAACATCAGGCGGCGCAGGCGCTCGACCTCGGCGGCGGAGATGACGCCGTCGTTCTCGACCACGGACCGGGTGACCAGTTGCAGGCCGAAGGCGGCGAGGGACGCAGGGGCGGCGTCGGCCTGTTCGAGCACGCGGACGACCAGTTCGATCTCCGTGCCGTCGCGGGCGCGCCTGGCGGCCTCGATGCGGGCGATCAGCCAGTCCGCCTGTTCATCGGTGACATAGCCGCGCGGCGCCTGCTGGCGGATCAGCCAGTCGGTCAGGGCCTCGAGGAAGAGGTCGCGCCATTCGGCGACGCGGCGCTCGGTCCCCTCATCGATGAGGAACAGGGCCTCGGCCTCCTCGCGGGTGACCGTGATGTCGCCGAAGATGTTCTGGCGCAGGGCCATGATGTCGGCGGAGGTGACCTCGCCGCGCCCGATGATCTGGTTGGAAAGGTCGATAAGGCCCACGTCCACGCTCCCGTTTCACCCGCAGGGTGAGGGGCAGGGCGTTACGGTCGGCCTAACGGCGTGCGATCAGGCGGGCAGGCCCTCGGCCTCGTCGGCCTTCTTGCGGCGCAGTTCGATCAGGCGGACGCACCAGATCGAGATTTCGTAGAGCAGCACCAGCGGCACGGCGAGCATCAGCTGGCTGATGGGGTCCGGCGGGGTGACGACGGCGGCCAGCACCACCACGGCGACAATGGCGTAGCGGCGGACCTCGGCCATCATCTTCGAACTGATGATGCCCGCCATGCCCAGAAGGGTCGTGACGACTGGAAGCTGGAAGCAGAGGCCGAAGGCGAGGATCAGTGAGGTGACGAGGCTGAGGTATTCGGAAATCTTGGTGTTCAGCTCGACCGTGATGCCGTCCGCCGCGATCTGCTGGCTCAGCGAGAACCACATCACGAACGGCAGCATGACGAAGTAGACGAGCGCGGCGCCGACCAGGAACAGGAGCGGAGCCACGAACAGGAAGGGCAGGAAGGCGCCCTTTTCGTTGCGGTAGAGCCCGGGGGCGACGAATTTGTAAAGCTGCCAGGCCAGAACCGGGAAGACGACCACGACAGCGCCGAAGCCGGCGACCTTCATCTTGGTGAAGAGCTGTTCCAGCGGACCGGTCGCCTGCAGCACCAGATCGGTCTGGGCGCCCGGCGGCAGGTGATGGAAGCCCGCGGTGACTGCGATCAGCTCGAACGGATTGCCGCCGTGCTGGCCGGCGGCCTGGGCCGCGGCGTGCAGGGCGTAGGCCGCCTGGAAGGGCTTGATCAGGAAGATCTGGATATCGGCGGAGACGTAGAAACAGCCGATGAAGGCGAGAATGAAGGCGACCACGCAGACGATCATTCGCCCGCGCAACTCGATCAGGTGATCCATCAACGGCGCGCGCGACGCCTCGATGTCGGCTTCGTCCTGGTCGGTATGCGTCACTGCTCGACCGCCTTCTTGCGGATCGCCTTCGGCTTGGCCGGAGCTTTGGTGGTGGATTTGGCGGTCGCTTCCGACGCGGTCTTGCGGGGCGCAGCGGTCTTGGCTGGGGCGCCGTCAGCGGCCTTGGCGGCAGGCTTGCGACGGGGCTTGGGCGCGGGCGCCGGTTCCGGCTCGGCTTCGAGCGGCTCCATCACCGGGGCGGCGTCGGGCCATTCGTCGGGAGCGGTCAGGGCCGGGGCGGGCGAGGGGGCGTCGAGCGGGCGGTTCAGGTCGTCGCTGATGCTCTTGAAGGTCGCCTCTGCCTCGGCGCCCAAGGGCATCATATTGGTCTGGCCGTGGCGCAGGGCCTCGACCTCCTTGCGGAGCTCGTCCAGTTCGGACTGACGCGCCATTTCGTCGAAGCTGTGCCGGAACTCATTGGCCATGTTGCGGGCCTTGGCGACCAGCTTGCCCAGCTTGTTCAACATCGCGGGCAGCCGCTCGGGCCCCACGACGATGAGGGCCACGATGGCGATGACAATATATTCCATGCCCCCGATGCCGGGGCCCAGACCACCCATCCGTCAGTCTCTCCGGCGCGAGCGCGCGATTACGACTTCAGGTCTTCTTTTTCCGCGTCGGTGCGCGGCAGGGCGCCGGCGCGGTCGTCGGCGGGCTTGTTCTCGTCGGTGTCCTTGAGGCCGTCGCGGAAGGCTTTCACGCCCTTGGCGGCGTCACCCATGATGGCCGACAGCTTGCCGCGACCGCCAAAGACAACCAGCACGACGACGGCGACGATGGCCCAGTGCCAGATGCTGAAAGAACCCACGGCGACATCTCCTCAGTCGGGTCGATGCGCGACCCGGTGTGTATATTCACGCCGCATATAGGCCGTTCAGTGGCGCGACGCCAAGCGAACCTGATACAGCGCGCGAATGAGTCACGTCATCATCCACACCGACGGCGCCTGCAAGGGCAATCCGGGCCCTGGCGGCTGGGGCGCGATCCTGCAGGCGGGCGAGGGGCGCGAGAAGGAATTGTGGGGCGGCGAGCTCAACACGACCAACAACCGGATGGAGCTGATGGGGGCGATCATGGCGCTCGAAGCGCTGAACCGCCCGTGCCGCGTCGATCTGCACACCGACAGCAAATATGTGATGCAGGGCATCACCGAATGGATCCGGGGCTGGAAGGCGCGGGGCTGGAAGACCGCCGACAAGAAGCCGGTCAAGAATGACGACCTGTGGAAGCGGCTGGACGCGGCCCGGTCGCGGCATGAGGTCAAATGGCACTGGGTGAAGGGCCACGCGGGGCATGCGCTGAACGAGCGGGCCGACGGTCTGGCGAATCGCGGGTGCGCCGAGGCCATGGACCAGCGCTGAGATTTCGGCGCTCTTTTCTGGCGATCCGGGGCGGGGTTTGGCGCCGTCGGGCGTCGACACGGCCATGGTGCACGACATCGCCAGGAACGCCTCGCCGGACGACGTCGCGGCGGCCGAAGAGAAGTTCAAGGCCAGCGTCCCGATGAACCGCTACGCCACGGCGGACGAGATCGCCGACCTGATGCTGTTCCTGAGCTCGGACAAGGCCAGCTTCATCACCGGCGCCTACTACCGCATCGACGGCGGGCAGGGGGCGACCTCGGCCTGAGGCTCCTAGGGAACGGAGCGGTAGTCGAAGCCGCCCGTCTCCACCCACTGGCCGTTGATCAGGTGCTGGCTGCGGATGCGGTAGACGTCGTCGGTCAGGGTGGTCTGGGCGCGCACCTCGGTGACGCCGTCCAGGCCATGGACCACCTGCTGGAACTCGAACTGGCCGGGGCCGAGGACCTTGACGGTCCCGGTCGTGTAGAAGCCGCCGTTGGTAGAGTAAAAGCTGATCAGCTGGCCGCTGGGGCGGTCGAAGGTGATCAGGGTTTCGCCGGTGTAGACGCCGCCGTTGACGGTGTGGACGCTGCGGATGGCATGGCCGCCGGCGGTGCGTTCGAAGGTGATCTCGTCAACGACGCCGGGATCGGTGATCGAGGCGCCGCGCCAGACATGGCTGTGCAGTGGATCGAAGGCGGCGAGGAGAGCCTGGTCGGCCGAAACGGCGGCGACGGACGGCGGCGGCTCCTGCGGCGGAACTGCCGGAGCCGACCACAGCAGGAGCGCCGCCAGGGCGCCGATCACGCGGCGCGGACCTTGAGCAGCGGCCCGTCGATGCTCTGGACGATGACGCTTTCACCAGCCGGGGGCGCGGCGCCGTCGATCTCGGCGGACCATTCGGCGCCCGAGACGAAGACCCGGCCGCGACCGTCGACGAAGGCCTGGACCACCTGCGCCCGCTGACCGACCAGACGACCCTCGCGGGCGTTGATGTCGGGGAAGTCGGACGGGTTGACCCTCTGGATCAGGCGGCGCGACAGCAGGGTCGAGGCGCCCGTCAGGACGCCGAACAGGGCCACCTCGCCCCAGAAGCCGAGCGGCAGGCCGATGGCGGTGAGGACCGCCACCACGCCCGCGGCGACGGCGGGCCACAGCAGCCATTCGGTCGAGAAGGCCGCCTCGATGGCCAGCAGGATCACGCCGAGCGCCAGCCAGATCCAGAACGGCTGGGCGCTATGGAACTCGATCAGCGTGTCCATGGATCAGGTCCTCGGAACGGAGGGACGGGGCGGGCGCGGCGGCGCGGGCGGGCGCGGCGCGGCGGGGGCGGCGGCCGGACGGGCCTGCTGCTGCTGATCCTGCGCCAGGCCGACCAGCTGGCCGATGCCGGCGATGGTGCCGACCAGGGCGCCCATCTCGGACGGGACGATGACCGTCTTCTGCTGCGGGCTGCGGGCCAGTTCGGCGAAGGCTTCGACATACTTCTGGGCGACGAAGTAGTTGATGGCGTTCACGTCGCCGGCGGCGATGGCGTTGGACACCATCTCGGTGGCGCGGGCCTCGGCCTCGGCTTCGCGTTCGCGGGCCTCGGCGTCGCGGAAGGCGGCTTCGCGGCGGCCTTCGGCTTCCAGAATGGCCGACTGCTTGGCGCCCTCGGCGCGGGTGATGGCGGCCTGCTTCTCGCCGTCCGCCTCGGTGACGACGGCGCGACGTTCGCGCTCGGCCTTCATCTGACGCGCCATGGCGTTGGTGATGTCGGACGGCGGCGACAGGTCCTTGATCTCGATGCGGTTGGCCTTCACGCCCCACGGCTCGGTGGCCGAGTCGATCACCTGCAGCAGGCGGGTGTTGATCGAGTCGCGCTGGGACAGGACCTCGTCCAGTTCCATCGAGCCGACGACGGTCCGCAGGTTGGTCATGCAGAGCTGGGCGATGGCGTAGGGCAGGTTGTCCACGCGATAGGCGGCGCGGGCGGCGTCCATGACCTGGATGAAGACGATGCCGTCGACCTTCACCACGGCGTTGTCCTTGGTGATGACTTCCTGGGTCGGGACGTCCAGCACCTGCTCCATCATGTTCATGCGGCGACCGATGCGCTCGACGAACGGGGTCAGGATGCTGATGCCCGGGGACAGGGTGCGGGTGTATTTGCCGAAGCGTTCGACCGTGAACTCACGGCCCTGCGGCACGATCTTGACCACGCTGAACAGCAGAACGAACGCCAGAACGACCAGCGCCACGAAGAAAAGTACGGAAAAGTCCATCAAAGCCTCCCAATTCCCGTCAGGGTATCAGGCCATCGGGCGCGCGCCACCGAAACCGGACGGGGGCGGATGACAACCGCGTAATCTTCGCCGTTCAGCGGTCTCTGGCGGCCGCCAGTGCGATGATCCGCCGCGTTTCGGACCAGTCGATCAGGGCCTCGACCTGATCCAGCGGCACGAAGCGGGCCTCCAGCGCGTCATCGCCCGCGACCGGCTCGCCCGACACCCAGTCGGCGGCGTAGTCGATCAGGACATAGTGGCGGTCCGCTTCTGGGAAGATGCCGTCCACGACATCCAGCAGGCCGGTGATCCGGGCGGTGACGCCGGTTTCTTCCAGTAGTTCGCGCAGGGCCGCATCGATGGCGCGCTCGCCCGGCTCGATACGACCGCCGGGCAGGCTCCACTCGCCCATGCGCGGCGGCTTGCCCCGACGGATCAGCAGGACGGTTTCGTCGCGCAGACAGACGACGCCGACGGCGGGGACGGGGAGGGAAGAAGGCATCCGGTTTCAATACCGCTTCAGGCCGCGGAGGTGTCAAAAGCTTAACTTGCGGGACCATGGACCGGCCGATGTTCATCGATCCGACGGTGAGCTATTCGGCGGCGGGGTCTATTCGAACGCCGAAGACCTGCTCGCCTTCAGTCGCGCCCTGTTGGGCGACCGGCTGCTGTCGGATGAGCTGAAGGCCCGACTGGTCGCCGACGACGGTGATCAACACGCTCTGGGCTGGGGCGTGGAGCACTGGTCGACCGACCGTTGAGGACACCGCCGGAGGGGCTCGGGACTTTGCCTACGCCGACCGCGACAAGTACAAGAACCTGACCGTCGATGAGATGAAGGCGGGCAAGGATTTGCCGCCTGCCGAGGGGGCTGTGGAGGATCCTGAGATGCTCGGACGCCGAGGCCTGATGCTGACGAGTTTGGTCTTGTTGGTCGCGGCCTGCGCTCCGACCGCGCAGACCGTCCGGTCGGAGCAGGGGGATGAACTGCAGGCCTATCTGGCGCAGGTGCAAACCCTGTCCGAGGACGCGCATCCTGTGGCGCCGAGTTCAACCGAGATGCGCTATGCCTTCAACTGTGGAGATCAGCGCCATACCTTCGGGTTGCGAACTGGTGGCCGACCGCATGTTGTGACGCTCGACGAGATCAGCGGCGCCTTCGGCGATGTTTCGGCAGATGACCGTGCGCGCGTACAAGCGGAGTTGGATCAGTTCGACGGAGTTAAATCCATCATGGGTCGGTGCGCATCGTCGGGCCGTTACGGTTTCCTCATTACCGGGCGACAGGGGGGCGAGACCCCGTCGGGCGCTTCGGAACGGTCGAGCCTGATCTGGTTTCATCAAGGTCGTATGAGCCGGGTCGTTACGTACTGAACGCACGCGGATTGATCTGGCGCTCCCCCGCAACCCTTGCCACAACAGGCCATGACCTCCCCGTCGCCTGAAGCTCTCGCCGCCCTCAAGGCCGCCGCCGGTAATGGCGGGTGGACCGATGACCCGTCCGACATCGCGCCCTGGCTGACGGAGTGGCGGAACCGGTGGAAGGGGAATACGCCCCTGATGCTGACGCCGCGCTCGACCGAGGAGGTCGCGCGGCTGGTGACGATCTGCGCGCAGCATCGGGTGGCGATCGTGCCGCAGGGCGGGGACACCGGTCTGGTGGGCGGGCAGATCCCGTTCGGCGAGGTGCTGCTGTCGACGCGCAAGCTGCGGGCGGTGCGCGATGTGACGCCGCTGGATGACGCCATGACGGTCGAGGCGGGCGTGACCCTGCTGGAGGCGCAACAGGCGGCGGAAGCCGCGGGGCGGCGCTTCCCGCTGAGCCTCGCGGCCGAGGGGACGGCGACCATCGGCGGGGTGATCTCGACCAATGCGGGCGGCACCCAGGTGGTGCGCTACGGCATGATGCGCGACCTGGTGCTGGGCCTCGAGGCGGTCATGCCGAACGGGGAAATCTTCCACGGGCTGAAGCGGCTCAGGAAGGACAACACCGGCTATGACCTGAAGCAGCTTCTGATCGGCGCCGAGGGGACGCTGGGGGTAGTGACGGCGGCGACGCTGAAGCTGTTCCCGATCATGCGCTCGCGGGCGACGGCGGTGGTGGGGCTGGAGAGCGCCCATGCGGCCATCGAACTGCTGGCCCGGGCCAAGGCCGAGACGGGCGGGGGCGTCGAGGCGTTCGAGCTGATGAAGCGGATCGGGGTCGAGTTCGCCCTGAAGCACATCCCCGACACGCGCGAGCCCCTGGACTCGACGCCGCCCTGGTATGTGCTGATCGAACTGGCGTCGGGTGAGCCGGGCGCGGCGGAGGCGGCGCTGGAACGGCTGCTGGGCGACGCTTTCGAGGCCGGACTGATCATCGACGCCGCCATCGCCCAGAACGACGCCCAGCGCGCCGCCTTCTGGAAGGTGCGCGAGGAACAGTCGGCGGCCCAGAAGCCCGAGGGCGGCGGCTGGAAGCATGACGTCTCGGTGCCGGTCTCGCGCATCGCCGACTTCCTCGACGAGGCCTCGGCGGCGGTGGAGCGGTTCGAACCGGGGGCGCGGATCAGCGCCTTCGGCCACGTCGGCGACGGAAACATGCACTACGACATCCTGTGCCCGCCGGGCGTGGAGCACGCCGCCTTCATCGGACGCTGGATGAAGGGCTCGGAGGTCGTCCACGATGTGGTCGCCCGCTACAACGGCTCCATCTCGGCCGAGCACGGACTGGGGCGGCTGAAGACCGAGGAGGCGCGGCGCTACAAGTCGCCGCTGGAGGTCGCGACCATGCAGGCGGTGCGGGCGGCGATCGATCCGCTGCGCATCATGAACCCGGCGGTGCTGTTCTAGCCGTTTTGTCGCAGGGTCTCCGGACCCGGACAAAACCGTCGCAATAGACGCCTAACCCCGGCGCAGGATTGAGTCGGGGATACGCCAATGAAGCTGTCAGCCGCCGCCCTCATGGGCGCCCTGCTGTTCGCCGCCGCGCCGTCGATGGCGCAGGTGGCGGCGCCGCCGGATCCCGATCCGTTGCCGCCGCCCGCCCATGCGCCGAACGGCCGCTGGGCCGCCAAGGGCTGGGCCGACCGGATCGTGCTGACGCCCGCCGCCGACGCGGCGCGGGGCGCGGGCGTGGCCTGGCGCACCGACACCCGCCAGGCGACCGCCGAGGCCCAGATCGCGGTCGAGATCGACGGCCCGCTGCTGGGCTTCACCGCCCGCACCGTGGCCGGGACGACGGCCTCGATCAGCAATGAGAACGGCGAGGCCCGCTATCATCAGGTGCGGTTCGAGGGGCTGACCCCGGCGACCCGCTACGTCTATCGCGTCCGCGCCGCCGACGGCTGGAGCGAATGGCTGCCGTTCCAGACCGCCGCCGAGAGCTTCCAGCCGTTCCGCTTCATCTATCTGGGGGACACCCAGAACGACATTCTGGAGATCGGCTCGCGGGTGATCCGCTCGGCCCTGCGCGAGGCCGGACCGGCGGCGCTGGTGGTCCATGCCGGCGATCTGGTGGCCCAGCGCGAGACCAAGGTGCATGACGACGAATGGGGCGAGTGGACCGAGGCGGGCGGTCGCGCCTTCGCCATGGCTCCGCAGATCCCGGCGTCCGGCAACCACGAATATGTCGACCACATTCTGGCCGACGGGACGGAATCGCGCGTGCTGGGGCCGCACTGGGCGCTGCAGTTCGCCCTGCCGGAGAACGGCGCTCAGGGCGTCGAGCAGACCAGCTATTTCGTCGACTACCAGGGCGTCCGCTTCATCGTGCTGGACGGGACGGCGGCGCTCGATCTGGGCGGGCTGGAAAGCCAGACCCGCTGGCTGGACCAGACTCTGGCCTCCAGCACCGCGCGCTGGAACATCGCCCTGTTCCACCAGCCGCTCTACACCTGCGCCCGGCCGGAGGACACTGAAGAGCTGAAGGCGGCCTGGAAGCCGATCTTTGACGCCCGCCGCATCGATCTGGTGCTGCAGGGCCATGACCACTGCTACGGCCGGGTCTCCGATCCGCTCGGCGCCGAGGCTTCGCGCGCCAACAGCGACGCGGGCCGTCCGCAGGGACCGGTCTATGTGGTTTCGGTGACGGGCTCGAAGATGTACGGCCTGAACGACCGCGCCGACAGCCAGCCGGTGCGCGCGGCCGAGAATACCGAACTGTACCAACTGATCGACGTGGACGCCGACCGCCTGTCGTTCCGCGCCTTCACCGCCACCGGTCGCCTGTACGACGCCTTCACCCTGACGCGGGGCGAGGACGGGCTGAACAGGCTGACGGAGACGGAAGAGACACTTCTGGCCCTGCGTCGCTGCGACGGCGCCGCGGGCCCGGACGACCGGCCCTGCACGGCCGAGATCAAGGACTGATCGGGAAGGGCGCGAGGCCGGATGGCTTCGCCCTTTTTCGCATCACGTTGGTCCGATAATGGCTGTGGATACAAGAACAAAGATAGAACGTTTAGCGTTGTGAATCACCGACCGATGCGGCTAGCGTCGAGGTCCGGGAGGAATCATGGCCGAAACTCAGTTGGATATGTCGCGCGGGCGGATGGTCGTGCGTTGCCTGTCGCCGGGCTGCGTGCATGTGGCCCTGCTGGATGCGCGGACGCTGTTCGGCTCGACGACCCGGGACTGGCCGACGGCGGGGACCTCGCAGCGGTTCCGCTGCGTCTGCGGCGGACGTGAAAGCCGGATCAGCTATGCGGGCGAGGCCGCCCCGGTCGAGACGCGGGACGCCCCGGACGCCATCCACCTCTGGGGCTGAGGCCCGCTTCCGCTTGCCCCTGCGTCACGCCCGGCCTATCGCTGCGGCCTTGATTCACGGCTTCGGAGCCCACCCATGACCCTCGCCCTCCTGTTCCCCGGCCAAGGCAGCCAGTCGGTCGGCATGGGCGCGGCGCTGGCCGACGCCTTCGCCTCGGCCCGTGATGTCTTCAACGAGGTGGACGAGGCGCTGGGCCAGAAGCTGTCCGTGCTGATGCGCGAGGGGCCGGAAGACCAACTGACCCTGACGGAGAACGCCCAGCCGGCCCTGATGGCCGTCTCGGCCGCCGCCGCCCGCGTGCTGAAGGTCGAGTTCGGCGTCGGCGTGGACCGCGCCGCCTTCGTGGCCGGTCACTCGCTGGGTGAGTATTCGGCCCTGTGCGCCGCCGGCTCGATCTCGCTGGCCGACACCGCCCGCCTGCTGAAGCTGCGCGGTCAGGCCATGCAGCGCGCCGTGCCGGTGGGGCAGGGCGCCATGGCCTCGCTGATCGGTCCGAAGACCGATCTGGCTCTGGCCGAGGAAGCCGCCAAGGCCGGTTCGGAAGTCGGCGTCTGCGTGGTCGCCAATGACAACAACGCCGGCAACATCGTCATCTCGGGCGAGAAGGCCGCCGTGGACCGCGCCATCGAGAAGGCCAAGGAACTGGGCGCGCGGGCGATCCCGCTGAACGTCTCGGCGCCCTTCCACTGCCCCTTGATGCAGCCCGCCGCCGACGAGATGGCCGCCGCCCTAGCGACCGCGACCATCGTCGCCCCGATCGTGCCGGTGGTGGCCAATGTGCTGGCCCGCCCGGAAAGCGATCCGGAAGTCATCCGCCGCCTGCTGGTCGAGCAGGTCACCGGCCGTGTCCGCTGGCGTGAGTCGATGGAGTGGATGGCCACCGAAGGCGGCGTGACCCGTTTCGCCGAGATCGGCTCGGGCAAGGTTCTGACCGGCATGGCCAAGCGCATCGCGCCGGACGCCGAGAGCCTGTCGCTGAACACGCCCGAAGAGCTGGAAGCCTTCGCCAAGTCGCTTTGACAAAGACGGCGGCGCTCTTCTGGCTGACGGTCGCGGGCTGGGTCGCGCTGGCGATCCCGCCGGTGATCTATGTCGGGGTGACGCTGATCCTGTCGGCGCGCGGCGGCTTTGACCTGATGGGCGCGCTGACGGCGCTGGCCATGCTGGCGGCCGTGGCGGGCGGGGCCTACCGCTACTGGCGCCGCGATGCGCGCGAGGCGTGGGTCCTGCTGGGCCTGTCGTGGGCGCCGTTGATGCTGACCCTGATGTGGGGCGTGTTCGGGAAGGCCTGAGGCGGCCACCGTTCCCGTCATCCTCGGGCTTGACCCGAGGATCAGAGGCGGGAGCGGGCCGGGTCTTTGACGACCGAGCACCGGACGATCCGGCCCTCGGGTCAAGCCCGAGGGTGACGGATGAGGATCGGGCTCAAGTTGTTCTCGTGATCCCCAGATCGGCGTCCAGCGCTGGGCGAAGCTCCGACAGGATGTCGACGACGCGATAGGGCATGGCCTGGATCATCAGGGTGGCGGCGAAGCCCTTTTCCGGGTCGATCCAGCCCTGGGTGCCCGCGGCGCCGCTCCAGCCGAACTCGCCCTGACGCGGGTGGCCGGGACGGGCGACCCAGCCGCCGAAGCCGTAGCCGCCGCCCTCGGCGGTCAGGTCGGCGGGGAGGATGTCCGAGCGGATCAGGCGGGCGGTCTCGGCCTTCATCACCCGCACCCTGCCCGCGCGGCCGTCGTTCAGCAGCATGGACAGGAAGTCGAGATAGTCGCGGGTCGAGGAGATCAGCCCGCCGCCGCCGGAGTACAGGGTGACCGGACGGGCGTAGTCCTCCGCCGAGAGGCCCGGGATCGGCGCGGGTGGGGTGCGTCCGTCGCGGCTGAAGCCATAGACCTGCATCAGGCGGGCGGCGTCGCCGTCGCGCAGGCGCCAGACGGTGTCGCTCATGCCGACCGGATTGAGGATGCGGCGCTGGATGAAGTCTGGGAAGGCCATGCCCGAGACGCGCTGGATGACGAGGCCCAGGACGTCGAGCGACAGGCTGTAGTGATAGGCGGCGCCCGGCTCATTGGTCAGGGGCAGATCGCCCAGCTTGCGGACCAGTTCGTCGAGGTCGCGAACCTGATTAGTGTCGCCGCCGGGGGCGCCGGGCGTCAGGCCGGCCTCGCGATAGGCTCGGGGGATCGGGCCGTCGCCTGCGATGGAGTAGCTCAGCCCGCTGGTGTGGGTCAGCAGGTGGCGGATGGTCATGACCTCGCGGGCCGGACGACCGTCAAGGCCGCGCTCGGGGTTGGTCGCGACCTTCAGATTGGCGAACTCGGGCACGATGTCGGCCACCGCGGTGTCCAGCGTCAGCTTGCCGTCCTCGATCAGCAGGGCCGCCGCCGTCCCGGTGATCGGCTTGGTCATGGAGAAGATGCGGAACAGGCTGTCGGGCGTGACCCGGTCGAAGGTGTTGAAGGCCAGCACCCCCGCCTGCAGGAAGACATCATCCCCGTCGGGCGTGCGGACGCCGACCGACACGCCGGGCAGTTTCCGCTCGATGACGAAGCGATTCAGCACCGTCTGGCTGCGGGGCAGGCGATCCAGACCGCGAATCGTCGGGGCCGATCCGCCGCCGCCGAAGGTCGCGCAGCCGCTCAACCCGAGCGCTCCGACGCCCAGAAGCAGGGTGCGGCGGCTGGCGGTGAGGCGGTTTCGGTCCATCGGGCGTTCCTTCTGGAGATATGACGCGGGCTCGGTTAGACCCCTCCCACGAAATGGCGGAGCTATCAAAATGTTCAACCTGACTGGCAAGACGGCGCTGGTGACCGGCGCGACCGGCGGCATCGGCGGCGCGGTGGCCCGCGCCCTGCACGCGCAAGGCGCGACGGTGATCCTGTCCGGCACCCGCGAGGCGGTGCTGCAGGACCTGGCGAAGGAACTGGGCGAGCGTGCCTTTGCGGCCGCCGCCAACCTGTCGGACGCAGAGTCGGTCGACGGCCTGATCGGTCGCGCCGAGGAGGCCGCCGGTTCGCCACTGGATATCCTGATCGCCAACGCGGGCATCACCAAGGACGGCCTGCTGATGCGGATGAAGGACGAGGATTTCGAACAGGTCATCAAGGTGAACCTGGAAAGCTATTTCCGCCTGTCGCGCGCCGCGATGAAGGGGATGATGAAACGCCGCTCGGGCCGCATCATCGGCGTGACCTCCGTGGTCGGCGTCACCGGCAACCCCGGCCAGACCAACTATGCGGCCTCCAAGGCGGGCATGATCGGCTTCTCCAAGTCGCTGGCCCAGGAAGTCGGCTCGCGCGGCATCACCGTGAACTGCATCGCCCCCGGCTTCATCGCCTCGCCGATGACGGACGTGCTGAACGACGCCCAGCGCGAGACCATCCTGAAGAATATTCCGGCGGGCCGCCTGGGCACGGGCGACGAGATCGCGGCGGCGGCGGTTTATCTGTCGTCGGACGAAGCGGCTTACGTGACGGGCCAGACCCTGCACGTGAACGGCGGCATGGCGATGATCTGATATCGCGGCCTTCTCCCCCGAGGGGAGAAGGGACTACTTTAGCGACGCCGCGAAGCGCTGGATGCGGGTGCAGGCTTCTTCCAGCACGCTCTCGCTCGTCGCGTAGCTGATGCGGAAATAGGGGCTCAGGCCGAAGGCTTCGCCCTGGACGACCGCGACGCCCTCGGCGGTCAGCAGTTCCGCGGCGAAGGTGGAGTCGCCGTCGATGACCACGCCGGTCTCGGTCGTCTTGCCGATCAGGCCGGCGATGGACGGATAGACGTAGAAGGCGCCCTCGGGCGTGGCGCAGGTGACGCCCGCCGTCTGGTTCAGCATCGAGACGACCATATCACGGCGCTTCTCGAAGGCGGCGCGGCGTTCGGCCATGAAGTCCTGCGGGCCGTTCAGGGCCTCGACGGCGGCCCACTGGCTGATGCTGGTCGGGTTGGAGGTGGTCTGGCTGGCCACCTTGCGCATCAGGTCGATCAGGGGCTTGGGACCGCCGGCGTAGCCGATGCGCCAGCCGGTCATGGCGTAGGCCTTGGACACGCCGTTGACCGTCAGGGTGCGCTCATAGAGGTCCGGCGCGACCTGGGCGATGGTCGTGTATTCGAAGTCGCCGTAGACCAGATGCTCGTACATGTCGTCAGTCAGCACCCAGACCTGCGGGTGACGACGCAGGACGTCGGCGAGGCCTTCCAACTCGGCGCGGGTGTAGGCGGCGCCGGTCGGGTTCGACGGGCTGTTGAGGATCAGCCACCTGGTCTTGGGCGTGATGGCGGCCTCGAGCACCTCGGGGCGCAGCTTGAAGCCGTCCTTCTCCTCACCGACGACGGTGACCGGCTCGCCGCCCGCCAGCAGGACCATGTCTGGATAGGAGACCCAGTAGGGGGCGGGGACGATGACCTCGTCACCCGGGTTCAGGGTGGCGACCAGGGCGTTGAAGATGACCGGCTTGCCGCCCGGGGCGACGTGGATCTGGGCGGTCGAATAGTCGAGGCCGTTCTCGCGCTTGAACTTGGCCGAGATGGCGGCCTTCAGCTGCGGCATGCCGTCGGCGTCGGTGTATTTCGTCTCGCCGCGCGTGATGGCGTCGATGGCGGCCTGTTTGATGTTCTCAGGGGTATCGAAGTCCGGCTCGCCGGCGCCCAGGCCGATCACGTCGCGACCCTCGGCTTTCAGCTGTCGGGCCTGGGCGGTCACCGCGAGGGTGGCCGACGGCTTGACGCGGGCGAGGGCGGAGGACTGCAGGCTGGACATGACGACTCCCGAGGAACGGCGGCCTTCATTACGCAGATGCGAAGGGGGGATCAAATGACGAGACGCTACGGTTCCTTGCTTTCAACACGGGTGCTTCCCGGCCGCATCACCTCCGCCTAGAACCGGATCAACAAATCAAGCTTCGGGGAGGAAGCGATGGGGGGGCGGAACGCGGTCCGGTTCGGACAGGCGGTGGCGGCGGCCGTGGCGTGGTTGGGGCTGATGCAGCCCGCGATGGCGGCGCCCGCGCGGACGGAACGGCCCCTGCCGCAGACGGTGAACACCTTCATCGGCACGCGGGACGAGGGGAACACCTTCCCCGGAGCCTCGGCCCCCTTCGGCCTGATTCAGGTCAGCCCCATCGGCTCGCACTATGCAGGCTATCGCTATGACGATGAGACGATCCGGGGCTTCGGCCGGTCCTTCATCTCGGGCGCGGGCTGCTGGGAGCAGGGCGGGCAGGTGTCGGTGCTGCCGGTCACCGGCTCCATCGCGCCGGGCGGGACCTTCGACACCACCAAGGCCAACAGCTTCGACCACAAGGCCTATGCGGCCCGCTACACCCATGAGGGCGAGGTGGGGCACGCGGGCTACTATCGCGTCCGGCTGACCGACTACGGCGGCATCGACGTGGAGGCCACGGCCCTGACCCGGGCGGCGGCCGAGCGCTACACCTTCGCGGCGGGCCAGACGCAGGGCCACGTCCTGATCAATGTCAGCCAGGCCAATGAGCGCCATCGCGTCATCGGCAGCCAGATCCGCGTCGTCGGCGACCGTGCCGTCGAGGGCAAGGTGACGACCATGAGCTTCTGCGGCGGTCACCAGTATTCGACCTGGTTCCGCATCGAGTTCGACCGCCCCTTCACCGGCTTCGGCGTCTGGGGGCAGGCTGGGGGGACGGCGGGCGCGCGCTTCAGCATGGAGAGCGAGCACGATCCCCGGAACGGCGCCTGGGTGACGTTTGATCTGTCCGGCGGACAGGCGGTGACGGCGGTCAGCGCCATCTCGCACGTCGATCAGGCGGGGGCGCGGGGCAATCTGGACGCCGAGGGCAAGCGAAACGGGCAGCTGCTGGGCTTTGACGCCATGCGGGCGCAGGCCGAGGCGGACTGGGCGCGCGAACTGGGTTCGGTGCGGATCCGGGGCGGGAGCGTCGATGACCGCGCCGTCTTCTACACGGCCCTGTATCACGCCCTGCTGCAGCCGATGACCGGCAGCGACGCCGACGGGCGCTATCGCGGCTATGACGACGTCATCCACCGCGCCGACGGCTGGACCTATCACGAGTATTTTTCGCTGTGGGACACCTACCGGTCCCAGAACCAGTTGCTGGCCATACTGAAACCGGAACGGGCGCGGGACATCGCCCGCTCGGTGCTGGCCATCGATGAGCAGGGCGGCTGGTTGCCGCGCTGGGGCTACGCCAGTTTCGAGACCAATGTGATGACCGGCGATCCGGTGACGCCCTTCATGGTCGACCTGTGGCGGTTCGGGGCGCTGGAGGGGCGGGAGCAGCAGGCCTGGGCGGCTCTGCGCCGCAACGCCTTCGGCAATCCGCCGCTGAACTCGCGCCACGACGGTCGGGCGGGCAATCCGCACTATCTGGCGGACGGTTACATCCAGTTCGACCGGGCGCATCCGTCCAAGGGGATGGATTCCGATCCGCACCACGCCGGGTCGGCGACGATGGAGTACGCGCTCGGGGATTGTTCTTTGTCCATCATGGGCGAGGCGCTGGGCCAGACGGCGGACGCGGCGATCCTGCGCCGTCGGGGCGGGTACTGGCGAAACGTCTGGGACGCGTCCGTGGCGGATGGCGAGAGCGACTTCACCGGCTTCCCGCGTCCGCGCATGGAAGACGGCGACTGGTTCACGCCTCCGGCGGGCGCCTATGACCCGACCTCCCACTACGGCTTCCACGAGGGCACGGCCTGGCAGTACCAGTGGCTGGTCCCGCAGGATGTGGCGGGCCTGACCGAGGCCATGGGCGGCCGCGAACGGGCGCTGGCCCGGCTGGATCGCTTCTTCGCCTTCGACAAGATATCGGCCGACCCCATGAGCGCCCGCGCTGAGTGGGTGGCGGGGCCCTACGCCTACTACGGCCAGCATCGGTACAATCCGAACAACGAGCCGACCATGCATACGCCGTGGATCTACACCCTGCTGGGTCGGCCCGACCGGACGGCGGCGGTGGTCCGCGCGGCCCAGACCCTGTTCACCAATGCGCCGAACGGGGTGACCGGCAACGATGATCTGGGGACGATGTCGGCCTGGTATCTGTTCGGCGCGGTGGGCCTGTATCCCGGGATGCCGGGCACGGGACAGATGCTGGTCGGAACGCCGCGCTTCGATCAGGTCGAGATCGATCTGGGCGAGGGCCGCACCCTGCGCATCAATGCGCCGGGCGCGAGCGGGGAGGGCGTGCAATACGTCTCCGGCGCGCGCTGGAACGGTCAGGCCTTCGACCGTGTGTGGCTGGACTGGGATCAGCTGAAGGCGGGCGGCCGGATCGACCTGCGCCTGACGGACAAGGCTGAGCGTACGCACTGGGGGCAGGGAGAAGGGGCGACGCCGTCGGGAACGTGTCCAGCGGGGTGAGGGCTCTCGCCCCGGCCCCAGTCGCCTGCTAATTCCCTGCCATGCGCCGCATCCTAGACTTCATCCTCAACATGGAGGCCCGCCGCTGGAAGGTGGTGCTGGCGACCGTGCTGTTGCTGGGGGCGACGCTTGGGCTGCTGGCGCTGGGCAAGACGCAGTTGGGGCTGGCGACGGAGGCCAAGCTGGAAGCCTGGCTGCAGGGCTATGCAGGCAGTCCCTGGGCCTTCGCGGCGACGGTGGTGCTGTTCGTGGTCTCGGCCTTTTTCGGGGCGCCGCAGTTCATTCTGATCGCCGCCTGCGTGGTCGCCTTCGGGCCGTCGCTGGGCTTCTGGTACAGCTGGGTGGCGACCGTGGCGTCGGCGGGGGTGACCTACTGGCTGGGACGCGGGCCGACCGCGCGGCTGATCGACCGGATGGACAGCCGGACGCTGGACCGGCTGAAGCGGTTCGTGGGGCGCAACGCCTTCTACGCCAGCTTCATGATCCGCAATGTGCCGTCGGCGCCCTTCATCGTGGTCAACATGGCCTTCGGGGCGACGCGGGCGAATTTCTGGACCTATCTGGCCGGGTGCGCGCTCGGCGTCCTGCCCAAGACCGCGCTGGTCGCCTTCTTTGGCGGGGCGGTGGTGTCGGCGGCGTCGGGCGACGGGGTCTGGACCTCGCTGATCCTGGCCGGGGTGGCGGTGGTCTGGCTGGGCCTGATGCTGGCCGTGCGCGAGTTCGTGAAGCGGCGCGAGAAGGCGGCCGGAGCCGCCGATGACTGACGTTCACCCACGCCGCGCGTGAGCGAACGCCGGGCGGGGGAAGGGCTGACTGACACTATCGTGAACAGCCTGTCCCCGTTCCGGGACCACGCAACGTTGACGGGGCTTGTAATCGCCCGCGCACACGGGCAAACGGGCCATCGGTCGGTCAGGCGAAGACGATCAGGAGGCGGCGTGTATGGGGATATGCGCAGCCGGGGCGTCGCCGAAACGGATCGAGTTAAAACGCACGCCCTCCAGGCCCGAACGAACGGTATCCCAGGCCCATGTTCTCCCACGTATTCGGCTCGATCTCGAATGACATCGCCATCGATCTCGGCACCGCCAACACCCTGATCTACATGAAGGGCAAGGGCATCGTTCTGAACGAGCCCTCCGTGGTCGCGCTGAGGAATGTCGGTGGACGGAAGATCGTCCATGCCGTCGGCATCGAGGCCAAGCAGATGCTGGGGCGGACCCCCGGTCACATGGAAGCCATCCGCCCCATGCGTGACGGCGTCATCGCCGACTTCGAAGTCGCCGAGGAGATGATCAAGCACTTCATCCGCAAGGTGCATAACCGCCGCGGCTTCGTGAACCCGAAGATCATCGTCTGCGTGCCGTCGGGCGCCACCGCCGTAGAACGCCGCGCGATCAACGACAGCTGCCTGAACGCCGGCGCTCGCCGCGTCGGCCTGATCGACGAGCCGATGGCCGCCGCGATCGGCGCCGGCCTGCCGATCCACGAGCCGACCGGCTCGATGGTCGTCGACATCGGCGGCGGCACGACCGAGGTGGCCGTGCTGTCGCTTTCGGGCATCGTCTATTCGCGTTCGGTCCGCGTCGGCGGCGACAAGATGGACGACAGCATCATCAGCTACATGCGTCGCAACCATAATCTGCTGATCGGTGAGACGACCGCCGAGCGCATCAAGAAGGACATCGGCACCGCCCGTATCCCGGCCGACGGCGAAGGCCTGTCGATCGACGTGAAGGGCCGCGACCTGATGCAGGGCGTGCCGCGCGAGGTTCGCATTTCGGAGCGTCAGGCTGCTGAAGCCCTGGCCGAGCCGGTCTCGCAGATCGTGGAAGCCGTGAAGGTGGCGCTGGAAGCCACGCCGCCGGAGCTGGCCGCGGACATCGCTGACAAGGGCATCATGCTGACCGGCGGCGGCGCGCTGCTGCGCGGTCTGGACGCTGAAATCCGCGATCACACCGGCCTGCCGGTCTCGGTTGCCGATGACCCGCTGTCGTGCGTGGCCATCGGCTGCGGCCGCGTGCTCGAGCATCCGCGCTGGATGAAGGGCGTCCTGGACTCGGCCCTTTAAGGGCCGGTCACGGAAATGACCTCAAATCCCTGTCATTACAGGGATACCGCCGGTTCCCATCTGGCCCGGTTTTTGCGATAGGCTCGGCACATCGGCGGGGGCGTCCCACCGATTCCCTATTCTGAGGAAGGCGCGCCGTGGCGTTTCGCGACGGACCGTTCGAGAACATCAAGGTGCCGCTGGTCTGGACGGCCGCGGTCGCCGCTGGCGCGTGCATTCTGGGCGCCGTCCTGCTGATCGTCAGTGACGGCCGGGCCCAGGCCTCGCCTTACCAGCCCGCCCGCGCGGGCGTGGAGACGGTGGCCGGTCCGGTCGGCGGCGTCTTCGCCGCCCCGGTGCGCTGGTTCGGTCATGTCAGCGACTATGTCGGCGGCTACTTCTTCGCCGTGTCCGAGAACCGCCGCCTGAAGCGCGAGCTGGCCGAGCTGGAACCGTGGCGCGACCAGGCCATCGCCCTGAAGAACATCAACGCCCGCTATGAGACCATGCTGGGCCTGCAGCCGCAGCCCGACGTGCCGATGAAGACGGCGCGCTCGGTGTCAGATTCGCGCGGTCCCTTCTCCAACGCCCGCCTGCTGGACATCGGCGTGGGGCAGGGAGTGAAGATCGGCAACCCGGTGATCAATGAGCACGGTCTGGTCGGCCGCGTGGTCGGGACCTCGGGCAATGTCAGCCGCATGCTGCTGCTGACCGACGTGGCCAGCCGCACCCCGGTGCTGGTGGACCGCACCGACGCCCGCGCCATCCTGACCGGCGACGGCTCGGGCAATCCGCGTCTGGAGTTCGTGCGCGGCGTCGGCTCGGTGCAGCCGGGCGACCGCATCCTGACCTCGGGCGACGGCGGGGGCTTCCCGCGCGGCGTGCCGATCGGGGTGGCGGCCAAGGGCATCGACGGGTCGTGGCGGGTGAAGCTGTTCAGCGACCGCGGCGCCATCGACTATGTGAAGATCCTGCTGTTCGAGGACTTCGGCCAGTTGGTCGGGGGCAATGACCTGAACGCGCCGCCGCTGGCGGGTCTGGCGACCCTGCCGGAAGCGACCGAGGCCCAGGCCGCCGCGATCCGCGACGCGCAGGCCCGCCGTGACGCCGCCGCGGCCGCCCAGCGCGCGGCCCAGCGCGCGGCCCAGCCGGCCCCGGCCCCGGCGCCGCAGACCCCGACCCAGCCGCGTCCGGCGCAACCTCGCCCGGCTCAACCCCGTCCCACCGCCGCGCCTCCGCCGGCCCAACCCGCCGCTCCGGCGCCCGGAGGGACCGAATGAGACGTCCCGTCGCGGTCCGTGTCGTGGGGCCGACGCAGTGGATCTTCATTCCGGCGCTGATCACGATCGCCGCCACCATCGTTCTGGCGACCCCGGTTGAACTGTTCGGCTTCAGCCTGCCCGAGCCGGTGATCCCGATGGTGCTGGCCTTCGCCTGGCCGCTGATCCGCCCTTCGATCATCGCCCCCGTCGTCCTGATGGCGCTGGGGCTGTTCCTCGACATCTTCTGGTACGGTCCGCTGGGCGTCTGGGCCCTGTCCCTGTTGGGCATCTATGCGGTCGTTCTGGGCTCGCGCGCCTTCCTGATCGGTCAGGAGACGGCGGTGCTGTTCGTCTGGTACGCGGCCTGCTGCGGCGTGGCCTTCCTGCTGGCCTATCTGATCGTGGGCCTGAAGGCGGGCAATGCGCCCTCCATCCTGTCGCTGCTGGGGCAGGTGTTCCCGACCCTGCTGCTGTTCCCGTTCGCTGATCGCATGATCGAGCGGTTCGAGGACGGTGATGTGAGGTTCAGGTGAGCTCGGAACCGTCCATCTTCTTCTCGGACCCGAACGAGCGGCAGGGCTCGTTCCTGCGCCGCACCTTCGTGCTGGGCGGCCTGACCACCCTGGGCGGGCTGGCGCTGGGCGGCCGCCTGGCCCAGTTGCAGGTGTTCCAGGCGCACCAGTACGCGACCCTGGCCAGCCAGAACCAGTTCAACTTCCGTCTGGTGCCGCCGCCGCGCGGCCGGGTGCTCGACCGGAACGGCGCCGTCATCGCCGGCAATCGGCCCAGCTTCCGCGTGCTGGTCGTGCGGGACGAGACGAAGGACCTGGACCAGACGCTGGACCTGCTGGGTCGCCTGCTGCCCGACACGCTGGAGCGTCGTCGGCAGATCATCCGTGAGGTCAACGCCGCGCCCCGCTTCAGCCCGGTGCCGGTCAAGAGCGATCTGAGCTGGGAGGAGTTCGCCCGGGTCAACCTGTACGCCAACGAACTGCCCGGCGTGATGGCCGACATGAACGAGGCCCGCTACTACCCGTTCGGCGGGTCGTTCGCCCACGTCGTCGGCTATGTGGCCAAGCCGAACGACCGCGACATCAAGGCGATCCGGGACACTGGGGCCAAGGTGCCGGAAATCCTGTTCAACCCGGGCTTCCGCATCGGGCGTCAGGGCGTGGAGAAGGCGTTCGACACCGATCTGCGCGGCGAGGCCGGGGGCAACCGGGTCGAGGTGGACGCGCGCGGTCGCGTGGTGGCCGAGGACATCGGCGGTTCGCGTCCGGCGGTGCCGGGCAAGGACGTGGTCCTGACGCTGGACTCTGACATCCAGAACCGCGCGCTGGAGGTGTTCGGCGAGGAAGCGGGCTCCTGCGTGGTGATGGACGTCCGCAACGGCGACATCCTGTGCATGGTCTCGGCGCCGTCGTTCGATCCGAACCTGTTCGTCGGCGGGGTTCCGTCGCGGATCTATCGCGCCTGGGCGGACTATGAGCGTCGTCCGCTGCTGGACAAGGCGATCACCGGGGTGTTCGCGCCCGGTTCGACGTTCAAGCCGGTGACGGGGCTGGCGGCGCTGATGCGCGGGGCCAATCCGGATCGCCGGATCTTCTGCAACGGCGGCTTCTATCTGGGCCGCCGCTTCGCCTGTCACGCCACCCACGGCTCGCAGGACATGCGGGACGCGATCAAGAACTCCTGCAACGTCTACTTCATGACGCTGGCGGTCGAGATGGGGCCGGACGCCATCGCTGAGGTGGCTCGCACCATGGGCTTCGGCCAGACCTTCGACATCGGCATCGACGGCCAGAAGGCCGGGCTGGTGCCCGACCGGAAATGGCGACGCGAGAACCCGGTGCGCGGGGACGGCAAATGGTATCCGGGCGAGACGCCCAGCTACGGCATCGGTCAGGGCGCCCTGACGGTGAATGCCCTGCAACTGGCGGTCTACACCTCGCGTCTGGCCAACGGACGCAAGGCGGTCATGCCCCGGCTGATCAAGTCCGTGGGCGGGGTCGAACAGCCGCCGTCCGGCGACGTGCGCGACCTGCCGTATGATCCGGCGATGCTGGCGGTGCTGCGTGACGGCATGAACCGGGTGACGGACGTCGGCGGCACCGGCTTCCGCAACAGCCAGCTGGGGCTGGGCGCGGTGCGCATGGCCGGCAAGACCGGTACGGCGCAGGCCCGCAACTACGGCTCAGGCTCGCGCAAGGGGGCAGGGCGTCCGTGGGCCGAGAAGGACCACAACCTGTTCATCGCCTATGCGCCGATCGACAATCCCCGCTACGCCGTGTCGGTGATCGTGCAGCACGGCGGCATGGGCGGCGGTACGGCGGGCGCCCCGCGCGCCCGTGAGGTGATGCGCGTCGCCCTGCTGAAGGACCCGGAAATCCGTCAGCGCATCGAACAGGCCGGCTTCGCCGAGACCGAGGATCCGGGCTCGCACGACGCGGGCGCGCTGGGCGCCGCCGAGGGGCCCGAGGCGCCGGTCGATGTCACCGCCGCTCCCGTCGAGACCGCGCCGCCGCCCGAGACGCTGGAGCCGCCCCAATGACCGCCTCGGCCCTGACCCGTCCCGGCGAACGCGACCGGCTGACGACCAAGATCGCCGAGCTGGACTGGCGCCTGATCGGCCTGATCTGCGTGATCGCCGGCGTCGGCGCCGCCATGCTCTATTCGATCGCGGGCAGCAGTTGGAGCCCGTGGGCGATCAACCACCTGATCCGCTTCGGCGGCCTTCTGGTCGTCATGCTGGGGCTGGCGATGGTCCACCCCAAATGGTGGTTCCGCGCGGCCTACCCGATGTATGGCGTGCTGTTGATCCTTGTGCTGATGATCGAGTTCACGCCGCTGGGCTATGAACCGGCGGGCGCGGGCGCGAAGAACTGGCTGAACCTGGGCTTCACCCGCATCCAGCCCGCCGAGTTCATGAAGCTCGGCCTCGTGCTGGCCCTGGCCCGCTGGTACCACAGCCACACCGCTCAGGAGGCGCGCTGGTCGTGGAAGCTGATCTTCCCGGTGGGCATGATCGGCGTTCCCTTCATCCTTATCGCCAAACAGCCTGACCTGGGTTCGGCCATGATCCTCGGGCTGACCGGGGCCGTTATCATGTTCCTGGCGGGGCTGAGCTGGCGGATCATCGCCGCGGGCATCGCCGCCGCGATCGCCATCATTCCGCCGTTCGTGATGTTCGGCATGCACGACTATCAGCGCAACCGGGTGCTGACCTTCCTGAATCCGGAGGCTGACCCGTCGGGCACGGGCTACAACATCATCCAATCCAAGATCGCGCTGGGCTCGGGCGGCCTGCTGGGCAAGGGCTATGGGCTGGGCAGTCAGAGCCAGCTGGAGTTCCTGCCCGAGCGACACACCGACTTCATCTTCTCGACCGTGTCCGAGGAGTTCGGCTTCCTCGGCTCCTTCACCCTGATCGTCTGCTATGTGGCAGTGATCCTGATCGCCCTGCGCATCGCCTCGCTGGCGCACAGCCATTTCGGCCGCATCTCGGCGGCGGGTATGACGGCCTTCTTCGCCCTGTTCGTGCTGATCAACGGCGCGATGGTGATGGGGATGGCGCCGGTCGTGGGCGTGCCCATGCCGCTGCTGTCCTATGGCGGCTCGTCGATGATGACGGTGATGATCGGCTTCGGCCTGGTCCTGTCGACGCGGGTGCACCGTTACGCGGAGCTCCCGAAGGGCAACAGCCTGTTCTAGGCGGACGGCAGCCCCTAGATTGGGGGCATGTCAGATGCGCCCACACCCGACGCCCCCGTCGTCGCCCCGCCGTCGATGTTCTCGGACTGTGGCGACAAGCCCTGTCCCGAGCCCGTCCTGTCCAACGCCACGCCGGAGCAGGCCGCCGCCCTGACCCAGGGCGTGCGAATGCGTGAGAACCCGGCCGAGTGGGCCTTCGTCCGCCTGTCCAAGCTGATCGAGGACTATGAGAAGGGCCTCGACAAGGACGAGGAGATCGCCGCGCGCATCGTCGGCCTGCCGGGCGACGGGGTGATGCAGATCGAGGATGTCGGCTTCTGGGGGCCGGACTTCATCCTGTTTCTTGGACGGAACAACGAGGGCAAGCCGGTGCGCCTGATCCAGCACTACGCCCAGATCAACGTCCTGCTGGACGCCCGCAAGAAGCCCGAGGAGCGCGAGGCGAAGCGGATCGGCTTCCAGCTGTCGGAGCTGGTGGAGAAGACCAATCCCAAGTGAGGGCTTAGGGCTTAGGAATTAGGCGATCGCCCCGTTTCCCAAGCCCTAATTCCTACGCCCTAATTCCTTCTCAGAGCGAAGCGGCCCAATCCGTCGCGCGGACCAGGCTGTCGATGATGCCGGGCTCGCTCGAGGCGTGGCCGGCGTCGCCGATGACGTCGAGCCTGGCTTCCGGCCAGGCGCGATGCAGGGCCCAGGCGCTGGTCATGGGGGTCACCACGTCGAAGCGCCCCTGGGCGATCCAGCACGGGATGTGGCGGATGCGGTGGACGTTCTTCAGCAGCCAGCCTTCCTCGGGGAAGAAGCCGCCGTTGGTGAAGTACCAGTTCTCGATGCGGGCGAAGGCGACCGCGAACTCGGGCTCGGCGAACTTGTCGGGGCGGGCGTCGGGGCCCTGGACGCTGACGGTCTCGCCTTCCCAGCTGGACCAGGCGATGGCGCAGCGCTCGCGCTCGGCCTTGTCGTCGCCGATCAGCCGCTTGTAGTAGGCGCCCATGAGGTCGCCGCGCTCGGCTTCCGGGATGGGGGCCACGAAGCGCTCCCAGGCGTCCGGGAACATGTGCGAGGCGCCATCCTGGTAGAACCAGTGGAGCTCCGGCTTGGTCAGCAGGAAGATGCCGCGCAGCAACAGGGCGGTGCAGCGTTCCGGGTGGGTGATGGCGTAGGCCAGCGACAGGGTGGAGCCCCAGCTGCCGCCGAACACCGCCCATTTGTCGATGCCGAGCAGCTCACGCAGGCGCTCGATGTCCTCGATCAGGGTCCAGGTGGTGTTGTCTTCCAGCGAGGCGTGGGGGCGGCTGTTGCCGCAGCCGCGCTGGTCGAACATGACGATGCGGTACTTCTTCGGATCGAAGTAGCGGCGCATGCCCGGGTTCACAGCGCCGCCGGGGCCGCCGTGCAGGACGATGACCGGCAGACCCTGCGGATTGCCGGATTCCTCGTACCAGACCTCATGAATGCTGTCGGTCTTCAGATAGCCGGAGGCATAGGCTTCGACCTCGGGGAAGAGGTCACGACGCGGGGCGTCGGGCTGAGGGAAGGCCATACTGAAATCAGGTCTTTCTGCGCGCCCGGATCAGGCGTTTGAGCTGTTGGTCCGCAATGCGGCAAGGACGAGCAAAAGCCAAGCGGCGATCATCAGGACGCCGCCCATGGGCGTGACCATCCCCAGCGCCGGAAGGCTGAGGAAGCCCAGGAACGCCAGCGACAGCGAGAAGATCAGGCCGCCGACCGATGCCAGCCAGCCCGCGAAATGCACCAGTCGCGGATATCCGGGCCAGAGGGCGCAGGCTACGGCCAGCAGGGCGTGGGTCAGCTGATACTGGGCGCCCGTGGTCAGAAGGGTCTTGATCTGCGGACCCGCGCCGTGGGCGGCGAACGCCCCCAGCGCCACCGCCATTGCCCCGTTCACCGCCGCGAAGGCGGCCAGATTGCGATTCACTGCCATGTACTCACGCTAGCCGACAGAACCCGTCGCGTCTGCTATCTGGCGCCATGAATTCCGCCGCCCGGATGGGCCTGCAGTATGTGTTGCTCTTCGGCGCCAGCGGCGTGAGCCTGCCGTTCGCCGGGCTGTGGTTCAGGGCGCAGGGGCTGACAGGGGCGCAGATCGGCGTGCTGTTGGCGACGCCCATGCTGGGACGGATCGTGACGGGGCCGCTGCTGGCGGTCTGGGCGGACGGATTCCGGACCCGGCGCGCGCCGATCGCCCTGCTGGGGCTGGTCATGGCGCTGGGCTACGGCGGGGCCGGGCTGACCGATCTGTTCGCTCTGCAGGCCCTGTGCTGGTTTATTGGGGCGACAGCGGCGGCGGCCCTGATCCCGCTCAGCGACGTGCTGACCCTGAGGCTGGCGGCGCGGGACGGCTTCACCTTCGCCCTGCCGCGCGGCTGCGGCTCGGCGGCCTTCGTGGCGGTCAATGTCGCCATGGGCGCAGCGCTGCTGAGGGCGCCCGTTGATGTGATCGTGGTCTGGATCACCGCGATGGGGCTGGGGATCGCGGCGCTGGCGGCTCTGGTGCTGCCGCGCGAGCCGGTGGCGGACGGCGCCCCGCTGAAGGGGGTGGACCGGTTCAGGGGACTGGGGCGGCTGGTCGGCGATCCCGTCTTCATGACCGCCATCTTCGCCGTGGGCGCGGTGCAGGCGGCGCACGCCTTCCAGTACGGCTTTTCCGCCCTGCTGTGGAAGGCGCAGGGGATCAGCGAGGCGGTCACCGGCCAGCTCTGGGCCTTCGGCGTCGTGGTCGAGGTGGCCCTGATGTGGCTGGTCGAGCCCTGGCGGCGTCGGGTCGGGATCGGGCCGTGGAGCCTGCTGGTGATCGGGGCGGCGGCGGCCATCGTGCGCTGGACCGCCATGGCCTTCGCCCCGCCGCTGTGGCTGCTGTGGCCCCTGCAGGCGCTGCACGCCCTGACCTTCGCCGCGACCTTCCTCGCCGGGGTGCAGATCGTCGAGAAGCTGGCCCCGCGCGACAGCCAGACGGCGGCGCAGACGCTCAGCTCGGTGCTGTCGGCGGGCGTGCTGATCGGCATCGCCACGGCGGCGTCGGGGCCGCTCTACGACCGGTTCGGCGCGGGCGGTTATGCGGCGATGGCGGTGATGTCGGCGGCGGGGCTGTTGGCTGCCCTGCCGTTGAGGCGTCGCTTGGCCTGAGCCGTCAGATCGCGCGGGAGCGGGGCAGGGGCGCCAGATGCCGGGCCATGGCCTGGGCCGCGGTCTTCACGGCGCGCTGGACGGCGTCGTCGGACTCTTTCTCCGGCGCGCGAAGCAGGCCCACGGCGGGGGTGTCGGCCCCGTCCGGCAGGCTGGAGAGGACGCTGTAGAGCAGATAGCTGCCCGCATCGTCTTCAGCTTCCGAGGTCGCGTCGGCGGCCAGACCGGCCTCCTTCAGTGCACGGACCATCTCGGCCACGGGGGCGGTGGCGCGGGCGACACTGGGGCCGACGCCATCACGACGGGCCGCGCCGTCCAGCGAGCGGTTCTCGGCCCGCATCTGCAGGCGGAAGCCTTCATGGCTGCGGGTGCGGCCCACCAGCAGCAGGGCGCGGCAGCGGCGGTCGCTCAGATGGGCGGAGAGGGTGGAGGCCAGCGCCTCGGGCGAGGCTGACGGCACCGGCACGGTGCGCGCGCCGTTGGGGTTCCAGGGCTCGCCGGACAGGTCCTCGACCGGGTCCCAGCCGGATTCACCGGCGTCCCACGCGCAGATCACTATCCCCGGTCGGGTGTCCGTCATTGTCTGATCAAGCTCAGCCATGGATCGGAACTACTTCGTGACAGTTACGTGACGCGGGGGAACGGTGTCGCCATAGGGCCTTCGGCGTCAAGCTGAAAACGCCGGTTTTCGACCTGAAGGACATGGTGGGTGAGCTCTGAGGGTCAGGCCAGGTCGCCGATGGCGGCGTCCAGCAGCATGAAGGCGCGGCCGCCGTCCGAGGTTAGCCGCCCCAGCACCGCCGGGCCGTCGCCGCCCGCCGCCTGGGCGGCCAGATCACGACCGAAGGCGCGGACATAGGCTTCGGCGTCGGCGCGCAGATCGGGATCCGTCAGCACACGACGCGAAACGCTGCGCACGGCGGCCGGGGCCACGCGGCGGACAATCTGGCGGGCGCGGTCCGGATCCCGGTCAGTCAGGGCGTGCGCCGCTTCCTCGACCCGCGAGCGGGGCAGCAGGGCGTTGGGGTCGACGCCCATGCGGCGGATGGCGGTGACGATCCGCTGGCCGAGAGAGTCCAGGTCCGTCGCGCCGCCCGGCGTGGGCATGACAGGGGTGTCGAGGTCCAGCGGGGCCTCGCCCAGACCGTCATCGACCAGATCAGACCAGTCGAGGGCGCCGGCCGGGGGCGTGGTTCCCGGCGTCGGCTCCAGCTTCAGGCGGCCGCGCAGGCCGAAGCCCTTGTCGTCGGCTCGGGGCGGCTGGCGCACCGGCTCGGGCGGCGGGGCGGCGGGCTCGCGACGACGGGTGGTCGGGGTCTCGCCCGAAACCACGCCCATCAGGCGCACGGCCTCGGTCAGCATGTCGTAGTTGCGGCGCACCCGCTCCTGGAAGCCGGCGTCCAGCGCCTCGGTGTCGGCGGCGGCCTTCTGCGAGGCGGCGGACAGGGCGGCGAGGCCTTCCTCGACGGTGTTGCGCACCTCCTCGACCCGTTTGCGGGCCTCCTCGGGCAGGCGACCGGCGCGGTCGTCCAGATCACCGATGGCCTCGTCAATGCGGGCGAGGGCGGCGTCCATGCGCTCGACGGTGAGCTCCAGCTTCTCGATGGCGCGCTCGCCGGCCTGATCGACCAGCAGGCCGCTCTCGGCCACGATGCGGCGGGCGCTGTCGATGCGGGTTTCGGCGGCGGCGTCGGCCTTCTGGGCGGCCTCGAACATGGCCTCGCCCAGGCGGTCGGCGCGCAACTGGGCCTGATCGGCGGCTTCGCTGGCGGCGATGCGGGAATCCTCGGCCGTGGCCTGCAGGGCGGCGAGCGCCCGGCGGGTCTCCTCGACCAGGGCGTCGCGAGCTTCGGCGGCGAGCGCCTCGAAGCGGTCCAGCGCTACCTTGGTGGCGGCGTCGAACCCGTCTGCCTCTCGCTGGGACATCTCGACCAGCGCCTTGAACTGGTCGGTGGCGGCCTCGACCAGATCCTTGACCGTCTCGGTCGTCCGGTTCGAGGTCTCGCCCAGTTCTCCGGCGGCGGTGCGGGCGGCAGACAGTTGCTCAATGAGTTGCGCGCGCTGGCTCTCGACCTGGGCGGAGAAGTCCTCCTGATCGGTGCGCAGGGCGTAGGCGGCGGTGACCAGGGCGGCACGCTGCTGGCCGAGGCCTTCCTCGACCGACTGGATCTGTTCGGCGACGCCGGAGCCGGCGTTCTCGAGACGCAGGGTCTGGCGGGCCAGGTCGTCGGCGGCGACGCGGGCGGCGTCCTGGGCCTCGCCGGCGGCGGCGGCCAGATCGGCGGCGCGGGCGGCCAGGGCGGCTTCGGCCTCACGCAGCTGGGTCTGGGCCAGGTCGGAGGCGTCCACCACCATGCGGGACTGACGCTCGACGGCGTCCAGAACGCCGGTGGCCTGTTTGTCCAGCGCGGCGCCCAGCGTCTGCATCTGGTCGCGCTCCCCGCCGAGTTGCTCGGTCAGGCGGCGGGCGGTGCGGCTGGCGACCTCGGCGGCCTCGTTCAGGCGGCTGGTCTCCTGCGCCAAAGCCTCGCGCAGGAGGGCCATGTCGTTGCGCGCGCGTTCGGCGGCCAGAGAGGCCTGGTCGATGTCCATGCGCAGGGTCTGCAGCACCTCGCCGGTCTGCTGGGCGGCGAGGGCGGTCGGGGCCAGCAGGGCCTCGGAGAGGTCGCGGGCGCGCTTGGTCTCGGCGGCCAGACCGGCGCCCTGACGCACGGCGTGGGCCAGCATGATGGCCAGGCCGGCGGGGGCCAGGGCGATCAGGGCGTAGACGGCGATGCGCAGCGGCTCGAGGTCCACCGAGCCCGAGCCGATCTCGAAGGCGGCCCAGGCGGCGACGCCGCCGATCCACAGGGCCGCGGCGACGCCGGCGACGAGATAGGCGTGACGGCCCGACGGCTGCGGTGTTTCGCGACGCCGGGTCGTGGTGATCGGAGCCGGGGCGGGCGGGGGCGACACAGGCGCGGGCGGCGCGTCGACGCTTTCGGCCAGGGCGCGAACATCGGCGCGGACCTCGGCGGGGGCCGGGTCGGGCAGTTTAAAGGGTTCGATGACGGGGCGTTCGGCGGCTTCAGCCTCGGCGGCGGCGCGCTCGGCGGCCAGACGCTGTTCCTCGGCCAGACGGCGACGACGGCGCTCCGACATCGGGCGCTCGGCCTTGGCGGGCGGCGGCGTCGGCTCAGCCTCGGCCTCCGCCTCGACCGGGGTCGCGGTCGGGTCGACCACGGGCTCCGGCGCGGGGTCGGACAGGTTCAGCGGCGGCCGTTGGCGGGGGGGCTTCATAAGGCGGCGATCTCGTCTCGAACGGCATCAGGCTTACGCCCGTCGGAAGACAAGGCCCCCCGGCGGTTCAGGAACCCTAACGGGTCAATGGCGTAGAGCAAAGGCGAGCCCGGACGATTCCGGTGAGCTTCAGCACTCTTGCTTGTGGTCACCCGAGGCGATCATGACGCCCGAGGGGGAGGTTCCGCCGCAATCACGGACGCGGTGGATTTCGCGTTCGGGCTTTTGAGGCGTGCTGAGGTCCAGGCCGAATTGCGACAGGGCCGCAACGGCGAGCATGGCGACGAAGCTGGCGATCATTTCGATCAGCGCTTGCATCGCCGACCTCTCCCCTGTCCCGAATGAACGACGACGTTATGCGCCGAAACCTTTCGCGAAACAATCTGTCTGACGTGAACAAACCGTCACCATTGACCCTGCACAGCGCCGCATGGGAACGGAAAGGCGGGGCGCGCGTCTCCTGACGGGGGAGGCGCATGCCGCCGTCATGCGAATCGGTCAGGCGTAACGGCATGGAAGACCACGACGAGAAACTATTCGCGCCGGGCCGGAATTGCTGGCGCGTGGAGACAGCGAACCGTTTCGCGGTGCTGATGGAGAACGCCGCCTATTTCTCGGCGCTGCGGTCGGCGCTGGACAAGGCGCAGCGGTCCGTCGTCCTGCTGGGCTGGCAGTTTGATCCCCGCACGCGGCTGCATCCCGACATCGCCAACGCCGGGCCGACGGATGAGATCGGCCACCTGCTGCGGATGCTGGTGAAATCCCGGCCCGAGCTGGATGTACGGCTGCTGATCTGGAAGTCGCCGCTGGTCATCGCCGCCTCGCAGGGCTTCTTCCCGCAGCGGGCGCAGCAGTGGTTCCGCAAGCGGATGGTCGAGTTCCGGCTTGATCCGCCGCCTGCCCCGGGCGCTTGTCATCACCAGAAGGTGGTGATCATCGACGACGCCGTGGCCTTCTGCGGCGGGGGCGACATTTCTGTGGATCGTTGGGACTCCAGCGAGCATCTCGACGGCGATCCGCGTCGCTGCATGCCCTCGGGGCTGATCGCGCCCGCGCGACATGAGGTGATGTGCGTGGTGGACGGTCCGGCGGCGAAGGCCCTGGGCGATCTGGCCCGCGAGCGCTGGCGGCTGGCGACGGACGAGCGGACCATCGTCGACGAGGCGCCCGGCGATCCGTGGCCGGACAACGTCGAGCCTGACCTGACCAACACGCCCTTCGCCATCGCCCGCACCGAGCCGGACTGGGGCCAGCGCACCGAGGTGCGCGAGAACGAGGCTCTGCACCTGGACGCCATCCGCAGGGCGAAGAAGCTGATCTATCTGGAGAACCAGTATTTCACCTCGCCGGTGATCGCGGCGGCGCTGGCCGAGCGGCTGGCGGAGTGGGACGGGCCGGAGGTGGTGCTGGTCACCACGGGCGGCAGCCCGAGCTGGTTCGACCGCCTGACGATGGACACGGCCCGTTCCGAGGTCCTGTTCCGGCTGGAGCAGGCGGATCGCAACAACCGCTTCTTCGCCTTCGCGCCGCATACGGCTGAGGGGGAGCGGATCATCGTTCACGCCAAGATGTCGATCTATGACGACACGGTGCTGCGTATCGGATCATCGAACCTGAACAACCGGTCCATGGGCTTTGACACCGAGTGCGACGTGGCGGTGGAGCCGGGGACGGAGGCGGGGCGTGAACGTATCCGGGACTTCCGTCACCACACTCTGGGGCACTGGATCGGCGTGGACAGCGAGGCCTTCGCGGCGGCGGAGGCCCTGACCGGCTCGGTCGGGCAGGCGGTGCAGCAGTTCGACACCGGGCGGATGCAGGCGCTGGGCGCGACGCCGCCGTCGCGGGTCGAGCAGGTGATCGCCGAGTTCCAGCTGGGAGACCCAACCTCGGTGCGTGACGCCTTCCGGCCGTGGAAGCGGCGCGCGACCTCGCACCGCCGCCTGCCGCCTAAGACCTGATCTCGAAGTCGACGATCAGGGGCAGATGATCCGAGGCCATGCGGGCCAGGGGCGAGAAGGGGGCCGACACCGCCGTGACCACGACCTCAGGGCTGGTGAAGCAGTGGTCGATGCGGATGGCCGGGAAGCTGGACGGGAAGGTCTTCACCGACGGCTTGAGCCCCAGCGTGCGTTGGCAGTCCGCCAGCTTGCGCACCAGGGTCTGATAGGGGCGGGTCAGGGAGGTCGCGTTGAAGTCGCCGGTCAGCAGGGTGGGGCCGACGCAGTCGGGGTGGCCCAGCCACTGGTCGCCGACAAGCGCCGCCGCCTGCAGCCGCTGCTCGCGCGGGACCAGCCCCAGATGGGTGTTGACGACATTCAGGGTGACGCCGTCGATATCGATGGCGACCCACAGGGCGCCGCGCGGCTCCAGCCCCGGAATCCCGCGCACCGTGGGCAGGGCGGCGGAGCGGATCAGGCGTTCGGGCAGATGGGTCAGGATGGCGTCGCCATACAGCTCGGCCTCGACCCGCATGGCCGGGTGGAAGTGGTAGCTCATGGCCAGCTGGTCAGCGATCGTGCTGGCCTGATCGACGAAGCCGGTGCGGGCGCGGCCGACGTCCAGCTCCTGCAGGCAGACGATGTCGGGCTCGTAGTCGGCGATCACGCCCGCGATCCGGCTGACGTCCAGCTTGCGGTCCGCACCGACGCAGCGGTGCACATTGTAGGTCATCAGGCGGGGCATGGAATTCCGAACTGGCCTTGGCGGGCGGTCCGGGCCTTTCGCCCCTGAATGGGACGGCAAGGCGGCGGGGCGCGCGTCAGATAATAACCAGCTTGTCCTCGATCTCGTTGCGATCGCGTGACGACGGCGGGAAATGTTCGGCCAGAACGCCGCCGCACTGGGCGATGGCGGCTTCGAAGCCGGCGGCGGGATCGCGGCGCTTCAGGCCCCGGATCAGGGCGGCGACGGCCTCGGCCCAGACGGTCTGGTCGACTTTCGAGTGGATGCCCTCGTCAGCGATGACCTCGATCTGATGGTCGGACAGGGAGGCGAATAGCAGGACGCCGGTGCGGGCCTCGGTCACATGCAGGCCGTGGGCGAGGAACTGCTGCATGGCCGCCTTGTGCACGCGGGCGCGGCGGACGCTGCGCGGGGTGACCCAGCGGCGCACACCGGGCAGGGAGGTGACCAGGAAGACGGTCAGGAAGATCGCCGCCTGGATCAGGGCGTAGGCGGTCACCGCATGGCCGATGGTGGCGTCGCGGGCGGCCAGATGAGCGGCCTCCCAGCTGTCGGTCAGGCCGGGGACCCAGTCAGGCTCGAAGCCGAGCGGGATCAGGCCGAGCGGCAGGATCAGCGCCGCGGCCGCGGCCCAGCCGAAGGAGACGTCCCGATAGGACGAGACCTGCCGGGCCAGGACACAGAATATCTCGCCCGAGGTGGTCCGTTCGGCGTCGGCGATGGCCGCCGCGATGCGGGCGTGGGCGTCAGGGTCTGCTTTCATCACCATCCGCCCGAAGCGCCTCCACCGCCGAAGCTGCCGCCGCCGCCGAAGCCGCCGCCTCCACCACCGCCCCAGCCTCCGCCGCCGCGACCGCTGTTGCGCATGGCCTCACTGGCGGCCCAGATCAGGATGGGACCCAGGCCGCTGCTGCGATGGCGACGACCGCGCCGCGAGGCGCTTCCGATCAGGCCGAGCAGCAGGAACAGGAAGACGACCGCGATCAGCACCGCCGGACCGATGGGCAGGTTGGACTGCGGACGCTCCGCCGCGGCCGCGCGGGCGCGGGCCTCGGTGGGATCAAGCCGCAGCTGGGCGTCGATGGCGTCCACCCCCGCGGTGACGCCCCGGTCGTAGAAGCCTTCACGCAGGGGCGGCAGGATGGCGTCGTGGATGATCACCGCTGACAGGGCGTCGGTCAGGACGGGTTCGAGGCCGTAGCCGACCTCGATGCGCACCTTGCGCTCGTCGCGGGCGATGATCAGCAGGACGCCGTTGTTGCTGGCCGACTGGCCGATGCCCCAGGCACGGCCCAGCTGGTAGCCGTAGTCCTCGATGGGATGGCCCTGAAGGTCGGGCACGGTGACCACGACCACCTGGTCGGTGGTGTCGCGCTCCAGCGCCTCCAGCTTGGTGGTCAGGGCCGCCTCGGCCTGAGGCGAGAGCAGATTGGCGCGGTCGACGACCCGCCCGGTCAGGGCCGGGAACTGCGGAGCGTTCTGCGCGAGGGCGGGTGTCGCGGCCAGCCAGACGGCGGCCAGCAGGACCGCGACCAGCGCGGCCGTGCGTGAGGCCCAGCCCTCTGCGAGACGAAGGTTCACTGGGCCGGCGGAGCGGAGCCCGGCGCCGCCGACGGCGCAGAGGCGGCGGGGTTCAGGGCGTCGAAGTTCACATTGGGCGCCGACTGGGCGGCCTCGGTGGCGGTGAAGGTCTGCATCGGCTGCGAGCCGCCGTGGATGGTCTTGGCCCAGAGCACGGTCGGGAAGGTGCGCAGCGAGGTGTTGTAGTCGCGAACGGCCTCATTGTAGTCGCGCCGGGCGACCGCGATCCGGTTCTCTGTGCCTTCCAGCTGGGACTGGAGGGCGAGGAAATTCTGGTTCGACTGCAGCTGCGGATAGTTCTCGGTGACCATCAGCAGGCGGGAAAGGGCATGCGAGAGCTCGCCCTGCGCGGCCTGGAAGCGCTGGAAGGCCTGCGGGTCGTTCAGGGTCTCGGGCGTGACCTGGACGCTGGTGGCGCGGGCGCGGGCCTCGATGACCTGGGTCAGGGTGGTGCGTTCCTGCACCGCCGCGCCCTGAACGGTGGCGACCAGATTGGGGATCAGGTCGGCGCGGCGCTGATACTGCGACTGGACGTCGGCCCAGCGGGCCTTGGCCGCCTCTTCCTTGGTCGGGATGGCGTTGATGCCGCAGCCAGTGACGGCGGGGGCGAGAACGACCACGGCGGCGACAGCCGCTACACGGGGCGAAATCCGGATCACTGGCGTCTCCTCAGACTGCGTTGAGAAAGACTATTGGGCCGGACTCGTTCCGGTTCAAGCGTCCAGCGACTCGGCGTCCACACCTATGCTGCGGCAGGCGGCGGTATAGGTGTTGGCCAGCAGGCAGGCGATGGTCATGGGACCCACGCCGCCGGGCACCGGGGTGATGCGACCGGCCACGGCGGCGGCCTCGTCGAAGGCGACATCGCCGACCACGCGGGTCTTGCCCTCGGCGGCCTTGACCGGGTCCTTGGACGGGACGCGGTTGATGCCGACGTCGATGACGGTGGCTCCCGGCTTGATCCAGTCGCCGCGCACCATCTCCGGACGGCCCACGGCGGCGACGACGATGTCGGCGGTGCGGCACAGGGCGGGCAAATCCTTCGTGCGCGAGTGGGCGATGGTGACGGTGCAGCTCTCGGCCAGCAGAAGCTGGGCCATCGGCTTGCCGACGATGTTGGAACGGCCGACGACCACGGCGTTCAGCCCGGTCAGGTCGCCCAGCTCGGCGCGCAGCAGCATGATGCAGCCCAGCGGGGTGCAGGGCACGAGGCCCGGCAGGCCGACGGCCAGACGGCCGGCGTTGACCACGTGGAAGCCGTCGACGTCCTTGTCCGGGTCGATGGCGTCCAGCACGGCGCTGCTGTCGATGTGGCCTGGCAGGGGCAACTGGACGAGGATGCCGTGGATGCCCGCGTCGGCGTTCAGGTCGGCGATCAGGGCCAGAAGCTCGGCCTGAGTCGTCGTGTCGGGCAGCCGGTGGGTGTCGGAGCGCATGCCGGCCCGCTGGGTCGTCTCGCCCTTGTTCCGGACATAGATCTGGCTGGCGGGGTCCTCGCCGACGATGACGACCGCCAGTCCCGGCTTCACGCCATGGGCGCTTTCGAGGCGGGCGGAGGCGGCGGCGACGCGATCCACCAGACCGGCCGCGAAGGCCTTGCCGTCAATCAGGGTCGCGCGGGCGGGGTCGGCCGTCATGGGTCTCGGCTCCAATAGTCAGGAATCGTGCGGTGCGCGCGATTTACAGAGGGGCGGGTTCGGCGTCTATGATCGTCACCGACTCCCAGGGGATACGCGTATGCGCCGATCGACCATTCTAGCCGCCGTCAGCAGTCTGGCGCTCGTCGCCGCCGTCGCGGGGCCCGCTTTCGCGCAGGAGGCGCAGCCCCTGGCGGTGGGGGACCAGATCGAGGGCGAGATCGCCGACGGCGACGCCACGGCCCCGGAAGACGCCTATCGCTATGACCGCTACGCCGTGACCGCGACCGCGGGCCAGCGGTTCGAGGCCATCCTGCGCGCCGACATGTTCGACGCCTATCTGGAGGTCCGGACCGAGGCCGAGGATGGCGATCCGATCGCCAGCGACGACGACGGCCTGGGCGAGGGCACCCACTCGCGCCTGCGCTTCACCGCCCCGGCGGACGGCGTCTACATCCTGCGCGCCCGCACCCTGTCGGGGATCGAGGGCGGCGCCTATACCCTGAGCCTGACCGAGCGGGAGCCGGCCAAGGCTCCGCCAGAACCGGGCGCCATCACCCTGGGGCAGACGGTGCAGGGCGACATCGGCGACGGCGACCCGGAGACCGACGACGGCGGCCGCTATCAGGCCTGGACCTTCAGCGGGCGTCAGGGCGACCGGATCCAGCTGGCGCTGGACAGCGACGCCTTCGACCCGACGGTGGTGATCGGCCGGACCGTGGACGGGGTCTTCACCCAACTGGCCATGAATGACGACGGCGCGGAGGCCGGGCTGAACTCGCGGCTGGTCTTCACCCTGCCGGAGACCGGCGCCTATGTGATCCGGGCCGTGCCGCTGAACACCGAGGCGAGCGGCGCCTACAGCCTGACCCTGTCCGAAGGCCCGGCGCCGATCCCGGCGCAGGGAATCCGGATCGGCGACACGGTGCGCGGCGAGCTGACCGACAGCGACGGGCTGAGCGCCAATGAGGTGCGGGCCGACGCCTACCGCTTCAGCGGGCGCGAGGGCCAGCGGGTCCGCATCGACATGACCTCGAGCGCCTTCGACACCTTCATCGAGCTGTTCGACGAGAACCAGGTCAGCCTGGCGACGGACGACGACGGCGGGCCGGAGGGGACCAACTCGCGTCTGGTCTTCACCCTGCCCAAGACCGGCGCCTACGTTATCGAGGCGCGGGCCTTCTCGGACTCGCGGGGCCGTTACAGCCTGTCGATCACCGAGGTGGCGCCTGACAAGCCGCCCCAGCCGCTGGCCTTCGGCACGACGCTGGAAGGCGAGATCGGCGAGGCCGACTCCCGCGACAACGACGACCGCGGATATGACGCCTTCGTCTTCGAGGGCCGCGAGGGCCAGCGCGTCCGGGCCATCATGCGCTCGGGCGACTTCGACACCTATCTGCAGATCGGCAATGCCGAGGGTGAGTTCAGCCCGCTGGCGCAGGACGACGACGGCCTGGGCGAGGGGACGGACTCGCGCCTGAACTTCACCCTGCCGACCGACGGCCGCTATGTGCTGCGCGCCTCGCCGCTGGGGTCGGACGGCAAGGGCCTGTACTCGCTGGAACTGCAGGACCGGGGCCCGCAGCCGCGGCCGGGCAGCCTGCTGATCGGCACGACCGCGCATGGGGTGCTGACCGAGAGCGACGCCACCGCCGACGACAACAGCTTCTATGACGCCTACCGCGTGACGGTGAAGGAAGACGAGAAGCTGATCATCCTGATGGTCTCCAACGAAGTCGACAGCTACCTGACCATCGGTCGGCCGGGCGAGGGCGAGGAGGAGAGCTTCGAGGGTCTGGCGTCGGACGACGACGGCCTGTCGGACACCCACGCCAAGCTGGAATGGACCGCGCCGGAGGACGGCGTGTACGAAATCCGCGCCGGGACGTTCCAACAGGGCCAGACGGGGTCCTACGCCCTGATCGTCGAGAAGAAGCCCTGACGGCTTCGGAGCCGTTGATGACCGATATCGTCGCTCGCAAGGACCAGCATCTGGACGTCATCCTGTCGGGCAAGGCACGGCACGGGCGGGACAGCGGACTGGATGCGGTGCGTTTCGTCCATGAGGCCCTGCCGGATCTCGACTACGGCAAGATCGACCTGGGCGCCGACTTCCTGGGGCGAAGGCTGAAGGCGCCGCTGCTGATCAGCTCGATGACCGGAGGACCGGCGCGGGCCGAGGCGATCAACGCCCGGCTGGCGGAGGCCGCCCAGTCGCTGGGCATCGCCCTGGCGGTCGGCTCGCAGCGGGCGGCGCTTGAGGCGGAAGCGGGCACGCCGGGGCTGGACATGGCCCTGAGGCTGAAGGCGCCCGACACCCCGATCCTGGCCAATATCGGCGCGGCCCAGTTGACCCGGGGGGTCGGCCCCGACGAGGCGCGGCGGATCGTGGACATGGTGGCCGCCGACGCCCTGATCGTGCACCTGAACCCGCTGCAGGAGGCCTGTCAGCCCGAGGGCGATCGGGACTGGTGGGGCGTGGGCGCGGCGCTGGAAGCGCTGATCCGGGCGGCGGACTTCCCCGTGGTGGTCAAGGAGACCGGCGCGGGCCTGTCGGCGGCGACCTGCAAGCGGCTGGCCGAGATGGGCGTGGCGGCGCTGGACGTGGCCGGGGCGGGCGGCTCGAACTGGGCGCTGGTCGAGGGCGAGCGGGCCGGGGCGGAGGCGGACAAGCGCCACGCCGCCGCCTTCGCCGACTGGGGCATTCCGACGGCGCGAGCCATCGCCGAGGCGCGGGCGGCCTGTCCCCGGACCTTGATCATCGGCTCGGGCGGCATCCGCGACGGGGTGGATGCGGCCAGGGCGATCCGGCTGGGGGCCGACATGGTCGGTCAGGCGGCGGGGGTGCTGGACGCCGCCATGGTCTCGACCGAGGCGGTGGTGGCGCATTTCCAGACGGTGATCCGGCAGATGCGGACGGTGTGCTTCTGCACCGGCTCGGCGAACCTGACGGCGCTGGCGCGGGCGCCGCTGGAAGCCTGAAAAGTGCACTCGGAAAAAAAGCGAGTGCACATGGTGCGCATTTTCGCGTGAGACGGGGTGGCTGAGGGGCGTTTCAACCGTGACGGAGAGCGTCGGGCATAAGGCCGGGAGCCGGGCGACGGGGGCTCGGCGAGGGTTTCGGTGCGGCGGGGCATTCAGCCTGTGCTCAACCCAAAGGGAGCGTCACGGACCGCGATGTCAAAGACCGGATCACAGTCTGACATGCCGATGCGTCAAATTTGGTCGTAGGGTCCGAGCTTGTCATCCCGGCCGTAGCGAAGCGGAGAGCCGGGACGGTGGTGGTGTCTCTGTTTCCCCCTTCCGGACAGCCCGCAGGGCTGAGCCGGAAGACGCGTAGCCACACGCTTGATCTTGCCCGCCGGAGCGCGCCGCCAGCCGTCGCCCGGATAACCGCTGGCGCGGCTTCCGGGCGGGGGGAGACAATTGGGCCGTCCCGTCCCGGCTCTCCGCTTCGCGTCGGCCGGGATGACAAGGAGTTGCGGCTTACGCCGAATGCTGGCGGACGGCCCTCACCCTGATCGCTTCCCTCTCAAAGGCCTTAAGCCCTCTCCCAGAGGGAGAGGGGAATGAAACTACGCCGACGGAAGCAGGTCCGCGGCGAACACGCGATACCGGCCCGCGCGCACCGTCGCCGTGGCCCGCGCTATGTCCGGGGCGAAGTATTTGTCGGAGACGTAGGGCTCGGCGGCTTCGCGGACGATGCTCCAGACCTGCTCCAGATCGGGCGAAGAGGTCAGAGGGCGGTGGAAGTCCAAGCCCTGCGCGGCGGCCAGCAGTTCGATGCCGACGACGGTGGCGGTGTTCTCGGCCATGTCGAGCAGGCGGCGGGCGCCGTGGGTGGCCATGGAGACGTGGTCTTCCTGGTTGGCGCTGGTCGGCACGGTGTCGATGACGCAGGGGTGGGCGACCATGCGGTTCTCGGCCACGAGGGCGGCGGCGGTCACCTGGGCGATCATGAAGCCGGAGTTCAGGCCGCTTTCCTTGACCAGGAAGGCGGGCAGTTCGCTCATCTTCGGATCGACCAGGATGGCGGTGCGGCGCTCGGAGATGTTGCCGATTTCGCACAGGGCCATGGCGATCTGATCTGCAGCATAAGCAACAGGTTCAGCGTGGAAGTTGCCGCCCGAGATGACATCCCCGTCGTCGATGAAGACCAGCGGATTGTCGGTCACGGCATTGGCCTCGCGCACCAGCATGGCGGCGGCGTTGCGCAGCACGTCGAGGGTGGCGCCCATGACCTGGGGCTGGCAGCGCAGGGAGTAGGGGTCCTGCACCTTGGCGCAGTCGTGGCGGTGGCTGTCGCGGATGGCCGAGCCGGCGATCAGGGCGCGCAGGCGGGCGGCGACGTCGATCTGGCCCGGCTGACCGCGCAGGGCGTGGATGCGCGGATCGAACGGGGCGTCCGAGCCCTTGAGCGCATCAACCGACAGGGCGCCGGCGGCGACGCCCGCGGCGAAGCAGGCCTCGGCGGCGAACAGGCCCGCCAGCGCCAGGGCGGTCGAGCACTGGGTGCCGTTGAGCAGGGCCAGGCCCTCCTTGGGGCCGAGCACGACGGGCTTGAGGCCGACGCGGGCCATGGCGGCCTCGGCGGACAGGACTTCGCCGTTGTGGCGGGCCTCGCCGACGCCGATCAGGACGCAGGACATATGGGCCAGCGGCGCCAGATCGCCCGAGGCGCCGACCGAGCCCTTGGACGGGATGGACGGCAGGATGTCGGCGTTCACCAGCGCGATCAGGGCCTCCAGCGTGCCGCGACGGACGCCCGAAGCACCCTTTGACAGGCTGGCGATCTTCAGCACCAGCAGCAGGCGGGTGACCGCGTCGGACAGCGGGGCGCCGACGCCGCAGGCGTGGCTGAGGACGAGGTTCTTCTGAAGGGTTTCAAGGTCTTCCGGCGCGATGCTGGTGTTCGCCAGCAGGCCGAAGCCGGTGTTGATCCCATAGACGGTGCGGCCCTCGGCAAGGATGGCGGCGACGACGGCCGCGCCCTTTTCGACGTTCGCCCAGGCTGTGTCGGTCAGGCTGACCGTGACCGGGCCTTCGAGCACGGCGCGGAGTTGCGGCAGGGTGAGCGGGGATTGGCCGATGGTGATGTGGGTCATCTCGATCCTTCTCCCTTCCCCTCAAGGGGGAAGGGCCGGGGATGGGGTGGTGGCAGTCAGTTGAAGGTCTGGCGCGCGAGGCGACGGAGCCTTTTGTAAGAAGCGGGAAAGAGTGTGCGACCACCCCCACCCAACCCTCCCCCCTCGAGGGGGAGGGCTCTAGAGGGAGGGCAGGTTCAGGCCATGTTCGCGGGCGGCCTGTTTGGCGATCTCGTAGCCCGCGTCGGCGTGGCGCATGACGCCGGTGGCGGGGTCGTTCCAGAGGACGCGTTCGAGGCGGGCGGCGGCTTCCGGCGTGCCGTCGGCGACGATGACGACGCCCGAGTGCTGGCTGTAGCCCATGCCGACGCCGCCGCCGTGGTGGAGCGACACCCAGCTGGCGCCCGAGGCGGTGTTGAGCAGGGCGTTGAGCAGGGGCCAGTCGGAGACGGCGTCGGAGCCGTCCATCATGGCCTCGGTCTCGCGGTTGGGGCTGGCGACCGAGCCGGAGTCGAGATGGTCGCGGCCGATGACGATGGGGCCCGAGAGCTCGCCCGAGGCGACCATGTCATTGAACATCAGGCCGGCGCGGTGGCGGTCGCCCAGACCGATCCAGCAGATGCGGGCGGGCAGGCCCTGGAAGGCGATGCGCTCGCCGGCCATGTCGAGCCAGCGGTGCAGGCCCGCGTTGTCCGGGAAGAGCTTTTTCATCGCCGCGTCGGTCTTGCGGATGTCTTCCGGATCGCCGGTCAGGGAGGCCCAGCGGAAGGGGCCGACGCCGCGGCAGAAGAGGGGGCGGATGTAGGCCGGAACGAAGCCGGGGAAGTCGAAGGCGTTGGCGACGCCCGCGTCGAAGGCCACCTGACGGATGTTGTTGCCGTAGTCGGTGACCGGGATGCCCATGGCCTCGAAATCGAGCATGGCCTGGACGTGGACGGCGCAGGACTGGCGGGCGGCGGCCTCGACGGCGGCGGGGTCGGACTGGCGTTTGTCCTCCCACTCGGCGACGGTCCAGCCGATGGGCAGGTAGCCGTTGACGAGGTCGTGGGCGCTGGTCTGGTCGGTGACCAGATCGGGGCGCACACCGCGCTTGACCAGTTCAGGCAGGACTTCAGCCGCGTTGCCCAACAGGCCGACGGATATGGCTTTTCCGGTCGATTTGGCGTCTTCCATCAGGGCCAGCGCTTCATCCAGCGTTTCGGCCATGACGTCGAGGTAGCGCGTCCGGAGACGCATCTCGATGCGGCTGCGCTGGCATTCGATAGCGAGGCAGGAGGCGCCCGCCATGGTCGCCGCCAGCGTCTGGGCGCCGCCCATGCCGCCGAGGCCGGCGGTCAGGATCCACTTGCCCGACCAGTCGCCGCCGTAGTGCTGGCGACCGGCCTCCATGAAGGTCTCATAGGTGCCCTGAACGATGCCCTGAGTGCCGATGTAGATCCACGAGCCGGCGGTCATCTGGCCGTACATGGCCAGACCCTTCCTATCGAGCTCGTTGAAGTGGTCCCAGGTCGCCCATTTCGGGACCAGGTTGGAGTTGGCGATCAGGACGCGCGGGGCGTCGGCATGGGTGCGGAAGACGCCGACCGGCTTGCCCGACTGGACCAGCAGGGTCTGGTCGGCCTCGAGCGCGCGGAGTTGTTCGACGATGGTGTCGAAAGCCTGCCAGTTGCGGGCCGCCTTGCCGATGCCGCCATAGACGACGAGGTCTTCAGGGCGCTCGGCGACCTCGGGATCGAGGTTGTTCATCATCATGCGCAGGGCGGCCTCGGCGGCCCAGGTCTTGGCGGTCATCTCGAGACCGCGCGGCGAGCGGACGATGCGGGTGTTGGAGGTCATGGTCAGGCTCGCTGGCTGATCGCGAAGTCGCGGGCGGCGGTGAGGACGTCGCGCAGGGTGCGCGTGAGGGGGGCGGCGCGGGCGGCGTCGAACGGGGTGGGCCAGCTCGATGCGTCGATGACGGCGGGCTCGTCGACATAGCCGCGGCAAGCGAGTTCCATCTGGATCGCATGGGTTCCCTTGGCGGGCTGGCCATAATGCCGGGTGGTCCAGCCGCCCTTGAAGCGACCGTTGACGACATGGCTGTCGCCCGAGGCGATGCAGGCGGCCTCGACGGCGGCGGTCAGGGCCGGATCGCAGGTGACGCCGCCGTTGTCGCCGATATTGAACTGCGGCAGCTGGCCGTCGAACAGGCGCGGGACGTGCGAGCGGATGGAGTGGGCGTCGTAGAGGACGACGGGGCCGTTGGCCGAGAGGCGCTCGATCTGGGCCATCAGGGCGGCGTGGTAGGGATCGAAGAACTCGGTGCGGCGCGCCTCGATTTCGACCGCATCGGGCTCCTGGCCGGGCTTGTAGAGCGGCTCGCCGTCGAAGGTCTCGGTGGGGCACAGGCCCGTGGTGGTCATGCCGGGGTAGAGGGACTGGCCCGAGGGATCGCGGTTCACGTCGATGACGCTGCGCGAAATGGCGGTGCGGACGGTCGTGGCGCCGAGCTCGCCGGCGAAGGCGTAGAGGCGGTCGATCCACCAGTCGGCGTCCTTGCGGGCGCGCCAGGGGTCGACCATCCGGGCCTCGATGGCCCCCGGGATATCCGTGCCGGTGTGGGGGAAGGCGACGATCAGGGGCGCATCGCCGGGCGTCACCGTCAGCCAGTCGCTCATGCTCGCCTCCGTCTTGTCAGGGTCTCGATTATGTATAGACATATTCGGGTCGATGGAGAGTTGTCCAGTGCCGGAAGTCGCCGCCCACAGCCTGTTTTTCTCTCGCGCCCTGCTGCCGGAGGGCTGGGCCGGGAATGTGAGGATCACTGTCGCCGACGGGGCGGTCTCGGCGGTGGAGACCGATGCGGTTCAGGCTCCGGGCGAGGCCGATCTGGGCGTGGTCCTGCCGGGCCTGTCGAACGTGCACAGCCATGCCTTCCAGCGGGCCATGGCCGGGCTGACGGAAGAGCGCGGGCCGAACGAGGGCGACGACTTCTGGTCGTGGCGAGCGCTGATGTATCGCTTCCTCGACCGGGGCGGGCCGGAGGAGATCGAGGCGATCACGGCGCTGGCGTTTGCCGAGATGCTGGAAGGCGGCTTCACCCGGGTGGGGGAGTTCCACTATCTGCACAATGACCCGGACGGGCAGGCCTATGCGGACCGGGGCGAGCTGGCGGGACGGATCGCAGCGGCGGCGGACCAGACGGGGATCGCCCTGACCCTGCTACCGGTCTTCTATGCCCATGCGGGCTTCGGCGGGACGCCGCCCGCGCACGGACAGCGCCGCTTTATCAATAACATCGACGGCTTCTCCAAGCTGATGGATGAAAGCCGGAGGATCGCCTCCAGCCTGCCGGATGCCGTGGTCGGCGTGGCGCCGCACAGCCTGCGGGCGGTGACACCGGAGGAGATCGCGGCCGTGGTCCCGATGGCGGGCGGCGGGCCGGTGCACATCCATGCGGCGGAGCAGACGAAGGAAGTGCAGGACTGCCTAGGCTGGTCCGGCGCGCGGCCGGTGCAGTGGCTGCTGGACAATGTCGGGCTGGACCGGCGCTGGTGCCTGATCCACGCGACCCATCTGACGGCGGACGAGACGACGCGGATGGCGCGGAGCGGCGCCGTGGCGGGCCTGTGCCCGGTGACCGAAGCCAATCTGGGCGACGGCGTCTTCCCGGCGGTGGACTTCTTCGCCCAGGGCGGGACCTTCGGGGTCGGGACCGACTCGAACGTGCTGATCGACGCGGGGGGCGAGTTGCGGGCGCTGGAGTACAGCCAGCGGCTGACGCGGCGCGGGCGGGCGGTGCTGGCGGACAAGGAAGCCTCGACCGGCGGGACCCTGTACAGGCGCGCGCTGGCGGGCGGGGCGCAGGCGACCCAAGGGACGACCGGGATCGCGGTCGGGCAGGCGGCGGACTTCGTCTCGCTGGAGACGGATGACCTGGCCTATGCGGGCCGGAGCGACGACGCCCTGCTGGACAGTCTGGTGTTCGCCGGGCCGAAGCGGGCGATCCGCACGGTCTGGCGGCGGGGGCGGGCGGTGGTCGAGAACGGTCGCCATGTGGGTCGCGACGCCATCGAGGCGCGCTATCGCCGGGCGCTGGACGCCGTGCTGGGCGGATGAGTTCGCTGCATCGCCGGATCGGCGCGGACATCGAACGGCGCATCCTGTCGGGCGAGTGGCAGCCCGGCGCTCGGGTGCCGACGGAGGCCGAACTGCAGGCGGAATACGGCTGCGCGCGGATGACGGTGTCCAAGGCGCTGACGGACCTGTCGGCGCGCGGGCTGATCGTGCGGCGGCGCCGGGCGGGATCCGTGGTGGCGCGGCCGCCCGTGCATTCCGCCGTGCTGGACATTCCCGACATCGCCGCCGAGATCGCGGCGCGCGGCATGGCCTATGGCTATGAGCGGCTGGAGCGGTCCGAACGGGCGACGACGGCCGATGAGGCCTGGCTGGGCGAGCGGGTGGTGGCGGTGGCCTGCCTGCACCGGGCCGATGGCGCGCCGTTCGCGCTGGAACGGCGCCTGATCGGGCTGGAGGCGACGCCGGAGGCGGCGGGTGAGGATTTCGAGACGGTGTCGCCGGGCGGCTGGCTTCTGAAGCGGGCGCCGTGGACCGAGGCCGAACACCGGATCGCGGCGGTGGCGGCGGACCGGGAGACGGCCCTGAGGCTGGATCTGGCGGTGGGCGAGGCCTGTCTGAAGCTGGAGCGCCGGACCTGGGCCGACGGCCGGGGCGTGACCTGGGCGTGGCAGACCTTTCCCGGGCAGGCCTATGATCTGGTCGCCCGCTTCTCTCCCGCGCGGCTGGAGGTCCGATGAGCACCCTTCTACTGACCGACTGCCATGTGGCGACCATGGTTCCCGGTGCGCCTTACGGAGCCATGGAGGACGCCGCCATCCTGATCCGCGACGGGAAGATCGCCTGGGTCGGGCCGGAGGCGGAGGCGCCGGCGGCGGACGCGGTCGAGCGGCTGGACGGGCGCTGGGTCACGCCGGGTCTGATCGACTGCCATACGCATCTGGTGTTCGGCGGCGACCGGTCGGGCGAGTTCGAGCAGCGGCTGGGCGGGGCGACCTATGAGGAGATAGCGCGGGCCGAAGGCGGCATCGTCTCCTCGGTGAAGGCCACGCGGGCGGCGTCGGAGGACGAACTCTACGCGTCGGCCCTGTCGCGGCTGGAGGGGCTGAAGGCCACGGGCGTGACGACGGTGGAGATCAAGTCCGGCTACGGGCTGGATCGGGAGAGCGAGCTGGCCATGCTGCGCGTGGCGCGGCGGATCGGGCGCGAGGCGGGGGTGCGGGTGCGGACCAGCTATCTGGGCCTTCACGCCGTGCCGCCAGAGCTGAAGGCGGATCGCGGCGCCTATGTCGATCTGGCCATCGACGGAATCTTGCCGGAGGCCCATGCGCAGGGGCTGGTCGACATGGTCGACGCCTATTGCGAGCCGATCGCCTTCACCACCGAAGAAGTGTCGCGCCTGTTCGAGAAGGCGAAGGCGCTGGGCCTGCCGGTCAAGCTGCACGCCGACCAGTTGTCGGACGGCGGCGGGGCGGCGCTGGCGGCGAAGTATGACGCCCTGTCGGCGGACCATGTGGAGCACACGACCGAGACGGGCGTGAAGGCGATGGCGGAAGCGGGGGTGGTCGCCGTGCTGCTGCCGGGCGCCTTCCTGATGCTGCGCGAGACGACCCTGCCGCCGGTGGCCCTGTTCCGTCGGCACGGGGTGGAAATGGCGGTGGCGACGGACTGCAATCCCGGCACCTCTCCGGTGGCCTCGATGACGGCGGCGCTGAACCTGGCCTGCGTCCAGTTCCGCCTGACGCCGGAGGAGGCGCTGGCCGGGGCGACGCGGGTGGCGGCCAAGGCGCTGGGCCTGACCGGCGTCGGCACGATCGAGGTCGGCAAGGCAGCGGATCTGGCCGTCTGGGACATCAGCCGCCCGGCCGAGCTCTGCTACTGGCTGGGCAAGCCGCTGCTGCACAGCCGCTATGTGAACGGCATGGTCGGATAACGCGAATCTCCGCAGGCTGCGCGGATGCGCAAGCCCCGCGACCGCACTGAAGACCTGCTGATCGTCGCCACGGTGGTGGTGACCCTGCTGTTCGCCGTGGCCACCATCCTGCAGGTCCGCGAACTGCTGCTCTAAGGCAGGTACTGGGTCCGCTCGGCCAGATTCGGGCGCGGGCGCTCCAGCGGGGCCTCCGCCAACGTGCCGATGTGGATGAAGCCCGCGACCTGTTCGCCCGGCTGGACGCCGTACAGGGCCATGGCGGCGGCGTTATAGCTGTACCAGTCGGTGATCCAGCTGGCCGAATAGCCGAGCGCGTTGGCGGCGTGTTCGAGGTTCATGCAGACGGCGCCGGCGGACAGGTGCTGCTCCCAGACCGGGACCTTCTGGCTGTCGACCGGCGAGCAGATGACCAGGATGGTCAGGGGCGGGGCGGTGAGCTTGCTCAGCACCTTGCGGGCCTTGTCGGGGCCGGGCTGGCCGTCGGCGAGCGGCAGCAGCTTCTCGGCCAAATCGGCGCGGCTCTGCGGGCCCATGACCACGAAGCGCCAGGGGAAGAGCTTGCCGTGGTCCGGGGTGCGGGCGCCGAGCAGGAGGATGCGCTCGATTTCCTCGCGCGATGGGCCGGGGCCGGTCAGGCTCTGGGCCGGGGCCGAGCGACGGCGGGCCAGCCGGTCCTGGAAGTCGGCGGAGGCGACGGGGAGGGGCAGGGCTGCGCCCAGATCGGTGTCTGTCATGAGGTGTAGCTAGTCGTCCGAGCGGCAGTGCGCCATACCCGGACCATGACCGACTCCCGTGACGCCTTCGACAAGGACCGCCCGACCCCGCTGTGGGACGATGGAAGCGACCGCCCGCCGCCGTGGAAGGATGCGGGCCACAGCGTCTTCTTCGAGAGCCCATGGATGAAGCTGACCCGGCACGACGCGACCGCGCCGACGGGGCACAAGGCCGACTATATGGTCATGCGGCCGCAGAACATGTCGGTGGGCGTGTTGCCCCTGCATGCGGACGGGACGGTGACCCTGGTGGGCCAGCAGCGCTTCGCCCTGATGAACTGGTCGTGGGAGATGCCCGAGGGCGGCGCCCCCTATGGCGAGGACCCGCTGGAGGGGGCGAAGCGGGAACTGGCCGAGGAGGCCGGTCTGGCGGCGGCGCAATGGCAGCTGGCCTATCGCGCCGAGATGTCGAACTCGATCACCGACGAGCGGGCCATGGCCTGGCTGGCCTGGGACTTCACCGAGGTGCCGGTGGCGCCGGACGAGACCGAGATCATCCGCGTGATCCGCGTGCCGTTCGGCGATCTGCTGCGCGAGATCGGGCGCGGGTCGATCCGGGACATGTTTACCCTCGCGACAGTGCTTAGGGCCTATCATATGGCGCGAGAGGGTGAACTGCCGCCCGAACTGGCGGAGGCCATGCTGGCCAGCGTATGATCGCCGCCTGATGGAGCCCATGATGCCCAAGCTCGAAGTGGTCGCCGCCGAACCGGACGCCTGGACCCTGCTGCGCAATGCGGCGGAAGAGGCGGCGCGCGAGGAGCCGCATCTGGCCTCGCAAATGAATGCGGTGGTGCTGTCGCACGGCGACTTCGCCTCGGCGCTCAGCTTCCAGATCGCGCGCAAGATGGGCGACGCCGAACTGGGCGCCATGTCGATCCGCGAGGTCTGCCGCGACGCCTTCGCCAGCGACCCGGCCATTGTCGCCGCCGCCGAGGCCGACCTTCAGGCCGTGGCCGAGCGCGATCCGGCGATCCGCTCGTTGCTGCAACCGTTCCTGTATTTCAAAGGCTTCCAGGCGCTGCAGGCGCACCGGGTGAGCCATTGGCTGTGGACGCAGGGCCGCGACACCCTGGCCTTCCACCTGCAAAGCCGGATGTCGGAGCTGTTCCAGATCGACATCCATCCGGCGGCGAAGCTGGGCGCGGGCCTGTTCTTCGACCACGGCACCGGCATCGTCATCGGCGAAACGGCGGTGGTCGGAGACGAGGTCTCCATGCTGCACGGCGTGACCCTGGGCGGCACCGGCGCGGACCGTGGCGACCGCCACCCCAAGATCGGCAAGGGCGTCCTGCTGGGCGCCGGGGCCAAGGTGCTGGGCAACATCACTGTCGGCGACTACGCCAAGGTGGCCTCAGGCTCGGTGGTGCTGAAGCCGGTGCCGGCGGGCTGTACCGTGGCGGGCGTTCCGGCGCGGCTGGTCAACTGCCCGACCGAGGCGACCCCGGCCCGGACCATGGACCATACGCTGGCCGACATCGTGTATGATTTTGTGATCTGAGGCGGCGGTGGGGGCGTCATTGAACCGTGATGGGACAGAAGTCTTCGTCCAGATGGTGACGAAGGACCGGGGCGGTCGCACGGTTGTCTTGGCTGTCCCGAATAATCAGAAATCCGTAGATGTCGGTGATCGGTTCATCTGGAGTTATGAGGCGCCGCAGGCTCGGGACGGCATACTTGCCGGGAGCCACGCTGCTGACCCGGTGAACGTCAGGGCAGTGTCGCTGACAGTTAGGGCGATCACGACAAGAGATTCGGAAACAGCTCGCGTTGAACTCCTCCCTCATGGGCATACGGCCGGGTTATATCTTGAGGGTGATGGGCTGGAGTTCGTTACGAACAGCTCCCTTCTGGTCACTGAGGCCTGAAGGCTTCCCCTGACGCCCCCCTTTCTCTAGGGTCCGCGCCAAATTCCAGGACACCGAGGACCTCCCATGAACGCCCACGACATGAAGCGCGTCGAGACGCACCTGAAGCGCACCTTCAACACCGGCGGCATCATCGTGAAGCCGCGCGGCAAGCCGGCCGACTCGGCCGAGGTCTATGTCGGCGACGAGTTCATCGGCGTGGTGTTCGAGGACGAGGATGAGGCGGGCAGCTTCATGTTCGAAATGGCCATCCTGGCGGAAGACCTGCCGGAATAGGCCGCCGAACAGCGACATGAAAAAGGCCCCGGGGAGAGATCCCCGGGGCCTTCGTCATTTCAGCGCGATCAGTTGGACTTGCCGAAGATGCCGTCCAGCAGCTTGGCGAAGAAGCCCTTCTCGGCGGGCTTGGGCGCCGGGGCGGCGGCGGGCGCAGCAGCCGGAGCGGCGGCGGCCGGAGCCGGGGTCGGCGCGGGCGTCGGAGCCGGGGCGACCGGAGCAGCGGCGGGCTTGGACGCCGGAGCGGCCTTCGGCGCAGCGGCGGCCTTCGGAGCGGCAGCCTTCGGAGTGGCGGCCTTGGCGGCCGGCTTCGCAGCCGGCTTGGCGGTCTTGGGGGCGGCGGCGGGCTTCGGCGCGGCCTTCGGGGCGGCAGCCTTCGCAGCCTTGGGCGCGGCAGCGGCCTTGGCGGCCGGTTTGGCGGCGGGCTTCGCGGCAGCCTTGGCCGGAGCCTTGGTCGCCGCGGCCTTCGGCGCAGCGGCCTTGGCGGGGGCCGAAACCTTCACGGCGGGCTTGGCCGGAGCCTTGGCGGCCGGCTTGGGAGCAGCAGCCTTGGCGGCGGGTTTTGCGGCGGCGGGCTTCGCGGCACTCGACTTCGCGGCCGGTTTGGGCTTGGAAGCAGCGGACGCTGCCGGTTTGGCGGTACTCGACTTAGACGGTGCTTTGGCCATGAATTCCCCGACCCCTCGGATGTTGCGATTGCTGGCGATGGAGCGCACGCCAGCGCGTGTCTCGATTCGTGATCATAGCGGCGTTTGAGAAATGTCCGAGTCCGCTGTTCAGATTATCGCGCGGGGCCCCCGTGCTGTTGCAGAAACCGCCGCCTCGGCGCTGGACGAGAACGTCCTGCTGGAAGGCGCGACCTATTCGATCCTCGAGGAAGACGAGGACAAGGGCATCTGGCGCATCGACGCCTTCCCGACCACCGATGAGGAGGCCGAGGGCATCGAGGCGACCCTGTCGGCCCACGAGGGCCTGACGGTCATAATGGAGAAGCTGGCCGACGCCGACTGGCTGGCCATGTCGCTGTCGGGCCTGCCGCCGGTCGAGGCGGGGCGTTTCTTCGTCTATGGGGCGCACGATCAGGGCCGGGTGCCGGTCAACAAGGTCAATCTGAAGATCGACGCGGGCGCGGCCTTCGGCACCGGCCACCACGGCACGACCGTGGGCTGCCTTCTGGCCTTTGACGAACTGCTCAAGCGCGAAAGCTTCGAGCGGGTGCTGGACGTCGGCTGCGGCACGGGCGTGCTGGCCATCGCCGCGGCCAAGACCGGATCGCGCGTCGCCGTCGGCACCGATATCGACGCGCCGTCGGTGCGGATCGCCAACGAGAACGCCGAGATCAACCAGGCCAGCGCCCGCTTCGTGCACGCCTCGGGCCTGAACGACCGCAAGGTGCGCAGTCAGGGGCCGTACGATCTGGTCTTCGCCAACATTCTGGCCCCGCCGCTGGTGAGCCTGTCGCAGGACATCAAGGAAGCGCTGAAGCTGAACGGCGTGGCCATCCTGTCGGGCCTGCTGCGCACCCAGGAGCGCCGGGTGACGGCGGCCTATCTGTCGCGCGGCTTCGTGCTTGAGCGCCGCATCCACCGAGACGCCTGGAGCGCTCTGGTTCTGCGTCGGGTGGGTTAACGACGGAACGCGGGCCGGGTCGGGGCCGTTTCGCCGGAAATATCCGGAGGAAGGCCCGTGACCTACGATCCCAATCTTGAGCCCATGAGACCCGGCGACACCGTCGTGCGGGAAACCGTCGTCACGCGCGGACCCGCCGCCGAGACGGTGGAGACCGTCGTGGTGCGCGAGTCCAACACCGGCTGGTGGGTGGCCGGCGTGCTGGGCGGACTGGTGCTGATCGCCGTGCTGTGGATCCTGTTCTCGCGCGGGCCGACGCCGGTGACCGACGAGGCCCTGCTGGAGGCCCAGGCCGATGCGGCGGCGGCGCAGGCGCGCGCGGATCAGGCCGCCATCGCCGGTCAGGTGGCGGGCGCTCAGGCCAGCGTCGACATCGCCCGCGCCGACGCCGCCCGCTCGTCCGCCGAGGCCGCTCGCGCGGATGCCGAAGCCCGCGCCGCCGAGGCGAGGGCGGCTCAGCCGGTGGTGATCGAAAGCCCCGCGCCGGTGACGGCGCCGGGCGCTCCGGCGGTGATCAGCCCGACGGCGCCTCAGAACTAGAACCGGCGCGCAAGGCGGTGCTATGCCTCCGCCCATGCGCCAGACCTATGACGAAACCACCGATCCGTCCTTCGGGGCGAAGCACCTCCCGCGCGTGCGGGCCAAGATGGCCGAGCAGGGCCTCGACGGCATGCTGGTCCCGCACGAGGACGAGCATCAGAACGAATATCTGCCCGCCGCCAATGACCGGCTGGCGTGGGTGAGCGGCTTCACCGGCTCGGCGGGCGCGGGCGTGGTGCTGACGGACCGGGCGGCGGTGTTCGCCGACGGCCGCTACACTGTTCAGGTGCGCGCGCAAGTCGACGCGGCGCAGTTCGAGATCCTTGATCTGGTCGAAGGCGGCGTGCCTGCGTATCTGGAGCGCGCGCCCAAGGGGGCGGTGATCGGCTATGATCCGCGGCTGCACAGCCCTGATGCGCTGGCGACCCTGAAGAGGGCCGCGGCCAAGGCCGGGGCCGAGCTGCGGCCGGTCGAGGTCAATCCGGTCGATCAGGCCTGGGGCGACGAGCGTCCCGAACAGCCGATGGCGCCGGTCGTGCCGCACGACGACAAATACGCCGGCGAGAGCAGCGCCGCGAAGCGCGCCCGCATCGGTCAGGCCGTGGCCAGGGCCGGGGCGGATGCGACGGTGCTGACCGCGCCGTCGTCCATCGCCTGGTTGTTCAACATTCGCGGCGGGGACGTGATCCGCACGCCGCTGCCGCTGTCTCAGGCCATCGTGAAGACGGACGGGACGGCGCAGCTGTTCATGGACCCGCGCAAGGTGACCAACGAACTGCCCGGCTGGCTGGGCGATGCGGTGACGCTGGAGGCCCCCGAGGCGCTGGACGCCGCGCTGGACGCCTTGGCGGGGCACAAGGTGCTGGTCGATCCGGGGCAATCGTCTGCCTGGTATTTCGACCGGCTGGAGGCGGCGGGCGCGACCGTGGTGCGCGGGATGGATCCCTGCACCCTGCCGCGCGCGCAGAAGAATGCGGTCGAGATCGAGGGCTCGCGTCAGGCCCACATCCGCGACGGCGCGGCCCTGAGCCGGTTCCTGCACTGGGTCGATACGACCGCGCAGGAGACCCTGCCGGACGAGCGCGAGGTGGCCGAGACGCTGGAGCGCTTCCGCGAGGAGACGGGGGCGCTGAAGGACCTGAGCTTCGACACTATCGCGGGCGCCGGGCCGAACGGGGCGCTGCCGCACTACAAGCCGGTGACGCGCACCATCCGCCGGATCGAGAAGGGCTCGCTGCTGCTGGTGGACGGCGGCGGCCAGTATTTGGACGGCACCACGGATGTGACCCGGACCATGGCGGTGGGCGAACCGACGGCGGATCAACGCCGCATGTTCACCCTGGTGCTGAAGGGCCATATCGCCATGGCCGTGGTGCGCTTCCCGGCGGGGACGACGGGGCACCAACTGGATGCGATGGCGCGCTATCCGCTGTGGATGCAGGGCTTCGACTATGACCACGGCACGGGCCACGGCGTCGGCTCGTATCTGGGCGTCCACGAGGGGCCGCAGCGGATCGCCAAGGCGGTGAACACCCAGCCGCTGCTGACCGGCATGATCCTGTCCAACGAGCCCGGCTACTATCGCGAGGGCCACTGGGGCATCCGCATCGAGACCCTGCAGGTGGTCACGGCGCCCGAGCCGATCCCCGGCGGCGAGCGGCCGATGCATGGCTTCGAGCAACTGACCCTGTCGCCGCTGGACAAGAAGCTGATCGACGTCGATCTGCTGACCGCCGACGAGCGCGCCTATGTCGACGCCTATCACGCAGAGGTCTGGGCCAAGGTCGGCCCGCTGATGGACGGCGCGGCGAAAGCCTGGCTGGAGACGGCCTGCGCGCCCTTGTAGCCGACGCATTCGGCGCCCAGTTGAGAAGCCCGGCGGGAGCGCCCGCCGGCTTCCTTACAGACTGGAGACATGCCGATGAAGACGCGCACGCTGGGCCGCTCGGGCCCTGAGGTTTCGGCCATCGGCCTGGGCTGTATGGGAATGGCGTCCTTCTATGGGACGCCTTCGGATGAGGCGCAGGCGACGGCGGTGATCCACCGCGCGCTCGACCTGGGCCTGACCTTCTTCGACACCGCCGAGATGTACGGCCCCCACACCAATGAGGTGCAGGTCGGGACGGCGCTGAAGGACCGGCGCGACAAGGCCTTCGTCGCCACCAAGTTTGGCATCGGCTGGAACGCGGACCGGACGGCGCTGGCGGTGGACGGCAGCCCGGCCAATGTGCGCCGCGCCATCGAGGGCAGCATGCAGCGGCTGGGGATGGACCACGTCGATCTGTACTATCTGCACCGGGTCGATCCGAACACGCCGATCGAGGAGACGGTGGGGGCGATGGGCGAACTGGTGAAGGAAGGCAAGGTGCGCTTCCTCGGCCTGTCGGAAGCTTCGCCGGAGACCCTGCGCCGCGGCCACGCTGAACATCCGATCACCGCCCTGCAGACCGAATACTCGCTGTGGAGCCGCGAGCCGGAGGACGAACTGTTCGCCACCTGCGAGGCGCTGGGCATCGGTTTCGTGCCCTACAGTCCGCTGGGCCGGGGCTTCCTGTCCGGGGACATCAAGTCCATCGACGATCTGGAACCGGGCGATTTCCGTCGCTCCAACCCGCGCTTCATGGGCGAGAATTTCCAGAAGAATCTCGACCTCGTGGAAGCCGTGAAGGGCATCGCGGCGGACAAGGGCGTGACCGCCGCCCAACTGGCCTTGGCCTGGGTGCTGGCGCAGGGCGAGCATCTGGTCCCGATCCCCGGCACCCGCCGCATTCCGACGCTGGAGGACAATATCGCGGCGGCGGAGATTGCGCTGACGCCCGAGGACCTGTCGCGGATCGAGGCGGTCTTCCCCAAGGGCGCCGCGCAGGGGCATCGCTACGCCGAGGCGGCGCGCTCGTCGCTGAACCGCTAGGACAGATCGGGGCCGGGTCGGAGTGATCCGGCCCGGTCTTCTCGTTCTACTGGATGCGGGTCCAGGTCTGGGTGCGGCACAGGGGGGCGACGACGCAGCCGCGCAGGCGAAGGGTGTTGTCGCCCTGCATGGTTATGGTGCCGCGATAGGTGCGGCCGTCGGCGGGGTTGTAGACGCTGCCGCCGGTCCATTCGGTCGGGCCGCCGGTGAAGCCGCGCAGCATGGGCAGGTTGCGCAGGGTGCGGGTGCGCAGATTGCGGTCCGAGTTGTGCTCGTCCTGCGCCGCCGGATTGCTGCGGATATGGTCGGAGGTCACCAGCGTGCCGCACAGGGCTTGGCCGCAGCGGGTGATGCGGACCTGACCGCCGTTGGTGGGGGTCTGCCACAGGCCGGTCGGATCGCCCGCGAAGGCGGGGGCGGCGAAGGCGGCGGTGGCCGTGAAGACGGCGGCGAGGAGGGCGGTACGCATGGAGAACTCCAGAAGGATCAGCTGCCGATCAAGGCCAGCCATTCGTCTTCAGTCAAAATCACAACGCCGTGCTTCTGCGCATCGGCCATCTTGGACCCCGCGCCGGGACCGGCGACGAGGTAGTCGGTCTTCTTCGAAACCGAGCCGGAGACCTTGGCTCCGAGGCTTTCGGCGCGGGCCTTGGCCTCGTCGCGGGTGAAGCGTTCCAGGGCGCCGGTGAAGACCACGGTCTTGCCCGCGACGGCGGTGTCGGTCTGGGGCCGTTCGGCGTCCTCGACCGTGTCGAGCTGTTCGATGAGCGCATCGACCACGGCGCGGTTGTGCGGCTCGTGGAAAAACTGGGCCAGGGCGCGGGCGGCGACCGGGCCGACGCCGGAGATGCCGGCGATCTCGCCCAGGGTCATCGAAGGCCCTTCGTCGCGCGCGATCTGCGCCAGACGGACGATGGCGGGCCAGTCGGGGGCCAACAGGGCGAGGGCGCGGCGGGCGGGTGAGGCGACGCCGGGGAAGGCGAGGGACAGCTTCTGGTCCAGCGGCGCCTCGGGCCAGGGATCGGCGGCGGGCGGCGTGGCGGCGGCGAGGACGGACAGGGTGCGTTCGGAGACGCCGTGCCCTTCAGCCAGTTGAGTCCAGTCGGCGGAGGGGATGCCCCGTGACGCCTTAAGGCAGGCGGCGTGGAAGGCGGTCCATGAGCCGAAGTGGCGGGCGAGCAGAATGGAGGTCTGTTCGCCGATGTCGCGAATGCCGAGCGCGAAGATCAGCCGGTCCAGCGCGATGACGCGGCGGGCGTCGATGCCCTCGACCAGATTGCGGACGCTGGTCTCGCCATAGCCGTCCTCGTTGCGCAGGGCGGCCAGCCTCTCCTCGTCGCGGGCGAGGCGGAAGATGTCGGCGGGCTGATGCAGCCAGCCGCGTTCGTGGAAGGCGATAAGCTGCTTCTCGCCGAGGCCCTCAATGTCGAAGGCGCGGCGGCCGACGAAATGCTTCAGCCGTTCGACCAGTTGGGCGTCGCAGATCAGGCCGCCGGTGCAGCGGCGACGGACCTCGCCCTCAGGCCGTTCGGCTTCTGAGCCGCAGACCGGGCAATGGGTCGGGAAGACGTAGGGGGCGGCGTCAGCGGGACGCTTGTCCAGCACCACGCTGACGATCTGGGGGATGACGTCGCCCGCGCGCTGGAGGACGACGGTGTCGCCGATGCGCACGTCCTTGCGGGCGATCTCATCCTCATTGTGCAGGGTGGCGTTGCGGACCACGACGCCGCCGACGGTGACCGGGTGCAGGCGGGCGACCGGGGTCAGGGAGCCGGTGCGGCCGACCTGGATGTCGATGCCTTCAAGGACGGTCTGGGCCTGCTGTGCCGGGAATTTGTGGGCGATGGCCCAGCGGGGCGTGCGGGCGATGAAGCCGAGGCGCGCCTGCCAGTCCAGACGGTCGACCTTGTAGACGACGCCGTCGATGTCATAGCCGAGGTTGGCGCGGTCGGTCTGGAGGCCGTCGTAGAGGGCGATCAGGCCCGCCGCATCCTCGACCCGGGCCGAGCGCGGATTGACCTTGAAGCCCCAGGACTTGAGCGCGTCGAGCGCGTGGGCCTGGGTGTCGGCGAAGTCGGCGGACTTCTCACCCCAGGCGTAGGCGAAGAAGCGCAGGGGCCGTTTGGCCGTGATCGTCGGGTCCTTCTGGCGCAGGGAGCCGGCGGCGAAATTGCGCGGATTGGCGTAGGTGCGCTGGCCGGCCTCTTCGGCGGCGGTGTTGAAGGCGTCGAACTCGTCGTTGGGGGCGTAGACCTCGCCGCGCACCTCGATAACGTCGGGCCAGCCGAAGCCGCTGAGGGTCTGGGGGATGTCGGCGATGGTCAGCAGGTTGGCGGTGACGTCCTCACCGGTCTTGCCGTCGCCGCGCGTGGCGCCGCGGACCAGCTTGCCGTGTTCATAGCGCAGGCTGGCGCTGAGGCCGTCGATCTTGGGTTCGGCGACGAAGGCGATGTGCTCGTCCGCGGGCAGGCTGAGGAACCGGCGGATGCGGGCTTCGAAATCGGTCACGTCCTCGGGCGCGAAGGCGTTGTCCAGCGACAGCATGGGCACGCCGTGGCGGACCTCGGCGAACTGGCTGGAGACCGGGCCGCCGACGATCTGCGACGGGGAGGAGGCCGTGGTCAGGTCGGGGAAGCGGTCCTCGATGTCCAGCGCGCGACGCTTGAGGGCGTCGTAGTCGGCGTCGCTGATCTCCGGCGCGTCCTCGGCGTGGTAGAGGGCGTCATGGCGGGTCAGTTCGGCGGTCAGGCGCGCCAGCTCGACCTCGGCGGCGGCGAGGTCCAGCTGATCTACGGGAATGTCGGTCGTCGGGATTCGCTCGGCCATGGCTACCGTCTGCCCAAGTCGAGCGCCGCCCGCAACGGGCGGTTCCCCCGCTGCTGTCAGTTCGTCGGCAGGGTGGAGCGGTCGTAGTCCGCGCCCATGTCGAAGATGAAGACCGGACCCAGGTCGATGGTCTGACTGGCGCCCGCCAACTGGACCGTGGCGCCGAGCGCGCCCGGAGCCCAGTCACGGTCGGCGACGGCGTTGGCGAAATAGAGCTTCCATTCGCCGGTCGGGGCGACAGGCGTGCTGACCACTTCCGGATAGGGATCGGCATTGCCCTGCAGGCGGATGATGGCCTGACCGGTCTCGCGGCCCTCCGGCGCGCGTTCGACGCGCATCCAGACGGCCAGCAGCAGGACGTCGCCCGCCTTGACCGGCTTGGTCGAGACCGAGCCGGCGCCCACGTCCCAGGTGTTGCCCCCGGCGGCGGTGATGTTGACCCGCAGGGCGTGGCCGCCCTGGACGGTGGAGGTGACGATCTCGTGCGTCTGGTTGGCGCCGTAGACGTTCCAGCTGCTGACGTGGACGGTGTTGACCGCCTTGTCGAGCATGGAGCCGCCCTGACGCGGGGCGGCGGCCGCAGCCTCCTGCGCGGCGGCGGGGACGGCGGCCAGGGCCAGAGCGGAGCCGACGGCCAGCGCCGTCAGGGTGCGTGTGATCATCTTGTCCTCCCGGCGGCTCTTGGACGGGCCGCTCTCAAGCGGACTGTTATCCGGGGTCGGGAACGGTTCAAGCCTACATGAAGACCCTGTAATCTGACGTGACCGCAAAGGCCTGCTAGCGTCGCGGCGAAAGAGGAGATTCCATGCTTCCGATCCGCCGTCTGGCTTTGACCTCCGTCGCCGCGAGCCTGCTGCTCGCCGCCTGCGCCACCACCAGCGCCCCGGTGGCGCCGCCCGCCCCGGCGGTCCCGGCCTTCCAGGCGCAACTGCTGGAAGACGTGCGCATCCTGGCCTCGGACGAGATGGGCGGTCGCGACACCGGCTCGGCGGGCGGCGAGATGGCGCGCAACTACATCGTCGGCCGCCTGGAAGCGTTGGGCGTCGCCGCTCCGGCCGTGGGTCGCCTGCAGCCGTGGGAGGCCACGGGCCGCACCCGGACGGGGCCCAAGGTCTACAACGGCATCAATATCATCGGCGTGATCCCGGGGACCCGGGTGACGGACAAATACATCGTGGTCACCGCCCACTACGACCACGTCGGCACTCATGACGGTCTGGTCTTCAACGGCGCGGACGACAACGCCTCTGGCGTGGCGACCATGCTGGCGCTGGCGGCGGACCTGAAGCGTCAGGCGCCGGAGCACAGCGTGATCTTCGTGGCGCTGGACGGCGAAGAGCACGGCCTGCTGGGCGCCAAGCATTTCGTCGAGGCGCCGCCAGTGCCGTTGGCCTCGATCGCCATGAACCTGAATTTCGACATGACCGCCCGCGCCGAGACCGACGGCAAGCTGTGGGTCACCGGCACCTATCAGAACCCGACCTTCCGCCCGATCCTGGAAGGCATTCCGGCCGATGGCGCGGTGGCATTGGCCTTCGGAAAGGACACGCCTCAGGACACCGGCGAGGACAACTGGGTCGAGGCCTCGGACCACGCGCCCTTCTACCACGCCCAGGTTCCGTTCCTGTATCTGGGGGTGAATTTCCACCCCGACTATCACCGTCCGTCAGACGATTTCGAGCGGATCACGCCTTCGGTGTTCACCAGCGCGACCGCGCTGTCGATCGCCTCGTTCCGGGCGCTGGACCGCGCGCTGAACCGGTAGCAGTCTGAACTGATGCGCAAGCTTTCCCTTCTGGCCCTCGCGGGTCTGACCGCCCTGACCCTGGCCTCGTGCGACAACGGCGGGGGCTCGCGCACCGCCGCGCCGCCGCCGCCGGCCTTCACCCACACCGCCTCGGGCGACCTGTCCGGCTATTATATGCCGATGGATCCGGCGCGGGTGGGCAAGTGGTCGTTCGACCATGTCTTCGTCGGTCAGGCGGCCGAGTTTGAAAGCTGGAAGGCCGGGCAGCGCTCCGGGACTTTCGCGCCCGTCATGCTGCAGTTCGACGATACGAGCAGCCCGATGGTCCAGACCGAGCTCGGCGAGGCGCACAGCGTCACCGTGCGGGTGCTGCCAACCTCCTACAGCGTCAATGACGCGGAAATTCGCTTCGAGGGCCGCTCGCCGGAGCTGGGCGTGGTGATGTTCAGCGGGCGTCTGGATCAGGGCGCGCTGGCCACGGCGCGTCGCAACCTCGGCGACGAGGGCGTGGTGCTGACCGGTTCGCTGAAGGTCGGGGACAACGCCGCGCAGGCGGTGCGCCTGCGCTGGTGGATGGGCGACTGACGGGGATTCAGTCCCGCCCGTCGATCTGAAGCTTCAATCCCATCGCCTCTGACAGCGCCTTGCCGCGGCGGCGGGTCTGCTCGCCCAACAGGACGTCGGCGTAGCCGTCGGCGGCGGAGAGCTGGAGCAGGCCGTCCTTCACTGTTGCGCGGGCGTTGACCAGCAGCTGGGGCGAACGGCCGGACAGGTCGCAGGCCAGACGGATGGCCAGGCCGACCGCGCGGGCGCCCTGACGCTGTTCCTCGGTCAGCAGGCGCGAGACGGTGGCGGGCTCGGGCGTGGCGGTGGGGCCGCCGTAGCGGGCGTTGACGGCGCAGGCCAGCCAGGCGCGCTCGGCGTGGGTCTGGCCCGGAACCGGCGCGCGCAGCACCTGATCGAAGGCCAGTTCGACGCGGTGATCCGGATGCAATCGGGCGCCGAGGTCGGCCAGGCGACAGGCGGCGTCGGCCAGAACGGCGTCCCGCTCGCGCTCGAACGAGGTCGGCAGCGCGGCCAGCACGGGCTCGATCCAGGCGCGCAGGGCGGCGGGCAGGGTGGGCGAGATGCCCTGACGCGCGCCCAGAGCCGAGGAGCCAGCCAGCAGGGGATCGTCGACGACGGTGTCGGCGTCCAGCGCCTCGTACAGCAGGCCCTCGCGCACGCCCCAGGCCGACAGGACGATGGACTTCAGCCCGAGCCGGTCGATCAGGCCTTCGAGGACGAGAGCGGCGTGGGGCAGGGTCTCGGCGCGTTTCTTCGAGAGGCCGGGCCATTTCTCCAGCGAGGCCTTGGACTGGCGGGCGATCAGGCGGGCGGTGTCGCGGGCCTCGGCGGCGCTGAGGCGATACTGGTGGACGACGTGCAGGGGGTAGCCGCTGACGTCCATGTGCACCTGCGCCAGGGTCCGCCAGGCGCCGCCCACCGCGTAGAGGGTGTCGGCGGTGAAGTCGGCGGCGGGCTTCAGGCGCTTGGCGATGGCGGCGCGGTGGCGGTCGGGATCGAAACCCTTGGGATCGACCACGGCGAAGGGACCGAGCGGCAGGGTGATCCCGCGCTCCACCTGACCGTCGGCCAGCCGGATCAGCTCAAGGCTGGAGCCGCCGAGGTCGCCGACCACGCCCCGGGCGTCCGGAATGCCCGCCAGCACGCCCAGCGCGGCGTAGCGGGCCTCTTCCTCGCCGGAGAGGATGCGGATCTTCAGCCCGGTCTCGGCGGCGACCGTGTCGCAGAAGGCCTGGCCGTCGGCGGCTTCGCGCACGGCGGCGGTGGCGGCGACGAAGGTGTGGGCGGGCTTCACCCCGTCGATGACGGCGGCGAAACGCTTCAGCGCGATCAGGGCCTGGGCCGAGCCCTCGACCGACAGCTTGCCGGTGGCGGCCAGATCGCGGCCCAGACCGGCGAGGACCTTTTCGTTGAACACGGTCCAGATGGCGCGGCCTTCCAGCCGGTACAGCACCAGGCGCACCGAGTTTGAGCCGATATCAATGGCCGCGACGTCCCGGGGGACGCCGATGGCGGACAGCATGGCTTCGGGCATCAACGCTTCTTCCGCTCGGGGCGGACGTAGCTGAGGTGGCCGGGCAGGGTCTTCACCTTGCGTCCGCGGCCCGACAGGCTGGGGTTGGTCATGAAGTATTTGTGCGCCGAGAAAGGCCGTTCGGGGTCGGCGGGGGTGACGCGTGTATAGCCGCCGTCCGGGGACAGAACCCAGCTCTGGGCGTCGTCCTTGAGATTGGCGACCATGATCTGGTCCAGCACCTGATCGTGGACGGTGGCGTTGCGCACCGGGGTCATCAGCTCGACGCGGCGATCCAGATTGCGCGGCATCCAGTCGGCGGAAGAGATATAGACCTTGGCCTTGTCATTGGGCAGGTCGCGACCATTGGCGAAGGCCACGATCCGGCTGTGCTCGAGGAAGCGGCCGACGATGGATTTGACCCGGATGTTCTCGCTAAGGCCCTCGACGCCGGGGCGCAGGCAGCAGATGCCCCGGATGACCAGCTCGATGCGTACGCCCCACTGGCTGGCGCGGTACAGGGCGTCGATGATCTCGGGATCGACCAGGGCGTTCATCTTGGCCCAGATGGCCGCGGGCTTGCCCTGGGCCGCCGCCGACATCTCCTTGGAGATGAGGTCGATCAGGGTTTTTTTCATGTTGAGCGGCGAGACGACCAGCGCCTCCAGCTCGTCCGGCTGTGCGTAGCCGGTGATGTAGTTGAACACCCGCGAGGCGTCGCGGGCCAGGACGGGATCACTGCTGAACAGGCTGAGGTCGGTGTAAACCTTGGCCGTGACCGGGTGGTAGTTGCCGGTGCCGAAGTGGCAGTAGGTCTTCAGCCCGTCGCCCTCGCGGCGCACGACGACGCTGACCTTGGCGTGGGTCTTGTACTCGACGAAGCCGAAGACGACGTGGACGCCCGCCCGCTCCATGGCGCGGGCCCATTTCAGGTTGGCTTCCTCGTCGAAGCGGGCCTTCAGCTCGACCAGGGCGGTGACGTTCTTGCCGTTCTCGGCCGCCTCGATGAGGGCGGCGACGATGGGGCTGTCCTTGGAGGTGCGGTACAGGGTCTGCTTGATCGCCAGCACATTGGGGTCGCGCGCGGCCTGACGCAGGAACTGGACCACCACGTCGAAGCTCTCGAACGGGTGGTGGATCAGCATGTCCTTCTCGCGGACGGCCGCGAAGATGTCGCCGCCGTTGTCGCGGACCCGCTCGGGGTAGCGGGGCTCATAGCCCTTGAACTTCAGGTCAGGGTGGCCGCCGGGGATCAGCTCGGACACCTGGGCAAGGCCCAGCATGCCGTCGACCAGAACCGTGTCCTGAGGCGCGGCGGCCAGTTCGTCGGTGATGAAGGTGCGCAGGTCGTCCGGCATGGACGCTTCGATCTTGATGCGCACCACCGAGCCGAGGCGGCGCTGCTTCAGCGCTTCCTCGAACTCCATGACCAGATCCTCGGCCTCTTCCTCGATCTCGATGTCGCTGTCGCGGATCAGGCGGAAGACGCCGCGCTCCAGCACGTCACAGCCCGGGAACAGGTGGTCGATGAAGAGCATCAGGAGGCTCTCCAGCGTCACGAACCGCTTGCGGCCCGGGGTGGAGCGGCCGTCGGTGGCCAGCGGCCAGAAGCGCTTCACCTGCGTCGGCACCGGCACCAGGGCGTAGAGCATCCGGCGGTCCGACTGGCGGCGCAGCTTGAGCGCCAGCGAGAAGCCGAGGTTGGGCAGGAAGGGGAAGGGGTGCGCCGGGTCGATCGCCATCGGCGTCAGCACGGCGAAGAGCTGGTTGAGGAACTCGGGCTCGAGCCGGTCGCGCTCGGTCTTGGTGATGCGGGCGGCGTCGACGACCTCGATGCCCGCCACGGCCAGTTCGCGACGCAGCTTGCGCCAGCGGCGCTGCTGCTCGGCCATCAGGCCGCCGGCGGCGACATTGACCTCCTCGAGCGCCTCGGCAGGCGTCAGGCCGTCCGGCGAGACGACGCGGACCCGTTCGCGCACCTGACCCTTCAGGCCCGCCACGCGGGTCATGAAGAACTCATCCAGGTTGTTGGCCGAGATCGACAGGAAGCGCAGGCGCTCCAACAGCGGGTGGGCGGGATTGGCAGCCTCTTCCAACACACGCCCGTTGAAAGCCAGCCACGAGGTCTCGCGGTTGAAGAACCGCGTCGGCGAGGCCATCAGCTCTTCTGACAGATGCAGTTGCGGAGCGCGGGAGGAGGGGACTTCCTCGCCTGTGGTGGTGTCGCTGATCGCCGTGTCGCTCATGTCACCGGTTCTGACGCGGTGCGAGGCTCGCTGCAACCGTTGGGGCGTGACAGTTTGTGGGGAGGAAGGCGAGTGACTAGTGACTAGTGGCTAGTGGCTGGAGGTCTTGCGCTGTCTCAGCGACACAGCGAGCGCCGCCAGCATCCGGCTGATCTCGTCTGAAGCGCCCAGAAGGGCTCCGGCCTGCGCGTTCGGGAGGTAGCCGAGGCGACTGGCGAGAAGCAGCTGGGTTTCGGCTTCCGCGAGCGAGCCCTGCGCTATGCCGACAAACCGGATGAACTCGCCCGTGGTCCTTCGCGCTGCGCCTTCCGCGATGTTCGATGCGACCGATACGGATGATCGCCTGATCTGGCTAATCAGGCCGAAGCGCTCGTCGCGGGGCCAGTGAGCGGTCGCTCGGTAAATCTGCTCCGTCCAATCAAGCGCGCGGACCCAGACTTTTAGTTTGCGATAGTGGGAGACCGGCTCCGTCACTGCTAGCGACCCTGGTTGATGAGGAGCGCAACCTTAAGTCACTTTTCCACTAGCCACTAGCCACTAGCCACTCACGCAAACGCCGGCGGCTCGAAAGCCGCCGGCGTCGCAAGGCTCAGGTTGTCACCAGGCCCAGGCGTCGTAGATGACGTCGATGATGTAGCCGTCGAACTCGTCGATCAGATAGATCTGGTTGTCGACCAGGACCCACCGCGTGCCGACGGGCGGATAGCCCAGGCCGTAGGTGCGCCAGTCGTCCAGCCGGTAGCGCCAGAAGATCGACGGGAGATAGTCGCCGACGTACCAGCGCTGGTTCCAGTACGAGCGCGGCACGCTGTAGTAGCCGTAACCGGGCGCGAAATAGAAGCCGATGCGGACGCCGCGATAGTCGCGCCAGCGGCGGTCATTGCGCCACCAGTCACGGCCATTGCGCCGGTTCCAGTCGCGCCGCCACTGGTCGCCGTCGAAGCGACGACGGAACTCGTCACGATCCCGGTCGCGGTCGCGACCCCGGTTCCACCCCCCGCCGTTGGGGCGGTCGCGGTCCCGATCACGGTCCCAGCCGCCGTTCGGACGGTCGGGGCGATCCGGGCGATCCGGGCGGTTGGGGCCGTCAGGACGTCCTGGGCGATCCGGACGTCCGGGTTGGCCAGGCCGATCCGGGCGGTCTCCGTTCCAACCGCCATTCGGACGATCCGGGCGCGGCTGCTGGGGCCGGTCCGGACGATCAGGCCGGTCGGGACGATCAGGACGAGGTTGCTGCGGACGGTCAGGACGTCCCGGCTGACCGGGCCGATCCGGGCGGTCGCCGTTCCAGCCGCCGTTCGGACGATCCGGGCGCGGCTGCTGGGGGCGGTCCGGACGATCAGGACGCTCCGGACGCGGCTGTTGCGGGCGTTCAGCCTGTTGAGGGCGTTCGGGCCGTTCGCCGCGATCAGGCCGTTGCGGACGGCTGGGCCGTTCGCCGTTCTCGTCCCGGCGGCTCTGGTCCTGGGCCGCGGCGACAACCGGCGCGACCAGCGGCGCCGTCAGGGCCGTGATGGCCACGGCGACCATAAGTGAGCGTTTCATTCTCGTTTGTTTCTCCGCACGCCCCTGTCAGGCGGCTTGTTCCCACGGTCGCGTTTTGTTGCTGAACGGTGACTGAACGAACAGCGTCGTCACGTTAAGCTTCGGTCATGAAAGACGCCCCGCGGCCGGAGCCACGGGGCGTCGTTCAGGCGATGCGCTTCGGGGATCTAGAAGACGTCGTGCAGAACGCTGGCGATCAGGCCGCTGGCGACGGCGATCAGCACGATGTCGCTGCCGGCGTGGACGTAGCGATAGCCACGCGGGGCCGGGCGCAGGCCGTAGACGTACGGATCGCGCACATAGTAGCCGCGGTAGGACGACGGCAGGTAGCCGCCACGCTGCCAGCGATAGCCGTAGTAGCGGGGCTCGACCCGGTAGTAGCCGTAGCTGGGCGCATACCAGTAGCCGTTGCGGGCGCCGCGATAGTCGCGGAAGTCGTCACGGCCGCGCCACCAGTCGCGATTGTTGCGATCCCAGCGACGGTCCTGGCGATAGTCCCGACGGTCGTCGCGGCGCTCGGCGCGATAGTCGCGGCGGTCGTCCCGGCGATCCTGACGATAGTCCCGACGGTTGTCGTATTCGCCCTGACGCCAGTCGCGGCGGTCATCGCGGCGCTCGCGGCGGAAGTCCTGCCGATCGTCGCGACGGTCCTGACGATAGTCGCGGCGGTCGTCCCGACGCTCTTCCCGGCGTTCCTGACGGTCGCCGCGGCTTTGCGCCTGGGCGGCCAGCGGGGCGGCCGTGGTCGCCAGCGCGACGCCGATGACGGCGGCCTTGGTGAAACGGTTCATCCTCATTCTCCATGCCGGACCTGAGCGGGGGCTGGTCCGTTGAACATGGGTGGACGTTCGGCCCCGGCCGATGAACTGTCGCTGAATAGGGTTGTCAGCTTGCCCGTTGCGCGCGCGAGGCCGGGCGCCCACCTCGACCGTAACCGACACAGGAGCTGACATGACCGCCCGTCCGATCGAACTCTGGTACTGGCCCACGCCCAATGGATGGAAGGTGTCCATCGCGCTGGAGGAGATGGGACTGCCCTATGAGCTGAAGCCGGTGAACATCGGCGTGGGCGAGCAGTTCGCACCGGCCTTCCAGAAGATCAGCCCCAATGGGCGCATGCCCGCCATCGTCGATCCGGACGGGCCGGACGGCATGCCGCTGTCGATCTTCGAATCCGGGGCGATCCTGCAGTATCTCGGGGCCAAATCGGGCCAGTTCTATCCGCACGACCTGCGCGGCAAGGCCGAGGTGGATCAGTGGCTGTTCTGGCAGGTGGGCGGGCTGGGGCCGATGGCCGGGCAGACGCACCACTTCCGCCAGTACGCTCCGACCCTGATCCGCGACCAGCGCCAGATCGCCTATGGGGTGCGGCGCTATACGGACGAGACGCACCGGCTGTACGGCGTGCTGGACCGCCGTCTGGCGGACCGGGAATACCTCGCCGGCGCCTATTCCATCGCCGACATGGCGGCCTGGCCGTGGATCCTGCCGGAGCATCAGGGGCAGAACATCGACGAGTTCCCGAACCTGAAGGCCTGGCTGGCCCGCGTGGGCGAACGCCCGGCGGTTCAGCGGGGCAGGGCGCTGGGTGATGAGCTGCGCAAAAACCTGGCGGCGTCCGGCAAGGACGCCGAGGCGGCCCGCAAGGTGCTGTTCGGCCAGCGCGCGCGGTAACCCTGTGTAAGGGTTCCGGTGACGAGTCGTTAGGGCCTCTGAATCAGGGATTATCGAGAGATTTCAGAGGTCTTTACGCGGCGCAGAAAGTGGCTCCGATTTCGCTGAAAAGGCCTTGGGATGCCCTCGCTGTTAACTCTGTGTTCAAACCGCGGGTATTTCACTCGGGTCACAGGACGGGGCCAGAACGGCCCTTGAACCGGAGACACGGTGATGATCGCGCAAGAAACGGCGCCCGAAATGATGGTGGAGGACGGCGCTCTGCCGTTGCCGACCGCGGACATGAACGGGGACGACCTGTTCCGTCTGGGCATGATGTATTCCACGGGCCAGAACGGCTGCCCCATGGACCGCGTCTCGGCCCACATGATCTTCAACCTCGCCGCCATGAAGGGCAGCATCGAAGCACGCGTCTATCGCCGCGAGATGAGCCAGGAGATGGAGCGCGAGGAGATCAGCGAAGCCCAGAAGGCCGCCCGTCGCTACATCGACGCCGGCGTGGTGAAGCTGGCCGCCTGACGCCTCGCGGGAAGGGCCGGTCGGTCATGCGGCGTTGCGCCCTGACGACCGGCATTTGCCCTCGGCGCCGCATCGCCTATCCTCGCCGCATCGCGAGGCCGAATGCTTGAACTCCGCTCCCTGCCCAACGACTGCGCCCGGCGGCGACAGGAGTCCCATTGCTCGACCTGTGGCGCCCGCGCGTTCAGCGTTTGCGGCGGTCTGGACCGGGCCGATCTGGCCAGTCTGGACGAGATCGCCGAACGGGTCGCGCTGAAGGGCGGCGAGTCCCTTGTCGGAGAGGGCGAACCCGCCCAGCATCTGTTCAACATCACCTCGGGCTCCGTCCGGAGCTACAAGCTGCTGCCGGACGGCCGCCGCCAGATCACGGGCTTCCTGTTCGCCGGGGACTTCGTCGGCCTGGCCACGGGCGAGGACTACGCCTTCTCGGTCGAGGCCATCGAAGACACGACCCTGTGCCGCTTCCGCAAGCGCGACTACCGCGCCCTGGCGCGGGAGAAGCCGGCGCTGGAAGCCGCCCTTCTGAACCGCGCGACCCACGAACTGGCCGCCGCCCAGAACCAGATCCTGCTGCTGGGCCGCAAGACGGCGCGCGAGCGGATCGCCAGCTTCCTCTTGGACCTGCCGACGCTGGATCCGCTGCGTCCCTCGCAGAAGAATCATGTGCGGCTGCCGATGACGCGGATGGAGATCGCCGACTATCTGGGTCTGACCATCGAGACGGTCAGCCGCGAGCTGACCAAGCTGAAGACCTCAGGCCTGATCCGGATGCTGTCGCTGAACGAACTCAAGATCGAGGCGCCGGAACAGTTGCGCGCGGTCGCCGACGGCGAGGTCTGAGCGGGCGCCGCTGGCCGGGATCGACAGGCGCACGCCGCCGTCGGCCTCCATCCCGTCCACCTTCATCACCTGGTCGCACAGGGCCCGGTGCCGGGACTGGTGGCTGATCAGGATCAGGCCCTGACCATGCGCGGTCAGCCGGGCGTCGAGGGCGCGCAGCACCTTCGCCTCGGTGTCGGGGTCCAGCCCCTCGGTTGGCTCGTCCAGCACCAGCCAGGGCGCGGCGCGCAGATAGGCGCGGGCCAGACCCAGCCGCCGCCGCTCGCCGCCCGACAGGCGCTCGCCGTTCGGTCCGACCGGCGCATCCAGCCCCAGTGGTTCAGCGCGGACGCGGTCGGCCAGCGCGGCGTCCTCCAGCGCGGCCCACAGGGCGTCATCATCGGCGGGACCGGCCAGCAACAGGTTCTGGCGGATCGAGCCGTCCAGCAGGCGCACGTCCTGGGCCGCATAGGCGAACAGGGGACGGCGGTCGGCTGGAGCGATGTCGCCGGCGTCGATGTCCCCGATCCGCATCTCGCCGGGGCGGGCGTCGCGCAGGCCGATCAGCCGCTCGACCAGCGTCGTCTTGCCCGCGCCCGAGGCGCCGATCAGGCACAGGCGCGACGACGGCGACAGGGGCGCGCCGAGGATGGGCCAGTCCAGGACGGCCGAGGTGGGCGTCCGGCTGGCGGTGGAGGCTTCGTCGGAGGACAGGGCTTCGAGCCGGTTCAGGGCCTCGGCGGCGGCGCCGTTCTGATGCAGGGCCGCGAACAGGCCCGCGGCGGACTCCATGCCCATGACGGCGGCCAGCAGGGCCAGGGCGACCATCGGAGCGGGGGCTCCGGCGGTCACGACGCCGACGCCGACGACCACGCCCGCCGTGGCGACGGCCTGCCAAGCGGCCAGCCAGCCTCCGGCGCGGGCGAGGGCGACCTGGGCCTCATCGCAGGCGTCGGCGGCAGTCATGGCCTCGTCCCGCGCCCAGTCGGTCAGGGCGTAGGCCTTGAGCTCCGGCGCGGCGGCCTCGAGCGTCGACAGCCGGTCCTTGAAGGCGCCGACGGCCACCTGCACCGCCGCGCCCGCCGGATCGGCGAGGCGACGGGCGAGGACCACCGCCCCGAGCCCGGTCACGGCCATGGCGACGGCCAGCACAAGGGCGGCGAGCGGGGAGGCCAGCCCGGTCAGCAGGAGGGCCGAGGCCACGCCCGCGCCGAGGCTCCACGGCATGGAGCGCCGGACGAAGACGGTCTGGACGGCGTCGACGTCCTGCACCAGCCGGGCCGAGACCTCGCCGGAGGACAGGGCCAGGGCGCTGGAGGGCGAACCTCTGGCGATCAGGCCGAACAACTGCGGACGGAGCTTGGCCAGCGCCTTCAGGGCGGCCTCATGCCCGGCCACCCTCTCGATGTAGCGGGCGCCGGTGCGCAGGATGGCCAGCAGGCGGATGATCGCGCTGGGCATCATATAGTTGAAGCTCTGGACGGCGGCGGCCCCCGCGACCCCGGCGAGGGCCGCGCCGGTGATGAACCAGCCGGACAGGCCCAGCAGGCAGACGGCGGCGACCGAGACCACGACACCACCGACGGCGGCGAGTCGCAGGCGCGCGGCCTGAGACCGGCGCTGGGCGGTGATCATGTCGGTGAGGGCGGTTCCGCGGGTCACAGGCGCACCACCCGGTCGGCGAGGGCCGCCACGGTGGCGGAGTGGGTGGCGATCAGGGTCGTCCGGCCGCGCGCGGCCTCGCGGATGACGCTGAGCATGGCCTCTTCCGAGGCGGCGTCGAGGTGGGCGGTCGGTTCGTCCAGCAGTAGGATGGGGGCGCGCTTCAGCATGGCGCGGGCGAGGCCCAGCCGGCGCCGCTCGCCGCCGGAGAGGCCGCCGCCACGCTCGTCGATGGGGCGATCCAGCGCGCTGGTCAGACCGGCCTGATCGGCCGCCATGCGCAGGCGGCCCGCGCAGGCGCTGGGGTCAGCCAGCGCGATGTTCTGGGCGAGCGTGCCGGGCAGAACGACCGGACTCTGGCTGGTCCAGGCGATGTCGGCGGCGATGTTGTCGCCGGGGCCGAGGCGCAGGCCGCCGACCTCGATCTCGCCCGCGCTGAGCGGCGCGAGGCCGAGCAGGAGGTGCAGCAGGCTCGACTTTCCGGCCCCGCTGGCCCCCACCAGCGCCACCATCTGGCCCGGGCGGACGTCTAGGTTGAAGCTCTGAAGCACCGGCGGGCGTCCATCATAGGCGATGGCGACATCGCGGAAGCGGATGGTTGGCGGACCGTCGGCGAGGCGGACGCGGACCGTGGGGGCGGGCGGGCTGACGGCCAGGGAGGGCGCGGCGGCCTCGGCGGCCTGTTCGTCGTGATAGGCGGCGGCCAGCCTGCGCAGGGGCACATAGACCTCGGGCGCGAGCGCCAGCACGAAAAAGGCGCGCGGCAGGTCCAGCGTCTCCGGAACCGGGAAGGGCAGTAGCCGCAGCAGGTTGAAGCCGCAGTAGATGGCGATCAGGGCCACCGCCAGCGCCGAGAAGAACTCCAGCACAGCAGAGGACAGGAAGGCTGTGCGCATGACCCGGGCGGTGCGGGTCTCCAGTTCATCGGAGGCGCGGGCGATCTCGGCGGTGGTGCGCGCCTCGGCGCCGAAGGCGAGCAGGGCGGGCAAGGCGCGGATGCGGTCGATGAACAGGCCCGACAGCCGCTCCAGCGCTTCGAAATGCTTGCGGCTCTCGCGCGCCGCCGCCGTGCCGGCCAGCGCCATGCCAAGGATGAAGGGCAGGAGGGTGAACAGCAGGATGCCCGCCGCGACCGGGCTGGCCACCGCCGCCGCCGCGATGATCAGCAGGGGCGAGGCCCCGGCGGCGAGGCGCAGGGGCATGAAGCGGGCGAAGTAGCCGTCCAGCGCGCTGACGCCCTCGACGGCGGCGGTGAGGCCGCGATCCGAGCGGCGGCCCCGGCCCAGCAGGTCGGTCAGGACTGGGGCGCGCACGTCAGCCTTGACCGCCCGCGCCGCCCGGGCGCCGATCACGACGCTGCCGTGGGAGATCAGGCCGCGCACGACCAGGCTGGCGGCGGCCAGACCCAGCCACGGCAGGGCCGCGGCGGGCGCGGGGTCGAAGCTGGAGACGGCCATGGCCAGACCGGCGGCGAAGCCAATGGCCGGGACCACGTCGGCGATGGTCAGAACCCCCGCCGCCATGGCGAGGCGACGCCGGGGCCGCCCCGCCGCCTTCAGCCAGGCGGCGGGCGTTTCGGAGGTGATCGGGGCGGCGGTCATGGGGCGACTCCAACGCCCTGTCGCGGCCTGAAGCCACGGGACAAAGCGCCGCTTGGGCGAAATGTCCAAGGACAATGGGTCCACTTAAGTTGGAGCCCGTCCGGGCGCTTTGATCGAGATCAAGGTGCGCGCCCGCGGTGAAACCTAAGGCGCGCTGAAACCGTCGGTCATTCCAGGTCGACGTCTCGGAGCATCGCCATGATCGACCTAGCGGTCGTCGACCTGTCCAGACTGCAGTTCGCACTGACAGCCCTTTATCACTTCCTCTTCGTGCCCCTGACGCTGGGCCTGTCGTTCATGCTGGTCATCATGGAGTCGATCTATGTGATGACCCGTCGGCCGATCTGGCGGACCATCACCAAGTTCTGGGGCGCCCTGTTCGGCATCAACTTCGTCCTGGGCGTCGCCACCGGCATCACCATGGAGTTCCAGTTCGGCATGAACTGGGCCTACTACAGCCACTACGTCGGCGACATCTTCGGCGCCCCTCTGGCGATCGAGGGCCTGATGGCCTTCTTCCTCGAGGCGACCTTCGTCGGGCTGATGTTCTTCGGCTGGGACAAGCTGAAGCCGTCGGCACACCTGTTCGTCACCTTCATGGTGGCGCTGGGCACCAATCTGTCGGCCCTGTGGATCCTGATCGCCAACGGCTGGATGCAGAACCCGGTCGGCGCCGAGTTCAATCCGGACACCATGCGCATGGAAGTCACCGACTTCATGGCCGTGCTGTTCAACCCGGTGGCCCAGGCCAAATTCGTGCACACGGTCAGCGCCGGCTATGTCTGCGCCGCCGTCTTCGTGCTGGGCGTCTCGGCCTTCTACCTGCTGCGCAACAAGCATGTCGGCTTCGCCAAGCGGTCGATGACCGTGGCCGCCGCCTTCGGCCTGGCCGCGTCTCTCTCTGTCGTCGTGCTGGGCGACCAGTCCGGCTACGCCCTGACCGACAACCAGAAAATGAAGCTGGCCGCGCTGGAGGCCATGTGGCGCACCGAGCCCGCGCCCGCCGGCCTGACCCTGGTCGGCATCCCCAGCATGAAGGACCGCGAGACCCACTACGGCGTCCACGTGCCGTGGGTCATGGGCCTGATCGCCACCCGCACCATCGACAAGCCGGTGGAGGGCATCTTCGAACTGGTCGCCACCGCGGAGACCCGCATCGAGTCCGGCGTCAAAGCCTATGACGCGCTGGAGCGGGTGAAGGCCAATCCGGCCGATCCGGTGGCGCGCGGCGAGTTCGAACTGCACCGCCGCGACCTGGGCTACGGCCTGCTGCTGAAACGCCACGTGGCGGACCCGCGTCAGGCTTCGCCCGAGCTGATCCACCAGACCGCCTGGGAGACGGTGCCGAATGTGCCGGTCCTGTTCTGGAGCTTCCGCATCATGGCCGGGATCGGCATGTTCATGGTCGCCCTGTTCGGCACGGCCTTCGTCCTGTGCACCATGCGGAAGCACCATACGAAGTGGTTCCTGCGTCTGGCGGTGCTGGCCCTGCCGCTGCCGTGGATCGCCATCGAGTTCGGCTGGATCCTGGCCGAGTTCGGTCGCCAGCCGTGGGCGGTGGAAGGCGTGCTGCCGACCTTCCTCGGCGCCTCCAGCCTGACCGTGCCGCAACTGTGGGCGACCATCGTCGGCTTCACCCTGCTGTACGGCGCCCTGGCCGTCGTCGAGGTGAAACTGATCCTCCACGCCATCAAGAAGGGACCGTTCCACGAACAGGAGATGTTCGGCGAGGCCGATTCCGAACAACCCGGTGAGCGCGCCCCCGCGCCGACCGTGGCCTGACCCCGACATTCAGGACAGCCCATCATGGAACTTCCTCTCGACTTCGCCACCCTGCGCCTGATCTGGTGGGGCCTGCTCGGCGTGCTGCTGATCGCCTTCGCCCTGACCGACGGTTTCGACCTCGGCGTCGGCGCCCTTCTGCCCTTCGTCGCAAAGACCGATGAAGAGCGCCGCATGGTGATCAACACCGTCGGCGCCACCTGGGAAGGCAACCAGGTGTGGTTCATCCTCGGCGGCGGCGCGATCTTCGCCGCCTGGCCCTTCGTCTACGCCGTCAGCTTCTCCGGCTTCTACCTGGCCATGTTCCTGGTGTTGTCGGCCCTCATCCTGCGGCCGGTGTCGTTCAAGTATCGCTCCAAGCGCCCCTCCAAGACGTGGCGGACGTTCTGGGACTGGGGCCTGTTCGTCAGCGGCTTCGTTCCGGCGCTGGTCTTCGGCGTGGCCGTCGGCAACGTCCTGCTGGGCGCGCCCTTCCGCCTTGATGCCGATCTGCGCTCCTTCTACGAGGGCCATCTGCTGGGCCTGTTCACCCCGTTCAGCCTGATCGCCGGCCTGCTGTCGGTGGCCATGCTGGTGCTGCACGGCGCCGCCTGGCTGTCGGTGAAGGCCGAGAAGGGCCCGGTGCTGGACCGCGCCCGCCTGTACGGCACCATCGCCGGGGTGCTGGCGCTGGTCCTGTTCGCGGTCGGCGGGCTGTTCGTGGCCTTCGGCGACATCGGCTTCCGCATCACCGGGGCGCTGGACCCCAACGGCTTCTCCAACCCGCTGCGTACGACGGTCGAGGCCGCGCCGGGCGCCTGGCTGGACAACTACAGCCGCTATCCGTGGATGATCATCGCCCCGGTGCTGGGCTTCGTCGGCGCCCTGGCGGGGCTGATCGGAATGTGGCGTCGGTCCGCGCCCCTGGCCTTCGGCGGCTCCTCGCTGTCGGGGGTGGGCATCATCTCGACGGTCGGCCTGTCGATGTTCCCCTTCATCCTGCCCAGCTCGATCAATCCGCAGTCCAGCCTGACCGTCTGGAACGCCTCGTCCAGCCACCTGACCCTGTTCATCATGCTGATCGTTACGGCGATCTTCCTGCCGCTGGTCCTGATCTACACTGCCTGGGTCTACCGGGTGCTGTGGGGCCGCAGCTCGACGGCGGCGCTCAAGACCAACCCCAACCTCTACTAAGCCACGGGAGCCTCAAACGATGTGGTATTTCTCCTGGATCCTCGGTCTGGGCCTGGCCGTCGGCTTCGGCGTCCTGAACGGCCTGTGGCACGAGTTCCACCTGTTCGATGAAGGTGACGTCGGTCTGTCCGTCGATGCCGAGAAAGAGGGCGATGTTCCCCTCTAGTCCGACAGGTCTGACCCCGCGCGAGCTGATCGAGCGATATGACGTTCACGCGCCGCGCTACACCTCCTATCCGACGGCGGCGCAGTTCACGCCGTCCGTCGGCGGGGCCCAGTGGGCGGAGTGGCTGAAGGCCGCTCCGTCCGGGCAGGCGGTCTCGCTCTACATCCACATCCCGTTCTGCAAGCGGCTGTGCTGGTACTGCGGCTGCAACACCCGGGCGGTGAACCGCGAGAGCGTGATCTCCAGCTACGTCGACCTTCTGCTGCGCGAGGCCGATCTGGTCGTCGCCTCGGCGGGTCAGGTGCGGGTCGGCTCGATCCATCTGGGCGGAGGGACGCCCAATATGTTGCCGCCCAGCGAGGTGGAGCGGCTTTTCGCGGGTCTGGCGCAACGGTTCGACCTCGGCGACTGTTTCGAAGTGGCCGCCGAACTGGACCCGGAAGTCCTGACGCAGGAGTGGATCGAGGCGGCGGGCCGGATCGGGCTCAGCCGCGCCAGCCTGGGCGTGCAGGACCTGTCGCCGGTGGTGCAGGCGGCGGTGAACCGTCCCGAACGGTTCGAGACGATCCAGCGCGCCGTCGAGGCCCTGCGCGAGCAGGGGGTGACCTCGATCAACCTCGACCTGATGTACGGCCTGCCGCTGCAGACCATCGAACATGTGGTGACCACCCTGGGGCAGGTGACGGCGCTGCGGCCCGACCGACTGGCCCTGTTCGGCTACGCCCACGTGCCGTGGATGAAGCCGCACCAGAAGCTGATCAGGGAAGCCGATCTGCCCAATGCCGAGACCCGTTTCGCACAGAGCCGGGCGGCGGCGCGCTATCTGACCGGCAAGGGCTGGAAGGCCATCGGGCTGGATCATTTCGCCCTGCCGACGGACGGGCTGGCGGCGGCGTTGCGGGCCGGGCGCCTGCGTCGCAACTTCCAGGGCTATACGTCGGACGCCGCGCCGGTGCTGATCGGGCTGGGGGCCTCGGCCATCAGCAGGGCGCCGCAGGGCTTCGCGCAGAACCTGACCGTCGAGCGCGAATGGCGCGCGGCGGTCGAGGCGGGACAGCTGCCGGTCGCGCGCGGCGTCGCCCTGACGCCCTCGGCGGCGCTGGTCGGCGACATCATCGAGCGGCTGATGTGTGACTTCACCGTCGATGTGCCCGCCCTGGTCGCCCGACATGGACGCGACATGAATGAGGTGGCGGGCGCCGGCGCCATCCTGGCCGGGTTCGTGGCTGACGGGCTGGTCGAGGTGGAGGAGGGGCGGGTGACCGTCACGGCGCAGGGCAGGCCCTTCGTGCGGGCCGTCTGCGCGGCCTTCGATCCGCTGGCGGCGGGCATCGCCCAACGCCATTCGAAGGTCGTCTGATTGGACCGATTGTCCCACCCCGCCTGGGTTTGCGCTGGATCAATGTTGGCGCCCCCGACCCGGCGCATCCCTCGCTCACGACGTTCGGATGAGGCCGCATGAGGCGGCCCGGGCGTCGGGGATGAGAAAGATGAACTTCAGGACCCTGATCCTCGCCGCCGCCGCGGCGGCCGCCTTCGCCGCCCCGGCCATGGCCCAGACCGCCACCGCCTGGGAAATGCCGAAAAAGGGCGACTGGCTCGTCACCGGACGGGTGACCGACGTGTTCTCGGGCGCCGACGACGCCATCGTGACCAGCGCCGGCGCCGCCAGCGGCCTGAACGTCGATGTGGGCGACAGCATCATGCCGACCCTGGGCTTCACCTACTTCCTGACCGATCACTTCGCGGTCGAGGCCATCCTCGGCACGACCCAGCACGAGATCCGCGCCAAGGGCGGCTCGACCGACGTCGCCGTGCACGAGACCTGGGTCCTGCCGCCGGTGGTGACCCTGCAGTACCGTCCGCTCACCGAAGGTCGCGTCAGCCCCTATGTCGGCGCGGGTGTGAACTACATGCTGTTCTACAGCGGCGAGGACAAGAACGGCTTCACGGTCGATCTGGATGACGGCTTCGGCTACGCCCTGCAGGCGGGTGCCGACATCGGCCTGCAAGGGCCGTGGAGCCTGAACGTCGACGTCAAGAAGATCTGGTTCGAGACCGACGCCAGCGTGAATGACGGCGCGCTGCGCAGCGATGTGGCGCTGGACCCCTGGGTCGTCTCGCTGGGCGTCAGCCGCAAGTTCTGAAATCGTCCCTGACGACCGCGGTTTTGATGTCGATCAAGGCCGCGGCGGCGGGAGGGGCGGAAGGTGCCGGGCAAGGAGAACCACCCATGCCCGATTCCGCCATTCCCTTCCTGGTCGCCATCGTTGCGGCCTTCGGAACCTTCATCATCGTCGTCGGGGGCGTCAGCCTCTGGTCGAACCAGAAGTAAGCGTCCCGACGATCCGCATTCCTGCAGAGACCGGTGGTCCCGCCAGACGGGGGCGCCGGTTTTGCGATTCCGGGCCGGGTCAGAAGTTCTGGTACTGGCCGCCGAGGGCGTAGGTGAAGCCGATGGGCAGGGCGTTGCGGAACTGGGTGACCCAGTTGGCGACCTCGGCCAGTTCGGTGCGCGGGACGTAGATGATGTCGCCGCGACGCAGGGCCACGACTTCGCCACGCCGAGGGCGCAGGTCCACCGCGCGCAGCATGCGCACGCCGCTGCGCCCGCGACGGATCAGGGCGACCTCTCCCTGCTTGGCGCCGGGCAGGAAGTCGCCCGCCTGGATGACGGCCTGATAGGCGTCCAGATCGCCGGTCATCTCGATCATGCCGGGGGTGCGCACCTCGCCGCCGACCCAGACGCGGATCGGTCCGGCCGTCTTCAGCGTGACCTCGACCATAGGCCGACGCAGCTGGCTGGCGTAGGCCGTGGAGGCGTCGGCCTCCAGTTCGGCGATGGTGCGGTCGGCGGCCATCAGCTGGCCGACCAGAGGCAGGGAGACCCGGCCGTCCGGCCCGATCCGCTGGGTGCGGGTCAGTTCGGTGGCGGTCGGGGTGGCGATCTCGATCTCGTCGCCCGGATAGAGGACGTATTCCGGCTCGTCGTCCGACCAGTCGGAGAAGCCGATCTCGGGGAAGGAGGTGCGGCTGACCCGCTCGACCCGCCCGCCCGCGCCGGAAGAGGCGGGCAGGGGCATCCGCCCGTCATTGCCGCCGGAGACCCCGCCGCACGCCGCCAGGGCGCCGCTCGCGCCGAGCAGGCCCATAAGCATCAGGCGGCGGTCGATGGACATGACGGAATCGCTCTCGAAAACGGCGTTGGAGCCACCGTGAGGGCTTATGGGTAACCCATGGTTAACGCGGGTGGGCGAAGGCTGGCGTCTACAGTCCCGTTTGATGGAATCACCCCGTTCGCATGCGTACGACGGCCTACACGACAGTCCGGCCGCGCTACGGCTTCGCTGACATCGTCGGCCTGCTGTTCCGCGAGCTGTTGCTGATGATCGTGATCTTCCTGGCCATCTTCGCCATCGGTACGGCGGCGGTGTTGACCCTGAAGAAGACCTACACCGCCACCTCGACCGTCTATGCGGGGGCAGGGCAGGAGTATGTGTACCAGCCGCGCGTGGGCGTGACGGACCGGACGGCCCAGCCGCTGGAAGCGTCGGCGGTGGCGCAGGCCGAAGCGCATATTCTGGGCAGCCTCGAGGTCAAGCGGGCCACGGTGCGGGCGCTGGGCGCCGACGTCATCCTGGGACCGGGCGCCAAGGGCACGGCCTCCGAGAGGGAAATGGCCGCCCTGAAGGCGCTGGACGCCGGTCTGGGCGTCGGCACCACTCCGGCCAGCGCGATTATCTCGGTCTCCTACGAAGCCGGCGATCCCGAGCGCGCCGCGCGCATCCTGAACGCCGTGGTCGACCAGTATCTGATCCAGCGCCGCGCCGTCTTCCGCGACCGCGCCAGTCCGGCCTTCACCGCCCAGCGCGAGGCGTTCGAGACCGAACTGACCGACGCTGACGGCGCCTATGAAGCCTTCCTGCAGTCCAACGACATCGGCGATTTCGCCACGGCCAAGGCGACGTTGGCGGCGACCTATCAAACCACCTTCGCCGAGACCCTGTCGGTACGGGCGCAGCTGAACCAGGCCACCCAACGCCTGCGTACGCTGGAGGCCCAGCTGGCCCAGCAGCCCGCCGAGGTGGTGCTGCAGCAGGACCTGAACATCTCGGCCCAGGACCAGATCCTGACCCTGCGCACCGAGCGCGAGAACCTGCTGGCCCGCTATACCGAGGACGCCCAGCCGGTGCGCGACATCGACCAGCGCATCGCCCAGCTGCAGGCCTATGTGGCGACCGGCACGACGGTGGGGGCCAAGGAGGTTCGCACCGGGCCCAGCACCATCTTCACCGAGATCGAGACCACCCGGATCAACGCCGCCGCCGACCGCGACGCCCTGGCCGCCCGCCTCTCGGTGCTGGAGGGGCAGCTGACCACCCTGCGTCAGCGGCAGGCCCACCTGACCCAGCTGGAATCGACCAACTCGACCCTGGCCGGCAATCGCGAGGTGCTGACCGCCAAGGTGCGTGAGTTCCAGCAGCGCGAGACCGAGGCCCGCGCCGACAGCGCCCTGGTGGCCGCCGGGGCCGACAATGTCACCGTCATCGCCCGCGCCGAGGCCCCGACCAAGGGCAAGAGCCTGAAGGTCCCGCTGCTCGGCGCCGTCTTCCTGTTCGCGGGCTTCACCGCCCTATGCATCGGCCTGCTGCGCGTCTTCACCCGCCGCGGCTTCACTACCCCCGCGTCCGCGGGTCGCACGCTGGAGATGCCGGTTCTGGCCGTCGCGCCGGTGAAGGGACGATGAGCGTGATCCCCGTCGTGGTAGCGTTCAGGCCGAGGACAGGCGTGTAACGATTCGATGGTCGATCTGACGTCCGAAATGGCGGCCCTGTGGGCGGCGCTGGGACCGGCGCCGGCTCATCGTGGGCGCGTGGTGCAGATCGCCGCCGCCAACTCGGGCGAGGGCGTCTCCACCGTCGCTCGTGAGTACGCCCGTCTGGCCGCTGTCCGCGCCCGCCGTCCGGTCTGGCTGGTCGACGCTGATCTGGCCCAGCAGGGGCAGGTCGAGGCCATGGCCGCCGAGCCGGATCGCTTCGGTCGTCCCGGCAAGGCCGCGATGGCCACGCCCGACGGTTCGCTGTTCTTCGCCATCACGCCGCGCGTCACCGACCGCGACGGCAAGCCGGTGCATCCGGCCCGCCTGATCACGGCGCGGCCCTTCCTGGGCGGACGGCTGTGGGGCACGCGGTTCGCGGGCGAGCATCTGCGCTCGGGCCAGCGCGCCGAGGCCCTGGGCGACGCCCGCTACTGGGACGCCCTGCGCGCTCACGCCGATACGGTGGTGATCGATTCTCCCGCCGCCGACCGCAGCGACACAGCCATCACCCTGGCGCCCTATGTCGATGCGACGGTGCTGGTGGTGGCGGCGGGCAGCACCTCGACGACCGATCCGGTGATCTTGCGCGACGAGATCGAGGCCGTGGGCGGCCGGATCGCCGGCGTGGTGGTTAACCGCTCGACCTACAACCCGCCCGGTTTCCTGCGGCGTCTGACAGGCTAGCTGCGGTTCAGCCGCGCGACCTCGGCGGCGCCGTAGAACCGGGGCTCGAAGCCCTTCATCCAGAACAGTTTGCCGATGCCCCGCGCCGTACGGTCGTACATCTGCGCGCGCTTCGGGCTGGCGATCGCAGTCAGGGCCAGGGAGGCGGCGCCGAAGACGGCGGCCTGTCCGGCGCCGATGATCATCCAGCGGATCACGCCTGGCCAATTCCGCGCGGCGGCGGCGGTCTGGCTGGGGCCTTGGCCATATGCGAAGGCGCGGGTCAGGGCGTACTCCAGCGTGGCGCGGTGGGCGGGGGCGAACTCCTCGACCCAGGCCTCCGCCGCCCAGCCGAAGCGACCACCCCGGGCCTCGAGCGCCGCGAACAGCATGTCGTCCTCGCCGCCGGTGTGATCCGCCGAGGCGCTGAACGGCGCGTCGCCGGGCAGGGCGGTGGCCCGCACCAGCAGGGAGTTGCCGCAGCCCCAAGGCTGATCCAGCAGGCCGGTCTCGGCCGGGCCCTCCCGCCCGAAGAAACGCTCCAGATAGGGCTTCAGCCAGTCCCTGGCCTCCGGCGCGCGACCGGTGATCGGGCCGAAGACGGCGTCGGCGCCCGTCTGGACCTGCGCGGCCAGCAGGGCGGCCAGCCAGCCGGTGGAGGCGGCTTCATCGTCGTCAAGGAAGGCGATCAGGGGCGCGTCGGTGGCGGCCAGTCCGGCGTTGCGGGCGCGGGCCACGCCGGGGGTGGGTTCGGACACATAGACCAGCGGCCACGGGCTTTCCGGGCGCAGGGAGTCAATGGTTGAGCTTGCCGAGCCGAGGGGGTCGTTGTCGACCACGATCACCGCCGCGATCCGGTCGGTGACGCCGCTCTGGGCGAAGACCGAGCGCAGGGCGCGGGTCAGGCTGTCGGGCCGTCTCAGGGTCGGGATGATGACGGCGACGTCGCCCATCACACCGCGTCCGCATACAGGGCCGCGCGATACAGGCGCAGGGAGAAAGCGCGGGCGGCGACCGGCAGGGCCTCGGCCCCCGCCGCCTTGCGCATCAGGCCGCGCAGGGCGGGCAGGCCGGGGATTTTCTTCAGCAGCTTCGCGGCCTTGTAGCTGGGATAGGCGGCGACGATCTCCGGATGGCGCTCGGCCATGCGGGCGAAGTTCGGCGCCGACTGCTCATATTTGCGGGCCAGGGCATCGACGGTATCGAGGCCCATGTGGGTGGCGGCGTTGTCGAGGTGCACGACGCGGAACCGGCGCGAGACGCGCATCGCCCACTCCACATCCTCCCAGCCCCAGCCGGTGAAGCCGCTGTCGAAGGCCTCGGCCTCGAACACGTCGCGGCGGACCAGCAGGTTGGAGGTGTAGACGTATTTCTCGGGCTGTTCGGCCCGCACGGTATAGGGCACGCACTCGGACTTGGCGGCCATGGAGCGGTGGACCTTATACTTCGCGTCGGTCGGCGCCTGCAGCAGGGAGAAGCCGCCGAAGGCCACGGCCGGGTCTTCCTTGGCCACGAGTTCGGCCCAGTCGCGCAGGAAGCGGCGATGGTCCGGGCGCATGTCGCTGTCGAGGAACAGCAGGCTGCCGCCGCGCGCGGCTGAGGCCAGCCGGTTACGACCGATGGCGCGGCCCTCATTGGCGGGCAGGGTGATCAGGCGCACGGGCAGGGCCATGGCCTTCACCTGCTTGACCAGACGGGCGGTCAGGTCGGCGTCGCCGGTGCCGTCGTCCAGCACGATGATCTCCGCCGCGCCATCGACCGAGGCGGCTTCCTCGTCCAGCAACTGCAGCAGGTCCGACGGATCGTCGCGCAGGAAGGGGATCAGCACCGAGACGGCGGGCTTGGCGATTTTCCAGACGGCGTTGTCGGTGACTTTTGCCTTGAGGGCGGTCATGCGGCGGCCTTCCCGGCGCGGCGGCGCTCCAGCAGGCGCAGGGCCACGTCTCGGACCCCGGCGGCGTTGATGGTCAGGGCGACGGCAGCATAGACGATCACGCCCACGCTCGCGTCGAGGATCAGTTCGACGATCCCGTCCAGCGGCGGCACGACCGAGACGGCGACGGCCATGATGGCGGTGGCGACGCCGCAGCGCATCAGGCTTTCCCACGGCACCGGCAGGGGCAGGACCCGGCGGCCCAGCGCCATGGTGGCCAGCAGGCCCAGGCCGAAGCTGGCGGCGGTCGCCCAGGCGGCGCCCATGACGCCGTAGCGGGGCACCAGGATCAGGTTCAGGATCACATTGGCACCCGCCGGAATGGCCATGGCGGCCAGGAGGTTCTTGGTCTTGCGGCCGAGGGTGAAGGCCTGACCGAAATAGTAGGCCGTCAGGCCGTAGAGCAGGGCCGACAGGGCGATCCACGGGGTGATGGAGGCGGCGGCGACGCGCAGGTCTTCGCCGATCAGCACCTCGGACAGGGGAACGGCGACCAAGGCCACGCCCGCGGCGGCGGGCAGGCCGACCAGCAGGAAGGTGGACAATTGCTCGCGCGCCGCGCGCCCCAGTTCCGCCTTGCCGCCGCGTTCCAGCGCCATGACCAGGGCGGGCTGACCCGCCGAGCCCAGCCACAGGAACAGCACGTCCAGCGTCCGGTTCGCGATCGAATAGCCCGCGTGATAGGCGCCGACGGCGGCCTCATCCATGAAGGCGGCCAGCAGGAAGCGGTCCGTCGACGACAGCACCACCGTCAGGGCCAGCGACATGGCGATGGGGTAGCCGTACATCGCATAGGTCCGCATCCGCTCCGGCTCGAACCGGCCCTCGCGCGCCTGTTTCAGCTCGCCCGGCAGGACGAAGGGCAGGGCCAGTAGGGGGGCGAGGCCGAGGCCCAGCAGGGGCGCCGCGCCGCCCGCGCCCGCGAGCGCGAAGCCGACGCCGATGACCAGTCCACCGATGGACACGGCCATGTCGAACCCGGCGGCCTTGCCGACCTCTCCGGCGGCGCGGAATCGCTCCTGTCCCAGCTTCAGCAGGCAGCGGGCGGGCGCACCGGCCAGACCGACGGCGAGCGCGGTCTTGAACAACAGGTCCATCGGCCAGAGCCACAGCCCCAGGGCGATGACGATCAGGAAGACGGCGCTCAACGCGAAGGCGGTGCGGTACAGGCTGGCGAAATGGCCCTTCAGCGAGACGCCGCTCTCCGCCGCCCAGAACCGGGCCATGGAGGCCTCGAGCCAGCTGAACACCGCCACATGGGCCAGGGTCATGACCGAGAAGGCCAGGGCGTAACGCCCGAAGTCCTCGGGGCTGAGCAGGCGGGTGAACAGGACGATGGTCAGGAAGCCGACCACGCCCTGCACGATATTGGCGGGGAGGTAACCCCACACGCCCTTCCAGAACATCTTGTGGCTCACCGGATGGCCGCGCGGTCGCCCAGCAGGACAGGAATGGTCACGCCGATGATCCACAGATCCATCCACAGGCTCTGGCGCTCGACGTAGTCGATGTCGAGCTGGACCCGGCGGCGGACGTCCTGCGCGGTATGCAGCGGGCCGCGCGAGCCGTTGACGGCGGCCCAGCCGGTCATGCCGGGCTTCATGCGATGGCGATGCGCGTATTCAGCGACCAGACGGGCGCTTTCGACGTGACCGGTCTTCATACCGATGGCGTGGGGGCGCGGCCCGACCAGCGACATCTCGCCGGTGATGACGTTCAGCAGTTGCGGCAGTTCATCCAGACTGGTCTTGCGAATGAACTTTCCGACCTTGGTGACGCGGTCGTCGTCATGGGTGACCTGACGGCTGGCGGTGGCGTCGGCGGTCTCCTGACGCATGGAGCGGAATTTCCAGACGACGATCTCTTCCTGATTGAAGCCATGGCGCCGCTGGCGGAAGAAGACCGGGCCGGGGCTGTCCAGACGGATGGCGACGGCGATCAGGGCCATGACCGGGGCCAGGCCGATCAGGGCCACCAGACCAATGATCAGATCCTGCATCCGCTTGTTGAAGGCGCGACGATCCGGATCGACGGCGCCCTGGATGTCGGCCAGGGGCGCGGCGGCCAGACGGTCCAGCGCCGCCGCCATCTCGCGATCCCCGTTCGGCTCGACCAGCAGGGTGACCTCATTGGGCAGGGTGCTGAGCCGCGAGGTCAGCTCGCGCACCCGGGCCTCAGCCTTGGGATCGATGGCCAGGACGATGCGGTCCACATAGGGCGTCATCTTGTGGGTCAGCAGGTCATTGGCGGCGCCCAGTACCGGCACGCCCTCGACGGTCTTGGGGCTGCGGGCCAGCCGGTCGTCGAAGATGCCGAGCACATTCAGATCGCGCCGCTTCAGCGCCTCGCGGATCAGGGCCTCGGCGTGGCGGGTGGCGCCGACCAGCACGATGTTCGGCGTCAGGGCGCCCGAGGCGCGCCAGCGGTCGACAAGGCTGCACCAGACGGCATGCAGACCCACCAGCGCCGCGAGGGTCAGGCTCGCCCACAGGCTCCAGGCCTGCCACTGGGCGGCGACGCCCGGGCGCAGCAGGGCGCCGGTGATAAAGGCCACCACGGCGCCTAGCGCGCAGACGGCGGCGACAGACAGCAGATGGGTCGAGGTCTTCTGACGCCGCGAGAATCGGTAGCGACCCAGTGAGCGCAGCAGGCTCAGTACGGTCACGGCGCCCAGGACGAAGGGCGCGGCGCGCGAAATCTCGATGTGGATCAGATCGTCGGGCGAGGCCAGGCGGGCGCAGATCAGGGTCAGGGCGATGACCGCCAGCACGTCAAAGGCGCGGAAATAGTGGGCGGCGAGCCGCGAGGCGTGCCGCTGGCGCGCGTTCAGCCAGACCTCGGGCCGGAACGGCCCGCGCCGCGCCGCGCCCTTGGCCGCCGGGGCCGCGGCCTCCGCCGGACGCGCCGCCGACGCCCGTGCGACCGCCGCGCGGCGCGACGGGACGGCAGGGCTGGAAAGGCGGTTGGCGGCGTCGGTCATCAGGCCCGGAAGAAGTGTTCTGGCGCATCATGCACAACCCGACTGACCGTCCCGTTAACATCGAGACGCGATCACCCGTTGCGCCGCTCCGATTGCTCGGCTAAGCACGCCGCCTGCCGGAGACGTGGCCGAGTGGCTGAAGGCAACGGTTTGCTAAATCGTCGTACCCTGTAAGGGGTACCGAGGGTTCGAATCCCTCCGTCTCCGCCAGAACCCTCCCGACATCGCCGATCCGGCCTCTGGGCCATTAGGCCGCCGCGCGGGAATGAAGACGCCGGATTCGGGCGCCTCTGGGGGGAACTTCCGGCCGGGCTCGAATTCGACGTTCAGTCCGCCGCCTCTCGCCGCAGCCAGTCCCTGAACGCCGTCATAGCGGCATTGTCCGGGCGGGAGTTCAATCGGGTCAGCCAGTAGCCGCCCAGCGTCACCTCGATGTCGAATGGCCGCATCAGGCGTTCGGCGGCCAGATCGCGGGTGAACATGGCGGCGGGGGCCAGAGCGACGCCCAGCCCTTGCGCGGCCGCGGCGGTCATCAGCACCGAACTGTCGAAGACTGGTCCGCGCAGGGCCGGGCAGGGTGCGCCCGCCGCCTCGAACCAGCGGGTCCATTCGTCGGCGCGATACGAGCGTAGCAGCATCTCGCCGGTCAGGGCCGCCGGACCACCCAGACGCGCCGCCATCGCCGGGGCGCACAGCGGCGTCAGCGGGGCCTCAAGGATCGGCTCGGCATGGGCTCCGTGCCACGCCCCGTCGCCGTAGCGGATGGCGAAGTCCAGACCCTCGCCCGCCAGATCGACCCGGTTGTTGTTGGTCATCAGGCGCAGGTCGATGTGTGGATGCTCGCGGTTGAACGCCTCCAGTCGTGGCAGCAGCCAGCCGCCCGCGAAGGCGCCGACCACTCCGACCGTCAGCACCTCCTGCAGCCGTCCGCCTGCATAGCGATCCAGCGTCGCGCCCACGCGGTCGAAGGCGTCGGCCAGCACCGGCACCAGCGCCTGCCCCTCGTCGGTCAGGGCCAGTCCGCGCGGCAGGCGGCGGAACAGGGTGACGCCCAGACGGCGCTCCAGCTGGGCCACCTGATGGCTGACCGCGCCCTGGCTGACGCATAGTTCGATGGCGGCGCGGGTGAAGTTCAGGTGCCGGGCGGCGGCCTCGAAGGCGCGCAGGGCGTTGAGGGGGAGCTGGGCGCGATCCATGACCAAGGCATGAGGTCAGTTCATGGCTTTGTCCAGATATGATGCTTTGTGCGTTGTTGCCGTCGTCCGCATTCTCCGCCGCGTCCCCCCCATCGAGGAGTGAGTGATGAGACGCGTTTCCGGCATTCTTTCCGCCGCCCTTCTGGCCCTGACGGCGGGCTGCGCCCAGGCGGAACCCCAGCAACAGCCGCCCGCCGCCCAGGCCCGCCCCGATCCGGCGCATGATCCCCTGCTGCAGCCCATCGCGCCGGAATATGCGCAGCAGTGGCTGGCGGTGGAGGTTCCGACCCGCATTCACGGCAATACCTACTTTGTGGGCTTTGGCGGTCTGACCGTGGTGTTGATCTCGACCTCGGAGGGGCTGGTTCTGGTCGATGGGGCCTTGCCGCAGGCGGTCCCGGCCATCGAGGACAACATCCGCCGCCTCGGCTTCCGCATCGAGGACGTCAAATACATCCTCAGCACCGAGCCCCACTACGACCACTCCGGCGGCCTGGCGGCCCTGGCCCGCGATACCGGCGCGACCGTGGTGGCCAGTCCTGCGGCGGCGGCGGTCCTGCGGCGGGGCCGCAGCGGCGCCGATGATCCGCAGGCGGCGTCGCTGGAAGCCTTCCCGCCGGTCGAACGGGTGCGCGCCCTGCGCGACGGCGAGGTGCTGCAACTGGGTGACGTGGCGATCACCGCCCGCGCCACCCCAGGCCATACGCCGGGCAGCATGAGCTGGAGCTGGCGGTCCTGCGAGGGCGGCGACTGCAAGGATGTGGTCTTCGGCTCCAGCCTGAACCCGATCGGGGCGGACGGTTATCGGTTCAGTGATCCGGCCAACCGGGCGCTGGTGGACGGCTTCCGCGCCACCTTCGCCAGCCTGCGCGCCATGCCCTGCGACATCCTGCTGACCGCCCACCCCAGCCAGTCCGGCGGCGACACCCACATGGCCCAACTGCGGCAAGGCGTGACGCCAAACCCGTTCATCGATCCGACAGCCTGCCGCGCCTATGCGGACAAGTACGAGGTCCTGTTCGAGCGTCGGCTGGAGCGTGAACGGCAGGGCCGTGACTGATAACCGGAGTGGCGCGAACCAAAAGCCGGTTCGCGTCTTTCCCCGGAAGCCGTTCCCGGAGCCGCGCCATGAGCCTTGATCCTGTTCCGTCGCCCGCGCGCTCCGGCTTCCGTCCCTGGATGGTGATCGCGCCCGTGGGGGTGATCGCCGTGGCGGGGCTGGGTCTGCTGGCCCTGCGCACGCCTCTGCCGGGGCCGACCCCGGTCGGCGCGGATCGGATGGCGGTGGAAGTGGTCGCGCCGGTCGAGCCGACGGTCGAGCCGGGCGGCGCCATGGAGGTCGGCGATCTGGTCGATGGCTATACCCATGTCGCCATCGCCCCGGCCGAACCGGCGGACGTCTATGATGCGGGATATGAGACCGCCTGGGTCGAACCCCTGCCGCCCTTGCCCGAGCCTCGGGCGACCGCCTGGCGCAGCGACGGCGCCGCCGCGCGCCCGACTCAGGACCAGGCCGAGGTGACCCGGTCCGGCGGCCAGTTCGGCTTTGATGCGCCCGGCCCCGACTATGCGGCGGAGCGTCGCGCGCGGCAGGCGAGGCTGGACCGGATCCAGGCCGAACAGGCGGCGCAGGGCCGTGCTGGCGCGCCCATGACCGGAGCCGATCTGGACCGGGATAGCGCCTTCTACTGACATCTTTGCAAGCAGATGGCGGGAACTTGACCCGGCGTGATCTTGGCAGCCGCGTCGGGGAGGTCTAGGTCGGAAGCTCAACCGTCCCTTATGGAGAGACCCACATGGTCGATCTGGCTCAAGTCACCGAACACATCCGCGGCGCCGTTGGCGACAACTCCGGTCTGGGCAAGACCGTGAAGCTCGACCTGGGCGACGCCGGCAAGATCTTCATCGACGGCGCCTCGACGCCGAACACCGTCACCAACGAAGACAAGCCCGCCGACGCCACTGTCTCGATGAGCTGGGACGATTTCATCGCCCTCTCGGAAGGCAAGCTCGACGGCATGATGGCCTTCATGCAGGGTAAGCTGAAGATCGCTGGCGACATGATGATCGCCCAGAAGCTGCCGGCGCTGCTGAAGCGCTGATCTTGAAGACGAACGACTGATTGTTGGCGGCGCGGTCCCGGAAGAGGGCCGCGCCGTTTTCGTACCTGAGGAGGACGACCATGGATTTCCGTCACAGCGACAAGGGACTGCACTGGCAGGAGCGCGTGCAGCGCTTCATGGACGAGAAGGTGCTGCCCCGCTCGGCGGAATACTGGGCCGAGGTGAAGGCCGACCACACGGTCCAGCCCAAGGCCATGGAAGAGATGAAGGCCCAGGCCAAGGAAGCGGGCCTGTGGAACATGTTCCTGCCGGGCGATCACGGCGCGGGCCTGACCAATCTCGAATACGCTCCGCTGGCCGAGATCATGGGCCGCCACCTGTGGACGGCCGAGGTGTTCAACTGCAACGCCCCGGACACCGGCAACATGGAAGTCCTGCACATGTACGGCAACGCCGAACAGCAGGCGCAATGGCTCAAGCCGCTGATGAACGGCGACATCCGCTCGGCCTTCCTGATGACCGAACCGGCGGTGGCCTCGTCGGACGCCACCAATATCGAGACCCGAATCGAGCGCGACGGCGACCACTATGTGATCAACGGCCGCAAATGGTGGTCGACCAACATGGCGCACCCGAACGTCGCCATCACCATCGTCATGGGCAAGACCGACACCGGCGCGGCCACCCACCAGCAGCAGTCGCAGATCCTCGTCCCGACCGACACGCCCGGTTTCCGCGTCGAGCGCATGCTGTCGGTGTTCGGCTATGACGAGCGCCCGATCGGCCACGCCGAGGTCGTCCTCGACAACGTCCGGGTGCCGGTCGAGAACCTGATCGCGGGCGAGGGACGTGGCTTCGAGATCGCGCAAGGCCGCCTCGGGCCGGGCCGTATCCACCACTGCATGCGCACCATCGGCGCCGCCGAACGCGCGCTGGACCTGATGGTCGAACGCCTGCTGAGCCGCACGGCCTTCAAGAAGAAGATCGCCGAGCACTCGGTCTGGGAGCAGCGCGTCGCTGAGGCGCGCATCAACATCGAAATGTGCCGCCTGTCGGTGCTGAAGGCTGCGTGGATGATCGATCAGGCCGGCGCCAAGAACGCCAAGTCCGAGATCGCCCAGATCAAGGTCGCCGCGCCGCGCATGGCCCTGAAGATCATCGACGACGCCATCCAGGCCTTCGGCGGCGCGGGCGTGTCGGGCGACTTCCCGCTGGCGGAGCTGTACGCGGGCGTTCGCACCCTGCGTCTGGCTGACGGTCCGGATGAAGTCCACAACCGCACCATCGCCAAGCTGGAATACGCCAAGCACGGCGGACGCTGACCCTTCCGCCCGGCCCCGGACCGGGCCATATGGCGGGCATGGCGATGAGAGGTGAACGCGGGGCCGGGCGACGGCAGGGATCGGAAGCCAAGGCGGCGCAAGCCGGGCTGACGCCTCCCACCGACGGGCCGCCGACCCTCAAGGCCCTGGCCGACCTGCTCCGGCTGGTCGGCCGGTCCAATGCGCCGCAGCTGAAACTGCGCCTGGTCGCGGCCATCGGCATGACGCTTGCGGGCAAGGGGTTGGGCGTGATCGCGCCGCTGGTGCTCGGCGCGGCGGTCAATCATCTGGCGGCGGGGCAGGGCGCGGCGGTGGCCGTCGGCTGGGGCTTCGCCGCCTTCGCTGTCGGCTGGGCCATCGTGCGCCTGCTCTCGGCCATCGCGCCCAACGTCTCGGACGTGGTGTTCGCCCCCGTCCGCTCGGCAGCGCAGCGCACCGCAGCCACCGAGACCTTCGCCCACGCGCTCAGCCTGTCGCTGGACTTCCACCAGACCAAGCGCTCAGGCTCCCTGTCGCGGACGATGGATCGCGGCTCACGCGCGGTGGACTTCCTGCTGCGCATCCTCGCTTTCAACCTTGTGCCGACCGGCGTGGAACTGGTGCTGGCGGCGGGCGTGCTGGCGGGCAAGTATGACTGGCGCTTCGGCGCCATCGCCGTGCTGGTGGTGGCCATCTACGCCATCTCGACCTTCGCGCTGTCCAACTGGCGGATCGAGCATCGCCGCCTGATGAACGCGGCGGACACCCAGGCGGCGGGGGTCTCGGTGGACGCCCTGCTGAACTATGAGACGGTCAAGTCCTTCGGAGCCGAGGCGCGGGCCGCGCGCAGCTATGACGCCGCGCTGGGCGACTATACCCGCGCCGCGCTCAAGGCGAACAGCTCGCTGGCCCTGCTGAACATCATCCAGGCGGTGATCATGAACGTCGGCCTCGGCATCATGGCGGTCATGGCCGGGTTCGAGGCGGCCGCGGGGCGCATGGGGCCGGGCGACGTCACCGCCGCCGTCCTGATCATGATCAGCCTCTATGCGCCGCTGAACATCCTGGGCTTCGCCTATCGCGAAATCCGCCAGTCCTTCATCGACATGGAGGAGATGCTGAAGGTCACCCGTCAGGCGCCGCAAGTGGCCGACGCCGCCGATGCGACGCCGCTGGTCCGGCTCCCCGGCATGAACGGCGCGGCCCTGAGCTTCGAGCGCGTAGGATTCCGCCACGACGCCCGCGCAAACGGGCTGGAGAACGTCAGCTTCCACGCCGCCCCCGGCACGACGACGGCCCTGGTCGGTCCGTCCGGCTCGGGCAAGTCGACCATCGTCAAACTGGCCCTGCGCCTGCTCGACCCGCAGGAAGGGCAGGTGCTGATCGACGGCGTCGATGTGCGTGCGGTGACGCAGGAGAGCCTGCGCGCGGCGGTTGCCCTGGTCCCGCAGGATGTGGCCCTGTTCAACGACACCCTGCGCGCCAACATCGGCTTCGCCCGTCCCGATGCGGATGATGCGGCGATCTGGGCGGCGGCCGAGGCGGCGGAGCTGGCGGATTTCATCGGCCAACTGCCGGACGGGCTGAACACCGTCGTGGGCGAGCGCGGGCTGAAGCTGTCGGGTGGCGAGCGCCAGCGCGTCGGCATCGCCCGCGCCCTGCTGGCTGATCCCTGCATCCTGATCCTCGACGAGGCCACCAGCGCCCTGGACAGCCGCACCGAGGCCGCCATCCAGAAGACCCTGCGCAAGGCCCGGACCGGGCGCACGACCCTGGTCGTGGCCCACCGCCTCTCGACCATAGCTGACGCCGACCAGATCCTAGTCCTCAAGGCCGGACGCATCGTGGAGCGCGGCGCCCACCATGAGCTGGTGGCGCGTCAGGGTGGGGAATACGCGGCCCTCTGGCGCAAGCAGACCCGCGGCGCGCGAGTGAAGGCCGGGCTGGAGGCCTGACCTCGCGTTGCAACTTCTCGTGACTTGAGGTTGAGGTGAGATTGATCAAAATCCCCAAGGTTGCAAATCCTGGAGGGTAAAATGACGAGACGCATTTCGATCAAGGCCGCTGCCGCGGTCGCCGCCGCCCTGGCGGTCTCGGCTATCGCCAGCCCCAGCGCCGCCATGCTGGACGTGCCGTTCTATAACTATACGTACTTCAGCGACGCCACCTACACGACCGTGGTCGGGTACGAGACCGGGACCTGCTTCCATGGTCAGGCGGCCGTGCATCAGATGGTCGGGACCGGCAGCGCTTATATGCTGCAGGAGCGGGCCGGGGTTTGTCGCGGCGATCTGACGATCTACGAATAAGCGCTGGAGACCGGAGGCGGGGTCAGCCTGGCTGGCCCAGCTTCCGGTCGACCATTTTCTCGAGGCTCTCGCGCACCTTGAGGCGGCCCTCGGCGTCGTCGGGCAGGGCCAGCAGCAGTTGCAGCGACTGGGCGTAGACCGGCAGGACGCGCCAGTCGAACGGACGCTCTGGCGTCGCGGCGTCGATCAGGTCGCACAGGCCGATGGCCACGGCGCGGATATCGTCCATGCCGAAGGGGCCGGCGCCGTCGATCACGCCGTTGGCGGCGCGATAGGCCTGTCCCAGCGCCGTCATCGTCTGGTCGGGGCTCGCGGGCGGTTGGATGGCGGCCAGGTCGGCGATGCGGTCGGCGACCTCGGCGGCGCTGCGGGGCTTCAAAGCCTCCAGATTAGCCTTCGCCTGGGTCAGGGCCGCGCCAATGCTGACGCCGCCCGCCTCATCGATGATCTTCGACAGCCGCGACTTGCGCCGGGCGTGGGTGATGACGGTCATCCGGCCTGCTCCGCGCCGGTGGCCGCGGCGGCCTTGTCGGCGGCGTGCTTCATCTTGCGCAGGACATCGGCCCGCCGTTCCGCGCCCGGCGCCTTGCCTTCCCGGAAGCGGCGGTCGGGGCCGAAATAGTCGCCGACTTCAAGGAAGGGGCGGGTGTCGCGGGCGACGAAGACGATCCGCTCCAGCAGGCTGGCGGCGCTGAACGGCTTGGTGATGACGAAGTTGGCGCCGCAGTCCCGGGCCTCGGTCACGCGCGACCGGCGCACGTGGGTGGCGGTCATGATGACGGGCGCGAAGGCGTTCGGATCCAGCCCCGACCGGCGTAGCCAACGGACCAGCTCATAGCCGTCCATCTCGGGCATCTCGGTATCGACCACCAGCAGGTCGATCGGGTGATCCTTGAGGATATCGATCGCCTCGGCGGCGCTGTGGCAGGCGTAGCGGGTCTTGATGCCGAAGCCGAGCAGGGCGCTGGCGGTGATGTCCAGGCCGAAGGGCGAATCGTCCACGACCATGGTCACGGCGCCGGTGAGATTGATGACCGCGCTGTCGCGCAAACCCTCCAGCCCGCTCATTGTCACGCTCCCCCATCCCGAGCGCGACTCAAACTCGCCCGGCGGGAAGATGCTTGGCAGTCGTCGGTATGCAGAAGGTTAACGCGCGCGTTAACCGAGGCGTCCGATGGCGTAGAAACGTTCGGCGCGCGCCCTGCGCAGTTCGTCCGCCGACAGGCCGGCCATGGTGTCCAGTTCCTCGATCAGCACGTCGCCGACCGCCTTGATGGCGGCGTCGCGGTCCGTATGGGCGCCGCCCAGCGGTTCGCCGATGATCCGGTCGACGATCTTGAGCTCCATCAGGTCGGGGGCGGTGATCTTCATGGCCATGGCGGCGTCCTTGGCCCGGCTGCCGTCGCGCCACAGGATGCCTGCCGCGCCTTCCGGCGAGATGACCGAGTAGATCGAGTGCTCCAGCATCAGCACGCGGCTGGCCGCGGCGATGGCGATGGCCCCGCCCGAACCGCCTTCACCGGTGATGGTGGCGATGGAGGGCACGCCCAGCGTCAGGCCGCGCTCGGTCGAACGGGCGATGGCCTCGGCCTGGCCCCGCTCTTCCGCCCCGAGCCCCGGATAGGCGCCGGCGGTGTCGACGAACGACAGGACCGGCAGGCCGTACTGCTCGGCCAGGTCCATCAGACGGACCGCCTTGCGGTAGCCCTCGGGGCGAGCCATGCCGAAATTGTGGGTGATGCGGGTCTGGGTGTCGTGGCCCTTCTCGTGGCCCATGACCACGACCGGACGACCGCGCAGGCGGGCGAGGCCGCCCAGAATGGCCTGGTCGTCGCCGAACTGACGGTCGCCCTTCAGCTCGACGAAGTCGGTTAGCAGGCCTTCGACATAGTCGACGAAGTGGGGCCGCTGCGGGTGGCGCGCGACCTGGGTCTTCATCCACGGATCGAGCCCGCCATAGATCTTCTTGCGGAGTTGGTCGGCCTTCTTCTTGAGGCCGTCGATCTCGGAATCGAACGAGCCCGCGGTCGAGGCGAGCAGCGAGAGCTCCTCGATCTTCGCCTCCAGATCGGCGATCGGCTTTTCGAATTCGAGGTAGTGCGTGGCCATCAAGGCGTCCGGAACTGGCGCGCCATCTGGCGCATCGGAAGGCGGCGGAACCTAGTCAGGTCAACGCCGGGGAGCAAGCGGAGTTCAGTCATCACGCGCCAAGGGATGCTTCTCCTGCACCATCCGGCTGAGCCGGTCGGTGGCGACGTGGGTGTAGATCTGGGTGGTCGAGATGTCGGCGTGGCCCAGCAGGGTCTGGACGATGCGCAGGTCGGCGCCGCCCTCCAGCAGGTGAGTCGCGAAGGCGTGGCGCAGGACGTGGGGGCTGACCCGCGACGGGTCGATCCCGGCGTCTACGGCCGCCTGATCCAGCATCTGGGCGAAGCGGCGGGGCGTCAGGGCGGCCTTGCCGACGGGGGAGGGGAAGAGCCACGGGCTGTCGGGCGCTTCAGGCTTGCGGGCGGCGTCGCGCGCCTCCAGCCAGGCTTTCACCGCCTCGCGCGCCGAGGCGTTCAGCGGGGCCAGTCGCTCCTTGCCGCCCTTGCCGCGCACGATCAGCCAGGCCGGATCGCGCCGCACGGCCTCAACCTTCAGCGCCAGCAGTTCGGACACCCGCAGGCCCGAGGCGTAGGCCAACTCGACCAGCGCCACCATACGAACCCCGGACGCGCCGTCGCGGGCGGCGGCGGCCTCCAGCAGGGCCTCGATCTCCTCGCGCGTCAGGGTGTGGGGCAGGGGGCGGCCCTGTTTGGGCGCATCCAGACGCCGCGAGGGATCGTCCTGCCGCCAGCCCTCGCCCAGGGCGAAGCGGTAGAATTGGCGCACAGCGGCCCGACGGCGCGACTGGGTGGCCGGGGACAGGCCCCGCGTCGCCAGCGCAGCGTACCAGGCCTCGACCGCCGTCTCGTCCGCGGCCATCAGCCCGCCGTCGACCCCGCCCTCGGCGTCGGCCAGATCGCGGGCATAGGCCGAGAGAGTGTGGGGCGAGGCGTCGCGCTCGACCGCCATCATCTCGAGGAAGGCTTCGATCTGGGAGCTGCTCATCTGGCCCCCTTCGCCACGGCGCGGGTTCGTGTACAGGTGGAGGCGACCATGACGTGCCTGCGCCCATCCTCCCCGCCGTTCGACCGCCGCCCGCTTTCGCGAGGCGGCCGATGACCGATTCCGAGCCGATTCCCGTCCATAAGCGCACCATAGCGCTGGTCGGACTGATGGGCGTGGGGAAATCGACGGTGGGACGGCGGCTGGCCCGGCGACTGGGCCTCGCCTTCGCCGACGGCGATGAAGAGATCGAGTCGGCCGCCGGCATGACCGTGTCCGAGATCTTCTCCAGCATGGGCGAGGGCGAGTTCCGGGCCGGAGAGGCGCGGGTCATGCGCCGCCTGCTGGAGGGGCCGCGTCTGGTGCTGGCCACCGGCGGCGGGGCCATGCTGAACCTTGAGACCCGGGCGCTGATGAAGAGCCACGCCGTGACCGTGTGGATGCGGGCTGATCTGGAGGTCATCGCCCAGCGGGTGCAGCGGCGCGACACCCGCCCCCTGCTGCGCGGCAAGGACCCGCTGGAGACCCTGCGGACGCTGGCCGAGGCCCGCTACCCGGTCTACGGCGAGGCGGATCTGGCGGTGGATGTGGCCGGTGGCGCGCACGCCCAGGCCGTGGATGCGATTGTGGCGGCGCTTGAGGCGCACGGGGCCATGGAGGCGAAGGCGTGACGACGACGGTTCCGGTCTCGGGCGGGGACTTCCGCCCCTATGATGTCTTCGTGGGACGTGGCCTGCTGGGCGACCTGGGCGCGCGGATCGCGCCGCTGGCCAAGGGGCGCACGGTCGTGGTCACCGACGAGACGGTGGCGACGATCCACGGCCCGGCGGTGCTGGAAGCGCTGGAGCAGGCGGGCGTCCGCGCCCGGCTGCTGGCCGTTCCGGCGGGCGAGGGCTCCAAATCCTTCGGTGAGCTGGAGCGGGTGCTGGACCGGATGCTGGCCTTCGGGCTGGACCGCAGCGACGTGGTCGTGGCCCTGGGCGGCGGCGTGGTCGGCGACCTGGCCGGTCTGGCGGCGGCCCTCTACATGCGCGGCATCGACTTCGTGCAGGTCCCGACCACCCTGCTGGCCCAGGTCGACAGCTCGGTCGGCGGAAAGACGGCAATCGACACTCCGCGCGGCAAGAACCTGATCGGCGCCTTCCACCAGCCCCGGCTGGTGCTGGCCGACATCGATGTGCTGGGCACCCTGCCGGAGCGGCAGCTGCGCTCGGGCTGGGCCGAGGTGCTGAAGCATGGCCTTATCTGCGACGCGGCCTTCTTCGACTGGCTGGCCGACACTTCGGGTTCGGGGGGCGCGGCGGGGGCGCAGGGCGATCCGGCGGCGCTGCAGCGGGCCGTGGTCCGCTCGGTCGAGATAAAGAGCGCCATCGTCGGCGAGGACGAGAAGGAGGCGGGCAAGCGCGCCCTGCTGAACCTCGGCCACACCTTCGGCCACGCCATTGAGGCCGAACTGGGCTTTAACGAGGACAAGCTGACCCATGGCGAGGCTGTGGGGCTGGGCTGCGCCATGGCCTTCCGCTACTCGGCGGCGCAGGGGCTGTGCCCGCAGGCGGACGCCGACCGGGTCGAGGCGGTGACGGCGGCGGCGGGCCTGCCGGTCCGGCTGGCCGAGGTCGGGACCTTCAAGGCGGACGCCCTGATCAAGCGGATGGCGGGTGACAAGAAGGCCGAGGGCGGTCGCCTGACCCTGATCCTGGCCCGCGCCATCGGCGATGCCTTCACGGACAAGAACGTGGACCGCGCGGCTCTAACCGCCTTCCTCAAGGCCGAGGGCGCCTGAGCCCGCTCACCAGAGGTACGGCCCCCACATCAGGGCTACGGTTCCGAATACGCCGACAGCGGTGAACAGCGCCGCCGCGCTGACCAACAGAGCCGCAAGCACCTTGAGTGCGGCGTGGCGGCTGCGGGTGGCGGCGAGGTAGAGCTCCAGCACGGCCAGCGGGATCAGGTAGCTGCCGAAGGCCATGACGATGTCGGCGGGGCCGGACATGGTGTCGGTCATGCCGACGGGGCCGCGATTGACCAGGATCCAGCCCATCAGGCCTATGCGCAGGAACCAGACCCCGCTGACCACCATGAAGGTCCGCATCGCCCAGACCCGGTGGACCTCGAACCGTCGCTGCAGCGCCCTTCGCAGTGCCATGGCGCCGAAGATCAGGATCAGGACGGCGTCCAGAAGGATGGCGACGCCGGAGATGGACGACAGCCAGCTCTGACGCACGACGGTCAGCCAGACTCCGCTGAGGGCCATGACCGCCGCGAGGGTGAGGAACAGCCGCCCGGTCCAGCGGTGCAGGCGGGGGCGGTTGCGGCGCAGGTCGGGGATCAGCTGCATCAGACCCGCCAGCGTCAGGACGGCGGCGAGCAGGACGTGGGCGGCGAAGACCGCGTTGCCGATGTCGTCGCCGCCGATGTAGCCCTTGATGAGGGGCTTGTCGTTCCAGGCGGCGAACCGGCCGGTGACGGTCCGGACGCCGTAGAAGGCCAGGATGAAGCCGACGAAGGCGAGCTGGCCGATGGCGGCGACAGAGAACCAGCCCGCGCCGGACCAGCGGAGCAGGCGGGCGGGCAGGGCAGCGGACGAGGACGACATGGAGGCTCCGGAGCTCGGTCAGTGATCGGTCCGGGATCGCCCGGGGACAGGGGAGCGGTCTCGCCGATTTGGAATTCGGCCAGAGTTTCCGGATCAGGCAGGGTGGACAGGAGGCCGGGTTCGGGAGAGGACGGGGGCGGGATTGGGAGATCGCCGTTGACGGTCATCGCCTTCAGGGAAGACGCCCGTCGCTTCGGGCCGCCGGGTCGACTGGGCCTCTATGCCGTGGTCGCCGGCCTGTCCTTCGTCGCCTACATCCTGGCGAGGCTGCTGGAGGGGCCTGCCTCAACGGCCTTCGCGGTGTTCGGGGTTTCGGCCTGCGGATGGGGATGGCTGCTGGCGCGCGCGCTGTTCGATCCCGCGCCTCGCGACGTCGCCTGGCCGCTGGGAGTCGTCCTGGTCCTGACCGCGATGGGGGCGGTGAGCCAGCTGACGTCGGGCGCCGGAGGCGTCGGCGGGTTCGCCGACAATCTGTACGCCTTGACCGGGTCGGCGGCCCTGCTGCTGACTTTCATCGAGCCGTTCCAGCGGCGGGGCTGTGACCTGTCGCGGAGCGAGCGGCGGTTCCGGGTGGTCTTCACGGTCGTCTTCACCCTGCTGGTCTGCGTGTCCGTTCTTGGCGTGCGCGTGGCGCCGGGGCCGGTGGAAGTGGTCTGCGCGGTGGTCGGCCTGATCGGCGGGCTGGCCGCGACGACGTTTCGCATCCGTCATCCGCTGCGGACGGCCGCGCCGCCGCCGGCGGAGAAGCGGGCCGCGACGGGGGAAGACGTACAGCTGGCGGCCCGCCTGACGGCCCTGCTGGAGAGCCAGGCCGCCCATCTGGAGCCGGACCTGAAGATCGGCGACGTCGCCGCCCGGCTGGGAGAGCCGGAGCACCGGCTGTCCCGCTGCATCAGCGCGGCCACCGGCTTTCCGAATTTCAACCGGCTGATCAACCATTACCGGGTCGAAGACGCCAAGCGGAGGCTACGCTCGCCTGAAGGGGAGGTCTCCATCCTCAATGTCGCGCTGGACTGCGGCTTCGCCTCGGTCGGGCCGTTCAACCGGGCCTTCCGGGACGAGACCGGGATGACACCGCGCGCCTGGCGGGCGCAGGCGCGGGACTGAGCTAGTCCACCGCGCGGCAGTCGGTGGGGGGCAGGCCATCGGCGGTCCAGGTGGCCATGACGCCCTTGCCGCGCAGCTCATGGCCCGAGGCCCGGTACCAGATGCCGTCGCCGCCCCGCTGGAGGAAGAGGTCCACGGCCTCGCCGTTGGAGTTGCGGACGGTGGCCATCGCTGCATCAGCGCGGCCACCGGCTTTCCGAATTTCAACCGGCTGATCAACCATTACCGGGTCGAAGACGCCAAGCGGAGGCTACGCTCGCCTGAAGGGGAGGTCTCCATCCTCAATGTCGCGCTGGACTGCGGCTTCGCCTCGGTCGGGCCGTTCAACCGGGCCTTCCGGGACGAGACCGGGATGACACCGCGCGCCTGGCGGGCGCAGGCGCGGGACTGAGCTAGTCCACCGCGCGGCAGTCGGTGGGGGGCAGGCCATCGGCGGTCCAGGTGGCCATGACGCCCTTGCCGCGCAGCTCATGGCCCGAGGCCCGGTACCAGATGCCGTCGCCGCCCCGCTGGAGGAAGAGGTCCACGGCCTCGCCGTTGGAGTTGCGGACGGTGGCCATCTGGCGGGGGTTGTCGAAGTCGACGGTCAGGCGCTGGCCGTCGGTGCAGATGTAGCTGGTGCGGATGACCCGGTTGAGGGCGCGGTCCTGAAGCTCGGCGCCGGTGCGGCGGCGGGCGGTCTGGGCCTCCTCGGCGCGCTGGCGGACCGAATCGCCGTCGGTCGGGGCCTCACTCGGATTGGGGCCGCAGGCCGCGAGCAGGAGGACGGTGAGGGCCGGGGCGATCAGCGTCTTCATGCGGGAACAAGCCTTGCCGTTACGGGGTCGGCGGATCAACGCGCGGCCTTGTCCGCCGTTCCTTTGCGGCGGGCGCGGAAGAAGGAGCGAAGCAGGTCACCGCCCTCGGGGGCCAGAACACCGCCCTCGACCCTGGGACGCCAGTGGCAGGTGGGCTGGTCGAAGAAGCGGGGGCCGTGGGCGACGGCGCCGCCCTTGGCGTCGTCCGCGCCCCAGACGACCCGGCCGATCCGGGCATGGCTGATGGCCCCGGCGCACATGGCGCAGGGTTCAAGCGTCACATAGAGGGTCAGGCCTGTGAGCCTGTAGTTACCGAGCTTTTGGGCGGCGGCGCGCATGGCGACGATCTCGGCGTGGGCGGTGGGATCATGGGCGCCGATGGGGCCGTTCATGCCCTCCGACACCACCTCGCCGGTGCTTTCGTCGACGATCACGCAGCCGACCGGAGTCTCTCCCGCGTCCGCCGCCGCTTGCGCGCAGGCCAAGGCCATGCGCATGAACCGCTCATCATGGCCTTCCATCCCCGAGACAACGACAAGAAGCCGCGCCCGCGTCAAGACGGCGACCGCGACGGCCCCCGCAAACCCTATGTCAAACGCGTCGAAGGCGCGGATGACGAGCGCGGCCCCAAGGGCGGCAAGCCCTTCGCCAAAGGCCCGCGCAGCGACAAGCCCGCCGGCAGGTTCGGCGCGAAGCCCGGCGCCAAGCCTGCCGCGGCTGACGAGGCCCCCAAGCGCAGCGAGCGCATCGCCAAGGCCATGGCCCGGGCGGGAATCGCCTCGCGCCGTGAGGTCGAGCGCCTGATCGGCCTGGGCCAGGTGGCGGTGAACGGCAAGATCCTGGACACGCCCGCGACCCTGGTGACCCGCGACGACGTGATCACGGTCAACGGCAAGCCCATCGGCGCGGCCCAGGCGACGCGCGTCTGGCGCTATCACAAGCCCGCCGGGCTGGTGACCTCGCACGGCGACCCGCAGGGCCGTCCGACGGTCTTCGACGCCCTGCCCAGCGGCCTGCCGCGGGTGATCTCGGTCGGCCGCCTCGACCTGAACACCGAAGGTCTGCTGATCCTGACCAACGACGGCGAGCTGAGCCGGGCGCTGGAGTTGCCCTCGACCGAGCTGGTGCGCCAGTACCGGGCCCGCGCCCGGGGCCGGGTGACCCAGGCCGAGCTGGACAAGCTGAAGGAAGGGGTGACCGTCGATGGCGTCCGCTACGGCCCGATTGAGGCGACCCTGGACAAGGCCAAGGAGAAGGCCGAGGGCGAGAAGTCGTCGGCCAATCTGTGGATCAGCGTCTCGATCACCGAGGGCAAGAACCGCGAGGTCCGCAAGGTGCTGGAGAGCATTGGCCTGACCGTGAACCGCCTGATCCGTCTGGCCTATGGCCCGTTCCAGCTGGGCACCCTGCCGGTGGGTTCGGTGGAAGAGGTCGGCCCGCGGGTGATCCGCGAACTGCTGGCCGAGCATATCCGGCCCGAGAACCTGCCGACCGGCAACACGGTCAGCACGCCCGCGCCGATCCCCGGCCGCCGCACCTCGGCGCCGATCGTGAAGGGCAACTCGGGTTCGGCCATGTCGGACCCGTCGCGCAAGCCGAGCCGCGTCCGCGCCGCCGAGGCGGCGGCGGAGGAGGGCGGCGACACCGGTCGTCGCGCCCCGAAGAAGGAAGGCTGGGCCAGGGCCAAGCCCAAGTTCGAGCACACCAAGACCTTCAAGCCGCGCGAGCGGACGGCTCCGGCCCGGACGGAAGACGACGAGCGGGGCGAGCGGCCCAGGCGCGCCTTCACGCCGCGCGACGACCAGTTCATCGACGACCGGCGCAAGCCGGCGGGCGGCGCCCGCAAGCCGGGGGGGAAGACCGGCGGCAAGCCGGCCTTCGGAGACAAGCCGTCGGGCGGCCGCGGCTTCGGCAAGCCCGCCGGTGGCGGCGCGGCCCGTCCCGGCGGATCGCGGCCTTCGGGCGGCGGCTTCGGCGGCAAGCCGGGTGGCGGCGGTCGCGGCGGTCCGCGCGGCGGCTCGCGGGGCTAGGCCATGAGCGAGCGCCTGTCCGGTCGGTGCCTGTGCGGGGCGGTGACCTTCACCGCCACGCCCGTGGGCGGCATGCACGCCTGCCACTGTGAGAGCTGCCGCCGCATCTCCGGCGGGGTCTCGCTGAGCGCCAACTGCGGCGACAGCGTCGAGGTCTCCGGCCCGCTGGCCACCTATGACTCGTCGGACTGGGCCGAGCGGCAGTTCTGCCCGACCTGCGGCTCGGGCCTGTTCTGGCGGCTGAAGGCGGGCGGGATGACCATGGTCTCGGTGCAGGCGTTCGATGATCCGGGCGCCTTCGCCTTCGAGGACGAGATCTATGTGGACTCCAAGCCCGGCAACTACGCCTTCGCCGGGGACCGGCCCCGGCTGACCGGCGCCGAGGTCGAGGCGATGTACGCGGGCGGCGAGGACTGAATGCGGATCGTCGCCGGAAGCCTGAAGGGCCGGGCCATCACCACGCCAGAGGGCCAGAACACCCGTCCGACCTCGGACCGGGCGCGCCAGGCCATCTTCAACGTGCTGGAACACGCCGCCTGGGCCGAGCCGCTGGAGGGGGCGAGGGTCATCGACCTGTACGCCGGGTCCGGGGCGCTGGGCTATGAGGCCATCAGCCGGGGCGCCGCCTTCGCCCTGTTCGTCGAGATCGAGGACGAGGCGCGCGGCGCCATCCGCGAGAACGCCGACGCCTGGGGCCTGATGGGCCGGACGCGGGTGCACCGGCGCAGCGCCACCGACCTGGGCGTCCGCCCGGGCTCGGACGGCGAGGCCTTCGACATCGCCTTCCTCGACCCGCCCTACCGCAAGGGCTTGGGCGAACAGACCCTGGCCCGGCTGCTGGAAGGCGCCTGGCTGAAGCCCGGCGCCACGGTGGTGTTCGAGCGGGGCTCGGACGAGCCGGAGATCGAGACGCCCGGCTATGAGCGGCTGGACGCCCGCGACTATGGCGCGGCGCGGGTGCTGTTCCTGAGGGTGAAGGCGCCGTCAGAGGGCTGAGTTCAGGCTCACGGACCGCCGGGCGGGCGGCCTTCGCGGCCCCGCTGACGCCGCGCCGCCCGTTTCGAGGGGCGGGCCTGCTCCGAAATGTGCACTCCGGAAAAAATGGAGTGCACATTGTGCACATTTTCTCGTGGGGCGGGGTCTGACGGGGCGGGCTCGCCTTCGGGTGAAGCGCGACAAAAGCGGCTGGAGTTTGGGACAGGACCGTCTGGAGCACTAATCCAGCCAGAACGGCTCCTTCCGCCCCTCTTGGCGTAGACCGATCCGCCAGCTGGACATCCTGCCAGCGCCCGCCGCGTCTTCCGTGACCTTCCCGGTGTTCAGATCGATGAAGCCGAACCGGTCCCCACCGAACAGGTCCACATTGGCTCCTGCGAGCACCCCACCGTCGCGCGTCACATAGAGGCCCCGGCTGGTCTTCCGTTCAGGCATGGCGAACGGGGCGGCCTCGGCCTCAGGCTCGAAAACGATGTCGGCCGCGATGCGCCCGAAGTGCGGCAGCAGCACATTGGCGCCGTAGATCACGGGAAAATGGCTGGTGTGCTGGCCCTTGGACCACAGGAACACCACCAGCAGGTCGTTCCGCTCTTGCGCGATGACCCCGAGGGCCGGGGTGCCGTCTGGCCACTCAGACATCACAACGTCGCCAGCCTTGACGTCATTAAGGTTGGCGTAGGTGGAAAAGCCCTGTGCTGACACGCGCATCGAAAGCCCCGATCTAGGAAGACGCAGGATCGCGTCCATCAACCAATTAGGCAAAGCTGGCGCGAATGTAAGAACCGGCCCTAATCGCCCTCTAGAAGCCCCCTCAGCGCCTGATCACGAACATCAGCGCCACGTTGCGGGGGCGGGTCTCGGAGCCACCGGTGGAGCCGGTCGGGGTGTTGCGGTTCGAGCCGATGTTCTCGGCATCCTCGACCGCCCCGTCGCCCGAGTTGGCGTTGTCGCGGGCGGGGATCGCGTGGGTGTGGGCCTTGAACTCGTCGGCCTGCCAGCTGCCGAGGGCGCGGCCGGCGTCCACGCCCCGGCCATGGTCCCAGCTCCGGACGAACTCACCGCGCAGGTCCGGAACCCGGAACTGCAGGCCGGTCTCAGTGCCGGTGTTGAAGGTGGTGCCGATGACCGCGAACAGGTCGGCATGGTCAGCCCGCAGGTAGACCGCGCCGTCGCATTCCAGATAGCCGGCCGGCGCCACGACGCTCGGCCACTGGCGGACGAAGCCGACGCCTCGCGCGGCGGCCATGGCCTCGGACATCATCGCGCTGATCCGGGTCTCGATGGCGGCCAGCAGCTGGCCGTGGTCATCCTTCTCCAGGTCGATGCCCGCGCCCTCGATGACGCCGCAGATTTCCTCCTGCACGGCGTTGAGGAACGGGGCGTCCAAGATCGTGCCGCCCTGGCCGATCTGGGGGTTGCCTTCCCGGAACAGGCCGTTGTCGTTGCCGTCGGTGTCGATGCGGTGCATGGCTCAGTCGTTCCTGAAGTCGCAGTAGAAGGTCGGGACGGGCTCGGGCGCCCAGTCGAAGCTCACGGTCGAATAGGCGGGCGAGGCGCGGCTGATCACGCATTCCAGGTCCGCCGAGGCGTAGACCGGCGCGTCGGTCAGCACGGTCGGCCCGTAGATCGCCACCCGCCAGGCGAAGGCCCAGGGGCGACCGAGGATTTCCTGCGGCACGCGGAACGGCAGGCGGCTGGGGCGGAAGCTCTCGACCTCGGCGTCATAGCCCAGCAGGGCCGCCACCCCGACGAAATAGCCCTTGGACTGGCCGCCCAGGCTGGCCACCTTCTGGTGCACGGCCAGACGTCGGCCGGCGATGGTCGGATCGGCAACCACACAGCCGTCCGGCAGTCCATAGGCCCGCTCCCAGTCGCCCAGCATCTGGTCCACGATCCGGGGGTCGGCCTCGACCAGCAGCTGCGCGCCCATGGCGTCGGCGCGGGCCAGCTCCTCGGCCCACGCGCCCAGCAAGGCGTCCAGCACCGTCCCCGACTCCTGCGGCCAGGCGACGCCCTGGGGCAGCAAGGTCTTCAGCTGGGCCAGATAGTCTTCCGGCGTCGCCATCAGACCGGCCAGGTGATGACGCCGCGCACGACGATGCGGCCGGCGGGCGGGGTGAAGTTGGCCGTGGGCGAGGCCAGGACGTGGTCGCGCTCACCGGCGGCGGTCGAGATGGCCTCGCGGATGTGGGTCAGCAGGATCGTGCCGTTCGGCTGGGCCTCGCGGAACAGCAGGTCGTCGATCTCGGCCTCGATGGCGGCGCGGGTCGCCGCATCGTTGGGCTGAAGGCCCGTAATCGTCAGGTTCAGCGGCTCGGGGATCGGGGCGAACACGACGGTCTCGCCCGGCGCGGGCGCCTTGAGCTCCATATAGGCTTGCACGGCCTCGACATCGTCCTCGGTGGGGATCGGATTTGGGCGCCCGTCCATCATGAAGGCCACGCCCACGGTCCCGGCGCCCATCCAGCCCTTGTAGGGCCAGGCCCGCGTCACCTCGGGGACCTCTTTAGCCCAGCGGACATAGTCATGCGGGGCGCCGCCCTCAGGCGTCTGACGCAGTCGCTCCAGCAGCCTCGCGCGCAACAGGTCGTCGGTCTCGGCATCCGCACCGCCGGTCAGGCCAGCGCCCGCCACCACGACATTGGCGGCCACCCCGGCGATGGGCGAGACGAAGGCCAGCTTGACCCCCACTGCGGCGACGCCGCCGATGCCCGGCGTGGTGGCGGCAAGCGGGATGGTGGCGATGCCATCGGCGATGATTGAATCGCCCTGGGTCAAATATTCGCGCCCGCCCGGGCGCTGCAGCACGGTCCCGGCCGGGATCACCGAGCCATTGACGCCGGTGGCCGTCGCCACCCCGGCCGCCGTGGTCGCGGGCTTTCGATCGACGCGACGACTGCTGGCGTGGTCCTCCAGATATTGTCCGGTCGCCGTGTCCGGCAGGATCTGGCGCGATAGCTGGTCGATGTAGCCATACAGCCCATGCACGGCCCCGGCGTTGACCTTGGCCAGGGCGTCCAGCACCGACTGGCGCAGTCGGCTGTCCGCACCGGGCAGGCGGGCGTTCAGGTCGTCCTGGGCGCGGCTGATCAGCTGGCTCAAAGAGGGTCGTTGAATCGCCATCAGAGGCCTTTCCAGACGAAGTCGAAGCGTTCGCGGTCCGGGCCGTCCCCCCGACCGATTAGGATATGCAGGCCCAGCGCAGCCGGGCCGACCACCTCGACTGTCACCACCAGCTCGCGGGCCACGCCGTCGCGGACCAGCCACATCAGGGCCTCCTCGGCGTATTCCCGAGCCCGGGCCACCGTGTCGGGCGTCAACTTCTCGCGGGCCAGCAGCCACAGGCGCGAGCCCATGCGGTCTTCGTCCGCGCCCAGGGCGTCGGGCCACCAGCCGCGCCGGTCCGCGCCCTCCTGCGGCAACACATCGTCCGGACGCGCCCGGGCGTCGGTGAACAGCGACAGGATCACGGCGGTCTTCAGCCCGCCGTCCTTGGCCAGATCGCCGTCCAGCAGCGCCAGATCGGCGGCGAACGCCTCATCGCTCCAGATCAGGGCCAGATCGGTCATTTGGCCCTCGCCTTGGTCGCGGTGGCCACCACCTTGCCCGCCGTGACCGGATCATCATGGCGGGCGATGGCCTTGCCTTCGCCGGCAGCGCCGCCCACCACCACATTGCCAATCAGCTCGATGTCAGGCGCCGTGACCTTGAAGCCCTGGGCCGCCTCGATCTGGATCGACTTCGCCGTGACGATGCGAATGCCGTCGCGCGACAGCAGCACGGACTGGCCCTGGTCGTCATAGATCTCGACCTCGCCCTCTTTCAGCTCCCGCGTCCGGTACTCGCGATTATCGACGGCGATGATCAGCGGATGCGACCTCAGACCGCCGGGGAACATCGCCACGCCCTCGGCCCCCGGATGCGGTCGCGAGGTGAAGCCGTAGTTCTGGAAGCGCTCGCCTTCCAACACCTCGTCAGCCAGCCCTTCGGCCTGCACCGTCTGCAGACCCGTCCCGTCATCCACGCGCGTCACCGTGACCCGCGCCACCATCATCTGGATTCGGGTCATCAGCGGCCCGGACAGCCGCATCCAGTCAGCGCGCCTCACTGTTCCGCCTCCGTCGAAGGCTCGGGGCGATAGGCGTCCGGCGGCGACAGGGTCAGGCTGGTGGTCGAGCCGCTTTCGCCCAGCTCGAACGAGACGTCGGCGATCAGGATATCGCCGTCGATACCCAGCCACGGCGCGTCGGTCGGCACGATCAGATCGCCGCTCCAAAGCGCACCGTCCGGATCACGCCAGCCTTGCACCTCGGCCACGACCCGCCGCCCAGCGGCAGCACGAACATTGGCCTCCCAGCCAGCTCGCGCCTGCAGGGACGCCAGGGTAGCCTGTTCCTCGGCCAGGATCAGGGTCGGGCGATAGCGTTTGATCGCCGGGTCCGTGACCTCGGCCTTCGGCCCGGCGGCGGCGCGACCGTTGCTCTCGTCGTCCCCCGACGACTGGCCCTTGACCACATACAGGCTGAACCGGTCGCCCACGTCATGCTCGGCCGAGGCGGACAGCATGTCGGACTGGCGCAGGGTGAACCCGGCACGCCGGCGGCCGGGGGTGATAAACTCGATCTGTCCCGCCGGCGTCGATACGACCAGAAATCCCCGGAACCGCGCCATCCGCTCCAGCGCATCCCACACCGTCTCGCCCTGCTGCAGGCTGAACCGGCGGAAGGCCGCGCCCACATCGGTTCGAGCCACGACCGTCAGGCCGAAGGGCTGGACCAGATCACTTGCGATCTGCAGCAGGGTGCGGTTGGCCCAACTGCCCGGGCTGTTCAGGGCGGCGCAATCCACCAGATCGGCCGTCCGGTCGCGGCCCGTGACGGTCAGGCGCCGGCTCTCGGCGTCAAACTCCGGCGTAGCAGTGTCGATCCAGCCGGTGATCACCAGCTCGCCACCGATCAGCACCTCGCAGGCCTCGCCGGTGCGGATCTTCAACGGCGCGCCATCAGCCGAGGGCCGCTCGGCATAGGACAGGCTGAAACTGCCCGCCGGAAAGCGAAGCCCCTTCGACACATTGACCGTGGTCCAGCCCTCGAACAGCATGCCGCCGACCTTCAGGGTGACCAGCTCGGGCTCAGACATCGCTCAGCACCTCAAGGCGCTGGCCTGCCGGCACGAAGCCGGGATGGGCGACGCGGTTACGCTCGACGATCTCCTCGGCCCGCCGGGCGTCGCCATACAGGCGCTGGGCGGTCACCAGCACGGGTTCGGTGCTGACGGGGCTGTAGTCGTACAACCGGCTCAGATTGCCGCCCCGGGCGGTGATGTCGCGCACCACGGCCAGACCCAGCACCCGCAGGGCCTGATAAGCGCCGTCGTCGCCGGCGTCGGCGAAGTCCAGGGCCGCCGCATCGATCCGCCCGATCAGATCCTCGCGCACCTCCAGGGCGTCGTCATAGGAATCGAACGTCATCGCCGCCACGGCCCTCGCGGCCTCGGCCGAGGCGGTCAGGGTGATCTGGCGGTCCAGGGCGTCGGCGTTGCGCCGCTCGGCCATCCGGGCCGGGGTGGTGCCGGGCGCGGCCTCGCCGGTCGAAAAGCCGATCAGGTTGCGCAGTTCGCGGTAAGCCGCCCGGGGCGTGTCGGCCAGCAGGCGGATGTCGGCGATCAGGCCGGCCACCGCCGCCCCCATGTTCGGGACCTGCCTGACCAGCGTCAGCGCGCCCGACCTCAGGTTGGCGATCCTCAGGCCGATATTGGACATCGCCTCGCGGGCGCTGCGCAGCCGCCCCATCGCCCCCTGCAGGCCGTCCGACAGGGCGCCCAGACGCGCCGCGGCGCCCTCGGCCACGAAGCCCGGCAGACCGCCCACCGAGAACCGTTCCTGCAGGCCCTCCTGCCCCTCGGCCGAGGCGGCGACGGCGGCGGCCTCGACCGCCGAACCGCTATCGACCGTCTGGGTCGGCCGGGTCTCGCCTTCGCTGATGAAGGTGATGTTGAAGAAGGCGGCGCCGCCGTCGTCCTTGCTCTCGCGGGCGCGCCACGACTCGACGCTCAGCGTCAGGGTCCCGCGATACGGATGAACCAGGCTGCCCGGCCCGGCGGCGTCCAGCGCCGCGATCAGGGCGTCGCGCGCCTGGTCATAGTTGGGGCCGATGACTAGGCAGTCGATGTCGAACCCGTGCGGACGACGGCCCAGGTCCTCGACCATGGCGCCGTCCCGCTGGGGGAACTCATGCACGGCCAGGCGACGCCCGCCGCTCTGGTCCGCCCCCTCGATGTGGAAGAGCGCCCCCCGGAACGAGCCCTCGCGCAGTCGGTCGCGCCAGCTCAATCCACACCCCCGCCGCGTCGGTTGTCGGTCACCAGGGATTGGACCGCGTTGCCCGTGGCCCGGGCGGTGACGCGCGGCGGACCTTCATGCCGGGTGGTGACGGTGACGGCCAGTCCGCCATTTGCCCCCCGACCGGGGATGTTCGGCTGCGGCGCGGTCGGGCGATTGCCGCCGCCACCCGAGCCCCCGCCGCCCACCGCGTGGGTCACGGCCTTGATGATCATGCCACCGCCGGTGATCGCAGCCCGGAACCACGCTGGGAAGGTAGCCCACACCATGGCGATGGCCAGCTTGAAGGCGTCGGACAGCCATTTGCCGAGGCCGCCCAGCCAGTCGACAAAGCCCTTCCAGCCCGCCTTCAGGGCAGCCCAGATATCCTCCCAGTTCCGGAAAAGGTACCAGCCTGCCAGCGCGACCAGACCAAGCGCCGCGATGACCAGCGCGACCGGCGCGACGGCGATGCCGAGGAAGGCCGCGATCGCGCCCGCACAGCCCAGCAGGAGCGAGGTCACCCAGCCGATCGCCACCCCCACGCCGTTGGTGATCAGCCCCTCCAGACCGCCGATGAAGTGCATGAACTTGGCGAACCCGTTCGCCGCTTTGATCACCCCGTTGGTGAACTCGACCCAGTTGACCTCGGTCAGCAGTTTCTTCAGCGAGACCAGCAGTTCGACCAGACTGGCGCTGATCTGCGCGGCCCACTCGTCCAGCTTGCCGTTGGCCGCCGCCGTGGTGACCAGGTCCAGCAGGCCCTGAAGCTCGCCCTTCACGAAATCGAACAGGCCCGCGTCGGCCACCTTCCGCTGGAAGCTGGTCAGCATGTCCATAAGGTTCGACCAGAGACCGTTGAAGGTCTTGGACTGCTTCTCCATCGCGCCTTCGAAACGGCTATCGAAGATGCCGAGCAGGTTGCGGCGGATGGCGTCGCCGCTTTTCTTCGAGGTCGCCACGACTTCCTTGCCGGCGCGCTGATACGTCAGGCGGACCTGATCACCCGCCGCCGAGCCGCGAACCCCGAACTCCTTCAGGCGCTCGAACTCGCCGGTCTGGGCGTCGGCGAACATCTCGACCGCCTGCATCAGATCCTTGTTCATGGCGCTGGCCGTGTTGCCGAGCGTTTTAAGGGTGCCGTCGGTGGGGTCGATGCCGTAGCTGCGCAGCGCGACGAAGGCCTCCATCACCTCGTCCAGCTCATAGGGCGTGGTCTTGGCGAACTCCTCGACCCACTGCATGGACGCGCGGGCCTTTTCGGAGTTGCCCTCCAGCGTCTCCAGCACCGCCGCGAACTGTTCGAACTTCGCCCCGGTTCGGATCGCGCCCCCCGTCAGCCCTCCCCAGCTGAGGGCCGCCAGACCGGTCATTGCCGTCAGCGCCTTTCCGGCCAGTCCCGCAAGACCTTTCAAGGCCTGACCGCCGATGCGCGCGGCGCTGGGCAGTTCAACGCGCAGGCTCCGGGCGATCTTTCGGATCGGCGCGGTGAGCCGATCGACCGCCTCGATCAGGACCTTAAGTTTTAGCTGAGCCATGGATGTGTTCGGCCTGCTTGAGCCAGAAGATGAGATCGGCCGCCTTCATTCGATCGATCTCGGAGGGCTGAATGCCGAGGGCGAGTAGCTTGGCTACTCCGTTCCGCCATCCGTCAGGCCATCGGGCAAAAAACCCTGGACCTTCTCGGCGAGGGCTTTGAAGTCAGGCCCCTTGAGCTTTTCGATGACCCGCACCGGCTGGCGGGTCATCTTGGCCATCAGGGCGAGCAGCATCGAACCCTTGTGGGTGTCCGGCAGCCCGTCGATGGCGCGCAGATCGCCAGCCTCGAACTCGTGAAGCTCCAGCTGGATGATGGTCTCCTCCCGCTCTTCGCCGCCGCCTACGGGGCGCATCAGCAGGGTGATCGGACTGACCAGCGGGATCAGGGTGACGTTTTCCATCGCCATCAGCTCATCATCTCCTCGGCCGCGCGGCCTTCAATCACGACCGGGGCCTTGCCCTCATTGTCGGTGATAGTGGGGGGCTCGGTGGACCAGCCGTGGCTGATCACGTAGGTCTGGCCCGTGTCGCACTGGAACTCGATGGTGACGTCGTTCCAGTCCATGATTTGTTTCAGCGACGTGCGAGCGGTGTAAGCGATCTCGCACTCCAGCTTCGATTGCCGGGGCGCCTCGGTGTAGCCCAGCACATCATGAGCGCCGACCACGGTCGTGCGGACCGTGCCGCCCGGGTCCAGCTTGGCCCCCGGCAGCGTCTGCAGCGTGTTGCCGTTGGATTTGATGAGCGCGCGGCCCAGCAGCTTAGACATCGTTTAGAGGCTCCTTACAGCCGGAACTGGACCTTGCCGGCGAAGACGCGCAGCTGGTTGATGAGGCGGGGCGGGATCAGGGCGTTCAGGCGGTTGGGGTCGTTCGGATCGCGCTCGACGATCAGGTCGGCCTTGAACGCCTCCATGTCCTCGACCAGCCCCAGGGTGATCCAGTCGCCGTACAGGCTGACCAGCTCGGCCCGGATCGTCTTGGGCGTCACCACGGCCTGGCCGGGGCCGTACGGCACCCCGTCGTCGCCCAGCTTGTGCCGGCCATACTTGGTCGAGATGCGCGCCCGGGCGCTCCAGCGCAGATAGCCCAGGGTCAGCGGTGTGTTGACGTCCAGATAGGCGCCGTCGGGCAGGCCGAAGCCATTGGTCTGGTAGGTGGTGATCGGGCGCTCCAGCATCACCGAACCGTCCGCCGCGACCGTGAAGGTCGAGATGCCGTCGCGCAGCAGCAGGTCGCGCTCCTGGCGGCTGAAGCGGTCCGCCGCCGCCGGGGCCAGCACGTCCGGCAGGATCAGCGTCTGGAAGGGCCGCGCCGGGTCGATGGCGCCGTAGTAGGAGATGACGCCGGCGCTGGCCGCCGCGATCACCTCGGGCCGGGTCGGCGAGCCCTTCAGGCCGCCGATGGTGACGTGCGGGCTGTTCCGGCCCGAGCCGAGGGTGGTCAGGGTCGCGAACGATCCGGCGGCCGCCGTATGGGCCAGCCCCTCGATCATGCGCAGCGGCCCCCAGCGGTCGGCCAGCTCGGCCTCGACGACGGCCAGGTTGGCGGCGTCCGTCCAGGGAATGACGAAGTGGTTGAACCAGCTGTCCCCGATGGCGGCGAAGGCGGCGGCGACGTCGGGGTTGGCCGCGCCGGCCACCGAGGAGGCGACCACCAGCGTCAGGCCCGCCGGGACCACGTCCTCGGTGCGATAGGCGAAGCGGATGTCGGTGGCGTTGCCCAGCTCGCCCTTGTGACGGTCGGTCAGGGTGACCACGCCGGCGGTGTTGGCCTGGGCGCTGACCGGCAGGTCCGGCGCGGCCTGCAGGGCGGCCGCGATCTTGGTGCCGACGTCGGCGGCGACGTCGCCGATGGTGATGGCCACCTGGACGCGCTGGCCGCCGATCCAGACCGGCAGGGCGCCGGACTTGGTCGCCGTTCCGGTGACGGTGATGGTCTTGGCCGCCGCCACGCCCGCGCCGTTGTCGGCCAGCGCCAGACCCGAAACCTCGGCGGTCGGATTGGCCTTCAGGAAGGTGGCGAACATGCGCGCCAGCATCGAGCCGCGACCGAACTCGGCGATGGCCTGGTCGGTAGAGGTGATGCGGACGGCCACGCCGGTCGCGGCGGTCCCGGCGTTGGTCTTCTGGCCGATGACCAGGATGCGCTGCGGCTGCAGGCCCGCGCCCGAGGTGGCGCGGCTGGCGTCGAACTCGATGAACGTGCCGGGCGTCCGCAGATCGAGCGGGATCTGATTGAAGTCGATCATCAGGCTTTCGGTCCCTTTTGGGCTTTGGGCGGGGTGGCGGTCAGGACGTCGGCGTCAGCCAGGCGGCGGGACCAGTAGGCGGAAGGGGTGACCCGGGCGCCCGTGGCAGGCAGCGGCTCGCCGGTGGCCGGATCGGGGACGCGCAGCCCGGCGGCGGGCTTCAGGAAAATCTGTCTCAAGACGGCATCTCCACACGGTCCGTGGCTTCGACGACGTCGTCCGCCGGCAGACGCGCGCCGGTCTCCGGATCGGGCGTCAGCTCGGCCAGCGGCGGCAGGTCCCAGTTGACGTTGAAGGTCGAGAAGTCGGTCAGGGCGGGCGAACCGAAGGTGTTCCGCGCGACCGTCATCCGCGTCCGGAACTCCGAAGCGAAGACCGACAGCTTGTTCTCAAGGATGGTCTGGTTCGGGCGCACGGGCTGGGTCTGGATCAGCTGCAGGCCGCCGATCTCCAATCCCAGGGAATGGCCCTGGATCAGCCCGATCGCGTCCTGCAGCAGCTGATAGGAGCCGGGCTCATTGGCCGGTCCGCCGCCGTGGCGCTGGGCGGTCTCATTGCGCAGGCTCTTGGCCGCGACGACCACGCCGAAGGCCGCCTCGACCTGAACCTCGTCGCCCAGGTCCACCGGATTGCGCCAGCCGCCGAAGACCACCCAGGCGGCGGGATAGGCCCGGTCGCCCTTGATCTTCTCCTTCAGGTACAGGTCGAAATTCTCCGGATAGCTCTCGACCGTGCGGAAGCGGTAGCCCAGCACACCGGCCTCACCCGCCGCCTTCAGGCGCGCGATGATGGCGTTCTCGACCTCGGCGATGCCGGTCATTGAAGCGGCTCCTGGAAGAAGTCGTGGATCAGGGCCGCGATCTCGGTGTTGTCGTCGGCGTCGATGCCGAAGACCGGGCGGGCCGGGATTTCGACCTCCATGGCCGAGCGGAAGCCGACGCCCGGGACGAAGAACTTCATCGGCTTGTCGCCCTTGGCGCGGATCGTCATGCCGTCCTGGTGCACATGCGCCCACGGCCAGTTGGTCCCCCACTGGGCGAAGTCCGACCCGGCGGACCAGGTGATGCTGGCCTCATACTGGCCGGTGTCCCGCAGGGTCTGGCCGCCTTCGGCCTTGGCGCGGGCGCTCTTCTCCCAGGTCTTGCCGTCCGGACCCTTCTGGCTCTCGAACCGGTAGCGGCTCGATTCCTCGCCATAGGCCCCGATCTGATCCATCAGCGGGCTCATGTCCTGGCCGCGCCGGAACAGCTGGTTCAGCCGGTCCTGTGCCTCGATCAGGCCGTTGATCGTCACGCCTTCGCGAACCATCAGCAGCCCCTCACCGGAGAGATGCGATAGGCGATGATGTCGGCCGCATTTGACCGACGCGGGCTGTGCAGCCAGTCAAACTCGTCAGACAACTGCTCGTAGTCTTCCGAACCGTCTCGATACCGCACATCCACGCCCTTGAGCGGAGCCGGATTTTCGCCGCCCGACCACAGAAGCCATTCCGTCGAGTGCTTCATCACCAGCCCTTCATCGAGGAGCGGCTGAAGATGCGGTCTTCGCTCTGGATGACCATGACGTCGTCGCGGCCCTCGGGCTCGGCCGGGCCGCCCGGGGCGCTGATGACGGGCAGCTTGATCACACCCTTGGAGATGTTGGTCAGGGCCTTGACCGCGTCCTCATAGCGCTGGCGCACCTGGTCGGTGGCGGCGGTCGTGTAGAGGCGATAGCGGGCGATGTCGCAGGCCAGGGTCTGCAGCAGCGGCGGGGTGCTGGCCAGCGGCAGGGCGTACTGGGCGGCCACATAGCCGTCGATCTCGTTGGTCGCCGCGCCCAGGGCGGCGGTCACCACCACGACGTCGATCTGGCCTGACGGCGGGTCGGCGCGATCGGTGAGCTGGATCAGCTCCTCGTCGCCGCACAGCGTCTTCAGGTGGTCGAGGGTGGCGTACACGTCGGGTCCTTCAGGGATTGAGCCGGGGGCTCGGGGCTGCCCCGCGCGAGGGGCAGGCCGGAGGCTCCGGAAGCAAACGGCGGGACAGGGACCTGCCCCGCCGTCTCAGTTCATTCGAGCCGTCGCCGTCAGGCGAAGGCGGTCGCCTGCGGTGTGCCGGTCTGGGGCGCGGCGAAGCGCGGCAGGGCCGACAGCTGGACCACGGCGGGGTTGCCGAGGCTGGCCAGCAGATGGGTCAGCGCCCAGACCGTCAAAGAGCCGCCCGCGACAGCCATCAGGGCGGTCTGGGTGATCTCGACGACTTGGGGCAGAGCCGCCTGGACCGGCGGGAAGGCGAAGGCGACGGCGCTGACGAAGAGCGCCAGAAGGAAGGTTCGGAAGAGCTTCACGGGTGGGTCTCACAGAGGGTGGATGTCCGGCGGCGACGGGCGCCGCCGCCGGTTACTCAGCGGCCTTACTTGGCCGCCGACTCCTTGGCCGGAGGCTTGGCCTTCGGCTTCGGGGTGGGTTCAGCCGGCGACGGATCGGCGTCCCCGCCGTCCGGTTGGACGTCGCGGGTGGTATTCGGTTGAGCCGTCCCGGCCTTCAGCGCCTCGATGTCGGCGTTGGCGGCAGCGAGCAGGGCATCGGCTTCCTCCAGGTCGGCCTTGAGCGTGAGGATCGAGGCGTCACGGTCGGCGACGACCGCCTTGGACTGAACCTGCGCCTCGATCAGCGACGACAGCAGTTCATCGACGTGATCGACCGGCCAGAGGTTCAGCGCTTCCAGATCGGGACGCGACAGCGACACCTGGGCCAGCAGGTCATCCCAGGAGGCCGCCTTGGCCAGGATGGCGGGATCGACCTCGACGGCGCGCTCTTCGCCCTCAGCCTCGAACCCGTCCACGTCCTGAACGACCGACAGGAGCCCGCCCCGGATTTCGTCCGTCAGCGGCGTCCAGGAGCCGTCCGCCTCGCGGCCCTCAATCGTCAGCACTCCATCGGCGAGGATGGCGCGCTGCTGGTCGCGGGTCAGCTCGGACGTGTCCACCTCGGTCCAGCTGGACCCGAAGTCCTGGCCGCCCCGGCGGTAACCCTGCCGGGACGACTTGATGCGGACAATGCGATCCGTCATGGGCGCGGCGCCTTAGGGCAGGCGCCGAGCTTCGATCAGCTCGACGGCGTTGAAGTGGATGTTGGACGCGCCGCCGGCCAGGTTCTGGGCCTTGAACAGCGTCTTGGCCGCCGCCTCGTTCGAGGCGCCGTAAACGACGTGGGTGGCCTTCAGGCCCAGCGGCTCGCCCTCGTCATTCTTCAGCGCCGCCATAGCAGCCTGGGCCGCTTGGTAGTTGGCGGCGTTCAGGGCGCCGGTGCAGCGGTGCGCCAGCTGCCACAGGGTATAACCCGCGCCGCCGCGCGCCTCCGAGCCCATCAGGAACTCGCCGGTCTTGAAGACGTGGCTGTCCTCGGGGTCGGTGACCATGGCGAAGGTCGGGGCCTTGCGCTTCTGGTACAGCACCGGCTTCAGCGGCTTGGACAGATCGACCAGATACCAGGCCGCGTTCGAACCATCGCCCGAGATGTTCGAGGCGACGCCACCGAAGGTCGGGTGTTCATCGTCGAAGTAGTTCTGACCATCGTAGCACGGGCGGACGTGGCCCTGGTCCAGAGCCGTGAACGCCAGCGAGTCCTTCAGCTGACCCGCGTCCTGGCCCCAGCCCTGCACGATGGGGCCGTACAGACCGAGATTGTCATCGTCGATCTTGTGCTTGTGGATGCCGAGCGTGGCTTCGAAGTCGTCGTTGATGAGCTGGTAGCTCTTCTCTTCGATCGACTTGATGCGCTTCTCGCCGACCCATTTGCGGAAGATCGGCAGGTCGCCCAGGAAGCCGTAGGTCTCGACCCGAGTCGAAGACGTGACCTCGCTCGTCAGCGGGTCGGCGACCGGAGCCGCCAGGGCGATGCCGCGCTGGAAGTCGGATTTGAAGCCCGTGCGCAGGGCTTCAAGGTTGGTGCGGGTGATCAGCAACGGGTTCGCTCCTTAGGCCCAGGCGGCCTTGCCGATGGACACGAAGACGCCCTCGGCGGTGACGTCTTCGATCGCCCCGGCCTTGGCGCGGGTCGAGTTGGGGGAGGTCTTGGCCACCGTCTCGTCATCGACGATGTAGGCGGTGCGGCCGATGTCGGCGGCGGTGATGGCGTCGCCTGCGGCCGAGTTCTTGAAGCAGTAAGGCCTGCTCCGATCGACCTCGACGGTGACCGCGCCGTTCGCGGCGCCGCCGGTGACGGTCTCCAGCGCCACGCCCGCCGCGACATAGGTGGCGGCGTCGGCGGCCTTGGCCGCGTTGTCCGCGCCCTGACCTTCACGGGCAGCACGCGCGTTGCCGGCGGCCAGGATGACCAGACCGGACTGGATGATGGTCACACCGGCGGCGACGGCCAGGCGGAAGCGACCGGCGCCCGCCAGGGCTTCGATCTTGCGGGGTTTGGTAAGGGCCATCAGGCGGCCTCCTCGTCACGCGCCTTCAGGAAGTCGGCTTCGGCCCAGCCCATGGAGGCGCACACCGCCTTCTCGGAATCGGACAGATGCCCCTTGGTCGGCTGGACCTCCTGGTCGGGCTTGGCGCCCGGCTGGAGCACGACCGGGGCGGCATCGACGATCGCCTTGAACTGATCGGCGTTCGAGGCGTGCAGGGCGATGAAGGTGTCGCGGGCGGCCGGGGTGACCTTGCCGGCCTTGATCGCGGCGTCAGTCGCCTCGACGGCGGCCTTCCGGGCCGCGTCGGCCTTAAGCTGGTTGACCTCGGCCTGCAGGGTGACGACGACGTCGTCCTGACCCGTCTTGGCCTTGCTGGCGTTGATGGCGGTGACCACGTCGGCCGCCGAGGCGGTGACCGCGCAGCCCGACGCCTGGGCGACGGTGGCGAAGCCGGCGCTGCCGGTCTTCAGGGTGTCGATCGCGCCGTGGATTTGCTCCTCGGTCGCATCGTCGCCCAGGCCGAGGCTCTGGGCGAGCTTGGTCTTGTCCAAGTCGGTGTCTCCAATGACAGGTTCGGCCTCGGACGCCAGCGCGCCGAGTTCCAGGTTGGGCTTGTTGGTCAAGCCGGCCCGCAGGATCGCCATGACGCGTCCCGTGGTTTTCGAATGGGGGAAGACCGGGCTGATGTAGCGGTACTCCCGCGCGGCCAGGGCGGCCTTCGCCTTGTCGGTCCAGTCAATGCGCCCCCAGATGCCGTCCTCACGGGCCGACATCTCGACGATCCAGCCCGAGGCCGGGGCGGTGCCGCCGACGCCGTCCGTGGCGGCGTAATCCGTCTGGTGGTCGTAATCGACGACGGGGTCGCGGCTCTCGGCGCGCGGCTTGCTGGCCGCGACGATCTGCTCGGCGTGGGCGACGTTCTCGATCAGATAGCCGCCACGACCGTCCACGCCGCCGAAGCGGCCCATGGGCAGCAGCTTCACCCAGTCGAGCGGCGCGCCGTCAGCCGAGGCCGCCAGCGTGACGCACTCGGAGGCGACGCCGAACGCAAGGGCAGAGGTGGAGGTCTTGGTTTTCAAGAGCGGCTGGGTCCCCGAGTAGGTCGGGAACATGCCGGATCGCCGGGAGCGGTTTCAGGTGCAGGCTCGCACCGGAGACAGTCGCTTCAGGGGCCGCTGAAAACCCTCTTAGATCGACTCACGCCGGTAGACCACCCGTCCGCCCAGAACGGCGACGATGTGGAAGTCGGGCTCGGCCGAGGAGCGCACGCGCCAGCCGTCCGTTCCGAACTCGGCCATCACATCGATCAGGCCGTCGGGGGTGCTGAAGGCGGCGACATAGCGACGGACCAGCATCTGGCGACCGTCCTCGGCCTCGCGCCAGACCTCCCTGATCTGGTCCGGATCGGCAATGGCGCGGGCGACCAGCTGCAGGCTGCGGACCCGAACCTCGGGCCACCGCGGCGCCTTGCCGTCCAGGCGTTTGAACAGGGCCGGACCGATGGCCAGCCGGTCGCCCGCCACGTCCTGGAACACGCGACCGGTCGCGGCCTCCAGCTCGGCCAGGAAGGCGGCGGCCGCGTCCGCGATGTCGGTGCCGGCGTCCAGCAGCTCGCCCTCCCGGGCGGGCGACTGGGCCATGGTCGCGACCGGATCGTCACCGCCGCTCTCCGGGACATCCGGCAGCGGCCGAGCGGTGATGCCGTCGAGATAGGCTTCCCCGACATTGAAGTTGAAGCCGGGATCGATGCCCTCCTCGATCATCGAGACCTCGCCGGTGCGGCGGTTGACGTGCCGCTTCATCGGAAACCGGATCGGCTCCTCGGTCACGGTCCAGCCGCGACGCTGGATCGTCCGCAGGTTCAACTGCTGGACGCCGCAACGACACCGCCAGCCGCACGGCGTGTAGTGGGTCCGCCACCACGGATGACCCACCGGCAGGATCGTACCGTGCCAGGCGAGGTGTTGCGGGCGGTTCCGCCCGTCACCGCCCGGACCGCCGACACAGAAGTACCGGAGATAGGGCATGGCGGCCGCCACCCGCTGGATGCGCTCCCAGCGGCCCGCCGAGTAGGCGCTGCGCATGTTGACGTCGAAGATGGTCCGCAGCCTGCGCGGTGAGCCCAGCTGGACCGGCCCGGCCTCGCCGGTCAGCGGGTCCGTCATCTCCTGGACGCCCCACCAACCCCGCGCCTGCAGGATCGGCGTCAGCTCCTCGCGGAACTGCTCCAGCGTCCGCCCTTCGGACAGGGCGCGGTCCAGGGCGGCCCGGATGTCCTCCAGGACTTCCCGCCGCATGGCCTTGGCCACGGTGAAGGCGCGGGCGTGTTCCTCCTGCCAGACGTCCTCCCAGGCGAACGACGGCAGCAGCCCCTTCCGGCGAAAGAAGTTGATCGCCTCGACGGGCGGCAGCGGCTTCAGCTCGACGGCCATGGCGGCGCCCTAGACCAGGGCGCCGCGCCGGAAGCGACGGATCGCCCGGAACTCCTTGATGCCGTCGAACGGTTGGGCTCCGAGCGCGCCAGTGTAGGGGCTGTTGTAGAACTTGCGGACCCCTTCCTCGCGGTCCTGCACCCAGAAGCCGCTCAACGGCCCCTGTCCGGCAGGGTAGCCGTCCGGGGTCATCGGACTGGCGACCTCGGCCCAGGCGCCGTCGACGTTGACCAGCTCATAGATGACATCGGGGACGTTGGTGTGCCGGAACTGGGCGCGCGAGCCCTGGCCGTGCGGCTGGGTGTACTTGCCCGCGCCGGGACCGGTCAGGTCGTCCGAGCTGGGCCGCTCGAACCCGGTGGCCTGGGCGGGCAATCCGGCGACCTTGGCTTCGTTGACCGTGGTGGCGATCAGCATGTGGCCGAAGTTCTGCAGCACGGCGATGCGCGGCCCGGCGGGACCGCCCGCCTTGGCCCGTGCCACGCCGCCGACCGTCAGGGTCTCGCCGGCCACGAAGGTGCCCACGACATCGGTCACATTCCAGCGCCCGGCGGCGGTGCCGGCGGCGATGGTTCCCGAGGTGATCTCGGCGGCCGGGATGACCGCGATCCTGGCGGTGGCGCCCGAGGTCGCGCCGGTGATGGTGGCGCCCTCGGCGATCACGGTGGGGCCATAGTCGGTATAGGCCATGCTCGCCCCGAACTTGGTCTGGGCATACAGCCGCCAGCCTGCCCACTGATAGGACAGCATGTGGCTGAAGGTGACCTGTCCGATGCACTCCACCCCGGTCTGGGTGCGCCTCAGGGCGTCGAAGGTCTGGGTCAGGGTCAGGGCGCGGGCGCGCTTGCGGCCCGGCGCGGCGGTCCCCGCCACATCCTGCCAGGTCCAGGGACCGGCGAAGCCGACGAAGCACTCGGCCTGCATCGACGTCGAGACCAGCCGAGCATTGCCGTGGCCCAGGCCGATATCTGTTCCCCGGGTCTTGCCCGGCCAGGCCCCGCCGACGAAGTTCTCGCCCAGGTTCTCGGTGATCAGGCCGAAATAGCCGACCGGCTCCATGATCGACGGCTGCAGGGTGTCATAGACGCCCGCGCCCATGTCGTCCGAACTCAGGGCGCTGTAGCGCAGCGTGCGGCCCTCGACCTCCGCCCATTCGGAGTTGACCGCCCAGGCCGTCGCCGATTTGAAATATGCCGTCTGTGACATCCCCTCGGCCAGATCGACCAGCAGGGTGTGATGAACGTCCTGGTTCATCCGCTTGGACGCGTCGTCATAGGCCAGGTTGGCGCTGGCGATATGGATGCGCTTCTGGGTGTCGCGGGTCAGAAGGATTTGCGCCTGCCGGGGCGGCATGTCGTTCAGTCGGCTGCTCAGCGCCTCGGTGACGGTGTTGAGGGTGTTGTCCGGCCCCTTCAGCAGGTTCATCTGGTTGGAGACCTTGCTGCGGGACAGCCGCAGTTGATCCAGCCCCAGCCAGTAGTTCGCCGCCAGCGGGATCGTCACGTCGTCGGACAGCCGGATCTGGGCGGCGGGCAGGATCACGGTGACGCCGTCGTTGGCGTAGATCTTGATCGAGGGGGAGCCATACAGCTTGGGCGTCGGCACCCGCAGGTCAAACTCCGGCCCGTAAAGCCCGGTCGGCAGGGTCTGGCCGGGCGAAGCGATCCTCGCGCTCATGGCGGCCGTCAGGCTGACCGGGCCGGTGGCCTTGGCCTTGACCACGCCGCCGACCAGCAGGTTCTCGCCCGCGATGAAGGCCGCAGGCGTCTCAACATACAGGGTCCCGGCGCGGGTCCCGTCCCAGGGAACGCCGGTGGCCTCGGCGTCCGGAACCGAGATGACCACGGCGGTCACGCCCGACACCTCGCCGGTGATCGTGTTGCCGGCCACGATGGCGGCCGAGCCGAGATTGTAGCCCAGCGGTCCCATCCACTGCAGGCGCGGTTTCTGGGCGTCCGGGATATACGGCGGGAAGGTCAGGATCAGGCGATTGTTCCCGCCGATCACCGCCGGGGTGAACTCGAAGGGGTAGTTGGCCCGGATATGGTTCTGCGGCACGGGCTCGCCGGTCGGCAGGATGACATCGGTGCGGACGCCGCCGAACAGGTTGGGCGCGCCGATCTTCAGCTGACCCGCGCCGTTGTTGCCGGGCGCGATGGCCCTGATCTTCTGGCCCAGCCCGACGACCGGAAACTCCGGCGTCACGTCCCACAGGACCGAAGAGCTGGCGGCGGCGGTCGCCGGGATTTGACCGGCATAGGGGCGCTTGACCTCGGGCGTGACGAGCAGGGGCGCCCCGGCGTTGTTCTGGTACATCGACTCGGTCGCGCCGTTGGCTGAGGCCGCCCAGTAGAACTTGCCCGACGGCACCAGATGGCTGGCCACCGCCGCGACGGTCGCGCCCGTGCCCGCGCCCGCCGTCGCGAAACTGGCCCCGGTCGGATTGCCGGTGAAGCCATAGCCCGGCTCCAGTCCGTGCAGATTGGTCACCGCCCCGCCGACGACGTCGAACAGGAATCGTGCGGCCGAGCCGCCGCCGCCGGTCAGGACGCCGACGAAATCCGTCCCGTTGGTGTAGCCGTTGCCCGGGGCCGTCAGGTTGATCGAGGTGACGCCGCGCGGCACCGCCGTGGCCGCGCTGTTCGGATAGCTCAGGCTGGTCGCGGCGGCCATGATGGCCCGCTCGGACGCCGCGACCGTCAGCCCCCGGGCGATCTCGGCCGCGTCGGCGTCATCGGACGCCGCGCCCGCCCAGGCCGCCGCGTCATCGGCCTTTTCACCGGCTTCGGCCACGGCCGCCAGCGCCTCGGCCAGATGGCTTTCCGGGAACTCGGCGGCGACCTGTTCGGCGACCGACTGGCGCACGGCCCCGTGGGCGATCTTCTGCGCCGGCGCGTCGCCGCGCTGCATCACGTGCCAGTCGGTGTCCAGAATGTCCGTGGCCTCACCGGCCTGATTGATGGTCTGTGTGACGATGTCGGCCATTCAGCCCTCCAGCAGCAGAATTTCGGGGGTGACGCCCAGGGCGATGCCGTCGTCGACGGCGAGGATCGCGCCGAGGGTCCAATCGACGCGGCGCCAGCGCACCGCGCCGCCTTCGTTCTTCAGGTATCCCGCGACGACGGCGATCTGCCGGTGCCAGCCCTTGGTGTTCACGAAGCCGTCCACCGTCTCGCGATGGTTGGCGGCGATGTAGCAGGCCCGGCGTCGCAGCTTGCCGCCGGGGGTGATGAACTCATGCAGGACCGTGGCCTTGCCCTGCGCCCAGGCGCCCGGCTTGCTGGCCAGCCGGTCCGGGTGGCGCGTGTCGGGGCGGCCCTCGACCAGCAGGCCCAGCAGCTTCCCCTTCACGTCATGGTCAAAGCGCGGTTCATCGACGGCGGCCGAGACGATGGCCCCGTTGGCGGCGCGATAGTCCGCGACCCGTCCCCGGGTGAAGACGAACTGGTCATGCAGGTTGGGCAGGACCGGGCTGCTCATTCGGACACCCGGTCATCCAGCGGCTGGCCCGAGGCCCCGGCCAGGCGCGCCGAGAAGCCGCCGCGCGCCAGCAGCTGGACCAGGTCATCGGCCTGGTCCGACTCGATCAGGCCCAGCAGCCGATCCTTGGCCTCGGCCAGATCGGCGGCGTCGGCCAGCATCGCCTCGACCGGACCGATCACCGGTTCGACCAGCTCCTCCCACGCCTCAAGCTGCGACCCGATGAACAGGTCGATGGCGTCCGCATCGTTCGGCTGACCCGCCGAATGCAGGGCGATCTTCCGATCCGCTTGCGGCTTAAGAGGCTCTAAGAGGGCCGTGGACGGCTTTTCCGGGGGTGTCGCGGGTGACGGCAGCGGAGGTGCCCCCTCAGCGGGCTCCTGAGGCGTTTGCGCGGGCGCGGGCGCGATCGGCTTCAGAACCTCTTCACCGGCCTTGGGCTCGGGCGCCCTCAGCAGCTTGCGCGCCCAGCCGGCCGGGACCTGCAGGCCGCGATCGATCAACGGACCAGCGGCTTCGACCATGGCCTTCAGATCGACGGCTTCCTCGCGCCCGATCACCGCCCGGGGATAGGCCTTCCTCGGTCCCCGGTTCAGCATGACCATCGGCGGGATCAGCCCGACGTTCAGGGTGGCGGCCAGCTGCTTGGCGTCGGCGCGCTCGATGTCGCCACGCACATTGTTGTGGACGTTGCCCAGACCGCCGCCCAGGCCGCTCGCCACCGCATCCGTCGTCGCGGTCTGGCCCAGCACGGCCTTCGACTCCTGCTGGTCGAAATACTCGGCCTGGTTCTTGAACAGGGAGCCGTCGCTGGCCGACTGCTTGCCGTCCACGAACTCGATCTCGGTGGACTTGGGGATGATGCCGGCAGCGTCCGACCCCATGGACGACAGGGCGCGCAGCAGCGCCCGACGGTCGGCGTCCGTGGCCCCGGTGTCGTACCGGCCCACGCGGAAGGGGATGCCGTAGATCTCGGCGAACGCCATCCAATCCTTCAGGGTGTAGTTCTTGAACAGGTAGATCCACGCGATGGCGCGGGCCAGGCCTCCCCGGATCGGCAGGCCCGACTTGGCCTTGTGGATGTGAACCAGGTACTTGAACGGCTCCAGGGCCGCGCCCTCGGCCGAGCCGTCGCGCAGCCGCAGGGTCTCCCCGTCGATCCGGTCGAACTGGAACCAGTTCGGATTGCGCCAGATCAGGCGCTTGGGCCACCATTGGCTCTCCGACATCTCCCAGATGATCTCGGACACGGAGAAGCCCTTGCCGATGGCGTCCAGGATGTCGAACAGCTCGTCTTCAAGAGTGTCGCGCTTCAGCCACTGGCGGACCAGCTCGGCGTCGGCCTCGGCCTCGGGCGTGTCATCGGCGGCCTCGATCGTGATGGGCAGCTGCGCCACGGCCCGCTTCCGCGTGCCGAGGACAGACAGGTAATGAAGGTCCTTCTCCTCCATCGCCTCGGCCAGCTCGAGATAGCGTGTGGCGTCGCCGCGCTCGGCCGCCCGCAGGATGCTGGCCAGCTTCACCGGGTCCATCCCGACTTCCGGGTGGCCGCTCAGGATGGAGCGCACGCCGGTCACCGTCGCGGCGGACAGCTCCTCGCGCAGCAGCTGGGTCGAGACAGGCCGCCCGAACTGATCGACCAATCCAGTCGCCTTGGTCACCATGCGCCGCCTCGTCCCGTCTCTTGATCGTCTTCAGCAAAGGCCCGCTCAAGGCTGGCCGGTTGGCTCCGGCTGGCGTCTTTGGCCAGCTGGGCGGCATGGCGGCCGGGGATGCCCTCGTAGCCGCCGTAGGTGATGACATCCTCCTCGCTGGCCGCCCGGCACAGGGCGAGGGCCGGCGCGAAGTCGCCGTGACGCTGCTCGCCGTCTTCGCCCTTGGTGCGCTTGCCGTCCGGGACCTTGGGGATGCCTCGAACCAGCTCGACCTGACGCATGTCATCGATCAGGTCGGGGTGGCGCGGGATCGCGACGGTCTGGTCTTCGAAGTCCGCCTTCAGCGGCGGCATGTTCTCCAGGTACCAGCCGTTGCTCAGCATCACCTCTTCGATCAGTGACGCGCCGAACTCCTGCTTGGCCTCCTGGGCCAGCGGCTGGCCGTTGCCCCGGGCGTCCAGCTTGCCGCCCGAGAACCGGGGGAGCCGGTGAACGACCCAGAACAGGATTTGCTTCTGCTGGGCGTAGGGGACCCGCCGCATCTCGATGGCGAAGGGGATGACCAGACCGCCGGTCCTCTGCATGGCGCCCGGCGCGATGATCGAGGCGTCGCCGGTCATGGCGAAGTCCTGGCCGAAGACGTGACGCAGCCGCTTGTCCAGCCGCTCGATGTGGGGCCGAACGTGCTGCTCCAGCCAGTCGTTGACATAGCTCTCCCGGAAGTCCTTGGGCCGCTGCTCCCAGCCGACCGGCAGCGACAGCTTCAGCAGACAGTCCGGCCCGCCGGCGGTCGCGCAAGCCTCGATCATCGAACGGGTCAGCCAGACGCCGGAGCCCTGGTCCGGGACGCAATCCAGCTCACGCGGTCCCTTTTCGCCGTAGTTGGCGCGGATCTCCGCTTCCCACTCGGCCTCGCCCTCCGGCGTCCAGGGAATGCCGCGCTTCAGGCAGATGCGGCGATAGAGGCCGTCGGCGATCGCATCGCTGAAGGTCGTCCGGAACAGGGCATAGGGCTTCTTCTTGGCCCGGCACTCCTCGACCAGCTGGTTGAACGGATTGTCCACGCCCAGGTGGGAAGAGATGACCCAGACGCGGCTGCCCCAGACCAGCAGCGCCAGCGCGGCGGCCATCATCTCGTCGAGGTCATCCATGAAGGCCGCCTCGTCCAGGATCACGAAGCCCTGCCGGCTTCGCAGGTTCCGGGGCTTTGAGGTCAGGGCCACGATGGTGAAGCCGGAGGCGAACTTGATGCGGAACGCCTGGATCGACTTGTCACCGGTCGGGTCGCTATCGACGAAGACGAACTCCTCGGCCTCACCGGCGGCGACGCCATAGTGTTTGGCCCAGAACGCGCAGTCGTCGATGAAGCCGCGCGTCATCTCCTTCTCGAAACCGATGTAGAAGCAGTCGTCGCCGCCCGCCTTTTCGTCGGCGGCCGAGATCAGGGTCGCCTGGGCGGCGGCGGCCCAGCTGATGCCGATGCGGCGGCTCTTCTCGTAGACGACGACCTGGGCGGTGCAGTTCAGCAGCCGCTGCTGGTAGGGCAGCAGGACGGCGTCCTCGGGCGCGACCTGCAGTAGGTCGGCGATGGGCGCAGACGCTGTGCGAGGCGAGGCGCGCGGGTTCCCGGCGCGATCGACCAGGTCGGCGGCGGTTACGGTCATTTCGGGGCGACCCCGAGGATGCCGGCGCGGATGCGGTTCAGGGTGTCGTTGGACAGGCCCTCCTGCTTGGCGACCTTCTCGACCTCGGCGACCGCTTCCTTCTTCGCCTCCAGCTTCAGCTTCAGCGCGCGGTCCGCGTCGGTCTTCTGGGCCGAGGCGACCGACTGGATGGCCCGGGCGAAGAACATCAGGTTCTCCGGGTCGAAGGGCTTCTCATCGTCCACATTGGCCAGCAGGTCGAAGGCGAGCGAGTGGAAGCCCTGGACCAGCACCTGGAAGCCCTTGCCGTCCGCCAGCTGTGGTCCCGCCTCGGCGACCAGCATTTCGGCGATCTCGCGCGACTTCTTCATCCGGGCCGAGATGGCCTCGAACTTCTGGGCGTGGCGGTGCACGGCGGATCGCGACGGTGCGTCCTCGCCCAGCTGGTCGGCGAACTGGGCGTCGAAGCGCAGCATCACCTCGTCCAACGTCAGCCGTCCGGCGATGGCGTCCCGCAGCCAGTCTTCCAGTTGCGCCCGGATGGGCTCCGGCAGGCGCTCGACCTTGGAGCGGCCCATCTCAGCCGCCCAGCCCGGGGCGAGCGACGCCCTCGACACGCGCGCGACCCTCGGCGACATCGCGACCACGCTCGGTGAGCTTGGCCACGATCAGGTTCAGAACCGACTCCTTGGTCACCAGCCCTTGCTCGGCCAGCCAGTCGATGGCGGTGTGCATCTGGTCGCGGGTGGCGGGCAGGCCCAGGCTTTCGGCCACGGTCTTCAGGATCGACGCATTGGCCGAACAGCCGGGCGCGTCGTTCAATGCCCGCAGGATCGTCAGGCGCAGATGTTTCATGAAGTGATCGACGAAGCTCATGATCCGCGCTCCATCAGATAGCCGTGAAGCCGATCCACCGCCTTTTCGGTGCGCTCTGCGATGGAGATGGTGCGCTTGATCTCGCCCTCCAGCCGCGCCAGATCGGCGGCGGTCGGCAGCTCACTCAGGTCGCTCTCGATGCCGGTCAGCTTTTGGTCGGTGAGCGTCTTCCAGCTCTCCAGCGATCCGACCCGCCCCAGCAGCGCCGCATGGGCCTCACTGTTGCGCCAGCGGCCCGCCCTGACCGCCGTCCAGGCGGACAGGGCGCAGGCGATCACGGCGATGGCCAGGCTGAAGTAGGGGAGCAACTCTTTCACGGCCAAATCACTCCGGAACGGCGGCGGGTGTCGTGCTGTTCGGCACAGCCCTGACAGTGGGTGCAGCGGATGGCCGCCGGGGCGGCGGCCAGACGGCGGGCGTCGATGGGATCGTCACAGTCCACACAGACGCGCAGCGCCGGACGCACACCGCCGCTCAGGGCGGCGGCGGCGTTGCGCGATCGGGCGTCGGCCAGGATGCGTTCAGCCTCGCGGTCGGCGAAGGCCTGGGAGCGGTCAGCCTCGTCCATCAGTCGGGCTCGACCTCGGGACAGTCCGCGCGGGCGTCGTTCAGGGTCGCCCAGCCCGCCGCGCCCCAGGCGATGACCTCAGCCAGCCAGCGGCCACCGGCGGTGTTGTATTCGACCACGGCGTCCGCGCCCGGCGCGGGCCGGGCCTGAACCGGCGACGCCAGGGCGGCGGGACACTGACGCACCACCACCTCCCGCGTCTCGATGACGGGGCTGGGCGCCGGGGTGTCAGCGAGCGGTAGACGCGCCGCCGAGCCGTTGCAGGCAGTCAGCGTCGCAACGGCCAAGGCCAGCAGCGGTACGCGGGGCGTCAGCCAGGTCTTGTTCAGCACGGTCGGTCCTTTGGGTCTGGGTTCTGCCGCGCGCCTCGGCGCTGGCGATGGCGGCGGCCTGGCCGCGCCGGAGGTCGTTGAGGGTGGCCTGAAGGCCGTTGCGCTCGCGGGTGCGGGCGTCGCGCTCGGCGACGACCTGCTTGACCGGGGCGCTGCAGGCCGCGTCGATCGAGAAGCCGTCCGAGGTATTCAGGGCGACGTCGCAGCGTTCGGAGCGACGGGCGGTCCGGTGGACGGCGGCGACCGCATCCGAACAGCGGGCGGCCGAGGCCGTCAGGTCGGAATTGGTCACCGCCGCATCGCAGTCCAGGAAGGCCGACAGGGTGGCCCGCAGGCCGGTCTCCTCGCGGTTCTTGGACAGGATCAGGCCCACGCCGACGGCGCTGGTCAGGGCCAGCCCGATGGAGGTCACGGTCAGGAAGCGGATCATTGGCCGCCTCGCTTGCCGAGGCTGATGTCGATCTTCGCCGCCTGGGCCAGCTGGACCAGCTCATAGGTGGTGGCGCCGCCGACGTAGACCAGCATGTCGGCGAACAGCAGGGCGATCAGGGCGAAGGCGATGCCGGTCAGGGCGTTCACCGCCCCCTGGCCCAGCGTCAGATGACCCAGCGACCAGATGATGCCGGCCAGCAGGACCAGGATCAGGGCGGCGAGGCCGAACGAGAAGCACCGGCGCCACAGCCAGGTAATCTCCTGCAGGCGCGGCGGGGCCGGGACCAGACGGGTGTCGGTCATTTCAGACCGTCCAGCAGGACATAGGTCACGGGCTCGGTGCGGAACCGGGCGCCGAAGACCGCCTTGCCGATCTGGGTGGCGCGCTGGATGAACCGGGGCCACTGATCCGGCGGGATGGTCTGGCAGCCCTCGCTGGACGTGGTGGTGTTGCCGCCCCGGTGGATGTTGATGCCGAAGTAGCCGGTGCGCTCGTACGCGCCATCCAGGCCGTCGCGCACCACGGTGACCTTGCCGGCCGTCTGGACCAGCGCCTCGTATTGCTGCTTGTGCTTTCCGAACTGGAATGCGGGCCAGATGCCCGGCTTCAGGCTGGCCATGCCCTTGCCCGCGCCGTCGCCGCGACCGGGGCGGAACTTGCTGGGATCGGTGTTGCCGTTGAAGGCTTCGAACTCGCTGGGGCCGACCAGGAACAGGGCGTCATCGTACAGGCCGCGATCATTCTCGCCGACCACGCCCATGGTGTCGCGATAGTAGCCGCGTACGCCCACGATGATCAGGGTGTCGCCCCAGCCCAGACGCTTCACCTCGGCCGCGCCGAAGCGACCGACCAGGGCGGCGTGAAGCTCAAGGCGCGTCAGCTTGGGCCGATCGCGTGGAATGTTGAGGGTCATGATGGTCCCCGACGCGGGGGAGCCATATGCCGCCCCGCTGCGTTAGGGGCTCAAGCTACGGTTTGGACGGCACGGGGTTCAGGTGCAGCGCTGCACCTGAAGGTCAGCCGAACAGATCGAGTTGGGGCGGATTGATCTTCCGTTCCATCTCCAGAACGCTGAAGACCGTGCGGCGGGAGCAACCCACCTTCGAGGCGATGGCGTCGATGGTTTCGCCGCCCTCGCGGAGCTGGACAATACGCGCATCGCGCCCCAGCGCAATCGGGGGCAACAGATACTCGCCAGCCATCGCCGCGACAATCAGGGCGGCGGCCTTGTCGCCCACCACATGGGTCAGCGGGTGGTTGGGGCCGGCGAACTTCGGCACATACAGCCGCGTTCCGCCCATGGCGGCGGACATCTGCGCGGCCAGTTCTTCGCCGATCAGGGCGACGACGTCAGGCCAGATTGAGCCTTCACGAGGGGTCACGTCACGCCTCCCCGGACGACAGGCGGGCGACGCGCAGCTCGGCCTTCAGGGCCTCCTGAACGGCCTCTTGCAGGGCGCTGAGGCGCACGGTCCGCTGGCCATGCGGCGCGAACAGGAACCGGCGCTGGGCCTCGGCCTGCCGGACGCGCGCCGCCGACAGGTCCGCTTGCGCGTCCTTCAGCTCGGCGTGGGTCAGCAGGTCCAGGGCCATGGTTCACCCGGCGTCCCCGGCGGCCTCGATGACGGCGCGGATGGCCTTGCCGTGTTCGCGGATTTCCTCGTGCAAGCGGTCATCGGTCCAGGTGCGGACCTCCGGCCCCGGCGCGGGCAGGCCCAGACGCGCGGCCTGGGCCTTCAGCAGCCCGACCTTCAGCATCTTCAGCCGCTGCGGGCCGGTGTAGAGTACGGTCGAGATGTGCTGTGACCATCCGGCCCGTTCGGCCATGGCCTTCAGCGCCTCGATCAGCTTGTAGCTCAGCGCCTGATCCGCCCACTGCAGGCGCTCGCACCCCAGCTGACGCCGGGCGAAGGCTTCCAGGGCGGCGTCAGACGATTCCCGCACCTCGCCCAGGTTCCAGAGCGAGATCCACAGCGCCCGCGCCTTCTTCGCCGAGGGATGGTCCGCCGGGGCCGGTCGGATGTGGACGCGCAGATTGCGACCCTGCACGGGCTTTCCGCCGGTGATCACCTTCGGCGTCCAGCCCTTGGCCTTGAACTCGTCCAGCACGGCCCGCAGCTGGGCGTCGGTGCAGCTGGTCGAGGACCGCTTCCCGGTCACCCGCTCCAGGACATCGCGATAGGTGTCATCGTCCAGGCCGAGGTCGCGCTTGGCGATCTGGACAGCCACGACGGCAGCGCGGTTCTTGCTCATGGCCGATACCCCGGAACAGGATGGGGCTTCGCGTTCACGGGCCGGTCGCTCACGGCGTAGCCCAGCGAAACCTCGACGAAGTGGGCTGGATGGCGGCGCACATGGTTGGTTGCCCAAGCCTGAGCATTGCGAGCATCACACCGCGCGCCGCAGTCGTGGCAGGCAGCCGTGTGATGGATCAGCGATTGGCGCACGGTCATGATGCGCTCCCACGGATCAGGATCAGGTCGGAGGCGGTGCGCACCGGCACGAGTTTCAGCCACCGGGATTCGCCTTTGATGCCAGTCAGGCTTCCGGCGAGTGCGAGCATCGATGGGCGAAGGCAGCGGGGGCAGTCGACCACGGCCGCGCCTTCGGCTTCACCGTCAGAAGAACGGCCCGGCCAGGTCGGGTCGCCATCCTCCCAAGCGACCTGAAGATCGCCGAGGCGGACGGTGGCGTGGTCCATTTCATCGCGGCACCAGGGGCAAGCGATGACAAGATTTCCGTGGGTCGATGTGACGCGAGGCAGCGGATTCACGCGGCTCTCCCTTGCAGCTCGAAATAGACCCGCCCCGCCAGCGTCTTCAGCTCGGCGTCGGACAGCGCCGTGAGGTCGAACGACGTGGCGGCCGAGACCAGTTCGATCGAGCGGGCCTGGGCGCGGTCGCGGCGGATGTGACCGCGCTCTTGCAGGGCGTCCAGAAGCCGATGGACGGCGGACTTGCTGGCCAGGTCCAGTTCATCCGCGATCTCCTGAAAGGACGGGGCGACACCCGGGTTCTCCGCCAGATAGCGGCGGATGAAGCTCAGGGTCCGGGCCTGCTGGTGGGTCAGGGACTTGCTCATTCGCCCCCCTCGAACATCCAGCGCTGGTCCAGTTCGGACGACGTGACGAACCAGTCGCCGAGGCCGTCGCGTACGCAGCGAACGCGGGCCGTCATTTCGTCGCCCTCGGCGTTGGTGAACCGGGCCGAGAAGGTCATCCGGGTCCGGCCCGGCGACACCCGCGCCTGCGAGGGCGCGGTCCAACCGGCCAGCGCTTCGAAACCGAAGACGACGGCCAGATGATCATTCCACTTGATCCAGCGCGCGGCGGGGCGCGATCCGCCCGACTTGCGATTACGGCGGGCCATCAGCGGGCGCCTCGACCGACGGCGTTTTCGGCGCGGGGATCGCGGTACGACCGGGGCAGTTCGGGCGCGCTCAGCGCGACGGGCGTGTCCTTCTGGCCGACTGCGCGGCAGTGTTTCGGGCAGAACAGGCGGCCTTGAACGCGCGTTTCACGGCACAGCGGCTCGGCTTCCTGCCCCGGCAAATTGTTGGGCCAATCGCACATCGACTGTGACCGAACGGGCGCGCGCGCCGCGCCTTCGCGCCGCTTCATGGCTTCCCGGATCGCCGCCATGTGATCGACCTTGGGAGCGGGCGGAATGTCCAGGACCGGCGCGGGTGCAGGACCGGCGACCGTGTTGATTTCCCAGGCGGGCGCCCGGATGGTGGCGGGCGGCAGGATTTCGGCGGGCTGCACCGATGCTGCGGCCATCATCGCGGCCTCGGCCTGCTCACAGGCCCGGTCGAAGCCCTTGGTGCTGACCCGCTCGCAGCGCGCCAAGGAGTTCGGCTGCACGTCGAAGATGCGGGCGACCACACCCCTCGGGCGGCCACTGAAGCGCTGGGCTGCGACGGCGGCGGCCGTGACCGCAGTGCGGAGCGGGCCGCGCTGCGCCTGGGCAGCCTTGATCGGGTCATAGCCGAGGTATTGAGCGGCGGCGATCACGCCGTGGGCGCAGACGTCGGCAGTCAGGGTGACGGTCATGTCAGGCAGCCTCCTCTTTGCCCTTGGCCCGGGCGCGGGCGGCCATGGCATCGGCGCGAATGCCTTCGGCCTCTTGCTCGAACTTCGCGGCGAGTGCGGCGGCATTGATGGCGCGCAGACGGTCGGCGTGGGCGGCGTCCAGCGCGCCCATCGCCTCCTCGATCACGCGCCACTCGTTGGCGGTCAGGACGGTGCGGTCGCCCTTGAGGCGATACCGCTCGATGCAGTCCTGCAGCAGGCCCGCCTCGAACGCCGACAGGACGTCATAGCGGCGGATCAGCGACACGCCGCGCACCAGGGCGTCGGCCTGAACGGGGGAGATGGTCGGGGTCAACGACGGCGCTCCCCACGACGGGCGCGGGCGATCCGCAGGGCGGCGCGGAAGCCGGCCCAGCGGTCCAGCCAGGAGCCGAGCCCACCGATCACCAGGAAGATGACCAGGAAGGCCAGGCCGGTCCCCAGGGCGTCCAGGAAGGCGACGCAGAACAGGTCCATCCACGGCGTCAGGGCGGCGCTCATTCCCGGCCCTCCGCTAGGGCCACGGCGGCGTCAGCCTTGGTCCAGGCCTCGAACGTCGCCGCGTCGTCGGCGTCGTCCCAGTTCACCGGGCGCACCGCCTGCAGGTCCCGCAGCGCGGTCAGCATGGCCGAAGCCGCGCGGGTCACCGAGGTCTCGACCGGAGGCTCGCTGCCCTTCACCGCGCGCCACAGGTCGGCCTTGTCGGTGAAGTTGGCGAAAACCGCGCCGGTTGACATTCCGGCCTCCCGGGCGATGTCCCGGATGGTGGCGGCGGCGTAGCCTTTGGCGACGAAGAGTCGGCGGGCTGCGTCGATGACCTTGGCCCGTGTCCGGGCCTTGGCCTGCTGACGGCGGTTCGGGCGGGGTTCTAGGGCGTCGGTCATTTCGCCCCCGCCACGTCTAGGGTGACCGGGGTCCAGCCGGCGTCGAGCGAGGGCCGGGTGAAGACGCGGACATAGCGCCTGGACCCGATCACGCGCTGGGACTCGCGGATGGCCTGAACGGCACGGTTCCAGCGCGGGTCATCATGCTCGACGCGGGTGATGCTCAGCAGCTCGGCCCGGTTCACCAGGCCGTCCTTGTCGGTGTTGAAGGCCCGGGTCACGATCGCGCGGATAAAGTCGCTGGACGAGCCGGCTTCCTCACGAACGACCTCGTCGAACAGCTGCTTGGCGATCTGCAGCTCGGGGCCGAACACGACGTTGTCGGCCACGGCGATGTTCACCTTCTGCAGGCCGTCGTAGGACGTCAGCGTCAGGTTGCCCTTCTTGCCGCGCGGCTTGGTGCCGTACTGCTGGGCCAGCAGCTCGATGTAGCCGTCCACATCGTCGAAACTGCCTTGTTTGAACTCGGCGATCTGGACCGACAGCGGCAGGGCGCGGGCGACAATCGTGCGGACCAGCAGGTCCTGCAGATGATCGGTCGGCTTCACCTTCTCTTCCGGGTCCAGGCCACCTTGGGCGTTCTTCATGTAGATCTTGCCGCCGACCTCTTCCCGACCTGCGGGCAGGTCGGCAGGGGCCGGGACGGGGTGGGCGGTGGCGGGGTCGATCAGTTCAGTCATGGCGGTTGGCTTTCATCTGGAATTTTGAAGGGGCGGCGGTTCGGCGGCTGCGGACCTCGGGGACCGGGGGCCACCACGCGTCCCGCAGGAAGCGCAGCCAGCGCTGCAGCCCGGCGATCACGGCCGGTCTCCGTCGATGGCGACGAAGTTGTCGTAGCGGCGGCCCCGGGTGACGCCGGGATGGTTGGCCAGCATCTGCGCGGTCATCAGGCCCGGCGCCCGGCGGATCAGCTCCTGGGCCGCCGGGTTCGCGCCGATCTTCAGCGCCGTCAGCACGGCGACGCCCGCATCAGTCAGTTCGACGGGCTCCTCGCCCTCACCGGCGAGGATCGAGCGCAGCAGCTGCAGGCGCTCGCGCGACCGAAGGGTCAGCAGGTCGCACTCGGCCTGCGTCAGGGTCCCGGCGCGCTGCCAGCGGTCCATGTCGATGTTGTCCCTCAGGACAGCCTCGACCAGCTCCAGCGGGGTTTCGTGGGCGTAGCGAACGGAGGTCATCGGGCGGCTCCTCAGACGGCCACCGGCTGGCGCTTCTGTTGCGTCCAGGCGGCCTTGATGTGGGAGAAGGTGCGGGCCTCGTCGTCGAGGCGGGCCGCGATGGTGGCCATCAGCAGGGTCTGGGTGACCGACCGCAGCGTTCCGGGCTGTTGGCCGACCTTCTGCAGGAACTCGCGCTCCTTGGCGCCCGCAGGCACGGCCCAGGCGTCACACAGCAGCTCCACGTCCTCGGCGAACGGAAGGTCGTAGCTCTGAGGCCAGCCGACACGGCTGTGCAGGGCGGCGAACTCGGCCTCCCGCACCCCGGTCTGGACCCGGCCCAGGACGGTGCGGTTGCCCGCCAGAACCAGCCCGCATCCGGCGGCGTCATGGATTTGCCGCAGCAGGTCCAGGGTGGCGTCGTTGGCGTGTTGGGCCTCGTCGATGATCAACACGGCCCGCAGGTCGGCCAGGCGACCGACGATGTCGTCGAACTTCACCGACATCCCGGCCGCGCGGCCCTTGATCTGACGGCCGGTGGCCTTGGCCAAGGCGATCAGCATAGGCCCCGGCGTCCGGGTGGTATGGTTCAGCTGAAGGTGGAAGGCGGTTGGCTGGAGCGCGCTGTAGCGCTTGAAAGTCTCGGTCTTGCCCATGCCGGCTTCGCCGACCATCACCGAAATATTGCCCATGTGGGCGAACTTCACCTGGGCCATCATCAGGCGGCTGGTCCGGGTCGCCACATAGCCGGGCACCTCCGGCATCTGCAGCGCGTCGTTCCGCCGGGCCTCTTCGGCCTGCAGGTAGCGGTTCACCTTCCAGGCGACGTTCCTGGCCTTCTCCGGCTCGCCGCCCGCATAGGTGCCGTTGGCGAAGGCGCTCAGGGTGCTGTTCGCCACCTGGCCGCTGGGTCCCGAACCGATGTTGCGGGAGATTTCCGCCCACGACAGGCCCTGGGCCTTCTGATGCTCCAGCAACTGCTGCCGGACGTCGGCGACGTCGGCGTCCGTGTAGTCTCTGGCTTCGCGGTCCACGTTCATGTTAGCTCTCTCTCGTTCACAGCTGGGGCCTCGGCCCCGGTCTTCCGGGCGCGAGGGGCGGCAACCCCTCGCGCCCGATCTCATTCGACGACCCGCAGGTGGCTGGACGCGCGCTCCATCGCGCGCGCCCACTTGTCGGTGACGTCTTCGGTTTCAGGGGTGGGCTCAGGCGCGACGGCCACAGCCGGCGCGGGCTTCAGCAGGGCGTTCCCCCGCGCCCGCACCGGGCGGATGACGGTGGGCCGCGGTGCCTCGTCTTCGTGGTCTGGCGCGTCCGGCATCATCGCCGCCAGCTCGGCCGCCGTGAGCAGCTGCAGCGCCGCCGCCTGGGCCTTCGTGGCCTTCTTCAGATTGGCTTCCTGACGCGCGCGGGTCTTGGCGGCGGCCTGGTCGAGGAAGGCCGTCCGGCCCTGCAGCTCGGCGGTGGCCAGATAGCGGCTGTCCAGGCCGTAGACGTGGACCGGCGCGCTCAGGTCGTCCGGGTCGTACCGCAGGATCACCTTGCGGCCGGCCAGGGCGCTCATGTCCGGCGACCACCAGATATTGCCCAGCGTCTTCACCGAGCCGTTCTTGCGGTCGGTGTTGACAACCGCCGACGCCAGCAGCGCCATCCGCAGCTGTTCCGGCGTGGCCTTGCCGATCACGGCGGTGGCGTAAGAGGCGTTGAAGACGTCGTTCAGGCTCAGTCGTCCGCGCGCCATTTCGGTCTGACGGTTGGGGCGGTCGTTATGGGCCTCGATCCCGAGCTTCAGGACCTGCTTGAACACGTCCAGGTCGATGGCGCGCTCGCCGTAGTTCTCCGGCTTGGCGTCGGGCTTGTTGCCGACGTAGGCGCCCGAGAAGGCCGGGTGCTTCGCGACGTTGTCGCAGAGGTCGCGCCACGCCCGTTCGATGGGCTTGGACTGGCCCCGATAGGGCAGCGCCCAGTGGGCGTTCACGTCCAGGGCCGTCAGCAGGCCGGTGGGGTCGTCGGGCCGGATGCCGAAGCGATAGCGGGTCTTGGCGCCGCCGGTGATCATCTTCGAGGCGAAAGCCCGGCCGTTGTCCAGCAGGCAGCCCTTGGGGATGCCCCAATCCTTGAACAGGTCGGCGAAGACCAGACGGGTGATCACCTGGTCTTCGGTCTCGGCGACGCGCCAGCTCAGGATCTTCCGGCTGAAGATGTCCTGGATCGCCACCAGGATCGGGCGGGCGATCTTCCCGTCGGGCCAGCGGACGAAGACGTCGGCCTTGTGGCCGTCGATGTTGACCAGCTCCATCGCGTGGAGCCCGGCGACCGACCGCTGCTGCGGCGGCAGGGTGTTGCGCAGGGCGTCGGCCCCATGCCGCTTCAGGGTGATGACGGCGGCGGGAACTTCCCGCTCCAGCTTCCGCTGCAGCGTCTTCTGGTGAGGCAGCTCCAGCCCGCGCGGACCGCAGAACTCCCGCAGGCACCGATGGTAACAGCTGGCGAAGGTCGGGCGCTCCGGCCGCAGATAGTCCGACAGCAGGAAGCGCCAGGCCTCGTCATCGACCACGGCCTCCTTGCCGCCGCCCTTGCGCTGCGGCGCCAGCACCGGCAGCCGGTCGCGCTGTTCGACGCCCGCGATCAGCCGCGCCCATTCCCAGACCGTGGCCGCGCCCAGGTCGTGACGCGCCGCCATCGTGGCGACCGCCGCCGTCCGGGTCAGGCCGGTCTGCTCCAGAGCCTCGACGCCGGTCAGGATCGCCAGCCGCCGCGCGGCCTCGGCCTTAACCGGCTCGGCCTGCTGGTCGAACCAGCTCCACAGCCGCGCCTTGTCGGCGTCCACCCGGCCGCCGTCGTCATTGGCCGGGATCGAGACCCGCAGGCCGCTGATCCCGCGCTTGACCAGTTCGGTCGAGGCCGAGGGCGGCAGCACCCCGATATGGTACTCCGTGGCCCGTCCGCCCCGACCCGCGCGGGTCCGGTGCAGCGGGACCCCGGCGGCGTCCGTCCGCAGCGCCCAGCCCTCGGCCAGCGCCCGCTCGTTGATCTTCCGCTTGGCGCTGGACAGGCCCGGCAGGCGCAGCTCGGCCAACTCGGCGGCGGTGAACCACACCTTCGGCGCTCCGGCGGCGCCCATTCCCCCCATGGCGTCGGTCATCGCGAGGGCTCCCCCCGGCTCAGGGGCTGGGCGGTGGCCTTCAGCATCTTCAGCCGGCGTTCGGCGTCGCGCTTCTGGGCTTCCAGGTGGCCGATCTCGGCCAGCCGGATTTCATCGCCGACCATCACCGAGCAGCCGATCATCCGCGCCAGGGCGTCCAGCACGTCGAAGCCCTGCGTGGCGACGACCAGCGCGAACAGCCGGGCGAAGCTGATGTTGTGGCCGTCGCGGCTCTCGGACGAATAGGCGTCCAGCATGTATTTGGTGACGTCGTCGTTCAGCAGGGCGCTGACCTGACCGGCGATCTCGAACCGGCTCCGACCGTCGCGCTTCATCATCGCGGCGACCGCCGAGGCGACCTTGCGGTCCAGATCGGACAGGGCGCCTTCGCTCACCTCGGGCGTAGGCGTGTCGAAGGTGAAGGCCATCTGCGCGGGGTGCAGCGCGGGCTGACGTTTGTGGGCCTTGCTCAATGCATTGCCCCCGGGTTCGGAGCCGGGTTGCGGTCCAGCCGCGCTTCCAGCGCCTTCACGCAAGCGGCTGTAAAATCCGCCCCGAAGTCGGTGGCGGCATCCAGCGTCATCCCCGCCACGGCGATTACCTTTCCGCCCAGCCGAAGCTCGACGAAGACGTCATCCTCTTGGGTGGTCACGGTGATCCCGTCGGCCAGCTGGACCTTGCTCATTCCGCGCCCCCGACCGCTTCGCCGTCGATGGTCAGGCTGACGCCCTTGGGCAGGGCCAGTGTCTTCAGCAGCTCCTTCTGCTGCCGCGCCGACAGACGGCCCCAGTTGCCCAGGATGGCGCTGACGGCCTTCTGCTCGACCGACTTGACCGGCGCCTGCTTCAGCGTCCCCAGGGCATCGGTGACGCCCTTGGCGGTCCCGGCCACGATCAGGCTCGCGACCTCGCGCTGCTCGAACCCAGGCAGCTTGGCCAGCGCCCGCAGTTGGCTGGCGTTCTGGGCAACCGGCAAGGCGCGGATTTGTTCGGCCACGTCCGGGCGGATGCCCCGATGGATTTCTAGATCGAGGTAGATCGCACGGCGCGACAGGCCGACCTTTTCGGCCACCTGCTCGGTGAAGCCGTATGCAAGTGCAATCTTTGCACTTGCATCGTCCGCCTCGGCTCCGATGCGATCCGCCCAGCGCGCCGTGGCGACAACAGACTTCAGGTTGGCGTCCTCGGCGAGGCCTGCTCGAGCCTTCTCGATTGCGATCTGCTCGGCCACGAAGGCGGCGCGATCCAGCGGCGACAGATCCAGCTTGTGAAGGTTCTCGCTGACCTCGGCCGCACGGAGTTCCAGCCCATTGGCCGACAGGATGTCGGCCTCGATCGTCGGCCAGCCCAAGGCCTGAGCGGCGGTCCAGCGGTGCCGACCGGCGATGATGCCGAAACGACCGTCAGCTTTCTCGTACAGCTCGATGGGACGGCGCTGGCCGTCGTGAGTCATCAGCGCCTGAAGGGCTTCGACCCAGCCCATATCGAGCGGGCGCAGTCCCTCGGTCCAGTCAACCAGGTCCATCCGGACCTTGAAGATGGAGCGGGCGATTTCGGGGGTGTGAGCCGCGATGTCAGACGCGGGCGCCACGAAGGCGAGAGCGGTGGTCGAAGCCATGTCTAGGACACCCGCTCCGATAGACGGTGCGCGGTCGGCTCGCGGCGGGTATTATCCCGGTTTGTGGACGAGTCGCCCGAAGCTGGGGCGCGATACCGATCAGGGAAGAGTTCGTGAACGGGCCTATCCAACTCCGCCGCCAAGGCAGCTTCAGCGTGTCGGGACGCGCGACCGCGCAACACGTCACGCATGGAATCCGGCGCGAGGCTCTTGGCCTTCTCGAACGCCCTGAGCGAGCCGTAGCGGATTCTGATCTCCGCCTTCAGCGTCTCTTTATGCAGCCCAGCAACCGACACGATCTCTCCCTTGGGATGCAAATCCCATTTTTGGGACGCTAATCCTCAAATGTGGGACCGTCAATGAGCGATAACCATCAGCAATGGGATGGTACGACCAATTTTGACGCACGCCTTCGTGAGGCCATGGGACCGATGCAGCAGGTGGTCCTGGCCAAGCGCGCGGACATCACGACGTCGAAGCTGAGCCGCATTCTCCAAGGGGCTGAGCCGAGCCTTCAGGAGGCGGTGCGTCTCGCCCGAGCCGTTAAGGCGGACCTGATCTGGCTTGCGACTGGTCGGGGGTCGCCTAACGCTGCGGCGGGCGGCTTCGTGACGGTGCCGATCTACGACGTTCGCCTTGCGGCAGGGGTCGCGTCTTTCGCGGAAGCTGCCGAACAGATCGGCGAGATGCCCTTTGACACCGGGCTGCTCCAGGACCTCGGGGTGACCTCTACTGAAGGGCTCGCGGTCTTCACCGCCGAAGGCGATTCGATGTCGTCCACCATTCGGGACGGCGCCCGTGTCCTCGCGAACCTGAAAGACACCCGGCTGCGTGATGGCATCTTCGCCTTCCGGACCGGAGAGGATTTGCGGATCAAGCGTCTGCGGCGCCGTGTGGACGGTATCGAAATCCTCTCCGACAACGAGCATTACCCCGCCGAGCTGGTGACCGGCGATGCGGCGGATGAAGTCACGATCATCGGGAGGGTGCTGTGGGCTGGAAGCGTTATGGCCAGGGCATAGCGCTGGCGGCGATGATCGCAGCGACGGGCTGCTCTCCGCAGGCCGCATCTTCGCCAGCCCAAGTGGACCCGGCGGTTAGTCGCCTCGCTGCAGCTGTGGCGGCCGAGCTGAAGACAGACCGAGCATGGGAGGGGCCGAGCAGCGCCCAGCGGCTGACATTCGGCGGCGTGACTTATGAGGCGCGGGCCGTGACCGAGGATGTCGCTGAATTGCGCGCCACGCTGCCTTCTGGAAGTGACGACGCTCAGATCGGGCGGGTGGTCCAGGTCCTACTGACGGCGGGCGCCGGCCAAAGCCGCCCCGGTGTTGACCTGGTCGAGATTTCCACTGCCTTGCGGGATGGTGAGGCTTTCGCGCCCCGGGTCGTGAACGGCGTCGAGGTCTGGCAGGACGGCCGCGACCTGGTCGCCCGCCCGGTTACCGCGCCTTCGTCGCCGGACGGAACGTAAAGAGAACAAACCGCTTGCCGCCGTGGCGGCGCGCCGATAGGACTTCCATCCTATTGGAGCCGCCCCGATGACCGATGACGCCGCCGTTGCAACCCTCGCTCTCGTGCGCGACCTCGCCTCCGGCCTCGGCCTGCCGGTCGCCACCGGCCCGGAAGCCGAGGCCCGCTTCACCGACATCCTCCGCACCATCGAAACCCTCAATCCCGGCGCGACCACGCGGCTCCGCACCGGCCTGACCGACCGCCTGCACGAGGCGGGCGCCGAGGCCCGGGCAACGGGCGCCGTCCAGTGAGCCATGGGCCGCAAGAACCTTGATCGTTACACCGCCGAAGACTGGCGGCTCGCGGGCGGCTCTGTGGGCGCCATCATCGCCAACCGTTGGCTGGTCTTCACCGAATGCGACGTCTGCGACCTGCGCATCCGCGCCGATCTGAAGCGGATCGCCCAGGAGAAGGGGCCGCGCTTCGACCTGTGGGGCCGGACCGCCGCCTGCCGGCGCATGGGCTGTCCGGGCCGCGTCACCTTCTGGTGCCAACCCCACGACGTGACCCCCTTCGCCATGACCGCGCCGCGCCCCTGATCGAACCGACGCGGCGCCCGGGGCGTTCGGTCTCCATGGCCAGCCCGCTAGCCGACCAGACCCGCCGCCTGCAGCTGACGCAACAGCGCCTGGCGACGGCCGTGGCGCGTCTTGATCGAGCGGTGAAACAGGGTCCCACTTCCGGCCGGGACAAGACCCCCGCCGCCCGCTGCGGATCGGCCCTCAAACCCCGTGACGGCGGGCATTTCCGCGATCCGGCCTAAGTGGGCCCCACCGAGTCCCGCTTTAGACACCCATCAGCACCGGCTGATCTGGGTTGTTGCCGCCGCCGGGGACCGACGCCATCACAACCGCGCCGCCCTCAAACCCAGCAATGACGGCCTTAAGAGGCGCTTACGTCCATCCTAAGCGGCCCTTGAGCGACGCCGCCCGCCGCGCCCGCCACTCCAGCCGATCCTGTCCCACCTCTGTCTAAATCGGCCATCACTCTAGACACAGGAAAGCGCGATCACGGCCGCGCCAAATTTGGTCCGAACCCCCGTCAGGACTGGGTTTCATCCCACATCGTCCCGCCTAATCCCGGATCATCCCGCCACTCCAGCCCCTCCTGTCCCCGCACATCGGGTTCAGCGGCGTCTGGGAAGGGCGGGGCGAGCGGGGCTTCCGGATCCCCGGACAGGAGGCGGACCTCTTCCTCGGTTTCGCCGTCTTCCGGTTGGTCGTTCGCAGAGAGACGGAACTCCGGGAAGATTTCGCCGGGGAAGGCGATGGCGTCCATGGCGTCGGACTCGGCCTTCATCTCCTGCCACAGGCGGCGCCAGCGGACGGCCTCCATCGACTTGCCGCGCTCCAGCGCCTGGACGAAGCGCAGGCGCGCCGTTTCAACCTCCTCATAGATCGACAGGTCGTCGTAGATCATCAGGGCGTCCTGAACGCCGGGCGCCGCGCCCGGCTGATCCCGGCGTCGCCACCCGTATTTGCGGGCGCGGGAGCGGAAGGCAGAGAGGCCGAGCTCATGACGGCGGCAGACGGTCTCGGCGTCCAGACCGCTGAGATACTCATCCCGGGCCTGGGCCCAGACCTCGGGTGAACGGATGCGATAGGGATAGGTCATGGCGACATGATGAAACGCCGGTATGTCAAATTTGGTCGTATGGGTGGGGTGGGGGTGATTTTTGTGGGGTGTGGGCGGGTAGGGATTAGGGATTAGAGCGCGCCCACCATCCGCTCATCCCGGCGAAAGCCGGGACCCAGTTCTGTCCAGCCTGACACAGGCGTTTCAGGACCAGCGTTCTGCACTCGCTTGCGCACCCTTCCATCACCCAAAGCACTGGGTCCCGGCTTTCGCCGGTATGAGCGGAAAGGAATCAGCGGGCGCGGAGCTTGGCGGCCAACCCCCGCGCGGCCGCCGCGACCTCGTCCCAGGTGATCTCGAACCCGGCCTCGTCGCCGAACCAGGGATCGGTCACCGCCTGGCCCTCGCGGTCGGGGACGTGGTCGAGCAGGAGGCTGAGCTCGGCCGTCGCATCGGCGGGGACCAGCTTGCGCAGATTGGCCAGGTTCTCGTGGTCCAGCGCGATGATGTGGGTGAAGCGGCGGAAGTCGGCCCGGGTCACCTGACGGGCGCGCAGGGCCGAGATGTCCACCCCATGCCGCAGCGCCGTCCGCTGCGCCCGCTCATCCGGCGCCTCGCCCGCATGCCAGTTCCCGGTCCCGGCGGAGTCGACGATCAGATCGAGGCGCAGGCGGTCGGCCTCGGCCCGCAGGGCGCCCTCGGCCAGCGGCGAGCGACAGATGTTGCCGAGGCAGACGAAGAGGATGGAGGGCATGGGGAGGACCTGAGGGCGGGACGGAGCCGTGCAGTCTGAACGGTTCCGGGGGCGGTGGCGAACCCTGTTGAGCGCGGCGCGAAAGTGTCGGAGAAACGCGCCGGACGCGGGCGATGGGCCGGCGGGGGGATGCCGAAAATGAGAACGCTCGTGTCGTTGCTCGCGGTCGCGAGCGCCCTGGCCGGTTGCGCCACGACGTCCGGGCCGGTCGCCCCTGTTGCGCCCGTGGCCGCGGTCGCGCCGACGCCGCCGGAAGCGCCCAGGCCGCAGGCGCGCTCCTACATTGTCAGCGACAATGCGATGGGCGACGTCGACGCGGCGCTGGAGCGCGCGCGGGCGTCCGGCAAGCGGGTCCTGCTGGTCATGGGCGCCAACTGGTGCAGCGACAGCCGCACCCTGGCCGGCTGGCTGGAGACCGAACGGTTCGCCGCCCTGATCGAGCGGAAGTACGAACTGGTGTTCGTCAACATCGGCATGCCCCGCACCGGCGACGGCCACAACCTCGCCATCGCCCGCCGGTTCGGCCTGCCCGAGCTGCCGGGACTGCCCAATGTGCTGGTTCTGACGGCCGACGGGACGCTGGTGAACCCCACGACCGCCACCAGCTGGCGGAATGCCGAAAGCCGCTCCGGAGACGCGATCTATGAGGAACTGGCGATGCTGGCGGATCGGGGAGTGTGATCCCGCGAGGGGCGGCGGTGCAGGCGGCAGAGTTGATCGTCAGGCCGAGATGTTGCTGTTCGTTAGTTGCTTAGAGGGAAGAACATCTCGTCAATCCGACATGCCGCACGGCGGACATAGCTAAGGGCAGAAACTCCCCCTTCGGCATCAATCGCGGCGAGGCAGCGCGTCAGCAACCCCAAGAGATCCTCCAGCGTCAAAGTTCGCGGTTCTTGGAGGGCGCAGATTGCTTGAGCGATACTTGCTGCGCTTTTCGCGTCTGTGGGCTCGGTCAGCGTTCCAGAAGCCAACTTCCTTGCGATTGACTTGGGAGAGCCTTGGAAATCGGCTCGGGCCGAGTCCGCCTTATCGATCCGTTTCAACAGAGCTTTCTTGCGTGCGGACTGCCCCTGGAGAGAGGTGACGAGAGTCCTTACGTCTGAACAGGAGAGACCGGCGCGTCGCGCGAAGTAGCCGATCGGGAGCCAAGCAGCATGACCTCCAACGACGGCATATCGGATATACTCCTTTGGCAACGACACGGTCTGTTGGGCTAGGAAGTTCCGAAGTACGACGTCATCCGTGATCACGCCGCGGCTTTGAATGTCATCTTGATTGAACGGCACCACTTCGCCGATCAGTTTCAACGTCGGTGCGCCATTCACTTCGTCAAACGCACCTTCTCGAATGAAGTTGATCCGTTCGATCAGATCGGAATCAAGGACGATACGGCCTTGGCCGGTTGCCAATACGCCCTCGTCGAGATCCGCGATCATGGCTCGTTGTGGTCCAAGCGCCAGAAGTCGCTCGACCATGGGCATGATATCCAAGCGAGCCTGCCGATCACGCTGATCAAGCATGGCTCGAAGATCGCTATATTTGATCCGTATCGATTGACCGGGATATCGATAGAAAATGTCGCCTTCCTTGATCTTGTCTCCACCTTCGGCCTTCTGTGCGATGATTGGACGGCTCGGATGTTGCTCAACATAGATGACGCCAATGAGCGTGCCGCCGATTTCGCGCGCAGCAATTTCAATCCGGGGTGTTGGATCTAGGACAGATCGAAGCTTGTTGGTGATTTCAGCGGGGTCGATTCTGGCGAATTCATCCGAGCCCAGTCCAACCACGGCATAGCCAAGATCTTGACCAGCCGCACCTTTGTGATCGCCGTCAGCAACGCCAAAAAAGACATATCCGCCGCGATTGTTGGAAAGCGCGGCGATGGCTTTCACCCACTGATGGGAGTGTTTCAGGCCAAATCCAGCCTTGCACTCAGTCGTGTCGGACTCACCCTCCTTGAGGCGCCAGATTTGATCGTCTCCCAGCTTGAAGAGTGCTGTGATGGCCTCGACGGAAACTGGGGACGTTGATGTGGTGCCACGATCTCCAAGAACACCCGACGCTACATCGTTTGGGCAAAACGTAGCCAAGAACGCATTAACCGTGGCTTCGTCAGCGGCCGGGATGTTCGCTGACGTGCTGTAGGTCCCTTTGCCGATATCAGTGATGCGGCCTGAATTTACGGCACGGTCTTGGCGGTTGAAGAAGAACTGAATGTCCTTGTTCTTCATGCCGCGAGCCAGCATGGCCTTGATGAGGGATATCTCCTCATCGCTAATGGTCCGCTTGGACAATTCTGCACCCAAAAGACGCGACCACTGTAGGTCAATCGTCGAAAATGGCTGGAATCACACGGTTATGCAAAGTGGGGTGGACCGCGTTTCTCAGTGCCGTCCCTGTGCGTCTGTTCGGATTCGAGGCCGCACAAGGTGCGGCGCCTCACCGCCGCCCGAACAGCTTCTCCAGATCCCCCAGCTTCAGCTCCACATAGGTCGGGCGGCCGTGGTTGCACTGGCCGCTGTGAGGCGTGGCCTCCATCTGGCGCAGCAGGGCGTTCATCTCCGGCGCGGACAGCACCCGGCCGGCGCGGACGCTGCCGTGGCAGGCCATGGTGCCGCAGACCTCGGCCATGCGCTCCTTGAGGGAGAGGGCGGCGCCGTGTTCGGCGAGGTCGTCGGCGATGTCGCGGATCAGGCCCTGGACATCCGTGTCGCCCAGCAGGGCCGGGGTCTCGCGGACGAGGACGGCGCCGGCGCCGAAGGCTTCGACGATCAGGCCCAGCTCGGCCAGTTCCTCGGCGCGGACGGCGACGCGTTCGGCCTCGGCGGGATCGAGCTCGACCACCTCGGGCGCCAGCAGGGCCTGACGGGTGACGGCGCCCTCGGCCATCTGGGTCTTCATCCGCTCATAGACGAGGCGTTCGTGGGCCGCGTGCTGGTCGACGACGACCAGGCCGTCGCGGGTCTGGGCGACGATATAGGTGCCGTGCAGCTGGGCGCGGGCGGCGCCGAGGGGGAGGTCGATGTCGGCTGCGCCAACAGTGGCGAGTGGCGAGTGGCGAGTGGCGAGATCGTCGGGGGCGAAGCCGGCAGCGGGGTCGTAGGTGGGTTCAACCCGGGCGGAGCGCTCGTTGAGGCCGGGGAGTATCTGGGCGGTGGCGGTTGCCGGAGCAGCCCAGGCTTGCCAGCCGGACCAGCCCCGGGCGGCGTCGCTGAAGCGCTCGCCACTCGCCCCTCGCCACTCGCCACCGGGGACGCCCTCGTGCGCCCGGAAGCCGGACAGGGCGTCGGCGGCGACCGTGGTGGAGGCCCGGTGGCCGGCGGCGGCGAGGGCGTGGCGCAGGGCGCCGACGATCAGGCCGCGCACGAGGGCGGGGTCGCGGAAGCGGACCTCGGCCTTGGCCGGATGGACGTTCACGTCGACATAGAGCGGGTCGATGTCGAGGAAGAGGACGGCGGCCGGATGCCGATCGCGGGCGAGGAAGTCGGCATAGGCGCCGCGCAGCGCGCCTTGCAGCAGCCGGTCCTTCACCGGGCGACCGTTGACGAACAGATACTGGTGGGCGGCGTTGCCCCGGCTGTAGGTGGGCAGGCCCGCGTAGCCGGACAGACGCACGCCGTCGCGCTCCTGATCGATCAGCAGGGCGTTGGCCTCGAAATCACGACCCAGCAGGGCGGCGAGGCGCTTGAGGCGACCGTGGTCGCCGGGGTGTTCGGCGGGAAGGCGCAGGGTGGTCCTGCCGTCGAGGTCGAGGGTGAAGGCGACGCCTTCGTGGGCCATGGCCTGGCGCTTGATCTCCTCCGAGATGGCCATGGCCTCCGAGCGCTCGGACTTCATGAATTTCAGGCGGGCGGGGGTGGCGTAGAAGAGGTCGCGGACCTCGACGCGGGCGCCGTGCGGGCCGGGGAAGCCGGCGGGGGCGACCGGCTTCTGGTCGCCGCCCTCGACGGTGATCTGGTGGGCGTCGCCGCCGTCACGGGAGCGGCTGGTGATCGTCAGGCGGGCGACCGAGCCGATGGAGGGCAGGGCCTCGCCGCGGAAGCCGAGGGTGTGGATGCGCAGCAGGTCCACGTCGCCGGCGTCGTCAGGCTCCAGCTTCGACGTGGCGTGGCGCTCGACGCACAGGGCCAGCTGGTCCGGAGCCATGCCGTGGCCGTCGTCGGCGATCAGGATGCGGGAGAGACCGCCGCCGTCGGCCTGGATTTCGATGCGCGAGGCCCCCGCGTCGAGCGCGTTTTCGACCAGCTCCTTGATGGCGCTGGCCGGGCGCTCGACCACCTCGCCGGCGGCGATGCGGTTGACGGTCTCGGGGGGGAGGCGACGGATGGGCATGGATTCGCAAGTATGGCGTGGTTCGGGAAAGGGAAGAAGGGGCGCGGGGCCTTGGCGACCGGGGGCGGAGGCGCCTAGAGACAGGGCATGGCGATGACCAACCCCGACCCGACGCGGCGCGGCGCGACCCTGAGGCTGGTGCTGGGGGACCAGCTGTCGGACGCACTGGCGGGGCTGGGCGATCTGGACGCCGCCCGGGACGTGGTGCTGATGGCCGAGGTGCGCGAGGAAGCCACCTATGTGCGGCATCACAAGCAGAAGATCGCCCTGACCTTCGCCGCCATGCGGGCCCATGCGGCGCGGCTGGAGGAGCGGGGGGTGCGCGTGCGCTATGTGCGGATCGACGCGCCGGACAACCGCCACTCGATCGTCGGGGAGCTGGCGCGGGCGCTGGAGGGCGGGGGCTTCGAGCGGGTGGTGCTGACCGAATGCGGCGAGGCGCGGTTGGCCCGGGCGCTGACGGCGTTCGCGGCGACGGCGGGCGTCCCGGTCGAGGTGCGCGAGGACCGGCGGTTCATCTGCTCGCATGACCGGTTCCGGCGCTGGGCGGCGGACAAGCGCGAACTGCGGATGGAGTATTTCTATCGCGAGATGCGGCGCGAGACCGGCCTGCTGATGGACGGGACGGAGCCTGAGGGCGGGCGCTGGAACTATGACACGGAGAACCGGCGCAAGCTGGCCAAGGGGGTGCGGCCGCCGGAGCGGCTGAGGACGCCGCCGTCAGCGATGACGCGCGAGGCCATGGCGGACGTGGAGCGGCTGTTCCCCGAGCATTTCGGGACGCTGGACGGGTTCGGCTGGCCGGTGACCGTCGCGGACGCCGAGGCCGTGCTGGAGGACTTTCTGGCGCGCATCCTGCCCGGGTTCGGCGACTGGCAGGATGCGATGGCGGAGGGGCAGCCGTGGATGTGGCACGGGCTGATCTCGACCGCGATCAACCTGGGTCTGCTGGACCCGCTGGATGTCTGCCGCCGGGCCGAGGCGGTGTACGCCGCCGGGGGCGCGCCGCTGAACGCGGTGGAGGGGTTCATCCGGCAGATCCTGGGCTGGCGCGAGTTCGTGCGCGGGGTCTACTGGCTGAAGTCGCCGGAGTACGGGAAGCGGAACTTCCTGGACGCCGACCGCGCCCTGCCGTGGTTCTTCTGGTCGGGCGAGACGGACATGGCCTGCGTGGCCGACGTGGTCGCGACCAGCCGCGACAACGCCTACGCTCACCACATCCAGCGGCTGATGGTCACCGGCAATCTGGCGATGATGCTGGGGGTGCATCCGGACGCGGTGGATGACTGGTACATGACCGTCTACGCCGACGCCTATGAGTGGGTGGAGATGCCCAATACGCGGGGCATGGCGACCTTCGCCGACGGCGGCATCGTGGGGTCCAAGCCCTATGCGGCGTCGGGGGCCTATATCAACCGGATGAGCGACTACTGCGGGGCCTGCTGCTATGACGTGAAGGGCAAGTCCGGTGACGGCGCCTGCCCGTTCAACCGGCTGTACTGGGGCTTCCTGGAGCGGAACCGGGCGCGGCTGCGCGACAATATCCGGCTGGCCATGCCCTACCGGACGCTGGACGGCTTCGGCGAAGCGAAACGCGCGGCCCTGCTGGCCGAGGCGGAAGCGACCCGGCTGGTGCTGGGGGCGACGCCGCCGACGGACGGCCCGGAATAGGGGCGTCGTGTCGGTGGAAAAGGCGAGGGCGGGCGGTCAACGGGCTTGCGCCGCGACCGATACCCGCCCAGCCTCGCGGCTTCCGAAAACCCCCGTTTCTGAGGTTTCCCCCCATGCCCGTGAAGACCGTCGCCGAGTTCGTCGCCGCCTATAGGGAGAAGGACGTCAGCCCCGAGGCCTTTGAGCTGGAAAGCCAGTACCTGCTGGAGGTGAAGCTGAACGGCTCGATCTGGGCCAAGGCCGGGTCGATGGTGGCGCGAACGGGGCAGGTGAAATTCACCCGTCAGGGCCTGATGGAGCAGGGCATCGGCAACCTGCTGAAGAAGGCCGTCAGCGGCGAGGGCATGGTGCTGATGAAGGTCGAGGGCCAGGGCCGCGTCTACCTGGCCGACACCGGCAAGAAGATCACCCTGCTGCGTCTGGACAACGAGACCATCTTCGCCAACGGCAATGACGTGCTGGCGCTGGAGACCGGCGTCAGCAACCAGATCACGATGATGAAGCGGGTGGCCGGGATGATGTCCGGCGGCCTGTTCAATGTGAAGCTGAGCGGCAGCGGCATCGTGGCGATCACCAGCCACTATGACCCGCTGATCCTCAAGGTCAGCGCCCAGACCGGTCCGATCTTCACCGACCCGAACGCGACGGTGGCCTGGTCGGGCGGACTGCAGCCGGAAATCGCGACGGACATCTCGCTGAAGACCTTCGTTGGACGCGGCTCGGGCGAGAGCATCCAGATGAAGTTCCAGGGTGAGGGCTGGGTCGTGGTCCAGCCGTATGAGGAAACCTACATGCAGCAGGGTCAGTCGTAGGACAGGCGGGTCTCCTCCCCATCGCACGGCGAGGGGGAGGTGGCTCCGAGCCTCGTGAGGAGACGGAGGGGCTTTTCAAGCGGGGCGCCGCGAGAGCCCCTCCACCGCTTCGCGGCCCCCTCCACATCTGCGATGGGGAGGACACGACCCGACTACCGCCCGCCCGGCTTCTGTTCGAGGCCGTAGATCAGGTCGGCGACATCCTCGGCCTTGGCGGTGAAGACGGCCTGAGCGTCGCGGAGGCCGCGATTGTAGAAATAGGCGCCGACCTCGCGGCCGAAGAACTCGATCAGCATCTCGGCGGGCAGGGCTGACAGCTCCTGATCGAGCTCGGCGTCGAAATAGTCCTGCACGCGACGGACCATGTCGCGCATCTCTTCCTTCGAGAATTTGATCGGCTCGACGGTTTTCATCCGACCGCCTCGGCAAGGGCTTCCTCGGCGGCCATCCAGGCGGCCTCGGCGGCGTCGAGGTCGGCCTGGGTCTTGGCGCGCGAGCGGCTAAGACCTTCGAGTTTCTTGGGATCGCTGGCGGCGGCGTTGGCGAGGTCGTCGTCGAGACGCGACAGGTCGGCCGCGAGCTGGGTCATCCGCTCTTCCGCCTTCTTAACCGCATGCCTGAGCGTCGAAGGCGACGGTCCGCCTTTCTTCTGCTGGGCCTTGGGTGCGGGGGCAGCGACCGGAGCGGCTTCCGTGGCCGCCGGCTCATGCTTGACCTGCGACGGCTTCATTCCGGCCTGTTTGGCGCGGTCGAGGACGAATTTGGCGTAGTCGTCCATGTCGCCCTCGAACGGCGTCACCGTGCCGTCGGCGGCGAGCCACAGACGGTCGGCGACCAGTTCCATCAGCGAGCGGTCGTGGGTGATCAGGATGACGGCGCCGGTGTACTCGTTCAGGGCGTCGAGCAGGGCCCGGCGGCTGTCGATGTCCAGGTGGTTGGTCGGTTCGTCGAGGATCAGGATGTGGGGCGAGTCCATCGCCACCAGGTTCAGCAGCAGGCGGGCGCGCTCGCCGCCGGACAGGCTGGAGACGGTGGTTTCCTGCTTCTGGAAGGGCAGGCCGAACTGGGCCAGCTTCGAGCGGCGGCTGGACTCGGACGCTTCCGGCATGGCCCGGCGGATGATCTCCAGCGGGGTGTCGGTCGGGTCCATGGCCTCGATCTGGTGCTGGTGGAACCAGCCCACGCGCATCTTGCCGTCGCGGTGGAACTCGCCGGTCTCGACCGTCAGGGCCTTGGCGATGAGCTTGGCGAAGGTCGACTTGCCGGCGCCGTTGACGCCCAGCAGGCCGATGCGGTCGTCCAGGTCCATGCGCAGGTTGAGATTGCGCAGGATCGGCTTGCCTGGCTCATAGCCGACATTGGCCCGCTCCAGCCGGATCAGGGGCGGGGGCAGGGGGCGTTCGGGCGAGGGCAGGACGAAGGGGGCGACGCGCTCTTCGGGCGGCAGCTCGATCCGCTCCATCTTCTCCAGCTTCTTGACGCGCGACTGGGCCTGGGTGGCCTTGGACGCCTTGGCCTTGAAGCGGTCGATGAATTTCTGGAGGTGGGCGCGCTCGGCCTCCTGCTTGGACTGGGTCGCGGCCATCAGGCGCAGCTTCTCGGCCCGGGTCTTTTCGAAGGTGTCGTAATTGCCCGTGTAGAGGTCCAGCTTGCGGTTCGACAGGTGCAGGATGTGGGTGCAGACCTCGTTCAGCATCTCGCGGTCGTGCGAGATGATCAGGGCCGTCGCCGGATATTTCTTCAGCCGGGCCTCAAGCCACAGAGCGCCTTCCAGATCGAGATAGTTGGTCGGTTCGTCGAGCAGCAGCATGTCCGGCTCGGCGAACAGGGCCGCCGCCAGCGCCACGCGCATCCGCCAGCCGCCCGAGAAGTGAGCCATGGGGCGGTGGATGTCTTCCTGGCTGAAGCCCAGGCCGACGAGGATTTCGGACGCCTTGGCCGGGGCGGCGTCGGCGTCGATCTCGATCAGACGGCCCCAGATCTCGCCCATCTCCTCCGGCTCGGCGGTTTCGAGGCGGGTGAGGAGGTCGTGGCGCTCGACGTCGGCCTCCAGAATCGTCTCCAGCACGGAAACGGGCGTGGCCGGGTGCTCCTGATCGACCGAGCCGATGCGGGCGGTCTTGGGCAGGGAGACTTCATCGCCGCCGGCGACCAGTTCGCCGAGGATGACCTTGAACAGGGTCGACTTGCCGATCCCGTTGCGGCCGACCAGACCGACCTTGGCGCCCGGCGGCAGGCTGACGGAGGCGTCGTCGAGGAACGAACGGCCCCAGGCGTTGAGGGTCAGGCGGTTGATCTGCAGCATGGGGGGAGGATTGACTTTCGAACTGGTCATCTCAAGATGACCAGTCATGACGTATGACCATGAGAGCGGCGAGGTCGTCATAACGGCGACGGAGTTCAAGGCCAAGTGCCTGGAGCTTCTGGACCGGGTGCATTCGGGCGATCTGCGGCGCGTTCACATCACCAAACGGGGCAAGGCGGTCGCGGTGCTGGAAGGCCCGGAGCAACCGCCCGCCATCGTCAGTTTCATCGGCGCCCAACCTGACAGCGTGAACCTGCCGCCCGATGTCGATATCGACGGCCCGATCTATGATCCGCAGCGTGACGGGCGCTGTGATCCGGCGCGCGGCCTGCTGTGAGCGCCAGCGCCCGCTCCGGGTTGCGGGAGCTCCAGCAGATCTGGCGGCCTGACGGGGCGGTCCTGCTGGACACGAACGCCATCATCCGGGCGCAACTGGGCCATAGGCTGACGCCGGAGGCCGTGGCGGCCATTGAGCGGGCCCAAGCCGAACTGGGCCTGATGATCTCCATAGTTTCGGTCTGGGAGCTGGGCCTTCTGGCCCGGAATCGCACCAGTCCGACGGGCCGGATCTTCGCGCCCGATCTCGATACCTGGCTGGACCGTGTGATGGGGATGCACGGGGTCAGACTGGCCCAGATAACGTCGGACATGGCGCTGGCCGCGTGGCGTCTGCCGGAACCGATCCATGGAGACCCCGCGGATCGCCTGATCATCGCCGCGGCCAGAGCGCTCAGTGTGCCGATCATCACGCGGGACAGGGCGATCCTGGACTACGCCGCCCTTGGACATGTGCAGGCGATCGCCTGCTGAGGGAGCGGGTTGGAAACCGGGGAGCGCGCGTCTATAAGCCCGCGACCTTCAATCTCCCAAACCAGAAGTCATCCCATGACCGAACGCACCTTCTCGATCATCAAGCCGGACGCCACCCGCCGCAACCTGACCGGCGCGATCAACGCCGTGATCGAAGGCGCCGGCCTGCGCATCGTGGCCCAACGCCGCGTCAAGCTGTCGACCGACCAAGCCAAGAAATTCTACGAAGTGCACGCCGAGCGCCCGTTCTACGGTGAGTTGGTCGAGCAAATGACCGCCGAGCCGGTCGTCGTTCAGGTGCTGGAAGGCCCGAACGCCGTCGCCGCCTACCGTGAAGTCATGGGCGCCACCAACCCGGAACAGGCCGCCGAAGGCACCATCCGCAAGCAATTCGCCCTGTCGATCGGTGAAAACTCGGTCCACGGCTCGGACAGCCAGGAGAACGCCGCGATCGAGATCGCCCAGTTCTTCACCGACGACCAGATCGTCGGCTAAGTTCGACACCTCGGTGTTGATGGAAGCGGCCGGATCCCTCGGGGTCCGGCCGTTTTTCGTTTCAGGCCGCTTTTCGGCGGCCGGCGACGATCGACGCCACCGTCGACCCGCCCATGGCGCCGGCGAAGATGGTCAGGGCGGCGAAGGCGATGGGGGGAGACCCCAGGGGCAGCTCTGAAATCAGGCCCGGGCTGAGTTTGGCGCCGTAGGTCGCCGCGGCGATGATCGCCGGGAGGCCGAACGTCACGCCCTGCGCCGCGCCGGCGAGCCGACGGTCGGTGTGGCCGAATAGCAGATTTCCGACCAGCATGCCCGCCGCCCAGAGCAGCATCAGGACGGCGATGGCGGGAAGCAGGCCGCTCCAGATGAACAGGGACAGGATCGGGGTGAGGGGGACGCTCAGGATCGCCCAGCCGATCTGCCCGGACCGCTCGGCCGCCGTCCAGCCCTCGATCATGGTGAGCACGCAATAGGGCGGGACCAGCCAGGCGACGCCGGCAGCCGCGCCGACAAGGGGCGCCCAGAAAGGGAAGTCGGGGGGTCGCAGGGGCATGCCGCCAGTCTGGAGGGCCAAGCCTAACAGTCGATTGAGCCCTGTCCGGAACCGGACGTGGGCGGTCTCCGTTTTCACCGGGTCTTTCTCCCCCAAAGGAACAGAACAATGAAAACGATCCTGAAGCTGACCCCCGCCGTCGCCGCCCTGGCCATGCTGGCCGCCTGCGGCACGACCATGGAGCAACGCGCGGCCACCGGCGCCATCGGCGGCGCGGTCGCCGGCCAGGCCATCGGCGGCAACACCGGCGCGACGGTCGCGGGCGCGGCCATCGGCGCCGCGGCGGGCGCGGCCACGACCCCGCGTCGTCCGCGCTAAAGCCTGAAGGCTGAAACAGAAACGGCCCCGGAGATCGCTCTCCGGGGCCGTTGTCCTGTCTGGAATGCGCCTTACCAGATGCGGGCGCGGGCCTCGGGGGCCAGGTACTGTTCGTCGCCGGGCTGGACGCCGAAGGCGGCGTACCAGGCGTCGATGTTCCGCGGCGGCACGGCGGCGCGGTACTGGGCCGGAGCGTGCGGATCGATGGTGACCTGCTGACGCAGGGCGTCGTCACGGATGTTCTCGCGCCAGACCTGGGCCCAGCCGAGGAAGACGCGCTGGTCGCCGGTCAGGCCGTTGATGACCGGGGCCGGTTGGCCGTTCAGGCTGCGGTGATAGGCGTCGAGCGCCAGCAGCAGGCCGCCCAGATCGGCGATGTTCTCGCCCATGGTCAGGTCGCCGTTGACGTTGGAGCCGACCAGCGGAGCGAGGGCCGAGTACTGGGCGCCGAGAACCGCCGCACGGGCCTCGAACTTGGCGGCGTCCTCGGCGGTCCACCAGTCGCGCAGCACGCCGTCGCCGTCGACCTTGCGGCCCTGGTCGTCGAAGCCGTGGGTGATCTCGTGGCCGATGACGGCGCCGATGCCGCCGTAGTTGACCGCCGGATCGGCGTTGGGATCGAAGAAGGGCGGCTGCAGGATGGCGGCCGGGAAGACGATCTCGTTGCGCGGCGGGTTGTAGTAGGCGTTCACCGTCTGGGGCGTCATGCCCCACTCCAGCGGATCGACCGGGCGGGTGAGCTTGCCGAGGCTCCACTGCCATTCGAAGGCCGAGGAGCGCTCGACGTTGCCGTAGAGGTCGCCGGGGACCAGACGCAGGCCGTCATAGCTGCGCCACTGGTCCGGGTAGCCGATCTTCACGCCGAAGCGGCTCATCTTGTAGAGGGCTTGCTGGCGGGTGGCGTCGCTCATCCAGTCGAGGTGTTGCAGACGTTCGGTCATGGCCGCGCGCAGGTTGGCGACGAGCGCCTCCATCTGGGCCTTGGATTCCGCCGGGAAGTAGTGGGCGACGTATTCGCGGCCCAGCGCCTCGCCCAGCGAGCCGTCAACGAGCGACACGCCGCGCTTCCAGCGGGGACGGTTCTCGGGTTGGCCGCTGAGGGCCTTGCCGTAGAAGTCGAAGCGGGCGTCGACGAAGTCCTGTGACAGATAGGGCGCGGCCTGGTCGATGACGTGGAAGGCTTCCCACGCCTGCAGGGTGGCGATGGGCGTCTCGGCGAAGACGCGGGCCATGCCCGGATAGGCGCTGTCCTGCGAGCGGACGATGCGCGGGGCGTTCTGGATGCCCGCGGCCGTGGCCCAGGCGGTCCAGTCGAAGCCGGGCGCGTTCTGGTTCAGGTCGGCGAGGGTGGTGGGCGAATAGCCCTTCTCGATGTCGCGGCTCTGGACCTGCGTCCAGTGCTGTTCGGCGATGCGGGTCTCGAAGGCGATGATGTCGGCGGCGGACTGTTCCGGATTGGCCCAGCCGGCCAGGGTCAGTGCCTTGACGATCCAGGTCTGGTAGGCGGCGCGCTGGGGCGCGAAGCCGGCTTCCAGATAGTAGTCGCGGTCAGGCAGGCCGATGCCGCTCTGGACGATGTAGGCGCTGTTCTGGTTCGGGTCCTTGAGGTCCTCGGCGATGTAGATGCCGAAGAGGGTGGAGCCGAAGCCGGACTGTGTGCGGCCCATGAGGGCGGCCATCTTGGCGTGGGTGTCGGCGGCGCGGACCTCGGCGAGGTCGGACTGCAGCGGCGTGGCGCCCAGCCGGTTGACCGTCGCCTCGTCCATGAAGCTGGCGTAGAAGGCGCCGACCTGACGGGCCTCGGGGGTGGTCGGGTTGGCGGCGCTTTCCTCGATCAGGCCGCGCAGGGCTTCCTGCGAGTTGTCGTACAGCATGTGGAAGGCGCCGTAGGACGTCTTGTCGGCGGGGATCGGCGTGTTCCGCAGATAGGTCCCGCTGGCGTACCGGTTGAAGTCCGCGCCGGGGCGGACGGAGGTGTCCATGCCCGCGGTGTCGAGGCCGAAGGTCCCGATCTGCGGCGTGGTGCGGGCCGGGATTTCGACGATGGGCGGCGCGGTCTGGGCGGAGGCGACCGTCGCGGCGAGGGTGAGCACGGCGCCGGCGGCGCAGGCCATGAGGCGGATCTTGAGCATGGGAGCCCCTGTTGAAGTCTGCGGCAACCTGACTCCAACACCCTCCGGTGTCGCGCTGAATTGTCGCGGATTACAAAATTCTAATGCAGGGCGCGGCAGAAGGCGGTGAGGGCGCGCGGGTAGAGTTTGTGCTCGGCGGCCAGAACCCGCTTCTGCAGGCTTTCCGGGGTGTCCATGGGCAGGACCGGCACGAACTCCTGGTCGAGGACGGGACCTTCGTCGACGCCCTCTGTGACCAGATGGACAGTGCAGCCCGCCTCGGCGTCACCCGCTTCAATGGCGCGGGCATGGGTGTCGAGGCCCGGATATTTGGGCAGGAGGCTGGGGTGGATGTTGATCATCCGCGCCGCCCAGAGCCGCACGAGGAAGGGCGTCAGCAGCCGCATGTATCCCGCCAGCGCCACCACATCGATGCTGTGCTCCATCAGGACGGCGTCGATGGCGCGTTCGTGCGCCTCGCGATTGTCGCCGAACAGGCGGTGATTGACGACGGCGGTTGGGATGCCCTGCTGCTCGGCGAAGGCCAGGCCGCCCGCGGTGGGACGGTTGGACAGGACCAGGGCGATTTCGAAGGGGGCGTCCGGCTTGCGCGCGGCCTCGATCAGGGCGGCCATGTTCGATCCGGCGCCGGAGATGAGGACGGCGACACGGGTGCGCCGGGGCGGGGAAGCGGTCATGGGCGGGACCTTGCGGAGACGGCGGACCTTTGCCGCCGCGCCAGAGTCGGGTCAACCGAGGCGGCGTCTTGTGTTGGCGCGCGCGCTCGGAAAGAGTGGGCGGAGTTTTCGGGGGAAAGACTGACGATGATCGCCGCCCTTATCGCCGCCGCGCTCGCCTCCGCGCCGATGCAGTCCGACCAGATGACCCGCGACGTGGTGATGGACTTCTGCCTGCCGTACGTGAACGGCGACAGCGACCGGGCGGCCATCGAGTTCCTGGGCTTCACCGTCACGGGCGAGGAGGGGGCGGTCACCGATCTGGCCAGTTCGGACGACCGGCAGGCCTATCTGCTGCGCCTGACCGCCGATGACGGCGAAGATGACGGCGAAGTGCTGCGCGCCTGCGAACTGCAGGCCCGGGGCGCGGGCTTCGACGCGGTGAAGGGCGCGATCCAGCGGCCGCTGGAACAGGCGGGCTTCACCGCCGAGACGGTGGCGGGCTCGAACCGGCTGATCTGGAGCCGTCAGGGGGTGACGGTCTCGCTGCGTCAGAGTCAGGGCCGCGCCGCCGTCGTGCGGGTCAGCTATTCCAGCCTGGACGCGGAAGGGGCTTAGGCAGCCTCGAGCTGGCCGCAGACGAAGGCGACTTCGCCGACGTTCAGCAGGGCGGCCAGAACCGGCTCGGCGTTTTCCGGCGAGACGATCAGGATGAAGCCGACGCCGCAGTTGAAGGTGCGGCGCAGTTCGTGATCCGAAATGCCGCCGACCTCGCCCAGCCACTGGAAGACGTGCGGCACCGGCCAGGCGTCCCAGTCGAAGTTGGCCTGCAGGCCTTCGGCGATGCAGCGCGGCGGGTTTTCGATCAGGCCGCCGCCGGTGATGTGGGCTGCGCCCTTGACCAGACCGGCCTTCATCAGCGGCAGGACCGGCTTCACATAGATGCGGGTCGGCTCCATCAGGGCCTGGGCCAGCGAGCGGTCCTTGGCGAAGGGGGCGTCGTCGGCCCACGACAGGCCGGACTTCTCGACCACCTTGCGGATCAGCGAATAGCCGTTGGAGTGCGGACCGGACGAGCCGATGCCGATGATGATGTCGCCCGCCTGCTGGCGGTCGAGGTAGGGCAGGGCGTGGCCGCGCTCGACGGCGCCGAGGCTGAAGCCCGCGAGGTCATAGTCGCCGCCGGTGTACATGCCCGGCATTTCAGCGGTCTCGCCGCCGACGAGGGCGCAACCGGCCTGACGGCAGCCTTCGGCGATGCCGGCGACCACGCGACGGGCGGCGTCGATCTCGAGCTTGCCTGTGGCGTAGTAGTCGAGGAACAGCAGGGGCTCGGCGCCCTGGGCCAGCAGGTCGTTGACGCACATGGCGACCAGATCGACGCCGACGCCGTCGTGGCGACCGGTCTCGATGGCGATCTTGAGCTTGGTGCCGACGCCATCCGTGGTGGTGACGATCAGCGGGTCTTCAAAGCCGGCGGCCTTGAGGTCGAACAGGGCGCCGAAACCGCCCAGCGAGGGCTCCGAACCGGGGCGGGCGGTGGACTTGGCCAGGGGCTTGATATGCTCGACCAGCATCTCGCCGGCGTCGATATCGACGCCCGCATCGGCGTAGGTCAGGCCGTTCTTGAGGCTGTCGGAAGTGTCGCTCATCGGTCACGGGCCTGAATCAGTGGGCGGAAATATGTCGCGGCTCTTGCCACAACGGGCGCGCGCGGGGCTATAGCATCCGAATGACGCCGATCACCACCACCGAGGCGCTGCAAGAATTTTGCGCGCGCCTGGCCAACGAGCCGTTTATCACCGTCGATACCGAGTTCATGCGGGAGACGACGTACTGGCCCAAGCTGTGCCTGATCCAGGCCGCTTCGCCGACGCACGCCGCGATCATCGATCCTCTGGCCGAGGGGCTCGATCTGGAGCCCTTCCTGGCCCTGATGCGCGACGAATCGATTCTGAAGGTTTTCCACGCCGCCCGTCAGGACGTGGAGATCTTCGTGAAGCTGGGCGCCATGCCCAAGCCGATGTTCGACACCCAGGTGGCCGCCATGGCCGCCGGGTTCGGCGATCAGGTCAGCTATGAGGCGCTGGTGCGCCAGATGATCCGGCAGGAGGTCGACAAGGGCAGCCGCTTCACCGACTGGGCGCGGCGTCCGCTGTCGGAGGCCCAACTGGTCTATGCGCTGGGTGACGTGACCCATCTGGCGGCCCTGTATCCCAAGCTGCGCGACCGCCTGCAGAAGGACGGCCGTCTGGAGTGGGTGATGGCCGAGATGGGCGACCTGACCGACCCGGCGCTGTACGACACCGACCCGGAGAAGGCGTGGCGTCGCCTGAAGCCGAAGAAGTTCTCGGCCAAGTACTTGGCGCCCTTCGTCGCCGCCGCCGTATGGCGCGAGCGGGCGGCGCAGGAGCGCGACCAGCCGCGCGGGCGCATCCTGAAGGACGAGGCCATCGACGAGATCGCCACCCAGGCGCCGACCGATCCGGACGCCTTCAACCGCCTGCGCTCGGTGCCCAAGGGCTTCGGCGCGTCGCGGCTGGGTCTCGAACTGAGCGCCGAGCTGAAGCGGGTCATGGCCGACCCCGAGGCCCATGCGCCCAAGCTCGAGCGCCCGGCGCACAACCAGCCGGCCCCGCCGTCGGTGGTGGAACTGCTGAAGGTGCTGCTGAAGGCCAAGAGCGACAATGCGGGCGTGGCCACCAAGCTGATCGCCAATGTCGCCGATCTGGAGAAGATCGCGCTGGACGATAACGCCAACGTCGAGGCCCTGAAGGGCTGGCGCCGTCAGCTTTTTGGCGAGGACGCGCTGAAGCTGAAGCGCGGGGAGATCGCCCTGGTCCTGAACGGGCCGCGGGTCGAGGTGGTGGAGATCGAGTAGGTTTGAACGGCCTTCCCCCGCTTGCGGGGGAAGTGTCGCGTTGATCGCGTAGCGATCCAGCGACGATGGGGGTGTTTTGACGGCCCTCTCCGACCCTGCATCAGGCTTCGCCTGACCGCCGGGCCACCTCTCCCGCAAGCGGGAGAGGGCTGGAGCAGGAAGGGGCCGTCCGAAGGGGCGGCCTTTTTCGTTTTCACGCCGTGAGTTCCTCGATCTCGCGGGCGATGTTCGCGCGAGCCTGCGCCTCGTAGCGCTCCGCCCAGACCGGATCGGCGTAGAGGGCCGGGCTTCCCAGAAAACGCCCCATGATCGCCGCGCGACCGGCGCGATAGAGCGGCTCCGGAACGTGGGCGTATTCCTCGCGGATGGCGCGGGCGTAAGCGTCGTAGCGGTCGGGCTCGGCGCCGAGGATGGACAGGTCGATGGAGACGAGGCGAGCGCCCAGCGCGTCGCCGTCGCTGACCGAATGGCCCGCCGTCAACAGAATCAGCCGCTCGATCTCGGCGATGACGGCCGGATCGGCGCCGTCGGCGGATAGCTGCGCGCGCGCCAGATCTGCGCTAGCGGCTTCATTGTCATTGCGGGTGGGGTCGTAGATCGCGTCGTGGAACCAGATCGCCGTCTCCAGCAGGTCGCGCTGGTCGGCGGTGAGGTCGGTGCAGGCCCGGACTTGCGTCAGACAGTCCTCGATATGGGGCATTGCATGATAGCGCCGGTGCGGTTCGCTATAGCGCGCGATCAGCGCATCGCGAACCGCACCGGAGATCATGATCAGGCCACCGTGGCCTTGACGATCTTGCCGGGCGCGCGCGGCGGCTCGCCCTTGGGCAGGTTGTCGACGTGCTCCATGCCTTCGATGACATTGCCCCAGACAGTGTATTGGCGGTCCAGGAAGGTGGCGTCGTCGAAGACGATGAAGAACTGGCTGTTGGCCGAGTTCGGGTCCGAGGTGCGGGCCATCGAGACGGCGCCGCGGACGTGCGGCTCGGCCGAGAACTCCTGCTTCAGGTTCGGCTTGTTGGAGCCCGAGGTGCCGGTGCCGGTCGGGTCGCCGCCCTGGGCCATGAAGCCCGGGATCACGCGGTGGAAGACGACGCCATCGTAGAATCCTTCCGAGGCCAGGTCGGTGATCTGCTTGACGTGGTTCGGCGCGAGGTCCGGGCGCAACTTGATGACCACGTCGCCGCCGGGGGCGTCGCCGTTGTCGAGGGTCAGGGTGAGGGTTTCGGCCATTCGGGCGCGCTCCTTTGGAGGGTTTCGCCTGCTCATATAGGCGGCGAGGCTCGCAGGCAAAGCGTCAGCGCAAAGGCCAGCGTCCGAGCGTGTGATAGATCGACCGTCCGACCTCGCTGTGGATCAGGACGAATTCCTCGGGCCGCCAGCTGATCGGGCGGATCGGCCGTTCGGGCAGGCGCCGGTCGCCGTAGCTGAGCGTCACGTGCGGATTGAAGTCCTGACGCGATAGCGGCTTGACGCCATGGCGGATGACGGCGGTCAGCAGGTCGTTGCGGAAGGCCCTGAGCGCCTCGACGCCTCGGTCGCCGAGCAGGACGTGCGGATGCTTGCCCGGCGCGCCGGAGAAGCTGGAGGCACTGTCTAGGGTGACCTTGAAGGCGTTGGAGGCCATGCTTTCACCGGCCTGCTTGAGCGCGTCGATGACCGAGCCGGGCGGCATCCCCTGATAGTCGCCGACATGGATCAGGGTGATGTGCAGCCGATCCTGCCGGATCGCGTGGCCTCGGAGCCCGTGCTCGTCGCGCGATTCCCCCAGCACTTCGGTCGCCGCTCGGGCGGCCGCCTCCGGAAGCATGAGTCCGAAGAAGAGGCGCTCGATCTGGCGAGGCGGTTCGTCTCTTCCGAAAAGGTCGCCGGACATGACACCCGTGTGGCTGGAGGGAAGGGCGGATTCGATGTCGGTGCGACTGAAGTCATCGCCGACGAAGAGCAAGGGCCATCCGCGCGATTTAGCCGCCTCATAGGCGAAGCAGTCGCCGAAATTCAGGGTCGCAGTGTGGAAGCCCTTGCCGAAGACCTCGTAGGCGGATGCGGCTCGACGGGCGGCTGAAGCGGTGACGGGGGCGATCTCGAGGTCAAGGTCCTCGATCATTCGGCCCATCCGTTCGCCCATCCCCCGCCGCGTGGCGACGATCAGGGTTTCGGCCAAGGTCCCGGCGGAGATGACCACGCGAGGTGCGCTCTCGATCGCGGCCATACATGCGTCCGCCCCCTCCTCATCGAGCAGGATGGCCATGAGGGCCGAGCTGTCGATGACAATCAACGGGGCAGGCCGTCTTCGTCGTAGAGGAAGTCCTGACTGCGGGCGGCGCTGATGTGATCGGGACCCTTGGGAGGAGCCTGTCGCCGAACAGCCTCCATGACCGCGCGCCGATCCTTCACGCGTGTCGCGCTGATCGCCTCAACACGAGCGACAGGCTTGCCGTGACGGGTAAGTATCACCTCCTCACCTTCTTCAGCCAGACGCACGAGTTCCGTTAGTTGAGCCTTGGCTTCGCTTACAGATATGTCCACGACCGTCTCCCATCGATCAGGATTATGGACCAACCTTGGTCTGTTCTCAACGCACAGACAGGCACGCATAGCCCTTCCATGTCCGACGAAGCCCCCAAGCCTGAACGCCGCCGCATGGTGAAACCGCCCTCGGGCGGGACTGCGGCCGGGCGGAGCATGGGCACGAAGATGAAGACGGCGGACACCAAGTCGATGTCCAGCCAGCAGTGGATCAAGCGGCAGCTGTCGGACAAATGGTCCGAGAAGGCGCGAGCCGAGGGCTGGCGGTCGCGCGCGGCGTTCAAGCTGATCGAGATCGACGACCGCTTCCGCCTGATCAAGCCGGGCAGCCGGGTGATCGATCTGGGCGCGGCGCCGGGCGGCTGGGTGCAGGTGGCGATGAAGCGCGGGGCGAAGGCGGTGGTGGGCGTGGACCTGCTGCCGATCGAGCCGGTGCCGGGCGCCGAGCTGATCCAAGCGGACTTCACCCATCCGGGCGTCGATCAACAGATGATGGACCTGCTGGGCGGGCCGCCGGATCTGGTGCTGTCGGACATGGCGCACAATACGGTCGGGCACCGGCAGACGGACCACCTGAAGATCATCGCCCTGATCGAGATCGCGGCGGACTTCGCCATCCGCACCCTGCGGCCCGGCGGGGCCTTTGTGTCGAAGAATTTCCAGGGCGGGGACGCCGGGGGCGTGCTGGCCCGGCTGCGCGAGGAGTTCGAGACGGTGAAATACGTCAAGCCCGCCTCGAGCCGGAAGGACAGCGCCGAGGTGTTCCTGGTGGCGCTGAACAAGAGATGAGCCTGATCGCCCTGGCCCTGATCGGTGCGATGCAGGTGGTGGAACACCCGCCGATCCGCGTGCCGGTGACGGAGCTGCTGGGGCGGACGCCCGCCGAGGTGGCGGCGAGGATCGGGGGGCCGGGCGAGGTCAGCGTCGCCGAGGCGGTGCGGATCGTCGACGGCGGACGCGCCGTGGACCTGTATCCCGCCCAGCGGTTCCACCGCGCCTGGCCCGAGGGCGGGGTGTGCGTGACGGGCTTCCCAGAGATCCCGCTGCCAGGCGAGCCGGACGCCAATCCGCGCGCCGAACTGATGCGCCGCAGCCGGGGCTGGTTCGTGTTCGAGAACGGGCGGCTGACCGGGGTGCGCCCGGCGATGCCAGTGGCGCGCCGTCCGGAAGATTCGGCGCTGGCGACCCGCGAGGCGACGCATGCGCGGATGATGGGGGCGCAGCCGCTGTCGCCGATGACGGTCGCGCCGGGACGGTTGCCGCTGTCGGACGGGCTGGGGGTGCTGGAGCGGCTGCCGACGGCGCCCGCCGACCTGTCGGTGACCAGCCTGTGCGTGCAGTTGCCCGAGCGGACGGTGCGGTCAGGCGACGTCGGCACGGACGTCCTCTGGGCCATGGTCGGGCTGACCGTGCTGCCCTTCGTGCCGTTCCAGAAGGCCGAGGAAAGCCGCGCGGATCGCGAGGGTGGGGCTCTGCTGGACTCGGTGGAGCCGGGGTCGGTCCTGCCCGGTGGCGTCGAGGGTTTCGTGGCGCGGCGACGGGGGGTGCGCGTCTATCGCGATACGGTGGATCCCGGGTTCGCGGTGATCGCGGTCAAGCTGGGCAACGGGGCGGACAATATCCCGGATATGGGGCTGCTGGGCGTGCGCGACGACCATGTGGTCTGGGAGGTCCGGCGCGAGGCCGGGCAGCAGGGCGTAGGGCCGCTGGTGTGCCGGGATGCCGAGAACCGGCCCAGCGGCGAGCGGCCCGGCTGCACCGACTATGGCTTCCTGAGGCCCTGAGGGCTCAGCGCACGACGGGCGTCAGGGCCAGTTCGCGGCGGTCCAGCTCTTCCTCGATCTGATAGTAGGCGGCGTCGCTGATCTCGCCGCTGAGACGCATGTCCAGCAGGCGGTCGCGCTTGGCCTGAAGCACCTCGCCCGCCAGATCATCGACCGGCAGGGCGACGCGGCCGTCGCCGTCGCAGGCCGCGTCCACGGCGGCGCGGCGTTCGTGGTACTCGGCCTTGAGCCGCTTGGCCGGGGGATCGTCGCGGTCCGAGACATGGGCGATCGCGGCGTCGGCGATGGCGGCGCGGGCCTTGCGGATCTCGCCCGCCAGAACCCCGTCGTCACGGAGCCCCATCAGGCGGATGAGCGGTCCGAGGGTCAGGCCCTGGACCACCAGCGTGCCCATGACGACAGTGAAGACGGCCAGCAGGATCAGGTCGCGGTAGGGGAAGTTCATGGGCAGGGCGTAGGCGGCGGCCAGGCTGACCACGCCGCGCATGCCCGCCCAGCCGATCACCAGACCGGCGGCGAAGCTGGGGGCGTGGCTGGCGCGGGCCAAGTGTCGCCCGATGAGGCGGTTCCGCAGTTGGGCGACGCCGTTGTAACCCATAACCCAGACCAGCCGGACCAGCACGCAGACGCCGAGGACGATCAGGCCGAAGACGAGGTAGTCCTGCCGCTGGGCGTCCTCCAGCCCGCGCCAGATCGGGCCGATCTGCAGGCCGACCAGGGTGAAGGCCAGGACGTTCAGGGCGAAGACGGCGGTCTCCCAGACGGCGTAGGCGGGGACGCGGAACACCGCCGAGGTGCGCGCCGACATGCGGGCGATGGCGAGGGCGAAGACGACGATGGTGATGATGGCGGACAGGCCCAGATGCTCGGCCATGATCCACAGGCCGAAGCCGCCGACGAACTGCATGACGATGGCGGGCGGGGCCTCGGTCAGCAGGCGGACAATGCGCATCTGCATCCAGGCGGCGATCAGGCCGAAAAGAACGCTGCCGGCGGTGGCCAGCAGGATGGTGCCGCCCAGCGACCAGCCCACCGGCATGGCGGCGACCATGGTCAGGACGGCCAGCTTGTAGATCAGAAGGGCGCCGGCGTCGTTGAACAGGCTTTCGCCCTCCAGCACGGTGCGGATGCGGAAGGGGGCGGGGATGATCCGCAGCACGGCGGTGGCCGCGGCGGCGTCCGGCGGGGCGACGATGGCGCCGAGAGCCACGGCGGCGGGCCAGAGCAGGCCGGGGACCAGCATCTTCGCCGTCAGGGCCACCGCGAGCGTGGTGATGACCACGGCGACGAGGCTGAGCAGGGCGATGGGGACGACGTTGCGCTTGAGGTCGCGCAGGGAGCTGTCGAAGGCGGCGTCGAGCAGGACCGGGGCGACAAACAGGGCCAGCACCAGCGGCGGATCCAGCGTCAGCTCCGGCGCGAAGGGCAGGAAGGCCGCCATGGCCCCGGCGAGGGCGACGAAGGGCGGGAAGGGGGCCTTGAGCTTCTGGGCCAGCAGGGACATGGCCACCGCGGCGGCCATGACGGTCAGGATGGTTTCGAAGCCGTGCATGCCCGCGACAGGCTAGCGCATGTCGCGGAGGTCGTCAGCGGGATTTCAGGCCTTGGCGAGGGCGGCGGCGCGACGGGCCTTGCGGGCCTCGATGCTGGTCCAGACGCGGTCGTGGACTGTGAAGAAGATGGTCTGCACCAGCGGCTCCAGAATGCCGATGGTCAGTGCCACGCGGATGTCGCGCGTCAGGGCGAAGGCGACCGCGACCGCGACGGTGAAATGCATCAGGCCGTAGGTGACGGACTTGAGCGCGATCTGCTTGAACGAGCGGGGCAGGGCGTGGCTGTGGCCGTGGTGGCCATGGCCGTGATGACCGTGGGCGCGGGTTTGCTCCGCAGGGTCCATGACGCCCAGACGGGCGGTGAAGGCTTCGGACGCCTCCTCGACGCCGGACAGCATGTTGCGCCGCTCGATGCGGTGCCAGACGCGGTCGTGGATCGAATAGGCGATGGTCTGGAAGAAAGGCTCGACCACGCCGACCGCGAGCGCGAGACGCCAGTCACGCGTGATGGCGAAAGCCACCAGGATGGCGACCACCAGGTGCATGATGCCATAGCTCGCGATCTTGAGCGCGAGGCGGCGGACGGTGCTGACGAAGGTGCGAACCATTCTCACCAGATTGGGGGCAAAGCCTCGGGACGCAAGGCAATTTTTCTTATCGGTTCGATAGAGCGCCCGGAGGCCTTGCGGTTCCGGGGCGGGTGCGGTTATACGCGGCCCGCAAAACGGAGACTCCTCATGGAGATACGCGAAGGCTTCACCTTCGATGATGTTTTGCTCGAACCCGGCCCGTCCGAGTTCATGCCGGCGATGGTCGATGTCTCGACCCAGCTGACCCGCGACATCAAACTGAACATCCCGCTGCTGTCGTCCGCCATGGACACGGTGACGGAAAGCCGCCTGGCCATCGCCATGGCGCAGGCGGGCGGTCTGGGCGTCCTGCACCGCAACATGACCATCGAGGAGCAGGCCGATCAGGTCCGCGCCGTGAAGCGCTATGAAAGCGGAATGGTGGTCAATCCGGTCACCGTCGGTCCCGAGACGACGCTGGGCGAGGTTCGCCAGATCGTCGAGCGCAAGAAGATCACCGGCTTCCCGGTCGTCGATCCGAAGTCGGGCAAGCTGGTCGGCATGCTGACCAACCGCGACATGCGGTTCGAGAGCGACCTGAACGTCAAGGCCGCGGCCCTGATGACCACGGGCGACCTGATCACGGTGCGCGAGGGCGCCAGCCGTGAAGAGGCCCGCGAACTGCTGCGGACCCGCAAGATCGAGCGGGTCATCGTGGTGGACGAGGACTATCGGGCCGTTGGCCTGATCACCATGAAGGACATCGAGAAGGCGCAGGCCTTCCCGAACGCCGCCAAGGACGAGCAGGGTCGCCTGCTGGTCGGCGCCGCCTCGACGGTCGGCGACTCCGGCTTCGAGCGGGCCATGGCTTTGGCCGAAGCGGGCGTGGACGTGGTGGTGATCGACACCGCCCACGGCCACTCGGCCTCGGTCGCCGCCGTGGTGGAGCGCATCAAGCGTGAGAACAACCGCCTGCAGATCATCGCCGGCAATGTGGCCACCTATGACGCCACCCGCGCCCTGATCGACGCGGGCGCCGATGCGGTGAAGGTCGGCATCGGCCCGGGCTCGATCTGCACCACCCGCATCGTCGCGGGCGTGGGCGTGCCCCAGCTGACCGCCGTGATGGACTCGGCCCGCGCGGCCAAGGGCACCGGCGCCTCGGTCATCGCCGACGGCGGGATCAAATATTCGGGCGACCTGGCCAAGGCCATCGCGGCCGGCGCGAACGTGGCCATGATGGGCTCGATGTTCGCCGGCACCGACGAAAGCCCCGGCGAGGTCTTCCTGTACCAGGGGCGGAGCTACAAGTCGTACCGCGGCATGGGCTCGGTGGGCGCCATGGGCGCCGGCTCGGCGGACCGCTATTTCCAGAAGGAAGTGTCGTCCGAGAAGCTGGTCCCCGAGGGCATCGAAGGCCAGACCCCGTACAAGGGGCCGATCAGCCCCGTCCTGCACCAGCTGGTCGGCGGCCTGCGCGCCTCGATGGGCTATGTGGGCGCCGGGACCATCAAGGACTTCCAGGATCGAGCGCGCTTCGTGCGCATCACCGGGGCGGGGCTTCGCGAGAGCCACGTCCATGACGTGATGATCACGCGCGAGGCTCCGAACTATCGTCAGGGCTGAACCAGGGAGGGCAAGCCATGGATATGACGCCTGAATTCATTCTGCTGGCTTTCACCCTCATCCTGGCCCTGATCCAGATCGGCGCGGCGGGGATGGCCCGCACCGCCGAGCTGGGTGCGAAGTGGAACGCGGGTCCGCGCGACGGTGAAAATCCGCCGCCGGGCAAGCTGGCCGGTCGCCTGATGCGGGCCCAGTCCAATCTGTTCGAGACCCTGCCGCTGTTCATCGGCGCGGTGGTCATGGCCAGTATCGAGGGCAAGTTCGGTCTGCTGACCGCGCTTGGGACCCACCTCTATTTCTTCGGGCGGCTGATCTATCTGCCGCTCTACGCCTTCGGCGTTCCCTATGTCCGCTCGCTGGTCTGGCTGGTCGCCACCGGCGGGCTGGTGATGGTGATCGTCGCCCTGTTCGTTTGAAAGACCTGACTTGACCCCAGCCGCCCGCCTCGCCGCCGCCGCCTCGATCCTGGACAGCATCGCCCAGGGCCGTCAGCCCGCCGAAGCCGCCCTGAAGGCCTGGGGCGTCGCCAATCGCTACGCCGGGTCGAAGGATCGCCGGGGCATCGCCGACCGGGTCTACAAGGTGCTGCGGGCGCGCGGGCGTCTGGCCTGGGCCATGGGCGGGCGCGAGGATGGCCGGGCGCTGGTGATCGGCTCGCTGAGCCTGATCGACGGCCTGTCTCTGGACGAGATCGAGGCCCTGCACTCGGGCGACGGCTATGGCCCGCGTCCGCTGTCGAAACAGGAGCGCTCGCGCCTGACCGCCGCCGGTGAAGGCGAGCTGCCCGGCTGGGTGGCTTCGGGCCTGCCCGAGTTCGTGGTCGAGGACTTCAAGACGACCTACGGCGACCGCTGGGCGGAAGAAGCCCGCGAGCTGATGGCCCCGCGCGCGCCGATCGACCTGCGGGTGAACGGCCTGCTGGCGACGGTGTCGGATGTCGAGGCTGATCTGAAGGACGCGGAGCTGGCCCCCGAGCCGACGCCTTTCTCGACCTTCGGCCTGCGCCTGCCCAGCGAGCCGCCGCCGAACGTGCAGGCGCTGGAGGCCTTTAAACAGGGCCATATCGAAATCCAGGACGAGGGCAGCCAGATCGTCGCCTGGCTGGCCGGCGCCCGGCCGGGCATGACGGTGGTCGACTATTGCGCGGGCGGGGGCGGCAAGACGCTGGCCCTGGCCCAGGCCATGCAGGCGCAGGGCACGCTGGTCGCCTGTGACGTGGTGCAGAAGCGTCTGGACAATATCCGGCCGCGGCTGGCCCGCGCCGGGGTGGCGGCGGACCTCTGCCTGCTGGGCCAGAATGGCGGCGGGATCGAGGATCTGAACGGCCAGGCCGATCTGGTTCTGGTCGATGCGCCGTGCAGCGGTTCGGGCACCTGGCGCCGGCGTCCGGAGGATGCGTGGCGGCTGACGGCCGATGAGGTGGAGAAGCTGCACGCCCTGCAGGTCCGCATCCTGTCGCAGGCCTCCCAGTTGGTGAAGCCGGGCGGGCGGCTGGTCTATGTCACCTGCTCGATGCTGAGCCGCGAGAACGAGGCCTCGATCACGGCCTTCGAGGCGGCGCATCCGGAGTTCACGCCGGTGACGGTGGCCTCGGCCCTGTCGGAAGCGGGGCTGACCGTCCCGGGCGGAGAGACTCTGGCGGCCAAGGCGGACGGGCACCGGCTGCGCCTGTCTCCGGCGTCCACGAACACCGACGGCTTCTTCGTCGCCCTGTACGAGCGCGCTTCGTGAGCGGCGGCCGGCGCATGGAGCGATACGGCGACGTCTCGGTCCTCTGCGTCATGGCGGCCCCGGCGGAGTACGGCGCCCATCTGAAGGCGCGCATCCAGCCGCTGATGACCGGCATCGGTCCGGTGGAAGGCGCCATCGCCCTGACCGCCGAACTGGCGCGGCTGGAGGCGAGGGGAGACCTGCCCGATCTGGTGCTGTCGCTGGGCTCGTGCGGCTCGCCGACGCTGGAGCATGCGGCGGTCTATCAGGCGTCTTCGGTGTCTTATCGCGACATGGACGCCAGCGCCCTGGGCTTCGAGAAGGGCCGCACGCCGCTGCTGGACCGGCCCGCTGTGATGCCGCTGCCGTGCCCGATCCCCGGTGTGCCGATCGCCACCCTGTCGACCGGTGGAAATGTCGTCTCCGGCAAGGCCTATGAGGCCATCGACGCCGAGATGGTGGACATGGAGACCTTCGCCCTGCTGCGCGCCTGCCAGACCTTCGGCCTGCCTCTGGTGGCCCTGCGCGGAGTGTCGGACGGGCGCGCCGAGCTGAAGGCGCTGGAGGACTGGACCTCCACCCTGCACCACGTCGACGAGAACCTGGCGGCGGCGCTGGATCGCCTGATCGCCGTGCTGGAGGCAGACGGCCTCGCCGCCCTTGCCATTGCCGTCACGGACGGCCAAGACCCCGCCCATTCCACGCCCTCCCCGGAATCGCTCGCATGACCCAGCCGACCCACCAGAAAGTTCTCATCGTCGACTTCGGCAGTCAGGTGACGCAGCTGATCGCGCGCCGTCTGCGCGAGGCCAGCGTCTATTGCGAGATCCATCCCTACGCCAAGGCCGAGGCCGCCATGGCGGCGATGAACCCGGCGGCGATCATCCTGTCCGGCGGGCCGGAGAGCGTGCACGAGGAGGGTAGCCCGCGCGCGCCGCAGTCGGTGTTCGAGGCGGGCGTGCCGGTTCTGGGCATCTGCTACGGCGAGATGACCATGTGCGAACAGCTGGGCGGCAAGGTCGAGGGCGGCCACACCCGCGAGTTCGGTCGCGCCGCGATCACCATCGAGAAGACCTCGCCCCTGCTGGCCGGCCTGGCTCCGGTGGGCGAGGACGAGGACGTCTGGATGAGCCATGGCGACAAGATCGTCGCCATCCCGGAAGGCTTCGACGTCGTCGCCTCGTCGTCGGGATCGCCCTATGCGGTGATCGCCGATGAGAAGAGACGCTTCTATGGCGTTCAATTCCATCCCGAAGTCATGCACACGCCGCGCGGCCATGAGATGCTGAAGAACTTCACCCACGGCATCGCCGGGCTCAAGGGCGACTGGACCATGGCGGCCTATCGCGACGAGAAGATCGCCCAGATCCGCGAACAGGTCGGTGACGCCAAGGTCATCTGCGGCCTGTCGGGCGGCGTGGATTCCTCGGTGGCCGCGGTGCTGATCCACGAGGCCATCGGCGACCAGCTGACCTGCGTGTTCGTGGACACTGGCCTGCTGCGCAAGGATGAGGCGAAACAGGTCACCACACTCTTCCGCGAGCACTACAACATTCCGCTGATCCACGTTGATGCGTCGAAGGAGTTTCTTGGCGAGCTGGCCGGCCAGTCGGACCCGGAAACCAAGCGCAAGACCATCGGTCGGGTGTTCATCGAGATCTTCGACCGCGAGTCCGCCAAGATCGAAGGCGCCGAATTCCTGGCCCAGGGGACGCTCTATCCGGACGTGATCGAGAGCGTGTCCTCGTCCAGCGGCAAGGCTCACGTCATCAAGAGCCACCACAACGTCGGCGGCCTGCCGGACTATATGAAGCTGAAGCTGGTCGAGCCGCTGCGCGAACTGTTCAAGGACGAGGTCCGGGCCCTGGGCCGCGAGCTGGGCCTGAGCGACGCCTTCGTCGGTCGCCACCCCTTCCCCGGACCGGGCCTGGCCATCCGCATCCCCGGCGAGATCACCCCGGAAGCGGTCGCCACGCTGCAGGAGGCCGACGCCATCTATCTGGACGAGATCCGCAAGGCCGGCCTGTACGACGACATCTGGCAGGCCTTCGCCGTGCTGCTGCCGGTCAAGACCGTCGGCGTCATGGGCGACGCCCGAACCTATGAGAAGGTGCTGGCCCTGCGCGCTGTCTCGTCGACCGACGGCATGACGGCGGACTTTTACCAGTTCCCCTGGGACATGCTTGGCAAGACCGCCACGCGCATCATCAACGAGGTCCGCGGCGTGAATCGCGTCGTCTACGACGTGACGTCGAAGCCCCCCGGGACGATCGAGTGGGAATAGTCCCGACCCTTCGGTAGCATTCGGTATCGCTTCCGAAACAGCCTCTAAAGGCCTGACAACATTGTGAATTCTGTCGAGACCCTTCGGAGCCATTCGGAGGGTCTTTTTCCGTTTTGTCGGACTGCGCGACGGTACGCGGCTGCATTGATCTGGCGGACTCGGGCTCATACCGTTGTGACATCGGGCCCCGCCCTGACGGTATTTATTCCCAGCAAGTCGTTGAGATAACTAGGAAAAAACCGTCTCGGCGTGACCGAATTCGAGGATCGACGGACAGAGGCGATTATACCGTGCTTACCGACACCGCACTGAAGAATTTGCGTCCGAAAGCAAGGGCTTACAAGATTACCGACAGGGACGGCATGTACGTCTATGTCTCGACGGGCGGCGCAATCTCATTCCGCTACGACTATCGCTTCAACGGCCGTCGAGAGACCTTGACGCTCGGTCGCTACGGTCGGGCCGGACTGACGCTGGCCCAAGCCCGCGAGCGGCTTATCGAGGTGAAGAAGGCGATCGCGGACGGGGTGTCGCCCGCAGTCGAAAAGCAGCGCGCCAAACGTCGCCTGAAGGAAGCTCAGGATTTCGCACAGGTCGCCCAAGGCTGGATGGACCGCGCGCCGATGGCGGACAGCACCCGCGACATGCGCCGGGCCATCTTCAATCGGGACGTTCTGCCAAAGTGGAAGAACCGCCTGCTGAGCGAGATCACACCTGACGACCTGCGGGCGCACTGCAAGACGATTGTGGATCGCGGGGCGCCCGCCACGGCGATCCACGTCCGGGATATCGTCAAACAGATCTACGGCTGGGCCATCCTCCACGGTGAGAAGATCGACAACCCTGCGGATGACGTGGGTCCGGCTTCGATCGCCACCTTCCGACCGCGCGATCGGTCACTCAACCCAGCCGAAATCCGGATCATGCTGATGCTCTTGGGTGAGGTGGCGACCCTGCCGACCATCAGGCTCGGCTTGAAGTTCATCCTGCTCAGCATGGTTCGGAAGAGCGAACTTCAGGACGGGGTCTGGACCGAGGTGGATTTCGACATTGCGGTCTGGTCGATCCCGGCTGCGCGCATGAAGCGCTCACGCCCTCACAACGTCTACCTCTCCACCCAGATGCTCGACATCCTCGTCGCTCTGAAGACCTGCGCCGGCAACTCGAAATACATCCTGCCGTCGCGCTATGACGCCGATGCGCCGATGTCGCGGGCGACTTTCAACCGCGTCACCAGTGCGATCGCTGAAAGGGCCGGAAAAGGTAACCTTCCGCTCGAGCCCTTCGGCGACCATGCCGGCGTCATGCAGCCGGTTTATCGCGAACTTCAGGGACAGTTCGATCGCATGTCGGCAGTTGTACAGGATCGGCATGGCGAGAGAGTCCCGACTGCCGAACATCTTCTTGTCGATGACGGCCACAACGAGTTCGCGCGCAGCCTCGATGTAGCCGTCGATATAGGCCTCCTCGCTGCCCTGAACGCCGATACAGGCGTTCCAGAGCCCATCGGGGATCGTCTCGAAGAAGGGGTCGGGGTTTGGAGCAGGTTCGGGCTGGGCGACGTCGGTCATGAAATCCGAATGGGCCAACGTCGGCAAGTCGGCAAGCGCGCCGAATGTCGTATCGCAATCTTCGCTCCATCGAATACGACGATGCCCCTGAAGCGCTAAGGGCGCCGTCAGGGGCTTCGGCTGCTGGCCAAGCGCAAGGCGATCAAGCGGACCCATCCGGTGCGGGTGATCGTGGACGCCGAGAACGACGCCCATGAGATCAGCCTCGACGAGAACATGACCCGCGAGGCCATGCATCCCGCCGACCAGTTTGAGGCCTTCCAGCGGCTGGCCGCCGAGAAGGGCTACGGCCCCGAGGAGATCGCCGCCCGGTTTGGGGTGTCCGCCCATGTGGTGCGTCAGCGTCTCCGGCTCGGGTCAGCGGCTCCGGAGTTGATGGCGGCCTGTCGCCCGAAGCGGACGCGCGGCTGGAGGAGATCGACAAGGCCTTGCAGGCCTTCGGCCCTGACTTCGACTATGCCGCCGAGGCCAAGGCGCGGGCGGGGGTCGTGGTGATGCTCGGCCACGACGGTCTGGCCCGTTTCGAGCGCGGACTGGTCCGGGCCGAGGACGCGGTGGCGCCGCCCCCGGAAGAGGACGCGGTCGAGGACGACGGTGGCGATGCCGACGCCGAGAGAGGCGGCCGCGCGCCGGAGCCGGAAGAGGTCGGGAGCGCCCTGTCCGACCGGCTGGTCATCGACCTCACGGCCCACAAGACCATGGGCCTGCGCGACGCGGTGCAGGCCGATGTGGGCGCAGCGCTGGCGACCGTGGTCCATGCCTTGGCGCTGCAGGTTTTCTATCCGGGATATGGCCTCTGGACGCCGCTTCAGCTTCGACTGTCCGTCAGCGGTCTGGAGCGGCTGGCGCCTGGGGTGGAGGACGGGCCTGCCGGTCGGCGCGTTCGGGGCCGGTGTGAGGCTTGGGGCGCGCGACTGAACGTCGTCACGCCCGGAGATATGGTTCTTCTCGGCGACACCATGGAGCGCCATGCCCTCTGGCGTCCGTCCCGCTTTGTCGGGACCGCGTTTGACGACAGCCCTGACCCGCCATTCCGCCTGGACGCTTGCGCGTCTGGCCCTTTGGCCTCCGCCCCGAAAGCCTTCGGCCGCGCCGCTCCATCCCTGGCTGGGGGATGCCGCAGATCTTCCGCCGGGGAAGTATGGACAGGTGCACCGTCTCGCCAACTGCCAGCTTTTCTGGAGCGATTGTTTGCGCGCGAGGGCCGCCGACCTGATCCATCCCCTGCTCAGTCAGCCCGTAATGGAGCACTGCCTCGCGATCCCCGCCGATCGCCTGACGTTGGGTCCGAGAGACCGCGGCCTTGCGCGCAAAGCCTTCGCGGGCCGTTTACCGCCGTCCATCGCCCAGCGTCGTGACAAGGGTGATCTGGGCCGGTTCTACGGACACGTCGTCCAGCGCAGCCTTCCGGACCTGCGTCCCCTTCTGATGGACGGGCTGATGGTCGAGCATCGATTGTTCGATCGGGTGGAGCTCGGTCGGGATCTGGAGCCTGAACGTCTCTTATGGAGTCCCGGCGCCAACCGGCCCTTGCTGCTCGGGGTGCTCGAGGTCTGGGCGCAGCGCTGGACGCAGCGGCTCGAGGCGCGCTGGCGGACCGAGATATCGAGCCAGCCAATCCAGGATGCGCGCGTGTAGGTCCCTCACATTGCCGGGGCTCTCATAGACATGACCCTCGCCATAGTAGGTCACCAAGGCCGCTTCGCGGTTCAGTCGATAGAGTGCGCTGAACAGCGCGCCCATACGGGCGTTCTCCTGATCGCCCTCAGCGAGAAGCGTGGGGGTTCTCAGACGTTCGACGCTGAAGAGAGGGCTCTGGGCGACGTAGTTCTCCGGGGAGGTTGAGAAGGCGCCGAACCGCCCTTGGCCCGTCTCGCCCCAGCCGGCCATCTGTCCGACCGGAACGCCCTCGTCCGGGGACACGCGGAAGAAGGGCGGCAGTTCCATCGAGCGCGTCAGCTCCGGGTAGCCGCTGGTGGCGATCACGGCCTTGAAGCGGTCCGACTGGGTCGCAGCGCGCAGGCTCGAATATTCGCCGCTCGCGCCGTCGGAGGTGTTTCCGACCCTCACCCGGGTCTCGGCGCCATCATAGTCGTCTCTGAGGATGATATTCACGACGCCGCCGACAGCGTCGGCGCCGTAAAGGGCGGAGGCTCCGTCCAACAGGATATCGACGCGCTCGACTGCGGCGGTGGGGATTGTCGAGACATCGACGAAGTCGCCTTTGGCCCCCGTACCCGCGAGCCTGCGTCCATTGATGAGGACGAGCGTGGCGTCACTGCCCAGACCGCGTAGGTTGACGCCATTGGCGTATGTCGAGTTCGTGCCGGAGCGATCGCCGCCGTTTCCCAGTGCGCCTTCGTTCGCCGTGCCGCCGAAATTCTGCGGCAAGCTCGCGAGCAGTTGGGCCACGGTTGCGCGGCCATTCCGATCCATCTCGTCCCGGGTCACCGTAACGACTGGCGAGGGGCCGTCGGCGACCCCCCGGATGAGGCTTCCCGTGACGACAACATCCTCAATCTCGACAGCCTCATCTGTCGCGTCCGCCCTTGCGTCCGGATCGTAGACAACCAGGGTATTGGGACTCGTGCGCCGCGCGCGCAGGCCCGTGCCCTGCAGTAGCGTGGTCAGCGCCTGATCGGTCCGCAGCGCGCCGCTGACGCCCGCAGACTGACGGCCGGCTACGAGGTCTGTGGAATAGAGGATTTGCTCGCCGCTCTGCGTGGCGAACAGCGGAAGAGCGGTTTGTAGCGGGCCCGCCGGGACCCGGAACTGGACGGCAGGGGATTGTGCCTGGGCGACGACAGGCATTGCCGCCGCGACAGCGAGTGCTCCGAATGCAGACGAACAAAGACCGATACGCATAATAATCCCCCGAAATGGATATCCGCACAGACGCGGTTCGGGGAAGAGACGAAGGGGCGTGGCAAAACCCCTCAGCGCACGCTCGCATTTTTCGCGGGGGCGTCACGAATGACGATCTGACCGGAAGCCGTGCGGTTGGCGACAACCGGATAGAGCTCGGTCAGCGCGGACACGAAGCCCTCCACATCGCCCGTGTTGAAAGCGCCGCTGACAGCGATATCGGCGATGGCGGGCGCATCCAGGACGACCTTGGACGCGGTGTAGCGATTGACCTCGGCCACAGCGGCTTCGACGGTGTCGCCGGCGAAGATGAGGCGGCCGACTGTCCAACTGGTTTCTGAGGCCGCATCCACCGACCGGACGGCTGGACGAGGCGAGGCGGTGACAATCTGCTGGCCCGGGGCGAGGGACCACCGCGGCGTGGCTTGCCCCCGGTCTACGACATCGACCTTGCCTTCGACGAGCGTCACCTGCGCGCCGCCGCCCGCGCGGCGGACGTCAAACCGTGTTCCCAAAGCGGTGACGTCGGTCGCGCCGGCGCGAACAACGAAGGGGCGGGCGGGATCGCCCTCCACATCGAAGAAGGCCTGGCCGCTCGCCAGCTCCACAGCACGGCGAACCTGCTTGAGGTGCAGCCGGTCGACAGGCGCGTCGGCCGCTGTGACCCACATAGGAATCGCCCCTTGCATCGCCCGGTCCCGGAGGGCCATCCGGCGTCGCTCGTCGCGAACCAGGTTTAGCGCGACGCGAAGAAGCAGAGCCTTGGGGTGGCGGATATCTTCGAGGAGATAGGGAGCCAGGCGAAGATAGGTTTCCTGCACCACATCGGCGGCTTCATCGGCGCCCACACGTCCGCGCAGCCGCCTTCCCAACCACCCCGAATAGCGTCGGTAGAGCCCATTCAGGCTCGCCGCAGCGCCCGGATCCATCTCCTTCACATCGCTCAAGGCGACCTCCCGCCGGTTTTCAGGAGGCAGGAATCCGAGAGCGCGCCCGCCACGACCGGGCGCACACAGGGGTGCGCCGCGGTCACCAGCGGACGGACGCCGCGCGTCGAGGCGCGGTCGTAAAGATTGAGCTTCGCACAGGGGATTCCCGGCCCCTTCGACGCAAGCGCCGACGGCCGACAATGAATCAAAGCGAGTCCCGGTGCAAGGCGGAGGGGTCGGGCGAGGAATCCTCTGCGAAGAGGCCCGCTACTTCAGGGCGAAACGCCGCCTCCGCCACTGACGGACCCCGGCTCAAGTTGCGCCCGTATCTGACGGCGCCCGACGCCGGACTGTGTAAGCGGTCGCCAAAGCAGGGGCAATCAGTCTCTGGCGCTGGCTTCGATCCTAAGGGGCGGCGGGCCGACGTCGATTCTCCGCAACTTTCTTGCGGAGAATGCGCAACTCGCCTGTGTTGCTCGTGGCTGCTGGTCCGTTCAGCCTTCACCGGTCAATCGCGAGTGAAATCATGGCTCCGAACCTCCAACCGAATGTCGGCTCTCGAGTTTTCGCCTTGAGCCCGCGAGAGCTTGAGTGCCTGTTGTGGGTCAGTCGCGGCAAGAGCTCGGGAGATATCGGCGCCATCCTCGGATTGTCGCCGCGCACGGTCGACAGCTACCTTGAGAAGGTGTGCTCGAAGCTGCGCGTGCGCACCCGGATAGAGGCCGTCGCGGTCGCGGTGGGGGCCGGGGTTATCGAACCGGAGTGACATCGTTGGTCACACGCGATACGCGAGTTTTCCACTGAGAATCGGATCATGATTGCGCACCTGAACGGTGATCATGTCGCTTATGCCCGGAGACGTCGTCCAAGCTTTCGCCGGGGAGATCGCATCACGCGATGTGCGTCGCCTCGAATCCTATCTGTCGGAGCAGGTCGCGGCCCAGTTCGACATCGCGGGCGAACTTGTCGGACGTACGGCGCTTCTCGGCTTCTGGCGTCGGCTCTTCCAGAGCTATTCGCTGTTCGAACTTCACATCCTCAAGTCCGTCACCCAGGGCGAGCTGGTCATCGCCGAAAGCCTCTATCTGCTGGCCGCGAACCGTGGCCTCGTCATGAACGTCCGCGCTATCAACGTTTTCGAGGTTGAGAAGGGCGTGATCACTCGGTGGCGCGATCACGCCGATCTGGCCGAGGTGCCTCTGGTAGAGAAGGATCGTTGGCGTCGCCTCAGCGTCGCCCGTTGGTGAGGAGGGGAGGGGGCGGGCCGGGAACTTCTGTGTGAAGCTCGACGTCTTCACCCGTGATCGCCGCCGACGCAGAACGTCCCCTGGCTCAAGATCAAAGGCTATCCGGTCGAGGCCCGCCGGGGACCATCTTAGCCGCAGTAGGAACCAAGCCAAACCCCTGAGTGCGGTGCGCGCGCCAGAGCTTGCGGGCGCGCTCCGACGCCGCTCGAACGCCGCCAGTTGATCGGTCCACCCTCTGAGCCGCGGAACGCAGGACGAGGCTTGACAGGCCGGGGTGGTCGCGGCCGGTAGGGGGGGTGCAGTGCGAAGTCAGGATCCGGGATGAACACGTCTGAACTTCGCGACGGCCTCGAAGCCCAACAGGTCTGGATCTATTTCGCCGCCGTGATCGTCGCGACGGCCATTGGGTTCGTGATCCCGGGCACGGCGGTGCTGGAATCGGCGATCAATCCGGCGCTGGCCCTGATGCTGTTCGTCACCTTCCTGCAGGTGCCCGTCGCCGCCCTCGGCCGGGCGCTTCAGGAGTTGCGGTTCCTGGGCACCTTGCTGGCGGTGAACTTCATCGCCGTGCCCCTGCTCGTCCTGGGCCTGATGCAGTTCCTGCCGGCCGATCCCCTGATCCGTCTCGGCGTGCTGATGGTGCTGCTCTGTCCATGCATCGACTATGTCGTGACCTTCGCTCATCTGGGTCGCGCGGACGCCCGGTTGCTCCTGGCCTCGACCCCGGTGCTGCTGATCGCCCAGATGGCGCTCCTGCCCATCTATCTGCGTCTGTTCCTCGGCGCCGAGGCGGCGGCCTATGTGCAGCCAGGTCCGTTCATCCACGCCTTCGTCTGGCTGATCGCCATCCCGTTCGTTCTGGCGGCGCTGGTCCAGACCTGGGCGGCCCGCAGCAAAACGGGCGAGCGAGTCTCATCTGGTCTCGGCCTGGCGCCGGTGCCGGCCACGGCCTTGGTGCTCTTCATCGTCGTCGCCGCGGTCATGCCGCAACTCGGACAGACCCTCGACCGGACCCTGAGTGTCGTGCCGGTCTATGTCGCCTTCTCCGTGCTGGCGCCGCTCATCGGATGGGCCGTGTCGCGGCTCGCACGGCTGACGCCGGAAGCCGGCCGCGCCGTCGCCTTCAGCGCGGGGACCCGCAACTCGCTCGTGGTCCTGCCGCTAGCCCTGGTCGTGCCCGGCGCCATCCCCCTGGTCCCGGCCATCATCGTCACCCAGACCCTGATCGAGCTCCTGGCGGAGTTGGTCTACATCCGCGGCATCCCCGGGCTGGGACGTCGGCCAGCCTGATCAGGGGAAGTTAAACCTTGATTGTTTCCATAGTTCGACTAATTCGGAATTATGGAAACGGAAGCCTCGATTCTCGCTCTCGCCGCCTTGGCGCAGTCCACGCGGCTGGAGGCGTTTCGCCTCCTCGTGCGGCACGAACCCGAAGGTCTGGCGGCCGGTGACATCTCGAACCATCTGGCGATCCCGCCCAACACTCTGTCGTCCCATCTCGGCGTCCTGACCCGCGCGGGGCTGATCAGGTCGGAGCGGCGCAGCCGCTCGATCATTTACCGGGCCGACCTGGACCGGTTCCGCGACCTGGTCCTGTTCCTGCTCAAGGACTGCTGCGGGGGCAGGGCGGACCTCTGCGAGCCCCTGCTGGCCGAACTCGCACCCTGCCGCCCCTGAGGATCCCATGGACGTCGTCATCTATCACAATCCCGCCTGCGGGACGTCGCGCAACGCGCTCGAGCTGATCCGCCATGTCGGCATCGAGCCGCACGTCGTCGAGTATCTGAAGACCCCGCCGTCGCGGGCCATGATCGCCCAGCTGGCCGAACGCACCAGCGCGCCGCTGCGCGACCTGTTGCGCGAAAAGGGCACGCCCTTCGCCGAACTGGGCCTCGGTGATCCAGGCCTCAGGGACGATCAACTGCTCGACGCGATCGAGGCCCATCCGATACTTCTCAACCGCCCGATCGTCGTCAGTCCCATGGGCGTTCGACTCTGCCGGCCATCGGAGGCCGTGCTCGATCTTTTGCCCGACGACGATCTCAAACCCTTCACCAAGGAGGACGGCGAGGTCGTCATCGACGCCGCCGGCCAGCGGGTGAAGCGATGATCGACACCCCCGTGACGACTACGTCGCCGCGTCGCCTGTCCTTCCTCGACCGCTGGCTGACGCTGTGGATCTTCGTGGCCATGGGTCTCGGCGTGGCTCTGGGGACGCTGGCGCCGGGTCTGCCCGCCTGGATCAATAGCCTCTCGATCGGCACGACCAACATCCCAATCGCCGTCGGTCTCATCCTGATGATGTACCCGCCGCTGGCCAGGGTCCGGTACGAGGCGCTGCCGCGTGTCTTCGCCGACAAGCGGGTGCTGGCCCTGTCGCTGTTCCAGAATTGGGTGCTGGGCCCGGTGCTGATGTTCGCGCTGGCGGTGATCTTTCTGCGCGATCAGCCGGAATACATGACCGGCGTCATCCTGATCGGACTGGCGCGCTGCATCGCCATGGTGCTGGTGTGGAACCAGCTGGCGCGGGGCGATAACCAGTATGTCGCCGGTCTCGTCGCCTTCAACTCGATCTTCCAGATCCTGTTCTTCAGCCTCTACGCCTGGATCTTCCTCACCGTCCTGCCGCCCCTGTTCGGCCTGCAGGGCAGTGTGGTGGACGTCAGCGTCTGGACCATCGCCGGGGCGGTCCTGGTCTACCTCGGTCTTCCCTTCCTGGCCGGCTTCCTGACCCGTCGCAGCCTGATCGCCCGCCGGGGCGCCGATTGGTACGAGCGGCGCTTTCTGCCGCGCATCGGACCGATCACCCTGATCGCCCTGCTGTTCACCATCGTGGTCATGTTCAGCCTCAAGGGCGGGGAGGTGGTGGCCCTGCCGCTGGACGCCCTGCGCATCGCCATTCCGCTGACGATCTACTTCCTTGTGATGTTCGTGGTCAGCTTCCTCATGGGCAAGCTGATCGAGACCGACTATCCGCGCACCACCGCCCTGGCCTTCACCGCGGCCTCGAACAATTTCGAACTGGCCATTGCCGTCGCCATCGCGGCCTTCGGCCTGACCTCGCCGGTCGCCTTTGCGGCCGTCATCGGTCCCTTGGTCGAGGTGCCGGTGCTGATCCTGCTGGTGTCGGTCGCGCTGTGGATGGGACGCCGCTGGTTCCCGGATACGGCTCCGCCGGCGGACGCGGCCTGATGGTCGTCCTGCATCTCCTGGACGCGGATGACGTCGGCCTGATCGCGGCCCTGCGCGGCGCGGGTCTGCCCGAGCCTGGCGCTGGTCGATACTTCGCCGCCCACGAACACGGCGGCATCGCCGGCTATGTCGGCCTGGAAGGGGAGGGGCAGGATCTCCTGCTGCGCTCCCTGGTCGTGCTCGCCGACCTGAAGGCCCAAGGGATCGGGAGCCGCATACTGACCGCCGTCGAGGCCATGGCGAGCGATCTGGGTAGCGAACGGCTTCACCTGCTCACCACGACGGCCGAGCTATTCTTCGCCCGGCGTGCTTTCGTCTCCGCCGAACGGGCGTCCGCGCCCCTTGCGATCCGGCAAACCCGCGAGTTCGCGGACGTCTGCCCGGCGTCAGCGGCCTATCTCATCAAGGACCTCTGATGACTTTCGCCCGCCTGCGGCCGCTGCCGGATCCGGATCACCTGCCGGCTCTGGATGCAGCCTATCTGTCCGCCGACCCCGCCCGGGGGCTAGGTCCGACCGATCCGGCGCCGCGGATCCTTCTCTTGTACGGCTCGCTGCGCGAGCGGTCGTATTCGCGGCTCTGTGTCGAGGAGGCGGCCCGTCTGCTGCAGCGAATGGGATGCGAGACCCGCATCTTCGACCCCTCCGACCTGCCCCTGCCGGGCGCGCCCGGCGACGACGACCACCCGGCGGTGCGCGAGCACGCTTTCTGGTCGGAGGGCATGGTCTGGTGCAGTCCGGAACGGCATGGCCAGGTCTCCGGCCTGATGAAGCTGCAGATCGACCATCTGCCGCTCAGCCTGGGCGGCCTGCGCCCGACCCAGGGCCGCACCCTGGCGGTGATGCAGGTGTCGGGCGGGTCGCAGAGCTTCAACGCCGTCAACACCCTGCGCCTGCTGGGCCGCTGGATGCGGATGATCACCATCCCCAACCAGTCCAGCGTGGCCAAGGCCTTCCAGGAGTTCGACGAGGCCGGCCGGATGAAGCCCTCGGCCTACTATGAGCGGATCGTCGATGTGATGGAGGAATTGGTGCGTTTCACCATCCTCACCCGGCCGCACGCGGCCCAGCTGGTGGACCGCTATTCCGAGCGCAAGGCGGCCGGGATTCCCCTCGACGCCGCCTCCGATCTGTCGGGGATCGTCATCGCGCGCCAGGCGTGACCTCCCCTCGACCACGCGAACACGCCTCGCATTCCTCCCGCCTTAATACGGACCTTGACGCCATGGCCGCGGCGGCCGCCGAGCATCGCGATGGCCGTAACTCGCCAGAAGTGGCGAAAGGCTATTCTCCGGGTGACGTTCTCATCCTGACGAACCTCCAGGCCCTTGCCGCGCTTAGCAAGGGGGACCAGGCGCGGGCCGTCCGGCCGAGAACAGTAATGCCCGAAGCGGAATAGGAGCAGGACGTGCCTCGCAACGCAGCCGATTTCCTGTCGATTTACCAGCAAGGCTTCGCGAGGGTCGCTGCGTGCCGTCCCGTTTGCAGGATCGCGGATCCGGCGTTCAATCTGGAGCAGACCCTGAGGCTCGCCCGTGAGGGGAACGAGGCCGGGACCGCGTTGATGGTTTTCCCGGAGCTCGGCCTGTCGGGCTATTCCATCGACGACCTGTTTCTGCAGCGGGCGTTGCTGGACGAGGTCGAGCGGCAACTCGTGAACCTCGTGGCCGAAAGCCGCGATCTCCACCCGGTCATACTGGTCGGCGCGCCCCTCCGTCGTGAGGGACGGCTGTACAATTGTGCGGTGGCTATCCACCGGGGGCGGATCCTTGGCGTGGTGCCAAAGGGCCATCTGCCCAACTACCGCGAGTTCTATGAAAAGCGATGGTTCGCCTCCGGGCGGGATGTGGAAGGCGAGATTACGATCGGGGGCGAGACCGTTCCATTCGGAATGGATCTGCTGTTCCAGGCCGACGACGTCGATGGCCTGATCTTTCATGTCGAAATTTGCGAGGATGTTTGGGCGCCCGCGCCGCCCAGCGACTTCGCCGCGCTCGCCGGCGCGCTGATTCTGACGAACCTGTCGGCAAGCAACATCGTGGTGGGAAAAGCCGACACGCGGCGAAGACTTTGCGAACTGCAGTCCGGCCGCTGTTGGGCGGCCTACATCTACTCCGCGGCCGGGTATGGAGAATCGACGACCGACCTGGCCTGGGACGGACAGGCCTGTATCTACGAGCTGGGGGCGCAGCTCGCGGAGACCGAGCGCTTCAGCCTGGGGTCCCAGATGGCCGTCGCGGACATAGACGTGGAACGGCTGCAGCTGGAACGTATGCGTACCGGCACCTTTAACGAGGCCGCGATCGCCAACGGGATGCCCGACCGGCGCTTTCGCCGGGTGACCTTCCATCTTGATCCGCCAGTTCACAACCTCGGCCTGCAACGACGCATCGACCGTTTTCCCTTTGTGCCCAACGATCCCTCCCGCCTCGACCAGGACTGCTACGAGGCGTTCAACATACAGTTGAGCGGGCTGGCCAAGAGGCTTGAGGCGACCGGAACAGCCAAGATCTGCATCGGCGTGTCCGGAGGGCTGGATTCCGCGCACGCCTTGATCGTCGCGGCCAAGGTCTTCGATCTGCTTGGACGTCCGCGCACGGACATTCTCGGGATCACAATGCCCGGCTTCGGCACGAGCGCGAGGACCAAGTCTAACGCCTACGCCTTGATGAACGGGCTCGGCGTGACCGTCGAGGAAATCGACATCAAGCCGCTCGCCCAGCAGATGCTGCAGGACCTGCGCCATCCGTTCGCGAGGGGCGAACCTGTGTACGACACGACGTTCGAGAATGTGCAGGCCGGGCTCCGGACAGACCTCCTGTTCAGGGCCGCCAATCAGCGGAACGGCATGGTGCTCGGCACCGGCAACATGTCCGAGCTCGCGCTCGGCTGGTGCACCTACGGCGTCGGCGACCAGATGAGCCACTACAACGTCAACGGCTCGCTCCCGAAAACCCTCATTCAACACCTCGTCCGTTGGACAGCGGCGAACCGCCTGTTCGACCCCGCGGTGTCCGACGTCCTGCTCGACATCCTGGCGACAACGATTTCACCGGAGCTCATCCCGCAGACGGCCGAGGGCGAGTCGCAGAGCACCGAAGGCAAGATCGGCCCCTACGAGCTCCACGACTTCTGGATCTACTATCTCACCCGGTTCGGGCTGCGGCCCTCCAAGATCGCCTTCCTGGCCTTGCACGCCTGGCAGGACGCCGCCGCCGGGCACTGGCCGCCGCGCTTTCCGGACGAGCAAAAGCGGGCCTACCCCATCGGGGCCATTCGCAGCTGGCTGGAGGTGTTCCTGCAGCGCTTCTTCGCCAATCAGTTCAAGCGCTCGGCCATGCCGAACGGACCCAAGGTCACAACAGGCGGTTCACTGTCGCCGCGGGGCGACTGGCGCATGCCCTCGGACGCTCATGGCCAGGTCTGGATCGACGAGCTGCAGCGCAACGTGCCGGAGGTTCTTGATCCCGCAAGCGACGATCTTCCTGCGAAAGAACCCAAGGCGCCGCCCGCCGGGGGCAAACCCATCGTCCGATAAGGCCGTCGCCCGGCTGCGAACTCCGGGGTCGGAGGGGCGGTTCAGGAACCGGAAGCCGGCGCCTGCCCATCCGGCGCCCGGCGGGGCGGAAGATTAGGTGAAGGGCTGGCGACCCTAGCCGATGTCCGCCGGCCGCGCGCCCTTCGGCGCCGCATGCCGGGAGAAGCCGACCACGAGGATGGCGATCGTCAGCAGCTGAACGGCGACGCCTTCGACCGTCGGGTAGAGGCCGAGGATTTCGATCCGGGGGATCCAGGCCAGCGGGTGGACATCGAGCCAGCCTGCCTCCTGCAACGCCGCCACCCCCTTCCCGACGAGGACGACCGACAGGATGGCCATGAGGATCGAGCTCAGGGAGAAGAACCGGCCGATCGGCAGGCGCTTGCTGTAGGCCAGCAGGGCCCAGGCCACTACGGCCAGGATGACCACCGCCGTCAGGGCGCCGGCCAGCATGCCGAGGTGGCCGCCTTGGCTCCAGATCGCCGCATAGAAGAGGATGGTCTCGAACACCTCCCGGTAGACCACGACGAAAGACAGCAGGAACAGGAACCAGGCTGACCGTTTCGACAGCGCGTGGGAGAGCTTGTCGCGGATATAGGTCTGCCAGGCGTCGGCGTGCGACTTGCCGTGCATCCAGATGCCCACCGAGACGAGCACGACGGCGGCCAGAAGCGAACCGAACCCTTCGGTCAGTTCCCGGCTGGCGCCGCTGATGGAGATGAAGAAGGTCGCGGCCGCCCAGGTGGCCCCGCCGGCGACCAGCGCGGCGACCCAGCCGCCGTGGACGTAGCGCAGCACCTCGGGCCGTTCGGCCTTCCTGAGGAAGGCGATCATCGCCACCACGATGAGAAGGGCCTCTAGGCCTTCGCGCAGGAGGATGGTGAAGGCGCCGAGGAAGCTGGCGACATTGTCCGCCTCCTGGGGCGCGAGGGCCCGCTCGGCCGTGTCCAGCAGGGCGTTCGCACGCGCGACCCGACCGGCGACCTCCTCGGCGGGCGCACCCCGGCTGATCGAGACGCGCAGCTCGGTCATGGCGGTCTCGACCCGGCGCAGCAGGGCGCCGTCCCGGGCGCCGAGGGCCGGCTCGATCGGCTCGACGCCGTCGAGGTAGGCGGACAGCGCCGCGTCGGTGGCGGCCTTGCGATCGCCCCGTCGATAGGCGGCCTCGCTCTCCGCCAGGCGCGTCCGCGCCAGGGTCAGCGTCGATCCGGCCGGGCGCGCCGCGGCCTCGGGATGACGTCGCAGATAGGCGGTCAGGGCCCGCGCCCGGGGTTCGCCGAGGCGGGTGGCCAGCTCGGCCGGCGTGGTCTGGGTGAGGGCTGCCAGGTCGGGGAAGGCCGCGCGGACCGCCCGATCGCCGTCCCACAGGCGCTTGCCCTCGGCGGCTTCGGCGTCGGTGAAGGCGAAGCGGCCGACATAGAAGGCCAGCGCCCAGCGGTCCTCGGCCGGCAGGTGCGAGAAGCTGGCCATCGCCGTGCCCTCCAGCCCCTGGTCGATCACCTGGTAGAGCCCGAAGACGCTGCGCTGGCGCGCGCGCTCCACGTCGGCGAAGGCGATCGCCGGCGGATCGAGCCCTTCGGCGCCGGGGCCGTCGGCGCGCCCGGTCACGCCGTGGCAGACCGCGCACTGCTCGGCGTAGAGGGCGGCGCCGCGGGCCAGGTCGGGCGGGAACGAAGGCGCAAGCGGGCTCGGATAGGCCGCCAGCACCGCGCCGGCCAGGGCCTTGGCCCGGGCGCCGACGACGGCCGGATCCGCCTTGTCCCGGATGGCCGCCTGCAGGCCCTCGGCGTCGCGCATCAGGGCGGCCTTGGCCGGGTTGGCCGGCAGGGCGTCCAGACGCGTCCGGATCTGGGTGCTGAACTCGATCATCTCGCCGTATTCGGCCGGGTTGACGACCTCGCCGTCGGCCACTGCGCCGGCGTAGTCGACCGCCACATAATCCAGCAGCCGCCAGGCGACCTGGGCCTCCGAGGCGGACGGCGCCTGGGCGAGGGCCGGGGCGGCCAGCCCTAGGGCGAACAGCAGGGTGAGCAGACGGAGCAGAGGACGCATGGGAGACCTAGTTGTGAGCGGCTCGCAATAGCATTCAAGCGACGCCGCTGTCGCGTCTAAACCGCGGACGCGCCCGGGCCCGCAGAGGCGGCCGCGATCGCGGCTTCCGGCGGGTCAGACCTCGTAACGCGCGGCCGTCAGAGGTGGATCGTGCGCTCGGCTACCGCCAGGCAGGCTTCGCGCAGGGCTTCCGGCAGGGTCGGATGGGCGTGGCTTGTCCGCGCCAGATCCTCGGCTGCCGCGCCGAACTGCATGGCGGCGACCGCTTCATGGATCAACCCGCCGGCTTCGGGGCCCAGGATGTGCACGCCGAGGATCTTGTCCGTCGCGGCGTCGGCCAGAACCTTGACCAGACCGTTCTTCTCCAGACGCGCCTTGGCCATGGCGTTGGCGGAGAAGGGGAAGCGCCCCACACGGTAGGCCACGCCGGCCGCCTTGAGGTCGTCCTCCGTGCGGCCGACCGAAGCCAGTTCCGGCCAGGTATAGACGACCGCCGGAATCGTTCCGTAGTCCACATGGCCCGCGCCCCCCGCCAGGCGTTCGGCCAGGGCGATCCCTTCCTCCTCCGCCTTGTGGGCCAGCATGGCGCCGCCGATGACGTCGCCGATGGCGTAGACCCCGTCGGCGCTGGTCCGGAACCCTTCGTCCACCGGAATAAAGCCCCTGCGGTCGGGCGCAATGCCGACCGTTTCCAGATCGAGCCCGGCGGTGGCGGGCCGTCGGCCGATGGAGACCAGCACGACATCGGCCTTGATGGTTCCTCGCGCGCCATCGCCCACGGGCTCGACGTCGAGGACGACGTCGTCGCCCTCCATCCGCGATCCGACCACCTTGTGCCCAAGGCAGAACTGGAAGCCCTGGGCCTCGAGCACCTTGTGCAGCGCCGCCGACATCTCCGAGTCGACGCCGGAGGCGATCCGGTCGAGCACTTCGATGACCGTGACCTCGCTGCCGAGCCGACGCCAGACCGACCCCAGCTCCAGTCCGACGTAGCCGCCGCCGATCACCGCCAGATGGCGCGGCGCCGCCGTCAGGCTCAGGGCGCCGGCGGAGGTGACGATCCGCCGCTCGTCGATGGGCAGGTCGGGCAAGGTCGCCGCTTCCGATCCGCTGGCGATGACCACCGCCTTGCGGGCCTGCACCTCGAAAGCGCCGTCCGCGGCGCGCACCTCCACCCGGTCGCGCGCCAGCAGCCGGCCGCGGCCCTGGAAGCGGGCGACCTTGTGCTTGCGCAGGAGGTAGGCGACCCCTTCGCCAAGCTCGGTCACCACCTTGCCCTTGTGCCGCATGACACCGTCAAGATCGGCCCGCACATTGTCGACCATGACGCCGAACGCTTCGAGACTGCGCGCCATCTCCAGCCGCTCGGTGGCCTGGAGCAGCGCCTTGGACGGAATGCAGCCGATGTTCAGGCAGGTCCCCCCGAGCAGTTCGCGGTCGTCGATGACCGCCACCGACAGGCCGAGTTGGCTCGCCCGGATCGCACACGGGTATCCGCCCGGCCCGCCGCCGATGATCACCAGGTCGTAGGAGGTCGTCGAACGGCTCATGGCGTCAGCCTTTGCTGCGAGTGGATGGGAGAGAAGGGCCCCGGCCAGCCCGAGGAACCGGCATCAGGCGCCCCCCTCATTGAGGGCCGCGTCGCGCGTCTCCATTCGGAACCCGCTTCCGGGGAGGGCCGGCAGGCGGCGGAAGTCGATCTCCAGATCCTGATCCGGCAGCCGGTAGTTCAGGTCGGCGAGCAGGCCGACGGCGCGCTCCATCAACTCCACGACGATCCCTTCGCCAGGGCAACGGTGACCGGTCGCCGCATCCCCACCGCCCTGGGGGATGAGACCGAACGGATCTCCGGAGCCGTCGCTGAACCGCTCCGGCCGGAACGCCTCGGGATCAGTCCAGTGTGCGGGATCGTGATTGGAGCCATAGAGGTCGAGGACCACCTGACGGCCCTCCGGGAAGACCAGGTCGCGCCAGCGAAACGGCGCGCGCACACGCCCGATCACTGCCGGGAAGAACGGATAGAAGCGTCGGACTTCCTGGACGAAGGCGCGGCGACGTCCGGGGTCGGCGACGGCCAGACGGGCCGCATCCGGGTGAGCCTGCATCGCGTGCGCCACAAACACGATGTAGACCGAGGTCGCGACAGTCGGCCGCAATACATTGGCCAGTTCGACCGCCGCCGTGTGGATCGGCAACGGTTCGCCGTCTTCGGCGCGGGTCCAGGCCCAGGCGTGGGCGGCCGTGTCCGGATCCGGCGACAGACGGCCGGCGCGAATGTCTTCAATGATCGAGCCCAGCCAGGCGTCGACGCGGCGACGCGCGTGCCTCGACCACAGATGCCGGGGGCCCCGCGATCCCGCCGCGTCGAACAGCGCCCTCAGGTGACGGACCCGCTTCGCTTCGTCGTGCGGCTCAAGCGGCACGCCGGCCCAGCCGCAGACAGCCCGCGTCAGCACCGGCTGCAGGGCGTCATAGAGCACGATGTCCTCCTCGCCGGCCCATTCGACGGTCGCGCGCCGCCACTCCGCTTCGAACAGTTCGCCCAGCCGCGCGACACGGGCTGGCGACATCAGGGAGATGAACACGCCCTTGCGGGCGCGGTGGGCCTCGCCGTCCAGTCCCTGAACGCCGCCCTCGCCGAGCAGCGTGCGGCGGACCGGCGCCGGCATGGCGCCCGCCCGCACGATGCGGGTCTCGTCATAGAAAATCCGCGCCGCCTCGCGGCCTCTCAGACAGGTCGTCTCCTTCAACGCCAGGCGGGTCTCGACGACGTCGGCGCCGGCCTGCCCGAACAAGTGGGAAAGGCGCCGATAAGGGTCCATCAGCAGGGCCAAGGTCTGGTCGCTGTGTCGCGAGGTCGGCCGATGCGTCATCAAATCCTCCAGAAGGACGGGTGGTCCGCGACGGGAGCCGTCAATCGCCTCAAAACGTCACGGTGGGCCAATGGCTCCGGGGTCTTTGCGCCTTCCGATCTTCCACAGGGTCAAGGCGGCGCGGACGGATCGTGCAACGCCTCGATCACCTTGCAGGCGGAGACCCGGCCCCCGGCGCATTCCGTCGTCATCCGTGAGAGTTCGCGCTGGAGGGCGCGGAGCCGGGCGATCTTCTGTTTCACATCGGCGAGATGACGTTCGGCCAGGGTGCTGGCCTCGGCGCAGGGCCGATCGGGGTGATCCGACAGATCAAGCAAGGAGCGGATCGAATCCAGATCGAAGCCCAACTGGCGGGCATGCCGGATGAATGACAGGCGGCGCTCCGCCGCGTCGTCATACATGCGCCGGTCGCTGGCGGTGCGCGGCGGCGCCGGGAGCAGGCCGATCTCTTCATAGAAGCGGATGGTCGGAACCTTGACGCCCGTGGCGGCGGCCAGCTTGCCGATGGGGCGCAACCCGGACGAGGCGGGAGAGGGGAGGGGCATCGCGTCAGCTCGCAACGGCGGGTGAAAGGCAGAAGTCGGCGGGGCGAGGAGGGGTCATCGGCCCAGCCCCATCAGCGCGAGGGCGATGCCGAAGGCGGCGATCGTGGAGGCGCCGGTGAGCGCCATGCCGAAGGCGCGGGCCGCCGCGCCCCGCGCGTAACCCAGGGCGAAGAACACCCGTCCGACCAGATAGAGGGCCACCAGCACCGGCAGCAGTACCATCTCCTCGCCGCGCAGCACGGTGGCGAGGACCAGGTGGGCGCCGACCGCCAGGACCGTCTGTTCGAGCGAGTTCTGCAGCACGGCGGCGGGCACCGCGAGCCTGGCGCTGGGCGCCGCGTAGGCGGAGCCGGGCCGGTCGGCATCGGACCGGAACCGGAGGCTGGCCACCACCCTCAAACACCCCGCGAGCCAGAGGAAGACCGGGAGATCCGCCTACAGGGCATAGGCCAGGCGATCGGCCGTCGCCATGTCCCGCGCCGCGCCCAGAAGCGGCGGCGGGAGCCAGAGCCAGGCCGAGGCCAACGCTGCGACCGTGATGACGATCGCCGGCGCCGAGCGGACGGCGATCGCCTTCTGTTCGGCGGAAAACCTCATCGCGCCGCCCGTCCCAGGGTCGGGGACGCCGCGCGGCTGTCCGAGCCCCGGACGGTCAGGAGGAGCAGCGCGACGCCGCAGACAATGGCCGCATCGGCGAGGTTGAAGGTCGGCCAGTGCGCCTCGCCCCAATGCAGGTCGATGAAGTCAGTGACCGCGCCGAAGCGCAGCCGGTCGAGCAGGTTGCCGATCGCTCCGCCGGCGATGAGGCCCGCGGCGGTCGCCGTTAGGGCGCTGCGCGTGCGCCAGATCCAGGCGAGCAGGGCGCCGATGATCACGAAGGCCACGGCGCTCAGCGCCCATCGTCCCACGTCGCCCGAGCCGGCGAACAGGCCGAAGGTGACGCCGGGGTTGAACCCGAGACGCAGCGCGAGAAACGGCGTGAGGTCGATCGGAGCGTCCAGCTGAGCGCGCGCTGCGGCCTTGGCGGCCTGATCCACGACGGCGACCACCGCCGCGAGCGCGAAGGCGATCGTCTGCAGGCGGCGGGGAACGCGTCGGGTCGGGTGCATGGTGATCATGAAGCCTCCAATGGATTTCAACTGATTTTGGGCCCTCTAGTTACTAGAGGATCAAGCGGGTTTTATCTGACGGGCGTTTCTTTCATGGAAGCCATGCATTCTCGGCATGATCGTCTAGCCAATGGGAAATGCATGCTTCTCGCGAAAGGGTAATCCGATGACTGAACCCCCTCTCGTCCTGTGCACTTCCTCGCCCGGCTGCAGTTGCGGCGTGGCCTCCAGGTTCGACGGCGCCACCCCGCCTACCGGCGCATCCTGATGGCGGTGATCGCCGTCAACGGCGCCGCCTTTATGGCCATAGCCAGCGGCGCCTCCCTGCAAGGCTCGGCGCCCCCTGGGCGCCAATGTGCTCGACTTCCTGGCCGACGCGCCACCTACGGCATCAGCCTGGCCGTGATCGGACGTTCGGTCGCCGTGCAGTCCGGGGCGGCCAATGGCCAAGGCGCCAGCCTCGTTGCGTTGGTGCTGTTATTCCTCAGCTACGCGATCTCGCGAGCCACCTCCGGGGCGCCGTCCCGTGGCATCACCGGACTGGGCGCTCTGGGCTTCTTCGCCAACGCCCTGGCCGGCTTACTGCTGGTCCGCCACTGCGCAGGCGACTCCAACGTCCGCTCGCTCTGGCTATGCGCGCGCAACGACCTTATCCAGAGCCTGGCGTCGCGGCGACCGGCGGAGCGGTCTGGCTGACCGGTTCACGATGGCCCGACCTGATAGCGGCAGCGCTACTCAGGTGAAGATTGCGCATTCTGCAATCTCGATCCACCTGCAGACGCAGCGAAAGAATCGGACGCGATCAGCGTGCGCTCGCTTAAAGATCGCTCGACGTTGCTGAATAGGTCGAGATGGCCGACGATGCGCCACTCTCGGCCTTGCATGTCGACTTTCCCTCTCCCTCACCGCGGATTGGTGGTCACTCGAAACAGTCGCAGCCCCCGAACACTGTAACAGATTGCTTGATCGCCCGAATGAAAGTATCCACCAAGCGATGGCGTGGCCAATTGCGACATGGGCAAGACTGATACTGGCGGTGACCCTGGTCTCCGCCGTGTTTTTCGTCGCCCCGATCGCTGACGCCGCGACCTGCGTCCCGGAGACGGCATCGGCTCACGCCATGGTCGTTGAAGATGCGGGCGATGGCGACCAGGTCGACCTTGGCGCTGGGCACGGAGTCTGCACCCACGGCCACTGCCACCACAACGGAACTGCCCGTGCGGATGTCGCCGACCACATCGCGATGCAGATCCACGCGCGGCCTGTTCACGCCTTCCCCTCGAGTGATTTTCCGTCGTCGATCTCTCCCGACGGCCTGAAGCGCCCTCCCAGAGTCTGACCGGACGTCTGCGCCGCCGTGCGCGCGAACTCGTGTCAAATTTCTGGAAGATGAATCATGCCTCCCTCATATCGCAGGCCGCCGCGTTTCGCGGTCGGCTGCGCGTTGGCCGCATTCGCGGCCGTGCTGGCCAGTCCCGCTTGGGCTGACCCCGCGCCGTCCTTCGCCGAGCTGCTCGCCCAGCTGGGTCAAACCCCGGCCACCCTTGAAGCCGGCGCCCTGTCGGACGCCGCCGAAGCACGTGTCCGCCAGGCCCGTGCGAGGCCTAATCCGACGATCGCTCTCGACGCCGAGAACGCTTTCGGCACGGGGCCCTTCTCGGGCTACGCCAATGCCGAAACCACCTTGTCGATCAGCCAGGACCTCGAGCTGTGGGGACGTCGGACCGCGCGGGTCAATGTCGCCCGCGCGGAAGCCGGAACCGCGGCGCTGCAGCGGGATCTCGCCATCATCGACGCCGCCGGAAGGCTCGCTCAGGTCTATGCCGATGCGGAAGCCGCCCAAAGGCGGGCTGCTCTCGCGGAGGAAAGCCTCACCCTGACCATCGCCGATGCGAGGGCCGCCCTTGTTCTTGTCGAGGAAGGCCGTGAGCCGCTGCTGCGCGGCATCCAGGGGGAAAGCGAAGCGGCTGCGGCGCGTGCCTCTCGCGATGAGGCCGTCGCGGAGCGCGACGCGGCCTTCGCGCGGCTGACCGCAGTCGCCATGTTGGCGGCTCCGGTCACGACGATCGACACCAGCCTGCTGGACCTCGCACCTGCCGCGACCTTCGCTCCCCCGGCGGAGGCGCCGGCCGTTCGCGTCGCCGAGGCTCAGCGCGCGGCCGCCGAACGCCGGATCGACGTCGAGCGGATCCGCTCGCGTCCTGACATCAACGCCAGCGTCGGTGTCCGTCGCTACGAGATGGAGGACGCGACGGCGCTGACTTTCGGCGTCAGCATGCCGCTGCCCCTGTTCGACCGCAACCGCGGGAACATCGACGCGGCGCAGGCCGACTTCCGGGCTGCGGATGCGCGGCTCCTGGGCGCCCGCCAGGAGGCCCAGGCCGATCGCGCCGCGGCGCGGGCGCGCCTCGCGGCCTCTGTGAGCCGGGTCTCCGCCGCCGATGCAGGGGTGGCGTCTGCCGAGGAGGCCTACCGTCTGTCGCGGATCGGATCCGAAGCGGGGCGCATCTCCCAACTCGAGCTGCGGGTCACCCGTGCAGCCCTGATCTCTGCCCGAACTTCGGCCGTCGATGCGCGCCTTGCACGCGTCCAGGCCGAGATTGAACTTGCGCGCCAGGACGGCCGCGCCCCCTTCCAAGGAGCCCAATGATGCGCAAGCGCACATCCAACAAGACGTTGCTGATCGGCGGCGCCGCCGCCGTCGTTCTGCTTGGCGGAGGCGGGCTGTTCCTGCTCACGCGCGGGCCGGACGCCGCTCCAGCCGCCGCCGAGGGTGAGGCGGGTCACGCTGAAGAAGAGGGCGCCCATGCCGAGGGCGAAGCCGGCCACGAAGGCGAGGCCGAAGCGCCGGAAGGCTTCGTCGCTCTGAGCGCGGCCCAGGCCCAGGCCGCCAACCTGATCGTGGTCGGCGTCGGTCGGGGAGGGGGCGCCGAAACCCGGCTCTCCGGGCGGGTCGAGCCCATGGTCGACGCGCGCGCCGCTGTGGCGGCGTCCGTCGGCGGGCGGGTCGAGCGGGTTCTCGTAGCTCCGGGCCAGTCGGTCCGGATCGGTCAGCCCCTGGCGAGCGTCGTCAGCGGTGAAGCGGCGACGTTCCGCGCGGACGCAGACGCGGCGGCCGCCGAAACTGAAGTGGCGCGCCAGGCTTATCAACGCAACCGCAATCTGGCGGACCAGGGCGTTGTCGCCCGACAGGAGGTCGAGGCGTCCCGCGCGCAACTGCTCAGCGCCGAAGCCGGCGCCCGCGCGGCTCGCGCGCGGTCCAGCGCGGCGGGCTCGCCCAACGCTTCGGGCCGCCTCAGCGTCACCAGCCCCATCACCGGAGTCGTGACCAGCGTCCAGGTCGGACCGGGCGGCTTCGTCGCCCCTGGCGGCGTTGTCGCCGAGGTCACCAACCCGGCCAGGGTTGAGCTCGTCTTCAACGCGCCGCCTGCTTTGGCCGCCAATGTAAGGGCCGGGGCGCCTCTGCGGGTCAGCAGCCCCAGCGGCGACTTCGACGCCATCGTCACCGGCGTGGCCGCAGGCGCGGGCGGCGAAAGCGGCGCCACGGTCATTCGGGCCCGGCCGACGGGCTCTGTCCTCCCGCCGGCCGGTTCCGCCGTCACGGGGGCGATCGTGACGGGCGAGACGACGGGCGGTCTCACCGTGCCGACCGAGTCCGTCCAGACCGTCGACGGCAACACCGTCGTCTTCGTTCAGGTCCCGAACGGCTTCCAGGCCCGTCCGGTGCTCGCCGGTCGTCAGGCCGGGGGGCGGACTGAAATCCTGCGTGGCCTCACCGGGGCTGAACGGGTCGCCGGCACGAACGCCTTCCTCCTCAAAGCCGAGCTCGCCAAGGGCGAGGCCGAGCACGGTCACTAGGGGCGCACCGAATGTTCAAATTCATCATCGAACTCTCGGTCAAATTCCGATGGTTCGTGGTTCTCGCCACGGCGCTTGTCGCGGCCTACGGACTCCTCGAGCTGACACGGCTTCCCATCGACGCCGTGCCGGATATCACCAATCGCCAGGTCCAGGTGACCACGGTCGCTCCGGCGCTCGCGCCTGAACAGATCGAACGACAGGTCACCTACCCGATTGAAACCGCCATGGCCGGCATTCCCGGCCTGACCACGACCCGATCCCTCAGCCGAAACGGCTTCAGCCAGGTCACGGTCATCTTTACCGACCAGACCGACATCTATTTCGCGCGCCAGCAGGTCGCCGAACGGCTCGCGGGCGCCCGGGAGGCCATGCCTGACGGGGTGGAGCCGACCATGGCCCCGATCACCACGGGCCTCGGTGAAGTGCTGATGTGGACGATCGACTACAAGCCGTTCAACAGTCAGAACCTCGCCAAGCCTGGCGAGCCGGGCTGGCAGGCCGGCGGAGCCTATCTGACGCCCGAAGGCGATCTGCTCTCGACCCCGCAGCAGCGCGCCACCTATCTGCGTACCGTACAGGACTGGATCGTCGCGCCGCAAATGCGGACCGCCCCCGGTCTCGCGGGCGTCGACACCGTCGGCGGCTATGTGAAGGAGTATGCGGTCCGTCCGGACGCGGCGCGCCTTTCCGCCTACGGCCTGGGCATGGGCGACCTTATCCAGGCTCTTGATCGCGCCAACACCCAGGCCGGCGCGGGCTATATCCAACGCGCTGGCGAAGCTCTGACGGTCCGCACCGACGCCCTGGCCTCAACCGTGGAGGACCTGGCTCAGGCGCCGGTCGTCAACCGGAACGGCCTGATCGTGCGGGTCGCCGATGTCGCCACGGTCGAGATCGGCCAGGCTCCGCGCCTGGGCGGCGCCAGCCGTGACGGCCACGAGGCCGTGCTCGGTACGGCGCTGATGATCGCGGGCGGCAACAGCCGCACCGTGGCCCAGGCGGCCGGGGAGCGTCTTGAGGAAGTTCGCAAGACGCTGCCCGCGGGGATCGAGGCGGTAACGGTTCTCGACCGTAGCGCCCTGGTCAACTCGACAATTTCGACGGTGGCGCGCAACCTCACCGAGGGCGCGCTTTTGGTCATCGTCGTTCTGTTCCTGCTGCTCGGCAACATTCGTGCGGCCAGCATCACAGCGCTGATGATCCCGATCAGCTTCCTGTTCGCCGTCATCGGCATGAACCGGTTCGGCATCAGTGGAAACCTGATGAGCCTGGGCGCGCTGGACTTCGGCCTTCTGGTCGATGGCGCGGTCATCGTCGTGGAAAGCACCCTCCTGATGCTATCGCAACGGCGGATCGATCTGGGACGGGCCCTGACCCGTCGGGAACGCCTTGATGTCGCCGTGGCCGCAGCTCGCAAGATGGTCAAGCCGGCCGCCTTCGGTCAGCTGATTATCCTGCTCGTCTTCACTCCCCTGCTGATGCTTGAGGGCGTCGAGGGCAAGACGTTCGTCCCCATGGGCGCGACGGTCATGCTGGCGCTCGTCGGCGCCTTCATCTTCTCCTTCACCTTCGTGCCGGCGATGACGGCCCTGCTGGTGCGGGATCCCAAGAAGGTCGAGACCGACGAACACGGCCAGGCCCACGAACACGAAACCTTCCTGCTCCGCCACGCGCGGCGTTGGATCCAGCCGGCCATCCGCGCCGCCGTCGATCGTCCGAAGATCGTTTTGATCTCGGCGCTCGGCGCGGTCGTTGTCGGTGGTCTGGCTTTCTCGTCCCTGGGGAGGGAGTTCATCCCCACCCTGGACGAAGGCGACATCGCCATGCAGGCGCTGCGGGTTCCCTCGGCGTCGCTGGAACAGTCCCTCGCCATGCAGATGGCGTTGGAACGGGTCATCACCGCCCAGCCGGAAGTCGAGACCATGTTCTCCAGGACCGGCACCGCCGAGGCGGCCGTCGACCCGATGCCGCCCAACATTTCGGACAGCGTCATCGTTCTGAAAGACCGCAAGGACTGGCCTGATTCCGGTCTCGAGAAGGAAGCCCTTCTCGAGCGCTTCGAAGATCTGGCCAATCAGCAGATCGGCAACAACTTCGAGTTTAGCCAACCCATCGAACTTCGCTTCAACGAACTGATCTCAGGCGTGCGGACCGACCTCGCGGTCATGGTCTATGGCGACGACTTCGACACCATGCAGCGGGTCGCGGATCAGGTGGCCGGCGCGCTGCGCCAGACCACGGGCTCCGCCGACGTTCGCGTCGAACAGGCGTCCGGCTTGCCCACCCTGACGGTCAGCGTCGATCGGTTCGCGGCGGCCAGCTACGGCCTGTCCGCAGCCGACGTCTCCGAAGCGGTCTCGGCCGCCATCGGCGGCGCGGAGGCCGGCCGGATCTTCGAGGGCGATCGTCGCTTCGACGTCGTCGTCCGCCTACCGGACGATGCACGCAACGATCCGGCGGCGCTCGCGGCCCTGCCCATCGTCTCTGCGACGGGCGTGACCGTGCCTCTGTCCTCGGTGGCTCGCATCCAGAGCGCCGAGGGGCCGAACCAGATCAGCCGCAACGACGGCAGCCGACGGATGGTGGTCCAGGCCAACGTCCGCGGCCGGGATCTGGGCGGCTTCGTCACCGACGCGCAAGCGAAGGTCGATCAGATCCAGCTCCCGCCAGGCGTCCGCCTGACCTGGGGCGGTCAGTTTGAGAACCTCAAACGCGCCGAACAACGCCTGGGCCTGGTTATTCCGATCGTCTTCGTTTTGATCGGGGTGCTGCTGTTCATGGCCCTGGGGTCGTTCTCCGAGGCTGGGCTGGTCTTCGCCTGCGTGCCCTTGGCCCTGATCGGTGGAGCCTTGGCGCTTCTCCTGCGAGGGATGCCGTTCTCGGTGTCTGCGGCCGTTGGCTTCATCGCCGTCTCGGGTGTGGCGACCCTGAATGGACTTGTTCTGATGCAGGCCATTCGCGAGCGATTGCAGGCGGGGCTCGCGCCCCGGGACGCGGCGATCGAAGGGGCGTCCAGCCGATTGCGTGCGGTGTTGACGACAGCCTTGGTCGCCATCGTCGGCTTCATCCCGATGGCCCTCGCCCACGGCGCGGGGGCCGAGGTGCAGAAGCCTCTGGCGACTGTCGTCATCGGCGGCCTCCTGACCGCGACAGCCCTGACCTTGCTGGTCCTGCCGACCTTCGCGGCCAAGGCGGTGCGTCACCGCAAGGACGAGGGGGTGGAGGATTGATTGCTCGCACTCAGGATGACCGTCAGCAGCGACGCACGTTGCTGACGGTTCTCGCGCTCAACGCGGGCCTGGCATTAGCTCTTGGGATCGGCGGCCTGTCCGCCGATTCCAGCGCTTTGCTGGCCAACGCGGTGGACAACGCCTCGGACGCTGCTGTCTATCTGATCAGCTTTCTCGCGATCGGTCGGCCCGTTTCGTGGAAGCGGGGGGCGGCGCGCCTTTCGGGCGTCATGCTCCTCATCTTCGGCGCTGGCGTCCTTCTCGACGCGGGTCGTCGGTTCCTCATCGGGACCGAACCGATCGGCCCGACCATGATGGGGCTCGCGGTCGTTGCGGCGATCATCAACCTGATCTGCCTGCAGTTGATCCGCCGCCAGCACAGCGCCGACGTCAACATGAAGGCTGCTGAGACGTTCAGCTTCAACGACTTCGCCTCCAACGGAGGCATCCTCGTCGCCGGGGCGTTGGTGCTCTGGCTCGGCCAGGCGTGGCCGGACCTCGTCGTCGGCGTCCTCGTGGCCGCCATCGCGTTGAAGGGCGGCGTGGACATCCTGCGCGATGCGGCTAAGGATCGTCCGGATGAGGGGGAGGCGCAATGATGCCGCTCGATCCCTCCGACGACGTCTCGAGCGTCTCCAAACCCGCAAGCCCTGCTTCGTCCGGCTCATCACTTCCTGATGACGCCTGTCGATCAGCGGTCGATATCCAATCCGTTCAACGATGGCGCAAGGCGGGCATTCTCGTCGGGGGCCTGCTTCTTGTCGTCTGCGCGGCGCTCGTCACATCCTGGCCCTTGCTCGAACATCCTGTCGAGCATCTGGGCCTGATCGCCATCATGGTTTGCATCATCGGTCGGGCTTGGTGTTCCCTTTACATCGGTGGCCGGAAGAAACAGGAGATCATATCCGCAGGACCGTATTCGGTCAGCCGCAATCCGCTGTACGTCTTCAGCTTCATCGGCGCGTTTGGCATCGGCGCCCAGTCCGGCAGCCTTAGCGTCGGTTTGGTCTTCGGATTAGCCTGCTGGGTGGTGTTTCGCATCGTGGTCGGCCGCGAAGAACGCTTCCTCTCCGACGCCTTTGGACACGACTACCAAGCTTACCGTGAGCGCACCCCTCGGTTCCTGCCCAAGCTCTCCCTATGGCGCGACGAGGCGGAAATCATGATCCGGCCGGTATTCTTCGTCCGCACGGTGCGCGACGGCTTCGTCTTTCTCCTAGCGCTTCCGCTTTTCGAAGCGATTGAGCAGCTCCAGCGGCTCGGGGGCTTTAATGCCGTCGTGCCCGTGCCCTGAGGTCGGGAGAACCGGGATGACCACCTGCGAGCGGATCGCGCTGGAACCCGCTGGCCCGGCGCGCCTTCGCCCGTGTCGCTATCCCGCCCCCTCGATCGCGGCGGTCGCCGCAAGCAGCCGCGATTCCCAACCCGCAACGGGACCCTATTTATGACCAGCACAACACTGCCGGACCATCCCCACACCGAGTCCGAGGAGCACGATCACGGTGGCGTTCTAGGCTCCAATACGGAGCTGATCTTCGCCCTGACAAGTGGCCTTGCTCTGGGCCTTGGATTCGCCCTCGAGAAACTCGCAACGGGCCTTCCCGCTTGGATTCCCCTCGCCCTCTTCCTGATCGCCTACATCTTCGGCGGCTTTTTTACGGTGCGAGAAGCGTTCGAGAACCTCCGCCAGAAGCGCTTCGAGATCGATACCTTGATGCTCGTCGCAGCCGCAGGTGCGGCGGCGCTCGGGGCCTGGGCCGAAGGCGCTCTCCTGCTGTTTCTGTTCAGCATCGGCCACGCGCTCGAACACTACGCCATGGGCCGCGCCAAACGCGCGATCGAGGCCCTGGCCGAGCTTGCCCCCCGGACAGCCCATGTGCGACGCGACGGACAGGTCGTCGAATTGCCTGTCGAAGATCTGGTCGTCGGCGACACCGTGGTGGTGCGTCCAAACGAACGACTGCCCGCTGATGGCTTTGTCGTGGTCGGCACCACAAGCATCAACCAAGCCCCCGTGACCGGCGAAAGCATGCCTGTCGACAAGCAGCCCGTCGCGGATCCCGAGGCGGCGCGGGCGAGACCGGCCCAGGTCGGATCGCCGTCTCTCGTCTTCGCGGGCACCATCAATGGCTCAGGCGCCATCGAGATTGAGACGACCCGCACATCGAGCGACACCACCCTGGCCAAGGTGGTTCGGATGGTGAGTGAGGCCGAGACGCAGAAGTCGCCGACCCAGCGCTTCACGGACAGGTTCGAACGCATCTTCGTGCCTGTGGTGCTGGCGCTCGCCTTTGTCCTGCTGTTCGCCTGGGTCGTCGTCGATGAGCCGTTCCGCGACAGCTTCTATCGCGCCATGGCCGTGCTGGTCGCCGCGAGTCCTTGCGCGCTCGCCATCGCCACCCCGAGCGCCGTCCTATCGGGCGTCGCCCGTGCGGCGCGCGCCGGTGTCCTGATCAAGGGCGGCGCGCCGTTGGAGAACCTCGGCTCGCTCAACGCCATCGCCTTCGACAAGACCGGCACCCTGACCGAGGGACGGCCGCGGATCACCGACGTCATGACGGTGCGCGGGACGAAGGAGGGCGATCTTCTGGCGGTCGCTGTGGCGGTCGAACGGCTCAGCGACCACCCGTTGGCGGAGGCCATCGCGCGCGACGGTGGCGCACGCTTGCGCGATACGATCATCCCGGCCGCGATCGACCTCAAGAGCCTGACGGGCAAGGGCGTGACCGCCCAGCTGCACGGCGAGACGATCTGGATAGGGAAGCCGGAGATGTTCGGCGTCGATGGCGTAGCGCCGCTCGGCGACGAAACAACCTCTGTCGTCGCTCAATTGCGACTGCAGGGTCGAACCCTGATGGTGGTGCGACGCGGCACGCGCGATCTCGGTGTCATTGGGCTTCTTGATACGCCTCGCCCAGCGGCGCGGCCGACGCTGACCGCTCTTCGCGCCCTCGGCATCGGGCGAATGATCATGATCTCGGGCGATCACCAGAAGGCCGCACAGGCGATCGCCGGACAGGTCGGCCTGACAGAGGCTTGGGGCGACCTCATGCCCGAGGACAAGGTTGACGCCATCAAACGCCTTCGCGCTGACGGCAAGATCGCCATGGTCGGCGACGGGGTGAACGACGCCCCGGCCATGGCCACGGCGACCGTCGGTATCGCGATGGGCGCGGCTGGCTCCGATGTTGCGCTTGAGACCGCCGACGTCGCCCTGATGTCGGACGACCTGTCGCAGCTGCCCTTCACCGTCGGTCTCAGCCGACAGACGCGGCGCATCATTCTCCAGAATCTCTACGTCAGTCTCGGAATCGTCGCCTTCCTTGTGCCGGCGACGATCCTCGGCCTTGGCATCGGCCCTGCCGTGGCGCTCCACGAGGGGTCGACCCTGCTGGTGGTGTTCAACGCTCTGCGCCTGCTCGGCTACCACGACCGAACGGCGCCCATCCTTCCCAGTGCAATCCCGGCCGCCCCCGTGGCCCCGCCGGCTCTCTCGAGGACATCGTCATGAAGCGTTTCGGATGGATTTCCGTCATCGCCGTCTTTCTCGCCCTGTCGGCCTTCGCCTTCGGGATGATCTCGCGGCAAACCCGCGAGGTCCCTGCGGCGCCGTCGGCGGCTGACTCTCGCCCGAGCGACACCGAGGCAAGCCACGCTGGCGAGACCACGGACAGCCCATCGACTCGCGCCTATCGCGAGGCCAGCGCGAAGATGCACCAGGCCATGAGCATCAACTACACGGGCGACGCCGACATCGACTTCCTGCGCGGAATGATCGCCCACCACGAGGGTGCGCTCGCAATGGCCCAGGTCGCCGTCGAGCATGGCGAAGCCCGCGACGTGCGCAGTCTGGCCGATGAGATCATCGCGGCCCAGGAATCCGAAATTGTCCGGATGAGAATCCTTCTTGCGCGCCATGAGGACACGCCCGCGCCCAACGCAAGGCCCTGACGCATGGCCGGCAAACGCTTCACCGTGCGCGGCCGGAGCATTCGTTGGCGGGAAGGCCGCTATCGCCAACGAGGTAGGCGGCGGCTCCAGGCGCGCCCGCTGAAGCCACGGCCCGTGCTCGATACGCTCGTCGCCATCGGGGTCAGCCTGTTCGCAGGAGGCCTGGTCTTCTGCATGGCCCTTCTGCTGCTGGGCGCACACAAGGTGCCGCTGCATTTTGGGTACGGGGCCATTCTGGGCGGCGTGATCGGCTGCTCGTTTGTGTTTGGACCCCGCGATAGGCCAGGACTGATGGTCGTCGGAGGCTTGGTCGTCGTTTGGGTTTTGGGAACGGCCGTTCTCTACGCTTCGCGAGACCAGATCGTCCTGCGTCCACATGAGCACCGCAGCGCCGCCGCCGGGTCTGCGCCACGGAAGGCTGACTGAATGCCCGAAGCCGCGCTGACCGAGCCGTCGCCTCGCCCCATCCGGATCGCGCGCGGCGGCTGGCTGGACGCGCTGCGTTTTATCGTAGGGGCGCTGATCATCCTCTACCATTTCCGCGAGGCCGCGCCTGTGCCTCTCGGACAACTGCATCCAGTCTTCGAGCGCGGCTATCTGCTCACCGACTTCTTCATCATCGACTCCGGCTATGTCCTGGCCCGCATCTACGGTGATCGCCTCGCGTCCGGACAGGCCTCGCTGCGCGCCTATGCGCGCCAGCGCCTGCTGCGGGTCATTCCGGCCCACCTGGCGGTCAGCCTCGTTCTGGTGCTGCTCGTCGGCGGCGCCGCCCTGGCCGGGATCGCGCCCAGCAATCCGCGCTGGTTCGACTGGTCGCAACTGCCCGCGCAGGTGCTACTGGTCCAGGCCTATGGCGTGCCGGGCGGGCAGGGGTGGAACGCCCCGACCTGGACCCTCTCGGCCCTGATCGGCTGCTATCTCCTGCTGCCCTGGATCTGCCGCGCTCTGTGGCGCTGGCCGCCGGTCGCAGTGGTGATCGGCGCGACGCTCCTCGTCGTCGCCGCCGATATCGCCGCTTCGCTGTGGCTCGGCGATCCGATCTACCGCCTGCCGATGCGCTACGGCATCCTGCGCGCCCTGCCGCTCTTCCTGCTCGGGGTCGCGGCGGCCTTCTACGGTTCGCGGGTCTGTGTCGCGCCACACCGGGCCAGGGCGATCGGCCTCGCCGCCGCCTTCGCGCTCGTGGGGCTGCAGGCCTTCGGCGCCTTCAGCCTGCTGTCGCTGGGCCTGATGACCGTGATCATCTGGGCCGCCGGCGCCGTGCCGGTGCGCAGTCCTTCACGGATGATCGAGCATTTGGCCCTTATGTCTTTCTCGATGTTCCTCACCAATGAGGTGAGCCGCATCGTCTGGTTCGGCTTGCTCGACGCCTTGGGACAGGAGGCCTGGTCGTCCGACGTTCGCTGGGTCCTGTGGGCCATCGGCTTGGTCGGGGCGTTCGTGGCCGCCGCCGTGTTTCGCTACGGCTTCGACCGACCGGTCCAGACCTGGCTTAGTCCGTCCCGACGACCGGGGTCGACCCGAAGGTCGGCCGCCGCCACGGAACGGGCCGTGGAATTGGGCGGCCCCGGCGTCGCCGCGCCCGGGCGCCCGGGGCAGGCCGCCATCGACCCGCCCCGGGCTTGATCAGGGGCGCGGCTCAGTGCTTGTGGGCCCGGACCCCCGCGGCCGCCTCCGGCTCTGTCTGGGGGGCCAGATCCCGGGCCGCGCCGGGGCGCTGCGGGCGGCAGGCCGGACACAGACCCTGGCCTTCGAGCGTGATCCGTTCGATCTCGTAGCCCGCCGCTGTCGCGGCCGCGCCCAGCGACGCCATGCCGGACGAAGGGATCTGGCGACAGAAGCCGCAACAGTCGCACAGAAGAAAAACCGCAGGCGAACCGAGGCGTTCGGGATCGCAGGCCACATAGGCCTTGAGGCTGGAAAGACGATGGATCAGACCGTGAGTTTCGAGGAACTGCAGCGCCCGATAGACCGTAGCCGGCTTCGCGACGCGAGCATCCTGGTGATACGTCGCCACGAGATCATAGGCCTTAGCCGGAGCGCCCGCGACGAGCAGGAGCTCCAGCACCCTGCGCCGGGGGCGCGTCAGCTTATCCCCGGTGGCGGCGACGCTGGCGGCGGCAGCGTCCAGGGCGCGTTCCACCTGTGCGGCCGTTGGCGGCGCGGTCTCACGGTCGTGCGGACAAGGCGAGGTCATCGAGGGGCTGGGCCCGCCTCCAGGGTTCGTCGGACGGCGCTCTCCACTCCAAGGGAACGGCGGGCTCATTTTTTAGCTTGCACCTACAGTCGCTGGAGGAGGTAGCCTTGCCCTATAGAGATCACAAGGAACAGACATGACGGCGCAACCCCTCGAAAGCCGATACCGGGTCACCGGGATGGATTGCGCCAGCTGCGGCCGCAAGATCGACACGGCGATCCGCAGGCTGCCGGGCGTCGAGGACGTCTCGGTGGCGGTGCAGACCGGCGTGCTCAAGATCCGGCATGGCGGAGACCTCGCCGACGAGGCGGTCCTGCAGCAACTGCGCAACCTCGGCTACATCGGAGAAGCGGCCGCGCCGACGTCCGGAGCCGTCGCTGCGGCGGCGGGCCCACCTCCGGCGGCCGCCCGGGCCGGGGGCGCCCCGTGGTGGTGGACCGGCAAGGCCCGCCTCACCGCGCTCTGCGGCCTGGCGCTGTTGTCCGCCTATGGACTGGGCACGCTGTTCCCCTCCCTCGAACGATACGCCTTCCTCGCCGCCCTGGCCGTGGGGCTGATTCCGATCGCGTCGCGCGCCTTTTCGGCGGCGCGCCACGGCACGCCCTTCTCCATCGAAATGCTGATGACCATCGCCGCCGTCGGCGCCGTCTTCATCGGGGCCGCGGAAGAGGCCGCCGCCGTCGTCCTGTTGTTCCTGGTCGGCGAGATGCTCGAAGGGGTGGCGGCCGGACGCGCGCGCAAGAGCATCCAGGGGCTCGCCGCCCTCGTGCCCAAGACCGCCTTCGTCGAGGCGGACGGGGTGACCACGGAGGTCGCCGCCGAGACCGTGGCGGTGGGCGCGATCATCCTGGTCCGGCCCGGAGACCGCGTTCCGGCGGACGGCGAGATCATCGAGGGCGCGGGAGACCTCGACGAGGCCCCGGTGACGGGCGAGAGCGTGCCCAGGCGCAAGGTCGTGGGCGATCCTGTGTTCGCCGGCACGATTAACGGCGGCAGCGTCCTGCGGGTGCGCGTGACGGCCTCGGCCTCGGACAACACCATCGCCCGGGTGGTGCGTCTCGTCGAGGAGGCGCAGGAATCGAAATCGCCGACCGAACGCTTCATCGACCGCTTCTCGAAAATCTACACGCCGGGCGTGCTCGTGTTCGCCGCCCTCGTCGCGGTCACGCCGCCGCTGCTGTTCGGCGGGACGTGGAGCGAATGGATCTACAAGGGTCTCGCCGTGCTGCTGATCGGCTGCCCCTGCGCCCTCGTCATCTCCACCCCGGCCGCCATCGCCGCCGGCCTGTCGGCGGGCGCCCGGCGCGGCCTGCTCATGAAGGGCGGGGCCGTGCTGGAAACGCTGGGCAAGATCACGGCGATCGCCTTCGACAAGACGGGGACCCTGACCGCCGGCAAGCCCGTCGTCACCGACGTCGTCGCCGGAACGCGGGACGCCTCCCTCCTGCTGACGCTGGCGGCCGCGCTGGAAACGGGATCGAGCCATCCGCTCGCCCTCGCCATCCTCGCCCGAGCCGAGGCGGATAAGATCACGGCGCCACCGTCGTCGGCCACCCAGGCCATTGCGGGGGAGGGCGTAGAAGGCGAGGTCGGCGGCGAACGCATCTTCCTCGGCTCGCCGCTGGCCGCGGCCCGACGCGCGCCGATCACGCCGGCGCAGGACGCGACCATCGCCGCTCTGAACGCCGAGGGCAAGACGGTTTCCGTCCTTGTCGTCGAGGAGGGCGTCGCCGGCTTCCTCGCCATGCGCGACGAGGCGCGGCCCGACGCGGTTCAGGGGCTGGCTGACCTCAAGGGGCGGGGCATCCGCACCGTCATGCTGACGGGCGACAACCGCCGCACGGCGGAGGCGGTCGCAGCCGCGCTGGGCCTCGAGCCCCGGGCCGAGCTGCTGCCGCAGGACAAGCTGGTGATCGTCAAGGCGCTTCAGGCCGAGGGTCTGGTGGTCGCCAAGGTTGGGGACGGCATCAACGACGCCCCGGCCCTGGCCCAGGCGGATGTCGGCATCGCCATGGGCGGCGGCACCGACGTGGCCCTGGAGACGGCGGACGCCGCCGTCCTGCACGGCCGGGTCAGGGACATTCCCGACATGATCGCCTTGTCCCGCGGAGTGATGGGCAATATCCGGCAGAACATCACCATCGCCTTGGGCTTGAAGGCGGTGTTCCTGGTCACCACCGTGATCGGGGTGACGGGCCTGTGGCCCGCCATCCTCGCTGACACCGGAGCCACGGTCCTGGTCACCGCCAACGCCATGCGCCTGCTGCGCTGGACGCCGCGTCGTCAACCGTCGTGACTGCCGGCGGTGCGCCTTCTCAGGCCCCGTTGTGGCGACCGAACACGCGGGTCGAACCGTCGTTGAGGATCAGGACGGTCGCATAGGGTTCGCGCCCGGCGGCCTCCATGCCCGGCGAGCCCGCCGGCATGCCGGGCGCGCTTAGTGCGCGGGCGGCGGGGCGTTCGCCGAGCAGCCGCTCGACATCGCTCGACGGAACATGGCCCTCGATGGCGTAGGCGCCGACCACCGCTGTGTGGCACGAGGCGAGGCGGTCCGGAATGCCATGCCGGGCCCGGATCGGGGCGAGATCCTCGCGCTCGACGACCTCGACGTTCCAGCCCGCCTGGCGCATGTGGGCGATCCAGCCGCCGCAGCAGCCGCACCATGGCGTCTTGTAGGCGATCATCCGTTTCGGGGGCGCGGCGAGGGCCGGGCCGGCCACGGCGACCAGGGGCAGGCCGAACACGAGGGTCCGGCGGGACAAGCGCGGGCGAGTTTGAACCAAAGTGAGCGCTCCTTGGGAGTCCAAATCCCACCATGGCGGGCGCGGGCCGGTTTGGCGACGGGCGCAGTTGTCGCGCCCTGACCTGACGTCGCCCAGGCGTTGAGCGCCGGCTAAGTCCGCCCATATCGCAGCGGAACCTCTGGTAGAAGGCCCGCACCCGCCCGGGCAGGACACAGCCCCCTGCTCGGCCGGCCCGGCCAAGCGAATCCGTTCGCCTGAGGCGCCCGGGGTCTCGCAACCATGCCTTCGCTGACGTATCGCGACCGTACGAGGCCGGTCACGCAAGCGCTGATCCCCGTGGAATGGTCATGGGCGACGGGATTGAGGAGCCGGCGGAAGCCGGAGGCGAAGCGTCCGCTGCGGCGAACCGTGGCGTCGAGAGCTAGCCCGCCGACGCTTGCGGGGCCCCGAAGGCGCCAAAAACTGCATGTGAGCGGCAACGGCCTCCGCCCGGCCGTATAAGTCGCAACACGGCGCGCGCGACCAACAGGCTGACTTTTCGCGCGGGCCCGCTCGCGAAGACGAGCCTTCGGCCCTCGAGGGCAGCGAGGACGAGGCCGGCCCGGCGCGCCCGGGCCGACGCATTACGTCCCTGGCTCAAGACCAGCGCCTCTCTGTTCCGGAGCCCGCCGACCCCACAATCTCGGTTGCGCCGCCGATTGTAGATGAACTCGCGGGCAAGTGCGGAGATCCAAATCGCAAGCGGTTCAGTGATCCGTGGTCGAATGCATGTGAGCTTGAGGTCGCCGGCCGGCCCCTGATGTCCGGTCCACCGCATTTCCACATGATCTCGGCTCGGCGAAGTACGGGTTTGACGAGGTCGGGAGGCGTCGCCGTTCGGAACATCGTCCCGGCGCCGGGGTTGGATCCCGATCACCCGAGGGAGCCTCCGATGCAAATCCAACCAATGATCAGCACCCACCCCGACGTACGCGGCAGCGTGAACGACAGCCTCATTCGCGCGATCGAAGCGGGCTACGGCTGCGCCGCCGTATGCCGCATCTGCGCTGACGCCTGCCTGGCCGAGGAGATGGTCAGGGACCTGACCCAGTGCATCCGGCTCGATCTCGACTGCGCCGATGTCTGTCTGGCTACGGCCGGGCTCGCCGTGCGGCGCGCCGGCAGCAACGAGGCCTTGATCAAGCGCATGCTCGAGACCTGCGCCGAGGCTTGCGCCGACTGCGCCATCGAGTGCGAGAAGCACGCCGAGATGCACGAGCATTGCCGTATCTGCGCCGAAGAATGCCGGCGTTGCGAAGATGCTTGCCGCGAGGCGGCCGCGTCGATCAGGCCTTCACGGCACTGAGGCTGACCGCTGTCATCGGCACAGGGTCGTAGCTTCGACGCTAGCTCGAGCCCAGCTCATCAATCACCGGGCACCTAACCCGTCCGCCTTCACTGCAGTCGGCCACAGCCTGCCTCAGCACTTTCCGTAGCCTCTGCAGATCCTCGATCTTGGCGTCCACGCTGGCGATGTGGTCTTGGGCCATGTCGCGGACTTCGCAGCACGCCTGAACGCCCGGCTCGCTCAGCGCGATCAGGCGCCGAATGGCGTCGATGCCGAAGCCCAGTTCGCGCGACCGGCGGATGAAGCGCAGACGCTGGGCGTGTTCCGGCTCATAGCTGCGGTGGCCGCCCTCGGTCCGGGCCGGCGCGGGCATCAGCCCGATACGTTCGTAGTAGCGCACCGTTTCCAGGTTCACCCCGGCGCTGTCAGCGAGGCGCCCGATCGTCAAACTTCGTGCGGACATGGCTCTTGATCCCGTAGCGGCTACGGGTTGTAGCCTGTAGCAGAAATCGAACGGGAGGTCCTATGGCCATCGATTACGACCGGCCCCGCATGCCCGAGGTCGCCATCAGCGCCTCGGCCGCCCTCGGCGGTGTCGCCTCGGTGTTCGCCTGGGCCGCGTGCTGCGTGTTGCCTCTGGCTCTGTCCGTGGCGGGCGTATCCTTCGCCGGCGCCGCGGTCATCGCGGGTGCGCGGAACTGGCTGACGCTTCTGGCCGCCGTCATCCTGGCCGCGGGCTGGCTGCTGCATTGGCGTCGCCTGCGGATGTGTCGGAAAGACGGGGCCTGCCGCCACCCTTCGCGGCTCGCCTTCTGGCTGCTGGTGATCGCCAGTCTGCTGATCGTCCTTTCCATGGCCTGGCAGCCGTACATCGAGCCGTGGGTCATGCCGCGACTGGCGGCCATGCGATGACCCGGGCCATCGTTCTAGACTCGACGCTGACCTGCCCGGATTGCGGTCATGTTGCGACGGAGACCATGCCCACCGACGCCTGCATCTGGTTTTACGATTGTCTCGGCTGCGGCGTGAAGCTGAAGCCCCTACCCGGCGACTGCTGCGTGTTCTGCTCCTATGCCGACGTGCCGTGTCCGCCGATCCAGGTAGATGGCAAGGGGTGTTGCAGCTAGGCTACGGCGGCATTGCTGCATTCCCGGAGTTCGCCGTGACCGACCACGCCACGCCCAACCTACCGTCGCGGGATTTCGAAGTTACGTCCCAGTTCTACACTCGACTGGGCTTCGACCAGGACTGGCGCGACAAAGGCTGGATGATCCTGAAAAGAGGCGGTTTGACGCTGGAGTTCTTCCCGCATCCGGACGTGGATCCGCTGACCAGCAACTTCGGCTGCTGCCTGCGGCTGGACGACCTGGACGGGTTTTACGCAGGGTGCGTCGTTTCAGGATTGCCGGAAACCAGCTGGGGCCACCCCCGCCTGCACGCGCCGAAGCTTGAGGAGTCGGGACTGCGGATCGGCGCGCTCATCGACCCGGACGGAAACTTGATCCGCCTTATCCAGAACTGAGGCGTCCGGCGGCTCCCCCACGGGAAACCGCCGGAAACCATCGATGCGACGATCAGTTGTGGTCGGCGTGGCCCTGAGGCGCGGGCGTATCCGACGGCGCCGGGGCGGGCGGCGTCGGCTCGGGCGGGGCGGGCTCGGTCTTCATCTCGTCGCAGCAGCTCATGGCGGCGTCCGCGGCCATGTCCTTGCAGCACTCGCAGCCCTCGGCGGCGAGGGCCGCGCCGGCGCTCAGGGTCACGATCGCGCCGGCGGCGGCCAGCAGGTTGGAAACTTTCATCGTCGTTCTCCTAGTGAATCATGAAGCTGACGGAGCCGGACATCTTGTGACCGTCCGGGCCTTCGGCGGTCCAGGCGGCAGTGTAGGTGCCCGGCGCGAGGCGCGGAAGAGCCACGCCGACGGTGGCGGCGGCCGGTGCGGCGGGGACAGTGACGTCGACCGGAGCCTGCCCCTCGGCGGAGAGGGCGACGGTCTTGAGGACCATGGCGTGGGGGAAGGTGACGCTGAACCGCTCGGGCGACCCCTGGGTCATCGCGCCATTCGCAGGGACGGTCGTGATGCCAGATTGGGGCACAGCGGCCTGGGCCGGCATAGCGTGACCCGCATGCGGGTCCTGGGCGGCGGCGGCGCCAGCGAACGCGAGGGCGGCGGTGACAACGAGAGTGCGGATCATCATGGGGTGGTCTCCTTCGGTTAGAACCAGGCCTTGAGGCCGACGACGAAGCGGGTGTCGTCGGTCTCGCCGCCTCGGGCCTCGATGTAGTCGGCGGTATCGCCGAACGCGCGGCTCCACTCGATGCCGACATAGGGGGCGAACTCCTTGCGGAATTCGTAGCGCAGTCGCAGGCCCGCCTCGATCGAGGACAGGCCCGAACCGATCTCCAGTTCCGGAATGTCGCTGGCTGAAGCGTCGATTTCGAGGCGGGGCTGAAGGATCAGGCGCTGGGTGATGCGCTGGTCGTATTCGGCCTCGACGCGGGCGGTCAGGTCGCCGTCGGTCGACAGGAAGGCGGCGGCGTCGACTTCCCACCAATGGGGCGCCAGGCCCTGCAGGCCGAGGACCAGATGCGTGGTGTCCTCGCCGTCGGGCCGGAAGTCCTGACGCACGCCGGCCTGAACGTCCCAGAAGGGCGTGACCGCGCGGCTGTAGAGCGCCTGGACTTCAGCCTCCTCGAGCTCGCCGCCGAAGTCGCCTTCGCCCTCGGACTTCCACCAGAAGCGATTGATGTCGCCGCCCGTCCAGCCCTGGACGTCCCAGAGGTAGGTCTCGCCGTCGTCGCCGAAGCCGGCTTCGAGGCGATCGAGAATGACGGCCGTGGTGCGGACGTCGCCGTTTTCGTGAATCAGGGTCCGGCGAGAGGCGGCCATGGCCTCGGCGCCGAAGACGAGATCGGCGGCGTGGGCAGGGCCGGCCAGGGCGGCGGCCGGGAGCGGGTCCTCCGGAGGACGGCCGGGATTGTCGGCGCTGGTCGCCACATCGGGCGGCCCCATGCTCATGGTCGACATGTCATGCCCGGCGTGAGGGTCGGTCTGCGCGGGCGACATGGCCGACATGTCGTGGCCCGCGTGCGGATCAGCCTGGCCGGGCGTCGCCGCCGGCATCTGGTGTCCCGCGTGCGGGTCTACGGGCGCGGGCTGCGCCGGCATCTGGTGGCCTGCATGCGGATCCGCGGCGGGCGGCGTCTGCGCGGGCGGCATGACGTGACCGGCGTGCGGATCCTGCGCCGGTCGGGCCGGCGCCTGTGGCGTGGGCCGCGGTGCTGGCGCGGGGCGTGTCGGCGCCGCGGTCGCCGGCATAGTGTGGCCCGTGTGAGTGTCCTGGGCCTGGGCGCTGAAGGCGCTGACGGCGAGCACCAGCGGGGCGAGGGCGACGGCGAGGCGGCTCATGACGCGGCTCCGTCCATGGGCCGCACCGTCACAACATTGAACATGCCGGCGTGCATGTGCATCAGCATGTGGCAGTGGAAGGCCCAGTCGCCGGGCGCGTCGGCGGTCAGATCGAAGGTCACCTTGCCGCCGGGCGCGACGTTGACCGTATGCTTGAGGGGCTGGTGACCGGTGGGTCCGCCGGTCACCAGTTCAAAGAAATGACCATGCAGATGGATCGGGTGGGCCATCATGGTGTCGTTGACCAGGGTCACCCGCACCCGCTCGTTGCGCTCGAAGCGGATCGGTTCGACCAGTTCGCTGAACTTTCGGCCGTCGAAGCCCCACATGAACCGCTCCATGTTGCCTGTCAGGTGGATCTCCATCGTCCGAGACGGGGGGCGCGGGTCCTTGTTCGGCTGGAGCGACACCAGGTCGGTGTAGACGAGGACGCGATGATCGACTGTAGTGAGACCGATCGGACGCTCACCCAGACGGTTGGCGGGATCCATGGCGATCGCATCGACGCCGACGCCCACCGCCATGTCGGGCGGAGCGTTCTCGGGATCGCGCATGTTCATGCCCGACATGGACATCCCGGCCATCTCGCCGGCCGCGGGCGCGTTCTGGGCCGGAGCCGCGTGGTCCATGCCGGCCATCGCGCCATGATCCATACCGGACATGTCGGCCATCGCGCCGTGATCCATTCCGCCCATGCCCATGTCGCGCATGGTGAGGTTCGGGACCTCTCGCAGGGGAGGGACCTCGGCGGTCATGCCCAGGCGCGGCGCCAGGGTCGCCCGGCCCATGCCGGACCGGTCGATGGCTTCGGAGACGATGGTGTAGGCGCGGTCCTCGGTCGGCTGGACGATGACGTCGTAGGTCTCGGCGACCGAAATCTGGAACTCGTCCGTCTCGACCGGGCGCACGTTCTCGCCGTCGGCCTGCACCACGGTCATCGGCAAGCCCGGGATGCGAACGTTGAAGATGGACATGGCCGACGCGTTGATGATGCGCAGCCGCACCCGCTCGCCGGGCCGGAACAGGCCGGTCCAGTTCTCCTGCGGTCCATGGCCGTTGATCAGATAGGTGTAGGTCGACCCGCTGACGTCGAGGATGTCGCGCGGGTCCATCCGCATCTGGCCCCACATGCGCCGTTCCTCCAGGCTCATGCGGTCGCTGCCGTCCATGAGCCCCGCCAGCGTGGTGCGCTGCTGGTTGAAGTAACCCGGGCTCTTCTTCAGCTTGGCCAGGATTTCGTGCGGATGCATGAAACTCCAGTCCGACAGGACCAGCACATGCTCGCGGTCGTAGGCGACCGGATCGGCGCCCGCCGGGTCGATCACGATTGGGCCGTAGTGACCCATCGCCTCCTGTAGGCCAGAGTGACTGTGATACCAGAAGGTGCCCGACTGCTTGATCGGGAACTCGTAGACGAAGGTCTCACGGGCCTTGATGCCGGGGAAGCTGATGCCAGGAACACCATCCATCTGGAACGGGACGAGCAGGCCGTGCCAGTGGATTGAGGTGTCCTCGTCCAGCGTATTGGTCACCGCTAGCCGGACGTTCTGGCCTTCTCTAAGGCGTAGCAGCGGCGCCGGCAGAACGCCGTTGATGGTCACCGCATGGCCGGTGCGGCCGCCCACGGTGAAGGGCGTGTGTCCGACGGTCAGGTCGATGTTCGGTCCCGTCAGCGTCGGAAGATCCGCCCGCAGTCCCGCCGATCCGGTTTGCGCCCAGGCGGGGAGCAGACCCTGCAGGCCCAGCAGCCCGCCGCCGGCGGCTGCGCCACGGAGAAGCGTTCGGCGATCGAGGCGGGGCGTGGACATAGGCGAGAAATTCCTTGGTCGGGCTATTCAGCCGTTCGTTCAGATACGCGGCCGGGCGGCGTATCCCTCGCGTCAGGATGCCGCAGACGTCGGGATTGCAGCTTGTGCATCTTCCCATCAGGGCAAGGTCAAGCGTTTCCGCCGGAAGCTTGGGCCAAAGCCGCCGTCAAGGTCTTGCGGGCGCGGGCGACGCGGGTCTCGACCGCCTTGGGCGTAATACCGAGGATCGAGGCGATCTCGGCGTGAGACCGTCCCTCGAGCGTGGCGAGCAGAAGCGGCCCCTTCAGGGCGTCGGGAAGGTCCCGCAAGGCGCGTTGCAGAGCTTCGGCCCTGCGCTGATCGTCCAGCCGTGTCTCGGGTGACGGCGCATCGTCGCCCACCGCCGCCGCCTCGGGCGCCTCCAGGCCCATGACGCCGCGCACAACCCGGCGGACCGCGCGCCGCCGGCCCCAGTCTCGACATTTGTTGAGGGCGATGGAGCGAAGCCAGACGTCGAACGGCCGCGCCGGATCATACCGCCGCAGGGCGAGCCAGGCGGACGCATAGCTTTCCTGAAGCACGTCATGCGCTTCGGACTCGTCGCCGACATAGCGGCGCACGAACCGGTAGAGATCGGCCTTTGTGGCGGCCATCAAGGCGGTGAAGGCGGCCCGGTCTCCGGTCGCCGCACGGGCCTCGATGCTCTGCTCAGCACACACGCGCGCCGCTTAGCCGGCGTCGTCGTGCAGGGCCTCGACGACCGCGGCGTCGAACACCTCGGCCTGCGCCGGGGTCAGGACGGATCGCATCTCGAACACATGGGTGATTGTCGCCTTCTGCAGATCGCCCATGGCGGCGTGGAAATGATCGACCGCGGCCTGGACCTGGGGCGTGTCGCCGTCACTGGCGGCGATGGCGGCCGCCAGTTCGCGATTGGCCGCGCGCACTTCCGCTTCGAGCGCCGGCCGCAGAGCGGCGAACCGGGCTTCGACCACGTCGAGCCGTCGATCCTGCTCAGGGCTCAGGTCGAGTTTCTCATGGACGACGCTGTGCAGGCTTGGCGGCTGCCGCTCCCGCATGACCCAGGTCGCGCTCGCCCAGGTCGCCGCGCCGCTGGCCAGCGCGGCCAGGATGGCCGTGATGACGATCGACTTCCAGGAGGCTCTCATCCCCGAACGTCCAGGCCGGAGAGAGGCGACAAGCCCGCCGAGACGGTGAAAATCCGCATCTCGGACGGCTCCGGCCGTGGAGCCATGAGCATCAGCCCTCCGTTCGCGACGCCGATCACCAGAGCGAGCGCAACGGCGGCGACCCGGACCTGACCCATGCGGGCGCGCTCCCTGCGTTCGCCGATCCGCACCCAGACCGCGTCTTCCATGCCGACCAGCCGGCCGGCGTCGCCCGGCCCGACCGCTGCGATCAGTTCATTCATGTCGTCAGTCATTGCGCACCTGCGTCACGCCCCATCTGCCATACGCGCCAGCCTTCCGGTCCCCTCACGAGGGGACGAGCCGTCGCCCGCGTAGATACCAGAGAACGACCGGGACGCGCCCTGTCGTCCGGGGAAAAGACGTGAGCGACAGATCAGGGCCCACGCGGGTTCCATTCCCCGACGTGCTCGATCAACTCACGGGCGTGAGGTTCTTTCTCGCCCTCGGCGTCGTGCTGTTTCACTTCCAGCTCTACTGGACGCTCCCGGCGGAGAGCGCGGGCTTGCTGAACCGCGCGCGCCTGGGCGTGGATGTCTTCTTCATCCTGTCGGGCTTCATCCTGACCCACGTCTACCTGCAGGGAGACCGGGCCCCGAACTACGGTCGATTCCTGGCGGCGCGCCTCGCCCGGATATATCCGGCTCACCTGTTCATCCTCCTGGCCATGCTTGGGCTGGTGCTGATCGCGCCTGTGTTCGGTGTCGGGCTGGAGCCTGGCCGGTTCAATCCCGTCGACTTCGCGGGCACCCTTCTGCTCGTCCAGGCGTGGTTCCCGCGAGAGAGCATGGCGCTCTGGAACGGACCGGCCTGGTCGCTGTCGGCGGAGTGGTTCGCCTATCTGGCCTTCCCCGCCTATGCCGCCCTCGCGCTCCGGCTGCGGGCCAGGCCGTGGGTCCTGATCGCCCTCGCCATGCTGTTGTTCGTTGCCCTTGACGCCTTCTACCGCGCCTGGTTCGGCCGGATGTTGCCTCGGGCTGAGGACAGCCTCGGGATCCTGCGCATCATTCCCGAATTCCTCTACGGCATTGGCCTCTACTATCTCGGTCAGCGCTGGACGCCTTCGCCGCGAATGTCCCTCATGGGCGCCCTGGTCGCCACGACCCTGCTGCTGACGCTCATGCAGATCGGCGCCGACGACCGGGTCATCGTGGCGGCGGCCGGTCCCTTCATCCTGTCGCTCGCCCTGTTGGCCAAGGCTCCGGTCCGGACCTTCCTGTCTCACCCCGTCCTTCTGTTCGCCGGCGAAGCGTCGTTCGCCCTCTATCTCGTCCACATCCCCATCCTGATGGTGTGGCGCAATGCGGCGCAGGCGTTCTCCGGCTGGGGTGCGGACTATCGAATGGGCCTGGTCGAACTGGCCGCCATGCTTGTGTTGACGCTCGCCGCCGCGGCCGCCATCCATGTCTTCGTCGAGCAGCCTGGCCGACGGTGGTTGCGGGCGCGGCTGGCGCCGCAGCGCGCCGACCCTGTCGAGGCGCAGCGATCCGTCCACAGCGATCAGGGAGAACCCTTTTGAATCCCGCCAATCTGAACCGTCGTCTACTCATGGGCGCGGCCGTCTTCATCGGCATGGGCGGGTCCGCCTGCGCCCAGACCCGTCCGTCCAGAAACCTCACGGTCTTCAAGACGCCCACCTGCGCCTGCTGCGATGCTTGGATCGCGCACATGCGCCAGGCGGGCTTCACCACCACCATCACCGTCCTTCCAAGCCTTCAATCGGTCCGGAGCAGCCGGGGCATGCCGGACGCGCTCGCCTCCTGTCATACCGGTCTGATCGATGGCTATCTGGTCGAGGGTCATGTGCCGGCCCCGGACGTCATTCGACTGCTGACCGAGAGACCGGCGGCGGTGGGCGTCGCGGTCCCGGGCATGCCGCTCGGTTCGCCCGGCATGGAGACGCCGCAGGGGCGCAAGGAGCCCTACGACACCCTGCTGGTGCTTCGCTCGGGCGCGACCCGCGTGTTCGCCCGCCACAACCCGCCGGCCTGACGCAGATCGCGCTCAGCCCGTTCAGATCACCCACAATCCGGAGTTCGCCATGTCCCGCACCTCTCTCGCCCTCGTCCTGTCGCTCGCCGTTCTTTCGGCGACACCCGCCTTCGCCCAGGACCACGCCCACGGGCATGCCCAAGCCGCCGGCTCGGTCGCCGCGGAAGCTGCGGACGCGGCGGCGGCCGTCGACGCCTTTCACGTCGCCCTGAAGGCCGGCGACACGGCCGTCGCCCTGGCAATTATGGCGCCGGATGTGATGATCTTCGAGGAGGGTGGCGCGGAGCGATCGCGCGACGAGTATGCGTCCCATCACCTGGGCTCGGACGCCGCCTTCGCCGCCGCCTCTGAAGCGACGGTGACGCGCAGATCGGGATGGGCCGATGGGGACATCGCCTGGATCGCCAGCGAAGGCCGCACCACGGGCCAATTCAACGGCCGTGCCGTGGACCGCCTGACGACCGAAACCATGGTCCTCAAACGCCATGCCGACGGCTGGCGCATCCACCACATTCACTGGTCGTCGCGCGCGCCCGGCTGACGCTCAGGCCCGCGCCAGCGGGTCGCCGGCCCTGCGACGTCGGTGAGGAACATCGAGAAGACGCCCGCCCTCGCGGGCGGGCGTCCCCGATCATACGATCAGCAGCAGGTGCAGGCTTCCGCGCAGGCTGCGATAGCGTCGCAGCAAGCGCATACGGCCTGCGCCACGGCGTCCGGCGCGGCCGCGAAGGCGGCTGAACCGGAAGCCAGCAGCACCAGGGCTGCGAGGGTGAGAGTGCGTTTCATGGTTTTGATCTCTGTTTGATTGAATGAGTTCGGTCATCTTCAACAGGATCAGCGTCGTGGGGGCGGGTCGTCCGCCTCCACGGTGAAATCGGCATGCCGCGCATCAAGGGATGGATAGAGGACAGACGCATAGACCCGTGCGGGGGTGGATTCACCGCCCTGGGGGACAAGGCCCTGGCAGATGGCCAGACACGCCTTATGGCATGAGATCCTGACGGTCTTCGGCTCGCACGGGACGCCGTCGCCGCTCATCGACATGGACGCCATATCCGGATCGACCGGAGCTTCGCAGGCGATCGAAGCGGTGGACACGAACAGCATGGCAAACGCCGCGAGCAGCGCGGTCGTCAGTCGGACGAGGTCATGACGCAGGAACGGCATTGTCTGATCATACTTCAACGGTCGGCGGAGCGACGATCTCATTTTGATCATTGCAATCGAGCCTACAGAGACGCCGGGGGCGGCAGGGTTCCCATGACCGCCACGACGCCGATCAGGGCGAGTCCCAGACCCGTTTCGATCAACAGGCTGCGCCGGAGCGCGCTCATGGCGGCGACGGAGGGTTGGCCCGTCTCCAGCGCAGAGCCCAGTGTCGGCGTCAGCCGGAACCGGTTGCTCGCCGCCAGCGCAAGCATCAAACCGAAGAGGACGAGCTTGGCGACCAGAAGCTGGCCGTAGAGGTTGCCCGCGATCGACGCCACGCGCTCGGGACCGATCAGGAACCAGCTGTTCACGAGACCGGTCAGCACCAGCAACAGGACCGCGAGCGTTCCAAGGCCGGCGAAGCCATGCAGGGCGCGATGGATTGCAAGGTCGTCCGGACCGGCTCGGCGCAGAAGCAGGGCCGTCAACGCCGCCAGGGCGCCCAGCCACAAGGCCGCTGCCACCGCGTGAATGATGTTGGCGACAAGATGGAGGGGCCCGCCAGGGCCCTCGGTGGCCGCGCCGTGACCCGTCCACGCGAAGCTGGCGGCCACCATCAGACCCAAGGCGGCCGTCACGCTCCAGAGCGCGCGACCGGGTTTCAGGGCGACCAAGGCGACGAGCCCAAGCAAGGCGGCGGCGGCCCGCACGACCATCGCCATGCCCAGGGCCGTGCCGGTGACCATGAAGGACAGGGACGCGGGTTTGACGGCTTCGCCCAGCGACCCCGCCATGACGGCCGTCTGTGCCACCAGGGCGGCGAGCGAGCCGAGCGCGACGATGATCGCGGCGAGGCGCAATGTCGGTCGCGACCATTCCAGGTTCGGCGCGTCGGCGTCTTTGAAGCTGTAGAGAAGGAACAGCGGCGCGCCGAGAAGGACGACGCCGCCGCCGTATTGAAGCCAGCGAAGCGCGATGACCGCGACTTCCAGCACGGCGTCAGCGCACCGTGAAGGCGTAGGATCCCGTCATGCGGTGGCCGTCGCTCGACGCGATACGCCAGTCGACACGGTAGGCGCCGGCGGCCAGCGGGCGAGCCAGCGCGCCCGTGAGGGTCCTGCCGTCCTCGGCCACCGAGGTGCGGATCGCGATCTTCTCCCCCGCCGCATTGACGACGTCGAAGCCGGAAAAGGCGGGAACGCTGCGTTCGCTGAAGGTCAGGGTCAGCGTCCGGGTCGCGGCCACGGTGGAGTCGGGCGCCGGGGTGGCGCTGACCAGGCGAGCGTGGGCCGCCGCCGGTCCGGCGGCGAAGGCCACGACCGCCGCGACGGCGATGAAGGGCGCGGGGTGGAAGTAACGCATACTCAGTCTCCAGACGTTTGGCCGGTCCCGGCCTTCTGCTTCTCTACGCGCCACACGACCGCGTCCCTCATGAAGAGGAAGCGGGCGGCGGCTGAGGCCTTCCCCCGCACGCCGGGGTCAGCGGCGACGCTTCTCGAGGAGCGCCTGCATCTGGGCGATCTCCGCCTGTTGACCACGCACGATGCCGTCGCACAAAGCGATGATCTCCGGATCTGTCAGGGAGGCTTGCTCGCACATCAACACGGCCCCGGAATGGTGCGGGATCATCGATCGCAGGAATTCGTCGTCGCCAACGAACGCCTGGGTGCGCATGCCGATGAAGCTGCCGACGAAGATCACGGCCGCGACCGCGCCAATGGCCAGGTTTGTTTTGCGCGACGGGTACATGGACCGCATGAAGACGAGCATGAGGACCGCCATCGGCGCGACCATCATCAGGGTCATGTAGACGTTGTTCAGGTTGAGATAGAAGTGACCGAGCGTGGCGATCATCGTGTACATGACCAGGTACATGATGACGAAGTCGAGCGCCAACTCCAGGTACAGGCTTCGGTAAGGGCCAAGTCCACGAGCGTTGCCTTGACCGCCGTGGTCCATCTGTTGATGAGACATCGTCCGTATCCTCTTCAGAAATTTCAGTTCGTCATCGCCTGCCGCTGCGAATGCTTGGAGACTGCGGTCAGCGTCTAAATCAATCCGGCCCGTCACAGCCGGTTCCTCCCTTAGGTGGGTGGGCGGACTGTTGATTGCCTATCTTGGCTAAAGCCTCACCGCGCGCAGTCTCAGCGCATTGCCGATGACGCTGACCGAGGAGAGCGCCATTGCGAGCGCCGCAAGGGCAGGCGAGAGAAGCCAGCCGAAGACGGGATAAAGCAGGCCAGCCGCCACGGGGATGCCAAGGGCGTTGTAGCCGAAGGCGAAAACGAGGTTCTGGCGGATGTTGCCCATCACCGCACGGGACAGATGCCGTGCGCGCACGATGCCTTGCAGATCACCGCCCAGCAGCGTGACGCCGGCGCTCTCGATGGCGACGTCCGAACCCGCCCCCATGGCGACGCCGACATCGGCTGCGGCGAGGGCAGGGGCATCGTTGACGCCATCCCCCGCCATGGCGACGATCCGACCCTGCGAACGAAGCTGTTGAACGACAGACGCCTTGTCCTGCGGCAGAACCTCCGCCTGGACTTCGTCGATGCCGAGGCGACGCGCGACCGCTTCGGCCGTCGTCCGGTTGTCCCCGGTCATCATCACCAGCCGCAGACCGGCCGCTTTCAGCGCGAGGATCGCAGCCGGCGTGGTGGCCTTGATGGGATCGGCGATGCCGATGACCCCGGCCGCCTTTCCGTCGATCGCCACGAATATGGCGGTGGCGCCGTCGTGGCGAAGGGCCTCCGCCTTCGGCTCCAGCGCGGAGACGTCGATCGAAAGCTCGCCGAGAAAACGGGTGTTGCCCAGGGCGACCTGGCGGCCCTCAATCGTCCCGCGAACGCCGCGACCGACCGGGCTGTCGAAGTCCACGGCCTCGGTAAGGGGGATGTCCCGGTCCTTGGCTGCCCGGACAATCGCGTCGGCCAACGGATGTTCGCTGCCCCGCTCGAGGCTGGCCGAAAGACGCAAGATGTCGGCTTCAACGAAGCCGAGGGCGGGCAGGATCGCCGTTACCGACGGACGGCCCTCCGTCAGGGTGCCGGTCTTGTCCAGAACGAGAGTGTCGACCTTCTCGAAGCGTTCGAGCGCCTCGGCGTTTTTGATCAGGACGCCGGCGTGGGCGCCACGTCCCACCCCGACCATGATCGAGATCGGCGTCGCCAGACCCAACGCACAGGGACAGGCGATGATGAGCACCGAAACGGCGGCGACCAGGGCGTAGGACAAACGGGGCTCGGGACCGACCAGGCCCCAGACGACGGCGGCGAGCAGGGCGATCGCGATCACCGTGGGAACGAACCATCCGGAGACCGTATCGGCCAGCCGCTGGATCGGGGCGCGACTGCGCTGGGCCTGGGCCACCATCTGGACGATCTGCGACAGCAGGGTGTCGGCGCCCACCTTGTCGGCGCGCATGATGAAGGATCCGGTCTTGTTGAGCGCGCCGGCCACGACGCGGTCGCCGACATCCTTGGTCACCGGCATGGACTCGCCGGTCACCATGGATTCGTCGACAGCGACCCGACCCTCCAGGAGTTCGCCATCGACCGGGATCTTCTCTCCGGGCCTTACCCGCAGGCGGTCGCCGACGGCGATCTGGTCAAGCGAGACATCTTCATCGACGCCGTCCGCCCGGATTCGGCGCGCGGTCTTGGGCGTGAGGTCCAGCAGGGCTCGGATCGCGCCCGACGTCTGTTCGCGGGCGCGCAGTTCCAGAATCTGCCCGACGAGGACCAGCACGGTGATGACCGCCGCCGCCTCGAAATACACCGGCGCGCTTCCGTCGGCCTTCAGGAAGGCGGGCGGGAACAGGGTTGGCGCGACGACGGCCACGACGCTGTAAAGCCATGCCACGCCGACCCCCATGGCGATCAGGGTGAACATATTCAGCCGCCGGGTGCGCAGCGATGTCCAGCCGCGCTCGAAGAAGGGCCAGCCGCACCAGAGAACCACGGGGGTCGCCAAAGCGAACTGGATCCAGTTCGACATCTGGCCCGGGATGAACATGTGGAGATTGGCCAGGTGTCCGCCCATTTCCAGGGCGAAGACCGGCAGGGTCAGGACCAGACCAACCCAAAAGCGTCTGGTGAAGTCGATCAGCTCGTGGTTGGGCGGGGCTTCCGCCGTGACCGTCTCCGGCTCAAGCGCCATGCCGCAGATCGGGCAGGAGCCTGGGCCTTCCTGCCGGATCTCGGGGTGCATCGGGCAGGTGTAGATGGCGCCGGGAACGGCCGGCTCGGCCTCCACGCGAGGGTTCAGGTAACGCATCGGATCGCCGATGAATTTGGTCCGGCACCCCGCCGAGCAGAAGAAATAGTCCTGACCGCCATGACTGGCTCGGTGAGCGGTAGTCGTGAGATCGACCGACTTGCCGCAGACGGGATCCTTGACCGTAGCCGCGCCATCCAAGGCCTTCGCCCCGCAGCAGGCGTGACCCGAGGCATGATTGTGAGGATGCGTGGACATGTCGCTCTCTCCGGCTGACCGAAGGGCTCACATATACCCATGGGGGGTATATCGCAAGATACCCGTCTGGGGTATATGGGGGCGCTCAGGAGGACAGGCCGCATGCAAACCGACACGAAACCCAAAGTCCTCAACAGGCTCAGCCGGATCGAAGGCCAGGTGCGGGGAATCTCCCGCATGGTTGAAGATGACCGGTATTGCGTCGACTTGCTGACCCAACTTCAGGCCGTTCGAGCCGCGCTCCATCGCGTGGAGACCGAAGTGCTACGGGATCACCTCGACCACTGCGTCATGGGCGCCATGACCGGCGACGATCCCGAGGATCGCAAGGCCAAGGCCGGCGAGCTGATCGAGCTCTTGGCGCGGGCCGGACGGTAGAGTTGGCGGAACGAATGGGCCCTCCTGGTCGCTAACGTCGGATCCCAAGGAGCCGTCATGAAACGCATCAGCCTCGTCCTCGCCGCCTGCGCCTTGGCTACGGCCTGTTCCCCGCAAGCCGAAGAGCCCGCCGTAGCCGCGCCTGAGGCCGCCGCAGCGGCGGACGCCCATGGCGGAATGGAGGGCGGCATGGCTGCGCCTGCGCCCGGCGACTCCGTCGCCACCCAAGGCTACAAGGCATCGATGAACACGATGATGGAGGCGATGCCTCCCTTCACCGGGGACGCGGACATCGACTTCATGACGCAGATGCGAGGTCACCACGTCGCAGCCGTCTCGATGGCCCGTGTGGAGCTCGCGCAAGGCAAGGACGCCCAAGCGCGGAACCTGGCCCAGGCGGTGATCTCGGCTCAGGAGCGCGAAATCACCCTGATCGACGCCTGGCTCGCCCAGAAGGGAGCGTCAGCGACTCCCGCCGCCTGATCGCGAGATCAGGGCACCGCGTCCGAGGACCAACGGATGTGCGTAATCCGCCATCTGTCGTCCTCGTGGCGAAAGACCGATCGGCCAGTCCCGCCGTCGTCGAAAATCAGGACGCCGTCGGCCGCAAAGCCAGTGCGGCGTTTGCATTCCGGTCGTCGAGCGCGGCATGACAGGCATCGACGACGCTTGTCGCTATCGCCATACGATCGAGCCGGTAAGCTCGACGACGAACATGCGCATGAGATACAGTGTACGTCCGAGTGATGGTGCAAAGTGGCAAGGCGAATCGAACTCGTTGCATTGCATCTCGGTGCTCAGAAAGTCCGATAGACCGCAAAAGATGACGAATTCACGCAAATGTTATTGCTTAGAATTTTCTGAATGTTTTCAGAATACTTCCCGTTTGTCGGTTATTCAATCGGTCCGGCGACCGATATGCGAGAAAAAACCCCAAGCCGATCAGCGGCTTGGGGTAATTTGTGTAATCGAGTGGGAGTGAGGGGCAGTCATAAGGCGCCCCCTGACGAGATGATTGCGGAGTAATGAGCGGAGCATAGCTGCTTGGTTCACATGCCGCGCCCCGTAACCTCACGGTAGTGACGAAGCGACGGGATAGGGAGGCGTCTGTGGGCCGGGCGAAAGGGGATCACGACGTCATCCGCCGGCCCAGCCAGCGGCGCACCCGGCCCACGTACACGGACCACGCCGCGCCGAAGAGGGCCGCCAGGTGTCGTTCCTCGCGCCGGATGGCGAGACGGTCGGTGGCGAAGGCGGCGACGGGGGCGGCCACGAAGAACCAGGCGTTGTCGAACAGGCCCCCGAGGCCGAGCAGAAGCAGCCCGTTCGCGAGATAGATCGGGTTGCGGCTCCAGGCGAACGGACCGGTCGTGACCAGAGCGGTCGCCGCCCGGTGCGGCAAGATGTTGGCGCGCCGCCGCCGCATCTCCAGCATGGCCCAGAGGTCCAGACCAAGGGCGAGCCCGACCAGGAGGCCGCCGGCGGCGAAGGCGCCGGGGAAGAGGGCGGGCGGAGTCCATAGACGCGCCGTGATGAGCGCGACAAGGACGGCGCCGCCCGTGATGAGCGGCGGCCAGGGCCAGCGGTTCGGCGCCTGCGGCGTCACCCGCCGGCCAGCTTGAGAACGCCGCGCAGCAGATAGGCGATCACGCCCAGGACACCCACGCCCAGCACCCAGAGGGCGACGAACCAAAGGCCCTGCCGGAGCCCGTTTCTGGAGTCGCGACGCATCAGTGGTAACCGTCGTCGCCGACCTTGCCCCGGAACACCCAGTAGGCATAGGCGGTGTAGGCCAGGATGATCGGGATCAGGATCAGGGCGCCGACCAGCATGAACAGCTGGCTGGAGGCCGGGGCGGCGGCCTGCCAGAGGGTGATCTCGTCGGGCACGGCGTAGGGGAAGACGCTGACGCCCAGACCCGCGAAGGTGACGGCGAACAGGCCTAGCGACAGCAGGAAGGGCCAGACTTCGCGCTTCTGACGCATGGTCCAGAAGAAGGCGGCCGCGACGATCAGAACGAGCAACGGCACCTGGGCCGTCAGAAGCACGCCGGGCCAGTCGAACCAGCGCCGGGCGTATTCGCCGTCGAGGAAGGGGGTGGCCAGGCTGACCGCGCCGATCATCAGCAGGGTCGCCGGACCCAGTTTCCAGGCTTGCGCGCGGGCGTGGGTCTGGAGCGCGCCTTCCGTCTTCATGTTCAGCCAGGTGGCCCCCAGAAGGGCGTAGCCGACGACGACGGCGGCGCCGGTCAGCAGGCTGAAGGGGCTGAGCCAGTCCCACCAGCCGCCGCCATAGGCGCGGCCCGACACCTCGACCCCCTGCAGGATGGCCCCCAGGGTGACGCCCTGGGAGAAGGCGGCCAGCAGGGAGCCGCCGAAGAAGGCGACGTCCCAGACGGGCTTGGCCCGCACCGTGCGCCAGCGGTATTCGAACGCCACGCCCCGGAAGACCAGGCCCAGCAACATGGCGATGATCGGCGTATAGACCGCCGGCATCAACACGGCGTAGGCGAGGGGAAAGGCGGCGAACAGGCCGCCGCCGCCCAGGATCAGCCAGGTCTCATTGCCGTCCCACACCGGGGCGATCGAGTTCATCGCCTTGTCGCGCTGGTCCCCGGCCTTCAGCGTCGGGAACAGGATGCCGACGCCCAGGTCGAACCCGTCCATGACGATATAGGCGAAGACGGCGAAGGCCAGCAGGCCGGCCCAGACCAGGGTCAGATCAACGCTCATGATCGGTCTCCTCGCCGGTCGGGATGGGGCGGTCCGGGTCGATGGCGGGGGCGGGGGTGATGCCCGCCGTGCGGATCGGGGTTTCCGCCACGCCCGGCTCGTCCCGGTGCGGCGCATGGCTCATCAGACGCAGGATGTAGAAGACCCCGGCGCCAAAGACGGTGAAATAGACCACAGCGAAGGCGGCCAGGGAGGTTGCGACGGCGGGCGCCGCCAGGGGCGCCGCGCTGTCGGCGGTGCGGAGCAGCCCATAGACGGTCCAGGGCTGACGGCCGACCTCGGTGGTGATCCAGCCCGCCAGCACGGCGACGAAGCCCATCGGCCCCATGATCAGGGCGAAGCGGTGCAGCCAGGGCGCATCGTAGAGGCGTTTGCGCAGGCGAGCATAAAGCCCCCAGAGCCCCAGCAGCAGCATGGCCATGCCCAGGCCGACCATGACGCGGAAGGACCAGAAGACGATCTCGACCGGCGGCCAGTCGGCGCGGGCGATGGTGTCCAGACCGGCCAGGGGCGCGTTCGGATCGTGCTTCAGGATCAGGGACGACAGCTTGGGGATCTCGACCGCGCCGTGGACGGTGGCCGCCTCGCGGTCAGGAATGCCGAACAGGATCAGCGGCGCCCCGTCCGGGTGGCTTTCGAAATGGCCTTCCATCGCCATGACCTTGGCGGGCTGATGCTCCAGGGTGTTCAACCCGTGCATGTCGCCGATGAAGATCTGGACCGGGGCGGCGACCAGGATCATGCCCATGGCCATGGCGAACATCTTGCGCGCCCCCTTGTTCGTCCGCTCCTTCATCAGGTGCCAGGCCCCGACCGCGCCGACCACCAGGCCGGTGGTCAGATAGGCCGCCAGCAGCATGTGGGCGAGGCGATAGGGGAAGGAGGGATTGAAGACGATCTTGAACCAGTCGGCCGGTACGAACTGGCCGACCTCGTTGATGGCGTAGCCTTGCGGGGTCTGCATCCAGCTGTTGACCGACAGGATCCAGAAGGCCGAGGCGAAGGTGCCGATCGCGACCATCAGGGTGGCCAGGAAGTGCAGCTTCTTGCCGACGCGGTTCAGGCCGAACAGCATGACGCCCAGGAAACCCGCCTCCAGGAAGAAGGCGCTGAGCACCTCATAGGCCATCAAGGGGCCGATGACCGGTCCGGCCTTGTCGGAGAAGACCGACCAGTTGGTGCCGAACTGGTAGGACATGACCAAACCCGAAACGACGCCCATGCCGAAGGCCACGGCGAAGATCTTCAGCCAGTATTTGAACAGGTTCAGATAGAGGTCTCGCCCCGTCTTCAGCCACAGGGCCTCCAGCACGGCCAGATAGCTGGCGAGGCCAATGGAGAAGGCGGGGAAGACGATATGGAAGGCGACGGTGAAGGCGAACTGCATCCGCGCCAGGATCAGGGCGTCAAGTTCCATGGTGTGGTCTCACCCGATCAGGCCGAGCGCGCCGGCGCTGCGGTAAAGCATATAGAAGGCGACGACGAAGATCAGCCCGGCGAACACTGTGTTCAATAGGCCTTTTTGTCCTGACAGGGCCTTGGCCAGCCGTGCGCCGACCAGACCGCCCAACACCCCGCCGCCGATGAAGACGGCCGCCAGTGGCCAGTCGACCCAGCCGTCCAGGGCGTAGTTGAAGGCCGTCGTCAGGCCGAAGGCCGTCACGCCGACCAGCGACGAGCCGACCGCATAGTAGATGGGCATGCGGGTCGAGACCATCAGGCCAGGGACGATCAGGAAGCCGCCGCCGATGCCGAAGAAGCCGGACATGATCCCTGTCAGGGCGCCGGCTCCCACGAGCTTCGGCGCATTGCCCGGCGTTAGCACCACGTCGGGGTCCCCCGAGGCCGAGCGGCCTCTCAGCATCAGCACCCCGACCACCAGCATCAGCGCGGCGAACAGAGCCAGCAGCTTCTGACCGTCAACCGCCTTGCCCAGGCTGGAGCCGAGAAAGGCGCCGAAGACGCCGGCCAAGGCGAACAGGCCGGCGATCTTCCATTTCACCGTGCCGTGGCGCGCGTGGTTGAGCAGATTGGCGAAGGCGTTGGCCGCGACGGCGAAGGCGCTGGTGCCGATCGCCAGATGCGGATCCTTGACCCCCACAAGATAGACGATCAGCGGCACGGCCAGGATGGACCCGCCACCGCCGACCAGGCCGAGGGTGAAGCCGACCAGCGAGCCGGCGCCGGCGCCGAGGCCGTACTGCAGCGGGGACAGGTCCATGATCCGGCTCAGGCGACGGCGGGACGAGGTTGGATCGCGGGCTCGACGTGCTCGGGACTGGCCAGCCATTCGCGGCCCTTCAGCATGCCCAGCCAATAAATCTCGGGCAGGGCCTGAGCCTTCAGGTGCCAAGCCAGACGGGTCGGCTTCGTGCCGTCGAGCATCCATTTCGGGAAGCTTGGCAGAAGTTTGCCGCCATAGCCGAACTCGGCCAGGACGATCTTGCCGCGCTCGACCGTGAGCGGGCATGAGCCATAGCCGTCATAGACCGCCCGCATCGGCTGGCCGTCCAGCAGCGACAGGATGTTCTCGGCCACGACGGGCGCCTGTTTGCGGGCGGCCGCAGCGGTCTTGGCGTTGGGCGCCGAGCAGGCGTCGCCCAGGCCGAAGACGTTTTCGAACCGCTTGTGGCGCAAGGTGGCGTCGTCCACCTCGATCCAGCCGCTTTCGGCGGCCAGCGGGCTTTCGCGAATGAAGTCCGGCGCGGTCTGCGGCGGGCAGACGTGCAGGAAGTCGAACTCGCGCCGCGCCTGGCGCACTTCGCCGTCCGCACCCGTCACGGCGAAGGTCGCGATCCGCGCCGGGCCGTCCACCGCGACGAGTTTCGACCCGAAGTTCAGGTCGATGCGGTATTTGCGGACATATTCCATCAGCGCCGGGACGTAGTCCTTGACCCCGAACAACACCGGGCCGGCGTTGTGGAATTCGATCTCGATGTCGTTGCGGCCGTTGTCGCGCCAGTGGTCGGCTGACAGATACATGGCCTTTTGCGGGGCGCCGGCGCATTTGATCGGCATGGGCGGCTGGGTGAAGATCGCCCGGCCGCTGCGCATCGCCTGCACCAGCTTCCAGGTGTAGGGCGCAGTCTCGTAGCCGTAGTTGGAGGTGACGTTGTTGCGTCCCAGGGTTTCGGCCAGGCCAGGGATGGCCGCCCAGTCCAGCTTCAGCCCCGGCGCCGCGACCAGCATCCGATAGCCGATCCAGCGGCCGTCGGTCAGTTCGACGCGATCATGGATGGGGTCGAAGGCCGCGACCGCGCCACGCACCCACTGGGCGCCTTGGGGGATCAGGTCCTCGGTGCGGCGCTGGGTCCGCTCGGGCGTGAAGACGCCGGCGCCGACCATGGTCCAGCCGGGCTGATAGTAGTGATGTTCGGACGGCTCCACGATGCGAACATCGAGGCCTGGGCGGCGGCGCAGGAGGCTGGCGGCCGTGGCGATGCCGGCGGATCCGCCGCCGACGATCAGGACATCGCAGGAATCCAGGAGGGCGTATTGGGCGCTCATGACGCGGCTCCTTCAAGACGGGGACGCAGGGCGCCGAGGTCGTAGCCGGCGCTCTTGGCGCGGGCGATCAGATGATCGGGGCTCTCCGAGCCGGCGTTCGTGAGCGCCCACAGGGTGGTCGTGCGCGTGCCGGTGCGGCAGAAACCGAACACGGGCTGGGGCAGGTCAGCCAGAGCCTCGCGGAAGTCCGCCACGTCCTGGTCGGAGATGGCGCCGCCGACCACGGGAACGTGGGCGAAGGCGAGGCCGGCGGCCTTGGCGGCCTGGCGCAGAGCCTCGGCGCTGGGCTGGCCGGGCTCCTCGCCGTCGGGTCGGCTGGAGATCACCGACCGGAAACCCTGGGCCGCGATGGCGGGCAGGTCTTCCGGGGCGATCTGGGGCGAGGCGGATAGGGCCTCGTCCAGGGGGCGGATATCCATGGCTTTGTCTCCCTAGGGTCTTTTCTGGTTCAGGCGTTTCGGTCGAGCGTCAGGCGGAACAGCGCCATGCCGGCCACGAGGGCGCCGACGAAGACGAAGGCCTGCCAGGCGCCGGTCGTCAGGGCCGCCAGCGCCGGGCCGGGGCACAGACCGACCAGCCCCCACCCCAGGCCGAACAGGACGGCCCCGCCGACCAGAGGGGTGTCGATGGTGCGGCTCTCAGGCACATGGAAGGTCTCGGCCGCGACCGGCGTCTCCATGCGCCGGCGGATCAGATAGGCGATGGCGGAGGGGATCAGCGCCCCGCCCATGACGAAGGCCAGCGAGGGGTCCCAGGCGCCCGTCACATCCAGGAAGGCCAGGACGCGGGCCGGGTTGATCATGTCGGACACCACCATGCCGGCGCCGAACAGCAGGCCGCACAGGACGGCGACGATCAGCCGGTTCATGCCAGGCCTCCCAACAGGTGGCGGGTGACGAAGACGGTCAGGGCCGCGACGGCCATGAAGACGCCGGTGGCGACGATGGAGCGGGGCGACAGGCGGGCCAGGCCGCAGACGCCGTGGCCGCTGGTGCAGCCCGAGCCCCAGCGGGTGCCGAAACCGACGATCAGGCCGCCGAGCACCAGCAGCCAGATGTCCGAGGTGATCTGCACCTCGGGCCTGCGGATCAGCGCTGAGGCCAGGGCCGCGCCGCCCAGCAGGCCGGCGATGAAAAGCAGGTCCAGGGTGCGCGGCGCGCCTTTCGACAGGCCGGTCGCCGCGGCGGTCAGGCCGGAGATCCCGGCCACGCGCCCATTCAGCAGCAGATAAAGGCCGGCGGACAGGCCGACCAGCAGGCCGCCGGCCAGCGGCCAGACGAAGGAAATGGGTTCAGGCATGGGGGGCTCGCCTCACAGCGCGTTCAGCGGGACCTTGAGGTAGCGCACCCCATTGTCCTCGGGCTCGGGCGGGCGGCCGCCGTTCATGTTCACCTGGACTGACGGCAGGATCAGCCTGGGCATGGGCAGGGTGGCGTCGCGCTGGGTGCGCATGGCCACGAACTCGTCCTCGCTGACGCCGTCGCGGATATGGATGTTGCCGGTGCGCTGGGCGCCGATGGTGGTCTCCCAGGCGAACTCGGTCCGGCCCGGAGGCGCCTTGTAGTCGTGGCACAGGAAGACCCGCGCCTCGTCCGGCAGGGAGGTCAGGCGATGGATCGAGCGATACAGGGTCCCGGCGTCGCCGCCGGGGAAGTCGCAGCGCGCCGTGCCGTAGTCGGGCATGAACATGGTGTCGCCGGGAAAGACAGCGTCGCCGATGACATAGGCCAGACAGGCCGGGGTGTGGCCGGGCACATGCAGCACCGTGGCCTTCAGCCCGCCGATCTCGAACCGGTCGCCGTCGTTGAACAGATGGTCGAACTGGCTGCCGTCGCGGCGGAAGTCGGTCCCTTCGTTGAATATCTTGCCGAAGACCGCCTGGACGGTGAGGATCTCATGGCCGATGGCCAGCTGACCGCCGAGCTTTTCTTGGAGATAGGGCGCCGCCGACAGGTGATCGGCGTGGGCGTGGGTCTCCAACAGCCACTGGACCGTGAGACCTTCGGATTTCACGTAATCAATGAGGGCGTCCGCCGAGGCGTGGGCGGTGCGGCCGGACGCCGGATCGTAGTCGAGCACGCTGTCGATGATGGCGCAGACGTCGGAGCCGGGATCGCGCACGACATGGCTGACGGTGAAGGTGGCCTCGTCGAAGAATGACCTGACGACAGGGCGCTGGCGAGGATCGCCCAGCGCGGCGCGCACGATGTCGGCGGCGTGGTCGCGGGCGGGATCGGGGATGGGCGAGGACATGGCGTGTCTCCGTTTCGGTGACTCAACACATATACCCATTCATAGTTCGTGCAAGTATGTATTTTAATGTAGCGGAAACGGTGGGAAGCGCTTAGCTTGCGGCTATGGAAACGATCGACACCGGGCCAGCCGTCTATCCCCCCGCAATGCGCGCCCTGCGCATCAACGATACGGCGCCGGACTTCAGCGCGCGCACGACGCAGGGCGAAAAGCGCCTCAGCGACTACCGTGGACGCTGGCTGGTGCTGTTCTCGCATCCGGCGGACTTCACGCCGGTCTGCACTAGCGAGTTCGTGGCCCTGGCCCGGCAGGCCGACGTCTTCGCGGCGATCGACTGCGATCTGATGGCCCTGTCGGTGGACAGTCTGTATTCTCACCTGGCCTGGCTGAAGGACATTTACCGCCGCTTCGGCGTGAAGGTGCCGTTCCCGATCATCGAGGATCCCTCCATGGCCATCGGCCACGCCTTCGGCATGGTGGACGCCGGCTCGAGCGACAGCGCGACGGTGCGCGCCACCTTCGTGATCGATCCCGAAGGCGTGGTGCGCGCCATCAGCTGGTACCCGATGAACATCGGCCGCTCGGTTGATGAACTGCTGCGTCTCGTGACCGCCCTGCAGACCTCGGACCGCGAGGCGGCCTCCACGCCGGCGGGCTGGACGCCCGGCGACGCTCTCCTGGAGCCGGCCGCCACCACCCTGGACGCCGCCATCGCCGACGGTGACGGCGATGCGCCCTGGTACTATCGCGAGCGCCGCGCATGACCGACGATCAAGCGGCCGCCATGGAGCGGTTGAAGGAAAAGGCGCCGGAGGCCGCAGAGCTGTTGCGCCAGCTGGCCAACGCCAACCGGCTGCTGATCCTGTGCCACATCGCCGAGGAGGAACGGTCGGTGGGCCAGCTCGAGGCGGACCTGGGCATCAAACAGCCTGCGCTGTCCCAGCAGCTGGCTGAGCTGCGCCAGTACGGTCTGGTCAAGACGCGTCGGCAGTCGCGCTCGATCTTCTACTCGATCGCCGACGAACGGGCCCAGGCGGTGATGGGCATGCTGTACGAAATCTTCTGCGGCGATGCGAAGGCGGTCGGCGCGCGCGTCGCCGCCCCGGCGCCCCGTCCATCGACGCCGGCTCGCGGCGACACGGCTCAGTTCGCGCGCATCACCGCCGTCGCACGTCGCTGACGGCCAACCCGCACAGGAGACTCTCGTGAAGGGCTTCATCGACAATATCGAACGTCTGACGGAAGAGAACACAGACTTTCGCCGCGTTCTCTACACCGGCCACAATCTGCAGCTCGTCCTCATGGCCATTCCGCCCGGTCAGGAGATCGGCGAAGAGGTCCACGACGACCGCGACCAGTTCTTCCGCATCGAGGCGGGCGAGGGCGAAATCTGGATCGACGGCGTTCGTCACGCCGTGAAGGCGGACGACGGGGTCATCGTCCCTCAGGGCGCCCGGCACAATGTGGTCAGCACGGGGTCCGAGCCGCTTCGGCTCTACACCCTCTATGGCCCGCCGGAGCATCTCGACGGGACGGTTCACGCCACGGTGGAAGAGGCCTCCGCCGACCACGAGCATTTCGACGGCCGCACGACCGAATAACCGTCAGGGGCCGACGTCGTCAGCATCGGCGCGCCGGTCGTCGGGCCGCGGCAGGTGCAGGGCGATACCCAACGCCTCCGCCAGACGGGTGTCGCGACGATAGATGTCATCGCGAAAGGCGACGCGGCCCTGGCCGTCCAGGAAGGCGGTCCAATACAGCAGACGTACGTCGATCGGCCGACCGGTCGCCACACGGACGGTCTGGCCGCTGTCCAGCGCGGCATCGAAGCGGGCGAGCCTCTCGGGGTCGGGCGCCAGCAGAAGGCGGGCGAAGCCGACGGCGTCCTGCACCCGCACGCAGCCGTGACTGAGATGGCGGAAGCTCTGGTCGAACGCACCCCGCGACGGGGTGTCGTGCAGGAAGATGGCGTAGCTGTCCTGAAGTTCGAACTTGACCTGGCCCAGGGCGGCGTTCGGGCCGGCGCGCTGAACCACCATGCCGTTCTGGATCGTCATGTTGTTCGCCCGCATATAGGCGGCGCCGCGCGGCAGGATCTCGCGCTGGGCGATGGAGGTCGGGACCGTCCAGGGCGGATTGGCGACGACCGAGGCGAAGGGCCGTTCGAGGCTGGGCGTCGCATTGTCGGCGTCACCTGTCACGACCCGCATCGAATGCACGGGCCGACCATCCTTCCAGTAGACCATGATGGAGGCGGCGGTGTTCACCTCGATCCGCTCCGGGGCGACGTCTCTCTTTAGCCAACGGCGGCGTTCCAGATTGAGCGCGATCTGGCGAGCACGGGCCTCGGCCGAAATCGACAGCGCCCGCTGGGTCGCCGGGCCGATGCGGGCGTCCGCCTCCAGACCGTGGCGCACCTGGAACACCCGAACGGCCTCTTGCAGCACCGACCCGTAGTCACCGCCAGACGGGCCGACCATCGCGGCGGCGGCGTCGGTGAGATCGCCTTCCACCCGAAGGCGCGGCAGGAGGGCGGGAAGGCGGGGGTCGGACGCAAACGGTTCGATCGTCGCGCCCAGGGCAAAGGGCGGCCAACCGCCGCGGTCGGCGATGGCGCGATAGCGAAGGAAGCCGTCGCACAAGCCCTGATAGCCGCGGTCCTGGGGAGCGAGGCCCGCCATCGTCTCGGCCAACGTTCCGTCGTCGACCGCCGTCGCCAGCAGCGGCGGCGTATCGACCTGGTTGCGACCCATCTCCCAAAGGGTCTCGACGGATGCCGGGTCGACCCGGCCATGGGCGAGCGCCTCGGCCAGGGTCAGGACGGCCTGGGTCAGTTCGGCTTCACTTAGGGCCAGACCGTCGGGCGCTGATAGACCGTGGCGGTCCGCCAGGGCCAGGGCGTCCATGGCTTGCCGGCGCGCTGGCCCCGCCCAGGCCGGGCGTCCGCCGCGGGCGGCGTAGAAGGCTGCGGTCAGGGCGCTGATGTTCAAGGCGGCGGGCGCCGATGCGGCTCGCGCGGTTGTCGAGAGCCAGAGCGGCGCCGCGGCCGCCGCGAGCAGGTGTCGGCGGTTCAGGGTGAAGGAGCGACGGTTGGCCATGCCGCCGACACCGCGGGGTTCACCTTAAGGCAGGCTTAAGGTTGGCCGGTCCGCCAGCCCCAGCGCGCGAAGATGGCGGCTCCCTCGTCGGACTTCAAAAATTCAAGGAACGGCTGGGCGTCGGCGTCCTGGCGGCCGGTCTCGGTCACAACGGCGCCGGCGTCGCGGTAGATGCGATAGGGCTCTTCGACCTCGACCACATCAGCGAGGTCCGGATTGGCGACCTGCCAGATGCCCCAGATGATCCAGGCGTCGAGCGTCGGGCCGTCGATCCAGGCTTGTCGGGCCTCGGCGCTGTTGCGGGCGTAGACGACGATGTTGCGACGCAGGGCGCGCACCTTGGCGATGTCGCCGGTGCGACCGGCCATATCTTCCCACAGGCCGTTCTGGCCCGCGCCGTTGACGACCAGGACTCGGCGACCCGGCTGGAAGAGATCTTCCAGGCCGCCGATGCCGTTCGGATTTCCCGGGCGAACGAGAATGGAGGCGGTGCGCAGATAGAGCGGCTCGACCGCCTCGGCGCGGATGCGGCCCTCCAGAGCGCTGACGAAGTCGGTCATCATCGTCTCGGAGCCGGAGAAGATCAGGTCGCCGTCCGCCTTGGCCTGGTCCAGCCATTGGGGCGTGGGTCCGGCGACGACGGCCACGGCGCGACCGGTGCGCGCTTCATAGGCCTTCGCCGCTTCGCGCATGGCGGGGGCGGGGCCGCCCGGACCGTAGACATGAAGAGGATCGGCGGGCGTCTGGGCGTGGGCGGCCAGGGCCGTCGTGCTCAAAAGGGCGGCCAGGGCCAGGGTGGAAGGACGCATCAAGAGTTCTCCTGGGGCGGGGCGAAGTGATTGGCGGGGATCTTGAAATAGATGCGGCCGTCCTCGGCGGGTGGCGGCAGCACCCCGCCGCGGATGTTCACCTGAAGCGCGTAGAGCATCAGGTTCGGCAGGGGAAGGGTGGCATCCCGGCCGTCGCGAAGCCGCACGAAATCCGCCTCTCCGCGTCCGCCGCCGACATGGATGTTGTCCGCCTTCTGCTCTCTCACGGTGCTGAAGCAGGCGGGCTCGCGGCCATCGGGACCGTAGTCGTGGCCGACGAAGATGCCGGTCTCATCGGGCAGGGCCAGGATGTCCTGGATGCTTCGGTAGAGGGCCTTGGAATCGCCGCCCGGAAAGTCGGCGCGCGAGGTGCCGGCATAGGGCATCATCAAGGTGTCGTGGACGAAGGCGTTGCCGCCGATCACATAGGTGATGGACGCCAGGGTGTGGCCTGGGGAGAAGATGACCCGCCCCTGCAGGTCGCCGACAGCAAACGTATCTCCGGCCTGGAAGAGACGGTCCCACTGGCGACCGTCGGTCGGGAAGTCGTCGTCCAGGCCGTAGATGTCCTTCCACAGCCTCTGGACGCCGATGACCTTCTCGCCGATGGCGGTCGGCGCACCCAGTCTCTCTTTGAGGTAGGGCGCGGCGGAGAAGTGGTCGGCGTGGGGATGGGTGTCCAGCAGCCATTCGACGGTTAGGCCTTCAGCCTTCACGTAGTCCAGGATGGCGTCGGCGTTGCGGGTCGAGGTCGCCGCCGCCTTCTCGTCGAAATCCCAGACCGGATCGATGATCGCGCATTTGCGGCTGACCGGGTCGGAGACGACATATTGCCAACTGCCGGTCTTCTTGTCGTGGAGCGCCGCGATGCGGGCTCCGCCGTGGTCGATGATCTGCATGAAGGCTCCGTTTGGTTTGCGAAGAACAGGGCCGGACCGCTTGCGCGGTCCGGCCAGCGTCCGATCAGGCGGCTTTCGGGGCGTCGGGGAGGTCGCGCGTCGAGAAATACCAGTCGGTGTAGACGTAACCCTCGGAAGCGCGAGCCTCGGCCGCCTCGGCGGTCTTGGGCGGAGGGACGATAGCCGGTTGGCCAGGGCGCCAGTTCTCAGGCGTCGCGACCCCGTTGGCGTCGGACGCCTGGAGCGCGGTGAGCAGCCGAACGAACTCTTCGATGCTGCGGCCATTGCTCATGGGATAGTAGACCATGGCGCGCAGCTTGCCTTCCGGATCGATCAGGAAGGTGGCGCGGACAGCCGAGGTGTCGGCCGCCCCGGGGTGGATCATCCCGTAGGCCTGGGCCACCTCCATCTTCAGATCCTCGATGATGGGGAGGGGGATTTCGACGCCGAACTTCTCCTTGATGTTCCGGGTCCAGGCCAGGTGCGAGAAGATGCTGTCGATCGAGAGCCCCAGGAGCTCGCAGTTCATAGCGGCGAACTCATCCGCGTGCTTGGCGAAGCCGATGAACTCGGTCGTGCATACCGGGGTGAAGTCCGACGGGTGGGAGAAGAGGATCAGCCAATTGCCGCGGTAATCGGCCAGGCTGCGATCCCCGTGCGTGGTGCGGGCGTGAAAGTCGGGGGCGGGTTCGTTGAGGCGGGGCAGTCCGGTCATGTCGATGTCTCCTTCAGACGCCCCATTGAACACTTACATACACACTTACCCAAACTAATAGTTCTTATGGCCAGTGAAGGTTCCGCCTATGCCGAGACGTCAGTTCACAACCAGGGCATATCCGGCCTGTTGAAGGTGGATGACCGTCATCAGGGCGGCGAGATCAACGCTCACGCCCGGTTCGAGGTCGGCTTGCGCGATGCCGTTCCCGGCCATGGCCTGGCCGCACAGCCGAACCTGGACGCCGGCGGCGATGAGGCTGCGGATCAGGGCGCTGTTGGGGTTGGCGTCGCCCTTGCCGCGCGCGGCCCAGGCGGCGTCGGAGAGGACCGCAGGGGTGGCGGCGCCGTGTAGCACAACGACGATCTGACGATGGTCGGCGTCCACGCCGCCCGCCGCCAGCATATTCGCCAGCCGCGCAACGCGATCCAGTCCCTTCAGCGGCCTGTCGTCCGGACCGCCCTGGGACACGTCGAAGATGACCCGATAGACGCGCGACGGATCCGGCTGTTCGCCGGCCTCGGGCAGGGGCTTGAAGCCGCCGAAGCCTGAAACAGCTTGAGCGAAGCTCGGGGAGGCCGCCAGGGAGGCGGCCAGGGACAGGGCGAGGAGGAGGGTTTTCATGGCCGGTTCCGGTGTGCGGGCGCTGGGGGTCAGGGACGGCGGGCGACGAGATCGATCAGGGCGGACCGGCCGCTGTGGCCGGCGCCTTCGGAGACGTCGCTGTCGTGGCTTTTCAGATGCAGGATGTCGAAGTCGGCGAAGGCGTCGCGGAGCAGCGCCTCGGTGTAGAGGTTCTCGACCTGGCCCGGACCGCCCGTTCCATAGGCGATCTGTTCCGGCCGATAGCCCTGCAGCAGGAACAGGCCGCCAGGCTTCACGGCCGCCTTCATACGCTCGAAAAGTCGGTCGCGCAGGGGAGGCGGGGCGAACTGAATGAAGACGGCGACCACGACGTCGAACGCATCCTGCGGCCAGGCCCAGGTCTCGAGGTCCGCCACCTGGGCGTCCAGTGTGACCCTGCGTCGCTCGGCCAGGGCGAGGGCCTTCTCGATCGCGCGCGGGGCGATGTCCGTGGTCGTGACGGTCAGGCCCTGTTCGGCGAGCCAAACGCCGTTTCGTCCCTCGCCGTCGGCGACCGCCAGAGCGGTCATGCCGGGCTGGAGCCGCGCGATCTGAGCGGCCAGGAAGGCGTTGGGCGTCTTGCCGAACAGATAGTCCTGGCGGTCATAGCGGCTATTCCAGAAGTCGCGGGCGGCGACGGAGTCCATAAGGTGTTCCTTCATATGATGAGGACGCTGGCGGGCAGATCGGTCTCGCCGGGCGTATGGTCGGCGAACCAGGATTCAAGCGCGCCCACAGTGTCGATGTCGAGCGTCCGGCGGTCCCGCCCGTAATGTTCGGGCACGCCCTGGGCGGTGACGAAGGCCACCGGATAGTCCGCCTCCGGCTCGAAAGGTCGGTCCCCGACCAGCAGGCGATCAAGGCGCTGCCCCTTGGGATTCTCCAGCTTCACAAAGGCCGTGAGGCCCCGGCAGCGTTTGATGTAGCCGCCCATCTGCTCATACGGGTCGGCGGCGAAGGTGCGCTCAAGATTCTCTTCCAGCATCGCCTTCAACTCGGCTCCGGTCAGCGTCGTGCGCGAGATGGGCGGGTTCATCGGCGCGATATTGTAGAGGTCGCCCAGAGTGACCGGACCCGGCGCGACGGGCGCGCCATACCGCCAGCCGTTCGAGAAGGCGATGTCCACGCCCGCTGCCTGCGCCGCCGCCGCCAGCAGGACGTCGTCCATCGGCGCGCTCGCCATGGCGTAGCGGTGAAGGGGAATGGCCGTGCGGCCGACGACGCGCGCCAGACGCTCCCGCTCGGGCGCCAGGGCCGTCTCCACCAAGCCGGCGACTTGATCGTCTTGGGGGCCAGCGTCCACGGCTATGAGCCGATGGCGGCGCAGGGACACGCGGCCCTCTGCAATCTCGAGGTCCAGCCGGCCGATATAGGCGCCGTGGCAGCCGGACTGGATGATCAGGGTGTCGCCGACGCGGGCCGGCTCGTGCAGGCGGTTATGGGTATGGCCGCTCAGGATCACGTCGATGCCCGGTGTTTCCGCGGCCAACTTCAGATCCTGCGGAAAGCCGAGGTGCGACAGCAGGACGACCAGATCGACCTTCTCCTCGCGGAGCTGGTGCAGTTGCTCGCGGGCTTCGGCCACACCCATTTCAAACCGCACGCCTTCGGAGAAGGCGGGGGGCATGGTCTTGTCGACGATGGGGCAGGCCAGGCCCATCACGCCGATCCTCAGACCGCCGCGCTCGAACACCCATCGCCCGTCGAACACCGGCGCGCCGTCATCCTTGCGAAAGACATTGGCGGCCAGGACGGGATAATCCAGTCGCGCCGCCAACGCCTTGAACCCCGCGGGGCCATAGGCGAACTCCCAGTGCGCCGTCATGGCGTCGATCTTCAGGGCGTTCATGATCGGGACCAAGGCCTCGCCCCGGCTGGCGACGGCGACCCGCGTGCCATGGAAGGTGTCGCCATTGTCCAGGGTCAGGCACGGACCTTCGGCGCGCGCCTCTTCAAAGATGCGGGCGATGCGGGCGACCCCGCCCAGCCGTTCGAACCGCCAGCCGCCTTCGGTGCGCACCAGTTCGGGATGCGGCTCGAGATAGCCGTGCAGGTCGTTCAGCTGGAGCAGGGTCAAGGTGGTCATGGCCGGTCTCAGCGCAGCGGTTGTCCGGAGCGGATACGACCGATCACCGCTTCGAGTTGCGCCTGGGGCATGCCGCCGGGGATCAGATTGCCGTTGATGATAAAGGCGGGCGTGCCCTGCAGGGCCAGGGCCGCCGCTTCTCGGCCGTTTCGGTCGAGCACCGCGTCGATGTCTGCGCGGTGATCGGCCAGGTCCTGATTCAGGCGCGCCATGTCCACGCCGGCCGACTGGACCAGACGCGTGATGTCCGCCTGGTCGCCGATGCGCGACGGCGACAGCATGAAGGCGTTATGGACGGCCTCGTACTTGCCTTGGTAACTGGCGGCGAGGGCGGTCCGGGCGGCGGTCTCCGAGACGTCGCCGAAGATCGGCCAGTCCTTGTACAGGACGCGCACCTTGGGGTCCGCCTTCAGCAGGCCGTCGATCTCCGGCTGCATCTTCTTGCAGTAGGGGCAGTTGTAATCGACGAAGCCGATAATGGTCACATCGGCGTTCTCGGCGCCGATGAAGGGCGCGGCCGGATCCCGAAGCAGGTCGTTGAAACCCACCTGGGCGATGGCGGGCATGTCCTGTCCAGCCGCTGCGGGAGGGCTGGCGGGCGCCGCGCCGTTGTCGGCGTCGGCGGGGCCGCAGGCGGCGAGCGCGAGGACGGCGGCGAGGGCAGGGGCGAAGGTGCGGTTCATGGAAGCTCCGTGAGGCGAGGGGTCAATGCAGACGCGCGATTTCGGTCGCGATCTGTTCGGGGGCGATTTCCCCCATGTGGGCCTTGGCCAGGCGGCCGTCGGCGTGGAGGAACAGGGTCACCGGAATGCCGGCCGTGCCGTAGTGGCGCGGCACCGCCATGGCCTCGTCAAACAGGACATGGTCGAGGGCCAGCCCCTGGCTCTGCAGAAAGGCGCGAACGCCGGCTTCGCCCTCGCCCTGGTTGACGAAGAGGAAGCGCACATTCGGATGGGCTTTTTCGGCCTGGGCCAAAGCCGGCATCTCGCGCCGGCAAGGCGGGCACCAGGTGGCCCAGAGATTGATCACCGTGGGCCGGTCGCCCGGAGCGGAGAGGTTGATGGGCGGGGCGTCCATCGCGGCCAGCGTCAGGGCGGGCGGCGCCATGTGCTGCGTCGCCGAGGCCAACTGATGGGCGGTGGTCCAAACCAGGGCGCTGGCCAGCACAGGCGCAATGGCCCAAGCGCGTTCGCGCGGGGTGCGCAGCAGCAGGAAGGTGGCCAGGATCACGACCGGCGCGACCCAGATCCAGCTGAACCCGCCCTGCCAGACCGCGAACGCCCGCCACGGGTCGGCGCCGAAATACTCCCAATGCGTCGCCACGTGACCGAGGCGGGCGGCTGCCAGACCGCCGAAGACTAGGACGGTGCTCCACAGGTTGAAGCGCGGGCTGACACGGCTGGCCAGCAGTCCGGCGCCGATCATGAAGACGAATATGCCTGCGATGATGGCGAACCGTTCGCCCGACAGGACGAGCGGACCCAGGGTGATGGCGTTCATGCGGCGGCTCCGGCGCTCTGCAGGGCGGAGGCGACGTCTTCGGCCGACATCTCTCCGATCAACCGGCTACCCGGCGCTTCAGTCGCCGAAGGCGACAGGAAAATCATCGTCGGCGGCCCGACCACCCCGTGCCGCTCAAGAAGCGCGCGCGCCTCGGGGGTGCTGCGCGTGACGTCGACCTTGATCAGGTCGGTGTTCGAAAGGCCGGCGATCACGGCGGGGTCCTCGAACACCGTCCGCTCGATCACCTTGCAGCTGACGCACCAGTCGGCGGTGAAATAGACCAGGGCGGGACGTTCGCGGGCGCCGGCATCGGCGACGGCGCGGTCCAGCGCGGCCTGATCGAGCACGACCGCCGCGGTCTCCACCGGCGCGTCGGCTGTGACTCCGGCGGGACGCGCCAGGGGTTCGAGCGGGCGCCACGGGTCGTCCGCCCCGAGACTAAGTCCGACGAGCAGCAACAGGCCCCAGGTCGCGGCCGCCAGGCCGGCGACGCGGGCGACGCCGTTTCTCAGGTTCGGGCTCAGCGGCTGGAACAGGCCGAGGGCCGCCGCCAGACCGAGCGCCAGCGCCGCGCCGAGAGCCAGCGTCGCGTTCGGCGGCAGGATGCGGCTGGCCAGCCACCAGGCCATGCCCAGGAAGATGAAGCCGAACAGCATCTTCACCCGGTCCATCCACGGCCCGGCCTTGGGCAGGAAGCGCGCGCCGACCGTGCCGAACACGATCAAGGGCACCCCCTTGCCCAGGCCCAGGAAGAACAGGGCCGCCGCGCCCAGCCCAACGTCGCCGGTCTGGGCGATGTAGAGCAGGGCGCCCGCCAGGGGCGCGGTGACGCAAGGCCCCACGATGAGGGCCGAGACGAAGCCCAGACCTGCGGCTGAGGGCAGGGAGCGCCGCCCATCGCCGCCGTCGCGGGAGAGGCGGCTGGTCCAGGCCGAGGGCAGCTGCAGCTCGAAGCCGCCGAACATGGACGCGGCGAGGATGACGAAGACGACAGCCAGCGCGCCCACGGCCCAAACCGACTGGAGCGCCATCTGCAGGTTCTGTCCAGACCAGGCGGCCGCGACCCCCAGGAGGGCGAAGGCGATGGAAAGGCCCAGCACATAGGCGACGGAGAGCGTCAGGCCTCGGCGCGTGCCGCGCCCGTCCACGCCGCGTCCGATGACGCCGGCCAGGATCGGGTACATGGGAAAGACGCAGGGCGTGAAGGCCAGCAGCACGCCGAAACCGAAGAAGGCGAGCAGGACCCAGGTCGCCCCGCCCTGCAGCGCCAGGCGATCGACGAAGCCCGGATTGGCGTCCAGAGTGACCGCCGGCGATGACGCGACCGGCGAAGGCGCCGCCGCTCCCTCGTCGTTCTCGGGCGCGGGTGCAGCGCCCGGCGCCTGGATCGCCAGCATAGCCGCGGCCTGTGCGGTCTGCGCATCGGCCTCCCGCGCGGCCACGTCGGACTGCGGCCGGGTCGGCACGTCGATGGTGCGCGTCATCGGCGGGTAGCAGATCGAGTCTTCGAGGCAGCCCTGATAGGTGATGTTGACCGACGTCGGCTCGCCCGCCTGCGTCAACGTCTGCGCCGACAGGGTCGCGCGACCCGCGTCATGCCAGACGTCGACGACGCCGAAGCCCGGATCGTCTTTGGTTTCGCCGGCAGCCAGTTCCAGCGGCAGAGACTCCTTCCCGCCCGGCGTGCTGGCGACGGTGTGGTCACGATAGAGATAATGGCCAGGCGCAATATCCCAGGCAAAGGCTAGGTTGCCGTCAGCCTCACGCGTCACCGTCAGGGCGAAGGCCTTGTCAGGCGAAAGCGGAGCCTGACCCAAGGCCGAACCCGGCAGGGCGAAGGACAGAAGAGCGAGAGCGGCGGGCAGCAGTCGGCGGAAAAACCTCATGGCCATCTCGTGGGCAAGCGAGCTTAAGTCAGGCTTAAGCCGGAGCTTGCACGTCACAACGCATGAGATTGCTCGCCATAGAAGACGATCCCGTTCTCGCTGACGGCCTCCAGGTCGGGCTCAGCGCCTGTGGCTGGACGGTCGAGGTCGTCGGGCGGGTCGAGGACGCCCTCGCGGCGCTGGAAAGCTCGGCGTTCGATGCGGTCGTGCTGGACCTGGGTCTTCCTGACGGCGACGGCCTTTCGGTGCTGCGTTTCGTTCGAGAGCGCGACATGGATGTCGGCGTGGTGGTCTTGTCGGCGCGCGATGACAGTCGGGACCGCATAGTGGGTCTGGACGCCGGCGCGGACGATTATGTCGGCAAACCGTTCGATCTCGACGAGCTGGCCGCGCGATTGCGCGCGGTGCGGCGTCGCCTGCTCGGACGTTCGACCCCCGCCTTGCGCCACGGCGGGGTGACCATCGATCCCAAGTCGCGTCTGGCTTGGCGTGAAGAGGGGGACCTGCCCCTTTCGAGACGTGAGTTCGCTATCCTGGAGGCCCTGATGGAACGGCCCGCACAGGTCCTCTCGCGCAGTCAGCTGGAAGAACGCCTGTACGGCTGGCAGGAGGAGATCGGCTCCAACGCCGTGGAAGTGCACATCCACTATCTGCGGGCCAAGTTGGGAGCCGGCTTCATCCGCACCGTCCGCGGCGTGGGATACACCCTGCAATGAGCTCGATCCGCTTGCGTCTGTTCGTCACTCTCGCGCTCGTGACCGCCCTGGTCTGGGGCGGCGCGGTCGTCTGGGTTGAAATCCAAACCCGAGCCGAAGTGCAACGGGTGCTGGACCGGCGCCTGATGGAGTCGGCCCGCATGGTTTCGTCCCTGATGCAGGCCGGCAGCGTGCGCCCGGCGATCCAGGCTCCGGACACCGGGGCCGCGGATGTCTATGACCGTCAGCTCTCCTGCCAGATCTGGTCGCTGGAAGGCGATCTGATTGGTCGGTCCCAAAGCGCGCCTGCGGAGCGATTGTCGGAAGGGGGCGACGGATTTTCTGAGCGCACGATCCGGGGCGAGCGCTGGCGGGTCTATACGGTGCATGATCGTGACGCCGGTTTCCGGGTCATGGTCGGGGACAATCTGGCCGTTCGCGAACACCTGGTCGGCAATGTCGTCACCGCCTTGATCGGTCCGGCGGTCCTCGGCCTGCTGGCGCTGGGCGTGCTGATCTGGTGGTCGGTTGGGCGGGGGCTGGCCCCTATTCGACAAATGACCCGCAGCCTTGCGGTACGGGATGCGGAAGATCTGACGGCGTTGGACGTATCGCCGGACGCCCGCGAACTCCGTCCCTTCGCCCTGGCGCTGAACGACCTGATGTCACGCCTTGGCGCAGCGCGGCGTCGCGAGGCCGAGTTCACGGCCGCCGCCGCGCACGAGTTGCGCACGCCTCTGGCAGGGCTGCGTGTCCAGGCGCAGATTGCGGCGTCGTCTTCGGATCCTGCCGTTCGAAGCCGCGCGCTGGAGCAGATTCAGACCTCTGTCGATCGCACCGCCCGCCTCGTCACGGGGCTTCTCGCCCTGGCGCGCGAGGACGAGATGCCGGTTAGCGACGAAGATCGCCGCTGGGTGACGCTCCGATCACTGTTTGCGGGAGCGGAAGGCGATTCCCGGGTGTCGATCGTCGAAGGTGACGCCCTGCTGAATGTGGATCCGGATCGCTTCGGGGCAGCGGCCGCCAATCTCCTTGCCAACGCACAGGCGCACGCAGAGTCTTCAATCCTGATCAGCTACGACCCGACTTCCGGACGCTTGATCGTCGAGGACGACGGACCGGGCGTGGCCTTCTCGGATCTGCATCGTTTGGGAGGGCGTTTTTTCCGCGCGTCGAATGCCCCTTCCGGAGGGAGCGGTCTGGGCCTCTCTATCGTCCTCGCCACTGTGAAGGCCCATGGGGGACAGGTGCAGTTCTTGCGCTCACCAGGAGGCGGTCTTCGTGTCGAGGTGACAATTCCGGAGCAGGCGTCGGAGTCTTTGAACAACTCGACCAAGCGAGACTGACGGTATCAACCGGCTTCGGTGGCGTCTGTTGTCGGTACGATGATACGGTATAGTCCTATTGCCTAGTCGCCTGTCATAGCGGTGCTGGTTGGGCTTGAAGCAGAGTTGCCTGCCGATAGATGGCGACATCACTAGAATTTTATTACGTCGAATTTCACCAATGAATTCAACAGCACTGTTCAACTGACGGTAGCTCGCGCGGTATGGTGCGTGGATGAGAGAAAAGGCGCTGATAAATCAGCGCCTTCTGGTCTCTTGAAGGATCGAGTGGGAATAGTCCGGGGCTTTCGGAGCTTTCGATACCGCTTCCGAAATGGCAGCTAAGCCACCGACTAAAAGGGGAATTCTGACGAGACCCTTCGAAGCCTTTCGGAGGGTCTCGCTCTGGGCGACCGACTGCTGGCGGGTGGAGGCGGTGACGATCTCGCCGATGTTCACCGCCGAGTCGGCGGGCGCGGCCACCTGGGCGAGCGCTGGGCTGGCGAGGCAGAAGACCGCGGCGGTCAGGGCGAGGCGCAGGGGAAGAGTCGGTTCGTCATGGGAGAGCAGTCCCAATGCGAGTGGTTGTCATGTGCAAATAACGACTTGCCAGCCACGCTTTGGACACGTCCGGGCTTGGCGCTGATCGCCCGTCGCCATTGACCGCACCGGCGACGCCGCCTAGAGGCGGCGCGTGAACGGTTCCCTGGAGACAGGGATGAAAAGGGAAGTCGGAGGGGTGCATTTCCCCGAGCCGACGCTGCCCCCGCAACTGTGACCGGCGAGCGCCGTCCAATCCCGCCACTGAGGTCCAGACCTCGGGAAGGCCGGGCGGCGCGATGACCCGTGAGCCAGGAGACCTGCCGGTCGCGACGTCGATCTTTCGCGCGGACGGGGTGTGCCGGGCGGACGAGGCCGAAACCCTCGCAACGAGCGACACGAACGAGGGCCGGAGGACGACCGATACGATCGGCGCGTCGGCCCCTGCGCGAGGGTCTGTCCCGATGAAGAAATCCGCCTATCTGCTCGCGGCCTGCGCCGCCGCCCTGGCCGCGCCCGCGGCCGCCCAGGAGCCTGTCTCGCTGGGCGAGGTGATCGTCACCGCCAGCGGCGTCGAACAGGACGTCGAAACGACCGGTCAGGCGGTCACCGTGATCGACCGCGCGACCATTGAACAACGCCAGACCCTGGCGCTCAGCGACCTGTTGGCCACCACCCCGGGCGTGACGGTGTCGCGCAACGGCGGCATGGGCACCGTCACCTCGGTGCGCATTCGCGGCGCCGAGGGCGACCAGACCCTGACCCTGATCGATGGGGTGCGGGTGAACGACCCGTCGTCGCCCGGCGGCGGCTTTGACTTCGCCCACCTGCTGACCGGCTCGATCGAGCGCGTCGAAATCCTGCGCGGCCCGAACTCCGTGCCGTGGGGCAGCCAGGCCATTGGTGGCGTGGTCAATGTGGTCACCCAGAGCCCGACCGAAGACTTCGCCGCGCGGGGCGTGGTCGAGTACGGCGGCCTGGACACGGTCTTCACCAACGTCGGCGTGTCCGGCGCGCGGGGCATCGTCTCCGGCTCGCTGACCGCCGGCTATCTGAAGACGGACGGGGTGTCGGCCTATGCGCGCGGCGCCGAGGATGACGGCTATCGCCAGTACGGCGCCAGCAGCCGGGTGGAGGTGGCCTTCACCCCCGGCGTGCGGCTGGACCTCCGCGGCTACTGGGCGGACAGCGAGAACGATCTCGACGGCTTCCCGCCGCCCACCTACGCCTTCGGCGACACGCGCGAATATTCGACGGCCAAGGAACTGTACGCCTATGCGGGCCTACACGCCGATGTGGCTGACGGACGGCTGAAGAACACCCTGTCGTTCCAGTACGCAGACATCGATCGCGACAACTATGACCGCGACGCCGGCGCCGGAGCCCTGTTCTTCTCGCGCGGGCGCAGCGAGCGCTACGCCTACAAGGGCGATCTGCGCGCGACGGCCACCGTGCGTCTGGTGGCCGGCGCCGAGCAGGAGGACCTGAGCTTCTCGGACGGCTCGGTCGGCTTCAGCCGGGGCGTGTCGAGCGTGTGGGGCGAGGCCATCGTGACGCCGGTGCAGAACCTCAGCCTGACGGCGGGGGTGCGCCATGACGATGACGACGCCTTCGGCGGGGCCACGACCTACGCCGCCAACGCGGCCTATCGGCTGGGAACCGGCGCCACCCTGCGGGCCAGCTACGCCGAGGGCTTCAAGGCGCCGACCCTGTACCAGCTGTATGCGCCCTTCTACGGCACGGCGACGCTGAAGCCGGAGACCGCCGAGAGCTGGGACGTGGGCCTGGAGCAGTCGTGGCTCGACGACCGGCTGGCGGCCAGCGTGACCCTGTTCAAGCGCGACACGGTCAATCAGATCGACTTCGACAACTCGACCTACACCTACGCCAACATCGCCCGCACCCGGGCCGAGGGTGTCGAACTGGCGCTGATCGCGCGCCCGCTGGACGGGCTGACGGTGAACGCGGCCTACAGCTACATCGACACCGAGAACCGCAGCGCGGGCTTCGTCGGCAAGGCCCTGGCCCGGCGGCCCGAACAGTCCGCCAGCGTCTCGGTCGACTATCGCTTCGGCAATGACCTGTCGGTCGGCGGGACGGTGCTGGCGGTCGATGACAGCTTCGACAACGCGGCCAACTCGGTCCGGCTGGAGGGTTACACCCTGGTCGGGCTGCGCGCCGAGATGCCGGTCAATGACACGGTGTCGGTCTATGGCCGGGTCGAGAACCTGTTCGACACGGATTACGAAACGGTCTCCAACTACGGCTCCATCGGCCGGACGGCGGCGGTGGGCGTCCGTTTCCGGTTGAACTGATCCATGCGCGCGATCCTGCCCCTGCTGCTTCTGCTCGCCGGCTGCGCGCCGGAGGGCGGAGCGACGGCGGGCGGGATCGTGTCGCTGAACCCCTGCGCGGACCAGCTGCTGATCGCGCTGGCTCCGCCGGGGGAGATCGCCGCCATCAGCCACTATTCCCGCGATCCGGCCTCGAGCTCGATTTCGACGGATGTAGCGCGTCGGTTCCGCGCGACGGCGGGGACGGCGGAGGAGGTCATCGCCCTCAATCCGAACCTGGTGATCGCCACCAGCTTCACTCCGGCGGCGTCGCGCGAAGCCTTCCGCCGGGCGGGGCTGAAGACCCTGTATCTGGACTCGCCGACGACCCTGGAGGCCAGCCGGGCGCAGGTGATGGAGGTGGCGCGGACGGTGAAGGCCGAGGCGCGGGGCAGGGCGCTGGTGGCGGAGATGGACGCGGCGGTGGCGCGGAACCGGTGGGACGGCGCGCCCGTCCCGGCGCTGCTGTACCTGACCGGCGACCTCGCCAACGGCTCGGGCACAATGCTGGATGAGATGATGGGCGTGGCGGGCTTCCAGAACGCGGCGGGCGATCTGGGGGTGGCCCATACGGGGACCCTGCCGGTGGAGAGCCTGCTGCGGCGTCCGCCCGAGGTGATCCTGTCGCCGGACGGGGGCGGGCGCACGGCGAAGATCCGGCGGCGACTGCTGGCCGCCACGGGGGCGCGGACGCGCGAGGCGCCGTTCTCCAGCGCCCTGATCAACTGCGGCGGGCCAACCGTGCCCGCGGCGCTGGACCGGCTGGCGCAGGTGCGCCGGGAGGTGGGGGAATGACCGGTCTGAGACTCAACTTCGCCCTCGGCTTGCTCGTGGCGGTTCTGTTCGCGCTGTCCCTGTCGGTGGGCAAGGCCTGGGCGCCGCTGAGCGCCCTGTGGGACGGTGATCCGCGCTGGGCCATCATCGCCGAGCTGAGACTGCCGCGCGCTGTGCTGGCCCTGCTGCTGGGCGGTGTGCTGGGGCTGTCCGGGGCGGTGATGCAGGGCTGGCTCCGCAATCCGCTGGCTGAGCCGGGCGTGCTGGGCGTGTCGTCCGTGGCGGCGCTGGGGGCGGTGGCCGCGATCATTCTCGGGGCCGGGAGCCAGTGGCTGATCTTCGCCTGCGCCATGGCCGCCGCCGGCGGTGGGCTGGCCTTGCTGTCCCTGCTGGCGTGGCGCAGCGAGAACCCGGCGACCTTCGTGTTGGCGGGCAGCGTATTGGCCAGTCTGGCGGCGGCCCTCACCGCCTTCCTGATCTCCATCGCGCCCAATCCCTATGTCGTGGCCGCGGCCATCGACTGGCTGATGGGGGCGCTGACGGATCGCGGGCCGGATGACCTGATCCACGGCGCGCCCTTCATGATCGCGGGCGCGGGCCTGCTGCTCCTGACCGGACGGGCGCTGGACGCCCTGACATTGGGGCCGGAGGCGGCTCGGTCGCTGGGCGTGAACCTGACCCGGCTGCAGGCGCTGGTGGTGGCCGGGGTTGGACTGTCGGTGGGCGCCGGGGTGGCGGTGACCGGCGTGGTCGGCTTCGTCGGGCTGGTGGCGCCGCACGTGCTGAGGCCGCTGGCGGGCGGGAAGCCCTCGGCCCTGCTGGTTCCGAGCGCCTTGGGCGGCGCGGCGCTGGTGCTGGCGGCGGACGCCCTGTGCCGACTGGCGCCCGGACCGGGCGAAGTCCGGCTTGGCGTGGCCATGGCCCTCATCGGCGCGCCCTTCTTCCTCTGGCTTCTGGTGCGGGATCGGGGGCGGTCATGGGCCTGAGTGTCGAGAGCCTGTCGGTTCGCCTGGACGGTCGCAGCGTGCTGGAGGACGTCTCCGTCGCCTTCGCGCCCGGTCGGGTGACCGTGGTGCTGGGCGCCAATGGGGCGGGCAAGTCGACCCTGCTGCGCGCCCTGACGGCCCTGACGCCGGTGTTCGGTGGGCAGGCCCTGCTGGACGGCCAGGCGGTGATGACGATGCCGGCGCGCGAGCGGGCGCGGGCCATTGGCTATCTGCCGCAGGACGGGGTGGTGCACTGGAACCTGAAGGTGCGCGATCTGGTGGCGCTGGGGCGGTTGGCGCACGGCGACATGCGCGAGGCGGCCATGGCGGCGGCGCTGGAGGCCACGGACACGGTCGCCCTGGCCGACCGGCCAGTGCGGACCCTTTCAGGCGGCGAGCGGGCGCGGGTGCTGCTGGCGCGGGTGCTGGCGGGCGAGCCGCGCTGGCTGCTGGCCGACGAGCCTCTGGCCAGTCTGGATCCACTGCATCAGCTGGAGACCCTGTCGCAGCTACGTGCGGCGGCGCAGCGCGGGCCGGGGGTGATCACGGTCCTGCATGACCTGACCCAGGCGGCGCGGGTCGCCGATGACGTACTGATCCTGAAGCAGGGACAGGTGCTGGCCTTCGGCCCGGCGGAAACGGTGCTGACCGAGGCCAATCTGGCCGCCGCCTACGGGGTCGAGGTGGCCATTGTTTCGACGGGAGGCTGTCCGGCGATCGTTCCGGTGTCCCGCTTGAATATATAAGGATATCCTTATATCAATTCGGAATGGCCGCTGCTCCTACATTTGCCCCGCCCGGCGCGCGTGAAGCGCTGCTCTCCGCGGCGCGTGACCGCATCCTGATCACGGACGGCGCCTTCGGCACCGAAATCCAGAACTGGAAGCTGTCCGAAGCGGAGTACGCGGGCGATCTGGGGCTGAGCCACGACCAGAAGGGCAACAACGACATCCTGGCTCTGACCAAGCCCGAGGTGCCCGAGAGCATCCACCGCGCCTATTTCGAGGCCGGGGCCGATATCGCCGAGACCAACACCTTCTCGGCCAACCGGATCAGCCAGGCGGACTACGGCGCCGAGCATCTGGTGCGGGAGATCAATCTGCAGAGCGCCGCCATGGCGCGCCGCGTGGCCGATGAGTTCGCCGCGCGCGACGGTCGCCGCCGTTTCGTCGCGGGCGCCATCGGCCCGACCAACAAGACCCTGTCACTGTCGCCGGATGTGAACGACCCCGGCTATCGCGAGATCGACTTCGATCATCTGAAGGCCGTCTATCGCGAGCAGACCGACGCCCTGATCGAGGGCGGCGTCGACTTCATCCTGATCGAGACGGTGTTCGACACCCTGAACGCCAAGGCCGGGGTGATGGCGGCGCAGGAGGCGGCGGAGGCCTTTGGGCGAGACGTACCGATCATGCTGTCGATGACCCTGACCGACCTGTCGGGACGCAACCTGTCGGGCCACACGGTGGAAGCCTTCTGGCATGCGGTGCGTCACGCCAAGCCGGTGACCATCGGGCTGAACTGCTCATTCGGCGCCGAACAGTTGCGGCCGCATGTGAAGACGCTGAGCGAGATCAGCGACACCCTGATCATGGTCTATCCGAACGCGGGCCTGCCCAATGAACTGGGCGCCTATGACGAGGCGCCGCTGACGACGGCGGGGCTGGTCGGCGAGTGGGCGCAGCAGGGTCAGGTCAATGTGCTGGGCGGCTGCTGCGGCTCGACCCCGGCCCACATCCGCGCCATCGTCGAGGCCGTTGCGGGCCTGCCGCCGCGCGCCGTGCCGAACGTGCCGGTCCAGACCCGTCTGGCCGGGCTCGAATCCTTCACTATGGCGGTTTAGGTGCCTAACAACTTGGTCGAGATCATCGTGTCTATCCTAGCGGTAGCCGTAGCAGGGCTATCTCTTTGGTATACAAACAAGGGATTGTCTGATCAGCGTCGACACAATCGCCTGACGGTTAAGCCTATTCCGTTCGTGGCCTGTGCTGATTACGAAGACCTAATCCGTGTGAAGGTCCGAAACGACGGTACGGGGCCGATGATTGTTAGAGGCATTTCAGCCCGCAAACCTGGGTGCGAGCCGGAATTCAATGATCTCGTCTCCTATATGCCTGAGTTGCCTTCGGGCATGGCATGGTCAAATTTTTCGAGCGGCTATGTGCGCAGCATACCTGTCGGGTCAGAGCTCATCTTGGTCGAGCTGAAACTTGATCACGCGCAATCTGCGCAGGCTGCTTTTAGGGATCTGTGCCGGGCGTCGCTTTCCCAACTCGAAATTTCTGTCGAATATACAGATGTCTACGGGAGCAAATTTGAAAACGAGGTTCGTTTTCTAGATTTCTTCGCCCGTCGTTTGGCATCCTCAAAGGCTAATTAATTGCAGGTGCCCAACACCCAGTTCGTCAACATCGGCGAGCGCACCAACGTCACGGGCTCCGCGGCGTTCAAGAAGCTGATCATGGCCGGCGATTATGAGGCCGCCGTCACGGTGGCGCTCAATCAGGTCGAGAACGGCGCCCAGATCATCGACGTCAACATGGACGAGGGTCTGCTCGACTCGGTCGAGGCGATGACCACCTTCCTGAAGCGGATCGCCGCCGAGCCGGACATCGCCCGCGTGCCGGTGATGGTCGACAGCTCCAAATGGGAGGTGATCGAGGCGGGGCTGAAGTGTGTCTCGGGCAAGCCCATCGTCAACTCCATCTCGATGAAGGAGGGCGAGGATAAATTCCTGACCGAGGCCCGCAAATGCATGGCCTACGGCGCCGCCGTGGTGGTCATGGCCTTCGACGAGACAGGGCAGGCGGACACCGAGGATCGCAAGGTCGAGATCTGTCAGCGCGCCTATGGCCTGCTGACCGGCATCGGCTTCCCGCCCGAGGACATTATCTTCGATCCCAACGTCTTCGCCGTGGCGACCGGGATCGAGGAGCACAACAACTACGGCGTCGACTTCATCAATGCGGTCCGACGGCTGCGCGCCTCTTGTCCGCATGTGCATTTCTCGGGCGGGCTGTCGAACCTGTCCTTCAGCTTCCGCGGCAATGAGCCGGTGCGCCGCGCGATGCACTCGGTCTTCCTGCACCACGCCATTCCGGCCGGGCTGGACATGGCCATCGTCAACGCCGGCCAGCTGGATATCTACGACCGGATCGATCCGGAGCTGCGCGAGGCCTGCGAGGATGTGATCCTGAACCGGCCCGCCCGCAGCGTGGACGAGACGCCGACCGAGCGGCTGATCGCCATCGCCGAGCGGTTCAAGGGCGCCAAGGGCGGGGTGGTCGAGGACAAGACGGCGCTGGAGTGGCGCGGCTGGCTCGTCGCCAAGCGGCTGGAGCACGCCCTGGTCCGGGGCATCGACCAGTTCGTGGTCGAGGACACCGAGGAGGCCCGCCAACTGGCCGCCCGTCCCATCGAGGTGATCGAGGGGCCGCTGATGGACGGGATGAACGTCGTCGGCGACCTGTTCGGCTCGGGCCAGATGTTCCTGCCGCAGGTGGTGAAGTCGGCGCGGGTGATGAAGAAGGCCGTGGCCCACCTGCTGCCCTTCATCGAGGCCGAGAAGGAAGAGGGCGCCAAGGGCAAGGGCCGGATCGTGCTGGCCACCGTGAAGGGCGACGTCCACGACATCGGCAAGAACATCGTCGGCGTGGTGCTGCAGTGTAACGGCTTCGAGATCGTCGATCTGGGCGTCATGGTCCCGTGGCAGAAGATCCTCGCCGCCGCGGTCGAGCATGACGCCGACATGATCGGTTTATCCGGCCTGATCACCCCCAGCCTGGACGAGATGGTCACCGTGGCCGAGGAGATGGCGCGGGCAGGGATGACCATGCCCCTGCTGATCGGCGGGGCGACCACCAGCCGGGTGCATACGGCGCTGAGGATCGATCCGGCCTATGCGGGGGCGGTGGTCCATGTGCTGGACGCCAGCCGGGCGGTGGGGGTCTGCACCTCCCTGGTGTCCGACACCCAGTCGACCGACTTCGTGAGCAAGACCAAGACGGAATACGAGGAGGTGCGCCAGCAGCGGGCGCGCTCCGGCGGTTCGACGCTGGTCAGCCTCGATCAGGCGCGGGCCAACAGCTTCAAGCCGGACATGGCGCTGAAGCCGTCCGCGCCGCTGCAGCCGGGCCTGCACCGGTTCGACGACTGGAGCCTTGAGGACCTGCGCGAGACCATCGACTGGACGCCCTTCTTCCGCTCGTGGGAGCTGGCCGGGGTCTTCCCGCGCATTCTGGACGACGCGGTGGTCGGGGAGAGCGCCCGCGCCCTGTGGGCCGACGCGCAGGAGATGCTGGACCAGCTGATCGCCGAGAAATGGCTGACCGCGCGCGGCGTGGCGGGCCTGTGGCCCTGTCGGCGCGACGGCGACGACGTGCTGGTTCAGGCGCGGGCGGATGCGCCGGAGGAGCGGGTCAGCTTCCTGCGCCAGCAGGTGGCCAAGCGGGAAGGGCGGGCCAACATGTGCCTGGCCGACTTCATTGATCCGGCGGGCGACTGGATGGGCGGGTTCGCCGTCGCGATCCACGGCATCGACGCGCATCTGGAGCGGTTCCGCGCGGCCCACGACGACTACAACGACATCCTGCTGAAGGCCCTGGCCGACCGTATGGCCGAGAGCTTCGCCGAGCGGCTGCACCAGCATGTGCGGCGCGCGCTGTGGGGCTATGCACCCGATGAGCAACTGACCAACGAAGCCCTGATCAAGGAACAGTATCGCGGCATTCGCCCGGCGCCCGGCTATCCGGCCTGTCCGGATCACACCCAGAAGCCCCAGCTGTTCGCCATGCTGGGGGATGAGGCCGGGGACGTCGCGGGCATCACCCTGACCGAGAGCATGGCCATGCTGCCGACGGCGGCGGTGTCGGGCTTCTACTTCGGCCATCCGGAGTGCGAGTATTTCGGCGTCGCCCAGATCTCGCCCGAGCAGGTGACAGACTACGCCCGCCGCCGGGCCCTGCCGGAGGCCGAGGTTGAGCGCTGGCTGCGGCCCAACCTGCGCTGAGGCCGTCGGACGACCGCGTCGGTCCGGAAGTCCCAAGGTGACTCTTTGGCCGGGTCACGCAACAACTGCAGCGGTTGCGGATTTTCTTCGGCGACGCCGAAGAAGCCGGTCAAGCTGGAGAAGGCCATGAGCCGCGATCGTGTGAAACCCCGCTGGTCCCGTGTGGTCGGCGCGGCGGCGGTGGTTCTGGGTCTTCTGGTGTCGGGCTGCGGGACAATCTCGCGCTACGAGCCCCTGCCGCTTCGGGCGGTGGACGCGGAGGTGCTGCGCACGACCGATCCCCGGATTCGCCCCGGCGATCAGGTGCGGGCAAATGAGGCCGTGGCTCTGCTGGCGCACCGGCTGGCCTCGCCGCAGGCGAGCGGGGCGGTTCTGGCCCTGTCCGGCGGCGGGGCTAACGGGGCCTTCGGCGCGGGCGTGCTGGTCGGCTGGAGCGAGACGGGGACCCGGCCCGAATTCGATATCGTCACCGGCATCAGCACCGGCGCCCTGTCGGCGCCCTTCGCCTTCCTCGGCAAGGACTGGGACGACGAACTGCGCGAGGCCTATACGGGCGGTGGAGCCGCGGGGCTGCTGAGCCCGCGCGCCCTGGCGGGGCTGATGGGCCCCAGCCTGTTCAGCGCGGCGCCCCTGCGGCGGCTGGTGGACCAGAACGTCACCCCGGAACTGCTGCGCGCCATCGCCGCCGAACATGCCAAGGGGCGGCGGCTGCTGGTCGTCACCACCAATCTGGACACCCAGGAATCCATCATCTGGGACATGGGACAGCTGGCGACCCAGGGCGATGAGCAGGCGCTGGTGCTGTTCCGCGAGGTGCTGATCGCCTCGGCCAGCATCCCCGGCGTCTTCCCGCCGGTCATGATCGCCGGGCTGCAGGGGGACCAGATCGTCGAGGAGATGCACGCCGACGGCGGCATCAACATGCCCTTCCTGGCGGTGCCGGAGAACATGCTGGCGCAGTCGGAGCGCGTCCCGGGATCAAACCGGGCGTCGCTGTATGTGCTGATCAACGGCCAGACCGGGCGGACGCCGCAGGTCGTGCGCGGCAGCCTGCCGGCCATTCTGACCCGCACCTATGAGAGCATGAGCAAGTCGACCACCCGGACCTTCCTGGCGGCGAACGCGGCCTTCGCGGCGCGCAACGGCATTGCTTTCCGTGTCGCCTCCATCCCTACGGATATCGAGGCCTCGGCGCTGGACTTCGACAAGGAGGCGATGACGCGGACCTTTGAGATTGGCCGTGCCCGCGCCGCGGCCGGACAGGCCTGGGTCACGCCCGCCGCGGAACTGACCGCCGAGCCGCCTCTGGCGCCCGCCACGCCGGAAGCACCTTCGGAGGCGCCCGCACGATAACCAAACCCTCAACATTAGGAGGCTAAGAAAGTCGGAGTGCCTGAGAGATTACCCGATGGACGAAGCTGAACGCCTTGCCGCCGTGCGATCGTTGCGCGCGATCGGCGCGCCGCCGTCTCCGGCGGTCGCGGGCGCGGTCCGGCTGGCGGCGCATCTGTTCGACACGCCGATGGCTTTGGTCACCCTGATCGAGGACGAGGTCCAGTGGTTCAACGCCACCATCGGCGTGGACGCCTGTTCGACCACCCGCGAAGAATCCTTTTGCACCCATGCGCTGGGCCTGCCCGCCCACGGGGTGATGGTGGTCGAGGACGCCACCCTCGACCCGCGCTTCGTCGAAAATCCCAATGTCACAGGCGGGATGAACGTCCGCTTCTACGCGGGCGCCCTGCTGACCGCTTCGGACGGCGCCAATCTGGGCACCCTGTGCGTGATCGACACCCAGCCGCGTCCGCGCCCGGACGACGCGCTACTGGACCGGTTGCGTGATCTGGCCCGGCTGGTGGTGGGTGAACTGGAGCGCGCCCGCGCCGACCGCCTGCGCCGCGAGAACCAGCATATGTTGTCCATGGTCGAGGGCCTGTCCGGCGTCGGCCACTGGCGCGTCGACATGGTCGATGACAAGGTCGTCTGGTCCGACAAGGTCTATGAAATCCACGGCGTTACGCCGGAGACTTTCACCCCGACCTTCGATGACGCCGTCAATTTCTATCCGGAGGAAGATCGCGAACTCCTGGCGGCGCACTGGGGCCGCACCATCGCGGGCGAGGGGCCGTTCTCGGTCGAGCTGTGCATCAATCGCGCCGACGGCGTGAAGCGCCGGGTGGTGGCCAAGGGCGCCGCCGAGCTGTCGTTCGACGGCGATCCGCCGGCCCTGTTCGGCGTCTTCCAGGACGTCACCGACCAGCGCGAGGCCATGGCCGTGCTGGAGCGCGGGCGCAGCCGCTACAAGCTGCTGGCCGACAACGCCGCCGACGTCATCGCGCGGGTCCAACTGGACGGCTCGTCCAACTATATTTCGCCCGCCATCGAGCGCCTGCTGGGCTGGACCCCGGTCGAGATGGCCGGGAAGTCCGCCGACTCTTTCGTCCATCCGGAAGATCGCGAGCGTCTGCTGGCGACTTTCATGGAGATGGCGCGTGGACGGGATTCGGCGACGCTGGAGCACCGCCTGCTGCATCGCGACGGGCAGGTGATCTGGGGGGAGACCCGGATGCGGCTCGTGCGGGACGGGACGGGCCGCCCGACCGAGGCCGTGGTGGTCATCCGCGACATCTCCCGCCGCAAGGCGCTGGAGGTCCAGCTGGAGCAGGCCCGCGCCCAGGCCGAGGCCGCCGCATCGGTGAAGGCCGACTTCCTCGCCAATATGAGCCATGAGTTGCGGACCCCGCTGACCAGCATCATCGGCTTCACCGGCCTGGCCATGGGGCAGGACCTGCCGGATATCGCGCGCGACTTCATCGGACGGGTGGACAATGCCGGGCGCGCCCTGTTGTGCACCGTTAACGACATCCTCGACTTCTCCAAGCTGGAGGCCGGTCAGGTCGCCATTCGCCCGCTGCCGGTGGATATCGACGCCCTGGCCGAGGCGACGCTGGAGCTGTTCACCCCGCAGGCGGGAGCCAAGGACCTGCATCTGACCCTGGAGGCGAAGACCGGTCAGGCCGTGATTGTGGCCGACCCTGACCGCCTGCGTCAGGTCATGCTGAACCTCGTCAGCAATGCGGTGAAGTTCACTGCCGAGGGCGAGGTGCGTCTGGAGATCGTCTGGAGCCCGACCGACGAACAGCTGCGCGTCGCCGTCCACGACACGGGCGGCGGCATTCCGGCGGATAAGCTGGGACGGCTGTTCCGTCGCTTCTCGCAGGTCGATGGGGCGCAGAACCGCTCGGTCGGCGGCACCGGTCTGGGTCTGGCGATCTGCAAGGGGCTGGTCGAGGCCATGAACGGGATCATCGACGCCGACAGCGTCGAGGGACAGGGCAGCGTCTTCTGGTTCGAAATCCCGGCGCCGATAGCCGAGCAGGCCGCCCAGCCGGCGACCACGCCGATGGCGGCGGTTGAGGTCGGCGGCTTGTGCGTGCTGGTCGCCGATGACCACCCGGCCAACCGCGAACTGGCCCGCGCCTTCCTGTCGGGCATGGGGGTCGAGGTCGAGGACGCGGTGGATGGGACGTCCGCCGTCGAGGCCGCCGGGCGCAAGCGCTACGACGTCATCCTGATGGACATGCGGATGCCGGGCATGGACGGCCGTGAGGCCCTGCGCACGATCCGCGAAGGGCAGGGGCCGAACCGACAGACGCCGATCCTGGCCTATACCGCCGACGCGGGCGAAGGTCTTGAGGACGACCTGATCCGCGAGGGCTTCTGCGGCGCGGTGTCCAAGCCGGTCGGGGCCGAAGCCCTGATCCGCGCCGTCGCCGCCGCCCTGCAGGCGGACGAGATGGCAGCCTAGCCCTTCGCCGCGGCCTCAAGCGCCGCCACGTCCAGCTTCTTCATCTGCATCATGGCGTTGAAGACGCGCAGCTTCACCTCGGGCGCGCCGTCGGCCAGCAGTTCGGTCAGGACGCGTGGGACGATCTGCCAGGACAGGCCATAGCGATCCTTCACCCAGCCGCACTGCTCGGACTCCGGGACCGCCGACAGGGCGTCCCACAGGCGATCCACCTCCGCCTGGTCCTCGCACTCGATCTGCAGCGAGATCGCCTCGTTGAAGGTGAAGTACGGTCCGCCGTTCAGCGCGGTATAGCGGCTGCCCGCCAGGGTGAACTCGACCAGCAGGACATCCCCTGCCTTGCCGCTGGGATAGTCGCCGGGCGCGGTCTGCACATCGTCGATGCGCGAGTCCGGCAGCAGGGAAACGTAGAAGTTCGCTGCCTCCTCGGCCTGTTTATCGAACCAGAGGCAGGGGATGATCTTCTGACGCGGGACGGCCATGGCGGTTCTCCTATTTTGGTGTCGGGATATTAAACTCGTGGGTTAAATGAAGGTCCGGGCCGAGTGGTTCCTTGCGGGGCGTGGCGGGCTGCGGCAGACGGGCGCGAAACCTATCGAGGCCTTGAGCATGACCATCACCCTCTACGGCATTCCCAACTGCGACACCGTCAAGAAGGCGCGCGTCTGGCTGGAGCAGAACGGACAGGCCTGCGCCTTCCACGACTACAAGAAGGGCGGGATTGATCGCGAGACGCTGGCGGGCTGGGTGACGACGCACGGCTGGGAGATCGTGCTGAACCGCGCCGGCACGACATTCAAGGCCCTGGCGCCCGAGGACAAGGCGGACCTGACGGCGGACAAGGCCATCGGCCTGATGCTGGCCAATCCTTCGATGATCAAACGTCCGGTGCTGGACGTTGACGGCCGCACGACCGTGGGGTTCAAGCCCGAGATCTATGCGGCCGTCTTCGCCTGATCAGACCAAGGTGAGTTGGGCCGGTTCGCCCGACTGGGCGTTCGGCGCCAGCCAGATGTCGAACAGACCGGCCTCCAGCGTCGGCTGCAGGGTCTGGCCGAGGAAGGACAGGTCCGAGGCGGGCAGGGGGATCGACACCTCGACGCTGCCGCCCGCCGGGACCGTCACGCGGCGGAAGGCCTTGAGCAGGCGCACCGGCTGGGTGATCGAGGCGACGCGGTCGCGGATGTAGAGCTGCACCACTTCACTGGCTTCGTGCTCGCCGCTGTTGGTCAGGGTGACCGAAGCGGTGACCGATGCATCCCGCGCCACCGTGGTCGCCGACAGGCTGACCGGCGAATAAGCGATGGTCCCGTAGGTCAGGCCGTGGCCGAACGGATAGAGGGCCTCGTTCGGCACGCCGCGGAATTTGGTGGTGAACTCGCGATCGGTCGGGCGCGACGGGCGACCCGTCGATTTGTGCGCGTAGTAGAAGGGCGACTGGCCCGAGCGGTAGGGGAAGCTGACCGGCAGACGGCCCGAAGGGGCGTGGTCGCCGAACAGGATGTCGGCGATGGCGTTGCCGCTCTCCGAGCCCAGGAACCAGGTGACCAGAATGGCGTCGGCGGCGTTGACCGGATCGGCCAGCTCCATGCCGCGACCGTTGCGCAGCAGGACGACGACCGGCTTGCCGGTGGCGGCGACCGCCTCGGCCAAGGCCAGCTGCGGGTCCGGGATGGTGATTTCGGTGCGGGATTTGGATTCCGCCGACATCTCGCTGGATTCGCCGATGGCCAGCAGGACCACATCGGCGTCCGCAGCGGCCAGGACCGCCGCCTCGACGCCGCCCGGGATGACGGCCTCGACCTCGGAGCCCTTGACCACGGTCAGGTGCGCGTCCTCGCCCAGGGCGTTGCGCAGGCCGTCCTCCAGCGACACCGCCAGCGCGGTGTCCTTGAACACCGACCAGGGGCCGAAGACGTCGGCCTTGTCGGCGCCGAACGGGCCGATCAGGGCGATGCGCTTGCCGGTCTTGGGCAGGGGCAGCAGGCCACCCTCGTTCTTCAGCATCACGATGGACTTGCGGCCGGCCTCGCGGGCCAGATCCAGATGTTCGCGGCTGCCGGTGACGCGGCGCTCGGTGCGCACATCGGCGCCCCGGTACGGATTGTCGAACAGGCCCAGGGCGGCCTTGGTCATCAGCACCCGGCGCACGGCCTGGTCCACGCGCTCGATCGGCACGTCGCCCGACTGCACCAGCTCGGGGATGTGTTTCAGATAAAGGCCGCTCTTCATCGACATGTCGACGCCGGCCATCAGGGCCAGACGGGCCGCGTCGCGACCGTCGGCGGCATAGCCGTGGGCGACCAGTTCCTGCTCGGAGGTGTAGTCCGAGACCACGAAGCCGGCGAAGCCCCACTCGCCGTGCAGGACGTCGGTCAGCAGCCATCTGTTCCCGCTGGTCGGGACGCCGTTCAGGTCATTGAAGGCGCTCATCACCGACAGGGCGCCCGCGTCCAGCGCGGCCTTGAAGGGCGGCAGATAGATCGAGCGCAGCGCCAGCTCGCTCATGTCGGTGGAGTTGTAGTCCATGCCCGACTCGGCGGCGCCGTAGGCCGCGAAATGCTTGGGCGTGGCCACCAGAGATGACCAGTGGGTCAGGTCGTCGCCCTGAAAGCCCTTGGTGCGGGCCACGGCGAACAGATTGTTCAGCAGGACGTCCTCGCCGGCGCCCTCGACCACGCGGCCCCAGCGCTGGTCGCGCGCGACGTCGACCATGGGGGCGTATGTCTGGTGCACGCCCGCGGCGCCGCCTTCGACAGCGGCGGCGCGCGCGGTGCGCTCGGCCAGGTCCAGATCCCAGCTGGCGGCTTCGCCGAGTGGGACGGGGAAGGTTGTCTTCAGGCCGTGTACGATGTCGGCGGCGAACAGCAGCGGAATGCCCAGACGGCTTTCACGCACGGCCATGTCCTGCACGAAGCGGGTCGTGGCGGCGCCGACGCCGTTAAACAGGGCGCCGATCCGGCCCGCCTTGATGTCGGCGGCGGTCTGGGTCTGGTCCGTGTCCAGGGCGTCGCCGGGGTTCACGCCCTCGGGCCGCCAGCGGAACGGATCGTTCATCAGGTTCAGCTGGCCGGCCTTCTCCTCGATCGTCATGCGAGCGATCAGGGCGTCGACGCGGGTAAGGTTTTCCTGCGCCTTAGCGGCAGCGATACGAGGAGCCATCATCATTCCAGCCATTATTGCGCCTCCGGCGAGAAGCCATCGACGGGACGGTGCTGAGCCGAGTCGGTGATGCATGTAACCGGTTCCATGAACTTTCGCGGCAGGACTAACGGCCATGCCGGGCCGCGCCTACCCCGAAAAGATCACAAGCGGTTGCGACCGATCAGCCCTCGACGCTCGTCTCGGGGCGGTCGTGGCCGTCGGCGCGCTCGGTGATCCACTGGCCGTTGGTGTCTTCCCACTCGATGAAGGCGTCCTCGTCCGACACCTTCTGCTCACGCGAGGCGGCCACGGCGGCGGCGCGGGCGGCGTCATGGTTGGGGAAGGTCTCGGAATAGGTCTCCCCGAGCTTGTAGGCCCAGCCTCCGTCGTGTTCGACGATGCGATAGGTGATCTGGACCATGGGGGCTCCGGGGTTTGGGAGGGATGGGGCGTCGCGACAGCCAACGCGGCCATCCCGATGCGGTTGCGGGACCGTACGTCACCGCGCGTGAGGCGCCTAGCTTGACCGTCCGGGCGGAACTGTCGAGCCTCTCGGGCTCCGGTGAAGTAATTTTTGAGCGGTCGCATCCAGATCGCGGACCGGCGCCGACTATGGATTGAAAACGCGGGGTTCGGCCCCGCCCTTTGGACGACGACGATGGAAACCCTGTTCTTTCAGTTCTGGTGGTTGATCTTCCCGATTGGCTTCGGCCTGCTGGGCGCCTACAACAGTTTCCTGGGCTATCGCCGCCAGCGCGACGCCTTGAACCTGCTGAAGACCTATGCGGAAAAGGGACAGGAGCCGCCGGCGGCCCTGCTGGAAGTCCTCCAGCGCCCCCTGGATGAGGACGGCTGGGATGGCAAGTCGCCAGGCAAACGCCAGCCGACCAACTACTGGTCCCTGTTCGGCCTGTTCACCGCGCTGAGCCTTGGCTTCCTCGGCGCCAGTCAACTGACGAGCATGGACGGCGATACGGACGCCTTCATGGTGGTGGCCTTCGTCATGGGCGCGGTGGCCATCTGGGCCCTGATCAGCGCCCTGACCTGCCGCCGGGATCGGTGAGCGCGAGGGCCGGGGGGAGGCTGAATCGTGCAGGGGGCGCCGACCGACGCCGAGCTGGTGCGCCGCGCGCTTGCCGGTTCGGACGCGGCCTTCTCGCGGCTGGTCGAGCGGCATCAGGCGGCGGTGCGCGCCTTCGTGCGCCGCTTTCTGGGCAGCGGCTGGGCCGAGGCGGACGATGTGGCGCAGGACGCCTTCGTCGCCGCCTGGTCGTCGCTGCGTACGCTGAAGGACCCGGCTGGCGTCCGCTCGTGGCTGTGCGGCATCGCCTGGCGCAAGGCGCAGGATCGAGTTCGCGGCGCCCGGCGCGGCGCGGCGCGGGATTCAGGCTGGCTGGAGACAATCGAGGTCCCGGCGGGCGTCTCGCCGGAGGAGAAGCTGGCCCTGCAGGCGGCCATGGCCGAACTGCCGACGGATGTGCGGGCCTGCGTGGCCCTGTGCCTGGGCGACGGCTGGTCGCACGGCGAGGCCTCGGAGACGCTGGGCTTGCCTCTGGGCACGGTGAAGTCCCATGTTGCCCGGGGTCGGGCGCGACTGCTGAAAGCGCTCGGAGGTTCCGATGACGCCTGAACAGAAACTGGCCGCCCTGTTCGCCGCCGAGGCTCCGCCCCGGCGCGATTATGCGTTCCAGATCGCCGTGGCCGAGCGGATCGCAAAGCGCCGCGCCTGGCTGACCGTCGCGGCCCTGCTGCCGTGGCTGGTGGTCTCGGGCATAGTCCTGTGGGCCCTGCACCCGGTGCTGGAGCGGATGTCGGGCGAGCTGGCGCCGATGATCCAGCCGGTGGCGTTCGTTCTGGGCGGAGCCGTGGTCGCGGCGGGCGTGGGCCTGTGGCTGACCAGCGCGCTTCAGCGCAGCGTGACGGTCGCCGCAACGCCGAAGTGATCGGACGGGTACTCCCCGTTCACTGGCGTATTGCCCAGCAGCGACCATGAGCCCGGCGCGAAATGCGCCGCTTCGACGAAGACATGGTCGATCACCCGGTTCGGATGGCCCTTGGCGGGATTGAGCGTGGTCGGGACCGCGTCGCGGGGCAGGGCGCTGAAGAATCGCTCGCCGGTCAGGGTGTTCAGCCCGGCGTCCGCCTGCACCGCATTGAAGTCGCCCATGACCACCAGCGGCGTTCCGTCGTTCGGCAGCCAGCCCATCAAATCCGCGATCTGCCGCGCCCGCACGGTCTGGGCGTCCTCCTGCCAGGCCAGATGGGTGTTCACGACATCCACCGGCGTTCCGGCTACATCGACCCGCAGGCGCAGGGCCGTGCGGTAGTCCTCCAGCGGCTCCAGCTTGCGTGATCCATCGGCCAGAATCGGCAAGCGGGTCAGGATCGCATTGCCATACCGGCGCGGCGCGCCTTCCGCGTCGGTCGAGACGAACCGCATCTGATAGCCGCCGAGCGCGTCGGCCAGCGTGCGGGCCTGATTGGGCAGGCCGACATTGGCGTCCTCCAGCACCTCCTGCAGGGCGATGACGTCGGCGTCGGCGGCGCGCACGGCCTCGATCAGCAGCGACTGCCGGGCGGCCCAGTCGCCCATGTTGTGCCAGATGTTGAAGGTGGCCAGCTTCAGTTGGCGGGCGCCGCCGGTCGGCAGGGTGGCGCATCCGGCCAAGGGCGCGACGGCCAATCCGGAGGCGAGGCCGGCGATCAGGCTACGGCGGTCCAGCATGGCGATCCCTCCCGGTTTCCCGACGCTTTAGCCCGCTTCGCCCGCCTTACGAAAGTTTCACGCGATAGCCCGCATCCATAGCGCCGTGTGACCGCCTCTTGTCGTCAGAAGGCCGAAACGTCACGCTTCGGTCACCAGGATCAAAGGGGACTCCTCATGGATATGACGCCCATCCTCATCGTCGGGATCATCTTCGGCACGCTCACGGCCATTGTCTTTGGCCCCATCTACCTGAAATTCCGCGAGAAGCGGGAAATGCAGGAAACCCTGCGCCACGCCATCGACAAGGGTCAGGAACTGCCGGCGGAAGTCATCGACGCCCTGACCAAGGACGTCTCGCGTCGGCTGCCGTCGCGCACCAAGGACATCCGCACCGGCATCATCTGGCTGGCGGTCGGCATCGGTCTCGCCGCCTTCGGCCTGATCACCGGCAGCAGCTTCGGCAATGACTGGGACGGCAACCACATTGACGCCGGCCTGCTGGGCATTTCGGCGATCCCGACCACCATCGGTCTGGCCTTCATCGCCCTGAGCTTCTTCAACCCGAACAAGGACTGAGTCGGCTCGGGACAGGGGGAAACACATGGCCCAGGCCCTGGTTGACCGGCACGATGTCGAGCTCGCCGCCCAGGCGGCGGCGGGCGGACGTCGGGAGTTCGGCGAACTGGTTCGTCGGCACGGCTCCGCCGTCCGCGGCCTGCTGCGCCGGATGGGGGCCCAGCCCTCGCTGGCGGACGATATCGCGCAGGACGCCTTTATTCAGGCCTTTGAGCGCTGCGCGGAGTTCCGGGGCGAAGGCACCTTCGCCGCCTGGGTGAAGCGGATCGCGGCGCGGCTGTACATCAAGCGGGCCGCCAAGGAAGCCCGCTATGTCGCGGAAGTCGAAACGGAAGAGACCGTCTCCGCCCCCGATCCGGGCGGGCTGATGGATCTCGACGAAGCCCTGAAAACCTTGAGCGAGCCGGAGCGGCTGTGCGTCTCCCTGTGCCACGGCGCCGGGATGGCCCATCCGGAGATCGCGACGGCCCTGAATTTGCCACTCGGTACGGTGAAGTCTCATGTCAAACGTGGTCTGGATAAACTCCGCGCGCGGCTCCAACCCGCTCAAACCCTGGGGAGAACACAGCATGTCGGCTGATGAGTTCGATCCCGCCATCGAGCGGCTGTTCGCCCGTTCTCCCGCCTTGCCGGACGCGGCCCTGTTCACCGCCACGGTGGAGCGGCGGCTGCAGAAGGGCTCGCGCGTCCGGGTCTTCGTGCTCGGCGTGGCGGGCGTGGTCGGCGGCGTGGTCGCGGCGCGCGAGATGCTGACCATCAACTTCAGCACCGAAGGCGGGTCCGTGCCGACGGCGGCGATGGGGCAGGGGCTGGAGGCGGTGTCCTTCAACGCCCAGGCCGCCATCCAGTCGGGTCTTGATCAGGTCGGCCTGGGCAACATCGCCTTCGGCTCCATGAACGGGATGCAGATGTTCTGGATCGCCGCAGGGGCGCTGATCGCCGTGGCCGCCGCGGGGGTTGTGCGGCTGTCCCAGGAAGTGTGACGTGACGGTGAGGCGCCGGGGGCCTATCTAGGGTCTTCCCCGAACCGGAGCCTCACCGATGTCCAGCCAGAAGCAGGAAACCGTCCGCCGCCTCGCCGCGCCGGACATCCGGGCCCGCAAGGGCGGGGAGCCTCTCGTCTGCCTGACCGCCTACGACGCGCCCACCGCTGAAATCCTCGATGCCCATTGCGACCTGTTGCTGGTCGGGGACAGCGTCGGCATGGCGGTGCACGGCATGCCCAACACCGTCGGCGTCACCCTCGAGATGATGATTCTCCACGGTCAGGCCGTCATGCGCGGCTCGAAGCGGGCCATGGTGGTCATCGACATGCCGTTCGGCAGCTACGAAGGCGCCAAGGAAGTCGCCTACGAGAACTGCGCGCGGGTGATGAAGGAAACCGGCGCCCAGGCGGTGAAGCTGGAAAGCGGCCCGACCGTCGCCGAGACCATCGCCTATCTGGTCCAGCGAGGCATTCCGGTCATGGGCCATGTCGGCCTGCGTCCGCAGGCGGTGCTGACCGACGGCGCCTTCAAGGCCAAGGGCCGCACCGAGGAAGAGCGGCTGCGCGTCATCGCAGAGGCCGAGGCCACCGCGGACGCCGGCGCCTTCTGTGTGGTCATCGAGGGTGTGGCCGAGGGGCTGGCCCGCGACATCACCGAGGCCATCGACAAACCCACCGTCGGCATCGGCGCCTCGGCGGCCTGCGACGGGCAGATTCTGGTGGTGTCGGACATGCTGGGCCTGTTCGACTGGACCCCGAAATTCGTGCGCCGCTACGCGGATCTGCGCGGCGAGATCGACAAGGCCGTCGCCGGCTATGCCGCGGACGTCCGGAGCCGCCGTTTTCCTGCCGAAGTCGAGACCTACTTCTCGAAAAAGCCGGTCGCGCAGTAAAGCCTGCGTTGCGGGGGCGTGGCTGACCGATTAGGGTCCCGCCGGATTGAAATTCAACGGCTCTAGTCGCCGTTCTCTGGGGGCGATTGTCCGTGTCTGATGTCTTCGAGCAGGTCGAGGAGGAGCTTCGCTCCGAGCGCTACAAGCGTCTGGCCCGCACCTGGCTGCCCGTCGTGGGCGGTGTTCTGCTGGTCGCCCTGATCGCCGCCCTGGCGTGGTGGGGCTGGCAGTCGATGGAAACCTCGAAGGCCGACAAGGCTTCGATCGCCTATGAGCGTGGTCTGGAAGCCCTGCAGTCGAACAACCCGGTCGGTGCGGACGCCGCCTTCGCCCAGGCCGTCAAGGAAGGCAACGGCGCCTACAAGGCCATGGCCCTGCAGCAACGCGCGGGCATCGCCCTGGACGCCGGTCGCGACGCCGAGGCCCTGGCCTTCCACGACGAGGCCGCCAAGGCTTCGCGTGATCCGCTGATCGCCGACGCCGCCGCCTTCAAGGCTCTGCTGCTGGCCATGGACATGGAGTCGCTGGAGCAGGTTCAGGCCCGCGCCAAGGCCCTGACCGGCGACAAGCGTCCGTTCGCGGCCTTCGCCCGTGAAGCAGAGGCTCTGGCCCTGCTACAACACGGCAAGGTGGCCGAGGCCAAGGACATGCTGGCGATCCTGAAGAACGACCTGGACACCCCGCAGGCCGTCAGCCGTCGCGCCGAGCTGGCGATCGACGCCATCGATTCGGGCGGCGCCGCCAATATCCAGGCGATCACCCGCCAGATGGCGACCGCCGCGGCCGCCGCCGCCGCGGCTCCCGCCCCGGCCCAAGGTCAGGCGCAAGCTCCGTCCGCGCCGCAAGCCGCACCCCAACAGCCCGCCGCTCCGGCCCGCCCGTGATTCCGGCTCCCAGGACGTTCGCCATGAACCGTGTGCTTAAAGTCGCCCTGCTGTGCGGGCTCGCCCTGACCGTCGCCTCGTGCGGCACCGTGCGTCGCTCGCTGCCGTTCGGCCTCGGCGGTCGGGACGCCCCGGGCGCCACCGCCACCGAAGGCCAGCGTATCTCGGTGCTGGAGTTCGAACAGCAACTGGCCCCGTCGGCCGCCCTTTCCGGTCGTGACTTCTTCGTCCCGGGTCCGCAGGCCGCCGTGGCCTGGACCCAGCCGGGCGGCAACGCCGACAACGCCATCGAGCACGTGATCGGCGCGGTGGACTTCCAGATCGGCTGGCGTCGGAGCATCGGCGCCGGCTCGTCGCGCACGCGCCAGGTGATGGCGCCCATCGTGGCCGACAGCGGCCGCGTCTTCGTCCTGGACGGCGAAGCCACCGTCTCGGCGGTCGACGCCTCCAGCGGGTCAATCAGTTGGAAGACCAACATCAAGCCTGACGAGCGCGAAGGCCGTCGCGGTTTCTTCGGCATCGGCGGCTCCTCGACCGGCGGCGGTTTCGGCGGCGGCGTCGCCGTGGGCGGCGGCAAGGTCTTCGTGTCCTCGGGCTATCGCACCGTGACCGCCCTGGACCAGAACACCGGCGCCGTCCTGTGGACCACCCCGGTGGACGTGCCGATCCACGGCGCCCCGACGGTGGCGGGCGGCCGCGTCTTCGTGGTCGATGTTGAAAACCAGATATTCGCCTTCGACGTGGCGACCGGCGCCCAGACCTGGTCGTATCGCGGCATCCCCGAGCCCGCCCGCATCATGCGCGCGTCCAGCCCGGCGGTTGTCGGCGACACGGTCATCGCGCCGTTCTCGTCGGGTGAAGTGACCGCGCTGCGCGCCTCGACCGGCCAGTCGCTGTGGACCCAGACCCTGTCGCGCACCAGCCGCACCAGCGCCCTGTCGGAAATCCGTGACATCGCCGGTCGCCCCGTGGTCAGCCGCGGCATCGTCTACGCCGTCGCCCACTCGGGCGTTCTGTCGGCCATGGACATCCGCTCGGGCCAGCCCAAGTGGCAACTGCCGATCGCCGGCGTGAACGCGCCCCTGCCGGTCGGCGACGTGGTCTATGTCGTGTCCAAGGATGGCGAACTGACCGTCATCAACCGCGAGAGCGGTCAGGTCTACTGGACCCGCGACCTGAACGAAGGCCGCGTGCACCAGGAAGGTGGATTCCTCGGCTTCTGGGATCGCACCGTGGTTCCGGAATGGTCGGGTCCGCTGCTGGCCTCGAACCGACTGCTGCTGGTCAACTCCATGGGCGAACTGGTCGCCCTGGATCCGAAGACCGGCGCCCAGACCGCAACCCTGAAACTGGGCGCTGCGTCCTTCATCGCTCCGGCCGCCTACAACGGCTCGGTCTATGTGCTCACCGACAAGGGCGATCTGATCAGCATTCGCTGACGGAATCCCTCGAACTGCGTTAGAAGGCCGACATGGCTCTCAAAGTCGCCATCGTCGGCCGCCCCAATGTGGGCAAGTCGACACTATTCAACCGCCTCGTCGGCAAGCGCCTCGCGCTGGTCGATGATCGGCCCGGCGTGACCCGCGACCGGCGCTACGCCGACGGCAACATCGGCGACATGGATCTGACGCTGATCGACACGGCGGGTTACGAGGACGTCACCGACGAGAGTCTCGAGGCCCGGATGCGTGAGCAGACCGAGGCGGCCATCGAGGACGCCGAAGTCATCATGTTCATGATGGACGCGCGCGAGGGTGTGACCGCGCTGGACCGCATCTTCGCCGACCGGCTGCGCAAGGTGCACAAGCCGATCATCCTGCTGGCCAACAAGTCCGAGAGCCGCGAGAGCGGCGGCGGCGTCGGCGAGGCCCACGCGCTGGGCTTCGGCGAGCCGGTGGCCATCTCCGCCGAGCACGGCGAGGGCATGGCGGACCTGTACCAGGCCATCCTCGCGGCCTCGGCCGACATCTTCATCGAAGAGGTCGAGGAGGCCGACAAGCCGATCCGCATCGCCGTCATCGGCCGTCCGAATGCGGGTAAGTCGACGCTTGTCAACTATCTGCTGGGCGAGGACCGCCTGCTGGTGGGGCCGGAAGCCGGGATCACCCGCGACTCCATCTCGGTCGACTGGGAATACGAAGGCCGTCCGATCCGCTTCGTCGACACCGCCGGCATGCGCCGCAAGGCGCGGGTTCAGGAGAAGCTGGAAAAGCTGTCCGTCGCCGACACCATCCGCGCGATCACCTTCGCCGAGGTGGTCATCCTGATGATGGACAAGGACAACGCCTTCGACATCCAGGACCTGCAACTGGCCGATCTGGTCGAGCGGGAAGGGCGCGCGCTGATCTATGTCGCGTCCAAGTGGGACCTGGAGGAAGAGCCCCAGTCCCGCATGGCCAAACTCAAGACCATGGCTGAGGACAAGCTGCCCCAGCTGAAGGGCACGCCCTTCGTGGCCCTGTCGTCGCATTCGGGCCGGGGCGTCGAGCGCCTGATGCCCGCCGTGCTGAAGGCCTATGACACCTGGTCGGTCAAGGTGAAGACCAAGGACCTGAACACCTGGCTGTCCATGGCGACCCAGCGACATCCGCCGCCCGCCGTCGACGGCAAGCGTATCAAGCCCAAATACATCGCCCAGACCAAGGCCCGTCCGCCGACCTTCGTGCTCATGGCCAACCGCGCCGAGGCGATGCCGGACCACTACAAGCGCTATCTGGTCAATTCCATCCGCGAGAGCTTCGACCTGCCGGGCACCCCCATCCGCCTGACGGTCAAGTCGAGCGGCGTGAACCCCTATGCCGAGGGCGGCGCCAAGTCGGGACCGGAACGCTACAAGGGCGACGCCAAGACCGCGCCGCGCCGCGTGAAGAAGGCCAAGGAGGCCGAGGAGCGGCTGTCCAACCTGCCCGGCAAGGCGCTGGAGCAGAAGAAGACCCGCAAGCACCAGCCCAAGATCGTCTCGGGCGTGAAGGCCAGTTCGTCCAAGAAGGCCGGCTCCTCCATCGCCGTCCAGAAGGGCGCGCGGGGCGGGGCCCGTCAGGTGTCGCGCTCGGGCCGTATCCGCACCGGGCAAAAGGGCGGGGCGAAGAAGTAGGGGCGTCAACCCCGCTTCAGCCGCGCCAGCAACTCGTCCCGATACGACCGGCTGACCACCAACTCGGCGCCACTGTCCAGCGTCAGGCGCCACGCGCCGTCCGAGAGCGGCTTTAGCTCCCGGACCCGGGCGAGGTTCACCAGTGTCGAGCGGTGGCTGCGCGCGAAGCCGTGAGGCGCCAGGCGGGTCTCCAGCGTCTGCAACGTCTCGCGCAACAAACCCTCGCGGTCGCGCCAGTGGATGACGACGTAATTGGCCGCCGACGCGATCCACTCGACATCGGCGACATCGACCGGGACCCGGCCCTGGCCCAAGGTGACCATCAGCCGCTCGCTAGACGGGGGCTGCGTCCGGCGGGTCTCGGCGAGGGCGGCGGAGAGCGCGTCCATCTCGGCTTTCTGGCGGAGGACGCGGCGCCAGTGGGCCGCCGCCAGCCCCGCCGCGCACAGGGCGGTGTAGAGCAACAGGGCCACCGGCAGGCGGTCGATGACACGGGCCGCGATCTCGACCCAGGTCCAGTACGCACCCCTGAAGGCGCCGTCCACGGCGGTCGCGGCCCAGGCGGACAGGCCGATGGCGAGCGGGGCCAGCGCGGTCAGCACCCCGATCCCCCGCCACTCCGCCCCGAACCGGCGCAATACACCCCAGACCAGCAGCCCGCTGACCACGGTCGGCGAATAGAGCAGGGCGGCCCACAGCAGGGAGGTCCCGAAGGCGGAGTCATGGTCCCGGCGCAGGAACCACGCCGCCGACAGGGTGGTGGCTCCATAGCTGTAGGCCGCGAACAGACCCAGCCCGAGACTGAACGGAACGCTCCGCATCAGGCCGCGACCGGGCGGAGGCCCCGCCGGTTCCGGATCACCAGCACGGCGATCCAGATCACGGTCAGGGTCTGGAACAGCAGCGTCGGCCAGAGGGCGCTCCATGGGGCGGGGACGAAACGAAGGAAGTTGCCGGAGAAGGCGCTCAGCACCGCTGAGTAGGCGCCGATCATCTTCCACAGATGCTCATACCGCCACAACTCGGGACTAAAGGGCCAGTCGGTCGGGCGCAGGAAGCGCCAGATGTCCCACAGGCTCATGCTCATCAGCCCATAGACCAGCGCCATCGACACCGCCGCCGGACCGACGCTGCGCCCTGTCAGCACCTGCCACAGCACCAGCAGGCCGACCGCCGCGATCCCGAGCGTGACCAGCCAGTCCAGCGCCTTGGCCCGATCCGCGCGTCTCAGGTCCGGCCGCTTGCGCCCCAGTACCCGCAGGCCCGAGAACAGGGTCAGGCTCGCCGAGGCCGACAGCGCCAGCAGATAGGTATTCATCTTCAACGCCGTCATCACCCAGGCGCAGGCCAGCAGCATCGCCATGCAGGCGGCGAAGATCCGCCCGGTCAGGCGATGGGCGCGCCCGCCCTTGCGGGTCAGGACCGGGGCGATCCCGATCAGGACGGCGCCGAGGCCGGTGGCGATGTGAAGGGCGAGGACGGTGGGATAGATGGACATGCCGTCATCACGGCTGCCAGCCCGTCCTCATTCAACGTCGCCGGGACGGGATGCGGCCCTGCGGGACGAATGTCAGACCAGCGCCGACGGCTGCGGGCCCGCGTTCCATTCCTTGAAGCTGACCGTCAGCGGCGGCTCCAGGTCCGGGCGGGCCAGTTCGACGATCAGCGGGCCGATGGCCGAAGGATGGATGTTCTGCTGCGGATCCTCGCCCGGATAGGCTTGGGCGCGCATCTGGGTGCGCATCCGGCCCGGATCGAGGATGGCGACGCGGATCGGCATGGATTCGATCTCGTCGGCCCAGCATTTCATCAGGGCCTCGGCGCCCGCCTTGGTCGCCGCATAGGCGCCCCAGAAGGCTCGCGGGACCGTGGCCACGCTGGTGGTCAGGTGGATCACGCGAGCGGCGTCCGACGACTTCAGCAGCGGCTCCAGCGAGCGGATCAGGCGATAGACGGCGGTGAAATTGGTCTTCTCGATCTTGGCGAAGCCGCGCGGGTCAGCGTTCGACACCGGCGTCAGGCCCTCGGCGCCCATGGTGGCGGCGGCGTGGACCCAGATGTCCAGCTTGCCGAAGCGTTCGTACAGGGCGCCGCCCATCCGATCGATGGCGCCGCCGTCGACCAGATCGAACGGGATCAGGGTGGCGTGCTGGCCGGTGGCGGCGAAGACGGCGTCGTCAAGCTCTTCCAGACCGCCCTGGGTGCGGCCGGTGGCGATCACATGGGCGCCCGCCTTGGCCAGGGCGAGGGCGCTTTCATAACCGATGCCGCGTGAAGCCCCGACGACGAGAGCGATACGGTCTTTCAGGGGAAGGTCGGAAGTCATGCCGCGCTGATAGCGCGGCGTCGGCAGGACCGGAAGCGAAACCGGCGATCAGTACCCCGCGGCGGGCGACCACAGGCTGAAGCTGATACCCTGATCGTCGCAGACCACGACCGAACGGCCCGAGGGGCTGTCGGACGGGATGGCCGCCTTGCCGCCCAGCTCGACCACGCGGGCGCACAGGGCGTCCACGTCCTCGACGCGAAAGTAAAGGTGGCTGAAGTCCTTGGCCCGCTCGACCTTGGTGAAGCCGAAGGCCGGATCGCTGTCCGCCACATGGGCATAGGTCGGGCCGGAGGCGGCCTCATCGAACCGCCAGCCGAACAGGGCGCCGTAGAAGACCTTGGCCTTCCCGATATCGAGGGTGTCGACGGTGAAGTAGCCGAGCTGGACCATGCGGTCCTAAGCGCTCACCAGCAGGGAAAGTTGCCGGGTGTTGTCCTCGCGACCGCCTTCCTCGATTTCACGGTCCAGCAGACGGGTCGGATAGTCTCCCGTGAAATAGTGGTCCGTGAACTGGGGAGCGCGCGGGTCACGCGGGCCGGCCTCCATGGCGCCGTACAGGCCGTCGACCGACAGGAAGCCCAGCGAGTCGACTTCCAGATAGGCGCGCATCTCTTCCAGCGTCTTGTTGGCGGCGATCAGCTGGTCCCGCTCCGGCATGTCGATGCCGTAGAAGTCCGGGTACAGGATCGGCGGCGAGGCCGAGCGCAGGTGGACCTCCTTGGCCCCCGCCGCGCGGACGGCGCGCACCAGCTTCACCGAGGTGGTGCCGCGCACGATGGAGTCGTCGATCAGCACCACACGCTTGCCGGCCAGAACCTCGCGGTTCGGGCTGTGCTTCATTCGCACGCCCTTCTGGCGGGCGCCCTGGCTGGGCTGGATGAAGGTGCGGCCCAGATAGTGGCTGCGGATGATCCCCATCTCGTAGGGGATGCCGCTTTCCTGCGCATAGCCGAGGGCGGCGGGCACGCCGGAGTCCGGTACCGGCACGACCACATCGGCCTCGATCGGATACTCGCGGGCCAGGCCGCGGCCCATGCGCTTGCGGACCTCATAGACCGACTTGCCGTTCACGACGCTGTCGGGACGGGCGAAGTAGACATACTCGAACAGGCAGGGGCGGGCGGCCTTCTCGGGGAAGGGCTTCACCGAGCGCAGGCCGTCGTGGTCGATCACGATGACCTCGCCGTTCTCGACGTCTCGCACGAAGGTGGCGCCGATGGTGTCCAGCGCACAGGTCTCGGACGCCAGCACCCAGGCGTCGCCCAGACGGCCCAGCACCAGCGGACGGATGCCCAGCGGGTCGCGGGCGCCGATCATCTTCGAACGGGTCTGGCAGACCAGGGCGTAGCCGCCCTCGATGCGGCCGATGGCGTCGATGAAGCGATCGACGATCTTGGCCTTCCGGCTGCGGGCGATCAGGTGGAGGATCACCTCGGAGTCCGAGGTCGACTGGAAGATGGCGCCTTCCGAGACCAGCTGGCTATGCAGGTATTTGAAGTTGGTCAGGTTGCCGTTGTGGGCGATGGCGATGCCGCCCTGGTCCAGATCGGCGAACATCGGCTGGATGTTGCGCAGGAAGCTCCCGCCGGCGGTGGAGTAGCGGGTGTGGCCCACGGCCGCTGAACCCGGCATGCGCTCGGCCAGATTGGCGCCGCCAAAGGCTTCGCCGACCAGACCCATGTGGCGCTCGGTGTAGAAGCGGGCGTCGTGGACGCTGGCAATGCCGCAGGCTTCCTGACCGCGGTGCTGCAGGGCGTGCAGACCCAGAGCGACGATGGAGGAGGCTTCGTCCTCGTCCGCGCCCCAGACGCCGCAGACCCCGCATTCCAGGCGCGGACGGTCGTCGTCGGCGTCACGGTGATGCTCCCGGTGAACGACCGGGGCGGCGATGGAATGGTCGAGGCGGCTCATCGTGGGGCTCCGATGAAGCGGTAAGGACTCTAGCGTCGGGTGGACGGCGGCGAAGTATTGTCTGTTTGGGGCGAGGGCAAGGCTTCTTCGTCCGAAAATCCTTTGCTCACGGACGAAGAGACGATCGGGGTCAGGGCGTCCGCGCCCTTGCCGATGCCAGGCAGGATGATCTGGATGGCCCGGGCGGCGCCCGCGGTGAGCGGCCGGACGGCGGCCTCGCTCAGCCAGCGCGGGGTCTTTTCGCCCGGCAGGGCCGCGACGATGACCAGATGGATTGCGCCCAGCAGCACAAGGCCGCGCGCCGCGCCCACGAAGACGCCGACGACCCGGTCCACGCCGCCCAGCTGCGGATGCGCCTGCGCGCGCTTCGACAGGATCGAGCCGAAGATCCGGATGCCGAAATAGATGATCAGGAAGGACAGGATGGCAGCGAAGATGGTGCCGATCCAATCGACGTCGACCAGCATCCGCCCGATGGGGGCCGTCACCGGCAGGGCGATCAGGGCGATGAAAGCCGCCAGCACGAAGCTGAGCAGGGTGATGATCTCGCGCGTGCCGCCGCGCACCCAGCCGGCGGCGCCGGAGGCCAACAGAACCAGAATGGCGACGACGTCAAAACCGTTCATGCGCGCTCAAGACCCGGACGTTCGGTCCTCAATAGCGGTTTTGCGAGATTCGTTCGACGGCTTCGCTGAGCCGGCTGATGCCGGTGATCTTCACCCCCTTGTCCTTGACCGTCAGGACCGGGGACAGGGCCTGGTCGAAGCCCAGTTTCTGGGCCTCGCGCAGCCGCGCCTCGGCCCGGCCCACGGCGCGCAGTTCGCCGGACAGGCTGATCTCGCCGAAGACCACGCAGCCCTGCGGCAGGGGCATGTCCATCGCCGAGCTGATCAGGGCCGCCGCCGCCGCGAGGTCTGCCGCGGGCTCATTGATCCTCAGCCCGCCCGCCACGTTCAGATAGACGTCCTGATCGCCGAAGCCGATGCCGCAGCGCGCCTCCAGCACCGCCAGCACCATGGCCAGCCGTCCCGTGTCCCAACCCACGACCGCGCGGCGGGGCGTGCCATAGGCCGACTTGGACACCAGAGCCTGCATCTCGACCAGCACGGGGCGCGAGCCCTCAATGCCCGCGAACACCGCCGCGCCGGGCGCCCGATCCTTGCCCTCGCCGAGGAACAGGGCCGAGGGATTGCTGACCTCGCGCAGGCCGCTGTCGCCCATCTCGAACACGCCGATCTCGTCGGTCGCGCCGAAGCGGTTCTTGCCCGCGCGCAGGATGCGGAATGGATAGCCGCGCTCGCCCTCGAAGCTCAGCACGGCATCGACCATATGCTCGACCACGCGCGGTCCGGCGACCTGACCATCCTTGGTGACGTGGCCCACCAGCACGACCGCCGGGCCGCCCGACTTGGCCAGCCGCACCATCTCGCTGGCGCAGGCGCGGACCTGGGTCACCGAGCCCGGCCCGGCCTCATGGGCGTCGGACCACAGGGTCTGGATCGAGTCGACGATGACGATGTCGAACTTCTCGCGCTTCAGCGTGCCGAGGATCTCCCGCAGGGCCGTGGCCGAGGCCAGCTCGACGGGCGCCTTCTCGAACCCCATCCGGCGGGCCCGCGAGCGGATCTGCTCCACCGCCTCTTCGCCCGAGATATAGGCGACGCGGCGACCGGCGAGGGCGGCCTTGGCGGCGACCTCCAGAAGCAGGGTCGACTTGCCGACGCCGGGATCGCCGCTCAGCAGCAGGGCCGAGCCCGGAACCACGCCGCCGCCGCAGACCCGGTCGAATTCGGCCACGCCGGTGATGATGCGCGGCGGCTCGGGCGTGTCGGACTGCAGGGTCTCGAACTGCAGGCCGCGCGTTCGGCTGGTCGCGGCAGGCTTCAGCGCGCCCGGCGGGGCCGAGCGGCTTTCCTCGACGATGGAGTTCCACTGCCCGCAGGCGCTGCACTGCCCGGACCATTTGCCGTGCACCGCCCCGCAGGACTGACAGACGTAGATTGCATTATCTCTGGCCATGACGCTGGCTTAGCGCAGGCGGAGCCGTTCGGGCAGAGGGGCGGGAAGGGCGTACGTCCAAAAATGACGCATGCGGTTCAGCCGACGTAGAGCCTCGGAACCCGGGCAGTGATCGATGTCAGCAGCTCATAGCTGATCGTGCCCGCCGCCGCCGCCGCGTCATCGATCATCCGGTGGGCGCCGTACAGCTCGACCCTGTCGCCGACGGACACGTCCAGCCCGGTCACCTCCACCGCGCAGACGTCCATGGACACCCGCCCGCGAATGGGCCGGATTTCTCCGGCCACGAAGACCGCCCCATTGGGGCTGTAGGCGCGCAGCAGGCCGTCGGCATAGCCCGCCGCGCAGGTGGCGATCCGGGTGGGGCCTTCAGCCAGGAAGCCGCGCGAATAGCCGACCGTTTCACCCGCTGGCACCTCGCGCACCTGCAGCACCTCGGCCTCCAGCGTCGCGACCGCCCTGATGCGGGGATCGGGACGCCCCTCCGGCCCGCCGCCGTACAGGCAGATGCCGGGGCGCAGGGCGTCGAAGGCGTAGTCGGGACCCAGGAAGACCCCGCCCGAGTTGGCGAACGACCGCACGGCCCCCGGATAGCGCGCCGCCGCCGCCGCGAAGGCGTCGCGCTGGCGGGCGTTCATGGCTTCGCCGGGATCGTCCGAGCAGGCGAGGTGGCTCAGCACCAGTTCCAGCCCGTCGAACGGCTCGGGCGCGTCCTCGAGGCGGAAGCCCAGCCGGTTCATGCCGGTGTCGATCTGCAGGCCCGCCCCGCCGCCGTTCGCCTCGCGCCACTCGGCCAGTTGGGCGGGCGTGTTCAGCACGGGCCGCAGGCTCGCCGCCTTCAGCCGCCCGGCGTGGCCGGTCAGGCAGCCGTCCAGCACATAGATGGCTGGCTCGGCGCCCAAGGCCTGACGCAGGGCCTCGCCCTCGGCAGTGCGGGCCACGAAGAAGGTGCGCGCGCCCTCCGCCATCAGCCGCGTCCCGCAGGCGGCTGCGCCGAGACCATAGCTGTCGGCCTTCACCACCGGATGCACGGGCGCGCCGCCCACGGCCTGGAGGGTGTGGAAGTTCGCGGCGAGCGCGTTCAGGTCGATGGTCAGCGTGGCCGGGGAGGGCATGGCCGCCATCTAGGGGCGCCGCCTTGTGCGACGCAACAAGCGTTCCGCTCAGAGACGATCGAAAGCGAGGCCTTCGGCGTCGAACAGATGCGCCTGATCCGCCGGGACGGTCAGGCTCAGGCTCTCGCCGGCCTTGGGCCGCACTTCGCCGGGAAGTTGGATCGTCAGCGCCGCGTCGCCATAGGCGGCATAGGCGAAGGTGGCGTGGCCCAGGGTCTCAGCGAAGGTGACGACGGCCCTGATCGTGCCGGTCTTGCCGCCAGTCGCCAGATGTTCAGGCCGGATGCCCAGCGTGACAGCGTCTCCGGCCCGGGCGCTGGACGCGTCCACCGCGACCTTCAGCGTGTCGCCCTGCGCCGTCTTCACGGTCGCGCCCTTTTCCGTTGCCGTGACGATCTCGCCGGGGATCAGGTTCATCTTCGGGCTTCCGATGAATTCGGCCACGAACAGGTTGCGCGGATGTTCGTACAACTCCATCGGCGCGCCGACCTGCTCGATCACCCCGCCGTTCAGCACCACGATCCGGTCCGCCAGCGTCATCGCTTCGACCTGGTCGTGGGTGACATAGATCATCGTCGTCTTCAGCCGCTCATGCAGGCTGGCGAACTCGTAGCGCATGCGCACGCGTAGGGCGGCGTCCAGGTTCGATAGGGGCTCGTCGAACAGGAAGACCTCGGGTTCGCGCACGATGGCCCGGCCGATGGCGACGCGCTGGCGCTGGCCGCCAGACAGAGCCTTGGGCTTGCGGTCCAGATAGTCGGTGATGTTCAGCGTCTCGGCGGCGGCGCGCACCCGGCGGTCGATCTCCGCCTTGTCCGCCTTCGCAAGTTCCAGCCCGAAGGCCATGTTTTCATAGACGCTCATATGCGGATAGAGCGCATAGGACTGGAACACCATGGCGATGCCCCGGTCCGACGGCGACAGGTCGTTGACCTTGCGTCCGCCGATGGCGATCTCGCCACCGGAGGCCTCCTCCAGACCCGCGATGGTGCGCAGCAGGGTCGATTTTCCGCAGCCTGAAGGCCCGACGAAGACGACGAATTCGCCGTCCTGGATCTCCAGATCGATTCCCTTCAGCACCTCGGTCGTCCCGAACCGCTTGGTCACGCCGGTCAGCCGGACGTCCGCCATATTTCCTGCCCACAACGAGTTGATCCGCTCGCGGCGTTGCCCGCCGTCTGAGCTCTTCGCCGGACAGCGTAAACGGTTACAGCGCCGGATCAATGGTCGCAGGCAGGGTGACACTGTCGCGGATGCTGTTACAGATAATGAATGTCAGTCTCACCCGTGCTTCAGACCCTTCGTACGGCCACGGCCGAAATCCACACCGCCATCGAGACCGAGGCTGACGTTGAACGTCGCCTGCGCGATCTGGACGAACGGCCCGCCCTGGTGGCCCGCTTTCATGTGCTGCACAGCGCCGTCGAGGCGGCGGTGGCGCCGTGGCGAAAGCATTTCGAGGCCGGCGGCTATGATCCCGACCGCCGCTCCCTGCTGATCCTCGCCGGGCTGGAGGCCTTGGGCGTCCCGACGCCGCCGGGCGAGCCGGTTGTCGGCCTGCCGACCTATGGTGAAGCCATCGGCTGGGTCTACGTCGCGGAGGGCTCGATGCTGGGCGGCCGCGTCATGCAGAAGGCGATGGTCCGCGACGGCATCCCTCTGACGGGCCTTGAGTTTCTTGATCCGTGGGGCGATGAAACCGGATCGCGTTGGCATGCGTTCATGCGCGTGATGCACTCTGCGTGCGCCTCGGGGCGGGCGACGCCGGAGGACGTTTTGAAGGGCGGGCGTGACGCGTTCGATCTGGCCTTCCGACTGCTGGTTCCACCCGCCCGGTGAAGTTCGTGTGCATGACAGACGCCGTGGCGACCGAAGAGCGACTGGACCTGAACGGCTGCGACCGTGAGCCGATCCACATTCCGGAAGCGATCCAGCCCCACGGTCTGCTGCTCGTTCTTGATCCGCAGGACCTGAGGGTCCGCCGCGAAGCGGGCCGCATGACCCGCCTCACCGGCACGGAGAGCTGGATCGGCCGGTCGGTCGAGGACCTGCTGGGCGATCGGGTCACCACCCGACTGCGCGGCGCCGCCGGAATCGGTCAGGACGGGTTCGCCGGACGGTGGCGCGGCGTCGACGGGCTGGACTACGACGTCATCGCCCGAACCCATGACACCGGACTGATCATCGAGGTCGAGCAAAGCTCCCAGGGCGCCCAGCCGGGCATCGAACTGATCAGTCGTCTCGACGGCGCCGGCGCGGCGCTGGAGCGGGCCACAAGCGTTCGGGCGGTCTGCGAGCGGGCCGCCGAGGCCTTCCGCGCCCTGACCGGCTTCGACCGGGTCATGATCTACCGCTTCCTCGAGGACGAGGCCGGGCAGGTCGTGGCCGAGGCGCGCTCGTCCGAGGTCGAATCCTTCCAGAACCACCACTTCCCGGCCACCGACATCCCACGTCAGGCCCGCGCCCTCTATGTCCGCAATCCGGTGCGGGTGATTCCGGACTCCCGCTACCAGCCCGAGCCCCTGCGTCCCGCCGCGCCCGGCAAGCCGCTGGACATGAGCGACTGCGGTCTGCGCAGCGTCTCTCCGGTCCATCTGCAATACCTAAGCAATATGGGCGTCCGGGCCTCGGCCTCGGTCTCCATCATCATTGACGGCGAGCTGTGGGGGCTGGTGGCCTGCCACAGCGCCCGGCCGCAACTGCTGCCGTTCGAGCTGCGCATGGCGGCCACGACATTGGCGCGCGGCCTGGCCCGTCAGATCAAGGCCAAGGGCGACGCCGAGCTGTATCGCGAGCGCACCCGCCTGCGTCAGCTGGAGGACGAACTGATCGGCCATCTGCCGACGGATCGGGCGCTGGAGGAGTCCCTGGCCGCCAATGGACGCGATCTGGCTGATCTGACCGACGCCGACGGCGTGGCGGTCATCGGGGCGGGCGGCCAATACCGTTTCGGCGTCACCCCGCCCGAGGCCGCGATCACGGCCCTGGCCCAGTGGGTGGCGGACCAGCCGGGCCTGCGCCCGCTGGCGACCCACGCCCTGTCCCAACGCCGTCCCGAGGCGGCGAACTGGACCGAACAGGGCAGCGGCCTGCTGGGCGTCCATCTGCAGGGCGAGCGGCCGCTGACGATCCTGTGGTTCCGCGCCGAGATCGTCGAGACCGTCCGCTGGGCGGGCGATCCTTCAACCGCGAAGAAGGTCGGCGACAACGGCGTGTTGACGCCGCGCAACTCTTTCGAGGCCTGGTCCGAGACCGTGCGCGGCCGTTCGCGCCGCTGGACCCCGGCGCAGGTCGAATCCGTCATTCGCCTGCGTGACGCCCTGACCGACTTCGCCGCCGTCAGCCAGCTGCGCAATCTGAACCGCTCGCTTCAGGCCTCGCTCAGCGAGCGCGACCTGCGGCTGGAGCAACAGGAATTCCTGATCCGCGAGGTCAATCACCGCGTCCAGAACAGCCTGACCCTGGTCTCGTCCTTCCTCGGCCTGCAGGCCCGTCAGGCCGATCCGGAATCTCAGGCACAACTGCTCGAGGCCCGTCGCCGCGTCCGCGCGGTGTCGATGGTGCACAGCCGCCTCTATCGGGCCGAGGCCAGCTCAACGGTTGATCTGGCGCGCTATTTCGTCGAACTGATCGAGGATCTCGGGGCTTCGGTCGGCGCCGACTGGAGCGCCCAGCTGGAGCATGACCTGACCCCGGTCCAGGTCGAGGCGGGCAGGGCGGTGACCCTCGGCCTGATCCTGACCGAGCTGATCATCAACGCCCAGAAATACGCCTATGACGGTCGGCCCGGCCCGATCCGCATCCGCCTGTCGGAGGATGGTCAGTCGCTGCGCCTCGCGGTCGAGGACGCGGGCAAGGGCGGGCATCAGGCCGGCCAGGGGTTCGGCTCGATGATGATCGGCAGTCTGGTCACCCAGCTTGGCGGCCATCTCGACTATCGGGACGGCGACCCGGGCCTCCATGCGGTGCTGAAGGCCCCGATCGTCGCGACCGTCGACTGAGATCAGCCGCGCGGCTTGCCCTTGAAAGGGGGCTTGCCGCCGGGCTTCTTGAACCCGGGCTTGGGCTTGCCGGTCCACGGACGGTCACCGCTGGCGCCGCCTTCAGCGCGGGGTTGCCACGGCTTCTTGTCGCCCTTGGGCTTGTCCACCCACGCCTTCTTGCCTTCCGGCGTCGGGCCGTCCTTGGTGCGCTTCACCCACTTCGGCTTGGCGCCCGCGTCCTCGGACGGCGCGGCCTCGCGATCGGTGCGCGGCGCCCAGGGCTTCTTCGGCGCATCGCCCTCGGCGCGGTCCTCGCGGGCCTTCCACGGCTTGCGCGGGGCGTCGCCGTCCTGACGATCCTCACGCGGGGCCCATGGCTTCTTCGAGCCTTCGCCCTCGAAGCGCGGCTTGCGGAAGGGCTTGTCGCCACGGTCCGGACGATCACCTTGCGGCTTGTCCCACTTGCGCAGGCTCTTCTCGCCCGCGGCCGGAGCCACGGCGTCCTGGATGGTCACGCCCTCGTCGTTCGACTGGGCCATGGCGGCGCGGAACTTGGCCTCGGCGTCGGCGGTGATCTCGAACTTGGTCTCGCGGTCGAAGATCTTGATCGAGCCGACGTCGCGCTTGGTGACGTGGCCCAGACGGCAGATCAGCGGCAGCAGCCACTTGGGATCGGCGTTCTTCTCGCGGCCGATGTTGACGCGGAACCAGGTCATGTCGCCGCCGCGGGCGAAGTCGACCAGCGGGCCGTCCTTCTGGCCGCGCTCGTTGCGGCCGGTTTCTTGGGCGCGCTTCATGCGCTCGTCGTCCTGCACGTCCTCGGGCGGCGGCAGCTTCTCGCGGTACAGCCGGATCAGGGCGGCTGCCACGTGCTCGGGCGAGGTCCGCTCCAGCAGTTCCTTGCCCATGGCGATCGACTCTTCGTCGGCCTCGGCCATCAGGATCGGATCGGTCAGCATCCGCTCGTGATCCTTGGCGCGGATCTCGTCAGCGGACGGGGCGCCCGACCACTCGGCCTTGATGGAGGCCGAGTTCAACATCATCTCGACCTTGCGACGGCGCGTATGGCTGACCATCAGGACCGAGACGCCCTTCTTGCCCGCGCGGCCGGTGCGGCCCGAACGGTGCAGCAGGGTGGCCTTGTTGACCGGGATCTCGGCGTGGATGACCAGGCCCAGGTCCGGCAAATCCAGACCGCGCGCGGCGACGTCTGTGGCCACGCAGACGCGGGCGTGGCCGTCGCGCAGGGCCTGCAGGGCTTCCGAACGCAGCGACTGGGTCAGCTCGCCCGAAAGGCCGACCACCGAGAAGCCGCGCTCACGCAGGCTGGCGGTCAGATGCTTCACCCGCTCACGGGTGTTGGCGAACACCAGGGCGCCCGGGCTTTCGAAATAGCGCAGGACGTTGACGACGCCGTGCTCGATCTCGTGCGGGGCGATGCGGATCGCCTTGTATTCAATGTCGCCGTGCGAGGCGTTCTTGACCACGGTGTCGATGCGGAAGGCGTCGCGCTGATAGGTCTTGGCCAGTTCGGCGATGTCGCGCGCGATGGTGGCCGAGAACAGCAGAGTCCGACGCTCGGCCGGTGCCTGGTCGAGGATGAAGGTCAGGTCTTCCTGGAAGCCCATGTCCAGCATTTCGTCGGCCTCATCGAGGACGACGGCCTTCAGCTCGGACAGGTCCAGCGCGTCGCGCTCGATATGGTCCTTCAGGCGGCCAGGCGTGCCGACCACGATGGCGGCGCCGCGGTCCAGCACCCGGCGCTCTGCGCGCGGGTCCATGCCGCCGACGCAGGTGGCGATGCGGGCGCCGGTGTTGGCGTAGAGCCACTCCAATTCCTTGGACACCTGCAGGGCCAGTTCGCGGGTCGGGGCGATGACCAGGGCGACCGGGGCGGCGTTGTCGGCGAACCGCTCGGCGTCGCCCAGCAGGGTGTGAGCCAGCGCGAGACCGAAGGCGACCGTTTTGCCCGAGCCGGTCTGGGCGGAGACCAGCAGGTCACGGCCGGCTTCGGCCTCCAGCACGGCGGCCTGGACGGCGGTGGGCTCGGCATAGCCGCGTTCGGAAAGCGCTCGGTCGAGCGCGGGATGGCTGGCGGGGAAGGGCATGGGCAGGTCCGTAGGGCGCCAACGCGGCGCGCGCCAACCATTCGGCGGGCGAAGGGCGGGGCATGTGCGCTGCAATAAAGGCGGAAGCGCGACCCTGTACCACGGTTCTGCTGATTCCTGACATGACGTGTCTAGGTCGCTGACAAGCGGGGCGGGGCAGGCCAAGCTGGACCGATTGAGGGATCACCATGCTTCGCACCATTCTCGTCGCCACCACCGCCCTGACCGTGCTGACCGCGCCGGTCTTGGCCCAGACCATGCGCCCGGACACCCCGGCCGTCGGCGGCCAGACCGCGCGAGGCCCGGCCTCGACCCCGCCGGTGCAGACGGTTCCCGCGCAGAGCAGCGGCCAGGCGGGCAGACAAGCGCTTGAGGTTCTGCGCCCCGGCCAGTCGGTGCGTGGACGGCTGGAGCCCGGGGATGCGACCCTCAGCACGGGCGAGTACGCCGACAACTACAGCTTCGCCCTGCGTCGCGGCGAGACCTACGAACTGACCCTGTCGGGCACGGGCTTCGACCCCTATCTGATCGTGCGCGGCCCGGGCGGGCTGAGCGAGGACAACGACGACGATCCGGCGGCGCGCGGCTCGCGCGACAGCCGCATCCATTTCACCGCCCCGGCGGACGGCGAGGCCACGGTCGCGGCGACCAGCTATCAGTCGGGTGAGACGGGCGCCTACACCCTGCGCCTGACCACCGGCGGCGCGGCTCCGGCCGCCTCCCAGGCGACGGCGGCGCCGGCCGGTTCGATCCGGCTGGGCCAGTCGGTATCGAGCGCGCTGGAATCGGGCGACGACACCCTGGCCAGCGGCGAGTTCATCGACGCTTACAGCTTCGCCGGTCGGCGCGGACAGCAACTGGACATCCGTCTCAGCTCCAGCGCCTTCGATCCCTATGCCGCGGTCACCGGGCCGAACGGCTTCTCGGAATACAATGACGATGACGCGACCGCCGAGGGCTCGCGCGACAGCCGCCTGCTGGTCACCCTACCGGCGGACGGCGACTACGTCATCTCGGCCACCAGCTATGCGTCGGGCGAGCGGGGAGCCTATCGCCTGTCCGTCGAGGACGGGGCCGGGGCGGGCAAGCCGCCGTCCATGGCCGTCGCTCCGGCTGAACAAGCCTCGCCCGGCGGCGCGATCCAGATCGGCCAGACCGTCGGCGGCGCCCTGACCCCGGGCGACGACACCCTCGACAGCGGCGAATATTTCGACCTCTACACCTTCACTGGTCGGCGTGGGGATCGGGTGGCGGTCCAACTGACCTCCTCGGCCTTCGACGCCTACACCATCGTCCGCACGCCCTCGGGCGAGCAGTTCGACAATGACGACGGCGAGGACGGCACCGACAGCCGGCAGCAGATCATCCTGCCGGAAGACGGCGAGTACCAGGTGCAGGTCACCTCCTTCCGCCCCGGCGAGACCGGCTCCTACCGCTTCACCGTCGAGCCGGGCCGCGAGTCGGCGCGTCAGGCCACCGCCCCGGGCGGACCGCGCATCCATGCGGTCATGGTCGGGGTCTCCGACTACGCCGGAACGGCCAACAACCTGTCCTTCACCGATGAGGACGCCCGCAAACTGGCCGAGACCCTGCAGCGCGAGGGCTCGCTGAATGAGGCCAGCGTTGTCCTGACCAACGCCGAGGCCACCGTGGAGGGCGTCCGCTCGGCCTTCGCCCGCGTCGCCGCCCAGGCCCGGCCGGATGACGTCTTCCTGTTCTTCTTCTCGGGTCACGGCAACCAGACCGAGGTCCCGGTCAGCGGCGTCGAGCCGGACGGCAAGAGCGAAGCCATCGTCCTGCGCGACGGCGAGATCAGCGATGTCGAGATGGGCGAACTCTTCGCGGGCCTCGACACCCGGCTGGCCCTACTGGTGATCGATTCCTGCTTCTCGGGCGGCTTCGCGCGCAACGTCGTCGACCGCCCAGGCGTCATGGGTCTGTTCAGTTCCGAAGAGGACCTGACCAGCGCCGTGGCCGACAAGTTCCGCGCCGGAGGCTATCTGTCCCACTTCCTGCGCGAGGGCCTGTCGGGCGAGGCGGACCTGGACGGCGACCGCCTGGTCACGGCGGGCGAACTGTCCACCTACCTGCGCCGCCAGTTCCGCACCGAGGTCGAGGACGTCGAATCGGAAACCCAGGACGGCCAGCGCAACTACCAGAACCTGGTCATCGACCGCGGCGGCGTTCAGGTCGACGACGTGATCGTTCGGTTGCCGGTGGAGGCGTCAGGCGGGTGATGTGGATTTTCAAGAAGCAACTGCTCCCGGCCAGCGAATAATGGCCGACGATCTGAACCAGGAAGAAATGCAGCGCCGAGTGGAGGCCTTGCTGGACGGTACGCTGGACACGCGGAATTTGGATCGAATTTTCAGCTGGCTTCGGTTCCGAACGCATGGGCACAGGCTAGTGCGTGATGTCGGCGACTTTGCATTCCATTTTACCGACCGTGATCAGGGAAAAACCGTCGAAGGCGCTCGTCTGATGTCCGATGCCCTTATGACCTTGCCTTGGACGTTCTGGCGGCTCGGTCATATGGCTGCACCATCTGCGTCGGCTGGGGATGTCCGCCGGGCGACTGTTGCTGGGCTTGAGATCAAGACCGATGAATGGTGCCGGGCGCGGTTTCAGATGCCCAAGGTTCGCGCTCAGAAGACTTTGAATGCGGCACTCAAAAAATTAGTTGGTCTCGTGAATGGGACGTTTCAGGTTTCTGAATCTTTACGGCCGCGAGAGCTGCTAGTTATTCGGACTCTTGTGCAAGATGTGCCTGACTATCTATTTTCCGATAAACGGCTTGCGAAGGAGTTTGCAGTCGTTCTCATGCGAAATGGCCTGATCTCAGAGAATAAATTTGATGATGTGGTAGCCTTGGAAGGATTGCTAGGCGTTTTTACGATTGAAAAAATGCACAACAGGCGATTGGCTTTTGGTTCTGGCGAAGCAGTGCCGCTCTATACGTCCCTGTATGACGGAAAACTGGCCATCTTCGGGAGTTTCGTTACGCCTTGGGGTGACGTTGAGGCTCAAGCGGAGTTGCCCGTCTTTGTGACCGATTGCGCCCCGAACTTGTGGTTTGAGAATTTCAAAGCCGACGCTTTGAAGGGCGCGATCGAACTTACCAACGGCAAACTTCGGGCGTTCTGAATACGTCTCTATCGGGAAATGGTGGATGTGACAGGGATTGAACCTGTGACCCCCTCGGTGTGAACGAGGTGCTCTCCCGCTGAGCTACACATCCATCTTTCGGGCCCCGAAGGCCGTTCGCCGTCCGGGGAGGCGCGGACATAGCCTGACCTCCCGGATGGTGCAAGCCTAGATGCCGGAAGCTTTCACCGCATCCGGCGTTTCGGCCTCCGGATCGCCCGGCAGCCAGGCCACGCGCCCGTCGTAGATGTCCTCGTTGAGGATCTTCTCCTCCTTGGCCACCAGCACCGGCACCAGCATCTGGCCGGTCACATTGGTCATGGTCCGCATCATGTCGATGATCCGGTCGATGGCGACGATGTAGCCGATTCCTTCCAGCGGCAGACCGGCGGTGGCCAGGGTCAGGGTCAGCATGACGATGCTGGTGCCCGGCACTCCCGCCGTGCCGAGCGAGCCCAGAACAGCGGTCAGGCCGATCAGGACGTACTGGGTCAGGCTGAGGTCGATCTTGAAATACTGGGCGATGAAAATGGCCGCGATGGCCGGATAGATGGCGCCGCAGCCGTCCATCTTGACGCTGGCGCCCAGCGGCACGGCGAAGGCCGCATAGGCCTGCGGCACGCCCAGGCGCTCGACCGTCTGGCGCAGGGTCACCGGCAGGGTGCCCAGCGAGGACGAGGTGGCGAAGGCCGTCTGCATCGCCGCGAACGCGCCGCGGAAGAAGCTGATCACCTTCAGCCCGTGCAGCTTCAGCAGGCCGGAATAGACGATCAGAATGTGGAACAGGCAGGCCACATAGATGGCGATGATGAACTTGCCGAGCGGCAGCAGCGCCTCCCAGCCGTAGCCGCCGACGACCGAGGCGATCAGGCCGAACACGCCGAAGGGCGTCAGCTGGATCACCCAGCGGGTAATGCGGAAGACGACGGCGGCGCCTTCGTCGACCAGCCGCCGTACGCCCTGCGCCCGGTCGCCCAGCGCCACCAGCGCCGCGCCGACCAGGGCCGAGAAGAAGATGATCTGCAGCACCTTGCCTTCGCTCAGGGCGGCGAAGGGATTGGTCGGGACGATGCCGATCAGCACCTCCAGCGGCGTGGGAATCTCCCGCTCGCGCACCGTGCCCAGCGGCAGGTCGGACAGGCCCATGCCGGGGTTGATGATGTGCGCCACCGCGAAGCCGACCAGCACGGCCAGCAGGGAGGTAATGGCGAACCAGACGATGGTCCGCACCGCCAGCCGCACCGCGCCGACGCCTTCGCCCAGCTTGGCGATGGAGCTGGCGATGGTGAACAGCACCAGCGGCGCAACCACCATGCGGATCAGGTTCAGATAGACGTCGCCGATCGGCCCCAGCCAGGTCTCGGCATTCTGGCCCAGCAGCAGGCCGGCGATGACGCCCAGGACCATGCCCGCGAAGGTGCGGATCCAGAGCGGGGTCGAGAAGAGGCGACGGAGCATGCGAGCGGCCTTGGGGAGGGCAGGGCCGTTCTACATGTTAACGCCGAAGCCGAACCGCAACCGTTTCGGCTGCGATCCGGCGGTGTCGATGATCAGTGGGTTCCATCGTTGAGGATGGAATAGACCTTGGCGTAGTCGCCCCGGGCTTCGGCGCCGCGCAGAAATTTGACCCGCTCGACAAGGATTTCGTCCAGACCGCCCGCTTCGAACAGCGACAGGCTCTCGGCGGTGAAGTCGGCCAGCGGCATGGAGTTGGGGTTCTCCGCATGGCCCGGCATCAGGTCGGTGGCCACGGCCGGCGGCGCCCATTCCAGCACCTTGACCGAGGTGTTCTTCAGCTGGGTCCGCAGCGACTGGCTCCACGAATGAATGGCCGCCTTCGTCGCCGAATAGGTCGGAGTGGCGGCCAGCGGCACGAAGGCCAGACCCGACGACACCGTCACCACGGTCGCCTTCGCCTTTGATTTCAGGTGCGGCAGCAGGGCGGCGGTCAGGCGGATGGGACCCAGCAGATTGATGGCGATGGTCTGCTCGACGATGTCCAGCCCGACCGGTTCGGCGGTCAGATCTTCGGCCTGCATGATCCCGGCGTTGTTGATGACCACGTTCAGGTCCGGGTGGGCGGCGATGACACGGGCGGCGAAGGCCTTCACATCGGCGGCGTCGGCGACGTCCAGCGTCTCGACGGCCATGCCGGGGTTGGCGGCGGCGACCGCTTCCAGCGCATTACGACGGCGACCGGCGATGATGACCTTGGCGCCGCGCGCGTGCATCGCCTCGGCCATGGCCTTGCCGATGCCCGAGCCGCCGCCGGTGATCAGGATGGTGTCGTTACGGGTGTCCATGGGAGTGCTCCGTGATCTGGAAGTCCGATGGGCGATCATCTATAGCTGATACTCTCCATCAGAAAGTAGGCACCGAAACGTGCTGTACTTACCGCCAGGAAAGTCATGGCCGCGCCTGCCGTTCACGCCCATCCGCATCCGAACCATCCGCCGCTCTCGCCCGAGGTGGAGGCGCTGGTCATCGAGGTGATCGGCCGCGTGGCGGACAAATGGACGATGATCGTGCTGGAGGTGCTGATCGAGCACGGCGAGCAGCGCTTCAGCCGGATCGCCGAACTGAGCAATGGCATCAGCCAGAAGATGCTGACCCAGACCCTGCGTCAGATGGAGCGCGACGGGCTGGTCATCCGCACGGTCCATCCAGTCATCCCGCCGCGCGTCGAATACCGGCTGACGGAGATGGGCTTCACCCTGTCGGAGGCCTTCTGCGGCGTCTGGATGTGGGCCGAGGCCAATTTCGACCGCATCGGCAAGGCGCGTCAGGCGTTCGATGCGGCCAAGGCGGCGGGCTGAGCGGCGAACGCCGCAACCAGACTCTCGATTTCGCTGAACCGGTCGATCAGAACCGTGCCGCCCAGTTCTGCGGGCGGGACCGGACTGTAGCCGAAGGTGCAGACGATGCAGGGCATGCCCGGGTCGCGCGCCGCGCCCGTGTCAGGAGCCGCGTCCCCGACCATCACGGCCCTCGCCGGATCGCCGCCCGCCAGCCGTACTGCCTCGATCAGATGCGCGCCTGAGGGTTTGCGGGCGCTGACCTTGTCCGGCCCGACAATGGCCGCGAAATGCCGGGTCAGGTCCAGCTTTTCCAGAAGGATTTCAGACAAGTCCGTCCGCTTGTTTGTCGCCACACACAGGATGGCGCCGCGCACCGCCAGCCGTTCAAGCGTCTCCACCACGCCGTCGAACGGGCGCGAATGGTCAGCGATGTGCGCGACGTAGTCGGCCAGGAATTCCTCGAACACGGCCGGGGCGTGCGCCTCTTCCCAGGTCGCGCCCGCGCGCTCGAAACCATGCTGCAGCATCGGTCGCGCTCCGCCGCCGATCAGGGCCGCCGCACTGTCCATCGGCGCCTCGGGGAGGCCGTGCTTCACCAGCATCCGGTTCAGCGTCCCGACCAGATCGCGATGGGTTTCGACCAGCGTCCCGTCCAGGTCAAAGGCGACGGTCCAGCCCTCGAGGTCGCGCGTCGTCATGGGTCTGTCTCCCGTCGCCGGTTCGGATGGTCTAAACCTTGGGTCTGACTATCGACCGGACCGATTCATGACCACCCAGACCGAATCGACAGCCCCTGAATCCAGGGCCGCCATTATCCTCGCCGCCGGGCAGGGGACGCGGATGAAATCGCCGCTGCCCAAGGTGCTGCACCCGGTCGGCGGCCGCGCCATGCTGGACCACGCCATCGATGCCGCGGAAGCCTTGGGCTGCGAGCGCATCGTGGTGGTCGTCGGCGCCCACTCGCCGGACGTGCGTGCGCATGTGGTCAAGCGGCTGGGCGAGGACGCCATCGCCGTTCAGGACCCGCCGCTGGGCACCGGCCACGCTGTCCGCGCCGCCGAGACCGTGCTGGGCGATTTCAAGGGCCAGGTAGTCATCACCTACGGCGACGTGCCCCTGCTGCGCGCCTCGGACATCGACCCGGTCTTCGGTGAAAGCGAAGGCGTCCGGGTCATCGGCTTCGAGGCACGCGATCCCGGCGCCTACGGCCGACTGGTCATGGACGGCGAGACCCTGACCGCCATCACCGAGGCCAAGGAGGCGTCGGCCGAGGTGCTGGCCATCACCACCTGCAACTCCGGCGTCATGGCCGCGCCGGTCGGCCTGTTGTTCGAACTGCTGGGCGAGGTGAAGAACGACAACGCCAAGGGCGAATACTATCTGACCGACGTCGTCGAACTGGCCCGCAGGCGCGGCGCTCCGACCCGCGCCGTCATGGCGTCGGAAGACTCGGTCATGGGCGTCAACGCTCAGTCCGAACTGGCGGTCGCCGAAGCCCTGTTCCAGAAGGTCCAGCGCGAGACCTTCATGGCCGCCGGGGTCACCATGCCCGCCCCCGAGACCGTCCACTTCTCGTGGGACACCGAGGTCGGCGGCGGCGCGACGATCGAGCCCTATGTCGTCTTCGGCCCCGGCGCGAAAATCGCCGGCGGCGCACGCATCCGCAGCTTCAGCCATGTCGAGGGCGCGGCGGTCGCCGGCGGCGCCGAGGTCGGCCCCTATGCCCGCCTGCGTCCGGGCGCCAGGCTGGCTGAGGGTGTGAAGATCGGAAACTTCGTCGAGGTGAAGAACGTCTCGATGGCCGCGGGCGCCAAGGCCAACCATCTGGCCTATCTCGGCGACGGCGAGGTGGGAGCCAAGGCCAACATCGGCGCCGGGACGATTTTCTGTAACTACGACGGCTTCTTCAAACACCGCACCGTGGTGGGCGAGGGCGCCTTCGTCGGCTCGAACAGCGCGCTGGTTGCGCCCGTCACCATCGGGGCGGGCGCCATGGTGGGCTCCGGCTCGGTGATCACGAGCGACGTGGCTCCCGGCGACCTCGGCCTCGCCCGCGCCCCGCAGACCGCCAAGACCGGCTGGGCGGCGAAATTCATGGAGATGATGCGCGCGAAGAAGGCGCGAGGGTAGGGGCAAGGCTTTCCCGCACGGTCCCGGACCGATAAAGCCCGCGCTGTCCGCGCGAATCCCCAGCCAGCGAGCCGCCCATGTCCGATCTCCAGAAGAAGAACGCCGGCGAGGCCGCCGCCCTGCGGGTGGAGCCGGGCATGGTCGTGGGCCTCGGCACCGGCTCGACGGCGGCCTGGTTCGTCAAGGCGCTGGCGGCGCGCAAGCTGGAAGGCCTGCGTTGCGTGCCGACGTCGGAAGCCACCGCCGAACTGGCGCGCGAGCTGGGCCTGACCCTGTCGACGCTCGAGGACACGCCGCGCATCGACCTGACCGTCGACGGCGCCGATGAGGTCGGTCCCGGTCTGGCCCTGATCAAGGGTGGCGGCGCGGCCCTGCTGCGCGAGAAGCTGGTGTGGGAGGCCTCGGCCCGCTGCATTTGCATCGCCGACACGGCCAAGGTGGTGACGGTGCTGGGCCAGTTCCCCCTGCCGATCGAGGTCGTCGCCTTCGGTCACAAGACGACCGGAAACCGCATCGCCGACGTGCTGATCGACCACGAGATCGAAATGCCCGCCCGCGCCCGCACCGCCGAGCGCGGTCTGGTGCGCACCGACGGCGGCAATCTGATCTACGACGCGAAGTGCGCCGCCATCCACGATCCCGTCCGTCTCGCCGACGATCTGAAGCTGATCACCGGCGTGGTCGAGCATGGCCTGTTCCTGGACCTCGCCGACGAAGCCATCATCGGCACGGACGATGGGGTGGAAGTCCTCCACCCCTGAGGGCCTACTCCTCAGTCGCCTGACCCGCCCGCGCATGGGCGCGCCGGATCGAAAGCTCGAGCTGGCGGCGGGCCGAGGAACGAATGCGGTCGTCCTGCTCGGACTGATAGAGTCCCTGCAGATAGGCCCGGTCCCATCCGGTCAGGGTGTCGACGGTCTCCGGCTCCTCGAACACATTCAGGATGGAGGCGTAGGTCCCGGTGTCCGCGTCCGGGTCGATCTGGGCCAGCGACACCATGGCGATGTAGTCGGCCAGTTGCAGCGCTGACAGACCGCTGACCTCATCGACGTCCACGATCACGATGGTGTGGATGAGGTTGTCGACGATCTCGGTATTCAGACGCGAGGCGGACGAGATGCTGATCACCGGCGCGTAAGCAGCGAAGTTGAATTCGGCCTGGGCGCAGGCGGGCATTTCGCAGTCGCCGGGCAGGCGTACGGCGCGGGCGCCGGTCTGGGAATCGACCGGCATGCTAACCTGCCACCAGCGGACCGGCCGGTTCGTCTGCTGGAAGCCGGCGAGCGCGAGCCGGCCCCTGTCCATGCCGGTCCCGCCCATCCGGAAAACTCGGGTGCTGTCCTCAACCATCTCGCGCGCCGCGGCCTCATCATCGGCGGTGGCGACCACCAGGATATTGGGGCGACAGCCTGGCGCGCCCGGCTCCAGCCCCACGTCCTCAGCCACGGTGGAGATACGATCCACCAGATATTGGGCGACTTCCGGTCGCAGATTGGCCACCCCGACGCAGATGCGCTGGTTCCAGCGCGCCAGGCCCCGGCCCCGGTTGGGCGCGGCGACCTGATCCACGAAGCGGGAGATCAACTGATCCAGTTCGCGACCGCTGACGACCACGTCCTCCAGCTGGGTCGGGGCCGGATCTTGCGCGGATGGCGGAACCTGGGCGGTAGCCAGCAGGGCGGCGGCCAGGAATTCCATCATCTGATGATCTCACCTCCAGGGCAGGCGCTAGTTGGCGTCGGTCTGGTCGCCGTCCGCTCGCATCCGGGCGTGTTCAGCGCGGATGGAGCGCACGATGGCGCGACGATCCGAGGCCACACGCACCCGATTGCGCTCGGCTTCATAGAGGCCTCGCAGATAGGTCAGGTCCCAGTTGGTCAGGCTGTCAGCCGCCTCCGGGTCTTCCACGACGTTCAGGATCGAGGCGTAACGGCTAGTGTCGGCGTCCGGATCGATCTGGGCCAGCGACACCATGGCGATATAGTCGGCCAACTGAAGGATCGAGAGATCCGAAACCTTGGTGGCGTCGATAATCACCACCATGCGTTGGATGTCGTTGACCAACTGAGTGCTCAGGCGGGACGCGGAGAAGATCGACACGCTCGGCACCTCGTGATCGATGGTCTGGCACGGGGGGCGGCACTCGCCGGGGATGCGCTGGGCGCGTTGGCCGGTCTGGCTGTCGATCAGCATGGTTTGCTGCCACCAGCGGACCGGGCGCTCTGTTTCCTGGAAATCGCGCAGCGCGGTCAGACCCCTGTCCGTCCCGCCGGCGCCCAGACGGAAACGGCTGCGCCGCTCTCGCACCATGGCTTGGGCCACAGCCGAGGCCTCGTCGGTCGCCACGATCAGCAGGTTCGGGCGGCAGCCCGGCGCGCCCTTGCGCAGGCCCAGATCCTCGGCGACTGTCGAGATGCGATCGACCAGATACTGGGCGGCCTCGCCCTTCAGATTGGCCACGCCGACGCAGAAATTCCCGCGCCAGCGCGCCAGGCCCCGGTTCGGATTGGGCTCGGCGACCTCGGTCACGAAGTCGTCGATGAGTGTTTCCAGTGATCGACCGGTGACCGTGACGTCCTCCAGCGCGACCGGCGCTTCGATCGTGGGGTCCTGAGCAGGCGGAACCTGCTGCGGCGCGGCCTGCGGAGAGACCGTCAGAAGGGCGGCGGCGAGGGCGGCGACGAACATCATGAACCCCTTTTCAATGAACAGCCTGGGGACGCTACCAACCAATGTTCTGCACGGTCAACGCGTGGCGCGTGCTCGGCGCGGCGTCACGCCGTGGGTTGGATTTCCGTCAGGGCGGTCTACATCCAGACCCTCAACCGCGCCGCTTTCGGATCGATCATGACCACTTACGACTACGACCTCTTCGTCATCGGCGCCGGATCGGGCGGGGTGCGGGCGGCGCGGCTGACCTCGCTGGGCGGCAAGCGGGTGGCCATCGCGGAGGAGTATCGCGTCGGCGGCACCTGCGTGATCCAGGGCTGCGTGCCCAAGAAATTCATGGTCATGGCGTCCGAGGTCAGCCACGGCCTGCATATCGCCGAGGGCTATGGCTGGTCCTTCGACAACGCTGAATTCGACTGGCCGACCTTCCTTGAGGCCAAGGATGTCGAGATCGCGCGCCTGTCCGGCATCTATGCCGCCAACCTCGGCAAGGCGGGCGTCGATCTGGTTCACGGTCGAGCCGTGTTCAAGGACGCCCACACCGTCCAGATCCTGAAGAAGGATGGATCGGTGGATCGCGAGATCACCGCCGACAAGATCCTGATCGCCACCGGCGGCCGTCCGTGGGTGCCGGAGGACATGCCGGGCATCGAGCACGCCATCACCTCGGAGCAGGCCTTCCACCTGCCGGAACTGCCCAAGCGCATCCTGATCGCGGGCGGCGGCTATATCGCGGTGGAGTTTGCCGGCATCTTCGCCGGGCTGGGCGTCGAGACGACCCTGATCTATCGCGGCCCCAACATCCTGCGCGGTTTCGACGACGACGTCCGCGCCCACCTGGCGGGGGAGATCGAGAAGCGGGGCATCAAGGTCATCCTCGGCTGCCAGCACGAAGCCATCGAGAAGACCGACACCGGTCTGGTGAACCGTCTTGAGAACGGCATGGTCATCGAGACCGATGTCATCATGTTCGCCACCGGTCGCATTCCCTATGTGAAGGGGCTGGGTCTCGAGAAGGCAGGCGTCGAGCTGACGGAGCAGGGGGCCATCAAGGTCGACGGCTTCTCCAGGACCAACATCGACAACATCTGGGCCATCGGCGACGTCACCGACCGGATGAACCTGACCCCGGTCGCCATCCGCGAGGCGGTCGCCTTCCACCAGACGGTGTTCAAGGACAATCCGCAGGCCTTCGACTACGAGGCCGTCGCCACCGCCGTGTTCAGCCAGCCGCCGGTCGGCGTGGTTGGGCTGACTGAGAACGAGGCCCGCCACTCCTGCCCCGGCGAGGTCGATGTCTACCTGACCCGCTTCCGCCCGATGAAATACGCCTTCACTGGCTCGGACGAGAGAGTGCTGATGAAGCTGGTCGTTGACGCCACCAGCCAGAAGGTGGTCGGCGTCCACATCGTCGGTCCGGAGGCGCCGGAGATGATCCAGTTGGCCGCCATCGCCGTGAAGGCCGGCCTGACCAAGGCCCAGTGGGACGCCACCTGCGCCGTCCACCCGACCATGGCCGAGGAACTGGTGACGCTGCGCGAGAAGCAGCACCCGGGCAACATGTCGGCGGGCTAGAAGGAAGTGACTAGTGGCGAGTTGAGCGCCGCCGCACGGTCGATGGCGGAAGGGCGGCGCGGACCGTAACGTCGCAGGGCGTTGGCCAGCCACTCGCCACTCGCCACTAGCCACTCCTTGTACCGGTGCTTTCCGGTTCACAAGGAGCATTTCAGCCAACACGCCGCGTTGTCCCGCCCGATCCATCGGCCTATCTTGGCGGCATGAGTACTCGTTGGACGCCAGAAAGCTGGAGACAGAAACCCGTCGTGCAGATGCCGACGGACTATCCCGACATGGCTGCATTGCACCGTGTCGAAGATGAACTGCGGGCCATGCCCCCGCTCGTTTTCGCGGGCGAGGCGCGGCGTCTGACGTCCAAGCTGGCCGAGGTCGAGGCGGGCAACGCCTTCCTGCTGCAGGGCGGCGACTGCGCCGAGAGCTTCAAGGAGTTCTCGACCGACAATATCCGCGACACCTTCCGGCTGATCCTGCAGATGGCCGTGGTCCTGACCTTCGCCGGCCGCAAGCCCGTGGTGAAGGTCGGCCGCATCGCCGGCCAGTTCGCCAAGCCCCGCTCCTCGGGCGTCGAAAACATCGACGGCGTCGAGCTGCCCAGCTACCGCGGCGACATCATCAACGGCATGGGCTTCACGCCGGAAGAGCGGGTGCCCGATCCCCAGCGCCTGCTGAAGGCCTACAACCAGTCGGCCTCGACGCTGAATCTGCTGCGCGCCTTCGCCGGCGGCGGCTACGCCGACCTCTACAACATCCACCGCTGGACCCTGGGCTTCGCGGGCGACAATCCCGCCGGTCACCAGTACCGCGAGCTGGCCGACAAGATCACCGAGGCCCTGGCTTTCATGGAGGCCGTCGGCGTAACGCCCGAGACCCATCCGGACCTCAGCCGCGTCGAGGTCTTCACCTCGCACGAGGCCCTGCTGCTGAACGTCGAAAGCGCGCTGACGCGCTTGGACGGCGGCTCCGGCGAATGGTTCGACACCTCGGCCCACATGCTGTGGATCGGCGAGCGCACCCGTCAGCTGGACGGCGCCCACGTCGAGTTCATGAAGGGGATCAAGAATCCCATCGGGGTGAAGTGTGGCCCGACCATGGAGCCGGACGACCTGCTGCCGCTGATCGACGCCCTGAACCCGGACAACACGCCGGGCCGCCTGACCCTGATCGGCCGCTTCGGCCACGACAAGGTCGGCAAGCGCCTGCCGGGCCTGATGAAGGCGGTCAAGGACGCGGGCAAGCGCGTCATCTGGTCGATCGACCCGATGCACGGCAACACGCTAAAGGCCGACAACGGCTACAAGACCCGGCCCTTCGACCGGATCATGACCGAGGTCCGCACCTTCATTGACGTGGCCGAGGCCGAGGGCGTCCACCCCGGCGGCGTGCACCTCGAGATGACCGGCCAGAACGTCACGGAATGCCTGGGCGGGGCGCAGGCCTTGACCGAGGACGACCTGTCCAGCCGCTACCACACTCACTGCGACCCGCGTCTCAACGCCGATCAGGCGCTGGAGCTGGCCTTCCTCGTCGCCGAACGCCTCAAGTCCGGGCGTCAGTCGCGGTCCAAGGCGGCCTGATCCGATGGAAGGCGTCGGTCGCCCCGAGAACGCTGCCGCCCCCGGTCGCTGCGGCTATCAGGGCGCGCCCGGCGCCTTCAGCCATGAGGCCTGCGTCGACCTGCGTCCGTGGGACGAGGCCGTGGCCTATGAGACGTTCGCCGAGGTCATCGACGCCCTGAAGGCGGGCCAGATCGGCGCGGCCCTGATCCCGGTCGAGAACTCGACCATCGGTCGGGTCGAGCCCGCCGCCACCCTGATCGAGCAGTCTGGCCTGACCGTTGTGTCCGAGGTCTGGCGTCCGATCCGTCTGGCCCTGATGGCCCCGCACGGCGCCAGCCTTCGCACGGTGAAGACCGCTGAGAGCCATCCCGTCGCCCTGCGCCAGTGCCCGCAATCGCTGGCCGCCCTGGGGGTCGCCGCCGTCGAGGCCTTCGACACGGCGGGCGCCGCCCGGGCCGTCGCTGAGGCCGACGACCTGACCCGTGCGGCCGTCGCTCCGGCCCGCGCGGCCGAGGTCTATGACCTGTCGATTCTGCGCAACGACATCCAGGATTCTAGCGACAACCGCACGCGTTTCGTCCTGCTCAGCGGCGGAATCGCTTGACCGCGCACGATTGTTGCGGCTTTTGAGGCTCATGGTCCGTTCGCAAGCCACCGCTGCGACTTCTTTCGCCCGCTTCACCGCGGCCGCGGACCTGTATTTCTACGGCTTTCGATACGCCGGCTGAGGCGTCAGGCGCCGCGTCCTGACGGCCTCGCCGGCGACCGCCCCGTTAGGGGCGGCGGCTCGCAAAAGCTTCATGCCGTATCGAAATCGAAAGTCTCTTTCCCGTGTCCCAATCGAATACCCTTCAGCAGGTCTGGCCGCATCCGATGACCAACCCGGCGGACCTGTCGCCTGAACACATGGCCCTGGCCGCCCTGCGTCATGAGATCGACCTGCTGGACGACGAACTGCTGGCCCTGTTCGAGCGCCGCCTCGCCATCGCCGCCCGCGTCGGCAAGGCCAAGGACGCCCCGGCCGGTCCGCACGTCAAGCTGCGCCCGGACCGCGAGAAGGCGGTGCTGGATCGCCTCATCGCCAACGCTGATCCCGACAACCGCGAGGCGGTCGAAAGCCTGTGGCGCCAGATCGTCGGCTGGGGTCTGGCCCGTCAGGGACGGATGCAGGTGCAGGTCTGGTCGCCCATCGAGCCGACCCGCGCCTTCGACGGCGCCCGCCTGCGCTTCGGCGCCGCCGCCGACATGCGCGCCGTCCGTGATCCGCAGGCTGCGCTCAAATGGGCCGCCGAGGGCAACGGCGTCGCGGTTCTGGCCATCAACACCGAGGACGCCTGGTGGACAGGCCTGCGTCGCGAGTGGACGGGCCTGAGCGTCTTCGACGGCTTCGGCGGCGACATCCCGACCGCCCTGGCCGTCGGCAAGATCGATCCCGCCGCCCTGCCGAACGGCCGTCGCGTCATCGTCGACGTCGGCGGTGATGCGGGCGACGGCGGCGGGATCCGCCGCCAAGGCCTCGCCACCCATCACGGCTGGACCCTGTCCCTGACCGACGCGAAGCTGAGCGTCGGCGGCGCGGAAGGCTGCGTGGGCGCGGTCGGCTAGACCGCCATATTATCGATCAGTCGCGTCCGCCCGATCTTCGCCGCCGCGAGGATGCGGGCGGGGGCGTCCAGCCCGCCGTCGAACACCGACAGGTCTTCCGCCCTACGGATGGCGACGTAGTCCACGCTGTCGAAGCCCGCGGCCTTCAGCGCGCCTTCGGCCCATTGCTCGGCCTCGGCGACGGAGCCGTCACGTGCCCTGATCCCGGCCTCCGCCAGCACGCCATTCAGCTTGCGGGCGGTCTCCAGCTCGGCCTCGGACAGGTAGGCGTTGCGCGAGGACAGGGCCAGGCCGTGGCCATCGCGGGCGGTCGGAAGGCCGACGATCTCGACCGGCATGTCCAGGTCCCGCACCATGCGACGAACGACCATCAGCTGCTGCCAGTCTTTCTCACCGAAGACGGCCAGATCGGGCTGGACCTGATGCAGCAGCTTGGACACCACCAGCGCCACCCCGCCGAACATCTGCGGGCGGAAGGCGCCCTCCAGCCCCTCGGCGGGGGCGCCGACGCTGATCGTTGTGGTCACCCCGCCCGGATACATCTCCACCACCGCCGGGGCGTACAGCAGGTCGCAGCCCGCGCCGGCCAGCAGTTCGGCGTCGCGGCCTTCCTGACGCGGATAGGCGTCCAGATCCTCGGTCGGGGCGAACTGGGTCGGGTTGACGAAGACGCTGGTCACCACCTTGTCCGCCCGCCGCTTCGCCTCGCGCACCAGGGACAGGTGACCTTCGTGCAACGCCCCCATGGTCGGAACGAAGCCGACGGTGAACCCTTGGCGCCGCCAACCGCTTACGATCTCGCGCAGGTCGGCGATGGTGCGGGCGGCGGGCAGGGGAAGGGCATCGGCCATGGTGAACGTATTAACCTTCCGCGTTAGGCGTGTCTGTGAACCGTGCGGCAAAACCTGCCGGGGTAGGTGTGGCTTATGACGCCGAGCCTCCTGATCCGTCCAGTGCTGGCCTTGTTCCTGACCGCGGGGCTCAGCGCCTGCGGCATGGTCGACAGCGACCCGCATCGTTTCGAGTCCCTCGCCAACCGCATCGCCTCCGTGCCGCTGGACGGCTCCGAGCCCGCGCCGCGCCCTGAGGGTCGCGCCGAGAAGCCGATCCGCGCCGCCGAAGCGGGCCTGCGTCCGGCGTTGAAGGTCGAGGTCATGGAGGACATGGCGCTGTGGGACGCCCGCTACGGCGCCATGGGTGATGTCGCCGAGGCCGTGGCGCCCGCCGTGGTCGAGGCCGCCGCCACCGAGACCAGGACCCGCGTTCAGCAGGCCGTCGCTCGCGGGGAACTGCGCTCCGCCATCACCCCGGAACGCCCGATCGCTGTGGCTGCTACCGCGCCTCGCGCCGCCCAGCCTTCGCGCGGCCTCGTGCAACTGGGCGCCTTCTCCAGCGAGCAATCGGCCCGCGCCGCCTGGACCCGGCTGAAGTCCGGCGCCGCTGGCTGGGCGCTGGAAGGCCTGTCCCCGACCTTCGAGGCCGTCTCGGTCAACGGCCGCGACCTGGTCCGGCTCAAGGTGCGCGCCCCCGCCGCCGGAGCCGCCGCCCTGTGCGCCGCCGCCGGGGTGGATGATCCCTGGTGCCGCCGCTCGGCCTGACCGGCGCATCCACAGTCCTGATCTTCCCGTTCGTTGACGGGCGGTGCGGGTAGGCCAATTCTGCCTACCTACGGGCCCGCCTGAGTCGGCGGCCGCTTCGGGATTGAACTCCATGACTGACCCCACGGTCATCGTCGTCGGCAACGAAAAGGGCGGGGCGGGCAAGTCCACGCTCGCCATCCACATCGTCGCCGGTCTGCTCCACGCCGGTAAGCGCGTGGCCATTATCGATCTGGACCTGCGCCAGCGCTCGATGGCCCGCTTCTTCGCCAACCGCGCCGCCTGGATGCAGGCCAACGGCCACAGTCTGCTGATGCCGACCGAGCCCGACATGGGCGACGGCAAGGCGCTGGCCAAGGCTGACGAGGCCGAACAACTGACTCGTTTCGAGGCCGCCTTCGCCGAGGCCCGGAATACCGCCGACGTCATCCTGATCGACACCCCGGGCGGCGACACCGTCCTGTCGCGGATGGCCCACGGGTTGGCGGACCAGATCGTCACCCCGATGAACGACAGCTTCGTCGATTTCGACCTGCTGGGGCAGGTCGATCCGGTGACGCTGGAGCTGATCAAGCCCTCCATCTATTCGGAGAGCGTCTGGGAGGCCCGCAAGCATCGGGCGATCACCCAGGGGCGCAACGCCACCATCGACTGGATCGTGGTCACCAACCGCCTGGCCGTCGCCGAGGCCCGTAACCGCCGCCGTCTGGAAGAGCGGATGCAGAAGCTGGCCAAGCGCGTCGGCTTCCGCATGGGGCCGGGCCTGCGCGACCGGGTCATCTATCGCGAGCTGTTCCCCTTCGGCCTGACCGTCGCCGACCTGTCCAACGAGGTGCGCCCCGTGGCCGTGTCGCTGGCCCATGTCGCCGCCCGGCAGGAGCTGCGCAATCTGATGCAGGCGCTGGGCCTTGAGGGCGGGTCGCTCGACAATCCGCTCGACGCCGCCGCTTGAGCCCGCTCTGGCTGGTCTTGGCGGCTATCGCCGTTTGGACCCTGATCCGTCTGGGCCGTCAGGGTGAGCGGGCCGGCCGGGGCCACTGGCGCATCACCGCCACCGTGTTCGCGGCCGTCATGGTCGCCGGCGGGGTGCTGGCGCTCAGCAAGGGCGCGTGGCTGTTCGGCGGCGGGCTGATCGGGGCTGGGCTCTGGCTGATCGTGTCCTCGCGCCAACGGACCGTGGCCCCCCGCGCCGAGGGCATGACCGACAGCGAGGCCCGGGCCATCCTCGGCGTTTCGGCCGACGCCTCCAGAGCGCAGATCAACACCGCCTGGAAGAAGGTGATGGCCCGCGCCCACCCGGACACCGGCGGCACCGAAGGTCTGGCCGCGCGGGTCAACGCCGCGCGGGACCACCTGCTGAAGCGGTAGGAGAGGGCGGAGGATTACTCCTCCGCCGCAGCCTTCTTCTTGGCCGGAGCCTTCTTGGCGGCGGGTTTCTTCGCGGCCGCCTTCTTCGGCGTGGCGGCCTTCTTGGGAGCCGCCTTCTTCTTCGCCGCCGGGGCCTTGGCCGCGCGTTCGGCCAGCAGCGGCAGGGCCGCTTCCAGCGTCATGTCTTCCGGCGCCGTGCCCTTCGGGATGGTGGCGTTGACCTTGCCCCATTTCACATAGGGGCCGAAGCGGCCGGCCATGACCTGGACGGGGCCCTTGTCCTCGGGGTGTTCGCCCAGTTCCTTCAGCGGCGCGGTGGCCGCGCCCCGGCCCGGACGCCCGGCGCGCTTCTCGGCCAGCAGGGCGACGGCGCGGTTCAGGCCGACCTCGAAAACTTCTTCGATGTCAGAGACATTCGCGTAAGTCCCCGCGTGAAGCACGAAGGGACCGTAGCGGCCCAGACCCGCCGTGATCATCTTGCCGTCCTCGGGGTGGACGCCCACCTCGCGCGGCAGGGCCAGCAGGCGCAGGGCCTGTTCCAGTTGCAGCGACGCGGGGCTCCAGCCCTTGGGCAGGGATGAGCGCTTCGGCTTGTCCGCGTCCAGCGGCATGGTCTCCACATAGGGACCGAAGCGGCCGATCTTCAGCTCGACCGGCTGGCCTGTGGCCGGGTCATTGCCCAGCGTGCGGTCGCCGCCGTCCGCTCCGCCGCCGTCGGCGTCAGGGGCCGCGACCGGGCGGGTGTATTTGCAGTCGGGGTAGCGCGAGCAGCCGACAAAGGCGCCGAAGCGGCTGGTCTTCAGGCTCAGCTGGCCCTGATGGCACAGCGGGCATTCGCGCGGATCCGATCCGTCTTCCTTCATCGGGAAGATGTGCGGCCCCAGCGACTCGTTCAGCGCGTCCAGGATCGCCGTGGTGCGCAGCTCGCCCGCGGCGCTCGTGGCGGCGTGGAAGTCGGTCCAGAAGTCGCGCAGCAGCACCTTCCAGTTCAGCTCGCCCGCCGACACCTCATCGAGACGCGTCTCCAGCGCGGCGGTGAAGTCGTACTCCACCCACTTGCGGAAGAACTGCTCGAGGAAGGCCGTGACCAGCCGCCCCTTGTCCTCGGGATAGAAGCGGTTCTTATCGACGCGGACGTATTCGCGGTCGCGCAAGGTCGTCAGGATCGAGGCGTAGGTCGAGGGACGGCCGATGCCCAGCTCTTCCAGTTTCTTGACCAGGGTCGCTTCCGAATAGCGCGGGGGCGGCTCGGTGAAATGCTGCTCGGTGCGGATGGCCTCGACCTTGGCGGTCGAACCTTCCTTCAGCGCGGGCAGGCGGGTGGTGTCGTCCTCGTCGTCCTCGCCGGTCTTCTGCTTCTCGTCGCGGCCCTCTTCATAGACGGCCATGAAGCCGTCGAAGGTCACCACCTGACCGGTGGCGCGCAGGGCGGTCTGGCCGCTCGGTTCCTCGATCTCGACCGTGGTGCGGTCCAGCTTGGCGGACTCCATCTGGCTGGCGATGGTGCGCTTCCAGATCAGTTCGTACAGGCGCTGCAGGTCGCTCTCGAGACGCAGGGTCTCGGGCGCGCGGGCCATGTTGGTCGGACGGATGGCTTCGTGCGCTTCCTGAGCGTTCTTGGCCTTCGTCTTGTAATATTTGGGTTGTTCCGGAACGTAGGCCGGGCCGTAACGCTGGGTGATGACCTCGCGCGCCTGGGCGATCCCCTCCGGGCTGACGTACAGGCCGTCGGTCCGCATATAGGTGATCAGACCGCCCTGATCGTCCACGCCCTCATACAGTTTCTGCGCCGCCTGCATGGTGCGCTGGGCGGTGAAGCCCAGCTTGCGGCTGGCCTCCTGCTGCAGGGTCGAGGTCATGAAGGGCGGGCTGGGCGAGCGCCGCACCGGCTTCTTCTCGACCGAGTTGATCGTGAACACCCCGGCGTTGATGGCGTCGCGCGCGGCGGTCGCCATGGCTTCGGAGATGATGTCCAGACGCTGCACCCGCTTGCCGGCGTGCTTGACCAGACGGGCGGTGAAGGGCGGGCTGTCGGCGGCCAGATCGGCCTCGACGGACCAGTATTCCTGCGCCTTGAACTTCTCGATCTCCATCTCGCGATCGACGACGATGCGCAGGGCGACCGATTGCACCCGACCGGCCGAGCGCGCGCCCGGCAGCTTGCGCCACAGCACAGGCGACAGGGTGAAGCCCACCAGATAATCCAGCGCGCGGCGGGCCAGATAGGCCTCGACCAGCTCCATATCCACGTCGCGCGGCGCGGCCATGGCTTCCAGAACGGCGGACTTGGTGATGGCGTTGAAGGTGACGCGCTGGACGGTCGTGTCCTTCAGCGCCTTCTTCTTCTGCAGCACCTCGAGCAGGTGCCAGCTGATCGCTTCCCCTTCGCGATCCGGGTCGGTCGCGAGGATGACGCGGTCGGACTTCTTGGCGATCTCGGCGATCTCGCTCAGCCGCTTGGACGCCTTGGCGTCGACCTCCCAGGTCATGGCGAAATCGTCGTCGGGCAGGACCGATCCGTCCTTGGACGGGAGGTCGCGGACGTGACCGTAGGAGGCCAGGACCGTGTAGTCCGAGCCGAGGTACTTATTGATGGTCTTGGCCTTCGCGGGGCTTTCGACGACGACGAGATTCATTAGGGGAGGCGCCTTTCGAAGGGGCGGGAACGTGGTTGGCCTAAGCCTCGCTGTCAATCGGTAGGCGAGTAAACGGGGTCAAAGAGAGGCCATTCCGCCCGGCAGAAGCGTCGCGCGGCCGGACAGGGCGAGCTCCAGCAGGGCCGCGGCGACCGCGCTGATCGGCGCATCCGCCGCGCGCGCCAGTTCGTCGCGTGGCGTCGGGGTGGGCGAGAGCAGGGCGGCCACCCGCTCGATCAGGGCCTCGTCCACCCCATCCGGCGCGCCTTCGAACGGATTGTCCGGTCCCGGTTCGCGCACCGACCGCGCCCGTCCGAATTCCCGCTCGATATCGTCCAGCCCCTCGCACAGGATGGCGCCCTGACGCAGCAATTCGTTCGGCCCTTTGGCGCGCGGGTCCAGCGGAGAACCCGGCACGGCGAAGACGTCGCGGCCCTGTTCGGCGGCCAGCCGAGCGGTGATCAGCGAGCCCGACTTGATCTCGGCCTCCACCACGACCACCCCACGCGACAGGCCGGAGATGATGCGGTTGCGGCGGGGGAAGTCTTTCGCCTGCGCCCTGTGACCGACCGGGCTTTCGGAGACGATGCAGCCCTGTTCGACGATCTGCTCATAGAGCGCGGCGTTGTCGGGCGGGTAGACGTCGTCGACCCCGCCGCCCAGCACCGCCACCGTGCCCGTGGGCAGGGCGCCGGTATGAGCCGCGCCGTCGATGCCGCGCGCCAGCCCGGAGACCACCACATGCCCGGCCTGTCCCAGTTGCTGCGCCAGTCCCCGCGCGATCCGCTGCCCGCCCGCCGAGGCGATCCGCGCCCCGACAATGGCGATGCAGGGCTGGGTCAACAGGGCGGCGTCGCCCCGGGTCCACAGCACCGGCGGCGGCGGATCGACGGCGGCCAGCATCTCCGGATAGTCGGCCTCGCCCAGCACGATCAGCCGCGCGCCGATCCGGTCTCCGGCGGCGATCTCGTCCTCAATGCGGTTGGGAGAGGGCAGGGCATGGCCGCTGCCGCCCTTGCGGATCAGGTCGGGCAGGGCCTCGACCGCGCGCTCGGCGCTGCGGAAGCGGTCCAGCAACTGGCGGAAGGCGACGGGGCCGATGCGGTCGGTGCGGGCGAGCCGCAGGCGGGCGAAACGTTCGGCCCGCGTCAGGCTCACGCCTTCTTCGCGCCGATCCGGGGTTCGGCCCCCTTGAGCAGGCGGCCGATGTTCTCGGCGTGGCGGATCCAGATCAGCACGGCGGTGAAGGCCGCCAGCGCCGTGATCGCGGCCGGGGCGGGCAGGCCCAGCGCCGCCAGCGGCGACAGGGCGAAGAGCGGCGCCGCCGCCGAGGCCACCAGGGCCGACAGGGACGAGATGCGGAACAGGACCGCGACCAGGATCCAGGTCGCCGCCGCCAGCAGGCCCAGCGGCCAGGCGGCGGCCAGCAGCAGGCCGAAGAAGGTGGCCACCCCCTTGCCGCCCTTGAACTTCAGCCAGACGGGGAAGAGGTGGCCCAGGAAGGCCGCGCCGCCGGCGATGGCGGGCACGAGGTCGTTTGGGAAGAGGTAGCGCGCGATCAGCAGCGCCGCCGCGCCCTTGCCCGCGTCCAGCAGCAGGGTGGCCAGGGCCAGATCCTTGCGGCCCGTACGCAGGACATTGGTCGCGCCGATATTGCCCGAACCGATCTGACGCACGTCACCGGCGCCCGCGGCCCGGGTGATGATCACACCAAACGGGATGGAGCCCAGCAGGTAGCCGCCGACCGCCACGAGGGCGAGCGTCCCGAGAACGGGTCCGACCAGATCCTGCACTTCAACCCCCATACAGCCAATGCGTGTGTATCACGACTTCGCGCGCGTTGAAGCGCAGTTTCCGCTGATTCGGGGTCGTCCCGTCAGCGGGTCTCGTAAACCCGACGTCCGCCGACGAAGGTCCCGATGACCTTGCCCTGCAGACGACGGCCGTCGAACGGCGAGTTCTTCGACTTGGACTTCAGCGTATCCGCGTCGATGACCACCGGCGCGCCTGGGTCGAACAGCACCAGGTCCGCCGGAGCGCCCGCCTTCAGCACGCCCGCCTCCAGACCCAGCAGGCCCGCCGGGCCCGAGGTCAGGGGGCGCAGCACGTCCAGCAGGTCCAGCCCGTCCTCGTGGTGCAGGGTCAGGGCGGCGGGCAGCAGGGTCTCCAGACCCACGGCGCCAGGCGCGGCCTCGCCGAACGGACGGCGCTTGTCCTCGGCCGGGGCCGGGGCGTGGGCGCTGGTGATGGCGTCGATCAGCCCCGCGCGCACCGCCTCGACCAGCGCCTGTCGGTCGCTCTCGGCGCGCAGCGGCGGGTCCAGCCGGTAGAAGGTGCGGTAGTCGCCGATGTCCAGCTCGTTGAAGCAGAGGTGGTTGATCGACACCGAGGCGGCGACCTCCAGCCCCTTGCCGCGCGCCCGCGCCAGCGTCTCCAGCGCGCCCTCGGTCGAAATCTGGTCGACCAGGAACCGCGCGCCGGTCTGCTCGACCAGCGCCAGGTCGCGCTCCAGCTGGATGCGTTCGGCGATGGCGGGCACGCCGGACAGGCCCAGACGGGTGGCCAACTCGCCCGAGGTCGCCACCGCGCCCTCGCTCAGCCACGGATCGGCCGGACGGCAGGCGATCAGGGCGTTGAAGGCGGCGGCGTAGCTCATCACCCGCTGCAGGGTGCGCGTGTTGGCGATCACCTTGTCGCCGTCGGTGAAATACAGGGCGCCGGCCTCGTCCATCAGCCCAATCTCGGCCATGCGCTGGCCGTCGCGCGCCTTGGTCGCCGCGCCCGCAGCCCGGACGTTGACAAGGTCCAGCGCGGCGCCGCGTCGCTGGATGTGGTCGATCATCGCCGGATCGTCGATGGCAGGATCGGTGTCGGGCTGGACCACGATGGTGGTCACCCCGCCCGCCGCAGCCGCCAGACTGGCCGACTTCAGCGTTTCCTTGGGCTCGTCGCCCGGCTCGCCGGTCTTGACCCGGATGTCGATCAGGCCGGGCGCCAGGCACAGGCCGCCCGCGTCGATCACCTCGACATCGGCGGGGGCGCTGGCGTGGGAGCCGTGGATCACCTCGGTGATCACCCCGTCGACGATCAGCAGGGCGCCGGGGCCGTCATAGTCGCTCGCCGGGTCGAGAAGGCGGGCGTTCAGAATGGCGAGGGCGCTCATGCGAGGCCTCCTTCGCGGCGCACGGACAGGGCGGCCAGCACGGCCATGCGCGCGGCGACCCCCATTTCGACCTGATCCTGGATCAGCGACACCGAAAGGTCGTCGGCCACGTCCGAGTCGATCTCCACGCCCCGGTTCATCGGGCCGGGGTGCATGACCTTGGCGCCCGGCTTGGCCCAGGCCAGCTTCTCGCGGTCCAGACCCCAGAAGCGGAAATACTCGCGGGTCGAGGGCACCAGCGCGCCCTCCATCCGCTCCAGCTGCAGGCGCAGCATCATCGCGACATCAACGCCCTGCAGCCCGTCCTTCATGTCGTGGAAGACCTCGCAGCCCCAGCGGTCGGCGTCGCCAGGCACCAAGGTCGGCGGGCCGATCAGGCGGACGCGGGCGCCCATCATCGACAGCAGGGCCACGTTTGAGCGGGCCACCCGGCTGTGGGCGATGTCGCCGCAAATGGCCACCGTCAGCCCGCCGACGTCGCCAAAGGCGCGGCGCAGGCTCAGCAGGTCCAGCAGGGCCTGGGTCGGGTGCTCATGGCGTCCGTCGCCGGCGTTCACGACCGCGCAGCCGACCTTCTGCGAGAGCAGGGCCGCCGCGCCCGAGGCCGAGTGGCGCACCACCAGCACATCCGGCTTCATCGCGTTCAAGGTGGCGGCGGTGTCGATCAGGGTCTCGCCCTTGGCCACTGACGAGGTCTTGGGCGACAGGGCGGTCACATCCGCCCCCAGCCGCTTGGCCGCGATCTCGAACGAGGCGCTGGTCCGCGTCGAGTTCTCGAAGAACAGGTTCATCACCGTGCGGCCGCGCATGATGTCGAGCGACTTGGCCGATTGACGGTTGAAGTCGACGAAGGCGTCGGCGAGGTCCAGCAGGACCGGGACGGTCGCGGCGTTCAGATCGCCTGCGGACAGGAAATGATCGCGGGGAAACGGCGCCAGCCGTTCGTGAATCAGGTCGGTGACATCGGGCTGGGTCATCGAGACGCGGCTATAAGCGGTGATCACATCAAATGGAACAGCGCCAGAAGGATCGGAATGGTCAAGGCGCTGCCGACCGTGGTCGAGGCCACGATTCCGGCCATCAGCGGGGCGTCGCCGCCCATCTGGCGGGCCAGCAGATAGGCCGCCGCCGCGCCGGGCGCCGCGCCGCACAGCAGGGCCGCGCCCTGCGCCGTCTGGTCCCCGCCATAGAGGAAGCACAGGCCCCACATCAGCGGCGGCATGATTCCCAGCTTGACGAAGGTGACCGCGGCGATGGTCCCCTTGCGCCGGGCCACCTCGGCGAAGCTCAGCCCCGCGCCCGCCACGATCAGGCCCAGCGGCAGGGCCGCCGCGCCGAGCAGCTCCAGCGTGTCGGACACGCCCGGGATCGGCGGGACCTTGAGGACGTTCAGCGCCAGTCCGGTCAGGCAGGCCACCAGGATCGGATTGGCCAGCATGGCCTTGGTCAGGGCCAGCGGCGACACGCCCCTCTGGTCCGCGCCCCAGCGGGCCAGCACGGCGACGCAGGCGATGTTGGTCACCGGAATGATGCTGGCGATCATCACCGCCGCCAGCGCCAGCCCTTCGGCGCCGAAGGTGGCCTGGATGACCGGAAGGAAGACGAAACTGTTCCAGCGGATCACGCCCTGGAAGACGCTGGTGTAGGCCGGGCCCTCGATCTTCAGGAACGGCTTGGCCAGAAGCGCAAAGGCGCCGACGATGATCACCGCCGTCACCGCCGCGCCCGCCGCCGCTCCGGCCCCGCCGCCCGACAGGTCCGCGCCCCAGATCGCGGGGATCAGGAAGCCGGGATAGAGCAGGTTGATCGACAGCTTCTCGATCGGCCGCCAGGTGGCGTCGGGCAGGAAGTCCGACTTCCTCAGGCCGTAGCCGATGGCGATCAGGGAGAAGACCGGGACGATCCCGGCGATGAGGGCGATCATCCGTTCAGGCGATCCAGCGCACCCTGCAGGATCCAGGCGGCGGCCGTGCGGTCCACCACGTCCGAGCGCCGCTTGCGGGTCAGGTCCAGCTCGTCGATCAGGAAGCGCTCGACCGCCGTGGTCGACAGCCGCTCGTCCTGGAATGTCACCGGCACCTCGCGCAGCCGCTGCAGATTGCGGGCGAAGGCGCGGCACGACTGGGCGCGCGGCCCCTCGGTCCCGTCCATGTTCAGCGGCAGGCCGATCACCAGCCCCGAAGCCCGGCGTCCGTCCATCAGCTTCAGCACGGCATTGGCGTCGTCCGTGAACTTGGTCTTGCGGATCAGCTGCAGCGGGCTGGCGATGATGCGGGTAGCGTCGGAGGCGGCCACGCCGATGGTCTTCTCACCCAGGTCCAGCCCCAGCCACGGGGTCCCGGGCGGTGTCTGGGCGGCGAGTTCTTCGAGGGTCAGGACGGTCACGGTGTCGCGGTAGGACTGGCGGGGCGGGGAGTCAAAGTGCAATGTCCGCCATATCGCCGATTGGGGAGAGTTCGATGAAGCATCCACTCCTGTTCGTCGCCGCCATCCTGGGCCTCGCCGCCTGCGATCCCGGAACCGAGACCCGCAAGGACGCCGTGCCTGAGGCGCAGGCGCCGACGCCGGCCTTGCCCGCCTCGCAGGCCACGCCGCAGACCGCGCCTCTCGTCGCCGCCGGCCCCGCGGTCACCGTCCAGCCTTCCGACGATCTGAACATCCAGTACGCCGCCTCCGTCGTGAAGCTGGATCAGCTGACCAAGCAGGGCGGGCCGACGGTCAAGCTCTTCGCCGCCGCGGGCGGCGATCCGGCCATGAACGGTCTCTACACCGACATCGCCTTCTTCCGGTCGTCGGCCGAGGGCTGGGCTGTGTTCCGGGTCGGTGATTTCCTCGACTACGCCGTCCTGTCCGAGGCGCCGGGGCGGGTCGATCTGAAGGTCGAGGAAAGCGTGATGGACGAGGCGACCGGCCAGATCGGCCGCCGCGAACGCCGTCTGATCATCGCCTGGACGCCCGGCGCGAACGAGGCCCCGCCCGCTGCGATCACGGTCACTCCCGCGCAATAGGCCGCACGCCGCGTCGGAATCCTTGTGAATCCGGGCCGGGACCGCTAATCCCGCCGGCTCAGGTTTCGCATTTGGAGGGCCGCATGGCCGTCGACGTCGCGACCGTGCGCAAGGTGGCGCACCTCGCTCGCATCAAGACCCCCGAAGAGCGGCTGGAGCCGCTGGCCCAGGAGCTGAACGGCATTCTGGCGTGGATCGAACAACTGAATGAGGTCGACGTGGACGGCGTCGAGCCCATGACCTCGAACGTGGCGCAGCCTCTGCGCCTGCGTGACGACGTCGTCACCGACGGCGCCAAGGTGGACGCGGTCCTGTCCAACGCTCCGAAGTCGGCGGACGGCTTCTTCGTCGTGCCCAAGGTGGTCGAGTAAGAACATGACCGACCTGACCAAACTGACCCTCAAGGCCGCCCTCGACGGCCTCAAGGCCCGCGACTTCTCCTCGGAAGAGATCACCAAGGCCTTCGTCGCCAACATCGACGCCGCCAATCCCAAGCTGAACGCCTACGTGGTCCAGACGACCGATAAGGCGCTGGACATGGCTCGCGCCTCGGACGCCCGTCTGGCGAAAGGCGAGGGCGGGGCGCTGGAAGGCGCGCCGCTGGGCATCAAGGACCTGTTCTGCACCGACGGCGTCCAGACGACCGCCGGCTCCAACATGCTCAAGGGCTTCGTCCCCCCGTATGAGTCGACCGTCACCGCCAATCTGTGGGCGGACGGCGCGGTCATGCTCGGCAAGCTGAACATGGACGAGTTCGCCATGGGCTCGTCGAACGAGACCTCGGCCTATGGCTCGGTCGTCAATCCGTGGAAGTCATCCAGCTCCAACGCCGACCTGACCCCCGGCGGGTCTTCGGGCGGTTCGGCCTCGGCCGTCGCAGGCGACCTCTGCCTGGCCGCCACCGCGTCGGACACCGGCGGCTCGATCCGCCAGCCCGCCGCCTTCACCGGCACCGTCGGCATCAAGCCCACCTATGGCCGCGCCAGCCGCTTCGGCATGGTCGCCTTCGCCTCGTCGCTGGATCAGGCCGGGCCGATCACCAAGACCGTGGAAGACGCCGCCATCCTGCTGCGCTCCATGTGCTCCTTTGACCCGAAGGACTCGACCAGCCTCGATGTCGAGACGCCGGACTGGACCCGGTCGCTGGGCAAGGGCGTGAAGGGCCTGCGCATCGGCGTGCCCAGGGAATACGTCGTCGACGGCATGCCCGCCGAGATCCAGGCCCTGTGGGATCAGGGCGTCCAGTGGCTCAAGGCCGCCGGCGCCGAGATCGTCGAGATCAGCCTGCCGCACACCAAATACGCCCTGCCGACCTACTATATCGTCGCCCCGGCCGAGGCCTCCTCGAACCTGGCGCGCTATGACGGCATGCGCTTCGGCCACCGCGCCGGCGAGGCGAAGTCGCTGACCGATCTCTACGAGACCTCGCGCGCCGAGGGCTTCGGCAAGGAAGTCCAGCGCCGCCTGACCATCGGCGCCTACGTCCTGTCGGCAGGTTTCTATGACGCCTACTACGTCAAGGCCCTGAAGGTGCGTCGCCGCATCGCCCAGGACTTCGACAATGTCTGGGACCGCGTCGACGCCATCCTGACCCCGTCTACCCCGTCGGCCGCCTTCGCCCTGGGCGACAAGCAGATCGATCCGGTGACGATGTATCTGAACGACGTCTTCACGGTGACCGCCAACCTCGCCGGCCTGCCGGGCATTTCGGTTCCGGCCGGTGTCGATTCCGGCGGCCTGCCGCTCGGCCTGCAGGTCATCGGCAAGGCGCTGGACGAAGCCACCGTCTTCCAGGTCGCCGACGTGCTGGAGCAGTCTGCGGGCTTCACCGCGCGTCCGGACCGTTGGTGGTAGGCTAGACCAGCCCGTCCAAGGTCGGCGCCTCCGCCGCGCTGCCGGGGAAGACCCGGCTGTCCAGCGCGGCGCGGTCCACGCCCAGATGGTCGCGCAGCACGCCCTTGAAGACCGAGCGCACGTCGATGGTCGGGGACAGGTCGCGGCCCTCGAACAACCGGTTGTCGGCCAGCGTCGGCCAGTCGCCGATCAGGCCGCCGGGCTTCAGCGCGCCGCCCGCCACCAGCAGGGACGAGCCGGTGCCGTGATCGGTCCCCTGCGTCCCGTTCGCCCGGGCGGTGCGGCCGAATTCGGTGGCGACGACGACCATGGTGTTCGCCCATTGCGCGCCCAGCCCGTCGTGGATGCCGCCGATGACCTGATCCAGCCCGGTCAGCCGCGTCTGCATCTGGCCGTTCTGGCGCGCGTGGGTGTCCCAGCCGTCGATGCTCAAGGCCACCACGTCCGCGCCGTTGTCGCCCGTCATCAGCCGCGCCACCGCCTGTCCCAGGCCGTTGACGTCGTTCCGGCGCAGGGAGGTGTCGCCCGCCGCCATGGCCATGGCTTCCGTCTCCAGCCCGCGCGCCAGATTGCCCTGCAGCAGCGGGTCGTCGACGTAGAGGTCCTGCAGCAGCGAGGCGATCCGGTCCTCGCCCTTCACCTGGCCGCCCGGCGCCCAGCTGGAGGTTTCGGCCGCGCCGCGCAGGATCAGCGGCGTCTGCGCGCCGACCGACAGCCCCCTGAACGATCCGCCGCCCGCTGCCGCGAGCGCCCGGTTCAGCCAGCCGTCGTCCTGGGCCCTCAGGCCCTCGCCGCCATTCTCCAGCACGTCCTGCGCATCGAAGTGGGAGCGCACCCGCACCGGGATCGCCGCCGCCGGGGCGAACCTCAACTGGCCCGCGTCGTACATCGCCTTCAGGCCGGGCAGGGCCGGATGCAGGCCGAAGCCGTCCCGCATCGCCAGCGCGTTGTTGATCGCCAGTCCGCCACGCAGGGCGCGATAGTTCGGATCGCTCGTTGGAACGGTGACCGACAGCCCGTCCATGGCGCCGCGCGCCACGATGACGACCAGCTTGGGCTTGGGCCCGCGTGTCTGCGCCCGCGTCCGTCCCGCGAAGGCCAGACCGATCCCGGCCACGGAGCCGCCCAGCAGCAGGCGGCGGTTCATCATCAGATCGGTCATCGGCGCTGGAACTCCGGCGACATCAGGAACAGGGTGACGGCCTCGGCGCGGCTTTCGGCGCGGGCCACGAACTGGCGGCTGCGGTCACCGAGCCGCTCGCCCAGCGCGCCCTCGGCCATGGCGACGGCGTCAGCGGCGGGGGCCGCATCGCCCACGGTCTTGGCCCAGTTCAGCCGCTTCACCAGGGCATCGGGTCCGGCCCAGTCGGCGGCGGTGTCCGGCCAGCCCTCCGGCGAGGGCGCGGCCCAGGCCGGCTGGCCCATCTGCACCAGCGCCTGCTGAAGCTGCGGAACACGGCGCGGCGACGTGCCCATGGCCCGGTGTGCCGAGACGATGAACTCATAGGGCGTCTTCACCTTGCGGGCCTCGGGCATCCAGCTGTCCGGATGGGTCGCCAGCGCCTTGGCCACGACGGCCAGATCGCCGCGCGAGCCGGTCCACGCCCGCTCCAGCGCGCTGATCAGCTCCGGCGACGGCGCGTCCGCCACGAAATGCACCGCAAGTTTTCGCGCCAGTCGCCGCGCCGTCTCGCGGCGGTTGGCCAGGTCCTTCAGTATGGCGCGACCCTGATCGACCCCGCCGGCGGGATAGCGGCGGCCCAGCACTGTCCGTTCGCCGGGCTCGTGCACAACCGCGCGGAAGGCGAAGCCGTTCTCGCCCGGCTCACCGGCCCGCATCGCCGCCCGACGTTCACGCCCGCCGCCGCCCTGACCGGCGCCCCGGCCGCGCCCTTGGCCCGCCGTGCTCCAGCCGGTCAGGGCGCGGGCGAACTCGGTCACATCCGCCTGGGTGTAGCCGCCGTCGGCGCCAACCGTGTGCAGTTCCAGGATTTCCCGCGCGAGGTTCTCGTTCAGCCCCGCCTGTCGCCGCTCGCCCGCCGGGCTGTTCGGCCCGACCGACTGGGCCTGGTCCAGATACAGCAGCATGGCCGGATGGCTTTCGGCCGCCAGCGCCAGATCCTCGAAACGGCCGAAGACGTTCGGGCGGATCGCCTCCCGCTCATACTGGCCCATGAAGACGGCCGCCTGGAATTTGGTCGCCGAGGCCGTAAAGACATTGGCCCAGAACAGGGTCCAGCGCTCGGCGAAGCCGGCATGGGTGGTCGCGCCCAGCTGCGCCCGCGCCAGGAACTCCCGCGCCGTGTCCTGAACCAGATCGCGGCGGCTGGCCCGGCGGGCGTCGAGCGCCATCTCCGCCTGCGAAGGCGGCGCCGCCTCGCCCGTCATGGCTGGCGTCGGCTCCGCCTCGCGGCGCGCCATACGCGCCTGCGCCGTCTCGCGCTGGTAGTCCCGGTACTGCTCCAGCCGAGCCTCGGAGGTCTCGAACTCGCCCTGCGGCTGCGGCGCGCCCTGCGGGCCGGCCTGCGCCTCCAGCCAGCCTCGCGGGTCGGCCGACACGGCGGCGATCTCGCCCGGCTTCGCCCCCATCCCGAAGCGCGTCAGCGCCACGGCGGCGTCCAGTGATCGGGAGGGCGGTCCGGTGCGGGTCATCTCGGCCTCGGGTCGGTTCGCGATAGACAATGAACGGGGCAGGGCGGTCGATCCGTCGAAAGCTGCGTCACAGGGCGATTTCAGCCCGCCGATTTCTTGACCGCGCCGGGCCTGTAGGCCATCTGGACCCCATGACCGACACCGTTTCGAACACCAAGCTCATCAAGGGCCGCACCGGCGATTGGGAAATCGTCATGGGGCTGGAAATCCATGCCCAGGTGGCCTCGAAGGCCAAGCTCTTCTCCGGCGCCGCCGTCGGCTTCGGCGCGGGCCCGAACGAGCAGGTGTCGCTGGTCGACGCCGGCTTCCCCGGCATGCTGCCGACGCTGAACAAGCACTGCGTTGAACAGGCGGTGAAGTCGGGTCTGGGCCTGAAGGCGAAGATCAATCTGCGCAGCCAGTTCGACCGCAAGAACTACTTCTACCCCGACCTGCCCACCGGCTATCAGATCAGCCAGCTCTTCTACCCGATCGTCGGCGAGGGCGTGGTCGAGGTCGAGGCCGAGGACGGCTCCTTCTTCAACGTCGGCATCGAGCGCCTCCACTTGGAACAGGACGCGGGCAAGCTGATCCACGACCTGTCGCCGACCGAATCCTTCGTCGACCTGAATCGCGCGGGCACCGCCCTGATGGAGATCGTCTCGCGTCCGGACATCCGCTCGCCGGAAGAGGCGGTCGCCTACGTCAAGAAGATCCGCACCATCCTGATGTACCTGGGCACCTGCGACGGGGACATGGAGAAGGGCAATCTGCGCGCCGACGTGAACGTCTCGGTCTGCCGCGCGGGGAACTACGACAAGTTCAAGGAGACCGGCGACTTCAGCTTCCTGGGCACCCGTTGCGAGATCAAGAACGTCAACTCGTTCCGCTTCATCTCGCAGGCCATCAACTACGAGGCGCGCCGCCAGATCGAGATCATCGAGGACGGCGGCAAGATCGATCAGGAGACCCGTCTCTACGATCCGAACGCCGGCGAGACCCGCTCGATGCGCTCCAAGGAAGAGGCGATGGACTATCGCTACTTCCCGGACCCCGACCTGCTGCCCCTCGAGCTGGAACAGGCCTGGATCGACGACATCCGCGCCAACCTGCCCGAACTGCCGGACGAGAAGCGCCGCCGTCTGATGAGTCAGTACGGCCTGTCGCAATACGACGCCGTGGTCCTGATCTCGGATCAGGCCAAGGCCGACTATTTCGAGGCCGCCGCCAAGGGGCGTGACGCCAAGCTGGTGTCCAACTGGGTGACCAACGAGGTCTCGGCCCGTCTGGCCGCCGACGGCAAGGAGTTCAGCGAGAACCCGCTGCCCGCCGCCCACGTGGCCCAGTTGGTTGAGCTGATCGAGACGAACGTCATCTCGTCCAAAATCGCCAAGGAAGTCTTCGACCACGTCTGGAACGGCGAAGGCAGCCCTGTCGAGGTCGTCGAGAAGCACGGCCTGAAGCAGGTCACCGACACCGGCGCCATCGAGAAGGCCGTCGACGAGATCATCGCCGCCAACCCGGACAAGGCCGCCGCCGTCGCCGAGAAGCCGCAAGCCATCGGCTGGTTCGTCGGCCAGGTCATGAAGGCCACCGGCGGCAAGGCCAATCCGGCGGCGGTCAACGACATCCTGAAGGCCAAGCTGGGGCTTTAACCTCCCCGTTGCGGTCCGCGATGGGGAGGGGGGACCGCCCGGGCGACTCAGCCCGGGTGGTGGAGGGGGCGCCGCCGACCTTTGCCGGTTCGCTGCTACCCTCTGTCCATCAGAGCCGCCCCCTCCGTCACGGCGCATATCTGCGCCGCGCCACCTCGCCATTGCTCCGCAACGTGGAGGACAAAAAGAAAGCCCGCCCGGGGAGACCCGGGCGGGCTCTTTCATTTCACGCCGGCCTTAGCGGCTCAGCAGCGAGATCACCACGCCGGTGGCGATCGCCGCCAGAACCACGTCGCCGCTGTCCGTGCGGTAGTAGCCGTAGCCGCGCGGGGGCGGGGCGTAGCCGTAGCGGCGGTAGTCGTTCACATACCAGCTGCGGCGATACTCGCGCGGCACGACCGAGCCACGCTGCCAGCGGCGGTACTCACGGCGCTGGTCGCGTTCCCAACGGCGTTGGTCCGCGCGACGATCACGCTCATAGCGGCGATAGTCCCGGCGGTCCTCGCGATAGTCGCGACGGTCTTCCCGACGTTCCCAGCGCTCATAACGCCCGTCACGGTCGCGGTCGCCGCGCCACGATTGGGCGGAGGCGGCCATCGGCGCCGACAGGGCCATCAAACCGGCCAGACCGGCGATCAGGGGGGCGTTCATCTTCATCTTGCGTCTCCTTCTGCAGGACCCGACTGAGGTTCGCAGACTGGGACTCGCGCCATGAACCCTGCCTGAACGGCGGTGTCAGGGTTAAGAGGGTTGAGGAGCGTGCGTCAGTTGCCCTGACGAACTTCATCCGAATTTCTCCGACCTCATCATTGAAAACGATGTCGGTCCCCCGGACGGTCTCCCGTTCGCACAGCATGATCCGCCAGCTATCGCGCGCAGTCAGGAAGAAGCGCGTCATGCCGGTCGGATATTTGACCTGATCCGGTGGCGTCAGATGGCTACAGGGGTCGCGCAGGGCGGCTTCCACCGCCGCTCGGATGCGCGGATCGCTGAACAACTGCGGATCGTAACGCAGGCCGACACAGCCGTCTTCGTTCTGACAATCCGGAAACCATGGCCCGGCTCCAGTGAGGAAGCAGGCGCGCGTCTTTGCGAAGAAATAAGCTTCCAGTCCAGCTTGGTCGCAGGGCAGGTCGGTGGCCTGCAGTTGGTAAGCGGCGTCGCCTAGAAGTTCGTAGTAGTTCTGGCCCGTAAGCGCCTTGGCCACCGCATCTGTCGCAGCGGCGTCAAACGCCCGAGTGTAAAGGGCCGGATGGCTGCCGTACCAGTTCAGCCGTTCCGGAAACGGCTTGGCGCACCCGGTCACCAGTGAGACGGCGATCCCGCAGATCACCGCCGCACTCACACGGATCAGCTTCAAGATCACGCCCCCTCACTACTAGGGGCGATGTATCTGTGGGAATCGACTTCGGTCAACACGCAAAAGGCGTATCAGCCCAACAACTCTTCGCTGTCCTCATCCCGCTCCAGCGCCTCCCGCGCCAGCGCCCGCGTCACCGTTCTGTGCAGCGCATCCAGCCGCTCCACCACGGCTTCCGCCGCCGCCGCGGACCGGTCGATGCGGCGCAGCAGATAGGGGATGACGTCCTTCGCCGGGCGGATGCCGCGTTCGGCGAAGCGGGCCTCCAGCATGGCGGCCAGGACGGCGTCGTCGGGCGCTTCGACCGGCACGCTGATGACCGCGTCCAGCCGTGAGCGCAGGTCGGGCAGGGCGACCTCCCAGGCCGAGGGGGCGGGGCGTGAGATCATCAGCATCGCGCCGCCCGGAAGCTGGGCCAGGTTGATCAGGTGGAACAAGGTCTCGTCGTCGGCGTCCACGGCCCGGTCCAGCAGGACGGGGCGGCCCTCGATCTCCATCGGATCGATAAAGGCGGCTTCCTCGCCATGGAAGGCGATGGCGCCGACCCGCTCCGCCCACATCTGACCCAGCCGGCTCTTGCCGCTGCCCGCCGGGCCGCAGATGGCCATGACGCCGCCGATCAGGCTGGGCCAGTCCGCCAGCGCCTCGACCGCCGCCCGGTTGCAGTCGGACACGACGAACGGCCCCTCCGGCTGGTCGCTCTGAAGCGGCAGGCGCATCTGGTCAGACGGGGCGGGGCGGGCGGTCATCGTCTTCACCATAGCAGAAGCCGGGCGTCGGCGACTGTGCGGAGGCGTTCGTCCGTGGACGGAACGGCGGGGGCTGTGGATCGTGGGGTTCAGTCCCTCTCCCGTCGGGAGAGGGAGGGGCCCGCGCCGTCAGGCGTGGGAGGGAGTGGGGTTACACGGCCGCCCGTACCGGACTCCGCTTCAATCCCCACACTCCAAGCCCCACACCCTCCCACCGACCGCGTCGGCGGGCCCCACCCTCTCGCCATGGGAGAGGAGCCTCGTGTTTGAGGCCCCGCGAACCGCCTCCCACCTTGACTTTCGGGGGCGATAATGCGCCCTTCCGCCCCTCCCGAATTCCGCCCTTCGCGGGCCCGAATCCAGAACGAACCGACCATGCACGCCTATCGCTCCCACACCTGCGGCGCCCTCCGTTCCTCGGACGCCGGCGCCAATGTCCGCCTGTCGGGCTGGGTGCACCGCAAGCGCGACCTCGGCGGCCTGCTGTTCGTCGACCTGCGCGACCACTACGGCATCACCCAGCTGGTGCTGCATCCGTCGACCCCGGGTTTCGAGATCGTGGAGCGCCTGCGCGCCGAAAGCGTCATCCGCATCGACGGCGAGGCGGTCATGCGCGACGCCTCCACCGTGAACCCCCTGCTGCCGACAGGCGAGGTCGAGGTGCGCGTCCAGGCCCTCGAGGTCCTGTCCGAAGCCGCCGAACTGCCGATGCCGGTCTTCGGCGATCAGGAGTATCCGGAGGAAATCCGCCTCGCCAACCGCTTCCTCGACCTGCGTCGCGAACGTCTGCACAAGAACATCGTCCTGCGCTCCAAGGTGATCTCCTCGATCCGCCAGCGCATGGTCGGTCAGGGCTTCCTGGAGTACCAGACCCCGATCCTGACCGCCTCGTCGCCGGAGGGCGCGCGCGACTTCCTGGTCCCGTCCCGCATGCACCCGGGCAAGTTCTACGCCCTCCCGCAAGCCCCGCAGCAGTTCAAGCAGCTGCTCATGGTCTCGGGTTTCGACCGCTATTTCCAGATCGCGCCCTGCTTCCGCGATGAGGACCTGCGCGCCGACCGGTCGCTGGAGTTCTACCAGCTCGACGTCGAGATGAGCTTCGTCACCCAGGAAGACGTCTTCGCGGCCATCGAGCCCGTCATGCACGGCGTGTTCGAGGAGTTCGCCGACGGCAAGCCGGTTTCGCCGATCAACGGGACCCACACCTTCACCAACGACTTCGGCGAGCAGTTCGAGCATGGCGGCTTCGAGCGCCTGACCTACGCCCAGTCGATGGCCTGGTACGGCACCGACAAGCCGGACACCCGCAACCCGATCAAGATGCAGGTCGTCTCGGAGCACTTCCGCGACGGCGGCTTCGGTCTGTTCAACAAGATCCTTGCGGCCGACGAGAAGAACGCCGTGTGGGCCATCCCGGCCCCGACCGGCGGCTCGCGCGCCTTCTGCGACCGCATGAACTCCTGGGCCCAGGGCGAGGGCCAGCCGGGCCTCGGCTACATCTTCTGGTCGGACGATCAGAACGCCTGGGGCGGCCCGATCGCCAAGAACCTCGGTCAGGAGCCGACCGAGGCCCTGATGACCTCGCTGGGCCTCGGCCAGGGCGACGCCGCCTTCTTCGTCGCCGGTCTGCCGTCGGCCTTCGTCAAGTTCGCCGGTCTGGCCCGCACCCGCGTCGGCACGGAACTGAAGCTGATCGACGAGAACCAGTTCAAATTCTGCTGGATCGTCGACTTCCCGATGTTCGAGTGGTCGGAAGAAGAGAAGAAGGTCGACTTCAGCCACAACCCGTTCTCGATGCCTCAGGGCGGTCTGGAGGCTCTGGAGACCCAGGACCCGCTGACCATCCGCGCCTACCAGTACGACATCGTCTGCAACGGCTATGAGCTGTGCTCGGGCGCGATCCGGAACCACAAGGCCGAGATCATGCTCAAGGCCTTCAACATCGCCGGCTACGACAGCTCGGTCGTGGAGGATCAGTTCGGCGGCATGCTCAATGCCTTCCGCTACGGCGCCCCGCCGCACGGCGGTCTGGCCCCGGGCATCGACCGCATCGTCATGCTGCTGGCCGGCGAAACCGCCATCCGCGAGGTCATCGCCTTCCCGCTGAACCAGCAGGGCGAGGATCTGCTGATGAACGCCCCGACCGAGGCGCAGGAGCGCCAGTTGAAGGACGTGCACATCCGCACGGCCCTGCCGATCAAGGTCTGAGGGATCAGAAACGAGGAAGGCCTCCGGTGACGGAGGCCTTTTTCATTTGAGCCGGATGGCTTCAGCGACCGCCACCGGCGACGACGAAGTTGCGGACCCGCGGCGGGGTCGGAGCCGCCGGGGGCGCCGGCGGGGCAGGGGGCGCGGGCGCGACCCGGATCCCCGAGATGCCCCGACAGACGCGGGCGGTCAGACGCCCCGGCAGGCGGGTGTTGGCGTCGCCGCAGGCCCGGCCGACCTGTTCCTGCGTCAGCCCGCGGGCCTCGGACAGGTCCGCGCCGCGGATATCGGCCCGGTTCATCTCGGCTTCGTTGAAATTGGCCCCGGCGAACTGGCCGCCGGTCAGCCGCGCGCCGTTCAGCTCGCTATGGCTGAAGTTGGCGCTGCGGAAGTCGCCGTTGGTCAGGTTCGACATGCCGATCTCGGCGGCGGTGAAGTTGGCGCCGCGCGCGCTGACATTGGCCAGGGTCGCGCCGTTGATCTCGGCGCCCGTGAAGTTGGAGCCCGTCAGAACGGCGCCGTTCATATTGGCGCCGTTCAGCTCGGCCCCGGTCGCATTGGCGTTGGCCAGACGGGTGCGGACCATGGTCGCCCCCATGGCCGAGACGCCGCTCATGTCGGCGCTGGTGAAGTTGGCGCCGGTGAAGTTGGCGGCGACCAGCTCGGCGCCCGCCAGATCGGCGCGGGTGAAGTCGCTGCCGGCGAAGTTGGAGCCGACCAACTCGGCGCCGCGCATATTGGCGCCCACGAGAGTGGCGTTGGTGAAGCTGGCGCCGGTGAAGCTGGCGCCGGTAAGGTCGCGGCCCGACAGCTCACAGCGGTTGCAGGAGCCGCCCAGCGAGACCATCCGGGCCACGTCACGGTCCTGGAACTGGATCGACACTTCCGCCGCCGCCGGGCTCGCCGCGCACAGGGCGGCGGCGATGGCCGCGCCGGGGACACCGGAGGCCAGGACGCGACGGAAGAGGGAGTCGGCAATCTGTTTCACGCCACCTTCATGACGCCAAACCCCGAAGAACCCTACTTAAATCGCCGTAACGTCGGTGGCGGATCAGCAGCGGGGAATGGACAGTCCGCCGGGCAGCCGGGTCGCCTCATCACCGCAGGCCTGGTTCAGTCGCGACTGGCTCAGCCCCGTCGCCCGCGCCAGCGTGGCGCCCGAGAAATTGGCCCCCGTCAGGGTCGCGCCCGAGAAGTTTGCGCCTTCCAGATAGGCGCCGACGAAGCTGGCGTTGGTCAGGTTCGCGCCGGTGAAGTTCGAGCCCGAGAAGACGCCGCCATAGGCCTCGACATCGCGCAGGTCGGCGTTGCTGAAACGGGTGCGGTTCATCACCGACAGGCTCAGATCGGCCTGACGCAGCCGGGCGCCGGACAGGTTCAGCCCGCTGCGCTCCAGGCCCGACAGGGCCGCCTGGAACAGGTTGCAACCGGGGCAGCTGGCGCCGCGCCGGACGCTGGCGATCTGACCGGCGTTCTGGGCCGCGACGGGTGAGGCGACCAGCAGGATCAGGGCGGCGGCGGTCAGCAACGGCTTCATGTCAGGCTCCGGGCGCTCGGATGAGCCCCGCAAGCCTGACAGCAATTCGTTGATTAACCCTGCATGGCCCTAGCCCTGCATGGACGGCGCGGAACCGCAGGTGTCGCAGACCCAGCCCGACCCGCGCTGCTGCAGGGCGAAGTCGCCGCAGGCCGGGCAGGCGGTCGCCTCATTGGCCACTGGGGGCGGCGTGGCGGCGCCGTCCTTCTTCTGGCCGAAGGGCAGGACGACCAGATTGTCCGGCGTCGCGCCCCGGGCGAAGCCCTTGGAGATGAAGCGGGCGGCGGGCACGGCCTCGACGGCCTCGCCATCGCCGGACCCCAGTCCGTCACCGGGTCCCACATCCGCATTGGCCAACTCCTGCCGGTCCAGATAGGACACGCCCAGCTCGCGGAAGATGTAGTCGAGGATCGAGGTCGCCGACTTGATCGAGTCATTGCCGGTGACCCGTCCGGCGGGCTCGAACCGGGTGAAGACGAAGGCGTCCACGAACTCGTCCAGCGGCACGCCGTATTGAAGTCCGATAGAAATCGCGATGGCGAAGTTATTCATAAGACTGCGGAAAGCTGCGCCTTCCTTGTGCATGTCGATGAAGATTTCGCCGAGCTCGCCGTCCTCGTACTCGCCGGTGTGGATGTAGACCTTGTGGCCCCCGACGGCGGCCTTCTGGATATAGCCCTTGCGGCGATCCGGCAGCTTGCGGCGGGTGCGGTCGCGCTCGACGACCTTCTCGATGACCCGCTCGACGTTGCGGACCTCGGGCTCGCGCCGACGCTCGCGCTCCTGGGCGGCGGCCTCGGGCAGGTCCAGCAGCGGCCCGGTCGGAGGGGCGAGACGTTGCAGGCGCACCGCGCGGCGTCCATCGCGGGCGGCGTCGGCCAGCAGGCGCACGGCCTGGGCCGGCGTGGCGTCCCACTCCAGCTCGACGGCGGCGAGATTCGGCGCGGCGCTGTGCGGCTCCAGTACGGCGCGAAGGGCGATCTCGAAGTTGGCCGGGTCAGCCAGGATCGCCGCCAGCCCCTCGGGCGCGCCCTCCCAACCGTTCAGATCGCCCTGACCGAAGGCCCAGCCGCTCGCCGCGGCGATGTCGGCCTCGCTGAAGCCCAGCCGGGCCAGCAGATCGTCCTCGGCCGCGTCCTCGATGCCCAGCACGTCGCGCAGGAAGCCCGCGTCCAGCACCGGAGCCCGGAAGGCGTCTTCCAGACGCTCGACTTGGGCCAGAGCCAGCTCTATCCCCTCGAGCTCCACATCGGTGAAGCCCTGCGCCCGCAGGGCGGCATGATCCACGCCCGGCGCGCCCGCCAGCGTCCGGCGGCCCAGCAGGCGACGCTCGGCGTCCTCCACATCGCCGCCGGTTTCGGCGATGGCGTGGGTCAGAGCAGGACGCAGGCGGCGTGCGATCTCACCGTCGCCGGTCTCGAAGCTGTCCAGCGCCGTCAGGGGCGAGGCGCCCAGCCGCAGCAGGGCCTCGCGGTCCTCCACATACAGGCAGGCGGCCCCGGCGCCCGCGACGATCCCGGCCAGTTCGGCGGCGCGGGCCAGCGGCCCGCTCGCCCGCTCGACCAGGACCAGATCGCCCAGTTCGGCCAGACCGACCGAAACCGGAACCGTGCCGCCGTTCGACAGGGCCGCGACCCATAGGGCGGCCAGATCGGCCAGGGCCCCGTCCAGCGCCTCGCCGCTGAGGTTGCGCAGGGTGGTCAGGGAGATCAGCACCCCCGCGCCGCGCGCGGCCTCGGCGGTCAGGTCCGCCGTCTCGGGATCGAAGGTCAGGATAAGGTCACCGTCCAGCGCGCCCTCGGCGGCCAGCACGGCTTCCGGCGCGCCCGAGGCGATCAGGGCGCGATCCGCCACCGCGACCCACGGGGCCAGCGGACGGACGGGCAGGGGGGCGGCGTCGAACGATTCGCCCGCGATGGCCCTCAGGATGTCGGCGTCCGACGCCCCGGCGCGGCGAGCGGTCAGGGCGGCGCGGGCCAGGGCCGGGTTGTGGGTCGGATCGGTGCAGTCGCCACGCGGGCCTTCACAGCGGGCGACGGCCTCGCTCACGGCGGCCAGGGCTCCGGCCACGGCGTCGACGGCTCCGGCGGCCAGACGCAGGGCTCGGCGCCGGGCGGTCTCGGCGGTCAACAGGCGCGACGCCGCCGGATCGGACAGCACCAGCGTCTCCACCGCCGCCACCGCTTGGGGCTCGGCCGGCGTGGCCAGTCCCAGCTTCAGGGTGGCGGCCAGTTCGGCGGCGAAGGTCTCGTCGGGCGACAGGCGGGCGGCGAAGGCGTTGGACGCCTCGGTGATCAGGTCCTCGCCGTCCAGCGGCAGGCCCTCGTGCGCGGCCCAGTCCACCCAGGCCTCGGCGCGGGCGTCGGACCAGTCATCCGGCGTCAGGACGTCGATCAGGCGGCCGGCGCGCTCGATCTGGCGCACCGAACGGCGGACGGCGGAGGCAAGGACGGCGAAGCGGGGCTGGGGACGCATGAAGGTCTCGACACGGCTTTCGGTGATGCTAGCGGTTGAAAGCGGGCACCTGCAATAAATCTGGCGTGCCTCATCGGGGTTACCCCCAAGATGTTGAGTTTCACCTTTGCTGCGTTGCGCTGGACGGAAGGCCTCGCGGTTTCTATGATCGCGCCGCTGTCGCCGGGGTGTTCCGGACGATGCGAGACGAGTGGAATTCCCGACGTGCTAGGCAGAATCTTCGGTTGGACCAGCGGCGCCACCATCGGCACCTTCTTCACCATCGCCAAGCGCGGCGAGAAGATCGGCTCGGATGAGTTCGGCAACACCTATTACCAGTCGAAGGACAACGTCAGCTACGACGGCCGCAAGCGCCGCTGGGTGATCTACAACGGCTACGCCGACGCCTCGAAGGTGCCGCCGGATTGGCATGGCTGGCTGCACTACACCTATGACGAGCCGCCGACCGAGGCCCCGCTGCCGCGCCGTGCGTGGGAAAAGGATCACCTGCCCAACCTGACCGGCACGCCGATGGCGTGGCGTCCGCAGGGCTCGCTCGCCGCCGAAGGCCAGCGCCCGACGGCGACCGGCGACTACGAGGCCTGGCGTCCGGAATGAAGCGTCAGGGGCTGATCCTTGCCGGCGTGACCGCCGCGGCGATTCTCGCCGCCGGCGGCGTCGTGGCGTCCGCGCTCAACGACCTGCCGCAGGACGCCCGTCCCATCCAGGACCCGACCGCCGCGCTGAACCGGCAGACGCCGCAACAGACGGCGCCGGCCGAGCCCGCGCCGGAGGCCGCTCCGGCCCCGACCGCCCCGGTCGCCATCACGCCGCCGGTCGTTCCGGCGCCCACGACCACGGAAGCCGCCGCCGCCGAAGCCGAGAAGGCGGACGAGGAAAAGGCGCCCCAGACCGTCGAGGTCGCGCCCGAGCCCTCGACCACGCCCGGCCGCCGTCAGCGCCGCCGCGTCGCCATCGTCGAGGCCGTCGACAAGATCACCGCTGAACGCATGCGCTTCGAGGTCGAGGTGGGCGGTCGCCCGGTTCGCTTCCAGAAGACCCTGATCTTCACCGCCCGGGCCTGCGAGGTTTCGGCCTCGGACGAGCAGGTTGGCGACTCGATCGCCTATCTGGAAGTCAGCATCCAGCCGCGCGGCGTCATCCAGACCGCCACGCCGCGTCAGATCTTCCGGGGCTGGATGTTCGCGTCCTCGCCGGCCGTCAGCGGCCTGCAACATCCGATCTACGACGCCTGGGTGGTGGGTTGCAGGGCGTAAAAGACCGCCTCGGTCCCGCTCATCGGCTCGAACATCGACCGCGTATTGGGTCGCACGGGCAGGGCCAGCTTCAGCCGTTTCAGATACGCCGCCTGCGGCGTCTCCACCGCGCCGAACTGGCTCAGGTGCTCGGTCAGGAACTGGGCGTCCAGCAACCGCCAGCCGCCGCGCTTCAGCCGCGCCACCAGATGCACCAGGGCGACCTTTGACGCGTCGCGCTCGCGCGTGAACATGCTCTCGCCGAAGAAGGCCCCGCCCAGCGTTACCCCATACAGGCCGCCGACCAGCCGTTCGTCGCGCCAGCATTCGATCGAATGGGCGTGGCCGCGGGCCTGAAGCTCCAGATACAGGCTGCGGATCGGGCCGTTGATCCAGGTGTCCTCGCGCCCGGGCATGGAGGCGGCGCAGGCGTCCAGCACAGCGTCGAAGGCCGTGCTGACGCGCACCTCGAACGGCTCGCCGCGCACGGTCTTTCTCAGGCGTGTGGGGATGTGGAAGCCGTCCAGCGGGATGACGCCCCGCTGGTCCGGTTCGACCAGAAATACGCGCGGATCATCGCGCGCCTCGCCCATGGGGAAGACGCCCGTCGCGTAGCAATTCAGCAGTTCGTCCGGGCCGAACCCGCCGGAGGAGGTGCTGGCGCTGAAGCCCGGCTCCTCCACGCGGACTTACGCTTCGCCCTTCTGGCGCTTCTGCCAGTTTTCCAGCCAGTGGATGTCGTAGTCGCCCGACAGGATGTCCGGCTCCTGCAGCAGCTTCTGGAACAGCGGGATCGTCGTGTCGACGCCGCCGACGACCATCTCGCCCAGCGAACGCTTGAGGCGCGCGATGCACTCCTCGCGGTCGCGGCCGTGGACAATCAGCTTGCCGATCAGGCTGTCGTAATAGGGCGGGATCGAATAGCCGGCGTAGATCGCGCTATCCAGACGCACGCCCAGACCGCCCGGCGCGTGGAAGTCCGTGACCGTGCCCGGCGACGGGGTGAAGGTCTCGGAGTTCTCGGCGTTGATCCGGCACTCGATGGCGTGGCCCTCGAAGGTCACGTCGTCCTGGGTGAAGGACAGCGGCAGACCGGCGGCGATGCGAACCTGTTCGCGGACCAGATCGACGCCCGTGATCATCTCGGTGACCGGGTGTTCGACCTGCAGGCGGGTGTTCATCTCGATGAAGAAGAACTCGCCGTCCTCCCACAGGAACTCGATGGTGCCGACGCCCAGATAGCCGATGGCGGCGATGGCCTTGTTGACCGTCTCGCCGATCTTCTTGCGACCCTCGGCCGACAGGGCGGGTGAGGGGGCCTCTTCCAGCACCTTCTGGTGACGGCGCTGCAGCGAGCAGTCGCGTTCGCCCAGGTGCACGACGTTGCCGTGGCTGTCGGCGATGACCTGGATCTCGATGTGGCGCGGCTTCTGGAGGTAGCGCTCCATGTAGACGGCGCCGTTGCCGAAGGCGGCCTTGGCCTCGGTCTGGGCGGTCTGCACCGCCTCGACCAGGTCGTCAGCGGTCAGGGCGACCTTCATGCCGCGTCCGCCACCGCCGGCGGCGGCCTTCACGATCAGCGGGAAGCCGATGGTCTTGGACGCCTCAATGGCGTCTTCGATGGTCTCGACCTCGCCGTCCGAACCGGGGACGCAGGGGATGCCCGCGGCCAGCACGGTCTGTTTGGCGCTGATCTTGTCGCCCATGACCCGGATATGCTCCGGCTTTGGCCCGATGAAGGTCATGCCGTGGGCTTCGACGATCTCGGCGAAGCGTGCGTTTTCCGACAGGAAGCCGTAGCCCGGGTGGATCGCCTGGGCGCCGGTGATCTCGGCGGCGGCGATGATCGACGGGATGTTCAGATACGACTTGGCCGCCGGGGCCGGGCCGATGCAGACGCTCTCGTCGGCCAGCCGCACCCACATGGCGCCGCTGTCGGCTTCGGAGTGCACGGCGACGGTGGAGATGCCCATCTCCTTGCACGCGCGGTGGATCCGCAGGGCGATCTCGCCGCGGTTCGCGATCAGGACCTTGCTGAACATGGCTTTACGCCTCGAGCAGGACGAGGGGCTCGCCGAACTCGACCGGCTGGGCGTCGCCGACGAGGACCTCGGCCACCACGCCGTCGCGCGGCGCCTGGATCGGGTTCATGGTCTTCATGGCTTCGACGATCAGCAGGGTCTGGCCCTTCTTCACCTTGTCGCCCGGCTGGACGAATTTGGGCGCTTCCGGCGAGGCCTGCAGATAGGCGGTGCCGACCATCGGCGACTTCACCTCTTCACCCGCGCGGGCGACGATGGCGGCCGGGTCCGAGGCCATGGCGGCCGGGGCGGCGGCGGGCGCTGCGACCGGGGCTGCGGCGGCCTGGGCGGGGGCGGGGGCGTATTGCACGACCGGCGCGGCGGTGATCTCGCGGGCGACGCGAATGCGCAGTTCGCCCGTCTCGACCTCGATCTCGGTCAGATCGGTGTCATTCAGGATATCGGCGAGCTGGCGGACCAGGGTCGCGTCGATTTCGGCTTCGTTCTTCAGCTTCGGATCGGCCATGGGAGCCTCTTGTTGTCCTTTAAACCGAACGGTCCGCGGACGGGCTGCGTTCCTGCGCCAGTCCGAGGGCGGCCTTGACCGCAAGTTCGTAACTCATCGGGCCGAAGCCCGAAACCACGCCGGCGGCGATCGCCGACACATAGGTGCGATGCCGGAAGCGCTCGCGCGCCGCCGGATTCGACAGGTGACACTCGACGATCGGAACCGTCAGCGTTTTCAGGGCGTCCAGCAAGGCCACGGAGGTGTGGCCGTAGCCGGCGGGATTGATCACAAGCGCGTCAGCCTTCTCCCGGGCCTCCTGGACCCAGTCGATCAGTTCGCCTTCGTGATTGGTCTGGCGGAACACCACGGTCGAGCCCGAAGCCGTGCGCTCGCACAGGGCCTGGATGTCCGCCAGCGTCTCGCGTCCGTAGATTTCAGGCTCGCGCACCCCAAGCAGGTTGAGGTTCGGGCCGTTCAGGACGTAGAGGACGGGGCTGTCGGGCATTCGCTCGCAGAGGTGACGTTCCGACGGAATCGGATCGGGCCTTTTAGCTGAGGCGTGGCCACAGGCAAGCCGCGCCACAAGAAGATTGACGCAAGGTCATGCAAATCCAGCTCAACGGCGAGCCCCGCGACGTCCGGGCCGACACCATCCTGGCCCTTGTGGAGGAGCTGGGATTGGACATCCGCAAGGTGGCGGTCGAGCGCAATCTGGAGATCGTCCCCAAGTCACAGCACGCCGTCACCCCCGTCGCCGAGGGCGACCGCATCGAGGTCGTTCAGTTCGTCGGCGGGGGCTGACCCGGCCTATTTCGGCCCGCAGACGCCGCGGTCGTAAGGCCCCACGGTGCGGATGACCTCATTCTCGGTCGGCTCGATGCGGCGGCCCGAGATCTGGCTGTCCAGCACCCGGCGCAGCAGGCTGTCCAGGCGGCTGACCACATAGCATTTGACCTCGGGCGTCGCGTGGCGATTGCCCACGCCGCTGTCGTCGGTCAGGAACAGATAGCGGCTCTGGGTCGCGGCGGCGGCGGCGCGCATCACGAACTCGGCGCGATGGCCGACCCCGCTGGCCGCCACGGGCGTGATCTGGATGCGGCGGGCGCGGGCGTCCTGAACCTGTTCCCAGGTGGCGGCGATGCGGTCGTCATGCGGCGGGGCGTCGGCCACCAGAACCAGCGAGCGCACGGCGTCCTCGCGCCACGGATAGTCCATGGCCCGCTCCAGCGCCTGATCCACGGCCTCGGGATAGTCGCCGCCGCCGTCCGCCCGCTGGGCCTCCAGCCGCCGGACCAGCTCATCGACATTGCCGGTGAAGGGGAAGTCGCGCACCACATACTGGTCGCCGTTGTCGCGATAGACCACCAGGCCGATGCGGGTGTCCACGCCCGGATGGCGCTCGGCCAGCGAGGCCATGATCGAGGCGATCTCGCGCTTCAGATACTCCATCTCGTCGCCCATGCTGCCGGTGGCGTCGATCACCATCAGCAGGTCGAAGGCGCGCACCGCAGCCGCGCGGTCGTGGGTGCGGATCTCCAGCCGCCGGTCAGGGCCCACGGTCAGCCGCCGGGTCGCGCCCGCCACGCTGATGTCGGCCGTGCGACCCAGCCGGTCCAGGCCGGGGAAGACCACGACCGTCCCGTCCGCCAGGGTGCGCAGGCGCAGGGGTTCGGCCTGCGGGCGCGAGACCCAGACCTCCACGAAGGGCGCGGGGCGGCCGTCGCGGTCGCGCACCGCGATGGTGATGGCCTCGCGGGTATCGACCCACGGCAGGGTCTGGTCGCCCCCGCCCTGACCCTGTTCCTGCAGGTAGCGGCTGACATAGTCGGCGTACCAGCTCGGGTTCAGCAGGTCGTCATAGTCTCCGGCGGTCAGCAGACCGGCCTGAGGCGCGCGGGGCTGGGCCGGGCGGGTCCCGCGATCCGTCGGCGCCACCGGCGTCGACGCGGCGGTGCGCACATCCGGAGCGGCGGCGCCCGCGGCCTCGGCGTCGCCCTCGCGACGGATGCGGCTGCCGCTGACCACCACCTCATCGAGATCGGTGGCCTCGACCCCGACCACGGCCGGGCGCGACGGCGCGGGAGGAGGTGGGGGAGGCGGCGGGGCGGGCACGGCGGCGGGAGCGGGCATATGCGGGGCGGTCGCCGTGGTGCAACTGATCACCGTCAGGGCCGTCGAGGCCAGCAGCAGGGCGACGGCGCTCCTCGTGATCATGGACCTGATACGCATTCCGGCACTCCTTTACGCAACGACTCACGAGCCTAGTCAGCCACGTCGGCCCCGTTTTCGGAAACTGACGAAAGGCGCCGGGACCTGACAGCGCAACGGATCGTGATCGCCGATCCGCCGTGGGACAAGATTCTCGCCGGAACCTGCGACACGGCGGAGTGTTGCGCTCCCGAATCCCCCGTCACGCTGGAGTGTTTTCATGTCCGTGGAGCGCAAACCGGGAGGCCTCGCCGGAGGTCTGGTCATCACCCTCGGCGTCATTTTGTCGCTCATAGGCGTGACCCTGATCATCGGCGGCGGCTGGCTGATCGGGCTGGGCGGGTCTTGGTACTATCTGCTGGCGGGGCTCGGCCTGCTGGCCAGCGGCGTGCTCCTGATCCGACGTAGCCTCATGGGCGCGTGGATCTATGTCGGGGTCTTCCTGCTGACGGTCCTGTGGGCCCTGTGGGAGGTCGGGATCGACGGCTGGGGCCTGGTCCCCCGCGTCATCGCTCCCGCCGTGCTGCTGGCCTTCGTCCTGGCGGCCCTGCCGGTGCTCAAGCCGGGACGGGGCAAGGTCTGGGCCGCGGGCGGCGCGGTCGGCCTGCTGGCCCTGCTGATGATCGGCGGCGTCGCCTCGGCCAATGCGGCCCACATCCGGGTCAATGGCGACATTCCCGCGGCACAGGCCGTGGTCTCCAGCGATCCGGACGCCATCCCGGTCGGCGCGGACTGGCCCGCATACGGCGGCAGCTACCACGCCCAGCGCTATTCGCCCCTGACCCAGATCACGCCGGGGAATGTCGGCAAGCTGGAGCGGGTCTGGAGTCTGCACACCGGCGACCTGCCCGGCGACCGTCCCGGCGCGCAGAACAAATACGCCTCCGAGAACACCCCGCTGAAGATCGGCGACACCCTCTACATCTGCACCGGCAAGAACATGGTGCTGGCCGTGGACGCCGCGACGGGTCGCAACATCTGGAAGCATGACCCTCGGGTCAGCGACGACAACATCCCCTATACGGCGGCCTGCCGGGGCGTCAGCTACTACGTTGTGCCCAATGCGGCGGCGACCGATCCCTGCGCGACCCGCATCATCTGGGGCACGCTGGACGCCCGCCTGATCGCCGTGGACGCCCGCACCGGGCAGCGCTGCGCCGGCTTCGGCCAGAACGGCCAGGTCGACACCTCGGCCAACATGGGCCGCCTGATCCCCGGCATGGTCTCCATCACCTCGGCCCCCACCATCGTGCGCGGCGTGGTGGTCACCGGCCACCAGATCCTCGACGGCCAGTACCGTCAGGCCCCGTCCGGCGTGATCAAGGGCTTCGACGCCGTCACCGGCCAGTTGCGCTGGGCCTGGGACATGATGCGCCCCGACATCAACACCACCCCGCCGGAAGGGCAGATTTACACCCTGGGCACGCCCAACATGTGGACCACGGCCTCGGGGGACGAGCGTCTGGGTCTCGTCTACCTGCCGCTCGGCTCGACCGCCGCCGACTATGTCAGCGCCGACCGCACCGGGCCCCAGCTCGACTACGCCACCTCCCTGGTCGCGCTGGACGTGACGACCGGCAAGCCGCGCTGGAATTTCCAGACCGTGCATCACGACGTCTGGGACTATGACCTGGGCTCGCAGGCGACCCTGGTGGACTTCCCCACGGCGGCGGGCGCGGTCCCGGCGGTCGTCCTGCCGTCCAAACAGGGCGACATCTATGTCCTGAACCGCGCGACGGGCCAGCCTCTGACCCCGGTCAACAACATCGCCGTTCCGGGCGGCGGAGTGGAGCCTCAGATGCGCACCCCGACCCAGCGCACCAGCGGTTATCACACCCTGCGCCGCGAGCATGACCTGACCGAGCGCCAGATGTGGGGCATGTCGCCGATCGACCAGATGGTCTGCCGCATCCAGTTCCGCAGCGCCGCCTATGAGGGCTTCTACACCCCGCCGACGGCTGACCGCCGCTACATCCAGTATCCGGGCTATAACGGCGGCTCGGACTGGGGCGGCATCGCCATCGATCCGGCGCGCGGCGTCATCGTCGCCAACTACAATGACATGCCCAACTACAACCGGCTGGTGCCGCGCGCGGAGGCCGACCGTCGGGGCTGGGCGCCGCGCGGCGAGCCGAACGCCCGCAAGGGCGGGGCTGAAGGCGCAGGGGACCCGCAGGCGGGCGCCCCTTACGCCATCAGCGTCAACGCCGGCTGGCGGCTGCCCTTCACCGGCCTGCTGTGCAAGGAGCCCCCGTACGGCGGCATCCGCGCCATCGACCTGCGCTCGGGCCGCACGATCTGGGACCGTCCGCTGGGCCAGGCGATCAAGAATGGGCCGTTCGGCATCCCGTCCATGCTGCCCATCGAGATCGGCACCCCCAACAACGGCGGGGCGGTCGTCACGGCGGGCGGGGTCATCTTCATCGCCGCCGCGACGGATGATCTGATCCGGGCCATCGACCTGAAGACCGGCAAGACGCTGTGGACCGACCACCTGCCAGGCGGCGGCCAGGCCTCGCCCATGGTCTACGAGGCGGGCGGCCGTCAATTCCTGGTCATCGCGCCCGGCGGCCACCACTTCATGGAGACCCCCGTGTCAGACGAAGTGATCGCCTACGCGCTGCCACAGGGCGCCTGAGGGTTCAAACGAGGCCGTTGAGGGCGTAGGAGCGGGGGCATGAACGCACATGCCCCCGTTTCCCTCTCCGTCAATGACAGCTGGACCGTCGCCGGTCGCACCTTCAACAGCCGCCTGATCGTCGGCACCGGCAAGTACAAGACCTATCAGGAGAACGCCGACGCGGCCGAGGCGGCCGGGGCCGAGATCGTCACCGTCGCCGTGCGCCGGGTCAACCTGACCGACACCACCCAGCCCCTGCTGGTCGACTATGTGAAGCCCGACCGCTTCACCTTCCTGCCCAATACGGCGGGCTGTTTCACCGGCGAGGACGCGGTGCGCACCCTGCGGCTGGCGCGCGAGGCGGGCGGGTGGGATCTGGTCAAGCTGGAGGTCCTGTCGGACACGGCGCACCTCTACCCCGACATGGTCGAGACCCTGCGGGCGCTGGACCTGCTGGTGAAGGACGGCTTCCAGGTCATGGTCTACTGCACCGACGACGTGGTCATGGCCAAGCGGCTCGAAGACGCGGGGGCCGCGGCCATCATGCCCGCCGCCGCCCCCATCGGCTCGGGTCTGGGCATTCAGAACAAGGTCAACGTCCGTCTGATCATCGAACAGGCCAAGGTGCCCGTTCTGGTCGATGCGGGTGTCGGAACACCCTCGGACGCCACCCTGGCCATGGAGCTGGGCTGCGACGCCGTCCTGATGAACACCGCCATCGCCGGCGCCGATGATCCGATCCTGATGGCCAGCGCCATGAAGCACGCCGTCATCGCCGGTCGTCAGGGCTACCTCGCGGGCCGCATGCCCCGCCGCATGTATGCCAGCGCCAGCTCGCCCCTGTCGGGGCTGATCTGACGGGGGAGCCAATGTCGGCGGGGCCGGAGCCCGACCGGTGATTGGTGATTGGTGACTGGATGCGTTTCGGGCAGGGGCTAGGCCGGGGAACACACCGTCCAGCCGCACCAATCACCGTCCCAGTCACGGCCAGTCAGCCGCCGCCAGCCGCGGAGCCCATACGACCAATATCGACGTATCGGCACGTCATCCTGTCCGGATGACCCGCGATCTCGCCCTCGATGACACGCCTCTTCCCGACATGGAGGAGGTTTATCGCCTCGCCGCCGCCCGCGTGACCGACGCCGTCCAGCGGGGAAAGGTGGAGCTTGCCCTGCGCTGGGGGCGCATCCTCAACCTCGCCCTGCGCGACCGCCAGATGCGCGCCCGGCTGCCTGTCACCCCCGATGAAGTGAACCAACGCCTTGATCCCGCGCGGGAAACAGCGACGGAACACACGGCCGCGCCGTTACACCCGTTACACTCTTCACACCCGGTTTTCGCGCCGGAGCCGCCGGAGCCCGCGCCCGGCCCCAACCCGCCCCGTCAGCGCCTCCGCAAGCGAAGGCGACGACGATGAGGCGGCCTCTAAATCCGGAAACTCGCTTCTCCTCCCCGCTGGCGACGCCAATGGGGAGGTGGCGCGCCGCGACTTCGCGGCGTGACAGAGGGGTTCTGTCCGCGCGCGCGGTAGAAGCCCCTCCGTCTCCTCGCACGGCTCGGAGCCACCCCGCATCACTACCGCCACGGAGAGGAAACGCCCGCTTCGCACCGCCAGCCTTGGCGGAATCCCCCACGCCCGCTAGAGCAACCCTCTCCCTTCCAAGAGTTCAGAGCCATGCACGACATCCGCGCCATCCGTGACAATCCCGCCGCCTTCGTCAGCGGCTGGTCGTCGCGCGGGGTCGAGGAGGCCGACGGGCTGGTGGCCGACCTGCTGCGCCTCGACGGCGAACTGCGCGCGGCCCAGACCAGGGCGCAGGACGGCCTGACCAAGCGCAACGCCGCCTCCAAGCTGATCGGCGGCGCCATCGCCAGGAAGGACATGGCCGAGGCCGACCGCCTCAAGGCCGAGGTCGAAGCCCTCAAGGCCGACATCGCCGCCGCCGAAGAGGTCGAGGCCGGCGTCGGCAAGGAGCTGCGCGACCTGCTGGCCGCCCAGAAGAACCTGGCCGCCGACGATGTGCCGGACGGCGAGGATGAGGCGGGCAATGTCGAGATCAGCCGCTGGGGCACGCCCCGCGAAGGCGGCCCGGCCAAGGACCACGCCGACCTGGGCGAGGCCCTCGGCCTGCTCGACTTCGAGGCCGCCGCGAAGATGAGCGGGTCGCGCTTCGCCGTCATCAAGGGCCAGCTGGCGCGTCTGGAACGGGCCGTGGGCCAGTTCATGCTGGACACCCAGACCGACAAGAACGGCTATCTGGAGGTGAACCCGCCGTACTTGGTTCGCCGCCCGGCGATGTACGGAACGGGCCAACTGCCCAAGTTTGAGGAAGACCTGTTCAAGATCCCGGGTGTCGATCTGGACTGGCAGATGCCGGATGGTTCGGTCGTCAAGGATGCTGAACTGTCCGACCGCTTCCTCATCCCCACCGCCGAAGTCTCCCTGACCAACCTCGTCCGCGAGCAGATCCTGCCCGAGAACGAGCTGGTCGAGCCCATCCGCATGACCGCCCTGACGCCCTGCTTCCGCGCCGAGGCGGGCTCGGCCGGGCGGGACACGCGCGGCCTCATCCGCCAGCACCAGTTCCACAAGGTCGAGCTGGTCTCTATCACCCGCCCGGAGGACTCCGACGCCGAGCATGAGCGGATGGTCGGCTGCGCCGAGGCCATCCTGCAGGCGCTGGAGCTGCCGTATCGCAAGATGCTGCTGTGCAAGGGCGACATGGGCTTCTCGGCCCGGAAGACCTACGACCTCGAGGTCTGGCTGCCGTCGCAGAACACCTATCGCGAGATCAGCTCCTGCTCGAACTGCGGCGACTTCCAGGCCCGCCGCATGGACGCCCGTTTCAAGCGCGACGGCGAGAAGAAGACCGAGTTCGTCCATACCCTGAACGGCTCGGGCCTCGCGGTCGGCCGCACCCTGGTGGCCATCATGGAGAACTACCAGCAGGAAGACGGCTCCATCCATGTGCCGGACGTCCTGGTTCCCTATATGGGCGGCCTGACCTCGGTCGGCGGCTGATCGTTCCGGCGTCGCGGGGAGGGTGTTCGCCGGTCGGCGGCGTCCTGTCAGAGGAGGCGGAACGACGGCGTCATCAGGATGTTACGTCGTTCCGGTCCATAAGCCGAAGTCTTCGCCCGGAGACCTGCCTTGAGGAATACGCCGATGCGCCTGATCGCCCTTGCCCCCGCCGCCCTGCTGCTGACCCTCGGCGCCTGCGCCACCACAGGCGACAACGTCTCCCCGCCGCCGTCGTGGTTCAACGCCTCCGGTCCGGCCTTCGAGGGCTGGGCGCGCGTCGATGGCGACGAGATCCGCCTCTATGAGACCCGCCACGATCCGGCGCGCGGCTTCCCCAGCGACTGCGTCAGCGCCGCCCTGCCGCGCCCCGCCCAGGAAACCGCCCGCGACGTCTCGGGCCGCAAGGTGCGCATCACCGGCCGCGCCGTCGCCTGGGCCGACCGCGACGGCGGCGAGACCTGGAACTGGCAGGGTTCGCGCGTCGCCAACCTGTGCAGCCGCGACATCATCATCCTGGGCGACCGCATCGAGGTCCTGCAGTAGGCCTCCGGTCGCACCGCCGCCGCCCATTTTTCAGATGCGCGGCGGCGAGGTTCGCACTAGTCAGAACCGGATCATGAGAATCCTGCTGACCAACGACGATGGCATCGAGGCCGAGGGGCTTGAATGTCTGGAACGGATCGCCCGGACCTTGTCCGATGACATCTGGGTGTGCGCGCCCGCTGTAGAGCAGTCGGCCAAGGGGCGGGGCATCACCCTGACCGAGCCCCTGCGGGTCAACAAGCTGGGCCCCAAGCGGTTCGCCGTCACGGGCACGCCCACCGACTGCGTGGTGCTGGCGGTCAATGACCTGATGCCCGAGCGGCCCGATCTGGTCCTGTCCGGCGTGAATCGCGGCCACAACGTCGGCGAGGACGTCAGCTATTCCGGCACGGTCGCCGGCGCCCTGCAGGGCATGGCTTTCGGCATCCGCTCGATCGCCCTCTCGCAGAGCCTCGAACGCTTCCACGACGAGGTCACCGCCCACTGGGCGACCGCCGAGACCTACGCCCCGGCCATCATCAGCCGCCTGCTGGCCCAGCCGTGGCAGTCGGGCGTGGTGATGAACCTGAACTTCCCGGCTCGGCCGCCCGAAGAGGTCACCGAAATCGAGGTCACCCGGCAGGGCTTCCGCGACATCGGCGAGATGCATGCGGTTCGCCGCACCGACCTGCGCGGCCGCGACTACTACTGGATGAGCTTCCGCGGCGCGAAACAGGACCACGCCGACGGCACGGACCTGAAGGCCATGGACGAGGGCCGCATCTCGGTCTCGCCCCTGCACATCGACCTGACCCACATGGCCAGCGTCAACGACCTGAAGAAGGTGCTGGGCGGGGCTCCGCCCAAATCGGTGGTGGCGGCGGAATGAAGCTGAACGACGACCGCGCCGGACGTCTGATCCTCGGGCTGCGCCAGCAGGGGGTCACCGAGCCACGCGTCCTGCAGGCGATGGAGTCCATCGACCGCGCGGTGTTCGTCCACGAGAAATTCCTCGATCAGGCGTGGGAGGATCAGGCCCTGCCGATCGACTGCGCCCAGACGATCAGCCAGCCCTATATCGTCGGCCTGATGACCCAGGCGCTGGACGTGCAGCAGCGCCACCGGGTGCTCGAGATCGGCACCGGCAGCGGCTATCAGGCCGCGGTGCTCAGCCGACTGGCCCGCTACGTCTATTCCGTCGAGCGCTACCGCAGCCTGCTGACCGAGGCGGAAAACCGCCTGCGCCAGCTCGACATCGACAACATCATCACCCGCCACGGCGACGGGGGTCTGGGCTGGCCCGAACAGGCGCCCTTCGACCGTATCATGGTCACCGCCGCCGCTCCCGGCGAGCCGACCGAGCTGCTGAAGCAGCTCAAGCCCGGCGGCATTCTGGTCTGCCCCGTGGGCCGCAGCTCGGTGCAGATGCTGCACCGCTACGTCGGTCAGCCCGACGGCAGCTTCCGCCGCGAGAGCCTGACCGAGGTCCGCTTTGTCCCCCTCGTCGAGGGCACGGCGAAGGAGGGGTAGGGTTTGATTAACCTTCCCGCCCAACTTTGGCGCGGTTTTCCGGGTCAGGTCGAACTGACAAACTGGGCGCAGAAGCGGAGTGGGCGAATGACTCGAATGGGCGGCATGACGCGCATCCTGACGGTGCTGGGGGCGATGAGCCTGCTGGCGGCCTGTTCCAGCTATCCCGCCGAGCCGCGCTATTCGATCTATGCCGATCAGCCGAACCGGCCTGCCGGCCCGCCGCCCGCGGGTCCCGTCTATCCGACCCGTCCGATCCCGACCGGGGAGGGCGTTCGCGGCGCCACCGATCCGGCCAATGAAGCTCCGCCGCCGCGCGGCGCGCCCGTCGAGACCATCGAGGGCGGCGCGCTCGACTCACCCGTTTCGACCGGTCCGCGCCCGTACAATGACGTGCCGACCCGGCCCTACACCGAGGTCCCCGCCAACGCCCCCTACAACGAGCCGAGCGCGCGTCCCGCCGCCGGTCCTGCCTCGGAAGGCTTCACCAGCCCGCCGCCGCCCGCCCGCAACGGCGGATCGACCGCCGCGCCCGTCGGCGGCGCGGCCTACGAGATCCAGCCGGGCGACACCATCTCGGGCATCGGCCGCCGCTTCCAGACGCCCGTGCAGTCCCTGATCGACCTGAACGGCCTGGGCCCGCGCGCCGCCATCTCGCCCGGCCAGCGCATTCTGCTGCCGCAGGGCGCGGTCGACATCGGCGGTGATCCCTATGCGACCGGCCCGTCGCCCTTCGGCGTCACTGTGCCGGAAGAGACCGCGCCTCCGCCGCCTCCGCCGCCTCCGCCTTCGAACGTGCCGCTGTCGCGTGAGCCCGCCGCCACCGCCCCGCCGGTCGCCGCGCCCACGAACGCCGCCAGCCTGGACTGGCCCGTCCGCGGCGACATCCTGCGTCGTTTCGGCCCGGTTGGGATGGGTGAGCGCAACAATGGAGTGAACATCGGCGCTCCGGCGGGCGCGGAAGTCCGTGCCTCGGCCGCCGGTCGCGTCGGCTATGTCGGCGACGATCTGGTAGGGCAGGGGCTGACGGTCCTGATCGTCCACCGCGACGGCTGGCGCACGGTCTACGGCCATCTGGGTTCAGCCGTGGTGCGCGACGGCGATGATGTCGCCGCCGGCCAGCAGATCGGCACCGTTGGCACGACCGCCGGCGACGGCCGCCCCTCTATCCACTTCGAGACCTGGCGCGTGCGTGGCGACACTCCGTCGGCGGTCGATCCGCTCACCGTGTTGCCGCGATAACGCAGGCGGTCCGGCGCGCTTTAGCGCCGCGTTGCAAAGTGTGACGACGCGCCCTAGGTTCCGCGCCTCATTTTAGGGGGCGGCGCCACGGGCGCGCCCGGCGCTTTTCGGAGATCAAAGTGCAGGAATTCCTGGCCGGCCCCGCCGGCACGTTCGTCTTCATCATTCCGATGATCGTGCTGTTCTATTTCCTGATGATCCGCCCGCAGCAGCAGCAGATGAAGCGGCACAAGGCGATGATCGAGGCGGTGAAGCGCGGCGACACCGTCACCCTGTCCAACGGCATGATCGGCAAGGTCACCCGCGTCGAGAACGAGGAAGCTATGGTCGAGATCGCCCAGGGCGTGAACGTCCGCGTGATCAAGACCATGATCGCCGACGTCCGCAACCGCACGGCGGTCGCCGCCAACGACGCCAAGGCCTGATCGGTCTCCTGAAAGGTTCGGGGTCGCCCGCATGATCCATCTGTCGCGCTGGAAGGTCACCCTTCTCGCCCTGTCTGTTCTGTTCGGCGTGGTCTTCACGGTCCCGAACCTGCTGAGCCCCGCCCAGCGGGAGGCCCTGCCGGGCTGGGTGCCGTCCAGCACCCTGAACCTCGGCCTCGACCTGCAGGGCGGGTCCTACCTGCTGCTGGAAGTCGACGTGCCGGCCATGCGCGAGAAGCGCCTGACCAACCTGGCCGAAGACGCCCGAACCGTGCTGGCCGAGGCCAGTGTCGGCGTGAACAGCATCGCCCGTCAGGCCGACGGCGTGATCGTCACCATCGCTGACCCTGGGCAGGCCGAACTGGCCCAGCAGGCGATGCGCGGCCTGATCAGCCCCGGCCCGAACGGCGTCGCGGACCGCACGGTCCAGCGTCAGGGCAATGATCGCATCCGCTACGCCTTCACCGAGCAGACTATGAACGCCATGGCCTCGGATGCGGTGACCCAGTCGATCGAGGTCGTGCGTCGTCGTCTGGACGGCAGCGGCACCAAGGAAATCGCCATCACCCGTCAGGGCGCGGACCGCATCGTTGTCCAGGCTCCTGGCCAGAGCGACCCGGCGGAACTGGAACGCCTGATCGGCCAGACCGCCCAGCTGACCTTCCAGATGGTCGACGTCGAGAACTCGATCCAGGAAGCGCTGGCCGGCTCGGTGCCGCCGGACGCTGAACTGCTGATGGACGAGGCGGGCAATCCCTATCTGGTCAAGCGCCGCATCCTGGTGTCGGGAGAGAACCTGACCAAGGCCGAGGTCACGACCGACCAGAACCAGCGCACCGCCATCGGCTTCCGCTTCGACGGCGCCGGCGCCCGCCGCTTCGGCGAGGCGACCGCCGCCAATATCGGTCGTCCGTTCGCCATCATTCTGGACGGCAAGGTCATCTCGGCCCCGCGCATCAACAGCGCCATCACCGGCGGCTCGGGCATCATCGAAGGCAGCTTCTCGATCCAGGAAGCATCGGAGATGGTCAACCTGCTGAACGGCGGCGCTCTGCCTGCCCCGCTGAAGGTCGAGGAACGCCGGACCGTGTCGGCTGAACTCGGTGAGGACGCGGTCGCCGCGGGCGCCCTCTCCACGGCTATCGGCTTCCTGATCATCGTCGTCTTCATGATCCTGGCTTACGGCCTGCTTTTTGGCGGCATCTCGGTTCTGGGCCTCATCCTCAACGGCCTGCTGATCGTGGCCTGTATGAGCGTGGTGGGCGCGGCCCTGACCCTGCCGGGCATCGCTGGCCTGATCCTGACGTTCGCTGTGGCCGTTGACGCCAACGTGCTGATCTACGAGCGGATGCGCGACGAGGCCCGGGCGGGCCGCAGCGTCATCGCCTCGATGGACGCCGGCTTCAACAAGGCCATGGGCACCATCGTCGACGCCAACGTCACCACCCTGGTGGCCGCGGCGATCATGTTCGTCTTCGGCGCGGGCCCGGTTCGTGGCTTCGCCTGGACGCTGGCGATCGGGGTGTTCACCTCGGTGCTGTCGTCCGTGCTGGTGGCCCAGGTGCTGCTGGCGTTCTGGCTGAAAACGGCCAAGCCCAAAAAACTGCCGATCGCGGAGTGATGGCGATGCGTGGATGGCCTCTCATCAAACTGCTGCCGCAGAAGACCAACTTCCAGTTCGTGAAATACGCGCGACCGGCGGCCTTCATCTCGGTGATCCTGTGTGTGGCGTCGATCGTCGCCTGTTTCGTCCCCGGCCTGAACATGGGCATCGACTTCCGGGGCGGCGCCTCGCTGGAGGTGGCCAAGCCCGCCGGCCAGGTGATCAATCTGGAAGACGTGCGCGGCGCGGTCAGTGGCCTGGACCTCGGTGATGTCGGCGTGCAGGGCATCGCCCGGCGCGACAACAACATCGACGACGGCTCGACGGCCATTGTTCGCTTCCAGGTCCCGGAAGGTCGCGACCAGACCGCCGTCGTGAACCAGGTCGAGGCGGCCATCACCCAAGCTACGGGTGAAGTCACCTATTCGGGCGTCAGCGTCGTCGGCTCCAAGGTCTCGGGCGAACTGTTCCAGTCCGGCCTGCTGGCCCTCGGCTCCGCCATCGCCCTGATGTTCCTCTACATCTGGTTCCGCTTCGAGCCGCAGTTCGGCTTCGGCGCCGTCGCCGGTCTGCTGCACGACGTGGTCCTGACCTTCGGCCTGATCGTGCTGTTCAAGCTCGAGTTCAGCCTGACCATGGTCGCGGCCATCCTGACCGTCATCGGCTATTCGATGAACGACACCGTCGTGGTGTTCGACCGCCTTCGCGAGAACCTGCGCAAGTACAAGACCATGGCCCTGCGCGATGTGATCGACCTGTCGCTGAACGAGACCCTGTCGCGGACGATCATCACCGGCGTGACCGCGGTCATGGTGCTGGCGGCCCTGGCCGTCTTCGGCGGGGAGGCCCTGTTCGGCTTCTCTATCGCCCTGATGTTCGGCATCATCATCGGCACCTATTCGTCGATCTACGTCGGCGCCCCGATCATCCTGCTCTGGGGTGTGAAGCGCGGCGGCGGTTCGCCCGACGACGTCAAGCCGGTCAAGCTGGGCATGGCCTCGCGCCCCTGACCTAGCTCTACGATTGCAATGACTTGGACGGGGCGGGTCTGCTGATCCGCCCCGTTTCGCATACGAAGGACGGATGACTGATCTCGACGCCCAGGTTCGCGACGCCGATATCGACCGCTGGCTGGCCAGCCGGTTCGTTGCGGACGCGCGCCTGCGCGCCGATCTGATCGCGCTTCACGCCTTCGAGGCCGAACTGATGGCCATCCCGTCGCGGGTGACCCAGCCTCTGCTGGCCGAGATGCGGTTCACCTGGTGGGCCGAACAGATGGAGGGCGTCTTCACGGGCGTGGCCCGCAAGGGCCATCCGGTGCTGGAGGCCCTGACCGATCTCGTGGCCCGACACAGACTGCCGCGCGCGCCCTTCGACGCCCTGATCGAGGCCCACATCGGCCGGGTGCATGGCGAGCCGCATGATCTGGACGCCTTCTACGTCGGTCCCATGCAATTGGCCGCCCGCATTCTGGCGGGGGAGGGCTATGACGCGGCCCTGGCCGATGCGGGCCGCGTGCGCGCCCTGATTCAGACCGGACGGGCGGACGAGGCGAAGGCGCTGCGTCTCGCCGCCAATCGCGCCCTCAAGGCGCTGCCCGTCGCGGCCTTCCCGGCGGCGGCGCCCGCGGCGCTGCGATCGCCCGATGCGCCGGAGTTCGTCAAGCGCCTGACGCTGGTGGCCGCGGCGGTGACAGGCCGGATTTAGAACCAGGGCTTGCCCGCGGGATGCTGGACCGTCGCGTTCAGCCGATTGAAGAAGTTGGTGGTGGCGATCCACAGCACGATCCCGGCCAGCGCCGTCTCGTCGAAGTGCGCCCTGGCCTCATCCCAGACCGCATCGGGCACGACCGCCGGATTGTCGGCCAGCCGCGTCGCCGCCTCGGCCAGGGCCAGGGCCGCGCGCTCAGCGTCGGTGAAGTAGGTCGTCTCGCGCCAGGCCGCGACGGTGTCGAGCCGCTCATCGGTCTCACCGGCCTTGCGAGCCTCCTTGGCGCCGGAGGCGACGCAGGCCGAACAACCGTTGATCTGGCTGGCCCGCAGATGGACCAGATGAAGCACCGTGGCGGGCGCACCCGACTGGTGGGCGGCGCCATAGAGGGCCTGCACGCCCTTCTGGGTGTCGGGCAGCAGGGCGAGCATGGGACGGGTGGTGCGCATGGGAAGGCTCCGCAACGGAGCCGCCGGCGCCCCTGTGGCGACCGATCCGTCCGTCACAGGCAAGGACGAGACGGCGCGCGCGGATGTGACATCTAGAGCGTCAGATGCAGGAACTGATTGAAGTCGGTGGCCTGATAGCCGCCGAACGCGGGACCATCGGTGAAGCCGCGACGGCGATACAGGGTCAGGGCCGGATCGAAGGCCGGGCCCGAGCCGGTCTCGAGGCTCAGCCGCGACAGGCCTCGGGCCTTCGCCTCGTCGATGATGTGCTCCAGCAGGGCCGCCGCCACGCCCTTGCGCAGGTGATCGGGATGGGTCCGCATCGACTTCAGCTCGCCCTGCTCGGGGGAGAGCTGACGCATGGCACCGATCCCTGCGATGGCGTCGCCGTCCCAGACGGTCCAGACGGTGATGTCCGGCGTCCTCAGCGCGGACAGGTCCAGCGCATGCACGGATTCCGGCGGCGAATAGGCCTGCATCCCGCGCAGGTGCAGGGCCAGAAGGTCCTGCGTCGGCTGGCTGGACAGGTCGTCGATGCGAATGTGCAAGGCCATCAGTAGCTCGTCACTTCGGGCGGATGGACACGGGTGTTCGGCGAGCCCCGGAAGGCCCAGCGGAGCAGGCGGGCGGTGGACAGGGCGCTGGCGCGGGTCAGGACGCGGGGCGGGCCGAAGGGGCGCTCGTGCATGGCCTGCGCCCAGTCCGGCAACAGGTCGAGACCGGCCTGCATGATCACCCCGGCGGCGGCATCCACGGCGGGCGAACCTACGCGCTGGCGCATCACCATCCTCGCCACCTCACGGGTGCGGTCATCGGACTTGAGCTGCGGACGATAGCTCTGGATCAGGACCTCGGCCTCCGCGCGGGTGCGGGGCAGGGGATCGGCGTGCAGGGCCGCCCCGATGCGGGCCATCTCGTCGAAATAGGCGTCCTGATCCGCCATCGACATCCCCGGCTCGGCGTAGCGGATCCAGGCGTCGAGGAAGCTGATCGTCTCGGTCACATGCACCCAGGCCAGCAGCGCCGGGTCGGAGACGCGATAGGGCGTGCCGTCCGGCAGGACGCCCGCCAGCTTGGCGTGGATGCGATTGACCTTGTCGATCATCGCCCGACCGTTCTTGGCGTGATCGTAGGTCGTCGTGGCGATGAATTTGGCCGTTCGGCGCAGGCGGCCATGCATGTCGGCGCGGAAGTCGGAATGGTCCCAGACCCCGGCGAGCACCGCCGGATGGAGCATCTGCAGCAGCAATCCGGACACGCCGCCGATCATCATGGTGACGACGTCGCCGTTCACCCGCGCCGCCACGCCGTTGGACGGGAACAGGGCGTCGGCCCGGCGCAGCACCGGCCGCTCCCCCTTGTCGGCGTCATTGAAGACATCGGTGATCTTCTGGCGGATGGCCCGCCGGGCGAAGTCGAAGGCTGGGGGAGGCATGCCGATCTCTTCGGCCCATTTCGCCGGGCCACGGGCGTGATACTAAGGGTCATGACCCGCATCGCGCCATGGCTGATCGCCGCAACCCTGTCTCTGACTTTGGTTCCCCAAGCGCAGGCGGTGTGCAGCTATCACGGCGAACTGTACAGCCGGACGACCCTCCAACAGGAGTTCGCGGATGCTCCACTGGTGGTGCGGGCGCGCCTGATCCTGGCGTTGAACGGCGGGCCGATGAGCGAGGGCGACCCGTGGACGGTCTACCAACTCGAGACTGTCTCCGCCTTCAAGGGCGAGCCGCCCCGGCGAGTCTACGTGGTCACCGAGCGGAACAGTGGCGGTTTCTATATGGACCGCGACGATGGGGAGGCTGACGTCGGGCAGGACTATCTGTTGTTCCTTCAGCCGGCCGACGCGGAGGGCACGTGGCGGGTCAACTACAGCTGCGGCCAGTCCCGCCCCTGGCGTGAGGTCGATGCCGCCGCACAGGAGACGCTTCAGGCTCTGAGCACGGTTGTCGAGTGACGACCGGCGCGGTTGAGGCTTGGCTGGACGCCGTGCCGACTGACGCGCGTATGGCCGTCGATCGCCTGCGCGAGATCGTCCGGACGGTGGCTCCAGACCTGATCGAAACGATCAAATGGAACGCCCCCAGCTTCGCGGACGGAGATCAGGACCGGGTCACGCTCGGCCTTGGGCGCAAGGGCGGCGTGCGCCTCGTCCTGCATCGCGGGGCGGCTGTGAAAGCGGCTTCGGGCTTCGTCTTCGGGGACCCGGAGAAGGTCGCGAAATGGCCATCAGCGGATCGGGGCGTCGCGACCTTCGCCGACCTTGCAGCGGTTGAAGCGAAGGCGCTGGCGTTGGAGGATCTGGTGCGCCGCTGGATCGCGGCGAACCGTCAGGCCTGACCGGCGGGCGGCTGCAGGCTGAAGATCTTGCGGTCCAGCCGGGCCACCTCGTCCTCCAGCCGGGCTTTCTCCGACGCCATATCCACGGGCGTGCCGTCGTCATAGGTGATCTGGGCGCCCTTTGAGATCAGGTCGAGGCGGTAGACCAGGGTGATGCGGCGGTCGATCAGACGGCCCAGTTCGGTCTCCGCCGCCATCAGGCCGCGTCCCGCCAGGCCTTCAGGGCCTCGAGGCCGCGAACGCTCATCAGCCGCTTCTTGGCGCGGCCGCGCTCCTTGGGATGGATGCGCTTGCCCTCTTCATCGATCTTCGGCGCCTCAAGGGGCGGCAGCAGGCCGTAGTTGATGTTCATCGGCTGGAACTTCGATCCCTCAAGGTGCCCGCCGGTGATGTGCTCGACCAGCGCGCCCATGGCCGTTTCGGGCGGGGGCGGAGCCAAATCCTTGCCCAGCGCCTGCGCGGCGGCGAGGCGACCGGTCAGCAGGCCCATGGCCGCGCTTTCGACATAGCCCTCAACGCCCGTGACCTGACCGGCGAACCGAAGGCGCGGCATGGCCTTCAGACGCAGTTGCTTGTCCAGAAGCTGCGGGCTGTTCAGGTAGGTATTGCGGTGCAGGCCGCCCAGGCGCGCGAACTGGGCGTTCTGCAGGCCCGGGATCATGCGGAAGGTCTCGGCCTGCGCCCCGTGCTTCAGCTTGGTCTGGAAGCCGACCATGTTGAACAGGGTGCCCAGCGCGTTGTCCTGACGCAGCTGGACGATGGCGTGCGGCTTGACCGTCGGGTTGCGGGGATTGGTCAGGCCGACGGGCTTCATCGGGCCGTGACGCAGGGTCTCGCGACCGCGCTCGGCCATCACCTCGATGGGCAGGCAGCCGTCGAAATAGGGGACGTTTTCCCAGTCCTTGAACTCGGCCTTGGGGCCGCCCAGTAGGGCGTCGATGAAGGCGTCATACTGTTCCTCGTCCATGGGGCAGTTGACGTAGGCGGCGGCGTCTCCGCCCGGGCCTTCCTTGTCATAGCGCGACTGACGCCAGGCGATGTCGAAGTCGATGCTGTCCGCGTGGACGATGGGGGCGATGGCGTCGAAGAAGCTGAGGCTCTCCTCGCCGGTGGCCTTCAGGATGGCGTCGGCCAGGGCAGGCGAGGTCAGGGGGCCGGTGGCCACGATGACATTGTCCCACTCTTCCGGCGGCAGGCCGGCGATCTCCTCGCGCACGATGGTGACCAGCGGGTGAGCTTCCAGTCGGACGGTGACGGCTTGCGAGAACCCGTCGCGGTCCACGGCCAAGGCGCCGCCGGCGGGCACCATATGGGCGTCGCCGCAGCTCATGATGATGGAATCGAGCGCCCGCATCTCGGCGTGCAGCAGGCCGACGGCGTTGTACTCCCAGTCATCCGAGCGGAAGGAGTTGGAGCAGACCAGCTCGGCCAGGCCGTCCGTGTGGTGGGCGTCGGTCTTCACGCCGGGAACGCCGCGCATCTCGTGCAGGATGACGGGAACGCCCGCGCTGGCGATCTGCCAGGCGGCTTCCGAACCGGCGAGGCCGCCGCCGATGACGTGGACGGGAGAGGGGGAGGTGGTCGTGCTCATGCGGGGCCTTCTAGCCATCACGCGACGCCACGTCAGCCTCCGACATCCCGATTTCCGCTGACACCCGGGGCGGCTCTCCTCTAGAACCAAGCGACTCACGGAGAAGACCATGCCGCTCGCCGCCACCGACGCCGCCTTTGAGGGCTTCCGTCTCGTCCGTCGCGCCCCCAAGGTGCTGGTCGCGTGGACGCTGGTCTATCTCCTCATCACCGTGGCCCAGATGGTCGCCATGGTGATGAACCGGGCCGAAATCGCCGAGGGCCTGCGGACCATCGAGGCGTTCGGAAATCGCGGCCCCCAGAGCGTGCAGGATTTCCAACTGGTGCTCGAAGCCAATGCGCAGATGACCCGCTACAGCTTCTGGGTCATGCCGCTGTCGATCGTGGTCAGCTCAGTCCTGAGCGCCGGAGTGGCGCGCGGCGTGCTGTTCCCGGAGCAGAGCCGCTTCGGCTTCCTGCGCCTGGGCATGGATGAGGTGCGGGTCTTCCTCGTGACCCTTGGAATCGGCCTGCTGACGGCTATCGCCCTCGGCGTGGCAGCGATCATTGTTTCGATCTTCATCACCCTCTCCATGGCGGTCACGCCGTTGATGTGGCTGGGCGTACTTCTCAGCGTTCTGGCCAGTGTTGCTCTGTTCGTCTGGCTGATGGTCAAATGGTCGTTGGCGGTTCCGATCACCGTGTCAGAGAAGAAGGTCGATATCTTCGCCTCCTTCCGCGCGACCAAGGGCCACTTCTGGCCGCTGCTGGGCATGGCCATCATCGCCTTCGCCATGGCGATGGTGATATGGTTCCTGTCCTCGGTTCTGGTCGCGCCGCTGAGCCTGATGTCCGGCCTGTCGCCGATGGGGCTGGGCGGGACCTCCTCCGCTGTCATCGAGCAGATGTCACTGGCCAATCCGGGGCTGCTGCTGCTCGCCCTGTCTCAGGCCATCGTCTACGCCCTGTTCGTCGGCGTGATGTACGCGCCCTTCGCCGCCGCTTGGCGGGACATCAAGCGCGGCTGAGGCCCCACGCGGGCGGGGTCCGTAGGGGCCATGCCGGAAACATCACGCCCTCGAACGAACTGTACGTCGGCCTGGCCGACGTCCTCCTGTTCGGCCTGTTCATCAGCCTGTACGCCGTGCGCGAAGGGTCGTTGTGGGGCGTGTGCGGCTGGCACGCGGCCTGGAACTGGCTCCTGGGGCTGGGCTTCGGGCTTGAGGTGTCCGGACAGGTGACCGACACCGTCCCGCTGATCGCTGACTTGACGGGCAAGGCAGGGGCCCCGTGGTGGATAACCGGCGGCGCGTTCGGGCCGGAAGCCAGCATCGTCACCACGGCGGTGCTGCTGGCGGGCACGGTCACGCTGATCCTGCGTGGTCGCACCCGCGGTCACGGGGTGGAGGTCGCCAACGTAGCGGCCTGAACGGCCTCAGCCTCGCTTCTTCAAGGCCTCAACCCGCGCCGTTCGGCGGACCTCGTGCCGGTCCAGCACTTCCTTGAGGTATTTACCGGTCCAGCTGCGTGGGTTGTCGGCCACCTCTTCCGGGGTGCCGACCGCCACGATCTCACCGCCGCCGTCGCCGCCCTCGGGACCGAAGTCCAGCAGGTAGTCGGCGACCTTGATGACATCCAGGTTGTGCTCGATCACGACGATGGTGTTGCCGTTCTCGACCAACTCCTGGAGCACCTCCAGCAGCTTGCGAGTATCTTCGAAATGCAGGCCCGTGGTCGGCTCGTCGAGGATGTAGAGGGTCTTGCCCGTCGCCCGCTTCGACAGCTCCTTGGACAGCTTGACCCGCTGGGCCTCGCCCCCGGACAGGGTTGTCGCGGACTGGCCGACCTTGACGTAGCCGAGCCCGACCCGCTCCAGCGTCTGCATCTTGTCGCGGATCGACGGCACGGCGGTGAAAAAGCGCGCGGCCTCTTCCACAGTCATATCAAGGACGTCCGAGATGGACTTGCCCTTGAACACGATCTCCAGCGTCTCGCGATTGTAGCGCTTGCCGTGGCAGACGTCGCAGGTGACGTAGACGTCGGGCAGGAAGTGCATCTCGATCTTGATCAGGCCGTCGCCCTGACAGGCCTCGCAGCGCCCGCCCTTCACATTGAACGAGAACCGGCCCGGGCCGTAGCCGCGCGCCTTGGACTCCGGCAGGCCGGCGTACCAGTCGCGGATCGGGCCGAAGGCGCCGGTGTAGGTGGCCGGGTTCGAGCGCGGGGTGCGGCCGATGGGCGACTGGTCAATGTCGATGACCTTGTCGAACATCTCCAGCCCCTCGATGCGGTCGTGGGGCGCTGGCGCGTCAGACGCATTGTGCAGGCGGCGCGCGGCGGCCTTGTACAGGGTCTCGATGGTGAAGGTGGACTTGCCGCCGCCGGACACGCCGGTGACGCAGGTGAACAGGCCGCCGGGGATCTCGCCGGTGACGTTCTTCAGATTGTTGCCGGTCGCCCCGCTGATCTTCAGCATCTTCTTGCGGTTGACCGGGCGACGGCCCTCGGGCGGCAGTTCGATCTCGCGCTCGCCGGTCAGGTATTTGCCGGTCAGGGAATTGGGGTTGGCCATGACCTCGGCGGGGGTGCCCTGGGCGCAGACCTGTCCGCCATGGACGCCGGCGGCCGGTCCCATGTCGATGACATAGTCGGCGGTCAGGATGGCTTCCTCGTCGTGCTCGACCACGAGCACGGAGTTGCCGAGGTCGCGCAGGCCCATCAGGCTTTCCAGCAGGCGGGTGTTGTCGCGCTGGTGCAGGCCGATGGACGGCTCATCGAGCACATACAGCACGCCGGTCAGGCCGGAGCCGATCTGCGACGCCAGACGAATGCGTTGGCTCTCGCCGCCGGACAGGGTGCCCGAGCTACGCGACAGGTTCAGATAGTCTAGGCCGACGTTGTTCAGGAAGCCGAGGCGGTCGTTGATCTCCTTCAGGATCCGCCGGGCGATCTCCATCTGCTTGTCGGTCAGCTTGCCCTCGAGGCCCAGGAACCACTCGTGGGCGTGCTTGATCGACAGCCAGGACACCTCGGCAATGTCCTCTCCGGCGATCTTCACCGCCAGGGCCTCAGGCTTCAGACGCTTGCCGCCGCAGGCCTCGCACGGCGTCTCGGACTGGAACCGGCCCAGTTCCTCACGCACCCAAGCCGAGTCCGTCTCGCGCCAGCGGCGCTCGAGGTTCGGCAGGACGCCTTCGAAGGCCTTCAGCGTCTCGTACTTCCGGGCGTTGTCGTCATAGACGAACTTTATCTTCTCGCCCCCCGAGCCGTGCAGGATGACGGTCTGGGCCTTGCCCGGCAGCTCGCGCCACGGCTTGTCCATCGAGAAGCCGTAGTGGGTCGACAGCGACTGCAGGGTCTGGGTGTAGAGGGGCGACGGCCCGCGCGACCACGGGGCGACCGCGCCGGCGTGCAGGGTCTTGTCACGGTCCGGCACCACCAGATCCGCGTCGAAAGCCAGCTTGACGCCCAAGCCATCACAGACCGGACAGGCGCCGAAGGGATTGTTGAACGAGAACAGCCGCGGCTCGATCTCGCTGATGGTGAAGCCGGAGACCGGGCAGGCGAATTTCTCGGAGAAGGTAATCCGGCGCGGGCCGGTCTCGCCCTCCATCGTATTGGCCCATTCGGCCACGGCGATGCCGTCCGCCAGACCCAGCGCCGTCTGCAGGCTGTCGGCGTAGCGACCTTCCAGCCCCGCCTTGGTGACGATCCGGTCCACGACGATGTCGATGTCGTGCTTGAACTTCTTGTCCAGCGCCGGGGCGTCCTCGATGGCGTAGAACTCGCCGTCGATCTTCACGCGCTGGAAGCCCGCGCGCTGCCACTCGGCCATCTCCTTCTTGTACTCGCCCTTGCGGCCGCGAACGACCGGGGCCAGCAGCAGGATGCGCTCGCCGTCGGCCAGCGCCGTCAGCTTGTCGACCATCATCGAGATGGTCTGGCTCTCGATCGGCAGGCCGGTCGCGGGCGAATAGGGAATGCCGACCCGCGCCCATAGCAGGCGCATGTAGTCGTGGATTTCCGTGACCGTGCCGACGGTCGAGCGCGGGTTCTTCGACGTCGTCTTCTGCTCGATCGAGATGGCCGGGCTCAGGCCCTCGATCAGGTCGACATCGGGCTTGCCCATCAGTTCCAGGAACTGGCGGGCGTAGGCGCTCAGGCTCTCGACGTAGCGGCGCTGGCCCTCGGCATAGATGGTGTCGAAGGCGAGCGAGGATTTGCCCGAGCCCGACAGGCCCGTCATCACCACCAGCTTCTCACGCGGAATGTCGAGATCGACGCCCTTGAGGTTGTGTTCACGGGCGCCGCGGACGCGGATGAAGTTGTGCTTTTCGGTCATGGAATCCGGAGAACGCGGAGGGGCCGGGGAGGGTCCGGCGCGACAGCGCTATATGGGGGATGGTTCGGAGAAATCAGCAAGAACATTATAGGAACCCGGGACGGGTTTCGCCAGACTGCTGACAGCAGGTGGCAGCAGGGTCCGGCGAACCGCGCCGGACCTGTCGTCGAGTTCACTTGGTCGCGGCGCGCCCTCTGCCTAAGCCTGCACTCATGATCCGGCCCGAACCTACGCCCGTCCTCAAGGGCCGACTTCACCAGTCGGCGGACTGTGTCGTGTCGCTGGTCCACTACCGGCCGAACGTCGATCAGACCCCGCACGAACATGAGCGGGCGCAGGTCTCCTTCCTGCTGGGCGGCGCCCTGCGCGAGGCGACGACGTCGGGCGAGACCTTCTCGCATCGCCGATCCAGCGGCATAAAGCCGGGCGGCCAGCGTCACGCGGCGACCTTCGGCCCCGAGGGCGCGCTGATGCTATCCGTGGAGATGTCGCCGGACCTGAGGGTCGTCCGCCCGCCGTGCGACTGGCGACCGCTGGACCGGGTGGGCGAGACCCTGATCCGCCGTATCCTGACCTCGGACGATGCAGTGATGATCGGCGACTTCGCCCGCGACCTGACGGCTCTGGCCGATGCTACGGACAGGGATCAGCCCCGCGCCACCCCGCCGCAATGGCTGGCCGAGCTGAAGACCGCGCTGGACGACGCCCCTTCGGAGACCCGGATCGACCGTGCCGCGCGGGAGATCGGGGTGCACCGGGGGCATCTGAGCCGCGCCTTCACCGACGCCTACGGCCTGCCGCCCAGCCTGTATCGCACCCGCAGCCTGGCCATGCGCGGCGTGTCGATGGCGCTGGCGGGCTCCGAGCGTCTTGCTTCGGTGGCCGCCGCGGCGGGCTTCGCCGACCAGAGCCACATGGCCCGGACGGTGCGGGCGCAGATGGGTCTGCCGGTCTCTCGCATCCGCGCCCTGCTGGCGGCGTGACATTCGTTCAAGCCTGAGCACGGCGACCGGGCGATAGGGCAGGGATCAAGGAGCCTCTCACCCATGCTTTCCCTCGCCCTGGCGCTCGCCGTCCTGCCGGTTCAGTCCCCGTCCGATCCCGCCCACTTCAACCGCACGACACAGACGGTGACAGCGCTCGCCGAGGCCACCCGTGCGCCGAGATCAGCCTCGCCCGGCTTCTCGGTCGTCATGGTGCGGGAGGGGCAGGCGCCGGTCATCTATGTGGACGGGATCGCCGACGTCCGGACCGGCGCACCCGTGACGGCGGACACGCCCTTCTACATCGCGTCGATGACCAAGGCCTATGTGGGCCTGATGGCCGAGACGCTGGACCGGCACGGGGTCTTCGACATCGACCAGTCCATGGCCGATGTCTGGCCGGACCTGCGGATGCGGGGCGTGGATCCGACGCAGGTGACCTTCCGCCAGTTGCTGACCCATCAGGGACCGTTCACCGCCGACGTTCTGTCTACCCGCACCGCCTATATCGACGAGCCGTCGCCGGCGGACATTCCGGGTCTGCTGGCCCTGGCCGAGCCGCGCGCGCCGGGCTTCGACTACCAGAACACCGGCTATCTGCTGTACGGCGCGGCCCTGCAGGCGAAGACGGGCAAGCACTGGCGACAGTGGCTGCGGGAGACGGTGTTCGAGCCGTTGGGCCTGAACCACACCGACACCCGGATGAGCGGTCCGGACGTGGCGGCGCCCCATCACTGGGTCGGCGACGGCCTGTGGGACACCAGCGCGGCCAAGACCGATCCGCTGATGCACGCCGCCGGGGGCATGGTGACCTCCAGCCGCGACATGGGCGCCTGGCTGCTGGCCAATCTGGGCGCCGGACACGCCGCCCTGCCGCCCGAGGTCTGGGCCGTGGCGCATCAGGGCTATGCCCGGACCGACATCCGCAACGGCGGTTTCGACTGCCAGACCTATGCGCTGGGCTGGAACGTTTGCCTGCTGAACGGCGAGACCGTCCTCGTGCACGGCGGCGGCTACACCGGCGCGCGGACCGGGATGGCGCTGGCGCCCGGGCGCGGCCTGGGCGTCGCGGTGATGACCAACAGCGACAGTATGACCGGCGACCTTAGCGCCCAGTTGATCCGCATCTTCCTGAGCCTCGAGCTCGACCCCGCCTACACGCCGCCTGAGCCCGCCGCCTTCGGCCAGGCCTACGCTGATCTACTCGTCGAGCAGGGCGGCGTCCGCGAGCGGAATGTCGAGCGAGCCCGTCAGGCTGCGAAGTGGAACGGCTGGAACTGGCGGCCGACGCCGGAACAGCTGGACGCCTACGTCGGGCGCTACCGGGGCGATCTAGGCGAACTGGTCATCGAGCGCGACGGGGATCGGCTGCGGTCGCGACTGGGCATGATGGTTCGAACGCTCGAGCCTGCCTCCGCCGATCTGTTCGCAGCCCAGTCCGACGCCTATGGCGCGCTGGAGGAGATGGCCTTCACCCGCAACGGCGGGACGCTGGACGGGGTGGTTTGGGACGGCGACCGCTATACGCGGGCAGAGTGAGGTCTATTCCGAGGGCGCCCACGGGCGGCGGAAACGCTCGCCCGGCCCCAGCAGGACGTTGTTGGCATTGGCGATGCCCAGTTCCAGGCTCTCGGCGATGCGGCGCGCGCGCTCCATGAAGTGGCCGGCGGCGACCGACGGACAGACCGCATTCGCCGTATCCTCGAACAGGGCCAGCCAGCGGTCGAAATGGGCGGCGTCGATGGGCAGGGGCAGGTGTTTCGGCATCGGCCGCCCCTCATAGACGCCGGTGGACAGCGCCACCGACGACCAGAACAGCTTCATCTGCGCCAGATGCGGTCCCCAGTCGGTCACGCGCTCCGCGAAGACAGGACCGAGCAGGACGTCATCGCGGACACGGCCGTAGAAGGTCTCGACCAACTCCTCAATCATCGCCTCATCGATGCCGGTGGCGGCGCGGATCCGCTCCGTCGCGGCCTGACGGCGGGCGGCGAAGGCCTCGGCGGTGTCGGCGTGGGTCATTTGGCTGATCTAGGCTTGGCAATCCCTCCGGACCAGCCTCTGCGCGTCACGTCAGCCCGACTTGAGCAGCCTTTCACGGCCTCGTCAGCGCGACCAGAGCCGAAAAGGCTTGCGCGACCGACGATCCGCACCCATCCTTTGTTCTTCGAGTGAGTTCACTGGAGGCCCGACGATCATGATCAGCACGCTGGAAATCGGTTTCGCCCTTTCCGCTCCTCTGCTGCTCGTGCTCGCCTATGTCCTCGCTCCCAAGCCGAAACCCGTCCGCATCCGCACTCGTGACGCTCGATCGCGTCGCGGCCCGAACGCCTGACGGCCACACCCTCTTCTCTGATCTGAACCTCGCCTTCGGGCGTGAGCGCACGGGTCTCGTCGGTCGCAACGGAACCGGCAAGACTACCTTGCTACGCCTGATCGCCGGTCTGTCCGCGCCCTCCGAGGGCGTGGTCAGTCGTGCGGGTTCGGTCGCCTGGCTGGAGCAGCGGAGTGATCCCGCGCCCGAAGAAACCGTGGCGGACACGCTTGGGATCGCCGACGCCCTGTCCGTCGTCGACCGGGTTCTCGGCGGAGAAGCGACGCCGGAGGATTTCGACACCGCCGACTGGACGCTTGAGGCGCGCATCAGCGAGGTCCTGACCGAGATCGGGCTAGATGGCCTCGATCTGGCGCGCCACACCCACACCCTGAGCGGGGGTGAGCAGACCCGGCTGCGGCTGGCCGCCCTGCTGCTGTCGCCGCCCGACCTTCTGCTGCTGGACGAGCCGACCAACCATCTGGATCAGGAGGGGCGCGAGCGTATCGCCGAGGTGCTGGGCCGTTGGCCGGGCGGGGTGGTGACGGTCAGCCACGATCGGCGCCTGCTTCGCCGCATGGACCGGATCGTCGAACTGTCCAGCCTCGGCGCCGCGACCCATGGCGGGGGCTATGACCTCTACGCCGAGCGCAAGGTCGCCGAACGGGCCTCGGCCGAGCGGGATCTGGACGTCGCCGGCCGCGAGGCGGCGCGGATCGCCCGCGAGGGCCAGAAGGCCGTCGAGAAGAAGGCCCGCCGGGACCGGGCGGGAAGGGCCTTCGCCATGAAGAAGTCGGAGCCCAAGATCCTTCTGGGCGCCATGGCCGAGCGGGCCGAGAACTCCGGCGCGCGGGAGAACCGGCTGGCCGAACGCCGCACCGAGGCGGCCCAGGCCGATCTCGCCGCCGCCCGGGAAAAGGTGGAGCGGGTGAGGGCGCTGGACATTCCCATGCCGCCGACCGGGCTGGCGGCGGGCCGGACCGTGCTGGCGCTGGAAGACGCTGTCTGGGACGTACCGGACGGACAGCGGATCGTCGGTCCGCTCTCCCTGCGTGTTACGGGGCCGGAGCGGCTGGCGATCACCGGGCCGAACGGCGCGGGCAAATCGACCCTGCTGAAGCTGATCGCTGGGGAACTCTCGCCCACGGCAGGCCAGGTCGAACGCCCCGTCCGCGCCGCCCTGCTGGATCAGGAGGCGGCCCTGCTCAGTCCAGACGAGACGCTGGTCGAGGCCTATCGGCGCATCAATCCGGAGGCGACGGCGAACGACGCCCAGGCGGCTCTGGCCCGGTTCCTGTTCCGCAACACCGCGGCGCAGCGGACGGCGGGCGCCCTGTCAGGCGGCGAACGACTGCGCGCGGCCCTGGCCTGCGTGATCGGCGGAAGCAGCCCGGCGCAACTGTTGATCCTGGACGAGCCCACCAACCATCTGGACCTCGACTCGGTCACGGCGGTGGAGGCGGCCCTGCGCGGCTACGACGGGGCTCTGGTCGTAGTCAGCCACGATCCGGACTTTCTCGACGCCATCGGCGTGGAGCGACGACTGGCCCTCTAGCTCCAGCCGACGACCTCGCCTTTTCGGCGGACGACGGCGACGGGGGCGGCCATGACCGGGGTCTCGGTCGGACGGCCATAGAGCCAGCCCTGACCGAACTCGACGCCCAGCGCCTTCATGGCGGCGGCCTGGCCTTCGGTCTCGATCATCTCGGCGACCGTCGCGATCTTCATCTCGCGGCACGATTCCATCAGGTGGGCGGCCAGGGGGCGGACCTTTGGATCGCTCTCGATGTCGCGCACGAAGCTGCCGTCCAGCTTGACCACATCGACCGACAGCTTGCGCAGATAGTTCATCGAGGCGGCGCCGACGCCGTAGTCGTCCAGACAGACCTTTATCCCGGCCTCGCGCAGGGCGGCCAGTCGACGATTGGCGGCGTCCAGATCCGTCACTCCGGTCGTCTCTGTGATCTCGACCATCAGCCGCTTGCGCACCTCCGGCGAAGGGGTGGTCATGCGCAGCAGGTTGGTCACATAGCGATCATCGGACAGAGAGACGCCCGAGACATTGATCGCCGCCTTGGTCAGGCCGAAGCCGGGGCGAAGCAACTGGACCAGCGCCTTCTCGGCGACGGCCAGATCGAAGTCCTCGATCAGTCCCAATTCCTCGGCCATGGCGATGGAGTTGGTCGGGGCCTGGGCCGCGCCGCCGAACCGGCTCAGGGCCTCGAAATGGTGCACCGCGCCGGTGTCCATGGCGACGATGGGCTGCCAAACCAGATTGAAGTCACGCGCTCGCACAATGGCCTTGAAACGGTCGGCGTCCTGAACCGTGCGCGCCAGACGGGCGCTGAAGCGCTCGCCCGCGGCCGCGCCGTCCTTCAGGCAATCCTCCAGCGCCAGACGCAGGGTGCGGATCGCGATGGCTGGATCGGGTTGCCCGACCTCGGCATGGGTGGTGATGGGCGACAGGTTCAGCCCTTCGGCCTCGCCCATGGCCCGGATCTCGGCGGCCAGATCGGAGATGTCCGAAGCGTCGCGCATCAGGGCGAAACGGTCGGGCGCCAGTTTTGCGGCGCTGTTTCCTCCGACGGAAGCCGACTGCAGCCGCGCCTCGATCCGCTCACCGGCCCTGCGGTGTGGCTCGTCCTGCGTCCCCAGACCGGGCACCTCGACGAAATCGACGGACAGTTCCGGCCCCGTGCCACCGACGGCCAGCAGGGAACCCAGCCGTTTCATCAGTCCGCGCGCGTCCAGCAGCGGCTCCACCTTGGGCGCGACCGCCTGATAAGCCACGCCCTGCCAGACCATGGCGCAGGAGACGAAGGGGGCGAGGTCTGGCAGCAGGAAGGCGCGAAGGGAGGCCCGGCGAACCCGGCCTTCGCCCGCCAGAACCTCGACCTCAATGGGGGCGGACCGAACGCCCGGCGTCAGGGCGACCATGGCCGCCATCACGCGATCCAGACAGGGCTTGGTCAGCACCAAGTCCAGCTTCTGACCGGCCCAGGCGGCGGCGGGATCGATACCCGCGACGGGACCCGCGCCGAGGGCGAAGGTGACCTTGTCCCGATCCAGCTCGAACAGCACGTCGGAGGAGGCGAACGCCATGCCCAGAAGGCGGGATTTCATCGTCATTCCAGACGGCTATCCCGACCAGGGTTAAAAACGCCTTTGCGACGGATAAGGAAAATTACGCTGTTCGGTTAAGCGCAACCGCACGACCATCGCCGGCATTGGCCCTGCCCGAAGCGCCATAGGCGGACGGGGAGCCGCGCTGACTGGCCACCTCGGCGGCGATGGTCTGGACCAGCCCCTCGGAGATGGTGCGGGCGGCCTCGACGGCGCGGGCATGGCGCGACAGCACCGACTCGAACAGTTCCGTCGCCTTGATCAGGGCCTTGCGATTGGCGACCGGCGCGGCGGCGAGCGCGGCGGGATTGGCCTTGATCTGGGCGGACTCGCGCCGATAGGCGTTGGCCAGTTCCTGCGTCGTGGTCACGGTCGCGGCGGCGTCCTGCGGACGGCGCGCCTCAAAGGCCTTCGACTCCTCGACCAGGCAGGCCGTCAGGCGCTCGGTCAGGTCGGTCATCTGCTTGACGCGAGCGGTGGCGTTCAGAACGGCGGCTTCGGTCATGCTTGTCCCTCTTCCTGCATCTTGATCATCTGGGCGACGACCTGATCGGCCAGACCGATGCCGCCCGCCTGCACGGTTTGCTTGGCCATGGCGTCGATCATGAAGCTGCGCCACTGGCCCTCGGCCTCGCCGCCGCCCCCGATGCCGTCGGTCTTCAGTCCCTCGAACATCGGCTTGAGCATCTGCGACAGGAAGGAAGCCTCGAACTGTTCCGCGGTCTCGCGCATCCGGGCCGTTTCGCGCGACGCGGTGGCGGAGGGGAGGGCGCCAGAAACAGCGGAAGTGATGGACAGGTCGGTCATGCTCACATCACCTCGATGTCGGCTTGCAGGGCGCCCGCGGCCCGGATGGCCTGCAGAATGCTGATCATGTCGCGCGGGCTCACGCCGAGGGCGTTCAGGCCGTTGACCAGGCTGGAGAGCGAGGTCCCGCCGCCCAGCATGCGCATCTGCACGCCGCGCTCCTCTTCCACGGTCACATCGGACTGGGGCGTCACGACCGTCTGGCCGCCACGGCTGAACGGTTCGGGCTGGCTGACCTGCAGGTTCTCCTGAACCGAGACAGTCAGATTGCCCTGGGCGATGGCGACCTGGGACACGCGGACGGCCTCGCCCATGACGATGACCCCGTTGACCTCGTCGATGATCACCTTGGCCGGGGCATCGACCTCGACCGGCAGGTTCTCGACCCGGCTGATGAAGCCCGCCATGCCCATGCTGGTCGGCGCGCGCAGGGCGACGACGGTGCCGTTCTCGGCCAGGGCGGTGTTCGGATAGGACTGGTTGATGGCGGCGGCGACGCGCTGGGCCGTGGTGAAGTCCGGATTGCGCAGCGTCAGCCGCACCTCATTCATATTGGCCAGTTCGAAGCCGGTCTCACGCTCGACCGTGGCGCCCGAGGCGATGCGGCCAGCGGTCGGGACGCCGCGCGTCACCGACGAGCCCGAGGCGCCCGAAGCGGAAACCGAACCGGTCTGCACCGAGCCTTGCGCCACCGCATAGACCTGACCGTCGGCGCCCATCAGGCCGGTCACGATCAGCGATCCGCCCAGCAGGCTCTTGGCGTCGCACATGGACGACACATTGACGTCGATCCGGGCCCCCGGCGTGGCGAAGGCGGGCAGGTCGGCGGTGACCATGACCGCGGCCATGTTCTTGGTGTTGGCCGTGGAACCGCGGATGTTGTTGCCCAGCCGCTCGCTCATGCCTTCCAGCGACTGCCGGGTGAAGGGGCAGTTGCGCAGGGAGTCGCCGGTCCCGGCCAAGCCGACCACCAGTCCGTAGCCGACCAGCTGGTTCGACCGCACGCCTTCAATGGCGGCGATGTCCTTGATCCGCGACTGGGCCATCGCCGGGGCGGCGAATCCGGCCAGTGCGGCGACGGTCAGGAGGGAGGCGAGCAGTTTCTGCATCGGTCGGAGGTCCGCGATCAGTTGTGCGCCTCCTAATGCCAGCGCCGTGCCAGACAGAAACGTCAGCAAAATCAATAGAGGGACGGGGTCGCCATCCGGACCTAGCGGCAGTTTCTGCCGGGCCGTTAACCAAACGGTGACAGGCGCCGCCCGATGGTCGGGCATGTTCTGGAGTCGCACCGTATGAAGGTCACCGGCGCCACCGGCCCCTCGGCCTCGCAGAGTTCACGCCCGGCCAAGGCCGCGGGGGGCTTTTCCGTGTCCGGCGGCCAGTCCGCCGCTCAGGCCAGCGCCCCCGCGGCGGCCGCTTCGGTTTCAGGCGTGGCGGGGATGAACGCCCTCATGGCCCTGCAGGGGGTGGAGGACGCCACCGAGCGTCGTCGACGCGCCGTCCGCCGGGGCAGCGGGCTTCTGGATCGCCTGGATGAGCTGAAACTGGCCCTATTGCAGGGCGAAACGGGCGAGAGGGCGCTGGAGCGCCTGACCCGCACCCTGCGCGAAGAACGCCCCGAGGACGCCGATCCGGCCCTCAACAGCCTGCTTGACCAGATCGACTTGCGCGCGGCGGTTGAACTGGCCAAGGCGGATATTCGCCGCAGCGCAGCATAAAACGGCGAAATCGTTCCGAAAACCTCCCGCGACACGTGTCGGGTGATGAAGAAATGTCACGGTCGCGCGCGGCGTTTAACTTTCGCGGGTCACGCTCTTGAGAGCGTTGTTGCCGCGACTCTTTCGCATCCCTATACGCAGCGGTGCGCCACAGGGGGGCGCTGTTTAGAGCGTGAGTGCGATGAACGCATTGGCGTCTGTTATCGAAGCGGCCGCGTATCGGCCGTCCGACGACGAGCCGTTCATGAATGAACGGCAGCTGGCCTATTTCAAGGGCAAGCTCATGGACTGGAAGGACGACATCCTTCGTGAGTCCAAGGGTACGGTGACCAACCTCAAGGCCGAGACGGAAAACCATCCCGATCTCGTCGACCGGGCGTCGTCCGAATCCGACCGCGCGCTGGAGCTGCGCACCCGGGACCGTCAGCGCAAGCTGATCTCCAAGATCGACGAGGCCCTGCGCCGGATCGAGGACGGGTCGTACGGCTACTGCGAGGAAACCGGCGAGCCCATCAGCCTCGGCCGTCTCGAAGCCCGCCCGACGGCGACCCTGTCGGTCGAGGCCCAGGAACGTCACGAGCGCCGCGAACGGGTCCACCGCGACGATTGATCGTTCAGGCGGTGAAGGCCGCCTGAATGTCCGTCCGGCTGAAGTCCTCGCCCTTGTACAGCAGGGGCGCGCCGAGTTCCTTTGCCAGGGCGTAGGCGAAGCAATCGCCCATGTTCAGCCTTGCGGCCGTTCGCTTGCCCCAGATTGTCTCCGCCTCGCAGGCAAGGCGCGCAGTCGCGGTCGTCGCGGGTGCAATGCGGATCGCGAGTCCGTTGATCACCTCGTCCAGTTCGACAAGGCCAGCCGCCCCCCGCAGTCCGCGCAAGCGGGTTGCGGCTTCCCAGTAGCCGACAGGCGACAGTCTTACCTCATCGGCGGCCAGCATGAGCTCGCGAAAGGCGTGCGCTTCAGGCTCCCTGAGCAGGATCGCCACAATGGCCGAAGCATCGACCACAATCATTTCGGCAATCCGTCTTCATCGTAGAAGTCGTCATCGGTGAGCAGCGGGCCGAGGATCGGTAGGGCGTTGAAGCGCTCCACGGCCTCTTCGACAGCTCTCCGCCGCCGTTCGATGTCCGCCTCGCGTGTGGCCGTCAGCCTTTCATCCCGCTCACGCACCATCTCCTCGACCAGTTCAGTGATGGACTTGCCCTCGAGGCGCGCCATTTCGCGCAGTCGTTCGGCGACTTCGGGCTTCCGGATTTGCACGGGTGCGTTCATGACGGCGAGCAATCTATCATGATCGGACCTCTCGCCCAAGCCGCGCCTTGACTTCGCCGGGTTGCAGCGCGACCTACGCGCCTCGCATTTCAAGGTTTCCCTGCCCATGACCGTCAAGGTTCGTTTCGCCCCGTCGCCGACGGGTAAGCTGCACGTCGGCAACGTCCGCACCGCCCTGGTGAACTGGATGTTCGCCAAAGGGCAGGGCGGCAGTTTCGTGCTGCGCATCGACGATACCGACCTGGCTCGCTCCACGCCTGAGTTCGAGCAGGGCATCGAGGACGACCTGGCATGGCTGGGCCTGCTCTGGGACGAGCGCCACAACCAGTCCAAGCGGTTCGACCGCTATGAGGAGGCCTCGGCTCGCCTGAAGGCTTCGGGCCGTCTCTACGCCTGCTACGAAACCTCCGAGGAGCTGGACCGCCGCCGCAAGGTGCAGCTGTCGCGCGGCCTGCCGCCGATCTACGACCGCGCCGCCCTGCAACTGACCGACGCCGAAAAGGCGGCCTATGAGGCCGAGGGTCGCCGCCCGCACTGGCGCTTCAAGCTGGAAGGCAAGCGCGTCGCCTGGGAAGACCTGGCCCGCGGTCATGCCGAGGTGGACACCGCCTCCATGTCCGACCCGGTGCTGATCCGCGAGGACGGCCTGTTCCTCTACACCCTGCCGTCGGTCGTCGACGACATCGACATGGCCATCACCCACATCATTCGGGGCGAGGATCACGTCACCAATACCGGGGCCCAGATCGAGATCTTCGAGGCGCTGGGTGCGACGGTGCCGGGCTTCGCCCACATGCCCCTGCTGGTCGGCGCCGACGGCGCGGCCCTGTCCAAGCGTCTGGGCTCGCTCTCGATCTCGGAGATGCGCGACCTCGGCTATGAGCCCATCGCCATCACCAGCCACCTCGGCAAGATCGGCACCTCCGATGCGCTGGAAGTCGGCGCCTCCATTCAGGCGCTGGGCGAGAGCTTCGCCTTCTCCAAGATGGGCCGTTCGCCCGCGCGCTATGACACCGCCGATCTGGACCGTCTGAACGCCCAGGCCCTGCACGCCATGGACTACGCCGTGGCACAGCCCCGTCTGGCCGCGCTCAACGCCGATCTGGGCGAGGCCTTCTGGCAGGCGGTGCGCCCAAACCTGCAGAAGTTCGCCGACGTGGTCGGCATGGCCGCCATCGTGCGCGGCCCGGTCACCCCGGTGATCGAGGATGCCGCCTTCGCCGCGGCCGCCCTGGAGGTCCTGCCGGAGACGGTCGACGAGACCCTGTGGCCGACCTGGACCAATGCGGTGAAGGAAGCGACCGGCGCCAAGGGCAAGGGCCTGTTCATGCCCCTGCGCCTGATGCTGACCGGCCAGCCGCACGGTCCCGACATGGCCGCCATCGCCCCGATGATCGGCCGCGAGCGCATCGTGCAACGCCTGAAGGGCGAGACGGCCTGAGCCGTCTTCGATCACCGGACAGCAAAAAGGCCGCCCCTCGCAGGGCGGCCTTTCCATTTTCAGCTATGCGTGGCCGATCAGGCGGCGTTGCAGGCCGTCAGTTCTTCAGCCGTCAGGGCCGTGCCCTTGTACGTGAAGGCCGAGACCGTGCCGAAGCGGGCGACGACGCGGCGGCAGGCGCGGGTGGCGGTCTGGCTGGCGCCGCCCGAGGCGGTGCAGTTGGCGCCGTCACAGCGCCAGGTGGCGCCGTCGATGATGGTGCGGCTGGCCGGAGCCTTGGTGGCGTCGGTCAGGACAGCGCTGGTGCCGGCGGATTGGGCGAAGGCGGGGGCGGCGACAAGCAGGGCCGCGGCGACGAGGAAGGCGCGCATGGGGAGTCTCCGATGAGGTCGGGCGCGCTCTCGCACCCACCATCTCAGTGTGCGTTGTTATTAGAAACTGTCAAGAGCGCGTTGCCAAACGAAACGCGGTCAGCGCGACCTGATCGATGTTCACTTAACGCAGATCATGTTGCAAGTGAGGCAGATCGTCCGCCGACTGCATCAGCGCGATGGCTTCCTCGACCGTGTTCACGACGCTGTAGGCCTCACGGAAGCTGTCCGGCGTCATCTTCTGCTCGATGCCGGTCTCAATCGCTGCCAGAAGGGTGTCCCAGAAGCCATTGATGTTTAAGAAGATCACCGGCTTATGGTGAAGGTCGAGCCGTTTCCACGACAGGACCTCGATCACCTCTTCCAGCGTGCCGACGCCGCCCGGCGCCACCACGAAGGCGTCCGACTGGTCGTACATGATTGTCTTGCGCTCGTGCATCGAGGTCACAACCAGGGTCTCGACCTCGTCGAACAGGCGCTCGCGGCTGCGCAGGAAGCCGGGCATGACGCCCAGCACCCGACCGCCGGCCTCGTGCGCCGCCCGGGCCGAGGCGCCCATCAAGCCCACGCCGCCGCCGCCATAGACCAGCCGCCAGCCCGCCGCCGCCGTCTGCGCGCCGAACTCCTGCGCCGCGACGGTGTAGGCCGGAAGAGACCGGTCGGAAGAGCCGCAGAACAGGCAGACGGACTTGCCGTCGAACGGCTGGATGGAGATGCTCATGAAGCCTCGGACGTGAAACGGAAGACAGCGGCGGCCCCGCCGCGCTATCGGGGGGCGTATTCCTAGCGGTCGGAGAGACGGGATGAAACGGGCCATCTGTATCGCCGTGGTCGCCGCCGTGTCGGCGGGCCTCGGCGGCTGCATGCCGGAGCCCGAGCGTCCCGCCCGCGACGCCGCCGGAAACGCCACAGGCTGGACCCAGCCGCCGCAGATCCTCGGCGTGCGCCGCGCCCAGGCGACCCTGATCTTTTCCGGCGAGGCTGAGCCGGGCGCCCGCGTGGTCCTGCGCAATGACGAGGGCGCGGCCTATGCGGCGGCGGCCGATCCGGACGGGCGATTCGAGATTCGCATGGCCGCCCCCTCCGGCGCCCTGCTGTTGCGTCCGGAGACCCAGATGGGCCAGGACGCCGCCGTTTCGCCGGATCGCCTGCTGATCATCGACGGCGGACGCGGTCCCATCGCCGTCCTGCGGTCCGGCGGCCCGACCCGGCGGCTGGACCCCGCGCCGGTCCTCGGCGCCGTCGACAGCGACACCCAGTCCATGCTGGCTTCGGGCCACAGCCGGACGCCTGCCCGCCCCATCGCCGTCGCCGCGGGGGCGGACGACCTACGGGTCGCGGCGGGGCAGGGCGGCCGCTGGAGCGTGCTTCTGGGAGGCATTCCCGCCGGAGGCACGGTCCGGGTCGATGATCAGAGCTTCGTCTGGCCGGGCCCGGGCGCGGCGACGCCCGGTTTGCTGGTCGAGCGGGCGGGCGAGGGCTGGCGCGTCGGCTGGACCGGCTCGCGCGGGGCCCGGCAATGGACCTGGCTGCCTGTGTCCCATTTCGGGAATTGATTCACGGGTCGTTAATCAATTCAGTCGCACGAAGGCATGTCTTCTCTTCTTCGAGGACACCCACCATCACCGAACTTTTTCAGCCCGGCGCCCGCGTCGGGCTTTTTTCTTCCGCCGCCCGGGACCGCCGGTGGCGGGCGCGAATGGCGTGGCGAACCCTCAGCAGGTCGCCGGCGCGACTTTCCGGGCTGTGGGCCCGAACGACATAGCTCTGAGCCGCTCGCGCCATGGCGATCCGCTCCGCCGGATCTTCAATCAGGCGATTGATCGCCGCCGCCAGCGTCTGGGGCGTCACCGCGTCCAGATAGAGGGCATGGGGGCCGCTGGCTTCGCGCAGACCGCCCCTGCCTGAGGAAATCAGCGCCGCCCCGGCCGCGTGAGCCTCCACCGCGGTCAGGCCGAACGGCTCATCCCAGAGCGACGGCGTCAGGGCGATGGCGGCGGTCTTCATCCGCTCGCGCACCTCCGGCAGGGGCGCTGACCGCAGCACCGTCACCCGGTCGCCGTAGCGCGCCAGTGGGGCCACATGCGGCTCGGCCCACGCCCCATGCTCTTCCCAGTCATTCAGCATCAGGACGGCGCGCCACTCGAGATGCCGGTCCAGGACCGGGGGCAGGGCGCGGCAGACCTCGACCAGCCCCTTTTCGGCCATGGCGCGGGCGGCGAAGGCGATGACAGGCTCCCGATGCTCGGGCGAGGCCAGCCAGGGCGCGGCGGCGATCGGATTTGGCACGCCCCAGGCCTTGTCAGCCAGGGCGGGATAGTCACGGGCGAAACGGGCGCGCTCGGCGGCGCTGACGAAGATCAGGCCGTCCATCCGTCCGTAGCGGGCGTTGTAGCGCAGGGCGTCCAGCCAGTGGCGCGGCGCCTTCAGCGCATTGTGGCGGTACAGCACGTGGGCCGCTTGCGGCAGGGCGGCCGAAATCCGGACCGCCTGCTGCACCTGCTGGTGATGTTCGACCACCTCCGGCTGGAAGGCCCGCAGCTTCTCCAGAAGCACCCGCAGGCGGTCTTTCCGATTCTTCGGCAGGGTTTCGACCCCCGGCATCGCGTGATCGTCCGCGCCCGAGCAGCAGAACACCCGCACGTCCTGACCCTTCAGCGGCCCCGCGAGGGTGCGCACGACCGTCTCCATCGAGTTCGGGGCGGCCAGGGAGAAACGCGAGTTGGACGGAAGCACGATGGCGGTCCGCACGCGCGGGCGCATCTCGACGACATTCGGCGCGGGCTCCGGACGCAGGATCTGCGGACGGTCCAGCAGGATGGTCATGGTCATTGGGGGAGGACCCGAGGCGACGCCGCTGTGCGGCTTTCGGGTCATGGACGCCACGCGCCGCCACTTGCCTTACGCTGAGGCGAAAACGCTGAGAACTGCGGGGTTTGGGCCCCTTCAACGGCTCAAGCCGTGAAGGAAAACGAGAGAGTGGCTCCGCGGGTAGGATTCGAACCTACGACCAGCCGATTAACAGTCGGCTGCTCTACCACTGAGCTACCGCGGAACACTTCCTCTCGGGAAGGCGGGCGCTATAGCAACGGGAATCTCATGTGCGCAACAGGAAAAGTCGCAAGTTGGAAATGATCTTCATCGAGCGCCCCGACGACCCGCGAATTGCGGGCTTCCGCGACATCCGCGAAAGGGACCTTACAGGCCGTCAGGGACTGTTCGTGGCGGAGGGCGAGGTGGTGTTGCGCGTCCTGACCTCCAGACACGCCCTGTGCCGCCCCCGGGCGGTCCTGCTGGCGGAAAACCGGCACGAAGGCCTGGCGGACGCCCTGAGCGATCTGGACGAAGACGTGCCGGTCTATATCGCCGGGCGGGCGGTGCTGGACGCTATCGCGGGCTTCCCTCTGCATCGGGGCATACTGGCGCTGGGCGAAAAGCCGGCGTCCCGCTCACTGGACGCCCTGATCGGAGAGATGGGCGCGGACGCCACGGTGATTCTGGCCTGTGGCATCGGCAATCACGACAATATGGGCGGCATCTTTCGCAACGCGGCGGCCTTTGGCGCCGACGCCGTCCTGCTGGACCAGCGCTGCTGCGATCCCTTCTACCGCAAGGCCATTCGGGTTTCCGTGGGCGCGGCCCTGCGGACCCCCATGGCGACGGGGCTGCAGCCGATTCCCGCCATCGTGTCGCTCAAGGCCGCCGGCTTCCGCGTCTTGGCCATGACGCCGTCCGCGAACCTGTCGCTGGATCAGGCCCCGACCGGCGGGCGAGTCGCAATCGTGTTGGGTCCGGAGGGGCCGGGGCTCGATTCGGGGGTCATCGCCCGCTGTGAACCGGTCGGGATTCGCATGAGCGGGGGCTTCGATTCGCTGAATGTCGCCGTCGCGGGGGCTATCGCCCTGCATCATTTCGCGCGACGGGCGTAAAACGATCACCAAATCGCGATTAACGCTTTGTACACCTTGATGGATCGCCGGACCTGTGTCGCTCTGGCGGTGTCCGGGGAGGGATCGTCATGTTCGGCGGAATTCTGGTTTTCGTCCATCGCAACGCACGGGTCGGCATCGCCGTCGCCGTGGTCGCCGCCGCTGTCGGCGCGGCCGCCTCGATCGGCTGGATCACCGCGCCCGTCGCCTGAACCCGGGCCTGAAGCCCTTCAGCGCATAAGGAAATCCCGGCGAAAGACGCCGCGATCATCTGTGGTGGCGAACCACGGATCGATACGAATATGAGAAATTCTCGCGATGGAGGCCTGAGCCGGAATCGAACCGGCGTACACGGATTTGCAGTCCGCTGCGTAACCACTCCGCCATCAGGCCGAGAGCCCTGGAGAAACCAGGCCGTCCATCGCGAGGCGGGTTCGCTATCAGATCGGATTGTCCGCCGCAACGCACAGACCTATAAGCGCGCCAGATTTCAGCAGGATTCTTCCAAAATGGATTTCGCCGCCGCTCGTAAGGTCATGGTCGACAGTCAGGTCCGGGTGAACGATGTCACCGACCGCGCGCTGCAGGCCGCGCTTCTGGCCGTGCCGCGCGAACGCTTCGTGGCGGCGGACCGCGCCTTCTCCGCCTACGCTGAAATCGAGCCGGAAGTCGCCGGTGAGCGCCGCCTGATGCTGGCCCGGGATCTGTCCAAGCTGCTGATGGCCGTCGGGGCCAAGGAGGGCGAGCGCGCCCTGTCGATCGCCGGCCCCTACGCCGCCGCGGTGCTGGCGCGCATGGGCCTGAACGTCACGGCCCAGGAATCGGACCCCGCCGTGTTCGAGGTGGTCGGGACCGCCCTGGCTGACGAAGGCGTCGCCGCTGCGGTCGCGCCCCTGTCCGAGCCTGCGGGCGAAGCTTTTGACGTGATCGTGTCCGAGGCCGCCGTGCCCGGTCGCCCGGAAGCCTGGCTGAAGGCCCTGTCCGTCGGCGGCCGCCTGGCCGTGGTCGAACGCACCGGCCCCGCGGGCAAGGCGGTGCTCTACATCCGTGGCGAACAAGGCATATCGCGCCGCGAATTGTTCGACGCGGCGCCGCCGGTGCTTGCAGAACTGCGGCCGGAGCCCACCTTCGCCCTCTGAGATCCCGCTCTCCGACGGAGGGCAGGGGCTCGCGCGTGAAAAAAACTTAACTGGCGCGGGACTAAACCGTCCCGCATCAGGCCTTGGGATATGATGGGCGCGCATCCCCCGCGCCAGGCAGGAACCACCATGCTGAAACGTTCGCGCGCGCTCACCTCGGTCGCCGTCATTGCTGTGATCACCGGTATGGGCGCGCCCGCCTGGGCCGAGACGCTGCAGGAAGCGATCGCCCTGGCCTATCGCACCAACCCGTCGCTGCTGGCCCAGCGCGCCAACCAGCGGGCGCTGGACGAATCGATTGTCCAGGCGCGCGCCGGCCTGCGTCCGACCCTGGATGTGACCCTCAGCGGCACCTACACCCGCACCGACTCGCCGCGCGTCGGCACCGGTCCGTTCGCCACGGGCGGCGTGGACAACAGCGACAGCGCCAGCGCCAGCATCGGTCTGAGCCAGACCCTGTGGAGCGGCGGACGCATCGGCCACGGCATCAGCGCCGCCGAAGCCAACATCATGGCCGGCCGCGAGAACCTGCGCGACACCGAGCAGAGCGTTCTGGCCCTGGTGATCCAGTCCTACGCCGACGTCATCCGCGACACCGAGATCCTCGCCATCCGCGAAGCCAACCTCAGCGTCCTGCAGCGTCAGCTCGAGGAAGCCAGCGCCCGCTTCGAGGTCGGCGAGATCACCCGCACCGACGTCGCCCAGTCGGAAGCCCGCCTGGCCCAGTCGGAAGCCGATCTGGCCAACGCCCGCGCCCAGCTGTCCGTCTCGCGCGCCGGCTATGCCGCCGTCGTCGGCCAGTCGCCGGGGGATCTGGCCCCCATGCCGGTCCTGCCGGGCGTTCCGACCGACTTCGACTCGGCTCTGGATATCGCCCTTATCGATAACCCCGGCATCCGCTCGGCCACCTATTCGCTGCGCGCCGCTGAAGCCAATGTCGCCGCCGCCAAGGCCGAATATCTGCCGTCGCTGCGCGCCACCGCCAGCTACGGCGGCTCGAATGCCGACTTCGACCGTTTCGGCGACATCCCCGACAACACCCGCCTGACCGCCGGCGCGACCCTGTCGGTGCCGCTGTTCACCGGCGGCCTGAATTCGTCGCGCGTCGCCCAGGCTCTGGAGCGCGCCAACGCCGCCCAGATCGCCGTCGAAGGCGAAGGCCGCAACACCCTGCAGTCGGTCAGCTCAGCCTACGCCCAGTCGATCTCGGCCCGGGCCACGCTGACCGCCGGCCAGGAGGCTGTACGCGCCGCCACCGTCGCCGCCGAGGGCGTCCGCCAGGAAGCCCAGGTCGGCCTACGCACGACCCTGGACGTGCTGAACCAGGAGCTGGAGCTGCGCAACGCCGAGGTCACCCTGGCCAGCGCCCGCCGCAACGAATACGTCGCCCAGGCCAATCTGCTGGCCGCCATGGGCCGTCTGGAAGGTCAGGACCTGGATCCGACCATCACCGTCTACGACCCGGCCGCCAACTATGACCGCGTCCGCAACCGCGGCGCCCTGCCGTGGGACGGCGTGGTGGAAACCATCGACCGTCTGGCCGCTCCGGCGGTCGTTCCCGCCGCCGACGCCGAAGACGCTCCCATCGACGCCCAGCTGAAGTCCGAGGTCGTCCGGACCGCGCCGCGCGGCTGATACCGGCCGCGCTCGCCCGACCGGGGAAAAACGCCCGTTGATTCCGGCGGGCGTAGATGCGACGAACGCCTTGCGGGGAGGGGAACCGCCCCGCAAGCCAGCCATTCGATCAGTCCGCCCGCATGAGTGGGCGCCCGGGATTTCGCCATGACCGACCAGACCGCCCAGGAACCGACGATGGAGGAAATCCTGGCGTCGATCCGCCGGATCATCTCCGAGGACGACGCACCGGCTGAAACCGCCGCCGCGCCCGCCCCGGCGCCGGAACCTGCGCCTGCTCCGGAACCCGAGCCCGCCCCCGTCGTCGCCGAGGCTCCCGCGCCGGCGCCGACTTTCGAGCCCGAGCCGGTCGAGGACGACGTCCTTGAGCTGACCGACACCTATGAGGCGCCCGCCGAGACCATCGGCGATCTGGACCTGTCGCCCGCCGCGCCCGAGCCGTTCCCGGCCGCCGAGCCGGTCAGCGAGTCGGTCTTCGCCGCCCCGACCGAGATTCACACGCCGGAGCATCCCTCCGTGCCGACGACCAACTACGACTCGCTCGTCGGTGAAAGCGCCGCCGCCAGCGCCGCCTCGGCCTTCGCCGGTCTGGCCGCCAGCTTCCAGAAGCCGGCCGCCACGCCCGCGCCGTCGTCGCCGGACATGAACTTCATCAGCGGCAACAGCGTCGAGGCTATGGTCGCCGAGATGCTGCGCCCGATGCTCAAGGCCTGGCTCGACGCCAACCTGCCGGGCATCGTCGAAGCCGAGGTACGCAAGGAAGTGGAACGCATCGCCCGCTCGGCCGGCTAGCCTTCACCTGCGCACCGATCTTCACTAGATCATTCCAGGGCGGCTCCGGCGGGGCCGCCCTTTCTCTTTTTCTGATTGCCCGAACCTATGCTCGACAAGACTTTCGATCCGAAATCCGCTGAACCCCGCCTGTACGCCCAATGGGAGGACAGCGGCCTGTTCGCCCCGCGCGCCGCCGCCGCCACGGACGACGCGGCAGACGCCTATTCGATCGTCATCCCGCCGCCGAACGTGACGGGCTCGCTGCACATCGGCCACGCGCTGAACAACACCCTGCAGGACATCCTGACCCGCTATCACCGGATGAAGGGCAAGGCCGTCCTCTGGCTGCCGGGCACCGACCACGCGGGTATCGCCACCCAGATGGTCGTCGAGCGTCAACTGGCCGCCGCGGGCGAGCCGGGGCGGCGCGACATGGGCCGAGACGCCTTCGTGGACAAGGTCTGGGAGTGGAAGGGACAATCCGGCGGGACCATCGTCCGCCAGCTGCGCCGCCTGGGCGCCAGCTGCGATTGGTCGCGCGAGCGCTTCACCCTCGACGAGGGCCTGAACGCCGCCGTCCGCAAGGTCTTCGTCCAGCTGCACAAGGACGGCCTGATCTATCGCGACAAGCGTCTGGTGAACTGGGATCCGCATTTCCAGACCGCCATCTCGGACCTCGAGGTCGAGCAGAAGGAGGTCGACGGCGCCTACTGGCATTTCGCCTATCCGCTGGCCGACGGCGTCACCTACGAACACCCCGTCGCCTTCGATGACGAAGGCAAGCCGACCGAGTTCGAGACCCGAGATTACATCGTCGTCGCCACTACCCGCCCGGAGACCATGCTGGGCGACACCGGCGTCGCCGTTCACCCGACCGACGAACGCTACGCCGGTCTGGTCGGCAAGTTCGTGACCCTGCCCATCGTCGGCCGCCGTATTCCCATCGTCGCCGATGACTACGCCGATCCGACCAAGGGCTCGGGCGCGGTCAAGATCACCCCGGCTCACGACTTCAACGACTTCCAGGTCGGCAAGCGGGCCGGTCTGGCGACGCTGAACGTCATGGACTCGCTGGCGCGCATCACCGCCGCCGACACACCGGACGTGCCCGCTGAATACGAGGGCATGGACCGCTTCGCCGCGCGCAAGGCCATCGTCGCCCGCGCCGAGGAAGAAGGCTGGCTGAAAGAGATCGAGAAGACCAAGCACGCCGTCCCGCACGGCGACCGCTCGGGCGTGGTCATCGAGCCCTGGCTGACAGACCAGTGGTACGTTGACGCCCACACCCTGGCTCAGCCGGCCATCAAGGCGGTGGAGGAGGGCGACACCACCTTCGAGCCGGCCAGCTATTCGAAGGTCTATTTCGAATGGCTGCGCAACATCGAACCCTGGTGCATCAGCCGCCAGCTCTGGTGGGGCCACCGCATTCCGGCCTGGTACGACGCCGATGGCAACATCTACGTCGCGGAGACCGAGGCCGAGGCCATCGCCCAGTCGGGCGGCAAGGCCCTGACGCAGGACGAGGACGTCCTCGACACCTGGTTCAGCTCGGCCCTGTGGCCGTTCTCGACCATGGGCTGGCCGGATAAGACCGAGGACCTGTCGCGCTTCTATCCCACGGGTGATCTGGTCACCGCCGCCGACATCATTTTCTTCTGGGTCGCCCGGATGATGATGATGGGACTTCACTTCATGGATGAAGTTCCGTTCAGGCGCGTCGTCATCAACGGCCTGGTCCTCGACGAGAAGGGCCAGAAGATGTCGAAGTCCAAAGGCAACGTCATCGACCCGCTCGACATCATCGACGAGCTGGGCGCCGACCCGCTGCGCTTCACCATGGCGATCCTGTCGGGTACGCGCCGCATCAAGTTGTCGAAGCAACGCATTGAAGGCTATCGCAACTTCGGCACCAAGCTGTGGAACGCGGCTCGCTTCACCCAGATGAACGAGGCCAAACGCGTCGAGGGCTTCGATCCGGCGACCGTCCAGCAGTCGATCAACCGCTGGATCCGCGGCGAGCTGACCAAGGCCGAGCGTCAGGTGGCGGACGGCATCGAGGGCGGGCGTTTCGACGACGCCGCCTCGGCGCTGTACAAGTTCGTCTGGAACGTCTTCTGCGACTGGTATCTGGAACTGGCCAAGCCGGTCTTCCAGGGCACGGATGAGGCCGCCAAGGCCGAGACCCGCGCCATGACCGCCTGGACCCTGGATCAGACCCTGAAGCTGATGCACCCGGTCATGCCCTTCATCACTGAAGAGCTGTGGGACCAACTGGGTCAGGACGGCGCGCCGCGCGACGAGCCGATGCTTCTGGGCGCCGCCTGGCCGGAACTGCCGGACAGCTTCATCGACGCCGCCGCCGACGCCGAGATCGGCTGGCTGGTCGATCTGGTCACCGAGGCGCGTCAGCTGCGCGCCGAAATGAACGTCCCGCCGTCGGCCAAGCCGCCGCTGACCTTCGTTTTGCCCTCGGCCGAGAATGCTCGTCTGATTGAGCTGCATCGTCCGCTGATCCAGACCCTGGCCCGGGTGTCCGAGGTCGCGGTCGCCGACGCCCTGCCGACCGGCGCGGTCTCGCTGGTCGTCAACGGCGACACGGCGGCGCTATCGCTGGCCGGGATCATCGATCTGACCGCCGAGCGCGCGCGTCTGGTCAAGGAGATCGCCGCCTTCGAGAGCGACATCGGCCACGTGAACAAGAAGCTGGGCAACCCCAACTTCGTCTCGCGCGCCGCCCCGGAAGTGGTCGAGGAGCAGCACGAGAAGCTGGCCGAGGCCGAAGCCGGCAAGGCCCGTCTCGAAGCCGCCCTGCAGCGTCTGGAAGCGCTCTGATCCGGTGAAGACACGGCTGGACCAGTTGCTGGTCGCCCGAGGCCTGGCCGAAAGCCGGGCCCGGGCGAAGGCTGCGATCGCGGCGGGCGGCGTCACCGTCGACGGCCAGCCCGCCAGGGCCGCTTCGCAGACCGTGTCCGAGGATGCGGAGGTCACCTTCGTGGAGGCGCACCGTTTCGTTGGTCGCGCCGCCCTGAAGCTGGATCACGCCCTGACCCTGTGGCCCGTCGCGGTTCAGGACCGGGGGGTGCTGGATGTCGGCGCCTCCACCGGCGGCTTCACAGAGGTCTGTCTGGAGCGGGGCGCCGCTCATGTCTGGTCGGTCGACGTTGGGCAGGCGCAACTGCACCCCCGCATCGCCGCCGATCCACGCGTGAGCAATCTGGAGAAGACCGACGCCCGCGACCTGACACCCGACCTGATCACGGATGCGCCGGACCTGATCGTCTGCGACGCCAGCTTCATCGGCCTGTCAAAGGTCTTGCCGGTCGCCCTCGCGCTCGCCGCGCCCGGCGCCGATCTGGTCACGCTGGTGAAGCCGCAGTTCGAAATGGACAGCCGCGCTGACATCGGACGCGGCGGCGTGGTCAAGGACGCCGAGGCCCGTCAGGCCGCCCTGACGCGGGTCGCCGACTGGATCGCCTCCCGCGGCTGGACCGTCCAGGCCACCGCCGAAAGCCCCATCACCGGCGGCGACGGCAACATCGAGTATCTGCTTTGGGCGAAGCGGGACTGAAGTCCCGCTTGAGGGCGCTAACGCTCGCGACGCGGTCGCTCGCTGCTTGAGCGCAAGCCGGCGCGAAGCGCCCGGAGCCCGTCGGGTCGGGAGGTCTCGCAGAGCCGACGGTCCGCGCTCCCCCCAACATGAAAAACCGCCGGTGGATTTCTCCACCGACGGCTCCCGTCACATCGCCGATCGACAGGGGGGCTGAAAATAACCGGCGACGCGATCTCGTCAGTAGCCGTTGCAGACTTCTTCGTAGCGAGTCACGTAACGGCCGTTCCAATCCCGGGTCCGGGTCTCGACCGTGCGGCAGCCATAGCGGTCGCTGCGATAGTCAGACCGGTCGTCGTAGCGGTAGCGATCATCATACCGGTCGTCGTAGCGACGGTCTTCATAGCGACGATCGTCGTAGCGGCTGTCGTAACGGCCATAGCCGTCGTCGCCGTACGAATAGGCGTTGCGGTCATAGCGTTCGCAGTCACGGGCCGAGTCATTGCCGACCGCGCCGCCGACGACGGCGCCGAGCACGCCGCCCAGGATGCTGCCTTCGGTGCGACGGCCACGGGCCGCCAGTTGCGAACCGGCCACCGCGCCCAGACCGGCACCGATGGTCGCGCCGGCGCCACGGCGCTGGTTGCGGTCGCTGCGGCAGTATTCATAGCTGTTGTAGCGGTCGTTGTACGACCGGTCGCCGTAGTTCTGACCATAGTAGTCATACCCGCCGCCCTGATAGCTGTAGGCCTGGGCGGAGGCGGTGGCGGGTACCATGAGCAGGCCTGCGGCGGCCACGGCCGCGGCGGCGCAAGCGGCCTTGCTGGTGAGAGAAGCGAACATCGGCGTCTTCCTTGATGATGCGAACCCGACAGCCGAACGATCCGGTCCCCTGTCTGTTGCATCCCTTTTGCGCTGACGAAGCTGAACGGCCTTTGATCGCGCCGTTCATCTCCGTTCATGTTTCGCCCGCGAGCCTTTGCCTTTAGAAGCGGCCCGATGACTGAGACGCTGACCATTAAGCGCGTAGGCGGGCAGGGGGACGGGATCGCGGAAACAGCGACCGGCCTCGTGTTCGCGCCCTTGACCCTGCCTGGAGAGACCGTGCGCGGCGTCGTCCGTGAAGGGCGGCTGGAAGAGGTCGAGATCGTGACCCCCAGCTCCGACCGCATCGCGCCGGTCTCGCCGCAATACGGCGATTGCGGCGGCTGCTCGCTGCAGCACTGGGCCGCGGCGCCCTATCTGGACTGGAAGCGCGAGCAGGTCCGGCTGGCCTTGGCCCGCGAGGGCGTCGAAGTCGATGTCGAGCCGACCGTGCCCGTGCCTGCCGGGTCCCGTCGTCGCCTGGCCCTGCACGCCCGTCGTGGTCCGGGCGGCGGCGCCATTCTCGGCTTCAAGGCGCGCAAAAGCTGGCGGCTGGTCGAGGTCAATAGCTGCCCGGTGGCCGATCCCCGGCTGGTCGCCGCGCTTCCGGGCCTGGCCAAGGTGGCCGAGCCCTTCCTTGAGCATCCCAAGTCGGCCCCGACCCTGCATGTCACCCTGACGCTGGACGGGCTGGATGTCGACGTCACCGGGGTCGAGCGGCGCTCGGGCGGCGGCCTGTCGCGCGACTCCCAGATGAAGGCCATCCAGGCCTCGGCCGCCGCCGATCTGGCCCGGCTCAGCCTCGCGGGCGAGACCCTGGTGATGGCGCGCCAGCCGCACGTCCAGTTCGGCCCGGCCACCGTGCCGGTGCCGCCCGGCGGTTTCCTGCAAGCCGCACCGCCCGCTGAACAGGCCATGGTCGAACGCACCGTCGCGGCGGTGAAGGGCGCCAAGAAGATCGCCGACCTGTTCTGCGGCGCCGGCACCTTCACCTTCCCCCTGGCCACGGTCGCGCCGGTGATCGCCGCCGACGGCTCCGCGCCCGGCATCGCCGCCCTGAAGGCGGGCTTCAGGACCGCTAAGAAGATCAAGACCATCGAGGCCCAGGCCCGCGATCTGTTTCGCCGCCCGATGGCGCCCTACGACCTGCGCGGTTGCGACGCCATCGTACTGGACCCGCCCCGCGCCGGCGCGCTGGAGCAGACCCAGCAGATCGCCCAGACCAAGGCGACGACGGTCGTCTATGTCTCGTGCAACCCGGTCACCTTCGCCCGCGACGCCCGCGTTCTGCTGAACGCCGGCTTCCGGATGGAGAGCGTCACCCCGGTCGACCAATTTCTGTGGTCGGCGCATGTGGAACTGGTGGCGGTTCTGCGCCGCTGATCACCTCCGCCCCGGGGCGTCGCAGGGCGGCGATCAGAATCTCGCACACGATCAGGTTCGGGATCCACGAACTCCACGCCGTGACCCCATAGACCGCGTCGAAGGATAGCCCGCCCACGCCGGTCAGGAGCACCAATTGCAGCCGCAGGCTGACCCCGGCCAGGGTCAGGGCGTAGCTGCGCATCATCCACGCCCGGTGCTCCTCCCGATCACGGCTCATCGCCGCCAGCAGGCCCAGGGTGGTGCTGACCAGCCAGAAGACGGCCAGCAGCAGGAAGCCGGCGATCCCGACCGCGCCCCCCAGGGCGAACGGCAGGATCAGGGCCGCTCCCGTCACGGACAGCAGGACGCCGACGACATAGGCCTGCCCCAGAAGCCGGTGCAGCCACGGCCTGATCCGGCCGACCAGAACCAGCTGAAGCGCCCCGATCAACAAGGCCGCCGAGGCCGCACCCGCATGCAGAAGGGTGGCCCCCAGGCGGCTCCGGTCCGGATCCCGCTCGCCGAAGAAGCCGTCATAGGCCTCGGGACCGGTGAAGTAGACCGCCGACATCGCCACGGTCGCCAGCAGCAGGCCGCCTCCAACGAGGCGGCCCGCCCAGATCAGCGCGCTTCGCATCACCGCCCCCTCAGAACCGGTAGCCGAAGCCGGCCAGCGTCTGGACCTCGAAGTCGTCGCGCAGGCCGGGGTTCTCGCGCACCGAGTCGCCCAGATAAGCGCCGCTCACATAGGCGATTGCGACCAGACGGTCGGTTACCGGCCAGAGCACCTTGAGGTCGGCGCCGAGGCTCACGCCGCCCTCGCGGATCTCGAACACCGGCAGCGGCGTCGCCACGCCGTCCTCGATCATCTCGCGACGCTGTTTCGGGCTGACGCCGTACATGTGGTTGGCCGTGGCGCGGTCCTGCCAGACGACCTGCGCGCCTGGCGTCACCCTGACGGCGCCGACCGGAAGGGCGATCTCATATCGGGCGGTGGCCTCGCCGCCCTCGAACTCGCCGCTGATGTCCCGGCGATAGTCGACGGACACGGTTCCGACGGGCCCCTCCAGTGAGACGCGGACACCGGCGTCGGCGGTCACCTGTTCGCGGTTCTCCCCCGGCAGGGCGCGCGCCGCGATGAAGCCGTCGACTGTAACCGAATAGGCCCCGGTGGACGGCGGGGCCCAAGTCGCGCCGGCCTCAAGCCCATCGACATAGAAGGCGCCCCGCCGGGCCACGATGATCGGGATGGAAAAGACGGAGACGCCTTCGCCCTCGAATGGAGACCGGTAGGCCAGGGCGCCGGCGCCGATCACCAGTGGATCCTCGTCACCGGCCAAAGCGCCGGCATGGGCAAAGGCGGGGGGCGGGCTGAACGCCGCCACGGCGACGGCGGCGGCAAGACGATGAAAGGACGGCATGAAGGACGTGTCTCCAGGAGCCGGTCCGACAACACGCCGGGCGTCTCGGCTCCCGGCAGCCGTCTGGCGGCGGGACCGGGCGGCGGACAACCGCCGTTTCGCAAGAACGCCCCATGCTGTCGTGAACCGATCCCCGACACGTTCGCGCTTCGTGAACGCGTCGGCCCTTCGCCTTGTCCGTCCCCCCGAGCAGCGGTAACCCGGATCGGCGAAGCCCGCGGGGAGGGCGTGTTGCGAGGACGGCATTTGGACATCGTGGCCTTCTGGGCGGCGCAGGACGGGCGGACGCGACTGCGGATCCTGGCCCTGCTGGCGGGGCCCGCCGTGATCCTGACCCTGCTGGAGCCCTTCGAAAGCGGCGGGCTGCCCTTCGCCCTGCGCCTGACCTACTGGGCCCTGCTGCTGGCCGCGCTCGGCCTGCTGTTTCCGTTCGTCGTCCGGCTGGTCCGCAAGGCGACGGGTGCGTGGCTGATGTCCGCCGTGGTCCTGCTGGCGATCGCCTGCGCCGTGGCGGCCCTGCCGCTCTGGGGCCTGGTCGAAGGTCTGGACTGGGTCTTGGCCGCCGTCATCGCGCCCCTGTTCGGACGGGCCGCCGTTCTGGAGCCGCCCTTCACCGGCGGCCCGATAGACCTGCTGGCGACCTATGTCTCCGTCTATCTGGTCACGGCCCTGATCATCGGCGGGATCAGCCTGCTGCGACTGGTCACGGCTCATCGAAACCCGGCGGCCGCCCCCAGCGCGGCGCCCGGTGTTCGCTTCCTGTCGCGCCTGCCCGCCGGGGTCGTCGGCGACCTGATCTGCATCCGCATGGAGGACCACTATCTGCGGGTCACCACCCGCAACGGCGAGGCCCTGATCCTGATGCGGATGCGCGATGCGATGGCCGAACTGACCGACTATCCCGGCCTTCAGGTGCATCGCTCGTGGTGGGTCGCGGCCGACGCCGTCGCCTCTCTCGCGCGCTCAGGCCGTCGGATGGAGGTGGTGCTGAAGAACGGGACCCGTGCGCCGGTGTCGTCCACCCATCGCGGGCAGGTGGAAGGCTTCGTGTTCGGCGAGGCCTAGTGAGCCAGCGCCGTCGTCAGGCGGGCGACGAAGTCCGCCTGACGTCCGACGTCATTGTGTCCGGCGGTGCGGAAGACGATCCGCTCCACCCGATTGCCCTGCGCCTCCAGCCGGCGGGCGAGGGCGCGGCTGAGGGCCGGGGGCAGGGTGTCGTCCTTGCCGGCTTCCAGCACCACCACCTTGCCCGGATAGCCTTTCAGGGCGGCGGGGATGTCGACCGTCTCCAGCGCCGGAGCCAGGGTGACCCGCACGAAGGGGCGCATCAGGCCCACCTGCTGGTTCACCGTCGCGCGGGCTCCCGGCGTGGTCGTTTCCAGCACCAGCAAATCGGCGCGGGTGCGCGCCCCCATTTCCGAGCAGACGATGCCACCCAGCGAATGGCCCCAGACGATCAGGCGACGACCCTCGGCGGCGGCCTGACGGCGCGCCTCATCGGCCACCACCTCGCCGACGGCGCGGAAATTGGCGAAGGTGTCCAGACCGGCGGTGTCGCCATAGCCGGGATAGTCGAACATCAGGGCGTCGCCGAACGGGGCCAGGATTTCGGCCCGCGATCCGCCCGCCGCCTCGCGCCGGAACATGTTGCCGCCGCAGAACAGGATCAGGGGCCGCGCCGCATCCGCCGACCGCACCCGCGTCGCCCCGATCGGGCCTTCCGCATAGCGCAGCACCAGGGTCTCGGACCCCGCAGGCGGCGGATTGGAGGGCAGCCTGACATTCTCCCGGGCCAGCCGCGCATCCGGCCAGAAGAAGGCCCGCTCGGGCACATTGACCTTCAAGCAGGCAGCGAGGCTGAGGGCGGCGATGACGATCAGCCCCATCACCCGTGTCTTGCGCAGGACCATCATCGCCTCACCGAACCGAACCTGGGCAGTTCGCGCCCGGAATCGGCATTTGTCCAGCGGGTCTCAAGCCGCGTCGAACAGGTCCATCTGCTTGCGGGCGGAGGCGGGGACGCGGAATCTCGTCTCGTCGAGAAGCGGTCGCGGCGCATCCAGTCCGTAGCGTTTGATCGCCGCCTTGAAGCGGGTCCCAATCAGTTCGGCGACAGGGCCGGTTCCCTTCATCCGCTGGGACCAGTCGGCGTCATAGTCCTTGCCGCCGCGCGTCTGGCGGACCAGCGACATCACCCGCGCGGCGCGATCCGGCCTGGCGTCGGCCAGCCATTCCCGGAACAGGTCCTTGATCTCCAGCGGCAGCCGCAGGGTCACATACATGGCGCTGGTCGCGCCCGCCTTGGCCGCTGCCTCCAGAATGGCCTCCAACTCATGGTCGTTCAGCCCAGGGATGACCGGGGCGAACCCCACCCCGACCGGACAGCCCGCGTCCACCAGGCGGGAAATGGCTTCCAGCCGTTTCGCCGGGGTCGAGGCGCGCGGCTCCATAGCCCGCGCCAGCTTGCGGTCCAGGGTCGTGATCGAGACAAAGGCCGAGGCCAGCCCCTCGCGCCCCATCGGCCCCAGGATGTCGGCGTCGCGCGCGATCAGCACCGATTTGGTGATGATGCTGAACGGGTGCTGGAACCTCTGCATCACCTCCAGGATCGACCGGGTGGACTTCAGCTCGCGCTCGACCGGTTGATAGGGGTCGGTGTTGCCGCCTATGTGGATGCGCTTGCAGACGTATCCCGGCCTGCAGAATTCCTGCTCCAGCAGACCTGCTGCGCCCGGCTTGAAGAAGAGCCGGCTCTCGAAATCCAGGCCCGGGGATAGGCCCATCCAGGCATGGGACGGACGGGCGTAGCAGTAGATGCAGCCATGTTCGCAGCCCTTGTAGGGGTTAATGGACCGGTCGAAGCCGATGTCCGGACTGGTGTTCTTGGCGATGATCGTCCGGGCCGCCTCGGGCGTCAGGGTGGTGCGCAGCGGCGCCGCCTCCGCGTCCTGATCGGTCCAGCCGTCATCGAAGGCCTCAACGGTTTCCGGCTCAAAGCGTCCGGTCGCGTTCGACCTCGCCCCTCGTCCTTTCGCCGTCTCGACCATGGAGAAGACGGTACGCCAGAATGAGAACAAAGCAAGAACTTTTGTTCTCCGTCATATCGCTGAACGAAAACAGCGGCTAAGGCTGGGACCTTCGCGGTCGAGACCACGACCCGCGCGGCGAACCGCGATCTGGTGCTGGCCGAGGCCGCCGTCCGCGCCGACGCCTACGCCGCCATGATGCCGATCGAGGATCGGCGTCAGATCATCGCGGTCGTGGATTCGGTCATGCCCCAAGCCCGGAACGAAAGCGTCCGCGCCCGCTTCCGGCAGATCCGGGCCGCCATGGGCCGCACGGACTGCGGAACGCTCTGCGCCTTCTGACGGGAACCGCCCTTCAGCACCGAGGCTTCGCGGGGCAAACCCCGACCTCATGCAGCGAGTGACCCCGTCACGAGCGATAGGGCGAAAAGAATGGTGCGGATGAGAGGACTCGAACCTCCACGCCTCGCGGCGCTGGAACCTAAATCCAGTGCGTCTACCAGTTCCGCCACATCCGCATAGGTTCGCCGCCGGTCTAGGGGGCGGCGGGCCGAGGGGCAAGAGGGTGGTTCAGGCCATCAACATCCGAACCGCCACGCCGGACAGGACCGAGCCGATCACGGCGATCCGCCCGGGCCTCAGGACCTGCCCCCGCAGGCCCGATCCGTTGCGATCAATGAAGACCAGCAGAGCGATCATCAGCCCGCCGAGGACACAGCCCCACATCATGCCCTTCACCACGGTGACGGCGAACGGCGCCGCGCCCATCGTCAGCATGAAGACGGCCAACAGACCGCCCCCGGCCGCGGATTCCTGCCACTCAGCCTGCATGTCCATCTCCCCCGAGATGTCCTAAGGGGCGGCGCGTTCGGCCTCACAGTCAAGCTTGTTCACAAGACCGAACGAACACCGTTCGAAATTATTCACAGAAATCGGCGTTTCACCGCGCAAGAAAAAGGCCCGGGATTGCTCCCGGGCCTTGAACGTTTCGTTCTTGGGCGAGGATCAGGTCGTCGCCGGCGGCGGCGGGATGTCGCCGTCGTTTTCGTGGACCTCGACGTGACCACGGCCCAGGTGGCTCTTGCGGATGCCATAGGCGAAGTAGATCACCAGGCCGATGGCGCCCCAGATCGGCAGGACCATCTTGGCGTCGTGCGGCAGGTTCCAGAACAGGAAGGCGCAGCCCAGAGCCGACAGCGGCGCGATCACATAAACCAGCGGCATCTTGAACGGACGCGCGCGGTTCGGATCGGTCCGACGCAGGATGACGACGGCGATCGACACCATGAAGAAGGCGAACAGGGTGCCCGAGTTCGAGATGTCCGCCAGTTGACCGACCGGGAACAGGGCGGCGCCGATGGCGACGGCCAGACCGGTGAAGATGGTCACGACGTACGGCGTCTTGAAACGCTTGTGCATCTTGGTCAGGCCTTCCGGCAGCAGACCGTCACGCGCCATCACGAAGAAGATGCGGGTCTGACCATAGATCATCATCAGGATGACCGAGGGCAGGGCCAGCATGGCGGCGACTCCCAGGGCATTGCCGACCTGCTCATGGCCGATAACGCGCAGCACGTGGGCCAGGGCTTCGTTCGAGCAGACCAGACGTTCGCTGTTTTCAGCCAGGGCGCAGGCGGCGGTGAAGGCGGCCGAGCCCGGCTGGACGGCCGAACCGTCAGCGCCGAGGACCGGCTGGGCGCCGATGGCGCCCGCGGCGCCCAAGGCGACCAGCAGGTAGAAGACCGTACAGAAGGCCAGCGAACCGATCAGGCCGATCGGCACGTTCTTCTGCGGGTTCTTGGTCTCTTCAGCGGCGGTCGAGACCGCGTCGAAGCCGACATAGGCGAAGAAGATCGAGGCGGCGGCGCCGACGATGCCCATGCCCGAATAGGCGCCGAAGGCTCCGTTCGGGGCGAAGGGCGACAGGTTGGCGCTGTCGATGACCGGCAGGGTCAGGGCGATGAAGACCGTCAGGGCGATGACCTTCACGGCCACGAGAATGGCGTTCACGCGGGCCGACTCGGTCGTGCCGAGCACCAGCAGGCCGGTCACGGCCAGGGCGACGATGATCGCCGGGACGTTGACGATGCCCGCCGAGAAGTCCGGCGTCGGGACCCAGCCGTTCATCGACCAGGTCGGTCCGGCGGAGAGGAGGTCAGGGAAGTCGAAATGCAATCCCTGCTCAATCAACCCCAGCACATAGCCCGACCAGCCGACGGACACGGCGGATGCGGCCACCGCGTATTCGAGGATCAGGGCCCAGCCGACGCACCAGGCCAGCAGTTCGCCCATCACGGCATAGGTATAGGTGTAGGCCGAGCCCGAAACCGGGGCCATGGCGGCCAGTTCCGAGTAGCACAGCGCCGCCACGGCGCAGACGGCGCCGGCGATGACGAAGCTGAGCATCATACCAGGGCCGGCCTTCTGCGAGGCGGCGGCGGTCAGAATGAAGATACCGGTGCCGATGATGGCCCCGATGCCCAGAAGCGTGAGTTGGACCGGACCCAGCGACCGATGAAGCGACTTCTTCTCGGCCGTGGCCAGAATCGCGTCTAGCGACTTAACGCGCCACATGAATTACCCCTCCGACATTATGTAGAGGCAGCCCTCTCGCTGCCTGTTCTTGAGCAGCCCTCTCGCTGCTTTGGGGCGGACGCTAGCGGCGCGAAGGACCGGTGGCAACGCGGTTTCCGATACGTGAACCTGAGACGACGCTTTCGTGAACCGGCCCGTTGCCGCTAGACCGCAGCTTTCTTGGCGCGGCTACCGCGCATTGCGCTACTTGAGCCGCATGACGACGCTGCCGATCCACGCCGTTCTCGAACCGCTGAAAAGCGCCCTCGCGCAAGGCAATGTCGCCATGCTGGCCGCGCCTCCGGGGGCGGGCAAGACCACGGTCGTGCCTCTGGCCCTGCTGGATCAGCCATGGCTGGGCGACCAGCGGGTGCTGGTGCTGGAGCCGCGACGCCTCGCCGCACGGGCCGCCGCGGACCGCATGGCCTCCACCCTGGGCGAACAGTCGGGCGGAACGGTCGGCTACCGCACACGGTTGCAATCCCGCATCGGTCCGAAGACCCGCATCGAGGTCATCACCGAGGGCGTGTTCACCCGCATGATTCTGGACGACCCGGCGCTGGACGGCGTCGGCGCGGTCCTGTTCGACGAGTTCCACGAACGCAGCCTCGACGCTGACCTCGGCCTGGCTCTGGCGCGCGAGGCGCAGGGGCTGATCCGCGATGACCTTCGTATTCTGGTCATGTCGGCGACGCTCGATATCGCGGGCGTGTCGAAGCTGCTAGAGGGCGCGCCGGTCATCGAGGCCGAGGGCCGGATGTATCCGGTCGAGACCCGCTACCTGGGCCGCAATGCCGCCGAACGGTTCGAGGACGCCGTCGCCCGTGCGGTGCGACAGGCGCTGATGGACGAGACCGGCTCCATCCTCGTCTTCCTGCCGGGGCAGGGGGAGATCCATCGCACCGCCCGCACCTTGGGCGACCGACTGCCCGCCAATGTCGATCTGGTTCAGTTGTACGGCGGTCTCGACAAGGGCGAGCAGGATCGGGCCATCGAACCGGCCGCGCCGGGCCGTCGCAAGATCGTACTGGCCACCCCGGTCGCCGAGACCAGCCTGACCATCGAGGGCGTGCGCGTCGTCATCGACGGCGGCCTGTCGCGCGTGCCCCGGTTCGAGCCATCCAGCGGCCTGACCCGGCTGGCGACGATCAGGGTCAGCCGGTCGTCCGCCGAACAGCGCCGGGGCCGGGCGGGGCGGGTCGAACCCGGCGTCTGCTACCGCCTGTGGGACGAGGAACAGACCCGGGGTCTCGTCGCCCACCAGCGCCCGGAAATCCTCGAGGCCGACCTGACCGCCTTCGCGCTGGATCTGGCCCGTTGGGGCGCGCGGTCGCCCGAGGGGCTGGCCCTGCTGGACCCGCCGCCGGCCGGCGCCTTCGCCGAAGCGCGCAAGGTGCTGGCGCGCCTGGACGCTCTGGACGCCGACGGCGCCCTGACCGACCACGGCCGCCGCCTGACGAAGATCCCCCTGTCGCCCCGCCTGGCCCATATGGTCGCCGTGGCCAGCGACGAGGGCGACGCCCAACTCGGCGCCAGCATCGCCGCCATCCTCAGCGAGCCCGGGCTCGGCGGAAACAGCGTCGACCTGGCCGAACGCCTGCGCGGCTTCGACCGCGAGGTCGACCGCTCGCCCCGCGCCCGCGACGCCATGAAGCTGGCTGACCGCTGGGCCAAGGCGGCCGGGGGCGGGAAGGGGGGGCATCCCGATGCGGGCGCCCTGCTGGCCGAGGCCTTCCCCGAGCGGCTGGCCAAGGCGCGCGGCAAGCCCGGCGAGTTCCTGCTGGCCTCGGGTCGCGGCGCCTTCCTTGAGCCGACCGACATCATGGCGCGCGAACAGTGGCTGGCCGTCGCCGAGCTGGGCGGCGGTGACGCCCGCGACCGCATTCGTCTGGCCGCGCCCGTCGAACTGTCGGCGCTGGAGCACCGGCTGGAGCTTGAGGAACGGCTGTCCCGCGAACCGTCGGGTCGGATGGTGTTGAAGCGCATCCGCCGGATCGGCGCCGTGGTCGTCGACGAGAAGCTGATGGGCGCGCCCGACCGCAAGGCGATCACCGCCACCCTGAAGACCGAGGTCGAGGCGGACGGGCTCAGGGCCCTCCGCTGGGGCGAGCGCGCCTCGGCTCTGCGCGCTCGCCTGGCCTTCCTGTCCGGGCTGGAGGAAGGCTGGCCCGACATGTCGGACGACGGCCTTCTGGCCGAACGCGAGACCTGGCTCTGGCCGCTGCTGGAGAATGTGCAGTCGCTGGAAGTCATCCCCGACGGCGCCCTAGCCGACGGCCTGCGCGCCCTCATCCCGTGGGACCGCCAGCGCACGCTGAACGAGTTGGCTCCCGAGCGACTGGAGACCCCGCTGGGCTCCGCCGCCATCGACTACGCCGCCGAGGGCGGGCCGCGCGTCGATATCCGGGTGCAGGAACTATTCGGGGTGAAGACCCATCCCACCGTCGGCCGGGGCACGCCCCTGACCTTGGCCCTGCTGTCGCCCGCCCGTCGCCCGATCCAGATGACCAAGGACCTGCCGGGCTTCTGGGCCGGGTCATGGAAGGACGTCCGCGCCGACATGCGCGGCCGCTATCCGCGCCACCCCTGGCCCGAGGATCCCTCCGTGGCCGAAGCCACCAACCGGGCCAAGCCGCGCGGGACCTAGCGGCGCGGGACCTAGCCCGCCCCGTTCAGCAGCCGTCCATAGCTGTCCACCAGACTGGAGTAGGTCGGGACGAACATCACCGTCGCCGCCCCGCCGCCGGTCGACACGGGCGCCTTGATCTCGAAATGCAGGTGGATGGTGGTGGCGCTGCCGCCGAAGTCCGCCGACACCTTGCCGATGTGCTGGCCGCGCGTGACGTTGCGCGAGGCGCTGGTCGGGAACAGGGCGTTCACCCCCGCCATATCCATGTGCAGATAGCGGTAGATGCGGCCCGAGTCGCCGAGCAGGGTGACCGTATAGCTGCCGATCGAGGTGATCCGCCCCGTCTCGGCGGCCACCACCCAGTGCACCTTCTTCTCGCAGGTGGCCGGGCGGATGTCCTGCCCCTGATGCCCCTTGCCCGCCGGGCACATGCCGTTGTTCCACGAGCGGGTCTCGCAGAAATTGTCGCGCCATGGATAGGCGTAGTTGCGGGCGTCGCACTGGCCGCCAGGACCGGGCGCCGCGAAGCCGCCGTAGCCGTAGACCTGCGAATTCGCATAGGCGGGCGCCGCCTCCATCGGGAAGCGCATTCCCGCCGCCCACAGGGTCGCATCCGTCGCCCCGGTCCCCGAGCCGGAGGGCAGGGCGCCGCCCGGATCATGGGGCCATGAGACCGGCTCGGGCGCCGGCGGTTCGGGTTCCGGCGTGGGTTCCGGCGTCGGCGGGTTCGGCGCGGGCGCCTCGCCCTTCTTGGGCGGGACCTCCGGCGTGGTCTGGCCGCAGCCGCCCGGCGAACAGGCGGTCAGCAGCGACAAGGCCAGCAGCGCCCCCAGCCGCCCCAACCCGGCGCTCATTCGCCACCGCCGATCAGGACCAGGCTGGACGCGAAGGCCACCGCCTCGGCGTCCGTGCAGCCCGGCGCCGTCTGGGCCTCACAGATGAAGCTGACCAGATAGGCCGCGCCGAACCGGTTGAAGGTCACATCGGTCCCGTATTCGGTCCGCTCGGCCCGCACATTGGTCGGCCCGCCGGTCTGGCGCGCCCGGGCGATCCGCGCGGCCGTTCCGTCGGGCAGGCGCGCATTCAGCCGCCGCTGCGCCGCCGCGTCAGGGGCAGGTACAGTGGGCGGCCCGTTGGGCGACTCGAACGCCTTGGTCGAGCCGTAGATCTCGATCACCTGCTCGCCGCGCTCGACCACCAGCATATAGTGGCGATCGCCGTTAAAGAGCCGGGCGGTTTCGATCAGGGCCGGGTCCGCCGGCGCCAGCACCGGCACGGGCGAGCTCTGCGCCTGCTGCAGCACCGAGACCGTCTGTGGGTCCTGTCGCAGGACACCCTGGATCCGCGCCGCCAGCGGGTCCTGTCGCGCCTGCGCCAGCGCCGCATTGTCCACGCGCGAGCGCGGCAGGTTCACCTGCGTCGCCGCCGTCGGCGACAGCGGTTGCTGCTGCGACGTCGTCACGCCCGCGATGGCGGCGAAGGCGATCGTCGCCCCCACGCCCAGCCAGCTTCGGTATGTCATGAGCCCCACCTCCGCATTCACCATACCAGCGATATGCGAGTGCGGCGAGCGGAAGACGCCGTCAGGCTTGCTATTTCAGGCCGTTCCGCCTATTTGGCCCGCGCACTTCGCACGTGGGCGTGGCATCGCCGGGGGAGACATCCCCGATGGCGCCATTCCGAGGGTCCAGCCGGATCTTTAAAACGCTCACGCAACGTCTATCGGAAAAAGGACACTACCGATCATGGCTCTGCCTGAATTCTCCATGCGTTCGCTGCTCGAAGCCGGCGCTCACTTCGGTCACCAGACGCACCGCTGGAACCCGAAGATGGACCGCTACATCTTCGGCGCCCGCTCGAACATCCACATCATCGACCTGTCGCAGACGATGCCGCTGCTGCACCAGGCCCTGGTCGCCGTGCGCGAAGTCGCCGCCAAGGGCGGTCGCGTCCTGTTCGTCGGCACCAAGCGCCAGGCTTCGGACCCGGTGGCCGAAGCCGCCAAGCGCTGCGCCCAGTACTACATGAACAACCGTTGGCTCGGCGGCACGCTGACCAACTGGAAGACCGTTTCGGGTTCGATCGCCCGTCTGCGCGAACTGGACGCCCTGCTGGAGTCCGGCGGTGAAGGCCGCGTCAAGCGCGAGCTGCTGAGCCTGCAGCGCGAGCGTGACAAGCTGGACGCCTCGCTGGGCGGCATCAAGGACATGGGCGGCATCCCCGACATCATGTTCGTGATCGACACCAACAAGGAAGCGATCGCGATCCAGGAAGCCCGCAAGCTGAACATCCCGATCATCGCGATCCTGGACACCAACTCGGATCCGGACGGCATCACCTACCCGGTCCCGGGCAACGACGACGCCGCCCGCGCCATCCAGACTTACTGCGACCTGATCGCCGACGCCGTCCTCGACGGCCTGGCCGCCGGCGCCGGCGCTGCTGGCGTCGACCTGGGCGCCGCGATCAACCCGGACGAGCCCATGCTGCGCGAGGCCTCGGCCCCGGTCGCCGCTGAAGCCGCTCCGGCCGGCACGGAAGCCGTCGCCGCCGAGCTGGAAGCCGCCGCTGAACCGGCTGCGACCGAAGAAGACAAGGCCGCGGTCTGAGGACCGTCTCACGGCCTTCGACCTGAAGGCCGTACGTCTAACTGACATACGGCCCGGCTATCAGCCGGGCCGTTACCGCATTCGAATACCTAGGAGCTACACAATGGCTGAGATCACCGCCGCCCTCGTCATGGAACTGCGCGCCAAGTCGGGCGTGGGCATGATGGACTGCAAGAAGGCCCTGCAAGAGACCGACGGCGACATCAACGCCGCGATCGACTGGCTGCGCGCCAAGGGTCTGTCCAAGGCCGCCAAGAAGGCTGACCGCGTCGCCGCTGAAGGCCTGGTCGCCGTCGCCTCGAAGGAAGTCGGAGCCGGTGAAATCGGAGCCGCCATCGAGTTCAACGCTGAAACCGACTTCGTCGCCCGCAACGAGCTGTTCCAGAACGCCGCCAAGTCGTTCGCCCAGCTGGGCCTCGAGCACGCCACGGTCGAAGGCCTGCACGGCGCTGAACTGGAAAACGGCAAGACCGTCCAGGACGAGGTCACCAACCTGATCGCCACCATCGGCGAGAACATGCAGCTGCGTCGCGCCGCCCGCCTGTCGGTCGAAGAAGGCGTTGTCGCCTCCTACGTCCACAACGCGGTGTCGCCGAGCGTCGGCCGCATCGGCGTTCTGGTCGCCCTGCACGGCGGCGGCGACAAGGCCGCCCTGCGTGAACTGGGCCGCAAGATCGCCATGCACGTCGCCGCGACCGCCCCGCTGTCGCTGAACACCGACGACCTCGACCCGGCCGCCATCGAGAAGGAACGCGCCGTTCTGATCGAAAAGGCCAAGGAAGAAGGCCGCCCGGAAAACATGATCGAGAAGATCGTGGAAGGTCAGATCAACAAGTTCCAGAAGGACGTCGTGCTGACCAAGCAGCCGTTCGTCATGAACCCGGACGTGACCATCGAGCAGTTGGTCGCCGAAACCGGCAAGGAACTGGGCGCCCCCGGCCTGCACCTGGCAGGCTTCGTCCGCCTCGCCCTGGGCGAAGGCGTCGAGAAGGTCGAAGGCCCGGACTTCGCTTCGGAAGTCGCCTCGATGATGGGCGGCAACTAAGCCGTTCGTCCCTCGGGACTGAAATAAAGGCCGGCGCTCGCAAGGGCGCCGGCCTTTTTCGTGGGCGCGAAGCGCGATCAGCCCTTAAGGGCGTCGAAGTTCATCACAACGACCACAGCGAGACACAACGAACACGATGGTCTCGGAGCACAGGTCCCGTGTTGTCCGTTGTGATTTCATCGTGTTTGTCGTGATGAACCTGCTTCAAACTGTCCGGACCAAACCGAATCCCGCTTCGCGGGGATGAGCACACCATGACGGACGACCTCGAATTTTCCGACGACGGCGGCGGCTATGACGCCGAGGACTGGTCGCGGCTGACCGCCTTCACCGGGCGCATCGCCACGCTCGACGACGTCCAGGCCAGGAAGGCTGTCTTCGCGCTCAGCGACACCGCCGATCCGCGCCTGATCGACATGGACCTGCCCCAGCCGGTGATCTGGTGGGAGGCCGACGGCGAGCAGGCCGCCGTGGCCGTGCAGGCCGAGAGCCACATCGGCCCCGAGGGCGACGAGATGGACGTGCTGGGCCTGATCCTGCCCGACGGCGGGGCGGCGGTGGCCCTGATGGAGGACTGCGACCTGGTCGACGACACCGACCCCGTCTGGCGACGGCTGGTCGAGGAGGCGATTGATCCCAACGCGGCGACGGACTGACACGGTTCGTACGTTCTTCCTTTGCACAACGGTCAGGCTTGGGGTCCTATCGCCGCCGTTAGTGATTCAGGGGAGTTTCCATGCGTCTTGCCGCCTTGTTGTCCGCCACCGCCATCGCGCTGACGGCCGTTCCGTTCGCCACGCCCGCTCTGGCCCAGTCGCCTGATCTGGTCGCCATCAACGGCATCATCGATCAGGGCTTCAACCACAGCGAGGTGATGAGCACCGCCGGCTACCTGACCGATCGGATCGGCGGCCGCATGACCAACTCGCCCCAGATGCGTCAGGCCGAGGCCTGGACCCAGCAGCGCTTCCGCGACTGGGGTCTGACCAATGTCCGCGCCGATCCGTTCGACTTCGGCCGCGGCTGGTCGGTCGTCCGCTCCAGCGCCCGCATGACCGCCCCGCGTCCGCTCGACCTGCGCGCCATCCCCATCGCCTGGACCCCGTCGACCAACGGCGTCGTCTCGGGCGAGGTGATCGTCGCCCCGATGACCAGCGCCGCCGACTTCGCCAAATATCGGGGCAAGCTGGCGGGCAAGATCGTTCTGGTCTCGCGCCCGACCGCCGGCTCCGAGCCGACCGATCCGGCCTTCCGCCGCCTGACCGAGGAAGACCTCGAGAACGCCGGCAATGTCTACAACATCCCCAACGTCCCGGCCTCGTCGGTCGAGAGCCTGCGCGCGCCCGACTTCGCCCGCCAGATGGACGCCTTCCTGCAGGAAGAGGGCGCCCTGGCCTGGGTCCGCATGTCCCAGCGTGACGGCGGCCTGCTGCACGGCAACGGCACCGGCTACCGCATGGACGATCAGCGCAAGACCCCGGGCATGGAGCTGGCCGCCGAGGACTACCGCCGTCTGGCCCGTCTAGCCCAGACCGAGGACGCCAAGCCCTCGCTGGAGCTGATGAGCGAGGTCCAGTTCCACGAGCAGGACACCAACGCCTACAACATCCTGGCCGACATCCCGGGCACCAGCCGCTCGGGCGAATACGTCATGGCCGGCGCCCACCTGGACAGCTGGGCCGCCGCTGACGGCGCCGTCGACAACGCCGCGGGCAGCGCCGTGGTCATGGAGGCCGCCCGCATCCTGCGCGCCATGAACGTCCGTCCCAAGCGCACCATCCGCTTCGCCCTGTGGAGCGGGGAAGAGCAGGGGCTGTGGGGCTCGCTCGCCTATGTCGACAAGTATCTGGCCACTCGCGCCCCGGTCGGCGACGCGACCCTGGACGCCCTGCCGAACAACCGCACCTGGCGCCAGCGCTGGCCGATCCAGCCGCGCGAGGGCCACGGCTCGCTGGTCGCCTACTTCAACCTGGACAACGGCTCGGGCAAGATCCGCGGCATCAACGCCGAGGGCAATGTCGCCGCCGCTCCGATCTTCCAGGAGTGGCTGCGTCCGTTCAACGCCATGGGCGCCACCACGGTGTCGATGCGCACCTCGGGCGCGACCGACCACGTCTATATGCAGACCGTCGGCGTCCCGGGCTTCCAGTTCATCCAGGACCCGCTCGACTACGGCGCGCGCCTGCACCACACCTCGATCGACACCTATGACCACATGCGCGCCGAGGATCTGCGTCAGGCCGCGGTCATTCTGGCGACCTTCCTGCTGAACGCCGCCAACTCGGACGAGCCGCTGCCGCGCATGCCCATGCCGACCCGGCCCAACCCGACCGACCCGTTCCCGCTCCAACAGTAGGACCGGTCGCAGGACCTGAACGGGAGGGCGTCGCGGCTTCGGCTGCGACGCCCTTTCTGTTTCAGGGCAGGCGCAGCAGCGGCCCCAGCCCGCTGTCCTGCCAATGGGCGATCAGTTCGAACAGCGGCCAGGCGACGAGGAAGGGCAGGCCGTCGGCCAAGGTGCGCAGGAAGAAGCCGGGGTGCACCATCAGCGCCTCGCTGGGCCGCCACAGACGAAAGTCCGGGATCAGTCGGGGCGTGCGCCGGACATAGTCGGGATAGCTGTCCGGAAAGGCCTGGGCCAGGAACTGCTCTTCGCGCCCGATCACCGGCAGGAAGATGCCCACCGCCGCCGCCGTGAACACCACGGCCAGCGTCAGACTGCCTGTCTGGGCGCCCACGCCGAAGGCGCCGATGAAGCTGAAGATGTAGAGTGGGTTGCGGCACAGGGCATAGGGGCCGTCCTGCACCAACTCATGGGTCTTGCGGCCGCCGATATAGAGGGAGCACCAGGCCCGGCCGATGATGGCCACCCCGATCATCAGCAGGCCGACGCCTTCGATCATCTCGCGCAGGGCGGCCTCTGCGGGCAGGGCGGCGCCGGTCGTGGCGACCAGCCCCATCAGCAGGGCCAGACCGGCGGCGACGACATATTTCCGGCGGCGCTGGACCGCGCGCAGGTCGGGAAGGTGGGCGTACATCGAGGAAGTCCTTGGGTTCCCGCGCGCAGGCGGTCGCGAGCGGGCGCGGGGGGCCCGATCGGCGAGGGGTGTAGGGAGGGAAGGGGGATGAAGGCGGCGCCGCCCTCAGGGATCGGACGCGATCAGACGTCTGCCGCGGCGAACAGGGCCTGCATATAGGGGCGCGACACCGGCGCGATCACGCCGTTGGCCAGATGCACCTTCACCGCGCGGGGCGACCGGTCGATGGCCCGCACGGCCTCGGTGGCGATCCACCATGACCGGTGAACCCGCAGGCCCGGCGTGGCCTGCAGCTCGGCGATGGCGTCCGACAGGCGCATCAGCACCAGACCCGAGCCGCGCGTGGTGTGGATCCGGACGTAGTGGTCCTCCATCTGCAGGCAGATCACCGGCCCGCGCACCCCAAACGGCAGTCGCTGCACCAGCGGCGGCAGCGCCTCCTTCGACGGCTCCGGGGCGGCGTTCGACACGGGCGCGAACAGGGTGGTCCCGTGCGGGGTGGGGTCGAACCAGCGGGCGAAGATCATCGCCGTCAGCCCCTCGAAGGCGCCGGCGATCAGGGTGACCTGACCCAGCCCCTCGACGATCTCCAGCGGATCCAGGACGAAGCCCTCGGGCGTCGCCGACTGGCTGATCACCATCATGGGCACGGCGGCCAGCCCCGCGATCAGAAGGAAACGCCCCAGCGGATGAAGCGCATCCACCTGCCGGATCCGGCTGGCGGCCAGATCGATCGCGCTGAACAACAGGAACCAGACCGCCATCATCGCGGTCCAGAAGCCCAGCCGGAACAGCACCTGATCCTCGCCCAGGCCGAAGGGCTCCAGCAGCGCCAGCGCCACCCCGAAGGCCAGGGCCAGGGCGGCACGCACCGCCAGCCGCCTCAGGGTCGCCCGCCCGATGCCGAACAGGCCGGTCGAGGACCCGCCCAAGGACTGGACGACGCTGTCTGTGGTCATGGACGACGGTTCCCGGTCGAGCCTCGGATGGACCGTTATACGCGATTCCAATATGTCTTTTCTGGGCAGGCGGCGGAAGCGGGCCGCATGGGTGGAAATGGCCGGGCATTCGCAACTCGGGCGTTGAACAGTCATCGGTCGGTCCGCCGTTCAGACAGAATGTGCGTCCCGTTCAGCGAACCTCGCGCAAGGTGGCTGGCCCGGAGGTCACATGCCGCGACGCTGTCGCCGTTTCGGGATTTGGTTCGCGATTTCGCGAACGGGTATTTCGTCAGCCTGTCGCTGCGACATCCGCCGCGCCTTCTCCCGGCCCGCGACACCCGCTAAAGCCAAGGGGCCCATTCCGGCGCGGAGTTCGTCCTGATGCCCATCGGTCCGCTGACCATGTTCGCCATCTACATCGTCGTCTGGTGGACGGTGCTGTTCGCTGTCCTGCCGATCGGCATGAATCAGCAGGGCCAGGCCAGGCCGACCGACGGCGCCCAGTGGGGCGCGCCGGAGAACCCGCACCTGAAGAAGAAATTCATCACCACCACCTGGGTCTCGGCCCTCGTCTGGCTGGTCATCATGATCATGGTCTTCTTCGGCTGGATGCCCCTGCCGCCGCTGGCCCCGCCGGTCTAGGCCGCAGGCGCATGACCGACCGACTCTACCTCCTGAACCCCGACTGGCATGATGACGCCGGCGGCCCCTGGTTCTGCCCGGCGGGCGCCTTCGTGGAGGGCATACTGTCCTTCTATCCGGCGCTGCGCGAGCAACTCCTGATCACCTACCTCGATCACCCGCGCCCGCGCCCCCCTGTCATCGCCGAGGTCGGCGAGGACCATCAGAGCTGCCCGCTGCTGGTGCTGGACGGAACCTTGGACTGGCCCGACGCCCCGACCAGCGCCGCCACCGGCCGCCGCTTCCTGCAGGACCACGCCATCGCCCCCTATCTGGCGGCGCGCTACGGCATCGGGCTGCCACATCCTTAGGGACTAGGGAACAGGGACTAGGGATTAGGATTTTCTGAGACGGTGATCAGGCGTTGGCGCGTCTTCGCGCCCCTAATCCCTAATCCCTAGTCCCCAATCCCTCATCCACCGCCTAGCTTTCGCCCCGTCCTCCCGGCTAAAGCTCCTGTTCAAGCTTAACTCGCGGATTCCCCACCATGCGCCTGTCGCGCTACTTCCTGCCCACGCTGAAAGAGGCGCCTTCGGACGCCCAGATCGTCTCCCACCAGCTGATGCTGCGCGCCGGCCTGATCAAGCAGGAAGCGGCGGGCATCTACGCCTGGCTGCCGCTGGGCCTGCGGGTGCTGCGCAAGATCGAGCAGATCGTCCGTGAAGAGCAGGTGCGGGCAGGGGCGGTCGAGCTGCTGATGCCGACCCTCCAACTGGCGGACCTGTGGCGCGAGTCGGGCCGCTACGACGCCTACGGCCCGGAGATGCTGCGCATCACCGACCGCCACGAGCGCGAACTGCTGTACGGCCCCACCAACGAGGAGATGATCACCGACATCTTCCGCGGCTTCGTGAAGTCCTACAAAGCCCTGCCGCTGAACCTCTTCCACATCCAGTGGAAGTTCCGCGACGAGCGCCGCCCGCGCTTCGGCGTAATGCGCGGCCGCGAGTTCCTGATGAAGGACGCCTATTCCTTCGATCTGGACGAGGCCTCGGCCCGCGTCGCCTACAACCGCATGTTCACCGCCTATCTGAACACCTTCGCCCGCATCGGGCTAAAGGCGGTTCCGATGCGCGCCGACACCGGCCCCATCGGCGGCGACCTCAGCCACGAGTTCATCGTTCTGGCCGAGACCGGCGAGAGCGAGGTCTTCTGCGACCGCAAGCTGGTCGAGATGCCCGCTCCGGGTCACGACTTCAGCCCCGAGGCCGTGCAGGCCGTCTTCGACGAGCGCACCGCCCTGTACGCCGCCACCGAGGAAATGCACGACGCGGCGAAGTTCGAAGCCCAGACCGCCGAGGGCGACCGCCTGTCGGCCCGCGGCATCGAGGTCGGCCACATCTTCTATTTCGGCACCAAATACTCGGCCCCAATGAAGGCTAGGGTCGCCGGTCCGGACGGTCAGGACACCGAGGTCCACATGGGCTCCTACGGCGTCGGCGTGTCGCGCCTGCTGGGCGCCATCATCGAGGCCAGCCATGACGCCGGCGGCATCATCTGGCCGGACGCTGTGGCCCCGTTCGACGTGGTCGTCATCAACCTGCGCGCCAGCGACGAAGCCGTCTCGACCGCCTGCGAAGAGGCGGTTCACCGTCTCGAGGCCGCTGGCAAGGACGTGCTCTATGACGACACCGACGAGCGTCCGGGCGGCAAGTTCGCCACCGCCGACCTGATCGGCATTCCGTGGCAGCTCACCATCGGGCCCAAGGGTCTGGCGGACGGCGTGGTCGAGCTGAAGCGCCGCGCCACCGGCGAGAAATTCACCCTGCCGCTGGACGAAGCGATCTCGAGGCTCATCGGATGACTGACGCCGCGCCGGCCGTGAAGCCGACGAAGCCCGCCGGTCCCTTCTCCGCCTGGGAGATCGGGCTGGCGGTCCGCTACCTCCGCGCCAAGCGCAAGGAAGGCGGCATCGCCCTGATCGCCATCATCTCCTATGTGGCCATCGCCCTGGCCGTGCTGGCGCTGATCACGGTGATGAGCATCATGGCCGGCTTCCGCGCGACGCTGCTGGACCGGATGCTGTCCTTCAACGGCCACATGTACGTCTCCGGCGACCTGCTGCAGTCGCCCGAGCGCGACGCCGCCGTGGCCCGGATCAAGGCCGTGCCGGGCGTGACCTGGGTCACCCCCATGACCAATGACCAGAGCATCGTCCGCGCGGGCGGCGCGACCACGGGCGCCATCGTGCGCGGCATCTCGCGCGCCGACCTGGCCTCGATGGAATACGTCAACGCCAGCCTCGACGACGCGGCCCGCCAGCGGTTCGGCGCCGGGGAATGGGGCGGCGACAACGTCCTGATCGGCAAGGCGCTGGCCGAGGGGCTGGGCCTGCGCGTCGGCGACCCCATCACCCTCTATTCCCCGACCGGCGCCTCCAGCGCCTTCGGCAGCCTGGGCGGGCTGGAGAAGACCTACCGCGTCGGCGGCGTGTTCAGCTCGGGCACCGCCGATTTCGACCAGGCCTTCATCTTCATGCCCATCGAGCAGGCCCAGCTCTTCTACGGCAAGGAAGGCCGCTGGGACGTCATCGAGCTCAAGGTCGAACAGCCTGATCGCGTCGAGGCCCTGCGCATGCCGGTCCAGCGCGCCGCCGGCCCCAGCGCCCTGGTCAGCGACTGGCGCGACCGCCTGGCCGCCTTCTGGGGCGCGCTCAAGGTCGAGCGCGTGGCCATGAGCATCATTCTCGGCCTCGTCGTCGCCATCGCGGCGCTGAACATCATCTCCGGCATCGTCATGCTGGTGAAGAACAAGACCAAGGACATCGCCATCCTGCGCACCGTCGGCGCCAGCCAGTCGTCCATGCTGCGCATCTTCTTCATGGCCGGCGCCATGATCGGCGTCGCGGGCACCGTGACCGGCCTGGTCCTGGGCTTGCTGTTCTGCCTCAATATCGGCTCCATCCAGCACTTCCTGGAGTGGGTCTTCCAGACCGAGCTGTTCAACGCCGACGTCTACATGCTGGACGCCGTGCCGGCCCTGGTCGATCCGGTCGACGTCTTCTGGGTCACCGTCTGGTCCTTCTTCATGAGCTGCGTGGCTGGACTGATCCCGTCCTGGCAGGCCGCCAAGCTCGATCCGGTCGAGGCCCTCCGCTATGAGTAAGTCCAGCACGGCTCCCGTCCTCTCGGTGCGGAACCTGACCCGCACCTATGACACCGCGACCGGCGGCCTGACCGTCCTGCGCGGTGTCAACCTCGACATCATGCCCGGCGAGATCGTCGGCCTGATCGGCCCCTCCGGCTCCGGCAAGTCGTCTCTACTGCATGCCGCCGGCCTGCTGGAGCATCCGACCGAGGGCGAGGTCCGCATCGACGGGGAGGCCGTCGCCGCCCTCAGCGACCACGACCGCACCCGGATCCGGCTGGACCGCATCGGCTTTGTCTACCAGTTCCACCACCTGCTGCCCGAGTTCGACGCCCGCGATAACGTGGCCCTGCCGCTGCGCATCGCCGGTCACAAGCTGACCGCCGCCCGCGCCCGCGCCGAGGAACTGCTCAGCGCCCTGGGCCTCGCCGACCGCCTGACCCACCAGCCGTCGCAGATGTCGGGCGGCGAGCGTCAGCGCGTCGCCGTGGCCCGCGCCCTGGCCAACCGTCCGCGCCTCCTTCTGGCCGACGAGCCCACCGGCAACCTCGACCCGGGCACCAGCCAGACGGTGTTCGAAGCCCTGCACGACGTCGTCAAACAGACCGGCGTCGCCGCCCTGATCGCCACCCACAACATGGAACTGGCCGGCCACATGGACCGCGTCTTCGCCATCAAGGACGGCCATCTGGAAGAGCGGCCCGCGGAAGCGCACGCCTACTGATGGGGGGCGAGCCTCCCATCCTTCTGTCCGATATCTGGCGGCTGGCTACACCATCCGACTTCAAGATCCACTTCTCGCGGTGGAACCGACAGCATGAGCCGCTGGACGTCTGGGTGAACAGCCCAGCGGACTACCAGACATGGCAGGAATACAGACCAGCCCGGGACGAGTTCAATCGCCCTCGCGTCTTCTCGCTCGCCCGCTTCTATCATGAGCCGGACATCTGGCTGTTCACGGGCATCTTCGATGTTCTTGACCGCAAGCCTGACCAGTATGTGGTTTCGCGCTCCGCCGAGGGAGCCGCCTTCATCGGCCGGTTGAAAATCAGACACCCTTACCGTGACCGATCTGTCCGGCTGAATTTTGAAAACCACTACCCGCTCTTGCAGGTGTCCGAGTTGCTGGCGGAACCCTACAACGGTCGCGCCTTCCCGGGCTTCGACGGCATCGACCTGTCCTTCGCCGAGCTTGAGAATCTGGCGCGTACGGGACGGGCTGATTGGATGGCGGCGCTCACCAGCATCAAGGGCATCTACCTGATCTCCGACATTCTGACGGGAAAGCGCTACGTCGGCTCGGCGTACGGGCAGGGCGGCATCTGGTCGCGATGGTGTGAGTACGCCGCAACCGGGCACGGCAACAACGCAGAGCTTCGCCAGCTCGTAACGAACCCGGACCTCGACTATGTCCGCAAGGCCTTCCGGTTCGCCCTTCTCGAGCACCGTCCGGTTGCCACACCCGATCAGATCATTCTGGATCGCGAGGGTTTCTGGAAGACCATCCTGCTCACGCGCGGCGCCTTCGGAAACAATCGGAACTGACCACGCCCCTTGACGCGAACATAATGAGAACATAGAACAGACCCGGAACATCACTCCGGGAGCAGTCTCATGGCGCGTTGGGTTCGGGAATCTCTGTCGCTGGCGGCGTGCGCCGGTTTCGTTCTGATGGTGTGGCAGGCGGCCCTGCTTCTGCCGGGGGCCTGATCGAAAAGGCCACTAAAGTGCACTCAAAAAATAATTGAGTGCGCATTCGGACGGCACGGCGGGTCCGCCCAGCGTCGGTCCACAAACCATCCCCCGCCGCATGAGGCCCCGCGTCGGTTTGCGGTGTTTCCGGCGGGCCGGATGTGAGACTCGGTTCACCATGACCGGATGGCGGACGAACGGAGTGACGGCGCGGTGAGCGAGGCGTTGAACAGTCAGGGCTTCATCCACCTGCGGGTCCGCTCGGCCTATTCGCTGCTGGAAGGCGCGATCAAGGCGGGCAAGATCCCCAAGATGGCGGCGGACAACGGCATGCCCGCCGTCGCCGTGGCCGACCGCGCCAACCTGTTCGGCGCGCTGGAGTTCAGCCAGGCCGCCAAGGATGCGGGCGTTCAGCCCATCGTCGCCTGCGCCCTGCCGGTCACCGGCATCGGCGGGCAGGGGACCGACCGCTGGACCAAGGTCCCGACCGTCGTCCTGATCGTCCAGAACGAGACCGGCTGGCTCAACCTCTGCAAGCTGTCGTCCTCGGCCTACCTCGACATCGCCCCGACCGACGAGCCGGGCGTGCCATGGAACACCGTCGTCGAGCATTCCGAAGGCCTGCTGCTGCTGACCGGCGGCCCCGACGGCCCGATCAATCCCCTCTATGTGCAGGGCAAGATCCGCGACGGCGACGCGGCGCTGAACGAGATGTTCGCCACCTTCGGCGACCGGATGTACGTCGAGCTCCAGCGGCACGGCCTGCCGATGGAGGCCCAGGCCGAGCGCGATCTCGTCGCCTGGGCCTATGAGAACGACGTCCCGCTGGTCGCCACCAATGACGTCTATTATGCCAAGGCCTCGCAGGCGAAGTCCCACGACGCCCTGCTGTGCATCGCCGACGGCGCCTTCACCGGTCAGGAAGATCGCCGCCGCGTCACCGGCGAGCACTGGTTCAAGACCCCCGCCGCCATGCGCGAGCTGTTCGCCGACCTGCCCGAGGCCTGCGACACCACCATCGACATCGCCCGCCGCTGCGCCTTCCTGGTCAAGACCCACGCGCCGATCCTGCCTCGGTTCGACACCGGCGCCGGTCGCTCGGAACCTGACGAACTGGCCCATCAGGCGCGCGAGGGGTTGAGGGTCCGCCTGACCGAAGTCACCCCTGCCGTGCCCGAGCAGGAGTATTGGGACCGCCTCGAATGGGAGGTCGGGATCATCACCCAGATGGGCTTCCCCGGCTACTTCCTGATCGTGTCGGACTTCATCAAATGGGCCAAGAACCATGACATCCCGGTCGGGCCGGGGCGGGGTTCCGGCGCCGGTTCGCTGGTCGCCTGGGCCCTGACCATCACCGATCTGGACCCCCTGCGGTTCGGCCTGCTGTTCGAGCGCTTCCTGAACCCGGAACGCGTCTCCATGCCCGACTTCGACATCGACTTCTGTCAGGAGCGGCGTGAAGAGGTCATCACCTATGTCCAGCAGCACTACGGCAAGGACCGGGTCGCCCAGATCATCACCTTCGGCACCCTGCAGGCCCGCGCCGTGCTGCGCGACGTCGGCCGCGTGCTGCAGATGCCGCTCGGCCAGGTCGACCGTCTCTGCAAGATGGTGCCGAACAACCCGGCCAATCCGGTCACCCTGGCCCAGGCCATCGAGCTGGAGCCGCGCCTGAAGGAGGCCCGCGACGCCGAACCGGCGGTGCGCAATCTGCTGGAGACGGCGCTGGAGCTGGAGGGACTGTACCGCAACGCCTCCACCCACGCCGCCGGCATCGTCATCGGCGACCGCCCCCTGACCGAGCTGGTGCCCCTCTATCAGGACCCGCGCTCGGACATCCCGGCCACCCAGTTCAACATGAAATGGGTCGAGCCAGCGGGTCTGGTGAAGTTCGACTTCCTCGGCCTGAAGACCCTGACCACCCTGGACCGCGCGCACGGCTACCTGTCCCGGCGCGGCCTGGCCCCGACCTGGAACCAGCTGCCGCTGGATGACGCCAAGACCTATGAGCTGATGGCCTCGGGCCAGACGGTCGGGGTGTTCCAGCTGGAATCCCAGGGCATGCGCGACACCCTGCGCAAGATGCGCTGCGGGTCGATTGAAGAGATCACCGCCCTGATCTCCCTCTACCGGCCCGGGCCGATGGAGATGATCGACACCTACATCGACCGGAAGTTCGGCCGCGCCGAGGTCGACTATCTCCACGACACGCTGAAGGAGACACTGACCGAGACCTACGGCGTCATCATCTACCAGGAACAGGTGATGAAGATCGCCCAGATCCTGGCCGGCTACTCGCTCGGCGAGGCCGACCTGCTGCGCCGAGCCATGGGCAAGAAGAAGAAGGAGGAGATGGATTTCCAGCGCCTCCGCTTCGTCAAGGGCGCGGCCGAGAAGGGGGTTTCGGAATCCCAGTCGGGCGGCATCTTCGATCTGGTGGCCAAGTTCGCCGGCTACGGCTTCAACAAGTCGCACGCCGCCGCCTACGCCCTGATCTCCTTCCAGACGGGCTGGCTCAAGGCCAACCATCCGGTCGAATTCTTCGCCGCCTCGATGAGCCTCGATCTCAGCAACACCGACAAACTGGCTGTTTTTTATCAGGATTGCCGCCGCTTCGAGGTCCCGGTGAAGGCCCCGGATGTCAACCGCTCCTCGGCCGACTTCGACGTCGAATGGCGCGAGGGCAAGGATGGGCCCGAGGGCGCCGTCCTCTACGCCCTGGGCGCCATCCGCAACGTAGGCCTTGAGGCCATGAAGCACCTCGTCGAGGTGCGCGAGGCGGGCGGGCCGTTCAGCGACATCTTCGACTTCCTCGAACGGGTCGATCCGAAATTCGTCAACAAGCGCGCGCTGGAGAATCTGGCCCGCGCCGGCGCCTTCGACAGCTTCCACACCAACCGCCGCCAGCTGTTCGAACAGGCCGACAAACTGATCGCCTACAGCCAGAGCGTGGCCGCCGAGCGCGCCTCGTCCCAGGTCTCGCTGTTCGGCGGCGATCAGGTCGCCGCGGGCCGTCCGCGCCTGTCTCCGACCGAGCCCTGGGTCGGGCCGGAGAAGCTGGACCAGGAACTGGCCGCCGTCGGCTTCTACCTGTCCGGCCACCCGCTGGAGGACATGGCCCCGGCGCTGAAGCGCAAGCGCGTCACCTTCGTCGCCGAGGCCACCGCCCTGGCCGAAAGCGGCCACGAGGCCTTCATGATGGCCGGCGTGGTCCGCCGCCGTCAGGAGCGGGCCAGCGCCAAGACCGGCGAGAAATTCGCCTTCGTCACCTTCTCGGACCCGACCGGCGAGTTCGAATGCCTGTTCCCGCCCGAACAGCTGCGCAAATGCCGTGACGTGCTGGAGACGGGCGCCTCGGTCATGGTCAAGGTGCGGGCCAAGAGCTCGGACGGCGAGGTGCGCTTCTTCGGCGATGACGCCAGCCGTCTCGATACGCTCATCGACGACGGCCAGATGGGTCTGCGCATCCACGTCTCGGCCCGGGCCACCGACGCCGAGGCCCTGCGCACCCGGTTGGAGCGCGCCGCCGCCGGGGGCGGCAAGGGCGGGGAGGTCTTCCTCGTCGCCTCCCTCGACGGCCGTCGCGAGGTCGAGATGAAGTTGCCCGGCCGCTATCGCCTCGACGGCCTCCTGCGCGGCGCCCTGAAGTCCGCTCCGGGCGTCAGCTATCTCGAGGACGCGTGATGCTCGCGCCCGTCCTCGCCGCCATCACCCTCGCTCTCACGCCACAGGAGGCTGCTGTGTCCCATCAGGCCAGCGGGACGTTCACCGTCTCCATCACCCCGGTCGCCCCCGCCGAGGGCGCCGCGCCTGACGTGCCCGGCCGCATGACCCTGGCCAAGACTTTCCACGGCGGGATCGCCGGAACCGGGGAGGGCGAGATGCTGGCCACCATGGCTCCCGGCCAGTCCGGCGCCTACGTCGCCATGGAGCGGGTGCGCGGCGCCATCGATGGCCGGACCGGGACCTTCATGCTGGTTCACCGGGGCCTCATGGATGGCGGCGCGCAGGACCTCCTGATCACGGTCGTGCCCGGATCCGGCACGGGCGAACTTGAGGGCCTGACCGGCGTCTTCCACCTCACCATCGCGGACGGCGAGCACCGCTACGTCCTCGACTACACCCTGCCGACGGAGTGAGCGCGATGACCGAGGTCCAGCCCCATCAAGGCTCCTGCCACTGCGGCGCCGTCGCCTATGAGGTCGATACCGACCTTCAGGGCCTCGTCGAGTGAAACTGCTCGCACTGCTGCCGCAAGGGGCTGGTGCTGAACTTCTTCGCTCCGGACGCCTTCCGGCTGACGGCGGGCGAGGGCGCGCTCAGCACCCACACCTTCAACACCCACAACATCCAGCACCGCTTCTGCGACACCTGCGGCGTCCAGGCCTTCGCCGAGGGCAAGACGCCCAGCGGCCAGCCCATGGTCGCGGTCAACATCCGCACCCTGACCGACCTCGAACCCTTTGATTGGAAAGCACAAAGAGTGGATGGGCGCGGCTTCTAGCGGCTGGGAACGAACGCCTCCCTCGGCGTCCCGTCCACGGCGTACAGCCGCTCCACCGGGATCTTGATCACCAGCCCGGAGTGCTCCAGCCGCAGGTCGTAGACGGCCCCCAGAAGGCCCGCCATCCGGTAGCCCTCGACCCGCGCGCCCAGCGCATCCATCCCGACCGCCAGCCCTTCGCCCATGCTGCCGGTCCAGCGTCCGACCCGCACCACGATTGGTCCCCCGAACCACTTGCCCGGCCGGGGCAGGACCTGCTCGACCCACTGCCGCGGCACGCCGGTCTCGCGTTCCTCGGCTGGCAGGTTGTGGACCTGATAGGGCCGGGCCTCGCTGACGAACCAGCCCATAACCGCCCGGGCCACGGAGGTGTTGCCCCCGCTGGCGGTGTCGGTCAGGTCCAGCACGACCGTCTGCCCCGGCCGCACCCGCGCCATGGCCGCATCGAAGGCCGCGATGGTCGCGCTGTCGCCCAGCGAGTCGTTAAACCGAACCGTCAGCCGGTCCCCGGCTTCGCTCACCGTCAGCGGCGGACAGTCCGTCGAGGCCATATAGAGGTTCGGCAGGCTCAGCCGCCGTCCGGAAACGGTCAGGTCCCGCGCCCGGTCCCGCCGCCCCGCCGCCAGCACCCGCGCCGCATAGCCGTCCCGCTCGCCGCCCGACTCCAGTCCCAGCTCAGCCCAGAAGGCCCGCACCGCCTCGCCCGTGGCCACGCCGCCGACCGCGTCCAGCGTCTCGCCGACCCGGACGCCCACCGCCTCCGCCGGAGAGCCCTCCCGCACGGCGGTGATCCGCCAGACCGCGCCGTTCCGCTCAATCCAGAGGTCCGAATAGCTGGGGACCAGCCCCCAATCGTCGCTGAAGGCGCTGCCGGTGATCGCATGGTGGTCGGCCAGGGCCGTGATCGCGTGCCCGGCGTAGCGCAGCAGGCTGGACCGGTCGTGCACCGCCGCCGCCTCGGCCCGCAGCCTGTCGCTCATGGGCATGACCCCGCCGGGGAAGCGCTCCGGATAGGCGTACTGGCTGTTGATCAGCCCCTCGATGGACAGGGCGTCAGCCCGGTACGCCTCGGGCGGCAGCTCAGCCGTCTGGGCCTGAGCGGCGCCCGCGAAGGGCAGGAGGGCGGCGAGGAGCAGGAGGATGCGCATGGCCGCGAAGCTTCACCGCCCGGACCGTCCCGGCAAGTGAAACTCCCGTCACCTTCAGGCGGCGTCGGTCACCGCATAGACCATCACGCCGGTGGCGATGGCCAGGTTCAGGCTGTCGGCCCGCCCGCGCATGGGGATCTTGACGTTGACGTCGCAGGCCGCGGCCAGCGTGTCCGTCAGCCCCGCCTGCTCATTGCCCATCAGGATCAGGGCCGGATGCTGGACCGGGGCGTCGCGATAGCCGTGGGTCGCGTCCAGCCGGGTCCCGATCACGCTGCCCGGCCACGACTGCCGCCAGGCGATGAACTCGGCCGTCGTCGCCTTTGCGATGGCCACGGCGAAGACCGAGCCCATGGTCGCCCGCACCGCCTCGGTGGAGTAGGGGTCCACGCAGTCGTCGATCAGGATCACCCCGCCGCAGCCCGCCGCGTCGGCGGTGCGGATGATGGTCCCCAGATTGCCCGGGTCCCGCACCTGCTCCAGCGCCACCCAGCAGGGCGCGCTCTTCGGGTTGATGGCGGACAGGGGCGTATAGACCTGTTCGAAGACGCCCAGCACGGTCTGCGGATTGTCCCGGCGACTGATTTTCTCGAGGATCGGGTGGGTGACCACCACTACCTCGCCGCCGGCCTTGCGGGTCTCGGCCTTGGCGCGGTCCAGCAGCGGATGCTCGCGCGCCTCCATCCCGACCAGCAGCAGCTTCGGCGTCTGGCCCTGATCCAGCGCCTCACCGATGAATTTCAGCCCCTCGGCCAGGAAGCGCCCGGTGTTCTCGCGCTCCTTGCGCATGTTCAGGGCGCGCACGGCCTTGACCGTGTCATTGGTCAGGGAGGTGATCAGGCGGTCACTCATTGGCCGCTCCATCTGGCGAAGAAGCTCAGGCCGATGGCCCGGCCGTCCTGTCCATGCTCGGCGAGGGCCAATTCGCCCCAGTCGATCACGCCGCCACGATCCGCCGTAGCCTCCGCCATCAGATGGGCCAACGACAGGCCCGAGATGCGAGCCGCATAGGCGTTCAGCAGCAGGAAGGAGGCGTCGTCGGACAGCAGGGCCGCGCAGTCCTTGAGCAGTCCCGGCAGGTCCTCGAACAGGCGCCAGACCTCGCCGGTCGGCCCGCGCCCGTACTTCGGCGGATCGAGAATGATGCCGTCATACTTGGAGCCCCGACGCACCTCACGCGCCACATATTTGCGGCAGTCCTCGACGATCCAGCGGATCGGGCGGTCGGCCAGCCCCGACTGCTCGGCGTTCTCGCGGGCGTAGGCGACGGACTTCTTGGAGGCGTCGACGTGGGTCACCTCTGCGCCCGCCGCCGAACAGGCCAGCGAGGCCACGCCCGTATAGCCGAACAGGTTCAGCACCTTCGGGCGCTTCAGGGTGCGGACGCGCGCATCCAGCCACTCCCAGTTCGCCGCCTGCTCCGGGAAGAAGGCGAGGTGGCGGAAGGGGGTGAAGCGGCCGGTGAAGCGCACATCGCGCCAGGCCAGCGGGAAGGTCTCAACCGGCTTGCCCGCGAAGCGCCAGCGGCCGTCGTCATCCTCGTCCTGAGCCTGCGGGGCGAAGGTCGCGTCGGCGCGCTCGAAGGCCTGCGGATCGCGCGGCGCCCAGAAGCACTGGGGCTCGGGCCGGACCACGGTGAAGCGGCCGTAGCGCTCGAGCTTCAGCCCATTGCCACTGTCCAGCAGGGCGTAGTCTTCCCAACCTCGGGTGAAGAGCGTTTCAGGCGACGGGTTCAGGCGCGGGGACATGGCCCGCTGATAGGCCGTGCGGCCCCGTTTCGTCCAGCGCGCCGTGATCCGCGCCCGCCGGGACCTCGCGCCTGTGCCGGGTCTTGTCCCAAGCGAAGGGTTCGACCACCAGCCGCCACAGGGCCTGGGTGAAGGCGAGGCTGAGCAGGCTCCAGTAGGCGGGCGCCGCGATCATGTCCCACGGGCCATAGGGCACGCCCGCCCGTCGCGCGCCGAGGATGCAGGACAGCCAGGCCGCCGCGGCGCCCAGCACCAGAACGCTGAGCGCGAGGCTCGATGTCTCGGGCCACAGCCCCGCCGCCCCCGCCACCAGCACCGAGGCCAGAACCCAGCACAGGGTCGGCCCGTACAGCGCCGCCGAGGCCAGGCCGACGCCCAGCGTCATGATCAGAGCGAACAGGCCGCGCGGCCCCAGCCCGAGCAGGTCGCGCGTATGCACGCCCCAGGTCTGCATATAGCCCTTCAGCCAACGGGTTCGCTGGGGCAGCCAGTCGTGCAGGTCGCCGGGCGGCGTCTCCCACGTCGGCCGCGAGATCACGCCCATCCGCCAGCCATTGCGCCACAGCCGGAAGCCGAGGTCCGCGTCCTCTGTCACATTCCACGAATCCCAGGCCCCGATGGCTCTCAGCACATCCACCCGGAAGTGATTGCTGGTGCCGCCCAGAGGGAAGGGCAGCCCCATCTGCGTCAGGCCGGGCAGGGCGATCTCGAAAAGGCTGGCATATTCGGCGGCGAACTGCCGGTCGATGAAGGGGGTGCGCGAACCGCGCGCCGGACGGATGCGGAGCGGCGCCTGCAGACAGGCCAGTTGTCCACCCGCATCGGCCAGAAAGCGACTGGCGGCCTCCTTCAACTGACCCGGGTCCGGCGCATCCTCGGCGTCATAGACGGTCAGCAGGTCTCCGGTGGCGTGGGGCAGGGCGCAGTTCAGGGCGCGCGGCTTGGTGCCTGGCTTGCCCGGCGGGGCGTCAAAGACCTCCAGCCACACTGGACGCGCCACCGCCAGCGCGGCCTCACGCGTCGCATGATCATGCGCCTCCAGCACCAGCATCCCCTGCAGGCGGTCGGCGGGATAGTCGATGGCTGAAAGCCGTTGGATAAGTTGCCCGACCACCTCCGCCTCGTCGTGCAGGGCCGCCAGGATCGTGTAGCGGGGCCAGAGGTCGGGGGAGGCGATCTCCGTCGCCTTCCGGCGCCCGACCACGATCAGCAGACACCGCCAGGCCACGACGAACAGGAAGCCCAGTCCCGTCGCCGCCGTCAGCCCTCGCCAGGTCTCCGCCGAGGCGTGGCCGAGGATCCAGACCCCGCCCGCCATACACAGAAGAACCAGCGCCCATTGGGTCAGGGATAGGCTGCGCCGGGCAGCGCTGAGTGCCGGCGAAAGCCCCGCCGTGGGGGTTTCACACCCCGAATTCCCGTTTTCAGTGTTCAAGGAAGATTGCACACGGAATGGTTAACGCAACCAGGTCCCTGACCGCAACCGCTTGGCGCGCGCCCACGAAAGCCGCTATTCAGGACCCAGACCATCGGAGCCGCGCGTGACCGCCATCCCTGTCACTTCCCGATCCGCCCGCAAGCCCAAGGGCGAAGGCCATGAGCGCCGGGCGGAAATCCTGGCCGCCGCCGAGCGCATCTTTGTCGAGCACGGCTATGAGGGCGCGACGATCCGCAAGATCGCCGACGAGGTCGGCCTGTCCTCGACCGCCCTCTACATGCACTTCTCCGAGAAGGGGGAGATCCTGCAGGAGATCTGCCAGCAGGCTTTCGAGTCTCTGCTGGCCTCCAACCGCGCCGCGATCGAACAGGCCGGGTCGCCCGAAGAGCGCATGCGCGAGATGATGCGGGCCTACGTCGATTTCGGCTTCTCCAACCCCAACGCCTACCGGCTGGTCTACATGACCCGCCCGGCGGAGCTGCGGGAAGGGCCCCAGTCGGCGGCGCGCGAGATGGGCGCCGAGCTGTTCGACACCTTCCAGCAGGTCGTCAGCGAGCTAGAAGCCGCCGGGCGTCTGCGCGGCGACGCACGGACCGCCGCCCAGGCCTTCTGGGCGGGCGGCCACGGGGTCATCTCGCTGATGATCGCCAAGCCCTATTTCGACTGGGTCGACCGCGACCAGCTGGTGACGACCCTGCTGGAAGGCCTGTTCGCGGGCCTGCTCAAGCCGAAGGGCTGAACCCGGCCTATTCGCCGGGATCACCTTCGGGCGTCCGCAGGGGCTCCTCGCCGGCCACCGCCGTATAGGCCTGCGGCCCGCGCGGCACGCCACGACGAATGTCCTGCGACAGGCTCAGCGGCGCGGTCCCGCCGTTCAGCCGGGCCTTGTACATCGACATGTTCTCCATGACCCGCATCATGTAGTTGCGCGTCTCGGTGAAGGGCGCGCACTCAATGAAGTCGACCGGGTCCACGCTGCCCGCGCGCGGATCGCCGCAACGCGCCACCCACTGCGGCGGACGGGCCGGACCGGCGTTGTAAGCCACGGTCGTCAGCAGCATCGAACCGTTGAAGTTGTTCATCAGGTCGCCGAGGTGGAAGCTGCCCAGCGTCATGTTGAAGTCGGGATCGTAGAGCCGCTCTTCGGTGAAGGGCAGGCCCAGCTGGCGGGCGACGCCGCGACCGGTGGCGGGCAGGAATTGCATCATGCCGCGGGCGTTGGCGTGCGAACGGGCGCGGGGATCGAAGCTGGATTCCTGACGCGTGATGGCCAGGGTGAACTCCAGCGGCGCGGCGCCCGGCACGGCCGGCGGCATGCGGATCGGGTACTGGCGCTCGGGCAGCAGATAGCCGCGCTGGCTGGCCGCGCGACCGATCATCATGGCCGTGAATCCCTCGCCGTAGCCGCGCGAGACATCCATCATCAGGGCCAGTTGCTCGGGGGTCGGGACGTCGTCGTCCAACTGGTAGGCGAAGACGCGGAACAGGGCGGCCTCGCCCGTCTCGCCCAGGATGCGCCAGGCGCGGACCACCTCGTTGCGCTCGAAGGCGGCGCGATCGGCGTCCGAGGGTTCGGGATCGGCGGGCAGGGTGATCGAGGTCAGCCCGGCCTTCTCGGCGGCCAACTGGCCGTAGAAGGTCTGGAAATGGCGCGAACCGGCCCGGTAGAACTCCACCGCCGCCGGGACATTGCCCTGCGCCTCAGCGGCGCGACCCAGCCAGTAGAGGGCGCGCCCCTGGGTGATCGGGGTCGAAGACGATTCGCGCAGCGTCTCGAAGTGGCGCGCCGCCCGCGCTGGATCGTTCAGCTTGGTCAGCGCCACCCAGCCGGCGAAGAACTCGGCGTCCACCATGCGGTCGCCCGATCGGAAGCCGTGGCCGTTGAAGGCGTCATAGGCGCCCTGCCAGTTCCGCGCCTGCAGGGCGTCAAGGAAGTAGTTGCGACGCTCGGACCACAGGGTGTTCTGGGCGTCGGTCGATGTGGGGGCGGCCGGGAGATAGCGCAGCACGTCGAAGGCTTCGGACTGCCGGTTCTGGGATCGCAGGATTCGAACCCGCTCCAGCGCCACGGCCGGTTCCTGGGCCTGGGTCGGCGTCAGGCCGGCGACGATGGCGTCGGGGCTGTAGGCGGTGCGCAGGGCGATCACCGCATTGGCCACGGCCTGCCGCTCGGGCGGGACCAGGGAGACCATGGCGCGGGTCGCCGGGCCGTGCGGCCCCAGCAACAGCATGTTCAAACGGGTCTCGTGGTCGTCCTGCGTCAGGGTCGAGCCCCACCGGGTCAGGATGCGGGCCTGCTGGTCCGCGTCGAAGCTACGGGTGCGCCACCAATCCTTGATCAGACGGCGCGCCTCATCGCCACGCCCGCGCTGGTCCAGCGCCTCCGCCAGGGCGATGGCGCCCTGCACGGTCGTCGGCGCATCCCGCCCGAACAGGGCCAGGGCCGCATCCGGCCCCGCATAGGAGCGGTCCAGCGCCTTCTCGACGGCCTCCATGCGGCTGCCATTGCGCGGCCAGCCGGCGAAACGGGTTTGGGCGTCGGACAGTTCGCCCCACGACATCCGGTCGGCGCTGGTGTCCAGCAGGGCCCATTCCACCAGCTTGCGGGCGGCGGGATCACTGATCTGGGCCATGGCGGCCCGGGCGCCGGCGACGTCGCGCGCCCGGGCAGCGGCCAGTCCCTGACGGAAGAGGGCGGTGTCCTGATCATTCAGCGTGCGCGGCTGATTGCTGACCGGTCCGGCGGGGGCGGAGGCGTAGTAGGGGACTTCCTGCGGCAGAAGGCTCTCGGGCGCGGGGGCGAGCAGGGCCAGGGCGGCCGCGAGACTGGTTGCGATCATTACGTTTCCGATTCCCATTCGTCGCGGTTGCGGTCCTTGAACCGCCAACCTACCCTCCGGCGCTTCGCTTACGGGCGAGTGTCGCCCAATTCCACGCAGGACCATCGTTTCAATGACCGCCCCCTTGTTCAAGGGCGTGATCACCGCCCTGATCACACCACTTCGTGACGGAAAGGTGGACGAAGCCGCCTTCACGAGGTTGCTCGAACGCCAGATCGCCGCCGGGGTTCACGGCGTTGTGCCGATGGGCACGACCGGAGAGAGCGCCTCACTGCATCCTGAGGAGCATCAACGGGTTGTCGAACTGTGCGTTCAGGTCGCAGCCGGTCGCGTCCGTGTGATCGCCGGCGCCGGTTCGTCGTCCACGGACAAGGCCATCGATCTGGTCCGCCACGCCAAGACCGTCGGCGCCGACGGCGCCCTGGTTGTGACGCCCTACTACAATCGGCCGTCGCAGGCCGGGCTGGCCGCGCACTTCGAGGCCATCGCCGAGGCCGTCCAGCTGCCGATCCTGCTGTACAACGTCCCGGGCCGCACCGGCGTCGATCTGGCCAATGAGACGGTCGCGCGGCTGGCCGCCCATCCGAACATCGTCGGCATCAAGGACGCCACCGGCGACCTGGCCCGCGTCAGCTGGATGCGCGCCAACATCGATGGCCAGTTCGACCTGATCTCGGGCGATGACCCGTCCTATCTGGGCTATCATGCCCATGGCGGGGTGGGGGTGATCTCGGTCACGTCCAATGTCGCGCCCGAAGGCATGGTCGCCCTGCACAATGCGGCGCAGGCCGGCGACTACGCCGCCGCGCGCCAGTGGCAGGATCGCCTGATCGGGCTGCACAAGGGCCTGTTCCTGGACAATTCGCCGTCGCCCACCAAATACGCCCTGTCGCGTCTGCAGTTCTGCACCGAGGAGGTCCGCCTCCCGCTCGTCCCGACCGCCGACGCCGTAAAACCCGCAATCGACCGTGCGATGGCGGACGCAGGATTGGGCTGATGGCTTCCGAAAAGCCGAAAATGAAAGTGCTGGCCGAGAACCGCCGGGCCAAGTTCGACTACTTCCTCGAGGACTACACCGAGGCGGGCATCGCCCTGCTCGGAACCGAGATCAAGGCGTTGCGCGACGGTCGGGCGAACATCGCCGAATCCTATGCAGCGGTGGAGGGCAGGGAGATCGTGCTCGTGAACGCCGACATCCCGCCGTACAAGCAGGCCAACCGCTTCAACCACGAGCCTCGGCGGCACCGGAAGCTGCTGCTACACCGCAAGCAGATCGACAAGTTCATCGGCGCGGTCCAGCGCGACGGCCAGACCATCATTCCGGTCCGGCTGTATCTGAACGAGGCGGGCAAGGCGAAGCTTGAGATCGCCCTGGCCAAGGGCAAGAAGCTGCACGACAAGCGTCAGGCCAGCGCCGATCGGGACTGGCAGCGCGACAAGGCCCGCCTGATGAAAGAACGTGGTTAGGTACAAGTTGTCGCGCGGTGCGAGGCCGCATCGGAGACGGTCGACAGGTGCCCTAGTCTTCGGCCTCAAGGCGACCGATCCCAGCCTCCTGGGGACGGTTGTCCGGCGGCGCGCGCTCCCCCTTGTTATGGCCGCGCCGCCACAATCTTCGCCGCGATCAACCGTCGAACGGCGTGGCGTCGAGAACGCCTGGCGTCGCCGCCGGCGTATACGCGTCCACGCCGCCCGGACCGAGCGACGGCTTGAGCATCGGCTGGATCGCCACGCTCCCCATCGCCACCGCCGCGGCGGCCAACAGGGCGATCAATGCAATTCTCCGTTCGCGGGGGGAGAAGACCCCGTTGCCCCTGATCATGACAGCCTCCAAAGCTGTCCGATCAACGTAGCCGCCGGGACGCCGTTCCACCGCTGACGATCACGGTTTTGCGGCGCCCGATTCGCGTGGCGCCGGGGTCACAGGGCCTCAGTCCCGCAGCGGGGCTCCACCCGAATGCCGGGGGCGACCGATCTCGCCCAGCAGGTCGTTCAGATCGACGAAGGCGTCGGCCTGACGGCGGAGTTCATCGGCGATCTGGGGCGGTTGGCTCTTCACGGTCGAGACCACGGTGACCTTCACCCCCTTGGCCTGCACCGCCTGCACCAGACGGCGGAAGTCGCCGTCGCCCGAGAACAGGACGATGTGGTCCAGCCGGGGCGCCAGCTCCAGCATGTCGACCGCGATCTCGATATCCATATTGCCCTTGGTGCGGGTGTGCCCCTGGGCGTCGGTGAAGCGCTTGACCGGCTTGGTTATGACGGTGAAGCCATTGTAGTCGAGCCAGTCGACCAGCGGCTTGATGGGGGAGAACTCCTCGCCCTCGACGACCGCCGTGTAATAGAGGGCGCGAACCAGATCGCCCTTCGCGCGATACATCTCGACCAGCTTGCGGAAGTCGAGATCGGTGTTCAGGGCCTTGGCGGCGGAGTAGAGATTGGCTCCGTCGATGAACAGGGCGGTGCGATCAGCCGGATTGGGCGTCATGGAAAAGGTCTCCTCAGAAATGGACGTCCAGCCTTCCGTCGAAATAGACGGAGAGCCTGATAGGGACTCCGCCGTCATCGTCGCGCTGGGCTGCAATGACAAGGGGGCCTGGGTCGATTGCCGCGAGGCGCTGGAGGCGGCGCTGGCGCGGTTCCGCTGCGAGGGGATCGACATTGTCGCCCGCTCGTCGTGGTGGTCGTCCGCCGCCTGGCCTGATCCGACCGATCCGCCCTTCCTGAACGGCGTGGTGCTGGTGAAGACTGAGCACGACGCCCACGCCCTGATGGCAGCGCTGGGGCGGATCGAGGACGCCTTCGGACGCCAGAGATCGGTCGCCAACGCCCCGCGCACCCTGGATCTGGACCTGATCGCCTATGGCCGGCTGACCGGTGATCTGGACGGGCTGATCCTGCCGCATCCGCGAGCGCACCAGCGCCTGTTCGTGGTGGGGCCGCTGGCCGAAATCCTGCCGGACTGGATCGAACCCGTCTCGGGACAGTCCGCCAAGTTGCTGGCGCGCGAGGCGAGCGTGGGCGTCGATGCCCGTCCTACCCCCTAGGATCGCCCAAAATACGCCTATGTGGCGTTGCACAAAGCGGGTCGCATCTATATTTTGCGCGGTTCTATCCCGCGTCCGAGGAAATTCATGGCCCGCGTCACTGTCGAAGATTGCATCGAAAAGGTGCCGAACCGCTTTGGTCTGGTTCTGCTGGCCGGTCACCGCGCCCGCAACATCGCCAACGGCGCCGCCCTGACGATCGACCGCGACAACGACAAGAACCCGGTCGTCGCCCTGCGCGAACTGGCCGATGACACCGTCATCCCGGACGAGCTGCAAGAGAACATCATCACCACGCTGCAACGCGTTGATGAGCGCACCGAAGCCGAGGACGAGGCCGAAACCGTCGCCCTGCTGGCCGAGCCGCAGCACATGAACATGGCTGAAGCCGAGCTGATCCGCGCGCTGCAAAGCGACCGCGACGGCGGGCAGGAGGAGCGGTACTGACGGCCGAACCCGCCAACGGTATCACCATCCTGCCGGCGCGGCAGCCCGCGCCGACCCCTGAAGCTGCCAATCTGAACGATCCCGCCGACGCGTCGGCTCCGGTCAAGACACCGGAGCCCGCGCGCAGCAAGGTGCTGCGTCAGTTCGAGCTGATCGAAGCGGTCCAAGCCTATGACCCGACCGCGGACGAGAACCTTCTCAACCGCGCCTACGTCTATGCGATGAAGATGCACGGCTCGCAGTTGCGGGCCTCGGGCGATCCGTATTTCGCCCACCCGATCCAGGTCGCGGGCATCCTGACCGACTACCGGCTCGACACCGCCACCATCGTCACGGCCCTGCTGCATGACGTGGTCGAGGACACCTCCGCCACCCGTGACGACATCGCCCGCATGTTCGGCGAGGAGATCGCCGTCCTCGTCGAGGGCGTGACCAAGCTCTCGCGGCTGGAGCTTCAGGCCGAGCACACGCGTCAGGCCGAGAACCTGCGCAAATTCATCCTCGCCATCAGCCGCGATGTGCGCGTGCTGCTGGTGAAGCTGGCCGACCGTCTGCACAACATGCGGACGCTTCAGTATGTGAAGCCCGAGAAGCGTGAGCGGATCAGCCGCGAGACACTGGAAGTCTACGCCCCGCTGGGCCGCTCTATCGGCATCCACTCGATCGCCTCCGAGCTGGAGGAGCTGGCGTTCGAGCATCTGAACCCGACCGCGCGGACCGCCATCGAGCGTCGTCTGGAGGCGCTGAAGCTGGAACACGGCCGCGCCATCGGCGGGGTCTCCAGCGAGGTCGAGCGGGTGCTGCAGGAGGCGGGGGTCAAGGCCCGCGTCGCCGGTCGCCAGAAGACCCCGTATTCGATCTGGCGCAAGCTCCAGCGCAAGTCGGTCGGCTTCTCGTCCCTGTCGGACATCTACGGCTTCCGGGTCATCGTCGAGGCCGAGGACGACTGCTACCGCGCTCTGGGCGTCATCCATCGCGCCTGGCCGATGGTGCCCGAGCGGTTCAAGGACTTCATCTCGACGCCCAAGTCGAACAACTACCGCTCTCTGCACACGACCGTGGTCGGCCCCTCGGGCCTGCGGATCGAAATGCAGATCCGCACGGACGCCATGGATCGCGTGGCCGAGGACGGGGTGGCGGCGCACTGGGCCTACAAGAACAAGTCTTACGGCTTCGACCGTGAGGCCATGGAGCGCGACGGCGGCCGCGATCCGCTGCAGAACCTGCGCCACCTCGTGCAGGTGATCGAGCACGGCGAGGGCGGCGAGGACTGGGTCGAGCACGCCAAGCTGGAGATGTACCTCGATCAGGTCTTCGTCTTCACGCCCAAGGGCGCCCTGATCACCCTGCCGCGTGGCGGCATGCCGCTGGACTTCGCCTATGCGGTCCACACCGGGGTGGGCGACTCCGCCGTCGGCGTGAAGGTCAACGGCGAGCTCAAGCCGATGCGCACCCAGCTGCAGAACGGCGATGTGGTCGAGATCATCCGCGGCGCCAAGCGCGAGATCCCGGCGGACTGGCGCTCCCTGACCGTGACAGGCCGCGCCCGCTCGGCCATCCGCCGCCATATCCGCACCTCGGAGCGGGGCGAGTTCCAGAAGCTGGGCCGCTCCACGCTCGAACACACCCTGGCCCGCGCCGGCAAGGCCTTGGACGAAATCTCGCTCAAGCCCGCGCTGGAAACCCTCGCTGTCGAGACCGACGACGATCTGTTCGAGGCCATCGGCCGGGGTCGCCTGTCGGCGGCCAAGGTCGGCGAGACCCTGTTCCCGGCGCTGAAGGGCCGCCTGAAAGCCGGACCGGACCGCAAGCGCATCGCCGATGATCAGGCCCGCCTGTTCGTGCGCGGCGGCGGCCTGACGCCCGGCGTCAGTGTTCACTTCGGCCACTGCTGCACGCCGGTGCCCGGCGATCGCATCGTCGGCATCATGGAGCCGGACGTCGGCCTGACGGTCCACACCATCGATTGCCAGAGGCTGGCCGACTTCGCCGACGACGATTCGGTCTGGCAGGACCTGCAATGGACGCCGCAGGCCGAGCAGGGCGCCGTTGCGTCGGCCCGCCTGCGCGCCACGATCAAGAACGCGCCTGGCGTTCTGGGCCAGGTGGCCACCATCATCGGCGAGGCGGGCGGCAACATCCTGAACCTCGTCATGAGCCACCGGCAGCAGGACTTCTTCGACGTGGAGATCGACGTCGAGGTCGAGGACGCCCGTCACGCCGCCATGATCATGGCCGCCCTGCGCGCCAATCCGTCCGTAGAGTCTGTGGAGCGCGCCCGCGGGTGAGTGAAGAGCGTCCGTCCAACGCCGCCCAGTTGGCGTCCCCGTCCTATCGTCTGGCCGCCCTCGATCAGGACTTCGTCCTGAGCGAAGCCATGCGCGGCGCCCGGTTCCTGATGGAATACGAGAAGGCCGAGCAGGCGTTGAAGGCCTGGGGCGTGCGCTCGACCATCGTGGTGTTCGGCAGCGCCCGCGTCGGCGAGGACGCCGGTCCGAACCACGCCCGCTGGTACGCCGAGGCCCGCAAATTCGGTCGAATCGCCTCGGAGCGGGGCGGCGCGATGCGCGGTGATGTCGGCCATCCGCGCGACAACGTCGTGGCCACCGGCGGCGGGCCGGGCATCATGGGCGCGGCCAACCGGGGCGCGCACGACATCGGCGCGCCCTCCATCGGCTTCAACATCACTCTGCCGCATGAGCAGGAGCCGAACCCGTGGTCGACGCCGGAACTGACCTTCCGCTTCCACTACTTCGCCATGCGCAAGATGCATTTCGCCATGCGGGCCAATGCGCTGGTGGTCTTCCCGGGCGGCTTCGGCACCTTCGACGAACTGTTCGAGATCCTGACCCTGCGCCAGACCGGCAAGGAGCGGGCGATCCCCATCGTGCTGGTGGATGAGGCCTACTGGAAGGCCGTCGTCGGCTTCGACGCCCTGGTCGAGCACGGCATGGTCGCCCCCGCCGACCTCGAACTGATCAGCTTCGCCGAGGACGCCGAAGGCGCCTGGGCCGAGCTGCTGAGGCGTGGTTTGAACCCGGGCGGCGAAAACAGCACCGATCCGCAGCAACCGGCCCTTCAAAGCGGGACGGCTAGAGAGTAGGGGAGGGCCATGACCTCCGAAGACGTTCTCAACGAATTCCGTGCCGCCGGCGCCCTGCGCGAAGGCCACTTCGTCCTCTCGTCCGGCCTGCACAGCCCGACCTTCCTGCAGAAGAACCTCGTCTTCATGGACGCGGAACGCTGCGCCCGCCTGTGCAAGGCGCTGGCCGAGAAGATCGTCGCCGCCGTCGGCCCGGTGGATGTGGCAATCTCGCCCGCCGTGGGCGGCATCATTCCCGGCTATGAGACCGCTCGCTGGCTCAAGGTCCCCTCGATGTACGTCGAGCGCGTCGACGGCGAGTTCAAGCTGCGTCGCGGCTTCCACGTCGAGTCGGGCCAGAAGGTCGTGATGATCGAGGACATCGTCACCACGGGCCTCAGCTCGCGCGAATGCATCGCCGCCATCAACGCCGCCGGGGGCGAAGTCGTCGCCGCCGCCTGCATCGTGGACCGCTCGGGCGGCCGCGCCGACGTGGGCGTGCCCCTGATCGCCCTGGCCACGCTGGACGTGCCGGCTTACCCGGCCGATGCCCTGCCGCCGGAACTGGCCGCCCTCCCGGTCGAGGACCCGGGCAGCCGGCGTCTGTCGAAGGGTTGATTGAATGAGCGAACGGGTCCGGCTGGGCGTCAACATCGACCACGTCGCCACCGTGCGGAACGCGCGCGGCGGCCTGTACCCTGATCCGGTTCGCGCGGCCCAGGACGCCCTCATCGCGGGCGCCGACGGCATCACCGCCCACCTGCGCGAGGATCGCCGCCACATCTCGGATCGCGACATCGACCAGCTGTCCGCCGTGCTGCGGGATCAGGAGCGGCCGCTGAACCTCGAGATGGCCGTCACCCAGGAGATGCTGGCCATCGCCCTGCATCACCGTCCGCACGCCGTCTGTCTGGTGCCCGAGAAGCGCGAGGAACGGACGACCGAGGGCGGCCTCGACGTCGTCGGCGGCCACAACTGGATCACGCCCTTCGTGCGCCAGCTGACCGAGGCGGGGTCGCGCGTCTCCCTGTTCATCGGCGCGGATCCCAAGCAGATCGAGGCCTCGCATCGCGCGGGCGCCGCCGTGGTGGAACTGCACACCGGGGCCTATTGCGACGCCGTCCGCGAGGGCCGCACGGAGGAGGCGGAGGCTGAACTCGCCGCCCTGCGGGCCGGCGCCGTCCAGGCCCACGCCCTCGGGCTGGAAGTCCATGCAGGCCACGGCATCGACTACGACACCGTCACGCCGGTCGCGGCCATTCCCGAGATCATGGAACTGAATATCGGTCACTTCCTGATCGGCGAGGCCATCTTCGTCGGTCTGGGGCCGGCTATCGCGCGGATGCGCGACCTGATGGACCAGGCGCGCGGTCTGGACGGCGCGGCATGATTCTGGGCGTCGGCGCGGACCTGTCGGACATCCGGCGCATCCAGAACTCGCTGGATCGCTTCGGCGAGCGCTTCAAGATGCGCTGCTTCACCGAGCTGGAGCGCACGCGGTCGGACCGCAAGCCGGACCCGGCCTGGAGCTACGCCAAGCGGTTCGCGGCCAAGGAGGCCTGCGCCAAGGCCCTGGGCACCGGCATGCGGTCGGATGTGTACTGGAAGGACATGGGGGTGGTGAACCTGCGCTCCGGCCAGCCGACCATGGCCCTGACCGGTCCGGCTGCGGAACGACTGGCGCGCATGACGCCGCCCGGACATGAAGTCCGTATACATCTCACCCTCAGCGACGAGCATCCGTACGCCCTGGCTTTCGTGGTGATCGAAGCCTTGCCCGTCGCTTAATCACGTTATACCGATTTCGCCGCTGAAGACCGCGCGCAGCGGCTGGGGGATTAGAGTCATGAGCGACGAGAACAAGCCGCACGACGATCACGGTCACGCCCCGGACGCCGGGCATGGCGCGGGTCACGGCCACGATGACCATGCCGCGCCCGCGCACGGTCATGACGACCACGCGCCCGCCGTGGCGCACGATGACCATGGGCACGACGACTACGCCACGCCGGTCGCCGCTCATGAAGAGCCCGCGACCGCTGAGCATGCCCACGAGGCGCCGGCCGCTGCCGCCCACGATGAGCATGACCACCACGAACCGGCTGCTCCGGCGCATGACGAGCATCACGCCCCGGCGGAAGCGCACGACGATCACGCCGCACCTGTCGTCGCCCATGACGACCATGCCCATGCCGAGCCCGCGCACGAAGAGCCTGCCGCGTCCGAGCCGCATTCGACGCCGGTAGAAGCCGTGGCCGTCGCGGCCGCCGCCGGCGCGGCTGTCGCCGCCGCCCAGCCGGAGAAACGCCCGGTGTGGAGCGATCAGGGCGACGCCCCGTTCGAGGACGTCGATACGACCCCGGTCTACGCCCGCGGCAAGAAGGGCAAGAAGTCCAAGTCCGACGGCGGCGGCGCCGCCAATGAGGGCTGGGAAGTCATCAAGACCATCGTCTTCGCCCTGCTGATCGCGATGGTGCTGCGCATCCTGCTGTTCCAGCCCTTCACCATTCCTTCGGCCTCGATGGAGCCCAACCTCTATCAGGGCGACTACATCGTCGTGTCGAAATGGTCGTACGGCTACTCGAGGCACTCGATCATCGGCAGCCCGCCGATCTTCGACGGCCGCATCCGCCTGCCAGTGATCAACCAGCAGCCGGAACGCGGCGATATCGTCGTGTTCAAACTGCCGCGTGACAACAAGACGGACTACATCAAGCGTCTGATCGGTCTGCCGGGCGACACCGTCCAGATGATCAACAACGTGCTGTTCATCAACGGAACCGCCGTGCGTGACGTCGAGGTCAGCCGCGAGGAGATCGAGAGCCTGTATGGCGCCCAGTTGACCATCAAGTCGCGCGAGACCCTGCCCGAGGGCCGGTCGTTCATGATCCAGGACTGGGGTCCGGACAACATCGCCGACAACACCATCGCCTTCCAGGTGCCCGCCGGCCACTACTTCATGATCGGCGACAACCGCGACAACTCGCAGGACAGCCGTTTCGACCAGTCCGCCGGCGTGGGCTTCGTCCCGGCCGAGAACCTGATCGGCAAGGCCGAGATCATCTTGTTCTCGTGGAACGAGGGCGCCTCGCTGTGGAACCCGGTCAGTTGGTTCTCCAAGGTTCGCCTGAGCCGCTGGTTCAAAGTGCTCGACTGATGACGGATCGACGGACCGAGGCTGTCCGTGCCCTCACGCACGGCCTCGGCCATGACTTCGCGAACCCGGCCCTGCTCGAACAGGCCCTGACCCATGCCAGCGTGGGCGAGGGCGCCGAGCGGGACGCCCGGGGCCGGCCCTTCCTCGACAACCAGCGGCTGGAGTTCCTGGGCGACCGGGTGCTGGGTCTGCTGGTCGCGGACCGGCTGATGCGTGACTTCCCGGAAGCCGACGAGGGCGACATGTCCGCCCGTCTGCACGCCCTCGTCGACAAGGCCGCCTGCGCCCGCGTCGCCGAGCGGCTGGGCGTCGGTCCGGCCATGCGCCTGTCGCCGGGCGAAGCCAAGCAGGGCGGACGTCGCCGTGAAGGCGTTCTGGGCGACGCCATGGAGGCGCTGCTGGCCGCGGTCTGGCTGGACGGCGGCATGGATGCGGCCCGCAAGGTCTTCGCCACCGCCTGGGAGCCCGAGTTCGCGGCCAATCCCAAGAAGGCCGTGACCAACCCCAAATCGGCGCTTCAGGAATGGGCGCTGGGGCAGGGACGGGCGCTGCCGACCTACCGGATTGTGGAGCGAACCGGCTCCGATCACGCCCCGACATTCACTGTCGAAGCAAGCGTAGCCGGATATCCGCCCTTGACCGCGCAGGGGCGATCACGTCAGGACGCGGAGAAAGCGGCCGCGACGGCCCTTCTGCAACGTGAAGGCGTGATTTGACCGACATCCAGAACCAGCGCGCAGGCTTCGCCGCCATCATCGGTGCTCCCAACGCGGGCAAGTCCACGCTGGTCAACCGGCTGACCGGGACCAAGGTCTCGATCGTCACCCAGAAGGTGCAGACGACGCGCTTCCCGGTGCGCGGCATCGCCATCTATGGCGACGCGCAGATCGTGCTGGTCGACACCCCCGGCATCTTCAGCCCGCGCCGCCGTCTGGACCGCGCCATGGTCGCCTCGGCCTGGGGTGGGGCGGATGACGCCGACGTGGTCGTGCACCTGATCGACGCCGCCTCGCACATCGCCGCACAAACGAAGGACGGCCAGGCCGCCGACCGCCGCTCGGCCGAGGACACCCAGACGATCATCGCGGCCCTCAAGGAGGCCGGGAAGCAGGTCATTCTGGCGCTGAACAAAATCGACGGCATGCGCCGTGACACTCTGCTGGCCCTGTCGCAGTCGCTCTATGAGACCGGCGTCTACAGCGAGGTCTTCATGATCTCGGCGCTCAGCGGCGACGGCGTCGACGATCTGGGCCAGCGCCTGGCCGACGCCATGCCCGCCGGTCCGTGGCTCTATCCGGAAGACCAGTCCGCCGACGTGCCGATGCGCGTGCTGGCGGCCGAGATCACCCGCGAGAAAGTCTATCTGCGCGTCCACGAGGAACTGCCCTATTCGGCGGCGGTGGAAACGACCTCGTTCGAGGACCGCGCCGACGGCTCGGCCCGCATCGAACAGACCATCTATGTCGAACGCGAGAGCCAGCGCCCCATCGTGCTGGGCAAGGGCGGCCAGACCCTGAAATGGATCGGCCAGAAGGCGCGCGAGGAACTCACCGAGCTGCTGGACCGGCCCGTGCACCTGTTCCTGACCGTCAAGGTCGATCCGAAATGGCAGGACAGCCGCGCCCTCTATGCCCAGTTCGGGCTGGACTACGACGTCTGAGAGCTCGCGTTTCGTGTTTCATGTTCCACGGCGGGCCGGCAACCATCCCCGGCTGATCTTCGCCACCCTGGCTGTTCTGGTGGTCGCCGCCGCCGGGCTGATCGGCTGGGCCACCCTGCACAAGCCGACCCTGCGGGTCACGCCTGATCCCCTGCCGCCGCGCCCGACGGTCGAGGTGGTCGAGGCCCTGCCGGACCTGAAGGCGCAGCTGGATCGCTGGGGCGGCTCAGGCCAATTCACCGGCGGCGTGCTGGTCGCCAAGGGCGATGAGGTCCTCTACCGGCAGGTCCACGGCTGGGCCGATCGCAGCCTGATGAAGCCGCTGGAGCTGAACTCGCGCTTCCGCCTGGCCTCGGTCAGCAAGCAGTTCACCGCCGCCGCCATCCTGCGCCTGCAGGACGAAGGCAAGCTGTCGGTCTGGGATCCGGTCTGCAAATACATCCAGCCGTGCCCGGCGGCCTGGGCGCCGATCCGACTGCACCACCTGCTGTCCCACACCTCGGGCATTCCCGACCTGATGGCCCGTCCCGGCTGGGGTGTGCGTCGCGTGACGCCCGCGACACCCGGCGAATTGACCGCTGATTCCATGCGTTATGGCCTTCAGTTCCCGCCCGGAACCAAGGTCCGTTACGACAACGCCGGCTACAATCTGCTGGGCGCCGTGGTCGAGAAGGTCTCGGGCATGGACCTGCATGAATTCCTCCAGGAGGCCTTCTTCAAGCCCTTGGGCATGACCGACACCGGCTATGACGACGGGCAGTCGGACGTGGTCATGGGATACGCCAATCTGGCGGGCGGACCGACGCCGCAACCGGACGCCAATGTCAGCATCATCTACGGGGCGGGGGCCCTGTATTCCACGCTGGACGACATGCTGATCTGGGAGCGCGCCCTGCATCGGGGCCACGTCCTTTCGCCCAACAGCTATCGCCAGATGATCGCCGACCACGCCCCGGACGGCACCCCGGACGAGCGGGGAAAACCCCGCCGTCTCTGGGGTTACGGCCTGTATGAGAAGGCGCTGGGCCGACAGGTCCAGCCGGACTTCACCGACAACCAGATCTTCCACACCGGCAGCTGGTCCGGCTTCCGCAACCTGGTCACCTACCAGCCGGACGCCGATGTGACGGTGATCGTCCTGTCGAACAACTATCACCAGCGCGAGGCGGTCTTCCTGCTCTCGCAGCAAGGGATGGCGGAGGCGCTGGGACGTCGGTTCCCGACTGTCGTGGCCCGCTAGGGCTCAGCCCTTGTCTTCGCGCGCCCACCGTTCACGGCGCGCCAGTTCGGCGGGGCCGGGCTCGATAGCGGCGAAGGAGCCGGTCGGGACCTCGCCGCCGCGGCGATAGGTGCTGACCACCACCCCGGTCGAGGAGGTCTTCGACTTTTCGAGCGTCCAGGCGCGCGGGTTTGACTGCGCATCGAACAGCCGCTTGCCGCGTCCGAGGATGATCGGGAAGGTCAGGGTGACCATCTCATCGATCAGGTCGGCGCCCAGCAGGGTATGGATCAGCGCGCTGGAGCCTTGGATCAGCAGGTCGCGGTCGCCTTCCTGCTTCAGCTCAGCGACCGCCCTGGCGACATCGCCCTCCAGCCGGTGGCTGTTGGCCCAGGTCAGCGGCGTTTCCGGCCCGGCGGCGACGTATTTCGCGATGCTGTTGAAGGTCCGGCCGATCTCGTCGTCCATGTGCGGCCAGTAGGCGGCGAATATCTCATAGGTCCGGCGGCCCAGCAGCAGGTCGTACTCTTCCCCCATGGCGTCGCCCATCAGCCCGCCGGCGGCCTCATCGAAATGGGGCCAGACCCAGCCGCCGAAGGCGAAGCCGCCGGTCGTATCCTCATCCGGTCCGCCGGGGGCCTGCATGACGCCGTCGAGCGAAACGAAGCTGGCGGTTCTGATCTTGCGCATGGTCGATCTCCTAGGAGTTCAGAGAGAGGAAATGCACGGGGTCACGCCTTGTGGCGAAACGGGAAAATCGCTCTGAGCGCGGGGTCGCGCAGCCACAGCCCGCCCCACATGATCAGGCCCAGGTAGAGGCTGAACAGCTGGTGGCTGAACAGGGGGCTGCCGACGCGGATCTGGGTCGCCATCGCCCCGCCGAACAGGGCCATGAACAGCACCGCGCCCAGCACGCTGGTGCGCGGGACGAGGTAGAGGACCAGGCAGGCCAGCTCGACCAGGCCGATGGCGAAGGCGTAGCCCTGGGGCCAGCCCAGTTGGGCCAGTGTCTCCTCGGCCACCGGCATGCCGGTCAGCTTGGGAAAAACCGAGGCGCCGAGCATGAACAGGGCGAACAGGCCTGTCAGCACGCGACCGGTCCAGACCATGGGGGTGGCCTTCATGGGACGTCTCCGGAAGTGGGGGAGGGCGGCGCGGGGCCGCCCCGAAGGCCTCAGCTCTGCGGCGGCTTCCAGTCGGTCGAAGGCATGGTGTTGACCATCCACGGCACGCCGAACTTGTCGACCAGACCGCCGTAGCCGGGCGACCAGAAGGTCTCGCCGAAGGGCATGGTGGCGGTCCCACCCTCGACCAGGGCGTCGTACCAGCCGCGGGCCTCCGCCGGATCGTGGGTGTGCAGGGTGACGTCGAAGCCGTTCATCGGCTGGTGATAGCCGGGCGCGAACTCGGGAATGCCGTCACAGCCCATGAGGGCCTGATCGCCGATCTCGAGCCAGCAGTGCATCAGCTGGTCCTTGTACTCGGGGCCGACGGGCATGTCGGGCGGGCCGTCGCCGTAGGCAAAGGCGGCGGTGATCTTGCCGCTGAGAACCCTGGCGTAAAACTCGAAAGCGTCTCGGCAATTGCCCTTGAAGGTCAGGCTCGTCACGATCTTCATGGTCGTCTCCTCCCTTAATCCTTGTGGGTCGCCAGCCAGGCCTCCAGCCGGTCGGCGGTGCTGTTCCAGCCATGTTTGTGGCCGGTCAGGCTCTGTTCGGACTTCAGCCCCTCATGGGTGAAGTCCATTCGGGTTTGCCCGTCCTCGGTCTCGGTCAGGACCATGGTCACCAGGGTGTCCACGGGCGGGCCGTCCTCATGGGACTCGTCCCACTTGAAGGTGAAGACCAGACGCTCGGGCGGGACGATCTCGCGATAGACCCCGCCCTGCCAGAGGTCCTGGCCGGTGTCCGGCGAGCGCAGGCAGGCCCGCCATTCACCCCCGACCCGCAGGTCCTGCTTCACGCTGACCGCGGGCCATTCGACCGGTCCAAGCCACATGACCATCGCCTCGGGGTTGGTCCACGCCCGCCAGACCAGGGCGCGCGGCGCGTCGAAGACACGCTGCATGTTCAGGGTCGGGCGGCCGGCGAACGCTTCGGTCAGGCTCATGGGCGGGTCCGCTCCCGGATCAGTGGGTCTTCAGCAGTTCGGCCAGTTGGTCGGCGCACGTCCCCCAGCCTTCGTGGAAGCCCATGGCCTCGTGCTGCTTCATGGTCTCGGCATTCCAGTGACGGGCCGTGGCGACATATTCGGTCTTGCCGTCCGCCGTGGGCGTCAGTTCAACCGTGGCCACCATGAACGGTTGCCCTGCGGGCTTCCAGTCCGGCGTCAGGGCGTCGGTCGTGATCCAGCGCTTGCCAGGCTCGACGTGCAGGAAGATGCCGCTGTTGGGCATGGTCTCGCCGTCCGGGCCGTGCATGACGAAGTTGAACACGCCGCCGGGGCGGGGATCGATCTGCACGTCCGACAGGGTCCACGGGCGCGGCACGAACCACTGCTGCAGGATTTCCGGCGTCATCCACGCCTTCCAGATCTGCTCGGGCGTCGCGTCGATCACGCGGCGCAGGGTCAGGGCGTGCTCATGCGCCACGCCGTCGGTGTGGCAGGGATTGTCGTCAGTTTCTTGAGCCATTGTCTGGGTCTCCCATCTGGATTTTCTTCAGGTAGGCGTCGAGGCGGTCGAAGCTGGCGTCCCAGTACCGGCGGTAGTGTTCCAGCCAGTCAGCGACGCTCTTCAAGGCCATCGGTTCGAGGCGGGCGGGGCGCCACTGCGCCTCCTTTCCCCGACTGATCAGGCCGGCCTTCTCCAGCACCTTGAGATGTTTCGACACAGCCGGGAGGCTCATGTCGAACGGCTCGGCAAGCTGGTTCACGCTGGCTTCGCCCTCGGTCAGCCGCGCCAGGATGGCCCGACGGGTCGGGTCGGCGAGGGCGGCGAACCTGGCGGAGAGAGGATCGGTTTCCATCGGGGCGCTTCGTATATAACTGAGTAGTTAAATGCACCCGACACGATCCGTTGTCAACCGCTCGGTTAAATAGAAAATCAAGGGCCCGCGAAGGGGCCTCAGGCGCTTACGCCCGCATCGAGCCGGTCTCGATGAACCGCTGGTGCCAGGACAGGGCCTCGGGCAACAGATGCGGCGTCTGCAGGCCGAACGAGCCCTTCAGCGCCCGGGCGTGATAGTCGGCCAGGGCGTCGCGATAGTCGGGGTGGGCGCAGTTGGCGATGATCACCTTGGCCCGCTGCTTGGGCGACAGGCCGCGCAGGTCGGCGAGGCCCTGTTCGGTGACGATGACCTGCACATCCTGGGTGATGTGATCGACGTGGCTCGCCATGGGGACGATGGCCGAGATCTTGCCGCCCTTGGCCGTCGACGGGGACATGAAGACCGAGATGAAGGCGTTGCGGGCGAAGTCGCCCGAGCCGCCGATGCCGTTCTGGATGCGCGAGCCCATGACGTGGGTCGAGTTTACATTGCCGTACATGTCGGCCTCGATCATGCCGTTCATGGCGATACAGCCGAGGCGGCGGATCAGCTCGGGATGGTTCGATATCTCCTGCGGGCGCAGGATGATCTTCGAGCGGAAGGCCTCCATCTCGTGGTTCAGGCGGGCCGCGGCCTCGGGGCTGAGCGAGAAGGCTGTGGCCGAGGCGACGGTCAGCTTGCCGCTCTCCAGCATGTCCAGCATGCCGTCCTGCAGCACTTCGGTATAGGCGGTCAGGCCCTCGAACCGGCTCTCGTTCAGGCCCGACATGACGGCGTTGGCGATGTTGCCGACCCCGGACTGTAGCGGCAGCAGATTGGCCGGGACACGGCCCAGCTTCACCTCATGCTCGAGGAACTCGATCAGATGGCCGGCGATGGCCAACGCGGACGCGTCCGGCGCGGCGAAGGGCAGGTTGCGGTCCGGTGTGTCGGTGCGGACGATGGCGGCGATCCGGTCCGGGTCGACGCGGAAGGTCGGCTGGCCGATGCGCTGGTCGCTACGCACCAGCGGGATCGGCACGCGCGCCGGGGGCAGGGCGGTGCCGTAGTAGATGTCGTGCATCCCCTCCAGCGCCGGGTTCTGCCAGCTGTTGACCTCAAGGATGATCTGCCCGGCCCGGTCCAGCCAGGTCTTGTTGTTGCCGACCGAGGAGGAGGGGATCAGCTCGCCGTCGGCGGTGATGCCCGACACCTCAACCACGGCGGCGTCCAGCGGCCCGAGGAAGCCCTGCCACGCCACCGGCGCGACCTGGCTGAGGTGCATGTCGAGATATTCCATCTCGCCCTTGTTGATCTTCTCACGGGCGATGGGGTCCGAGTTGTAGGGCAGGCGGAACTCGATGCCGTCGGCCTTGGCCAGGGCGCCGTCCAGCTCGGGGCCGGTCGAGGCTCCGGTCCAGACCTTCAGGCGGAAGGCCTCGCCGCGCGCGTGAGCCGCCTTCATCCGCGCCGCCAGCGCCGTCGGCACAGCCTTGGGATAGCCCGATCCGGTGAAGCCGCTCATCCCGACCGTGGAGCCCGGCTGGATGAGGGCGGCGGCGTCCTCGGCCGACATGACTTTGGCCTCAAGGGCGGCGGAGCGGATACGGGACATGGGGAGAGCCTTTGAACGCTACGGTGACGCTGTGGGTCTAGGCCTCTGGTCTGGCCGGGTCCACCGCGTGACGTTCACAGGGGACAACAGAACCCGGTCACGCCATCCTGTGCGTTCGAACGGGAGATCGAAGCCATGAAGACCCTCGCCGCCATCATCGCCGCCACCGTGCTGCTCGCGCCCGCCGCCCAGGCTCAGGCCCCGGCCCAGGATGGCGCCCAGAACGCCGAGGCCGAGATCGGGCGGGTGCTGGACCAGCTGAACGTGGCCTCCACCGCCGCCGACACCACGGCCTATTTCAGCCTGTTCACCCCGGACGCCCGGTTCATCGGCACGGATGCGACCGAGCGTTGGTCGCTGACCGAGTTCCGCGCCTATACGGAGCCCCATTTCGCGCGCGGACGGGGCTGGACCTATGTGCCGCGCGAGCGGGTCGTGACCATCGCGCCGATCCCATGCCGCTGCATCGCCTGGTTCGACGAGGTGCTGGACAACGCCGCCTACGGCGTCACCAGGGGCTCGGGCGTGCTGCGCCTGACGGACGACGGCTGGAAGATCGAACAATACGTCCTCAGCTTCACCATCCCGAACGACAAGGCCCGGGCCGTGGTCGAGGCGGTGCGCGCCGCCGACTAGCGGAGCGCGCGTTCCGCATTGATCCGCTGCTGTCGCGCCCGTTCCCTGCCGTCCAGCTCGCGCGAAATCTCGTCGACCCGGTCCGCGCGGACGTTGAAGGCGTTCATGTCGCGGACGGTCGTGAAGGTGATCTGGCCATAGTCGACGGTCCAGTGGGTGCGTGCCAGGATGTCGAGCTGCGCCTCCATCTCGTCGAACAGCATCGCACTGAGCTCGGCGGTGATCCGGGCCTGCTCCCGCTCGCCGTCCACGTTGGCGTCGAACTCACGCAGCATCTCATCCCTGCGGGCGGCGGAGACCGGCGTCTGCGCCAGCTCCGACCGGGCCTGGGCGCGCAGGCGATCGTCATCGGCCTCGGCTTCAACAAGCATCTTGCGCAAGGCCACCAGCTTGGTGCGGGCGCGCGTCAGACCACCGGGGGCGCCTAGCGCCGCGGGCTCGAAGAAGCCGCCGCTGACGAGGGCGTCGCGCTCACGACTGATCTGTTCGACCTGGGCGTCGCGCCGCGCATTGACCCCATCGCGGACGGCGTTGATCGCGTCCGTCTCGGCCGCCACGCCCGCACCGAGCGCACGAAAGCCCGAGGCGGGCAGGGCGCCCACAATGGCCACCCCGACCAGAAGCCCGAGCACCAGCTTGCCCTTGGGCGAGCGCCGCCCGTTGAAGACGAAATAGACGATCAGCCAGACGATCACCGCCCCAAGCAGCCCGCCCAACAGGCCGACGCAGATGCCCGCCAGCAGATCACCGGCCATGTTCGCCGTGCCTTTGACCTTGGTGAAGCTCTGCGACACCGAAAAGATGAAGGCCCACAGGAAGACAAGGATCGAGCCGATCACCGGCCCGGCGGCGCCCGGCTTGCGCGCCCTGGGACGCCGCGAATTGGACGTCGGAAAATCGGTCATGATGCGCGCCCCCGCGAACTCTACTTCAGCCGTCACGCTAGCCCGCCGTCCGGTCGCGCCACAAGACCGGGCGTCAGCGAAATCAGGCGGTTGTTCTCAAGACGTTCTCCGGGCTAGGTGAGGCATGGATTTCACCGAAGACGCCTTCGTCCTGTCCGCCCGCGCCCATGGCGACACCGGGGTGGTGGTCGATCTGCTGACCGAGGGACAGGGGCGGCGGGCCGCCTATGTCGCGGGCGGGGCCTCGCGGCGCATGAAGCCCTTCCTGCAGCCGGGCGCCCGTGTGGTGGCCGAGGTGCGGGCGCGGACTTCGGAACAGTTGGGCTCGGCCCGGCTGGAGCCGGTGGGCGAGGGGCCCAGCGCCCTGTTCGACGATCCCTTGGCCCTGACCGGTCTGGCCGCCGCCGCCGCCGTGGCCCAGGGCGCCCTGCCGGAGCGGGAGCCGCATCCCGGGGCCTTCCTCGCTTTTGAGGCGCTGATGTCGGCCTTCGTCCTGCCGGAGGTCTGGCCCGCCGTCTTCGTGCGCTTTGAGGCAGGCCTGCTGGAGGATCTGGGGTTCGGACTGGATCTCAGCCGCTGCGCCGCCACCGGCTCGGTGGACGATCTGTGCTGGGTCAGCCCGCGCACGGGCCGCGCCGTCAGCCGCGAGGCGGGCGAGCCCTACGCCGGAAAGCTGCTGAAGCTGCCGCCCTTCATGCTCGGCGCCCAGGCGGGGCTGCGGGAAGGCGATACCGGCGCGGGCTTCGACCTGACCGGCCACTTCCTGGAACAGTTCGTCTTTCACCCCATGGACCGGCCCCTGCCGCCCGCGCGGGTCTGGATGATCGACAAGCTGCGCGAGGCGGGGCGGCTTTAGCGCAGCCCTGCCAGCGCCTGATCCAGCTCCGCGGCCAAGGTTTCCAGCAGCTCGCCCGCTGGCATCGCTCGGCTCATCGGCGCGCCTTGCCCGGACCAGTTCGGCATGTAGCCCGTATCGCCCTTCGCCGTGGCCGCCGCGTTCAGCGCCTTGCCGATGTCGTAGGCGAAGGGATAGGGCGCGATCCGGCTCTGATCGGCCCGGCGCATGAAATCATTCTCCAACCCCCGCGCCGGACGGCCGGAAATGACCGCGCTGACCCGGGTCCGCTCCGCATTCGCCCCCGCCAGAGCGGCGCGATAGGCCGGGCCCGCCGCGCTTTCCGGGCAGCCCACGAAAGCCGTGCCCAGCTGGGCGCCCGCCGCCCCGAGGGCCAGAGCCGCCGCCACGCCCGCGCCGTCCATGATGCCGCCCGCCGCGATGACCGGGATGTCGAGCTGCGTGGCCAGCAACCGGGTGAGGGGCAGTGTCGCGAAGCGCGGATCGTCCGCCGGATCGAAGACGCCGCGATGGCCGCCCGCCTCGACGCCTTGGGCCACCACCATGTCGACGCCCGCCGCCTGCACGGCGCGGCCTTCCGAGGGGGAGGTGGCGGTGGCCATCAGCACCATCCCGGTCGCCTTCAGCGCCGCGATCCGGTCGGGGTCCGGCAGGCCGAAATGAAAGCTGACCACGGTGGGCCGCTCCTCCAGCAGGACGGCCAGCATGGCGTCGTCGACGCGGAAGCTGCGGTAGATGTTGCGCAGCTCGGCGGGGGGCTCGGCGCCGAAGTCCGCGAACAGGGGCCGCAGGCTTTCGATCCAGCCGGCGTTGCGCGCCGGATCGGCCTCGGCCGGGTCGTGGCAGAAGACATTCACATTGAACGGCCCGTCGGTCAGCGCTCGTGTGGCCCGGATCTGCGCCCGCGCCTCGTCCGGCCCGACCGAGCCCACGGCGATGGAGCCCAGCCCGCCCGCATTGGTCACCGCCGCCGCCATCTCCGGCGTGGAGGTCCCGGCCATCGGCGCCTGGATGACCGGATGACGCAGGGTCAGGCGGCGGGTGAGGGCGGTCTGCATGATGTTCAGCCTCCAATGATCCCCAGATAGGCGGTCGGGAAGCCCCCGCCAGCCCAAGGCTGCGCTAGACTTCCGGCTTCCGATCCCCGATTCGCTGTTTCATGACCATCCACACGACCCCGCCCGAAGGCGGCCGTATCGTTGACGAGCCGATGGGCGACGCGCTGTCCAAGCGCTACCTCGCCTATGCCCTGTCGACGATCACCAACCGGGCCCTCCCGGACGTTCGCGACGGCTTCAAGCCCGTGCACCGGCGCATCATGTACGCCATGCACCAGATGCGCCTGAACCCGCAGGCCGCGGCGCGGAAGTGCGCCAAGGTCGTCGGGGAGGTGATGGGCTCGTACCACCCGCACGGCGACGCCTCGATCTATGACGCCCTGGTCCGCCTGGCCCAGGACTTCGCCCAGCGCTACCCGCTGGTCGATGGGCAGGGGAACTTCGGCAACATCGACGGCGATAACGCCGCGGCCATGCGCTACACCGAGTGCAAGCTGACGCCCGCCGCCGTGCTGCTGATGGAGGGCATCGACCAGGATTCGGTCGACTTCCGCCCCACCTATGACGATCAGGACGAGGAGCCGGTCGTCCTGCCCGCCGGCTTCCCCAACCTGCTGGCCAACGGCTCGTCCGGCATCGCCGTGGGCATGGCCACCTCGATCCCGCCGCACAACGTCGGCGAACTGATCGACGCCTGCCACCTGCTCCTGGAGCGGCCCGAGGCGACGACCGAGGAACTGGTGCAGATCGTGCCCGGCCCGGACTTCCCGACCGGCGGCGTGGCGGTGGAAGGCCATGCCTCCATCCTCGACGCCTATGAGACCGGTCGTGGCGGCGTGCGTCTGCGCGCCCGCTGGGAGACCGAGGACCTGGGCCGCGGCGTCTGGCGCATCGTCGTCACCGAAATGCCCTATCAGGTGCAGAAGTCGAAGCTGATCGCCGACCTCGCCGACCTGATCGAGAACAAAAAGGCCCCGCTGCTGGCCGACGTGCGCGACGAGTCTGCGGAAGACATTCGCCTCATCATCGAGCCGAAGTCCCGGACGGTAGAGCCTGAAGTTCTTATGGAAAGCCTGTTCAAGCTTTCCGATCTGGAAGTCCGCTTCCCCATCAATATGAACGTTCTGGACGCCACCAATACGCCGCGCGTCATGGGTCTGAAGGCCTGCCTGCAGGCCTTCTTGGATCACCGCCGCGAGGTGCTGATCCGTCGCGCCCAGTGGCGGATCGAGCGCGTCGAGAAGCGCCTGCACCTGTTGGAAGGTCTGCGGATCGTCTTCCTCAACCTGGACGAGGTCATTCGCATCGTCCGCGAGGAGGAACAGCCCAAGGCCGTCCTGATCGCGCGCTTCGGCCTGACCGAGATGCAGGCCGACTACATCCTCGACACCCGCCTGCGTCAGCTGGCGCGGATCGAGGAAATGGCGATTGAGAACGAATTCAAGGAACTGTCGGAAGAACTTGCCAATCTCCAAGCACTTTCGACCTCGCCCGCCAAACAGTGGAAGCAGGTCGGCAAGGATCTGGAGGTCGTCCGCAAGGCCCTGATCTCGCCGCGCCGGACGACCATCGCCGAAGCCGTGGACACCTCGGCCTTCGCCCCCGTCGAAGCCTTCATCCCGCGCGAGGCGATCACCGTCATCCTGTCCGAGCGCGGCTGGATCCGCGCCGCCAAGGGCAAGGTCGAGGATCCGTCGGAGCTGAAGTTCAAGGAAGGCGACAGCCTGGCCTTCCTGGTCCCGGCCTATACGACCGACAAGCTGCTGGTCGCCGCCTCGGACGGCCGCATCTTCACCGTCGGCGCCGACAAGCTGGCCTCGGGCCGCGGCCACGGCGAGCCGCTGCGCCTGATGATCGAGCTGGACGAGAAGGCCGAGATCATCAACCTGCTGGCGCACCAGCCGGGCGGCAAGCTGCTGATCGCGTCCAAGGCCGGTTACGGCTTCATCGCGCCGGAAGATGACCTGCTGGCCCAGAAGCGCGGCGGCAAACAGGTGCTGAACGGCGACCTTCTGGCGGCGATCCGCGTGCCTCAGACCCCGGCGGGCGACCACGTCGCCACCATCGGGGAGAACATCAAGGCCCTGATCTTCCCACTGGCCGAACTGCCCGAAATGGGCCGGGGCAAGGGTGTGAAGCTGCAGAACTTCAAGCAGGGCGGCCTGGTCGACGTGGCCGTATTCAACGCCGAACAGGGACCGGAATGGGCCGACGGCGGCGGTCGTCGCCGCAACTGGCCCGACTGGAAGGACTGGCTGGGCAAACGCGCCCAGGCGGGCCGTCAGGGACCGCGCGGCATGAGGAAGTTCCGCTAACGCACGGGTGACGCGGATTTCATTATCCAGCGTTGCGGTGTCACGCGATAATAAGGGGATGGCCGGGCTTCCGGCCGATTGGAGAATGCAATGATCACCTGGATCATCATCGGCGTCGTCGTTCTGGTGCTGCTGTTCATCGTCGTCGGCGGCTACAACAAGCTGGTCGCGCTGGATCAGCGCGCCGATCAGTCGTTCGCCGACATCGACGTGCAGCTGAAGCAGCGTCAGGACCTGATCCCGAACCTGGTCGAGACGGTGAAGGGCTACGCCACGCACGAGCGCGGCACCCTGGACGCCGTCACCCAGGCCCGCGCGGCCGCCGCCGGCGCCACCTCGGTCAATGACAAGGTGCAGGCCGAGAACATGCTGACCGGCGCCCTGGGCCGCCTGTTCGCCGTCTCGGAAGCCTATCCGGACCTGAAGGCCAACACCAACTTCCAGCAGCTGTCGGCTGAAATCTCGGACATCGAGAACAAGCTGGCCGCCGCCCGTCGCTTCTTCAACAGCGCCGTCAGCGAGTTCAACGCCGTGCGCCGCCAGTTCCCGACCGTTCTGTTCGCCGGCCTGTTCGGTTTCGGATCGGACAAGCCGTTCTTCGACGTGGGCGAGGGCGACCGCGCCGCGATGAACGCCGCCCCGCCGCAGGTGAAGTTCTAACCTCACATGGGCGCCGTCGGGCTCCAGACCCACATCTGGGCGAACAATACGCGGTCGGTCATCCTGCTGGTGACCTTCCCCATCCTGCTGATCGGCATGGTCTACGGTGTCGAGCTGATCCTGATGGGTATGGGCTTCCTGCCCAATTCGGGCAAGGGGCTGGGCGACGACATGGCTTTGGCGGCGTCCTGGCTGGGGGCGACGATCCCGCTCGCCCTCGGCATCGCCGCCGTCTGGTTCGCCATCGCCTATTTCGGCAGCCAGGCGATGGTCGACGCCCTGACCGGCGCCCGCAAGGTCGAACGCAAGACCGAGCCGGAACTCTATAATCTGCTTGAGAATCTGGCGATCTCGCGGGGCCTGCGCACGCCGACCCTCCGGGTCATCGACAACGACAGCCTGAACGCCTTCGCCACAGGCCTGCACGAGGGGCAGTACAGCATCACCGTCACGCGCGGACTGGTGCAGCAGCTGACCCGCGACGAGCTGGAGGCCGTGCTGGCCCACGAGCTGACCCACGTCATCAACAAGGACGTGCGGACCATGGTGATCGCCTCGATCTTCGCGGGGATCATCAGCGTGCTGGCCGAGATGGTGTTCCGGGCGCTGCTCTATTCGGGCGGACGTCGGCGTAGCAACGACGACAACAAGAACGCCATGCCGCTGATCCTGATCGGCATCGCCTTCGCCGTGATCGGCTTCGTGCTGGCGCTGGTGATCCGGATGATGCTGTCGCGGACCCGCGAATATGTGGCCGATGCGGGGGCGGTCGAGCTGACCAAGAACCCGGACGCCATGATCTCGGCCCTGCGCAAGGTCGAGGGCCGCTCCAGCCTGAAGGGGCCGGACGAGCTGCAACAGATGTTCTTGGACAACCAGCCGGACGGCGTCGGCCTTGAAGGCCTGTTCGCCAGCCACCCGCCGATCGAGAAACGCATCGAGGCCCTGAAGAAATTCGGGGGCGGGCGCGATCCCGGTCCGTGGTCCGGCGAGGCCGCGCCGTCCTACGCCGCGTCCTACGAGACTTCGGTGCCGTCGGCGGGCTGATCCATCAGCCGCTCCCAGCCGAAGCGGGTGAGCTGCTCCATCGGGCGGAACGAGGCCTTGTAGTCCATCTTCTGCGAGCCCCGGACCCAGTAGCCGAGATACAGATAGGGCAGTCCGACCGCCTGGGCCTGCCGGATGTGATCCAGGATGGCGAACCGGCCGGGGCTGCGGTCCTCGAGGGCCGGATCGAAGAAGCTGTAGACCATCGACAGCCCGTCCGAGAGCAGGTCGGTCAGGCAGACGCCGACCAGATCGCCCGGTCCGCCATCCGCTGACGGCATGCGGTATTCGATCAGATGGGTTCGGACCGCCGTGTCCTCGACCATGGCGACATAGTCGTGCCAGCCCATGCCGTTCATGCCGCCCTCGGCGTGGCGGGCGGCCAGATAGCGGCGCAGCAGGTCGAACTGCTCGGTCGTGGCCTCGGCCTCGACCAGATCGCGCGACAGATCGTCGTTGCGCTTCAGAATCCGCCGTTGCGATCGGGAAAAGACGAACTCACCCACCGGGACCCGCACCGACACACAGGCCTCGCAGGTCTCGCAGGCCGGGCGATAGGCGATGTTCTGGCTGCGGCGGAAGCCCGCCTGGGTCAGCTCGTCATTGACGTGGGCGCCGTCGCTGAAGGGCAGGTTGGCGAACACCTTCCGTTCGGTCTGGCCCGGCAGATAGGGACACGGCGCCACCGACGTCATGTAGAAGCGAAGCTGGCGCTGCGGAACGAAGGTCACGGAGTCATCTCCGCACCTGAAGGCGTCCGAATTCCGGCGAACCGTTCATGTCCGCATCTGGCGCCGCATTGCAGCGAGGCGCAAGCCCGTTCGCCCGTCGCCCGAACCCGGCGCGACAGGCGGGTGGTCACAGGCTGGTGTCCATGGGCAGGACCGGCGCCTCGCGCAACAGCACGATGGCGATCCGGCGGTTGCCCGCCAGGGTCGGATCATCCGGGTAGAGCGGGTCAGAGCCGGCCTTGCCCGAGACCTGGTAGACGCGGTCCGGATCAACGCCCGCGGCCTGCAGCACCAGACGCGAGGCGTTGGCGCGCTCGGACGACAGGGTCCAGTCGTTGGGGCCGGTCGCGCGGTTCGATCCCGGCGCCGCCGAGGTGTGGCCAGTGATGGAGATGCGGTTCGGCAACTGGTTGATCACCCGCGACACGGCCCGCAGCAGCACCTGCGCCCGGGCGTTGGGGCGCGAGGAGTTCTGCTCGAACATCGACCGGCCTTCCTGGTCGACCAGCTGGATGCGCAGACCCTCCGGAGTCTGGTCGATGATCAGTTGTTTGGACAGCTCGGCCAGCTCGGGCATCGACTGCATGGCCTGACGCAGGGATTCGGCGGCCGAGGCGAAGTCGGCGGCCTCGCGGCGGGCGATTTCCTCGCGCAGCTGGGCCTCGCTGGCGCCGGCCAGATCCGAGCTCTGACCGACCTGTTCGGCCGGATTGACCGGGGCGTCGGGAGCCAGCTGGGTGATGACCGACATGCTGCCCGAGGACTTGGCGCCGTCGTCGCCCAGGGCGGTGCCGCCCAGGATGCCGCCCGAGCCCGAGGTCGTCGACGACACACTGGCCGGAGCGAAATATTCGGCGATGCCGCGCTTCTGTTCCGGATCGGTCGTGTTGATCAGCCACATCAGCAGGAAGAAGGCCATCATCGCGGTCACGAAGTCCGCATAGGCGACCTTCCACGCGCCGCCATGGTGGCCGTCGTGGCCGCCTTTCTTGACCTTCTTGATGAGGATCGGGCGATCGCTCATGGACATGGTACGGGCCTTCACACGCCGAAACTGTCCGAACATGGGACAACAGGGTTAAGGCGACGTTTCCCATATCGTCCGAACCGCCGATCCCGCTTGTTTTGAGGGGCGGGGGACCTTAGGCACGGGGCGTGACGCTTGAACCGCCGCCCGAACACCCGACCGACGAGACCCTGGCCTATCGCCGGGCGCTCGGTTCGTTCGCGACCGGCGTCTGCGTGGTCACAGCCGACAGCCCGCAGGGGCCGCTGGGCCTGACCATCAACTCCTTCACCTCGGTGTCGCTGGAGCCGCGCCTTCTGCTGTGGTGCATCGACGAGCGGTCCGAGCGCTGGCCCGTTTTCGCCGCGGCCGAGCATTTCGCCGTCCACGTCCTGCCCGTCGAGGACAAGGACAAGGCCGTCCGCTTCGCGCGCGGCGTGGCCTTGCTGGAGCCGGGTGAGTTCGAACGCCGCCCCGACGGCCCGCCCTGCCTGCCGGAGGCCCTGGCCCGGTTCGAGTGCGTGGTGCACGACCGCATCCAGATGGGCGACCATATGGTCATCGTGGGCCGGGTCGAGGCCTTTTCCACCTCTCACGGCGACGCCCTGACCTTCTGGCGTGGCCGTTACCGATCGCTTGGAGCAGACGAATGAAGACCGGTTTCGCGGGCCTGGGCGTGATGGGCGGCCCGATGGCCCGGCATCTGGTCACGGCGGGCCATGCGGTGGTGGGCTACAACCGCTCGCCGGACAAGGCGCGGGCCTGGGCCGAAGCGACCGGCGGGACCTTCGTCGCCACCGTGGCCGAGGCGGCCGCAGGCGCGGGGCTGTTCGTCCTGTGCGTCGGCAATGACGACGACGTCCGTCAGGTGGTGATCGAGGCCCTGCCGCATCTGGCGCCGGGCGCCGTCATCGTCGACCACACCACGACCTCGGCCAAGGTCGCCCGTGAAATGGCCGACCTGACGACGGGGCAGGGGGCCTTCTTCATCGACGCCCCGGTCTCAGGGGGTCAGGCAGGCGCCGAGAACGGCCAGCTCAGCGTCATGGCGGGCGGCGACGCCGACGCCCTGTCTCGGGTGGAACCTGCGCTGATGAGCTATTCGAAGGCCATCAAGCACATGGGCCCCTCGGGCGCGGGCCAACTGACCAAGATGGTCAACCAGATCTGCATCGCGGGCGTCGTCCAGGGCCTGGCCGAGGCCGTGCATTTCGCTGAACAGGCCGGTCTGGACACGGACGCCGTCTACGACGCCGTGTCCAAGGGCGCGGCCCAGTCCTGGCAGATGGACAACCGCTGGAAGACCATGGCCAAGGGCGAGTTCGATTTCGGCTTCGCCGTCGACTGGATGCGCAAGGACTTGGGCCTCGTGCTGGACGAGGCCCGCGCCAACGGCAGCCATCTGGCCCTGACCGCCCTGGTCGATCAGTTCTATTCCGAGGTTCAGGCTCTGGGCGGCGCCCGTTGGGACACCTCCAGCCTCGCGGCCCGACTGCAGGACCGCGCGCGCAAGGCCTAGAATTCGAAATCGGCCGAGTGATCGCGGCCTTCCTGCACCGTGACGCGCACGGGGGTGGCGCCGCGGTTGCGGTCGAAGACGAACTTGGTCCTGATTTCCCGACCGGGGGCGACAACCGGCGGCGGCGAGCCGAACAATTCCGGATAGCCGGGCTGAGCCTTCAGCCCCTGACCGCTCTCGACGGTGATGCCGGTCGTGTCCTCGAACAGCACGCTGACGTTCTCGGTCTGCATCAGGTTTCGCGCGCTATCGTTGCGCAGGGTCAGATAGACGTGGACCAGCCGGTCCTCGCGGGGGTTCTCGATCCGGTCCACCCGCACCGACCAGGCGCCGAGCGGCTGGAAGCCGTCATCGGGGGCGGCCTCGGCTCCATCCTGCGTCCAGGCGTGCATCGGCGAGGCCGCGCTGGCGCTCATCACGGCGCACAGGCTGGCGCACAGCAGAAGGCGCGCCGACGTGCGAGACGGGAGGGGACTATCGGTCGTCTTCAGCGGGAACATGAGGGGCTCCTTGTCCTTGTGTGGAGCCCTTCTGCGGCGCGCGCCCGACACGCGCGACCCGCCAGCGCCCGAGGCGCCGGGAGCGTCGCCGGAGCGACCAATCCGCGGCCTCGCACGACAAACGGCGCGCTGTCCGCAGGCTGATCAAACCGGCGCCGATATCCCGTTCTCCCGCCATCGACGAAACGCGTTTCCGGGGCGACGGAGTGGATGGGCGCGCCCGACGGCCTGCGCTAGCGTCACGGCATGACACTTCCGACTGATCCGCGCGCCCGCGCCTGGCTGATCGCCGTGGCGCTCTGGGCCGTGAACATCCCGCTTCTGCTCGCGCCGGCCTTCGCCAACGGGGATTTCTCGACCGCGACGCTGATCACGGTCGTGACGTTCGTGATGGGCGGGATTCTGATCTGTGTGGGTCTGTACGAGTGGCTGCATCCGTGGGCGACGCGATCCCGTGCCCGGTATATCGCGGCCGCGATCTTCGGCACGGCGGTCAGCGCGGTTCTGCTCGGCCTCATCGACGGCGCGGTCGGCGTGCTGCTGTCGAAGATCGGAATGACCCCCGACCGTCCCCTCAGCTACATCCTGTTCCGCGCCACCAGCAACACCATCTTCGTCGGCTGGATGTTCGCCATCTTCGTCGCCGGCGCCGTGCTGGTCGACTTCAACGAGCGCCTGCGGGAACGGGAAGCCCAGCTCGTCATCGCCGAAAGCCAGACGGCGCAGGCGCGAGAGACGGCGACCGCGGCGCGGCTGGCGGCGCTGAGATACCAGCTGAACCCCCACTTCCTGTTCAACACCCTGAATGCCGTCAGCGCCGCCGTGGTCGCGCACCGCAACGCCGACGCCGAGGCCATGCTGGAGCGGCTGGCCTCCTTCCTCCGCCAAACCCTGTCGCTGGATTCCAGCGGCTTCCTCCGCCTGGAGGACGAACTGGGAACCGTGGAGGCCTATCTGGAGATCGAGGCCGAACGCTTCCGCGAACGGCTGTCGGTCGAAATCCTCTGCCCGGAGCGGCTGCGGAACGCGATGGCGCCCAGCTTCATCCTGCAGCCTCTGGTCGAGAACGCCATCAAGCACGGCGTCGCACGCAGCCGCAGCCGCGTCTCCCTTGTGATACAGGTCTCGGCGACGGACGATGATCTGGTCATCACCGTCCGCGATGACGCCCGTCCCCTCAAATCCAGCCTGCAGGCGCCCGGCAGCGGCATCGGCCTGACCGCCATCCGCGAACGCCTGGAAGTGCTGTACGGCGCGCGCGGGGTGGTGATCGCCGAGCCCCTGAACCCCGGCTTTCGGGTCATCCTGCGCCTGCCGCTGCAGATCGAAAACGCCGCCGAGGGAGCCGCCTGATGCGCGTCCTGATCGTCGATGACGAACCCGCCGCCCGCGAGCGACTGCAGATCCTGCTGGCCCAGATCCCCGGCGTCGAACTGGCCGGAACGGCGACCGACGGCGAGAGCGCGCTGAAAGCCATAGAGGAGACCGGGCCGGATCTGGTGCTGCTGGACATCCAGATGCCCGATCTGAGCGGCCTGGCCGTCGCCGCCCAGATGCCCGAGGAGCGCCGCCCGGAGATCGTCTTCGTCACGGCCTTCGAGATGTTCGCCGCCGACGCCTTCGAGGTCGAGGCGCTCGACTAGTCGCGGCCTTCGGCTTTCTGGGATGGACGCTGCAGCGAGCGATCTCCGGGTTGCGCCACCAGATGGAAGACGCCGTCGAGTTGACATCCAAGAAACAATAAATGCTGATATCCACATATCCAATTATTAGCGAACTTCCCAATGGCTCAGCGGATTGGCCGCGATGACGCTTCGGATGCCGATTGGGCAACGGCCGTGCGACAAGCGGAAATCCTCGCTCCCTTGGCACAGCGAGATAGGAAGAAGCGCGCGGATGTAGACCGGGCAGCGCAGCTTCTCGGCATTTCGACATCCAATGCATATCGGCTGATCCGGCTACTGGAGGCAGATCCACGCCCCACGGCTCTCTTGCCTCATGCGCCAGGCCCCGAGGCCGGCCAAGGGTTGCTCGACCCACGCATCGAGGCGGTGATCTCAGAGGTCCTGGAACGCTCGTACTGCTCGTCTCAGAAGCCGAAGGAATCGGCTGTGGTCATCGAGATACGAGGCAAGTGCCGAGCGCAGGGGCTAATCCCGCCCGGCCGCAAAGCCGTTCATACGCGAATACAGGCGATCGACCTGTTCACGCGTTTGCGGACCAGGGAAGGGGAGAATGCTGCCGAACGAACCGCCCCTCGCCCCGGAGGCATTGAGGCCACAGCCCCAAATCAGATCTGGCTCATTGATCACACCTTGGCCGATCTGATCCTCGTCGACAGGCGTTATCGACTGCCAATCGGGCGGCCCACGATCACGCTAGTGATTGATGCTTACACGCGAATGTGCGTCGGCTGCTACGTGAGCTTGGGGGCGCCGTCGATCATCCAGACGGCAATGGTGCTGCTTAGGGCATTTATGCCCAAAGACGCCCTTCTTGAATCGATTGGTCACGATTGGCCTTGGCCCTGCCACGGTTTCCCTGAGGTCCTTCACTCCGACAACGGCATGGACTTCAAGTCGCTGGCGATCAGGCGTGGCTTGGATACCTACGATGTAGCCCAATACTTCCGCCCGGTCCGCCAGCCGCGGTTCGGAGCGCTGATTGAACGTTTCATCGGCACTCTGATGGGCGAGTTGCATCTCGTACCGGGGACCACCTTCTCCAACGTTGAACAGCGCGGTGATTACGACAGTGATCGTCGGGCGGTCATGACGCTCGATGCATTCGAGACGTGGGTACTCCTGCAAATCAGCCGCTACCATCGGTCCCCACACCGCGGCATCGATGGCTTCACACCCCAATCTCGTTGGGACGAAGCAGTCCAAAATGGCTTTAAACCGAAAGCTGTTCCCCCGAGCTATGCGGAGGATGTACTGCTGGCCTTCCTACCCAGCGCGAAGCGACAGGTCAGCCGCACGGGTATCCATTTCAAGGTGCTCCGCTACTGGGCTCCTTGGTTCGGCCCGCTAATCCGTAAAGGGGCCGGATCGGTCGAACTTCGTTTCGACCCACGCGACATGTCTTACATCTGGGTCTTGAGCCCGACTGGATGGGAGAGGGTCCACCTGTATCGCAGGAGGCCCCCATTCACGCTGAGGGAGCACGAGTTGGCATGTGCCGAACTTCGGGCAAAGGCGGCGTCCACCTTCAACGAGGACGACATCCATTCTCTGCGGGAACAGGCGCAGGAGCTCATAGAGGCCGAGGCAAAAGCTACGCGGCGCGCGAGGCGTCAAAGCGAAAGCACCCAGCGCGCGATAGAATCCAAGACATCCGTTTTTCTCTCCGTGGAAACTGCGCCTCTGGCGCTCGACTTCAACTCGAGGCCGCTTCCATCGCAAGCGCGCGAGGTCGAGGAGTGGTGACCGATACTCCAGTCCTCCAAGACGATCCCTGGTCCCGGGTTACTCTCATTCTGAAAGACCGATGGGCTTCAAATCCGGTGAGCGACGAAGCCCTCATCCGCGCTCGTCTCGCCATTGTCACGGCAGGCCGGTTGCGGCCGAAGGCCTTGCTGTTCTGGGGTGTCCCGAACGCCGGCAAGACAGCGCTCAAAGTGAAGCTGTTGCGGGAAATTTCTCAGAGAACGTTTCTTCCCGGCTTGCTGAAGCCGCCGGTAGTCCTGATGGTTGAGGCCCCGGTCGAGGCAGACGAAGCTCGATTCTACGAAGCCATACTGCAAGCCGGACATCAGTATGTGCCCAGCGGCAATGTTCGTACCCTGTTGAGAGCGGTTTCTTCGTTTCTCGATGAGCTTCGTCCCGACGTTATGATCTTGGACGAGGCGGGCAACTTGAACGCTTATGTCGGCGCGCGGGGCAACGTATGTCTCAACGCCATTCGCAGACTTTGCAATGTGCACCGGATGGCTCTGCTGGGCTTCGGGACGGCGGCGGCGATGACGGCTCTGCAAGGCGATGAGCAGCTCGAAAACCGGTTTGAGACCTTTGAACTCAGGCCACTCGCCCCGCCAGAGTTCCGCGAGTTTGTGGAACTGCTAACCGGAGCCATGCCGCTGCGGCAGCCAACATCCTGGTCAGTGAGCATGCTCGAGCGTGCCTATGAGTTGACCAGTGGCTATGTCGGTCGAGCCTCGTACCTGGTGCAGGAGGCCAGCTCCCAGGCGGTGCTGTCAGGCTCAGAACAGATCACGGAGGCCATCCTTGAATCTGGCGAGCTCAGCAATAGCCTCGCCGCCCTAAGGCATGCGCGGACCCGAGCGGGAAGGCGGACTCGACGGTCCGCGATCTGATGACGCTCTCCTATCCTGACGAAGCGCCCAGCTCGGTCGTCCTCCGATGGTCGGCGCGAAGACGGCTGGATCCAGTACTGGCTGACCAGGCGATCCGCGGAGGAGTCGCCCTTTCGCAGCACATACTCAAGGCGATGCAGAGGGGAGGGGCATCCCAAGCCGATTTGGAAAGGCTGGCTTTAGCGACGCCCGAATGGCCCCGGTTCACCATCGACGACCTAAACATCCCGGCAAGCAACTCGGCAGGCATCGGCAAGGGGTGCGAGGCCTGCCTCGCCGACGACGCGGCCGCAGGCCGGGACCACTACCTACGCAATCAATGGCGCCTTTGCTGGCGCGTTAGCTGCGAAAAACACCGCATTCCGCTGACCGACCTCGCGGCGGCGGAGCTTGTACCCGTCATTGTCGCAGGCCTTCGAGATCACCGGGTTCGATTTGTTCGCGATGTCGATCAGGTCACAGATCCCTTTCGGCGCGCTGGTCAGCGGAGGGGAGGGCGTAAGGGGTCGTTCTCGGTGCTGGGTTTCTGCCTGGAAAATGACATCTGCTCGGCGCTGCGAGGATCGGCCTTCCCTGACTACTGGTGTGTAGGTCCCCATTGGTCGGCCGCGCGCACGGTGCTGATGGACCTGGCCGACCTGCTTCTCACGCAAGCTCGTGGCAGCCGGGAGCGTCTGATCCATCGGGTCGCCGAGGGGGACTGGCTCCCACAGGAACAGGCCGCTCAGTTTGGACCGGGCAGTTTCCCGTCGATCGGCGCCTTCTGGCAACGCCGGCTTCTCGAAAGTTGCGCACGCATCCTGATCGACCCCTCCCGATTTGACCATCTGGAGGATGGCCGTCAACTGAATGTACACGCCGAACTAGCTTACGGTCGGATTGGACAGAAACGAGCCCGTAGTGCACTCGGCGGGCTCGCGACATCCGATCTTCTGAGTCTGTTGTTCGCTTATGCCGAAGACAGCCGCCTAGCGGAGATGGAAGCGCGAATCCGAAGATGGCCAGCCTCGTTAACCAAGCGCATTGGACCCGCGGCAGCGGTCGCACTTTATATCCCATAGGATATAATCGAACGCTCTAGACGACAGAGTCCGGGTTTGCGAATCTCCCTGGATGAACTGCCTAAGGGAGCGAAAGTGAAGACCTCCAGCGACGCCCAATCCGCCGAGGAAAGCGGTCATCGTTCGATGAGTCTTCGTCTGCCCAGGCCGATGCACGAAGCCATGAAGACGTTGGCGGCCCGTCGTGGGTCGAAAGCCGCAGACTTCTACGTCGAGACCGTGGAGACCTTCATCCGAGACCACATGGCGGGATATCGGCATCTTTTCGCAATCGAGAACGACGCTGTACACATCAGCGTCAACGTGCCGGTCCGGTTTGCTCACACCGTTCGGGATGCGGCGCTTGGTCGACGGGTGACGCCGAATGAGCTAGTGTTCACCGCCGTCAGCCATGTGCTGGAAAGCGCGAATGCGGAAGCCGCTTAGCGCCTGAGTCCGACGAACCTGGAACCGGAGTCCAACGAACCCGGAACCAAACCGCCGCTCAGGCCCGGAGTCTCAGGAACCTGGAACACTGACAAGCGCGGCCTGGATCATACATTTATTTCGCATAATATATCTTAGGCGTTAAACGTACCGGCTGATCGACTGACACCTCCTGTCCTTGGTACAGATGATGTCGCTGATGATACAGCGACGACGTCGGTCCCGCGATCAATCCGTTCTTCCAGCGGTCGATCTCGTTCTCGACGAACTTACCCACCACGTCCGTATAGAGGTCGGCGGCGGTTCCTCGTCACGGGCCGGGGCAACTTGTCGCGCAGCGATGGCGATAGATGACAGATCGGTGGCTGCGTCGATCGGAACCCCGGCCGCCTTCCGCTCGGAGTAGCGGTCGACCAGCCGCGCGGCATGAGGCCGGGTGAGGATGGTGAAGCGGACGAACTCCTCCATCACATCGACGATGCGCTCATAGTAGACGGACGGCTTCATCCGCCCGGCGTCGTCGAACTCCTGGAAGGCCTTGGCCACGCTCGACTGGTTGGGGATGGTGATCATCCGCATCCACCGACCCAGCAGTCGCAGGGTATTGACGGCATTGAAGCTCTGCGACCCGCCGGAGACCTGCATGACGGCGAGGGTCCGGCCTTGGGTCGGGCGCACGCCGCCCATGCTCAGCGGCAGATGGTCGATCTGCAGCTTCATCAGGCCCGACACCTGACCGTGCCGCTCGGGGCTGCACCAGACCATGCCCTCCGACCACAGGGCGTGCTCGCGCAATTCGCGCACCGCCGGGTGATCGTCGTCGCCGTGCGACCCCGGAAGGGGCAGGTCCGACGGATCGAAGATGCGGGTTTCGCAGCCCATCCATCGCAGCAGGCGAGCCGCCTCTTCGACGCAGAAGCGTGAATAGGACCGCTCACGCAGAGAGCCATAGAGAAGCAGGATCCGGGGCGGATGGTCGTTGGCCCCCAGGTCGCGGGCGGGATCGGCCGAGAGATAAGCCTCGTCCAAGGCCGGCAGATGATCCGGATCAGGCAGCGATCGCAGGCGGGCGAAGGTCATCAGAGATCCTTGGTGAGATAGGCCGCCGACGCCGGGCAGAGCCCCGAGAACTCGCGGGTGCGCCGGATCGTCTCGGGCGCCGTCTGGCGGTTCGCGGCCCGGTAGCCGTGCCGGGCGAAGAAGGGCTCGGCCGTCGTGGTGAGCAGATGAAGGCGTGCGGCGCCGAGGTCGCCGGCGACGGACTCGGCGGCGGCCAGCACCCGGCTTCCCAGGCCTTGCGCGTTCTGGTCGGCGAGCACGACCAGGGAGCGGAGCAGCAGGTCGCGCCCTTCTCCCTCCAGCCCAACGTAGCCAACGACGGCGCCGTCGTGATCGGCGCTGAAGTAACGGCCGGCGTCAGGCGCGGGCAGGCCTTCGGCCCGCAGGGCGGCGACCAAGCCGTCGTCGCTCGCCTCGATCAGACGGAGGAGCATCATCACCCGGCCTCCGCCGGCGGGACCGTGTCCGGGAACCAGCGTCGCCCCATCCAGAGGGCGACCGACACCAGCAGGATCAGCACCGGCACCTCCACCAGCGGGCCGATGACGGCGGCGAAGGCCACCGGCGACGCCAGGCCGAAGGCGGCGATGGCCACCGCGATGGCCAGCTCGAAATTGTTGGACGCGGCGGTGAAGGCCAAGGCCGTGGTGCGCGGATAGTCCGCCTCGATCAGCCGCCCCATCAGAAAGCTGACCACGAACATGATCAGGAAGTAGAGCGTAAGGGGCATGGCGATGCGCAGGGCGTCGAGCGGCAGGGCCACCACCTCCCCGCCCTTCAGACTGAACATGGCCACGATGGTGAAGAGCAGCGCGATCAGGGTCATCGGCCCGATGCGCGGCAGGAAGCGGCGCTCATACCAGTCGGCGCCCTTGCGGGCGATCAGGCTGCGGCGGGTCAGGAAACCCGCCAGGAACGGCACGCCGAGATAGACCAGCACGGCTCCGGCGATGGTCCAGACGCTGACGTCCACCACGCTGCTCTGAAGGCCGAACAGCGTCGGCAGGACGGTCAGGAAGAGCCAGGCGTAGAGGCTGAAGAACAGGATTTGAAAGATCGAGTTGAAGGCCACGAGACCGGCCACATACTGGTTGTCGCCCCGCGCCAGCTGGTTCCAGACCAGCACCATGGCGATGCAGCGCGCCAGGCCGATCAGGATCACGCCGGTCATGTACTCCGGCTGATCGCGCAGGAAGATGACCGCCAACGCGAACATCAGCACCGGACCCAGCACCCAGTTCTGGAACAGGGACAGGGCCAGGACCCGCTTGTCGGCGAACACGCGCGGCAAGGCTTCGTACCGGACCTTGGCCAGTGGCGGGTACATCATCAGGATCAGGCCGATGGTGATCGGGATGTTGGTGGTCCCCACCGAGAGACCGTCTATCCAGGCGGGCAGGCCCGGCGCCACGGTTCCAAGCAGAATGCCGAAGCCCATGGCCGCGAAAATCCACACCGTCAGCCAGCGGTCGAGGAACGACAGTCGACGTGGCGACGCCGTCATGGGGGTATCGGTCATCGCGTCACTCTCTGGCCGGCGTCGTCGATCACGACCTCGCCGTCTTCCTTGGCGAAGGGCTTCAGATCATCGGCGGGCAGAAGGTCCAGGACCGCCTCGGACGGTCTGCACAGGCCGACACCGAGAGGACTGACGACTATAGGACGATTGAGCAGGACCGGATGGGTCTCGATCGCATCGAGCAGCTGGTCGTCCGTCAGGGCCGGGTCGCCGAGACCCAGTTCGACGAACGGCGTGCCCTTCTCGCGCAACAGATCGCGCAGCGGCTTGCCGGTCCGTTCGGCCAGCCAGGCGACCATGGCGCGCGACGGCGGGGTCTTCAGGTATTCGATCACGTGAGGCTCGATCCCGACGTGGCGGATCAGATCGAGCGCGTTGCGCGACGTCCCGCAGGCCGGGTTGTGATAGATGACGATGTCCACGGGATCCTCAGGGGCGGCAGTGCGCAAGTTCAGCCAGCAAGGGCTCGCAAAGGTCAGCCCTGCCCCCGCAGCAGTCCTTGAGCAGAAACAGGACCAGGTCGCGGAACCGCTCCAGGTCGGCCCGGTAGATGATCGACCGGCTCCGTCGCTCCGACTTGATCAGGCCCGCACGGGTCAGGACGCCGAGATGGGACGACAAGGTGTTGGCCGGGATCGCTAGATGGTTGGAGATGTCACCGGCCGGCAGGCCGTCGGGTTCGTGACGCACAAGCAGGCGAAACGCCTCCAGCCGTGTCGATTGAGCGAGGGCGGCGAGAGCGAGAATTGAGGCTTCGGTTTCCATATTTCTAGATTATTCGAAACGTTGTCGGAATCAAGTTTTCATCGCGCTTCCAGGCTGGACAGGGTGGCCTTAGGTCTCAGTCGAGGCCAGCCAAGGCAGCAAGCTGCTCAGCAGCGGCCCATCGAGCCCGGAACTCGTCGGACCATCCTTCCGCGCGCAACCAGTCCCCCGCCCTCACCCTGTCCGGCCCGCTGGGCCGGACGCGGGTGCTGGAGGCGCTGACCTACATCACGACCGAGATCCACCGCGCCTTCAAGCCGATGTGGCACGCAGGAAGTCCGGCGGAGAAGGCCGCCGCGACGGCCAACGTCCAGCGCCTTCTGGCCCCTCTGGAGGCCGCAATGGCGGGGGACTTCCTGTTCCGCGACACGCCGACGGTGGCCGACTTCTACCTGTTCGTCATGCTGCTCTGGGCGGAACGGGTCGGGGTCGAGACGCCCGAGCGGCTGGCGGCCCTTCGTGATAGGCTACGCGCCCGCCCACCGTCCGCGCGGCCATGACCGTCGAGGGCTTGCTTTGAACCCCGTGGCGGGCGCGAATGGGCGCATGATGGGGGATCAGGACACGACGGCTGTGTTCGAGGCAAACCGGACCCGCCTGGTCCGTATCGCCTACCGCATGCTCGGCTCGTGCGCGGAGGCCGAGGATGTGGTGCAGGAGGCGTGGATCCGCTGGCAGGGCGTGGACCAGAGCACGGTGCGCCAGCCGGCGGCCTTTCTGGTGCGCACCGTCACCCGCCTGTCCCTCGACATCATTAAGTCCGCCCGCGCCCGCCGCGAGGCCTATGTCGGCAACTGGCTTCCTGAGCCGGTCTATGAGCCGGAGGAGGAAGCCCCGGCGCAGGACGAGTTGACCCTGACCCTGATGATGGCGCTGGAGCGGTTGTCGCCGCTGGAGCGCGCCGCCTTCCTGCTGCACGACGTCTTCGCCGTCCCGATGGACGAGATAGCCGGCACGCTGGGCCGGGACGCCGCCGCCATCCGCCAGCTGGCGGTCCGCGCCCGCAAACATGTGCAGTCGGCCCGCCCACGCTATCCCGTCGCGCCGGAGGAAGGCGACCGCATCGCCAGGGCCTTCTTCCACGCCACCAACAACGGCGACGTCGCGGGCCTGCGCGCCCTGCTGGCCGACGGCGTCATCCTGACCGCCGACGGCGGCGGCAAGGCCAACGCCTGGCTGCGGCCCATCATCGGTCTGGACCGGATCGTGCGCCTGTTCGCGGGCCTGCATCGCAAGCTGACCATCCCCCCGGTTCTGGTCCGCTGGAGCCGGATCGACGGCCTGCCGGGCTACATCAGCTACGAGCGGGACGGCACATTGCAGACGACCGCGCTGGAGATCGAGGATGGCCGTATCACCGCCGTCTACATCACCCGCAACCCTGACAAGCTGGCGAAGCTGGGGCTACCGGGGAGCAGCGAGGAACTTCACTGACGAACGCCTCCGGTGGGGCGTCAGGACGCCCGCCGACAGAGCTCGCTGATTGTCCGAAAGGCCTCGACCTTCTCCGCCTCGCCGCCAAACGCCCGTGTGGGGACGATGAATGCGCTCAGGCTGCGCCCCGTGACGACAACCCCCTCCGGCGTATCGGCGACAGAAGCGATCTGCTTCCAGGCCATGAAACCGGTTTGCGAGCCGCGAACGTAGGACAGGCCCTCAGCGTCGAACGTCAGGGTCCGCTCATCTGCCCGGTAACGAATCTGGGGCCAGACGATCATGAAGACGATGATCAGCGCGCTGGCGGCGACGCCCGACTGGAAACCCGACAAGGTCGAACCACCGATCTCCGCCATGGCGAAGGTCGCAGACAGCAGTACCGCGATAGCCGCGTGGAACACCCACAGCTTCCGCAGCCACATTGCCTTGTACCAGGCCCGCAATTCTTCGCGGGTCAGCGCATACCGGACCGTCAGCATCACATGTGCAGCATGCGCCCGTAGGCGTCGAGTTGCGCCTCGTGCATGGCCTCCGACATGGTCGGGTGCGGATAGACGATGCCGTGCATGTCCTCTTCCGTCGCCTCCATGGTGATGGCGGTGACGTAGCCCTGGATCATCTCGGTGACTTCGTGGCCGATCATGTGGGCGCCGATCAGGGCGCCGGTCTTCGCATCGAAGATGGTCTTCACGAAGCCCTCCGTCTCGCCGGCGGCCACGGCCTTGCCGTTCACCTTGAACGGGAAGCGGCCGACTTTGACCTCGCGCTTCTCGGCGCGGGCGGCCTGTTCGGTCACGCCGACCGAGGCGACCTGCGGCTGAGTGTAGGTGCAGCCGGCGATGGGCGAGACGACGTTCGGGGTCTTGAAGCCCGCGATGTACTCGGCGGCGTGGATGCCTTCGTGCGAGGCCTTGTGCGCCAGCCAGGGCGCGCCGGCGCAGTCGCCGATGGCATAGAGGCCAGGCAGATTGGTCTGGCAGTGGCTGTCGATTTTGATGTGGCCGCGATCCAGCTCGACGCCCAGCGCCTCCAGACCGATGCCGTCGGTGTTGGCGGTGATGCCCACGGCCGAGATGCAGACCTCGGCTTCCAGCGCCTCGGCCTTGCCGCCGATCTCGACGTCGACCTTCACGCCCGAGGCGGTCTTGGAGACCTTGGTCACCTTGGCGCCGACGCGGAACTTGATGCCGCGCTTCTCCAGGGCCTTCTGGGCGGCCTTGGAGATTTCCTCGTCCTCGACCGGCATGATGCGCTCGACCGCTTCCACGACCGTAACTTCCGCGCCCAAGGCACGGTAGAAGCTCGCGAATTCCAGACCGATGGCGCCCGAGCCGATGACCACGAAGGTCTTGGGCAGCTTCTTGGGCGCCAGGGCGTCGCGATAGGCCCAGATCTTGTCGCCGTCAGCCTCCAGGCCGATCTGCGGCAGGGCGCGAGCGCGGGCGCCGACGGCCAGCATGACGTTCTTCGCATCGACGGTGCGCGAACCGCCCGCCTTCAGGGCGACGACGACCTTGGGCGTTCCGGCGGCCTTCTCCAGCTTGGCCGAGCCCTCGATCACCTCGACCTTGTGCTTCTTCATCAGGAAGGCGACGCCCTTGTTCATCGTCGCCGCGACGCCGCGCGAGCGCTGGATGATGGCGTCGAAGTCGAACGACGCGCCCGTGGCGGACAGGCCGTAGTCCTTCAGGTGCGACAGGCTTTCATACTTCTCGCCCGACTTCAGCAGGGCCTTGGTCGGGATACAGCCCCAGTTCAGGCAGATGCCGCCCAGCGCTTCGCGCTCGACGATGGCGACCTTCTGGCCCAGCTGCGAGGCGCGGATGGCGGCGACATAGCCGCCCGGGCCCGAACCGATGATGACGAGATCGAATTCAGCAGCCATGGTCAGATCAACTTCTCAATGTCGGCCTTGATGGCCCGGGGTTCGACCTGGGGCGCGTAGCGGGCGACCACCCTGCCCTCCCGGTCGGTCAGGAATTTGGTGAAGTTCCACTTTACGTCACGCGTCCCCAGAAGGCCGCGTTTCTGGCGGGTCAGCCAGTCAAAGAGCGGATGCCGGTTGCGGCCGTTGACCTCGATCTTGTCGAACATCGGAAAGTCGACGCCATAGGTCGTGGAGCAGAAGCTGGCGATCTCGTCCGCCCGCCCCGGCTCCTGCGCCCCGAACTGGTTGCAGGGGAAACCCAGCACCGCGAACGGCCGGTCGGCCAGTTCGCGGGACAGAGCCTCCAGCCCCTCGTACTGCGGGGTGTAGCCGCAGCGCGAGGCGACGTTGACGATCAGCAGGGCCTTCCCCGCGAACCGGGACAGCGGAACCTCGGTCCCGTCGATCCCGGTGGCGGTGAAGTCATAGACCGAGGTCATGCCCTGCCCTCGCCCTTACGCCAGCATCGTCACGGGATCTTCGATCAGCGGCTTGAACGCCTGCAGGAAGCGGGCGCCCGTCGCGCCGTCGACGACGCGGTGATCGCAGGTCATGGTCACCGTCATGACGGTGGCGATGGCCAGCTGGCCGTTCTTGACGACCGGACGCTGCTCGCCCGCGCCGACGCTCATGATCGCGCCCTGCGGCTCATTGATGATCGACGAGAACGACTTGATGCCGAACATGCCCAGGTTGGACACCGAGAAGGTGCCGCCCTGGAACTCTTCCGGCTTCAGCTTGCGGTCGCGGGCGCGCTTGGCCAGGTCCTTGGACTCGGTGGCGATCTGAGACAGGGACTTCAGCTCGGCCTTGCGGATGATCGGGGTGATCAGGCCGCCGTCGATCGCCACCGCCATCGCCACATCGGCGTTGTGGTGCATGGCGATGCCTTCGGGCGTATAGCTGGCGTTGGCTTCCGGCACGGCCTTCAGGGCCATGGCGGCGGCCTTGATGACGAAATCGTTGACCGAGACCTTCACGCCGTCCTTCTCGAGCAGCGCATTGATCTTGGCGCGGGCCGCCAGCAGGGCGTCCAGCTCGACATCGATGAACAGCGGGAAGTGGGGCACCTGCTGGATCGACTCGACCATGCGCCGGGCGATGGCCTTCTTCATGCCGTCCAGCGGGATCAGGTCGTAGCTGCCGTCCGGAATGCCCATCTGGGCCAGCGACTGGACCGGACGCGAGGCGATGCCCGAGGCGGCGGCAGCCGGAGCCGGCTTGGCGCCGCCCTTGGGCGCGGCTTCCACGTCGCGCTTGACGATCCGACCGTGCGGGCCGGTGCCCTTGATCACCGTCAGATCGACGCCGTTCTGGGCGGCCAGACGACGCGCCAGCGGCGAAGCGAACAGACGACCGCCGTCAGCAGCCTTCGGCGCGGCCGGAGCCGCCTTGGGCGCTTCCACCTTGGCGGCCGGAGCGGCGGCTTCAGCGTTGGGCGCTTCGGCAGCCTTCGGCGCATCAGCCTTGGCCGGAGCGGCGGCGCCGCCCTCGTCCTTCAGGCGGGCGATAGGGGTATTCACCTTCACGCCCTCGGTCCCTTCGGCCACGAGGATGTCGGTGATCTCGCCCTCGTCCACGGCCTCGACTTCCATGGTGGCCTTGTCGGTTTCGATCTCGGCGATCACGTCGCCGGCCTTGACCACGTCACCCGCCTTCACGTGCCACTTGGCCAGAACGCCCTCTTCCATCGTCGGAGACAGGGCGGGCATCAGGATGTCGGTCATTGCACGCCTCCGTTGGGCGAGATCGGCTCGGCGACGGTCGTGACGTTGTCGGCCTTGATGGCCTCGCTCAGGCCGTGAAGGATGCGGTTGTACGCCTCCTTCTCATTGTGGCCGTGACGCACGGCGTAGCCGTAGGCCATGTGGCGGGCGGCGATGGCCAGCAGTTCGCCGAACTGGGCCGGGTTGTTGAACGCCGGCTTCACCGACATCACCGGCTCATTCTTCGACCACCAGATGCGGATGATCTCGATGGCCTCCGGATCAGCGGCGACGCTGTCCGGAGTGACCAGGTCAAAGGCGCTGGCGTCGGTCATGCCATCACCTGCTTCACAGCCTTGATGATCTTGTCCACGCCCGGCAGCGACAGGGCTTCGAGGTTTGCGGCGTACGGCAGCGGCACGTCTTCCTGGTGCACGCGCAGCGGCGGCGCATCCAGATAGTCGAAGGCGTGCTCGATCACACGGGCCACGACCTCGGCGCCGACGCCCATCGAACCCCAGCCCTCTTCGGCCGAAACCAGACGGTTGGTCTTCTTGACGCTGTTGACGATGGTCTCGTGGTCCAGCGGACGCAGGGTGCGCAGGTCGACGACCTCGACCGAGATGCCTTCGCCGGCCAGCTGCTCGGCGGCCTGCAGGGCGAAGCCGACCATGCGGCTGTGCGCCGTGATGGTGACGTCCGTGCCTTCGCGGCGGACCTTGGCCTTGCCGATCGGCAGGACGTAGTCCTCGACGTCCGGCACGTCGAACTCGAGGCCGTACATCATCTCGTGCTCGAGGAAGACGACAGGGTTCGGATCGCGGATCGCCGCCTTCAGCAGGCCCTTGGCGTCAGCCGCGTCGTAAGGCGCGATGACCTTCAGGCCCGGAACCTGGGCGTACCAGGCCGAATAGTCCTGACTGTGCTGGGCCGCCACGCGCGACGCGGCGCCGTTCGGACCACGGAACACGATGGGCGCGCGGATCTGGCCGCCCGACATGTACAGGGTCTTGGCCGCAGAGTTGATGATGTGGTCGATGGCCTGCATGCCGAAGTTCCACGTCATGAACTCGACGATGGGCTTCAGGCCCGCCATGGCGGCGCCGACGCCCAGGCCGGCGAAACCATGCTCGGTGATCGGGGTGTCGACGACGCGCTGGTCGCCGAACTCCTGCAGCAGCTCACGGCTGACCTTGTAGGCGCCCTGGTACTGGGCGACTTCCTCGCCGATCAGGAACACGCTCGCGTCGCGACGCATTTCCTCGGCCATCGCGTCGCGCAGGGCGTCACGGATGGTCGTCTTCACCAGCTTGGCGTCGGCCGGGATTTCCGGGTCCTTCAGCTCGACCGTCGGGGTCGCGGCGACCGGAGCGGCGGCCTTTTCTTCCTCACCCGACGAATCCGCCGGGGCAGCCGGAGCCGCCTCAGCCTTCGGAGCCGGAGCGGTCGCGCCGTCTTCGCCCGCCAGACGGGCGATCGGCGTGTTGACCTTCACGTTCTCGGAGCCTTCGGCCACGAGAATTTCCAGCACCTCGCCCTCATCCACGGCCTCGACTTCCATCGTGGCCTTGTCGGTTTCGATCTCGGCGATCACCTGGCCCGCGGATACGACGTCCCCGGCCTTGATGTGCCATTTGGTCAGCGTGCCCTCTTCCATCGTGGGGGACAGCGCCGGCATCAGAATGTCGGTCACGGATCAGGCCTCCACGTAAACGTCGGTGTAGAGCTCGGACGGATCCGGCTCCGGGCTCTCTTGAGCGAATTGAACAGCTTCGGCGACGATCGCCTTGATTTCGTTGTCGATGGCCTTCAGCTCGTCTTCCGTCGCCTTGGCCTGATCGAGCAGCAGCTTGATGTGATCGATCGGATCGCGGGTCTTCTTGACCTCGTCGACCTCCTCCTTCGTCCGGTATTTCGCCGGATCGGACATCGAGTGACCGCGGTAGCGATAGGTCTTCACCTCGAGGATGTAGGGACCACCGCCTTCACGCGCACGCTTCACGGCGCGGGCCGTGGCGTCGCGGACCGCCAGTACGTCCATGCCGTCGACCTGCTCGCCCGGGATGCCGAAGCTGGCGCCGCGCTGGTACAGCTCGGTCGTGGACGACGAGCGCTCGATGCTCGTGCCCATGGCGTACTGGTTGTTCTCGATGATGTAGATGGCCGGCAGCTTCCACAGCTGGGCCATGTTGAAGCTCTCGTAGACCTGACCCTGGTTCGAGGCGCCGTCGCCGAAATAGACGAACGCGACCGAGTCATCGCCACGGTACTTGCCCGCGAAGGCAAGGCCGGTGCCCAGCGCCACCTGGGCGCCGACGATGCCGTGACCGCCGTAGAACCCGGTCGGCACGTCGAACATGTGCATCGAGCCGCCCTTGCCCTTGGACGAGCCGCCGATGCGGCCGGTCAGCTCGGCCATGACCTCTTTCGGGTCCATGCCGGCGGCCAGCATGTGGCCGTGGTCGCGGTAGCCGGTGATGATCTTGTCGTGGCCCTGCTTGACGCTCTCCTGAACGCCCACCGCGACGGCCTCCTGGCCGATGTACAGGTGGCAGAAGCCGCCGATCAGGCCCATGCCGTACAGCTGGCCCGCGCGCTCCTCGAAGCGGCGGATCAGAACCATTTCACGATAGAACCGCAGCAGGTCCTCTTTCGAGGCCGTGGGCGTGTTCGGAATTTTCTTTGAATCAGTCTTGGCGGCGGGGGCCTTCGCCATCCGTCTTCTCCCGGTGGGCCCCCACTGTGCAGGGACGCTTGTCGTTACGGAAAGGGGCTTTAGCAGCCTTCGATCCCGAAACGCAAAGCGACCCGGCGAAGCTGTAACTAAAGTTCACGAATTGCGTGGCGCGGCGGCGGTCTGAACTGGGTGCGACACGCGGATCACATAATCCCGGGGATCAGCGAAACCCAGCACCGCGCGGGCCCGCTCTTCCAGCAAATCCCGCGACAGGCTGTCAGTCCGGAGGTAGCGCACGCGCACTTCCAGATCCTGCTTTTCCTCAAGGATATCTGCCAGTTGGGCCTCACGGCGCGCCAGCAGCGCGTCCCGCTCGCCCCCGCTCAGCAGCCCGCGTTCGCCCGTCAGGGCCTGAACGCCCAGATAGGCGATCAGCAACAGCAGGATGCAGGACGGAACGTAGGGCTTCATGCGATCGGGCACTCGGACGCTCCTTCTGAGCGTGGACTCGTGATTGACGAGTCATGACCGAAAAGCCCTAACGAACCGTAGCTTGACCGTAGAATCTGGCGCCGGCGGTGCGAACCGCCGTTCGCCTATTTCAGCAGCATGCCGTCGCCGAAATACATGCCCTGGTCGCCCAGCAGTTCCTCGATGCGCAGCAGCTGGTTGTACTTGGCCGTGCGGTCCGAACGGGCCAGCGAGCCGGTCTTGATCTGACCGCAGTTGGTGGCGACCGCCAGGTCGGCGATGGTCGAATCCTCGGTCTCGCCCGAGCGGTGGCTCATGACGGCGGTGTAGCCGGCGCGGTGGGCCATATCGACCGCATCCAGCGTCTCCGAAAGCGTGCCGATCTGGTTGACCTTGATCAGGATCGAATTGGCCAGACCTTCGCCGATACCAGCGGCCAGACGCGCCGGATTGGTCACGAACAAGTCGTCGCCGACGATCTGGACGCGGTCGCCGAGACGGTCCGTCAGGATCTTCCAGCCGTCGAAATCATCCTCGGCGCAGCCGTCCTCGATCGAGACGATCGGGAAGCGCTCGCACAGGTCGGCCAGGTAGCCGACCATGCCGTCGGCGTCGAAGGTCTTGCCCTCTCCCGCCATGACGTACTTGCCGTCCTTGAAGAACTCGGTGGCGGCGACGTCGAGGCCCAGGTGGAAGTCCTCGCCCGCCAGATATCCCGCGGCCTGACCGGCCTTGGTGATGAACTCCAGCGCCGCTTCCGCCGACAGCAGGTTCGGGGCGAAGCCGCCCTCGTCGCCGACGTTGGTGTTGTGCCCGGCGTCCTTCAGGGCCTTCTTCAGCGAGTGGAAGATTTCCGCACCCATGCGCAGGCCTTCCGAGAAGGTCTCCGCGCCGGTCGGCAGGATCATGAACTCCTGGATGTCGATCGGATTGTCGGCGTGGGCGCCGCCGTTGATGATGTTCATCAGCGGGGTCGGCAGCACGCGGGCCGAGACGCCGCCCAGATAGCGGTACAGCGGCAGGTTCGAGCTGACGGCGCTGGCCTTGGCGCAGGCCAGCGAGACGCCAAGGATGGCGTTGGCGCCCAGACGGCCCTTGTTGGCGGTGCCGTCCAGACCGATCAGGGTCTCGTCGATGCGACGCTGGTCTTCGGCATCCATGCCGGACAGGGCGTCAAAGATTTCGCCGTTGACGGCGTCGACCGCCTTCTGGACGCCCTTGCCGCCCCACAGGTCCTTGTCGCCGTCGCGCAGTTCGACAGCCTCGTGCGCGCCGGTCGAGGCGCCCGAGGGCACGGCGGCGCGGCCGAACGAGCCGTCATCCAGAATCACATCCACTTCCACCGTCGGATTGCCCCGGCTGTCGAGGATCTGGCGGGCGACGATTTCGGCGATGTCGGTCATGGAAGAACTCTGCTGTGCGAGGCGACGGTCAGACGCCGCGTTTAGCCCGTCGCGGCCCGCCACGGCAAGGAACCCGCTGCGCCCCGTAACGCGTTCTCATCGCAAAGGAGCGTCCCATGGAACTGAAACGCGGCCGTCTGATCGACCATGTCCACCTGCGCGCCCGGGACCTGAAGGCCTCAAAGGCCTTCTACGGCGCGGTTTTCGACGCCCTGGGCATTCCCTTCCATCAGGAAGAGACCCACCTCTGGGCCGACGAGTTCTGGATCGATACGGGCGAGACGCCCACGCATGTCCACCTCGCCTTCCAGGCCCCGGATCAGGAAACCGTCCAGCGCTTCCACGCCGCCGCTCTGAAGGCGGGCGGCCGCGACAACGGCGCCCCGGGTGAGCGTGCGGAATATCGCCCCGGCTACTACGCCGCCTTCGTTCTCGACCCGGACGGCAACAATATCGAGGCGGTCTATCACGGGCCGGCGGATCGCTCCGCCGACGCCGTGACCCTGACCTTCGAAATGTCAGGCGGTTAGGAGCACATCTCCACGTTCTCGATCGACGAGCCGCCGCCCGCGATGGCCTTCACCTTCCCGTCCTGGCCGATCTCGTACTTGATCCCGCGCGCGGTCGGGCCGGTGTGGTCCGGCGTGGCCCAGACCGTGATGTATTCCGCCGGCGCATCCTCATACTTGTGCGGAACCACGACGGCGGCCGCGCCATAGGCCGCCTTCACCGCCGCGGCGGTGTCGCCGATCTTGAAGCCGCGATCCGTCGGAACCGTGGACGCGCGAGTCAGCCAGACGCTGGCCAGGGCCCCGCCGTTGGTCATGACCAGCAGGCCTTCGGGCGCGTTCGTGGGATGGAAGATGTCGCAGCTCGCCGGGTCGGCCCCGCCGACCGCGTTCGGCTGGGAGTCCGGACCGAGCGCGGCCTCGATTTCGGCGGTCGTCATGCCGATCCGCAGCGGTCCGAAGCCGTTGGCGGTCAGAACGTTCGACGGAGCCGGGGACGGCGTCTCCGGCGCGGGCGCCGGGGCCGGTTCAGCGGGCGCGGCGGGCTCGGACGGCGCATTGCATGCGGCGACGGCCAGGACGGCGGTGGTCAGCAGAAGGGTGCGGATCATGGGAGCTCCAGAAGGTTGTCCGGAGCCATAAACGCACGAAAACGGCGCGCGAGGTCATCGCGCGCCGTTAAAATCTTTCGTTCGGCCGAAGCCGGGGTCCGTCAGAAGACTAGTCTTCCTTCGGGGTCAGAACCTGGCGACCACGGTAGGTGCCGGTCTTCAGGTCGATGTGGTGCGGGCGCTTCAGCTCGCCCGTGTCCTTGTCCTCGACGTAGGCGTTGGTGCCCAGGGCGTCGTGGGCGCGGCGCATGTTGCGACGCGAGGGCGATACTTTGCGCTTCGGAACGGCCATTTCCGTCTCAATCTTCTGGTCGGGCGCCGATGAAGGCGCGAAAACAATAGCGGCGGCCCGTTCAGAGCCGCCTTGCGAGCGCGGGCTTATGCCTGAACCGCTCCGGGAGTTCAAGGGGCGATCAGGCCGGAGGGCGAGAGAGCCAGTCAGACCGCGAAAGTCCGTAATAGAAGCTGTTCTTCCACTCGCCCCCGACATTCCACGTCCGCTCCACGAAACCGGTCCGGACAAAGCCCAATCGTTCCAGCAAACGAATCGATGCGGCGTTGTCCGGATCGACGTCAGCGGTCAGGTCCTGCAGGTCCGTGGTCGCGAACACATGGCTGATCGCCGCCTCGGCCGCCTCGCCCGCCAGACCCAGCCCCCAGTGGTCCGGATGCAGGATGTAGCCGATGTCCGGCAGGGCGTAGAAACCGACCTTGCCAATCACCACGCCGTCGCGCTCGATGACGAAGTCCGGGTGCTGGTCGCCATTGGCGATCATGCTGGCCATCCAGACCTCGGTCTGGGCCAGATCGGCGTGCGGCGGCGTGGACCACCACTCGGTCGCCCTCGGGTCGGACAGGACCGCATGCATGGCCGCCAGATCGTCCTCACGGGCCGAGCGCAGCAGCAGGCGGGGCGTCCGGATCTCCATCACAGATCGCGCGTCAGGACCACAAAGGTCAGGTCATCGACGCGCGGCAGGCCGAATCGCGGGTCCTGCATCGGGAAGGGCCGCCGCTCGCCGGTCAGGCGGTAGCCGAGGCGTTCATACCAGGCGATCAGCTCGGCCCGGCTGTGGATCACGGTCATCTCCATCCGCCCGGCGCCGAATCGCTCGCGCGCCACAGCCTCGGCGGCGCCCACCAGCCGACGGCCCAGCCCACCCGCCTGACGATCAGGATCAACGGACAGCATGCCCAGATAGGCGGTCCCCTGCCCCTTGTCGGCGGCGACCACGCATCCGACCAGCTCCCCGGACGCCTCGGCCACCAGCACCACCTGCGTCGTGTCGGCCAACAGGGTCTTCAGTTCCTGCGCATCCGTCCGCTGGCCATCCAGGAGGTCAGCCTCATGGCTCCAGCCACGCCGGGCGCTGTCGCCGCGATAGGCGCTCTCCACCAGCGCATGCAGGGGCTCCAGGTCGGCGGGCGTCGCATCGCGGATCACAGGGTCAGTCATTGTGCAGCATCCCGACTACCGCCTCGCCGATGGCCAATGAACTGGTCAGGCCGGGGCTCTCGATGCCGAACAGGGCCACCAAACCGTCCAGGCCATGATCGTCCCGGCCTCGAAGCTGGAAGTCCGGCTGGGGCTCGCCCTTGCCATGCAGCTTGGGGCGGATGCCGGCGTAGTCCGGCGTCAGCCCGCCCTCCGGCAGGCCGGGCCAGAAGCGGCGGATATAGTGTTCGAACTCGGCCGCCTTGGCCGGATCGACGGAATAGTCCTCGGTCTCGACATACACGAGGTCCGGCCCGAACACCGCCTGCCCGCCCAGATCCTTGCGGTAGTGGGTGCCCAGCGCGCCGGGGATCGGCGGCGGATAGATCAGCCGCTCGAACGGCGCCTTGCCGATCAGCCGGAAATACACGCCCTTGCCGAAATGCCCCTTGGGGATGCGGTCCGCCGGGTAGCCCTCGATGCGGGCCGCCACATCCTGCGCCCCCAGCCCCGGCGCGGTGACCAGCAGGCCGCTCGTCAGGGTCGCCCCGCCCTCCCCTCCAGCTGTAATCGTGAACCCGCCGCCCGGCAGAGCCTTTGCCCGCTCAAACGGCGTGGACAGGACCACGGAGCCGCCCGCGTCCTCGATCTCGCCCTGCAGGGCCAGCATATAGTCGTGGCTGGCGAACAGGCCGCTCTCGGGCGACAGGATGGCCGCATGGGCGTTCAGCCCCGGCTCCATCGCCCGCGCCTGCGCCCCGGTCAGATGCTCCAGCCCCTCGACCCCATTGGCGCTGGCCTGCTGGAAGATGGCCTCGATCCGCTCGACCTCGGCCTCCTCGGTCGCCACGACCAGCTTGCCGCATTTGCGGTAGTCGACCTTGTGGCTGTCGAGGAAGGCGTAGAGCGCCCGGCGACCCTCCACGCAGAATTTCGCCTTCAGCGACCCGGTCGGATAGTAGAGCCCGCCGTGGATGACCTCGCTGTTGCGCGAGGACACGCCCTGACCGATGTGCGGCTCCTTCTCCAGCACCAGCACCGTCAGGCCGCGCTTCGCCAGCGCCCGCCCACACGCCAGGCCGACCGCGCCGGCGCCCACCACCGTCGCGTCGAAGTCGAAGCTCATGCCTTGAACTCGGTTTGGGGTCGGTACCTGCGCGCCGCCTCGGCCTCGAAACTGCTCATCAGGGCCGAGACCGCGCGGTCAAAGTTCGCCTGCAGCATGCCGTTCAGCAGCGGATTGGCAAAGGCGAAGTCGATCATGAACTCCACCCGCGTCCCCTTGGGATCGGGGAAGAACTGCCAGCGGTTCTTCAGATGCCGGAACGGACCGCGCAGCAGGCCGACCTCCACCAGCGGCGCATCGCGGTCATGCCGCACCCAGGTCGAGAACCGCTCGGTCAGGAAGGAGAAGCCCACCGAAGCCTCCGCATCCAGCACGGTCACGCCCGGGCGCTCCTCGCGCAGGTTCCAGACCCGCATCCCCGTGACCCACTTCACGAAGTCCGGATAGGCCTTCACGTCCGCCACCAGCTCCGCCAGCTGATCCGGTTGATAAGGCAGGATTTTCGAGACGCGGTGGACGGCCAAGCGGGGCTCAGCGCCCCGTCTGCGCCAGACGCGCCGCCTTCAGCCGGGCGAAGTCGTCGCCGGCGTGGTGCGAGCTGCGGGTCAACGGCGACGCCGACACCATCAGGAAGCCCTTGGCCCGGGCGATCGCCTCATAGGCCTTGAACTCTTCCGGCGTCACGAACCGCTCGATGGCCGCGTGCTTGCGGGTCGGCTGCAGGTACTGGCCGATGGTGATGAAGTCGACGCCAGCGGACCGCATGTCGTCCATCACCTGCATGACCTCTTCCTTGGTCTCGCCCAGGCCGACCATGATGCCGGACTTGGTGAACTGGTTCGGGTCGCGCTCCTTGACCATCTGCAGCAGGCGCAGCGAGTGGAAGTAGCGGGCGCCCGGCCGGATCTTCAGATACAGGCGCGGAACGGTCTCGAGGTTGTGATTGAAGACGTCGGGCTTGGCGTCGATCATCACCGCCGCCGCCCCGTCCTTGCGCAGGAAGTCGGGCGTCAGAATCTCGATGGTGGTGTCCGGGGCCTGCAGGCGAATCTGGCGCACCACCTCGGCGAAGTGGGCGGCGCCGCCGTCGGACACGTCGTCGCGGTCCACCGAGGTGATCACGACGTGGTTCAGGCCCATCTGCTGGACGGCCAGGCCGACCTTGCCCGGCTCTTCCGGATCCAGCGGCTGCGGCAGGCCGGTCTTCACATTGCAGAAGGCGCAGGCGCGGGTGCAGGTGTCGCCCATGATCATGAGCGTGGCGTGCTTCTGGCTCCAGCACTCGCCGATGTTCGGGCAGGCGGCCTCTTCACAGACCGTCACCAGCCCCTTGGAGCGGACGATCTCTTTGGTGGCGTTATACTGGCCCGAACCGGGCGCCTTCACGCGCAGCCAGTCCGGCTTTTTCAGCACCGCGGTCTCCGGGCGGTTCTGCTTTTCCGGGTGACGCAGTTCGGACGGCGTCTTCTTCAACGTGTCGATCAGGGTGACCAAGGCGGGCTCGGGCTCCGGGGCTTTGAAGCCGGTATGTCGTCTTTCCGTGCGGCGAAGGCAAGGCGCGGTGGAACCTCACGCAAGGTAACGCATCTTTTCAAGGTGAACGCCGCACTCTAGTTTCCCCCGCTCTAAAGCACGGGCGCGGGCACAACGCGTCGACGGAGGATGAGTTTTGCGCGTACCGCTGGAAGCCAAGGTCGGCGAAGAAGGTATTTTCGACGCCCTGATCGCCGCCCGCGAAACCTATGGCGACAAGGAGATCCTTGAGGACCAGGATCGCAAGCCGCTGACCTATACGGGCCTGATCCGCGCCGCCTTCGTGCTGGGTCGCAAGATCGCCGCCATGACCGAGCTGGAAGAGCGCGTCGGCATCCTGCTGCCGTCCAGCATGGGCGTGGTCGTCACCTTCTACGGCCTGCACGCCCACGGGCGGGTGCCGGTGATGATCAACTTCACGGCCGGTGAGCGGAACATCAAGGCGGCGCTGGCCGCCGCGGGCGTCAAGAAGGTCCTGACCGCCAAGCGCTTCATCCAGCAGGCCAAGCTGGAAGAGCTGATCGCCGACATCGAGACGGTCGCCGAGATCGTCTGGCTCGATGACGTGCGCGAGACCATCGGCCTGCCGGACAAGCTGTACGGCCTCGCCGCCGGGATCGCGCCCAGGCGCTTCCGCGTGAAGACCGACGCCCACGCCCCGGGCGTGGTGCTGTTCACCTCAGGCAGCTTCGGCGCGCCCAAGGGCGTGGTCCTCAGCCAGGCCAATCTGGTCGCCAACTGCCGTCAGGTGGCCCAGCACATCGACCTGAAGCCGGAGTGGGTGATGTTCAACCCGCTGCCGACCTTCCACTGCTTCGGCCTGACCGGCGGCGTCCTGCTGCCCCTGCTGCAGGGCATGAAGGCCTTCCAGTATCCCTCCCCGCTGCACGCCAAGCAGATCGTCGAACTGCTGCCGCAGGTGAAGGCCTCGATCCTGTTCGCGACCGACACCTTCCTGAACCAGTACGCCCGCGTCGCCGGGCCGGACGATTTCGACACCCTGCAGTTCGTCGTCGCCGGCGCCGAGCGGGTACGCGACGAGACCCACCACCTGTTCAACACCCGCTTCCACGGCCTGAAGCTTCTGGAAGGCTACGGCGCGACCGAAGCCGCGCCGGTAGTCGCGGTGAACCACCCGGACCGCAACCGCCCGGGCTCGGTCGGCCAGATCCTGCCCGGCATGGAATGGAAGCTGGAAGAGGTGCCCGGCATCGCCGAGGGCGGTCGCCTGTACCTGCGCGGTCCGAACGTGATGGAAGGCTATCTGTCGCCCGACGATCCCCGCAAGATCGAGCCGCTCAAGGACGGCTGGCATGACACGGGCGACATCGTGGACATCGACGAAGAGGGCTATATCGCCATCCTCGGCCGGGTGAAGCGCTTCGCCAAGATCGGCGGCGAGATGGTCTCCCTGACCGCTGTCGAGGGCCTGGCCAGCGCCGTCTGGCCGGAGGCCCGCCACGCCGTCGTCTCCGTCCCGGACAGCCGCAAGGGCGAGAAGCTGGTGCTGGTCACCGACCGCAAGGACGCCGACGTCGCCAGTCTGGCCGAATGGGCCCGCGAGCACGGCGCGCCCGAACTGGCTGTCCCGAAGAAGATCATGCGCGTGGACGACGTGCCGGTGCTGGGCACGGGCAAGACCGACTATGTCGCCATCCAGCAGATGGTCGAGGTCGACAAAGCCGCTTGATGGGGGCGGCCTGACAACAGAGAACATTGTGCGATGGGCCGACTCCGGCCCACATTCCCCTGCTTCTGAAAGCAAAGAGGGAGGGTTCAATGTTCAACAAGTTCTCCGCCTACCAGCCGCAGCTGCTCAGCGTCCTGCGCATCGTCGCGGGCCTGCTGTTCCTGTGTCACGGCACCGCCAAGGTGCTGGGCTTCCCCGCCGTGGACGGCGTTCCGCCGCCGGGCCTCAGCCTCGCGGGCCTGTCCGGTCCGCTGGAGCTGATCTTCGGCGCGCTTCTGGTGCTGGGCCTGTTCACCCGTCCAGTCGCCTTCCTCGCCGCCGGCTTCAGCGCCGTCGGCTACTGGGCGGTGCACGCGGCGCAGGGCCCGTTCCCGATCGTCAACGGCGGCGAGACCATCGCCCTGTACTGCTTCGTCTGGCTATACTTCGCCGCGGCGGGCGCCGGTCCGTGGTCGGTTGACGCCGCCATGGCCAAGAAGGGCTGATCAGCCGATCCTGACGCCCGTCATCGAGATCGATCCACCCTCGATGACGTCGTTGAAGAAGCTCACATCGTCGCCCGGCGCGCGCTGGGCGGCGATGTAGAGCAGCGGCAGATAGTGCTCATCCGTCGGCACGCTCAACTGGGCGTCTTCGGCCAGGTCGATCCAGTCGATCAGGGCCTCGTCGTCGCCCCGCTCGAAGGCGGCCTTCACCGCATCGTTGAAGTGGATCGCCCAGTCATAGGGCTCGCCGCCCGTGCGCTTCCAGGCGCGCAGATTGTGCACGAAGTCGCCTGAGCCGGCGATGACAATGCCCTCGTCCCGCAGCGGCGCCAGACGCTTGGCCAGCTCATAGTGGCCGCGGGCGTCCAGCTGGCGGTTCAGCGACAGCTGGACGATCGGCACATCGGCCTCCGGCCAGACGTGGGCCAGCACCGACCAGGTGCCGTGATCCAGACCCCATTGGGTCGTCTGGATCGCGCCGGTCAGTTCCGACACGCGCGCGGCTAGTGCCGGCGACCCCGGAGCGGGATACTGCATCGCATGCAATTCCGCCGGGAAGCCGCCGAAATCATGAATGGTTTCCGGCTTTTCCTGCGCCGTCACGCCCAGCCCGCCGGTTTCCCAGTGGGCCGAGATCATGACCACCCCCTTCGGCTTGCCCACGGCCTGCCCCAGCGCGCGCCAGGCGTCCGCATAGGGACCGCCCAGCGCGTTCATCGGGGACCCGTGACCGAAGAAGATCGCCGGCTGACGCATCAGCTTACCCGTGCAGCTTCTTCGCCAGTTCGGCGATGTGTTTACCCTGGAACCGCGCGCCGCCCAGTTCAATCTCGCTGGGCAGACGCGAACCGTCGCCGCCGGTAATGGTGGTCGCGCCGTAGGGCGAGCCGCCTTCAACCGAATCCAGCGTCATCTGAGCTTGATAGGAATAGGGCAGGCCCACCACCGGCATGCCGTGGTGCATGAAGAAGTTGTGCAGGCCCTGGAAGGTGCTCTCCTGGCCGCCGTGTTGGGTGGCGCTGGCGGTGAAGGCGCCGCCCACCTTGCCGATCAGGGCGCCTGTGAACCACAGGCCTCCGGCCTGATCCAGGAAGGCGCGCATCTGCGACGCGGCCGACCCGAAGCGGGTGCCGGCGCCGATGATGATGGCGTCATAGTCCTTCAGGTCGTCGATCACCGCGACCGGGGCCTTCTGGTCCAGCTTGTAGTGCGAGGCCTTGGCCAGCTCTTCCGGCACCGTTTCCGGCACGCGCTTGATATCGACGGTGACGCCCTCGACCGAGCCCGCGCCTTCGGCGACGGCTTCCGCCATGGTTTCGATATGGCCGTAAGTCGAGTGATAAAGAACCAGAACGCGGGCCATCGGCCATCTCCTGCAAGTAAAAGCAACTGTCGCAGTGTCTATTTCGGGTGAGCCGCGACGGCGCGCAAGAGGGCTTTGCAAATTCAGTGGCGCTGGATGGGACAGACCCGGTCGTAGAAGGCCTTGTCCGCAGGGACGCTCAGCCCGCGCGACAGCCGGAAGCGGTGCTCGACCACCATAGCCTGCTGCTCAATGTTCAGCCGGTCCCAGTCGCAGTCGTCGGCCAGCGGATAGGCATAGCTGGCGGCGCTGTCCCCTGCCCTCAGCTTGCCGGTCAGCAGGTTCACCCCCTGCTGGGCCTGCCAGACATGGGTCAGCTCATGGATGAAGGTGGACTGCAGCTTCAGCGGCGCGGTCGACAGGTCGGCCGGCAGGATCTTCTCCGGCCAGACGATCCAGTCCCGCCCGAACCAGCGGCCCGGCACGAAGGCCCGATCAAACGGCCAGGGCGACGGCAGGATACGGATGAGCCGATAGTCCAGCGCCTCGCCGAACGCCTCGCGAGCCAGCTCGACCTCGCCGGGCGTCAGCGGGCGCATCAGCTCGGCGGGGGCGGCCCGGCGTAACCGCCCGTCGGGCTGACCCACTCCCAGTGCCAGGGCTCATAGACATAGGGCACGAAGCCGAACCGCTCGGCATTGCGGACCAGCCAGCGATAGGTCGGGCCACGGGTCATATGCAGGCGGCTGGCCGCCGAGGTGTTGTCCACGCCCAGCCCCGGCGCCTGGCCGACATAGAGGTCCACCGCCGTCCCGGTGCGGTGCGGTGAACAGGCCGCGCGGCGCAGGCCGTCGCAATTGCCCTGCTGGGCGCAGCGGGCGGCGTCAGCCTCCGGATCGCGGAAACCCGAGAAGATCTGCAGCAACTCCGGATCGGCCGCGACCTCCGGCACCTCGGCCCGGGCGGCGGCGACCAGCGCCCTATAGGCGTCCAGCACGTCACGGCGCAGCAGGCGTGTCAGACGGTCGGCATGCTCCTCCGACTCGACCAGATAGCCCAGCTGGTACAGCGGCGGCGGGTCGGGGCACGGCTGCTGGTTCACCCGCGCCATGATGAAGGGCCGCCGCTCCTGCCAGACCCCGCGGAAGACGGCGAAGGTGGCCGCGTCGAACCAGCCGGTCGCCGGCAGGCCGTGGCTGTACTGGAACTCCGCCAGCGCCCGGGCGAAGCGGGTCGTGGACGGGGCGCAATCGGTGCCGAGCTCCTTGTGGATCAGCGGCAGATAGGTCTCCCAGCCGAACTCCGTGGCGCTGAACGGCGCCCATTCCAGACGCTGGAACGAGACGGCGTTGGCGAAGGCCGGGCCGTCCCACTCGATGGGATCGGCGGCGCACTGGTCCTGCGTCTGGGCCGAGGCGGCGCCGGCCGCGCACAGGCCCGCGGCCAGAACGGCGCAGGCGGCGAGTCGCGTCAGGAAGGAGCCCCGGATCATGCGCCGATGGTGGCCTTGAGATCGTGTCCGCCGCAAGGCCCTTCACCGCTCGCGCGCGGACGGCAAAGGCGGCATGCTGGCCCGGACGGTCGACTCGGGACCGTCGCTCCGGACCTGTCCATGACCGACGCCGCTCCGCCCGCCCCCAGGCCAACCGCCCCGCGCCGTTCCAACGCCGTGCTGGCGGCCTTCTCGACCGTCTGCCTGCCGCTCGCGGCCTTCGGCGTGGCCCTGCCGGTCACCCTGCCGGACTTCTACGCCACCTTCGTGGGACTGGAGTTGGGGGCCGTGGCGGCGATGTTCATGATCGTGCGCGTGATCGACATCACCTTCGACCCCTTCATCGGCTGGGCCATGGACCGGACCAAGAGCCGGTTCGGGCGCTATCGCCCGTGGCTGGTGCTGGCGACGCCGATCCTGATGCTGGCGGCCTATATGATGTTCGTCGCCGTCCAGCCCGGCGCGCCGCCGATCTTCCTCTTCGCCTGGCTGCTGGTCCTGTACCTCGGTTTCTCGATCGGCACGCTGAGCCAGTTGGGCTGGGCCGCGGTCCTGGCGCCCGAATACGACCAGCGCAGCCGCGTCTATGGCTGGTGGCAGGTGTTCAACATCATCGGCGTGGTGCTGATCCTGATCCTGCCCACGGTGGTGGAGAAGACCGGCATCGGAGACTACGCCGCCGGCGTCCGGATCATGGGTTGGGCGATCGTCATCGCCCTGCCGGTGACCGTGGGCCTGGCGTTGCTGGCCGTTCCCGAACCCGTCACCAGTGGCGGCCAGCCGCACGGCAGCCTGGGCGCCTATGTGTCGCTGTTCAGGAAGCCGGTGGTGCGCAAGCTGCTGTTCGCGGACCTGCTGCTGGGCATCGCGCCGGGCATCACCGGCTCGCTGCTGTTCTTCTTCTTCGGCCAGATCAAGGGCTACGACCATGCCCAGGCCGGACCGCTCATGGTCCTCTACTTCATCGGCGGTTTGTGCGGGGCGCCGTTCTGGGCGTGGCTGGCGACGCGGGTCGGCAAGGATCGCGGCCTGGCCATCGCCGGGATTTCATCGGCCGTCCTTTATCTCGGGGCGACGCTGGCGCCGGGGCACAATTTCGTCCTGACCGCCGTCGTCATGTTCATCGCCGGCCTGCCCTATGCCGCCGGCCTGTTCCTGACCCGCGCCATGATGGCGGACGCGGGCGACGAGGAACGCTACGAGACCGGCGTGGACCGGACCGGGCTGATGCTGTCCATCCTGTCGGCCACGACCAAGATCGGCCACGTCGTCGCCCTGGTCCCCTACCTGATCCTGCAGTGGGTGGGCTTCAAGGCGATCCCGCCGCTCGGAGGCAATAGCGAGATGTCGCTGATCACCCTGCAGGTGCTCTTCGTCCTTGTCCCCGCCCTGTTGATGGCGGCGTCGGCTTGGGTGCTGAAGGGCTATCCCCTGACCGCGCAGCGGCATAACGAAATCCGCCAGGCCCTCGACGCCCGCGACGCCAACCCCGAGACCCCATGACCACGCCTATCGACCGCCTGAACGCCATCATGGCCCGGCTGCGCGCCCCCGTGGGCGGCTGTCCCTGGGACATGGAGCAGACCTTCGAGACCATCGCGCCCTATACGCTGGAGGAGGCCTATGAGGTCGCCGACGCCATCGAGCGCAAGGATTGGACCGAGCTGAAGTCCGAGCTGGGCGACCTGCTGTTCCAGGTGGTCTTCCACGCCCGCATGGCCGAGGAGCAGGGCCTGTTCGTCTTCGACGACGTGGCTGAGGCCATCGCCGACAAGCTGGAGCGGCGGCACCCGCACGTCTTCGGGGACGAGGCGGCCAAGGCGGACGGCGCGGCCCAGAAGGCCCGGTGGGAGGACATCAAGGCCGCCGAGCGCGCGGCCAAGGCCCAGCACGGCGTGCTGGACGACGTGCCCGTCGGCCTGCCCGCCCTCGCCCGCGCCGCCAAGCTGACCAAGCGCGCCGCCCGCGTCGGCTTCGACTGGCCCTCGACCGACGAGGTCTTCGACAAGCTGCACGAGGAGGTCGCGGAGCTGCGGGCCGAGATCGCCGCGGGCGATCTGGACAAGGCGAAGGGCGAGGTCGGCGACCTGCTGTTCGTCGTCGCCAACCTGGCCCGCAAGCTGGGGGTCGAGCCCGAGGACGCCCTGCGCGGCTCCAACGCCAAATTCGTGCGCCGCTTCGGCTTCATCGAGGCCGAGCTGGCCAAGGCGGGCAAGACGCCGGAGCAGTCGGACCTCGCCGAGATGGACGGCCTGTGGGACGCGGCCAAGGCGGCGGAGCGGGCATGACGGCGGACAAGCACGACCCGGGCGGCAAGGTCCGGCTGGCCCTGATGCCGGGGGTCAACGGCGACGCGACCTTCAGCGCCGATGGCCGCTATCGCCAGCTGATGCGGCGCTGGCTGGGAGACGTCTTCCCCGAGCGCTACGTCCTGTTCATCGGCATGAACCCCTCGACGGCGGACGCCACGGTCAATGACCCGACCTGCGCCCGCGAGTGGACCTTTGCACAACGGGAAGGCTTCGACGCCATGGTCAAGGCCAACGTCGGCGACTACCGGGCGACCGACCCGAAGATGCTGCTGGCCCCGGGGGTCGAGGCCTCCTCGCCCGACAACCTGCCGGCCATCCGCAAGGCGGCGGCGGGGGCTGGGCTGGTGGTCCTGTGCCACGGCAAGCTGAACAAGGCGCTGGCCCCGGCGGGCAAGGCCCTGATCGAGGCCCTGCGCGAGGACGGCATCCCCCTCTGGTGCCTCGGGACCAATGGGGATGGGAGCCCGAAGCATCCCCTGTACCTGCGGGCCGACACCCCGCTGAGGCCCTACCAAGCCTAGCTGTACCTCAGCTCCTGCAGGTCGATCTCGCGGATCAGCTTCTTGGCCGTGACCTCGTCGATCTCGCGGCTCCGGGCCATGCGGCGGAGCTCGTCGCGCTCGGCGTTCAGGCCAACGAGGCGCAGCTGGCGCTCGACCGCGTCGCCGAGGCGGGCGGCCTCGACATCGTCCTCGTCCGTGCGGGTCCGGCTCTCGATGCGGTGACGGTAGATCTCCATCAGGCGGCTGGCGACGTCGCTGTAGAGGTCCGGGTTGGGCTTGCCCTCGGCGAGGTCGTGGGAGGCGTCCTCGATGGCCATCAGGGCCGCCTGTGCGGCGGTGACGCGACCGTGGTCCTCCTCGCGCTGGTGCGACGGCTCGGGCGGCAGCTCGACGCCCTGAAGCAGCCTGGGCAGGGCGAGGGTCGCCACCACCAGCGAGACGATGATGACCGAGGCGGCCAGGAAGATGGCCAGCGTTCGCGCGGGCATGGGCGTGCCGTCCTCCAGCGCGAAGGGGACCGTCAGGATGCCGGCCAGGGTGATGGCCCCGCGCACGCCCGCCAGCGACATGACGGCGGTCAGGCGCAGGCCGACCTTGGGCGGCGCCCCCTTCTGGCGCTTGCGGAACAGGGTCAGGCGCAGGGAGGTCCACACCCAGATGAAGCGCAGCACGGCCAGGGCCACGAAGGTGGCCGCGACATAGACCGCCAGCCACCAGACCTCGGGACGGCTGGTCCCGGCCACGATCTCGGCCGAGCGCGAGAGGATCGACGGCATCTGCTCGCCGAGGATGACGAAGATCAGGCCATTGGCGACGAACTGGACCGTGTCCCAGACGACGGCGCGGCGGATGCGGGTCATGGCCAGCGACTGGCCCCGCGCCCCGCCCCGCTCGGTGAAGCTCATGGTGATGCCCGCCGCGACGGCGGCGAGGATGCCCGAGGCGTGCAGCTCCTCGGCCACGAGATAGGCGGCGAAGGGGATCAGCAGGCTGATCAGGATCTGGGCGCCGACGTCCTCGCCCCAGCGGCGGCTGATCCAGCCCTTGATCGTGCTGATGACCAGGGTGACGCCCACGCCCGCCGCGACGCCCGCCAGCGCCAGCCACAGGAAGCTGCCGATCGCCTGCGTCAGGACGAAGGTCCCGGTCGAGGCGGCGACGATGGCCAGCCGCATGGCGGTCAGGCCGGTGGCGTCGTTCAGGAGGGACTCGCCCTCGAGGATGTGCATCAGCCGCTTTGGGATCGGGGCGCGGGCGGCGATGGCCTGAACCGCGATGGGGTCGGTCGGCGACAGGATGGCGGCCAGCGCGAAGGCCACCGCCAGCGGCATCTCGGGGATCATCCACCAGAGCAGGAAGCCCAGGCCGACGACGGTGAAGATCACCAGCCCCAGCGCCAGCTCCAGGATGACGGCCCGGTCGCGGACCAGCGTCTCCCTGGGAATGCGCCAGCCGTCGAGGAACAGCAGCGGCGGCAGGAAGAGCAGGAAGAAGATGTCCGGCTCGAGGTCGACAGAATGGCCGGTGACCAGCACGATCCCGGCCCCCAGAGCGATCTGGACCAGCGGCAGGGCGATGCGGGTGATGCGGGCGACGGACCCCGACACCACGACAGCCAGCAGCAACAGCAGGGTGGTCTCGATCAGGTGCATCCTGATCCTTCTCGATCAAAATTTTTTTGAGTGCGCTTTAGTGGACATTTCGGCGGGGAAGCCTCGCCCGAAGTCAGCCGCCAAGGCGCACGCCCGATCCTTTCCTAGACAGTTCGTCCTCAGGCTCCAACCATCCTACAGGGGCCATCCGTCAAATTTGGTCGTATCGGAAATGGAAAGCGCCTGCGCCGGTGCGAGCGTGAACCCGCGCCGGCGCAAACCGTCTGATCAACCGGCGCTGAACTGCCGCTCGTACCGGCCCAGAGCCGCCGGGTGCAGGCGGACGGTGACGTGGGTGCGGCCCTCGTCGTCCGTCTCGCGGCCCGTGACCCGACCATTGGCGTAGAGCCAGGCCAGGGCCTCGCCCTGCTGGGGTTCGAGGGTGAACTCACTTTCCGGATCGTCGTCGATGAGGGAGGCGATGGTCTCGCGCAGGGGATCGACCCCCTCCCCGGTCCAGGCCGAGACCGCCACGGCCTTGCCCTGCGCCCGCAGGCGCTCGGCGTGACCGAGGATGGTCTCGCGGGCGTCCTCGTCCAGCAGGTCGATCTTGTTCCAAACCTCCAGCACCCGGCGGGTCTTGCCCTCGACGGCGGGGATCTGGTCCAGCACCGCCTCGACATCCTTGGCCTGGGCCTCGGTGTCGGGGCTGGCGATGTCGCGCACGTGCAGGATCAGGTCGGCCTCGCCCACCTCTTCCAGCGTGGCGCGGAAGCTTTCGACCAGCTCGTGCGGCAGGTCGGAGATGAAGCCGACGGTGTCCGCCACGATGGCCGGACGGCCCTGCGGCAGGCGGATGGTGCGCTGGGTGGTGTCCAGGGTGGCGAACAGCAGGTCCTTGGCGAAGACCTCGGACCCCGTCAGCCGGTTGAACAGCGTCGACTTGCCGGCGTTGGTGTAGCCGACCAGGGCGACCGTCGGGAACGGGACCTTCTGGCGGGCCTTGCGGTGCAGGCCGCGGGTGCGGCGCACCTCCTCCAGCTCGGCCTTCAGGCGGACGATGCGGTCGGCGATCAGGCGGCGGTCCAGCTCGATCTGGGTTTCGCCGGGGCCGCCGGTGGAGCCGGTGCCGCCGCGTTGCCGCTCAAGGTGGGTCCAGGTACGGACCAGACGCGAGCGCTCATAGTCGAGCCGCGCCAGTTCGACCTGAAGACGGCCTTCCTTGGTGCGGGCCCGGCGGCCGAAGATTTCGAGGATCAGGCCGGTGCGGTCGATGACCTTGCACTCCCACGCCTTCTCCAGATTGCGCTGCTGGACGGGGGTCAGCTGGTCATCGACGACGACGGCCTCCGCCTCGGCCGCGCGCACGAGGGCGGCAAGTTCCTCGACCTTGCCCGAGCCGAACAGGGTGGCGGGCGCGGTCTTGCGCACGCGCACGATTTCCTCGGCGCGCACATCGAGGTCCAGCGCGGCGGCCAGACCCACGGCTTCCTGCAGGCGCTCCTCCGCCAGCCGGGGGCTGTCGGAGCGTCCGTCAGGATGGATGACGACCGCCCGGATGAGCGGCACGGAATGGTCGATAAGCTTGGTGGTCAGATCAGGTCTCGGAGATGAGTGGGTGAAGAGTGCTAGTGAGAGAGGGCGCGCGCAACATGTCGCCGTCCGCATCACAGCCTGCGCGAATATAGTAAGCGCAGACGTGCACCGCATCGGCTCACATCTCGCTCACTAGCACTTTTCACTCTTCAACCGCCGCAACCGGCGGGACGATCAGTCCTCGTCGGCGTCCGGCTCGTACAGCTGGACCGGGGCCGAGGGCATGATGGTCGAGATGGCGTGCTTGTAGACCAGCTGGGACTGGCCGTCCCGGCGCAGCAGCACACAGAAGTTGTCGAACCAGGTCACGATGCCCTGCAGCTTGACCCCGTTGACCAGGAAGATGGTCAGCGGCGTCTTGGTCTTGCGGACCGAGTTGAGGAAGGTGTCCTGAAGGTTCTGACGCTTGTCTTGAGACATGGCGGGTAGTTCCCGTTCTTGATTGTTCTCCGGCCGGAGGAGCGGCGCGGGACCGGTCGACGCCGGTCCAGCCACCTTAACGGCCCGAACGCGGGGGGCAACCGCCAATCCGGTCAGACCGCGTCCCTTGTCCCGCGTTCGATGTACAGTTCGCGCAGACGGGTCGCGACCGGGCCGGGCTTGCCGTCGCCGATCTTCACCCCGTCGATCGAGATCGCGGGCATGACGAAGGCCCCGGCGGCGGTGAAGAAGGCCTCCTTCGCGCGCTGGGCCTCCTCGACGGTGAAGGCGCGTTCCTCCAGCTCGATCCCCTCCTCCTTGAGGATGTCGAGCAGGGTCGTGCGGGTGCAGCCCTTGAGGATGTTGGCCTGGGTGTCGCGGGTGCGCAGCTTGCCGTGCTCGTCGATGATCCAGGCGTTGGTCGAGGAGCCCTCGGTCACCAGCCCCATGTCGTCGACCATCCAGCACTCATAGGCGCCGCGATCCTTCGCGTGCTGCTTGGCCAGCACATTGGCCAGCAGGCCCACGGTCTTGATGTCGCAACGGCCCCAGCGAATGTCCGGCGTCGTCACCACGGCCACGCCCTTCTCGGCGATGGTGTCGGTCTTCAGCGGGTTGATCGACTTCGAGGTGATGACCACGCTGGGCGGGGTGCCTTCTGGCGGAAAAGGGTGGTCGCGACGCGACGTGCCGCGCGTGACCTGCAGATAGACGATGCCGTTCTTCACCCGGTTGCGCCGGATGGTCTCCTTCAGCACCGCGGTCAGGGCCTCGCGCGACATGGGAATGTCGATGCGCAGCTCGTTCAGGCTGCGGTGCAGGCGGGTCATGTGGCCGTCGAAATCGGCCATGCGCCCGTCGAAGATCGACCAGACCTCATAGACCCCGTCCGCGAACTGGAAGCCCCGGTCCTCGACGTGGACGCTGGCCTGGCTGTGCGGGACGTACTGGCCGTTGACGTAGGCGACGCGGCTCATTCCTCGACGGGTCCTTCTTCCTCTTCCTCGCCGCCCCGGGCGGGCGAGACACCCAGCGACTTGAGCTTTCTGTGCAGGGCCGACCGTTCCATGCCGATGAAGGCGGCGGTGCGGCTGATGTTGCCGCCGAAGCGCATGATCTGGGCGGCCAGATACTCGCGCTCGAACACCTCGCGGGCCTCGCGCAGCGGCAGGGCGATGATCCGCTCGGCGCCCAGGCTGCCGGTGGAGCCGGCGTTGGTCGCCTCCTGCGGCAGGGCGTCGGCGCCGATGGGGTCGTTGATGTCGCCGGTGGCGAGGATCAGCAGCCGCTCCACGTTGTTGCGCAGCTGGCGGACGTTGCCCGGCCACGGGTGCACCTGCAGCACGGCGATGGCGTCATCGCCCAGACGGCGACGCGGCAGCCCCTGCGACGAGGCCAGGCTTTCGATGAAGTAGTCGACCAGCTCCTGGATATCCTCGCGGCGCTCGGACAGGGCGGGCACGCGGATCGGCACCACGTTCAGGCGATGGAACAGGTCCTCGCGGAAGCGGCCCTCGGCGATCTCCTGCTTGAGGTCGCGCGAGGTCGAGGTGACGACGCGGACGTCGACCTGCACGTCCTGCTCGCCGCCGACGCGGCGGAAGCGCTGCTCGACCAGCACGCGCAGGACCCGGCTCTGGCTTTCGCGCGGCATGTCGCCGACGTCGTCCAGATACAGGGTGCCTCCGTGGGCGCGTTCGAACACGCCGATCTTGCGCGGACGGCCGTCGCCGCCCTCCTCGCCGAACAGTTCGACGTCGAGGCGTTCCGGGGTCATGCCCGCCGCCGCGATGGCGACGAACTCGCCGCGCGAGCGGGCGCTGGCCTCGTGGATCTGACGCGCGACCAGCTCCTTGCCCGACCCGGGCGGGCCCGAGATCAGCACGCGGCTATTGGCCGGGGCGACCTTGGCGATGGTCGAGCGCAGGGTCTGGGCGGCGGCGGACTTGCCGATCAGGCCGGTCGGCGCGGCGACCTGGGCGCGCAGGCGGCGGTTCTCGCGCTTCAGGGCCGAGGCCTCCAGCGCGCGCTGGACCACGACCACCAGCCGGTCCGACTTGAACGGCTTCTCGATGAAGTCATAGGCGCCGCGCTGAAGCGCGCTGACGGCGGTTTCGATATTGCCGTGGCCCGAGATCATGACGACCGGCAGGTCGGGATCCAGTTCCTTGATGACGTCCAGCAGTTCGAGGCCGTCCAGCCCCCCGCCCTGCATCCAGATGTCGAGCAGCGCCAGCGATGGACGACGCGCGCGGATGGCGGCCAGGGCCTCGTCGGAGTTGGAGGCCACGCGCACGGCGTGCCCCTCGTCCTCGAGCAGGCCCGAGACCAGTTCGCGGATGTCAGCCTCGTCGTCGACGACCAGGATATCGGCACCGGTGGGTCGCATATCGCCTCGCTATTCAACGGCCGGGACGGCGCCGGACGCTTTCGCGTCCTTCGATCCGGCCGGGGCTTTCACTGGGGATTTCAGGGGGAAGATCAGGCACACGCGCGCGCCGGACAGGGTCTCGGCGTCGGCCAGCTTCAGCTCGCCGCCATGCTCCTCGCAGATGCGTTTGACGATGGCCAGGCCCAGGCCCGTGCCCTTCTCGCGCGTGGTCACATAGGGTTCGGTCAGGCGGTCGCGGTCCCTGGCCGGCAGGCCGGGGCCGTCGTCCTCGATGACGAAGGTCATGGTTGTCTCGTCGACCGACAGCCGGGCCGACATGCCGGGGCCGTCGCCGTCGTCCGGCCTGGGACTGGCCTCGCGCCGGGCCGTCACGGCCTCGCCCGCGTTCTTCAGGATGTTGGTCAGGGCCTGGCCGACCATCTGGCGGTCGGCGTGGATGGTGACCTTGGGCAGGGGCTCGACCAGATCGATGTCAATGTCGGGCACGGCCACGCGTTGGGCGAAGACCGCCTCGCGCAGCAGCTCCGCCGGGCTGACGGCGGTGAAGCGCGGGGCGGGCATGCGGGCGAAGGACGAGAACTCGTCCACCATCCGGCCGATGTCGCCGACCTGCCGGATGATGGTCTCGGTGCAGCGGTCGAAGACCTCGACGTCCTCCTCGACCATCTTGCGATAGCGGCGACGCAGGCGCTCGGCGGACAGCTGGATCGGGGTCAGGGGGTTCTTGATCTCGTGGGCGATGCGGCGGGCCACGTCGCGCCAGGCGGCGTTGCGCTGGGCGGTGACCAGACGGGTGATGTCGTCGAAGGTCAGGACCATCTCGCCCCCGACCCCGCCCTCGATGCGGACCCGCAGGCGGCGGGTCTCGCCGTCGGTGCTGACGTCGATCTCTTCCTCGATATGGGCCTCGGCGCGGCGGGCCAGTTCGCTCAGCTCCGGCGTGACCTCGCCCAGCGGACGACCGATGACGTCCTCGGAGATGCCCAGCAGTTCGACGGCGCTGTCATTGATGGCCGAGACGCGGCGCTGACGGTCCACCCCGATGACCCCGGCCGAGACGCCCGACAGCACGGTTTCGATGAAGCGCGAGCGCTCGACCGCCTCCTCGCTGGCCATTCTCAAGGCCGTCTGCTGGGCCTCGAGGTCGTCGGTCATGCGGTTGAAGGCGGCGGACAGGGTCTTGATCTCGCCCGGACCGTCGTCGGCGTTCACCCGCGCGGACAGGTCGCCGCCCGACACCCGGTCCGCCGCCGCGACCAGCTGGCCGATGGGCGCCGAGATGGCGGTGGCCGCCGACATGCCCAGCCAGACCGCGCCGACCAGCACCAGAAGCGCGGTCTCGAAATAGCTGAGGGCGAAGACGGCCTGGATCCGGGCGCGGCTGTCCTCGGCCTCCTTGTAGGCCACGATGGATTCCCGGGCCGAGGCCACCTGCCCGACCAGGCCCGGCTGCAGCGGCCGGACCACATAGAGGTAGGCGTCGCCATAGGCCGGGAAGGCGCGCAGCCCCCGGATGGCGTCCGGTCCCTCGGTCAGTTGCTGGACCGACGGCTGTTCCTGCGCCTGCGCCTCTTCCAGTGCGTCGCGTGACGGAGCGACATAGGGCGGCGCGTCCGGGCTCTCGCCGCTGGCCAGCACCTCGCCATGCTCGTCGATGATGTAGACGGCCGGATAGCCGAACAGCTCGCCGACCTGGCTGAGGGCGTCCGAGAACTGGATGCGGTTGTCGAAGATCGGCCGGATGCTCTCCAGCTGCTCGCCGATCACCGAGATGTCCGCGTCGATCTCGCCGGAGACGTCGGTGGTGTAGGCCAGGCCGATGGCGGCGCCGTTGTCGACGGCGGCCTGCACATTGTTGCTGAACCACTGGTCCACGCCGCGATTGACCAGCACGCCGAACACCAGGGCGATCAGGATGGCGGGCACCAGGGCCACGGACGAGAACAGGATCACGAAGCGCAGGTGCAGGCGCGCGCCCGCGTCGCCCCGACGGCGGACAAGGCTGAAGGCCCGTCGCCCGACCACCGCGGCCAGCCCGCCGATCAGCAGCAGGTTGGCGATCAGGATCAGCAGCATCAGCTGGCTGATCGAGGCCCGATCACCCTGCCCGCCGAAGCCGGGAGCGACGGCGACCAGCCAGATGGCCCCGATATTGGTGATCAGCGCCAGGGCGAAGGCGACGATGAAGACGTTGCGACGATGGGTTTCCGACCAACCGGCGAACCAGCGCCCCGGCCCGCTCGACGCGGTGGGTGCGGGTTCGACATCAGCGGCGGGTGTGTCCGTCATGCCGCTCCAGCTTTGACCAGCTGTGGCGCAATATCAACACCTGAGTTGCCGGAATGCGCCACTGGAGACCACAGATCCGTCAGGGCCGTCTCGACCTCCTGTGGACTGTCCAGACGACACAGCCGGCTCTTGGCCGCGCGGCGGTCCAGCGGATCAGCCGGCCAGGGTGCCTGCTCGACGTACCAGCCCAGATGCTTGCGGAACATCTTCAGCCCGAGCGGCAGGCCGTAGAAGGCGACCGAGGCGCGCAGGTGCTCGATGACGATGGCCAGCCGCTCCTCGCGATCCGGCTCCTGCAGCACCGTCCCGTCGGCCAGCGCCCGCTCCAGATGCGGCGCCAGCCACGGACGGCCATAGACGCCCCGCCCCAGCATCAGGGCGTCCGCGTTGGATTGCCGCAGCGCCTCGCGCGCGTCCTCGGCGGTCAGGATGTCGCCGTTGACCACCACAGGGATGGAGACGGCCGCCTTCACATCAGCCACTGCGGTCCAGTCGGCCTTGCCGGTATAGAATTGCTGGCGCGTGCGACCGTGCACGGTGACGGCCTTCACCCCGATCTCTTCCGCCCGCTTGGCGATCAGCGGCGCGTTACGGGTGGCCTCGTCCCAGCCCAGGCGCATCTTGACCGTGACCGGGCGGCTGGTGGCGTTCACCGCCGCCTCGATCAGGCGACAGGCCAGGTCCGGCGTCCGCATCAGGGCCGAGCCGCAAGCGGCGCCGGTGACCTCCTTGGCCGGGCAGCCGAAGTTCAGATCGACGATGTCCGCACCCGCCTTCTCGGCCATGCGCGCGCCTTCGGCCATCGCCTCAGGATCACGGCCGACCAGCTGGATCACGGTCAGGGGCAGGCCTTCGCCGACCGCGGCGCGGCGCACGACGTCGGGCCGGGCGCGCGCCAGCTCGGCGGCGGCCACCATCTCGGTCGCGACATAGGCGGCGCCCAGCCGGGAGGCGAGCACGCGGAACGGAAGATCGGTGATCCCGGTCATGGGCGCGGTGAGCACCCGTCCGGGCACCCAAACATCACCGATCTGAAGGCCTGTGGTCATCGGCTCCTTACCGCCGCTCAATGTCCTCTCGTCAAGCACTACGGCGGCGATTAGAAGGCCGGACATGAACTCGCCCCTCCCCGCCTTCGCCGCCGTGGTCGTCGCCGCCGGCTCTGGAACCCGTGCTGGAGGGGCCAAGCAATGGCGGCTGCTCGGCGGCAAGCCGGTGGTGCGCTGGTCCGTCGAGGCCCTGCTGAAGGCGGGCGCGCAGGATGTGGTGGTCGTGGTCTCCGCCGGTTCGGAGGCCGAGGCCGCCGAGGCGCTGCACGGCCTGACCGGCTGGCGCGCCGTGACCGGCGGCGCGGCGCGGACCGACTCGGTCAAGGCTGGCTTGACGGCGCTGGGCGGTCCTGACGACCGGCCCGTTCTGGTGCATGACGCGGCGCGTCCCTTCCTGTCCGCCGCCGTCATCGCCCGTTGCATCGCGGCGCTGGATCAGGCCGACGGCGCCCTGCCCGCCCTGCCCGTCGCCGACAGCCTGCGCCGCGCCAGCCCGGACGGCATCGTCTCCGGCGCGGTCGAGCGCGAGGCCCTGTGGCGCGCCCAGACCCCGCAGGCCTTTTCACTGAAGACCCTGACCGACGCCTTCGCCGCCTGGCCCGCTGATGAAACCGCCACCGATGAGGCCACCATGGTCGAGCGCGCGGGCGGCCGCGTGAAGATCGTCGAGGGCGACGCCCGCCTGATGAAGCTGACCTATCCCGAGGATTTCGCCATGGCCGAGGCCCTGATTCCCCGCACCGTCCGGATCGGTCAGGGCTATGACGTCCACCGCTGGGGGCCAGGCCAGTGGGTGTGGCTGTGCGGGCTGGAGATCCCGCACGACCAGACCCTGATCGGCCATTCGGACGCCGACGCGGGCCTGCACGCCCTGACCGACGCCATCCTCGGCGCCATCGGCGAAGGCGATATCGGCGACCACTTCCCGCCCACCGACGACAAGTGGAAGGGCGCGCCGTCCGACCTGTTCCTGAAACACGCCGCCGGTCTGGTGACCGCGCGCGGGGGCCGCATCTCGAACGTCGATGTGACCCTGATCTGCGAGCGGCCCAAGGTGAAGCCGCACCGTCAGGCCATGCGCGAACGGCTGGCCGAGATTCTCGACATCCCGCTGGACGCCGTCAGCGTGAAGGCGACCACGTCAGAGGGCCTCGGCTTCACCGGTCGCGGCGAGGGTCTGGCGGCCCAGGCCGTGGCGACCGTCGAACTGCCTTCCCGCTAGGCCGAATCGACATTCACCGCATCCAGATCATGGAAGCGGCGATATGGAC